>NZ_JCAXDP010000010.1:0-177867 GCF_059759315.1 Achromobacter sp. GQ309
GCCTGCGGGGTTTTGTCTTTAGTGAGAGACCAGGCCGTTGCGCTGGAGGTTGATTGCGCGATTGGCGCGAACCCTTCCGCGGCTGTAGGCGCCAGGTCCCATTGCAGTAAACCGTAGTGCCCAACAGTGTCAAAGCGGCACTTAAGTAAGACCCAAGATTCGTAAGACCCAAGATTCGAACGATTGACCCTGGTGTCAATTGCTCAAGCAGCTACGCTTGACGACCATGGCAAGGTGGTACCACTCCTTCCCATCCCGAACAGGACAGTGAAACGCCTTTGCGCCGATGATAGTGGACGGACGTCTGTGAAAGTAGGTCATCGTCAAGCTCTTATCCTCAAAGCCCCACCGGTACCCGGTGGGGCTTTGTCTTTGGTGCGTCACTGGCCTGCAAGCCGCGCCAATGCTGAATGTGCCCAAATAACAACGCGCGTGGGCGGGGTGGCTTTGTGCGGTAAGATTGTTCGAGTCAATTCGTTGGAGCGTTATCGTGAGTGATCCCCAGACCCCCGTGCCCGGTACGACATTGGACCTTCGCACGTTGACCCACGTGGCCTATGGCTTGTATGCCTTGGGCTTTCTGACGAGTGGATTTCTGGGCATTGCCACGATCGCGGCTGTTGTGCTCATGTACCTCAAGCGGTCTGACGCGGCCGGCACCGTCTACGCCGGCCATTTCGACTGGCTGCTGCGTACGTTCTGGTGGGCGTTGCTGTGGCTTGCCATCAGTGGGATCGCGACGCTCATCTTCATCGGCTGGATCGGCGTGGCGGCAACCATTGTGTGGGTGCTGTATCGCCTGATACGCGGTTGGCTGTCGCTGCTGGAAGGCACTGCGCCCACGTCTTACGCCTGAGTCCAGGTTGTACCCTCGGAAAGGCCGGCATTGATGCCGGCCTTTTTGCATGCGCCTCGTGTGACGCAGGAGAACATGCGCGCGGATGGTTCTTGGCTCGCGTGTGCACTCAATGGAATTGGAAAGGACGCGGGCGGGCGCCTTGTTTAGGAGCGGGGCGCTGAGCTTCGATTTAGTTGAGTGCGACGCGCAGGACGCATTCAGAGGCGGCGCGTGCGCCTATCGACGTCGCGTGTGCCGGAGGGGCCATTGAAGTGCGTGAGCATGCAGCTTGTCGGCTTGCAAAGGCGCACCAGCGCTGACGATCAGGCGAGAGCGTCGCTATTGAAATCGGGCGGGGATGTCCACGGACGTGGCAATGGGGAACTGCGAGGAGGGGGCTTGCTTGGTGGCGTCGAGCTCGCCCGGCCGTAAGCCAGGGCGTCGCGACAATCCAAAGGCAGGGACGTACGCCGTACGCCCTTTGCCTGCTTACTTCAGATGTGCGTTGACCAGTTTGGTCAGTTCGAACATCGTGACCTGATCCTTGCCGAAGATCGGGCGCAGCTTGGCATCGGCGTTGATGTTGCGCTTGTTGCTGGCATCTTGCAGGTTGTGCTTCTTGATGTATTCCCAGATCTTCTTGGTGACCTCGGTACGCGGCACGGCTTCCGAGCCGATGACAGCGGCCAATTCGGCGCTGGGGGTCAGCGGCTTCATGAATGCAGCGTTCGGCTTGCGCGCGGTCGCGGGTTTGGAGGTTGTGGCCATAATGCGGCGCTCCTTCTCTGGCTGTTGGAAAAATTGTCCTGCGGCCGGAGCATAACGTGTCTCTACAGTAAAGACAAAGGCATTTATCCTCTGTAGCAACTAAAATGCACCGACTGTCCCCTCTCTCACGTCATTCTGTAACGTCCTATGTACGCACGTTCTCCGTTGGAATCGATTCGGCTTTTTCATGACGAATTGACGGCGCTCCGGCGCGATTTGCATGCCCATCCAGAACTCGGTTTTGAAGAGGTCAGAACGTCCGGCATCGTCGCGGGTGCGCTGGAAGCGTTGGGCATCGAAGTGCACCGCGGTATCGGTAAGACGGGCGTGGTGGGCGTGATCCGCGGCAAGCGCTGCGACAGCGGCCGCATGATTGGATTGCGGGCCGACATGGACGCGCTGCCCATGACGGAAGACAACACGTTCGGCCACAAGTCGACCAAGCCGGGACTGATGCACGGATGCGGGCACGATGGTCATACCGCAGTGCTGATCGGCGCGGCGAAGTACCTGGCGCAGACCCGCAACTTCGACGGCACGGCGGTGTTGATTTTCCAGCCGGCCGAAGAAGGACGCGGCGGTGCGCGCGCCATGCTGGAAGACGGTTTGTTCGACACGTTCCCTTGCGATGCGATCTATGCCTTGCACAACTGGCCGGGCCTCAAACCTGGCACGATCGGCATCAACCCCGGACCGATGATGGCGGCGGCCGATCGCTTCGAGATCCTGATCACGGGGCGGGGCGGTCACGGTGCGCATCCCTATCAGACGATCGATCCGGTAACGATCGCGGGTCAGATCATCACCGCGTTGCAGACCATCGTATCGCGCAATGTGAATCCGCTGGATTCGGCGGTGCTGTCGATCGGGTCGGTGCAGGCCGGGCATCCGGGCGCGATGAGCGTGATTCCGCGCGAGGCGCGCATGGTGGGCACGGTGCGCACGTTTCGCAAGTCCGTGCAGGAGATGGTCGAGATTCGGATGCGCGAGCTGGTGAATGCCATCGCCGGCGCTTTTGGCGGCACCGCTGAAGTGGTGTACGAGCGCATCTACCCTGCGACGCTGAATACGCCGCAGCACGCCAACCTGGTGGCCGACATCGCGACTGAGATGATCGGCAAGGAAAACGTGGTGCGCGACCTGGTACCCTCGATGGGTTCCGAAGACTTTTCATTCATGTTGCAGGCCAAGCCGGGCGCCTACTTCCGTCTTGGCCAAGGCGGCGCCGATTCCGGTTGCCTGCTGCACAACCCGCATTTCGATTTCAACGATGCCGTCATACCCCTGGGCAGTGCGATGTTCTGCGCGCTTGCTGAACGGGGCATGCCGCTGGCAGATTAAGAAGCCTTCCATGTCTACTCAAAGCACGACTCAACTCACCATCACCCGCCCTGACGACTGGCATCTGCATTTGCGCGATGGCGCGGCGCTTGAAGCCGTGGTCGGCGATACGGCGCGCCAGTTCGCGCGCGCAATCATCATGCCGAACCTGAAGCCGCCGGTCACGACGACGGAACAGGCTTTGGCCTATCGAGGCCGCATCCTGGAAGCGCTTGGCAAGTCGGGCGTCAATCCGGCTTCGTTCACGCCCCTGATGACGCTGTACCTGACCGACAACACGCCCGCTGAAGAGATTGTGCGCGCGCATGAGTCGGGCCATGTCTACGCCGTCAAGCTGTATCCCGCTGGCGCCACGACCAACTCGGACGCGGGCGTGACCGATCTGCTGGGCAAATGCACGAAGGCGCTGGAAGCCCTGCAGAAATGCGGTATGCCGCTGTTGGTGCATGGCGAAGTGACGGATCCGTCGATTGACGTGTTCGATCGCGAAGCCATTTTCGTGGAGCGTGTGATGAAGCCGTTGCGGCGCGCCTTCCCCGCCCTGAAGGTCGTGTTCGAACACATCACGACCAAGGAAGGCGCGGAGTACGTTCGCGATGCGGAAGGTCCGATTGCCGCGACGATCACACCGCAGCACATGCTCTACAACCGCAATGCCATCTTCCAGGGCGGCGTGCGGCCCCACTGGTATTGCCTGCCGATTTTGAAGCGCGAGACGCACCGTCTTGCGCTGGTCGAGGCGGCGACCAGCGGCAGCCCGCGTTTTTTCCTGGGCACGGATAGCGCGCCGCACGCGCGCGGTCTGAAGGAACATGCCTGCGGCTGTGCTGGCTGCTACACCGCATTGCATGCCATGGAGCTTTATGCGACCGCGTTCGAGGCGGCCGGCAAGCTCGACAAGCTGGAAGGGTTTGCCAGCTTCCATGGCCCCGACTTCTACGGTCTGCCTCGCAATACCGGCACGTTGACGCTGTCGCGCGAGACCTATCAGGTGCCGGAAGAGTTGGCGTTCGGCAACGCGACGCTGGTCCCGCTGGCGGCGGGCGAGGCGCTGGAGTGGCGCGCTCACGTCTGAGGACGATCGCGGCTGGCGCCGCATGCAAATGAAAAAGGGGTGAGCGGCTGTGCCGTTCACCCCTTTTTTCCGCCGCGCGGACTATCTATATATAGCAGTCACGTCAAAGCGTGCCATCGCGCCGCGCTTCCAGCAGTTCCCAGCGCGCAAACTTCTCTTCGAGTTCAGTTTCGAGCTTGGCGAGTTCGCCGTTGATGCGGTCGACCTCGGCCGGCGCATCGCGGTAGAGGCTGCCGTCAGCAAGTTGGCCGGCCAATTCAGCTTGCTTCGCTTCGAGCGCGGCAATCGCGTCCGGCAGGCCTTCGAGTTCGCGCAGGTCCCAGGCGTTGATCTTGCCAGCCTTCGCAGGCTTGGGCCGCGCCGCCTTTGCTCGTGCGGCGCCGTCGTCGGCGGGTTTCGCGGCCTTGTCGGCCTCAGCCTGCGGAGCGACAGGCGCCGGGCGCTGTGCGACCCATTCGTCGTAGCCGCCCACGTAATCGCGCCAGTGGCTGTCGCCTTCGTAGGCGATCGTCTGCGTGACCACGTTGTTGAGGAAGGCGCGATCGTGGCTGACGAGCAGCACGGTGCCTGCGTATTCCTGCAGCAGTTCTTCCAGCAACTCCAGCGTTTCGATGTCCAGATCGTTGGTGGGCTCGTCCAGCACCAGCACGTTGGCCGGCCGGGCAAAGAGCCGCGCCAGCAGCAGGCGCGCGCGTTCGCCGCCGGACAGGCTGCGCACCGGTGATCCGGCGCGCGCCGGCGAGAAGAGAAAATCGCCCAGGTAGGTCATCACATGCTTGCGCACGCCGCCGATCTCGACCCATTCGCTCCCCGGACTGATGATGTCGACGAGCGAAGCGTTTTCGTCGAGCTGCGCGCGCATCTGGTCGAAGTAGGCGACGGCGACGTTGGTGCCCAGGCGCGTCGTGCCGCTATCGGGCTGCAGTTCACCCAGGATGAGCTTGAGCAGTGTGGTCTTGCCTGCGCCGTTGGGGCCGATGATGCCGATGCGGTCGCCGCGCAGAAGGGTTGTGGAATAGTCGTCGACTACGATCTTGTCGCCGAAGCGCTTGCTGACGTGATCGAGTTCGGCCACGAGTTTGCCGGAGCGTTGGCCTTCGGCCAGCGCCAGCGACACATTGCCCACGCGCTCGCGGCGTTCGGCGCGCTGCACGCGCAGGCTTTCCAGGCGACGCACCCGGCCTTCATTGCGGGTGCGGCGGGCTTCCACGCCCTTGCGGATCCAGACTTCTTCCTGTGCCAGCAGTTTGTCGAAACGCGCCTGCTCGAGCCTTTCGGACTCGAGCCATTGGGCCTTGCGCTCCTGCCACTGCGAGAAGTTGCCCGGGAAGCTCAGGAGGCGTCCGCGATCGAGTTCGACGATGCGAGTGGTGACGGCGTCCAGGAACCGGCGATCGTGGGTGATGATGACTGCGGCGCCTTTCCAGGCGCGCAGCATGTCTTCCAGCCAGGCGATGCCTTCGAAGTCCAGATGGTTGGTGGGCTCGTCTAGCAGCAACAGATCCGGCTCGTCGATCAGGGCGCGGGCAAGCGCGACGCGCTTACGCGTGCCGCCGGACAGGCCGGCGATCTGCACGTCGGCGGGCAGGCCCAGCTTTTCGATGACGGCGCGCGCGCGCGAGGGGCGCTGCCAGTCTTCGTGGTCGCCATCTGCATTGCATACGACGTCAAAGACAGTGGCGTTGTCGTCGAGCTCGGGTTCCTGTTCGACGGTGGCCACTCGCAGACTCGAGCTGCGCGCAATTGCGCCGTCGTCGGGCTGCGTGCGGCCGTCGAGCAGTCTGAGGAGCGAGGACTTCCCTGCGCCGTTGCGGCCGATAAGGCCGATGCGCTCGCCGGACTGGATGGCGAAGTCGGCATGGTCCAGCAGTGGATGGTGCCCATATGCGAGCTGGACGTCGGTCAGGGTGATGAGAGTTTCGAGGGCCATGTAGTGTTGGTGTCTGCGGCATCTAAGCGGATCAGCGCGTATTGTCGCAGGAACCCGCCCCGAGGTTCTTGCGGGCGCCCTGGGGACAGAGCGGACGGCTGTAATAGAATACGCACTGCAAGATGGGTCGGACGATCGCGGTGGGTGCAAGCTCATCGAGGAAGGTCCGGACTCCACAGGGCAGGGTAACGGCTAACGGCCGTCCGGTCGTGTCTTCGGGCATGGCTGAGGAATAGGACCACAGAGACGAGACTGCGGCGCGGGCGCGCTATGCGTGCACTGATACGGCCATCTCCGTATTGCGCCGTCCGGCAACGGGCGGCGGCATCGCAGGGTGAAACGCGGCAACCTCTATCCGGAGCAACATCAAATAGGCATGCGTGCGGCCTCACGGCCGTGAAGGGCGGCTCCGTCCGAGCATGCGGGTAGATGGCTAGAGCGGCTCAGCAATGATCCGCGCAGAGGAATGATCGTCCGCCAGGGCAACCTGGTGTACAGAATCCGGCCTATAGACCCGTCTTGCACTGATTTTCCCGGCGCGCGCGGATCTGGACGAGGCTGCGCGGCCGTCTGGCGCCCACCGCGCCAGTTGATTGCCTCTTCCAGTGTCGCCCATCTGGCGGGAAGCCTCGCCAACCGGAAGGATCGACCCAGCCCCAGGCGGTAAACCGCAATCGTTAGGCGCTACTTCTTAAGTAGGACTTTTAGAGTATGTCGCAACCTCCTGATTTATTGGGAGGTTTTTCTTTTTGCGAATTTACAAGTTGATCTAAGTCCTTGTTGTGATTGAAAAAATTGCAACCGCTCGCTTGACCGCCCCTTTCCCATACCGTAGAGTGGGAAATAGTAGGAAATTGTGCAATTAAGTGGGGTAAATGTGGTGTTTCAGGGAAGCAGCGCGCTCACGCTGGATGCCAAGGGACGGATCTCCATTCCGACCCGGCATCGTGACGCGCTCATGTCGCAGGCCGAAGGCCGGCTGACCCTGACCCGCCATCCCGACGGCTGTCTGCTGGTGTATCCGCGACCGGAGTGGGAAAAGAAGCGCGAGCAGATCGCCGCTTTTCCGATGACGGCCCGCGCGCTGCAGCGGCTGTTGCTGGGCAACGCTCAGGACGTGGAACTGGACGGCTCCGGCCGGGTCCTGATCGCTCCTGAACTGCGCAACGCTTCCGGTATGACGCGCGATGTGATGCTGCTCGGTCTGGGCTCTCACTTCGAGCTGTGGGACGCCGCTACCCTGGCCAGCCGAGAGGCTGAAGACTTGGCCAAGGGTATGCCGGACGTGTTGAACCAGTTTTCGTTCTGAAAGAGTTATGGAATTCGAACATCGGCCCGTCCTCCTGGCGCCGACGGTGGACGCGCTTTTGCTGCCCGGTTTCGGCGGCAAGGGTGCGGCACGGTCGCAGCCGCAGGATGGGCAGGATGTGGCTACGCGAATCGAAAGCGGCGTCTTCGTAGACGGCACTTTCGGCCGGGGCGGCCACAGCCGCGAGTTGCTTGGCCGGTTGGGCAAGCACGCCCGGCTGGTCGTGTTTGACAAGGACCCGCAAGCCATTGCGGTCGCCAACGCGCTGGCGGCCGAGGATGCGCGGGTCACTGTGGTGCATGGGGGCTTTGCCACCATGGCCGAAGAATTGCAGCAGCGCGGCATCGGCAAGGTCGATGGCGTGATGCTGGATCTGGGCGTTTCGTCGCCTCAGATCGACGATGCCGAGCGCGGTTTCTCGTTCATGCGAGACGGCCCGCTCGATATGCGGATGGACACCACTCGTGGTCCCACGGTGGCGGATTGGCTGGCGCAAGCCAGTGTGGATGAGATGCGGGAGGTCATAGCGGATTATGGCGAAGAACGGTTTGCTTTTCAGGTTGCAAAGGCGATTGCTGCTCGCCGCGCAACAAGGCCGCTGCGCACCACGCTCGAGCTTGCCGAGTGCGTCGCCAGCGCCGTCCGCACGCGCGAAAAGGGGCAACATCCGGCCACACGCACCTTTCAAGCTTTACGGATTTACATCAATCGGGAACTCGAAGAGCTCGCGCGCACCCTCGCGTCAGCTTTAGACCTGCTTGCCCCGGGGGGGAGGTTGGCGGTGATCAGCTTTCATTCACTTGAAGACCGCATGGTCAAGCAGTGCATCGCGGCGGCGGCCAGGCCGGCTGCTGCGCATGCACGCCTGCCCCTGCGCGAAAGCGAAATGCCCCAACCCGTTGTGCGATCCCTGGGCAAGGTCGTGGCCGAGGACGACGAAGTCTCGACCAACGCCCGCGCCCGTTCCGCCATCCTGCGCGCGGCTGAACGTACGGAAACGCCGCTGCCTGCCGAGGGCGGCTTTGCATTTGTGAAGATCGGTTCGCTGCCCGGCAGCGACCTCGCCCCGCCGCCCCGGCGTGGCGGCAAGGGAGGGCGCCGCTGATGGGTCGCGTCAACCTGATCGTTGCGGCTTTGCTGATGCTGTCGGCCATTTCCCTGGTCACCAGCCGGTATCAGTCGCGCCAGCTCTTCGTGGAGCTGGGCCGCGATCAGGCGCATGCGCGCGACCTCGAAACCAACTGGCGGCGCCTGCAGCTTGAGCGCGCCGAGCTGGCCCGCAATGCGCGGGTCGACGCCATTGCGCGCGATGGTCTGAAGATGATTCCCATCGTCCCCGACCGTACGCTCTATATGAATCAGGCGCCCGTGCCCGCGGCCGCCGGAGGCACGCAATGAAGCGCGTGCCCTTCTTCGACAATCCCGTGCTGCGCGGAAGCTTGCCTACGTGGCGCGCCCGCCTGGTGCTGATCCTGCTGTTTGGCGGGTTTACCGTGCTGGCCGGCCGCGCGCTGTTCCTGCAAGGATTGTCGACGGAATTCCTGCAGCAGCAGGGCGAGCGCCGCTACGAGCGCACGCTGACGCTGGCCGCCACGCGCGGCAAGATCATGGACCGTAATGGTGCGGTGCTGGCATCGAGTGTGCCGGCGCGCGCCATCTGGGCGATTCCCGAAGACGTGAAGCAGGCCACGCCCGCGCAGCTGGATTCGCTGGCCAAGCTGCTGGACACGCCGGCGGGCGATCTGCGCCGCCGCCTCGTCGATGAGGACAAGAACTTCGTGTACCTGAAGCGCCAGGTCTCGATGGACGTGGCCGACAAGATCAAACAGCTGGGCTTGCCGGGCGTGCACCAGCAGCCCGAAACCCGCCGCTACTACCCGGACGGCGACGTGATGGCCCACGTGGTGGGCTTCAATAGCGTCGAGGACCAGGGGCAGGAAGGCGTCGAGCTGACGTTCAACCAGCAGTTGTCGGGCCGACCGGGAAGCCGCCGTGTCATCAAGGATCGGCTGGGCCGCGTCATCGAAGACGTGCAGGCCGTCACGTTGCCGGTTGATGGCCGGGACTTGCGCCTGTCCATTGACACGCGCTTGCAGTACCTGGTGTTCAAGGAACTGAAGGACGCCATGGACAAGCACCGCGCCAAGGGTGCGACGGCCGTGGTGGTGGATGTGCACACGGGCGAGATCCTGGCGCTGGCCAACGTGCCGACCTTCGATCCGAACAACCGCGAAACCTTCCATGGCGCCAACCTGCGCAACCAGGCGATCACGGATACGTTCGAGCCGGGCTCGATCATGAAGCCCTTTACCGCAGCGCTGGCGCTGGACCTGGGCCGCATCAGCACCTCGACGCAGTTCGAGACGGGCAACGGCCGGTTCACGTATCAGGGCAGCACGATCAGCGACGTGAGCCGCAACGGCACGCTGGATGTGGCGGGCGTGCTGCGCAAGTCCAGCAACATCGGCATGACGATGATCTCCGAGAAGCTGGAATCCCGTGAAATGTGGGATCGCTTCACCGAATTGGGTCTCGGCCAGGCGCCGCAAGTGGGATTCCCCGGCGCCGCGCCCGGCCGTCTGCGTCCGTGGGAACGCTGGCGCTTGATCGAAAAGGCCACGATGGCCTACGGCTACGGCCTGTCCGTGTCGCTGCTGCAAGTGGCGCGCGCCTATACCGTCTTTGCACGTAACGGCGACATGGTGTCGCTGACGCTGGTCAAGCGCGATAGCGATCCGACCAGCGTCAAGATCTACACGCCCAAGACGACCGCCCTGGTGCGCGCCATGCTGGAGGCCGCCACCGGCCCCGATGGCACGAAGGCCGCGCAGGTGCAGGGCTACCGCGTGGCGGGCAAGAGCGGCACCGCGCGCAAGATCGTGGACGGCAAGTACAGCACGCAACGTTACCGCAGCTCGTATGTGGGTTTTGCCCCGGTGTCGGATCCCAAGATCGTGGTGGCCGTGTCCATCGACGAACCGACGATCGGCGGCTATTACGGCGGCGCCATTGCCGCGCCCGTGTTCTCCCATATCGTGGGGGGGAGCTTGAGGCTGATGGGGGTGCGGCCCGACGCACCGTTTGAATCCACGATTGTTGCTGGTATCAAGGAGCCAGGCAGATGAGCGCCAACGGCTTCCACTCTTCCCCTGCCGCCACGGTTGCCGAGACCGTGGCGTGGTTGCATGAGCGCGTGTCGTTGACCGCGCATCTCAAGCTGGACTCGCGCGACATCGAGCCGGGCGACGTGTTCGTTGCTTGCCCGGGACTGTCGAGCGACGGCCGGCTCTATGTAGATAAGGCGTTGGCGCTGGGCGCCAGTGCCGTGCTGTTCGAAGCGCCTGCCACCGATGCCGTACAAGCCGCGTCGGCCGGCACGCCCATGCTTGCGGTGACCGGCCTGCGCTCGCTGCTGGGCGAACTGGGCGACACCTGGTATGGCCGTCCGTCGGCGGCGCTGGCCGTGGTTGCGGTGACCGGCACTAACGGCAAGACGTCGTCGGTGCAGTGGATTGCCCACGCGCTGAGCCGCAACGACAAGGCTTGCGGCACCATCGGCACCCTGGGCGCCGTGCTGCCCGACGGCCAGACGCGGGGCGGCAGCCTGACGACGCCGGATGTGCTGACTGTGCACCGCACGCTGGCCGCGATGCGCGACGCCGGCGCGAAGGCCGTGGCCATGGAGGCCTCGTCGATCGGCATCGAGCAGGGCCGCATGGATGGCGTGCGCGTGGCGCTGGCCGCCTTCACGAATCTGACGCGCGACCATCTGGACTATCACGTCACGATGGAGCGCTACGAAGCGGCCAAGGCGCGCCTCTTCCGCTGGCCTGGCCTGACCGCCGCGGTGATCAACGCCGACGATGAAGCCGGGCTGCGGATCCTGGCCAGCCTGCCGGACGGCGTGACGCCGATGGGTTACAGCCTGAGCGACGATCCTGAAATTCCGGCCGCCATGCGTGCGCGGGACCTGCAGGCAACGTCGCAAGGCCAGATCTTTACGCTGGTGTCGCCGCATGGCGAAGCCCAGATCGTGACGCGCCTTTTGGGCGCGCACAACGTTTCGAACCTGCTGCTGGTCGCGGGCGTGCTGTACAAGCTGGGCCTGCCGTTTGCGCAGATTGCGCGTGAACTGGCGGCGACGGATCCCGTCGATGGCCGTTTGCAGACCGTGGAACCGGCAGTGAGCTTGCCAGCGCATACGGCACGCGGTCCGCTGGTGGTGGTGGACTACGCCCACACGCCGGACGCGTTGTCCCGTGCGCTGCTGGCGCTGCGTGCCGTGGCCACGGCGCGTTCCGGCCGCCTGATCTGCCTGTTCGGCTGCGGCGGTGAGCGCGATCCGGGCAAGCGTCCGGTGATGGGCGCCATTGCCGCGGAGCTGGCTGACCACGTGGTGGTGTCCAGCGACAACCCGCGCACCGAATCGCCCGAGGCGATCGTCCAGCAGATCCTGGCCGGCGTGCCCGAAACGGCGCATGCCGACGTGCAGGTCGATCGCGCGCGCGCCATCTTGCAGACCATCTGGGCGGCGTCGCCGGAAGACGTGGTGCTGCTTGCCGGCAAGGGTCATGAAACCTATCAGGACATCGGTGGCGAGAAGCTGCCTTTCGACGATCGGGAATGGGCGCGCGTGGCGCTGCTGCTGCAGCAGACGCCCGGCGTGTCCACCGATACGCGCCGCATCGGCGAAGGCGAACTCTTCGTCGCGCTGGTGGGCGAGAATTTCGACGCGCACGACTACCTGGATCAGGCAGCTTCGCGCGGCGCTTGCGCGGCGCTCGTCGCGCACCAGGTTGCCGATGCCGGACTGCCGCAGCTTGTCGTGGGCGATACGCGCGTGGCGCTGACGCGCATCGGCGCCGCCTGGCGTTCCCGGTTCGTGCTGCCCGTGGTGGCGGTGACCGGCAGCAACGGCAAGACGACCACCAAGGAAATGATCTCCGCGATGCTCGCCGAATGGCAGGGCGACGCGGGGCGCCTGGCTACGGCCGGCAACCTGAACAACGACATCGGCGTGCCGCTGACCTTGCTGCGCCTGCGCGCGGGTCATCGCGCCGCCGTGTTCGAGCTGGGCATGAACCACCCCGGTGAAATTGCGCAGCTTGCCGCCATTGCCGCGCCTACCGTGGCGCTGGTCACGAACGCGCAGCGCGAGCACCAGGAATTCATGCACACCGTCGAAGCGGTCGCGCATGAGAACGGCGCCGCGATTGCCGCATTGCCGGCCGATGGCGTCGCCGTGTATCCCGGAGACGAGCCCTACGCAGCCATCTGGGATGCGTTGGCCGCGCCGCGCCGCGTGCTGCGGTTTGGCCTGCAGCCCGGCCTGGACGTCTATGCGGAACAGATCATCGCGGAAGTCGACGCCACGCGCTGCCGTGTCGTGACGCCGGTCGGCGTTGCCGATCTGACGCTGCCGGTGGCGGGATTGCACAACCTGCGCAACGCGCTGGCCGCCATCGCCAGCGCCATTGCAGCGGGCGCGCCGCTCGAGATCGCGGTGCGTGCGCTGGCGGGATTCAGCCCGGTGGCCGGCCGCATGCAGCACAAGCGAATGGGTGACGGAACGTTGCTCATCGATGACACCTACAATGCCAACCCCGATTCGGTCCGCGCAGCCATCGACGTGCTTGCGCGCATCGGCGGCACGCGCGTCCTGGTCTTGGGCGACATGGGCGAAGTCGGGGACAACGGCCCCGCCATGCACGTCGAGGTGGGCAATTACGCGCGCGAGCATGGGCTCGACGCATTCATCACGCTAGGCGAAGCCAGCCGGGCGGCAGCTGCCGCATTCGGCGCTGGCGCGCACGCCTGCGCATCGGTAGACGAAGTCGTTGCCGCCTTGCGCGGCTTGCGCCCGTCCTGCGTATTGGTAAAAGGATCGCGCTTTATGCGCATGGAGCGGGTAGTGACGGCTTTTTCTTTGAATGACGGTACGGCAGCCGCAGGGCAGGGAGAGCAGCATGCTGCTTGAGATCGCCCGCCTGCTTTCCGACGATGTGCGCGCGCTGGGCGTGTTCGAATACATCACCCTGCGCGCCGTGTTGGCGTGCGCGACGGCGCTGGTGATCGGCCTGGTGGCCGGTCCGCGCGTCATCCGCAAGCTGACCGAAATGAAGATCGGCCAGGCCGTGCGCACGTACGGTCCCGAATCGCATCTGGTCAAGACCGGCACGCCGACCATGGGCGGCGTGTTGATCCTGATCTCCATCGCCATCAGCACCTTGCTGTGGGCGGATTGGACGAATCGCTTCGTGTGGGTCGTGCTGCTGGTGACTTTCGGGTTTGGCTGGATCGGCTGGCGTGACGACTACCGCAAGGTGGTCTATCGCGATCCCGAAGGCATGCCGGCGCGTCAAAAATTCTTTTGGCAAGCCACCATTGGCATGGTGGCCGCGGTGTATCTGGCGTTCGCGGTGTCCGCGCCCGCCAACACCGAACTCTGGCCCCTGTTCAAGGCGTGGGTGGGCAGCGGCTTCACGATGGCGCTGCCGACGCGTGCCGACCTGATCGTCCCGTTCTTCAAGACCGTGAGCTATCCGCTGGGCGTGCTGGGTTTCGTGGCGCTGACCTGGGCTGTGATCGTCGGCACCAGCAACGCCGTGAACCTGACCGATGGCCTGGATGGCCTGGCCATCATGCCCACCGTGATGGTCGGCAGCGCGCTGGGCATCTTCGCCTACGTGGTCGGTCGCGTGGACTATTCGAAGTACCTGCTGTTTCCGTACATCCCCGGCGCATCGGAATTGATGGTGCTGTGCGCGGCGATCGGGGGCGCGGGGCTCGCATTTTTATGGTTCAACGCGTATCCGGCGCAAGTGTTCATGGGCGACGTTGGCGCGCTTGCGTTGGGCGGTGCGTTGGGCACGATCGCGGTCATCGTGCGCCAGGAAATCGTGCTGTTCATCATGGGCGGCGTGTTCGTCGTCGAGACGCTTTCCGTGATGATCCAGGTGACCTGGTTCAAGTACACGAAGCGACGTTATGGAACAGGTCGACGCATTTTCCGAATGGCCCCGTTGCATCATCACTTTGAAGTGGGCGGCTGGAAGGAAACCCAGGTGGTCGTGCGTTTCTGGATCATCAGCATGATGCTGGTGCTGATTGGCCTCTCTACGCTGAAGTTGCGATGAACATGATGGAATCCTCCCGCGCTGACGCGCCGCTCGTGCTGATCCTCGGATTGGGCGAGACGGGCGTCGCTGCCGCACGCTGGTGCGCCCGCCTGGGCGCCCGCTTGCGCGTGGCCGACACGCGCGCGGAACCGGGAGGCCTGGCCGCGCTGCGCGAAGCGTTGGCGCAAAACGAAGTGGAATACCGGCTGGGCTGCGACGAGTCGTTTGCCACCGATCTGCTGGATGGCGTGTCGCAGGTCGTGTTGAGCCCGGGTCTGGCGCCCACGCAGGCGCCCGCCGCCGACGTGCTGCGCGAGGCCGAGGCCCGCGGCATTGAAATCGTCGGCGAGATCGAACTGTTTGCCCGCGCACTGGCGGATCTGGCCGCCGATCGCGAGTATCGCCCGCGTCTGCTGGCCGTGACCGGCACCAATGGCAAGACCACCGTCACCGCGCTGACGCGGCAACTGGTCGAAGCCAGCGGGCTGACGGTCATCGCTGCCGGCAACATCAGCCCCGCGGCGCTGTCCGCGCTGATGGACGCGCTGGACACGGACGCGCTGCCGCAGGTGTGGGTGCTTGAACTGTCAAGCTTCCAGCTTGAAACGACGCGCACGCTGATGGCCGATGCGGCCGTCGTGCTGAACGTGACCCAGGATCACCTGGACTGGCACGGCGGCATGCAGGCCTATGCCGATGCGAAGGGCCGCCTGTTGAAGATGGCGCGCATCGCCATCGTCAATCGCGACGATCGGCTGACCGTTGATATGGTGTCGTCGCTGAACGCCATGAACGTGCGCAGCTTTGGCCGCGATGTGCCTGAGCTGGTGGGCGACATGGGCCTTGAACTGGGACAGGGCGTAGCGTGGCTGACGGCCTGCGAGTCCAACGATTTCGATGAGCCGGCGCCGCCCACGCGGCGCAAGAAGGACGCGCCCGAACCGGTGCGCGCCAAGGGCCGTATGAGCCGCCTCATGCCCGTGGACGCACTGCGCATCCGCGGCATCCACAATGCACTGAACGCGCTGGCCGCGTTGCAGCTTGCCCGCTGCCTGGATCTGGGCTGGGGCGCCATGCTGCGCGCGCTGCGCGACTACGCGGGCGAGCCGCATCGCGCCGCCTTCGTGCGCACCATTGGCGGCGTGGACTACATCAATGACAGCAAGGGCACCAACGTGGGCGCCACCGTGGCCGCGCTGGAAGGCCTGGGCCAGCCCGTGGTGCTGATCGCCGGCGGCCAGGGCAAGGGCCAGGATTTTTCGCCGTTGATTCCCGTCGTCTCACGCCATGCGCGCGCGGTGATGCTGATCGGCCTGGATGGCCCGGAGATTGGCCGCGTGCTGGAGCCGACCGGCGTCAAGTGCCTGACTGTCGAGACCTTGCACGACGCCGTGCGCGGTGCGGCCGAACTGGCGCAGCCGGGCGACGTCGTGCTGTTGTCGCCGGCGTGCGCCAGCCTGGACATGTTCCGCAATTACCCGCATCGCGGGCAGGTGTTCGTGGAAGAGGTCGAAGACCTGGCCCGCGACCGTGGAGAGGTGGCATGAACCGCAACGCCGCCTCCTGGGCGAATTCCGTGGCGCGTGGCGCCGAGGCCGCGCAATGAGCCTGATCGCCGACCTGACCGCCAGCGTCAATGCCGTACGGCCCGGCCGTACCCGCATGCGCAACTTCGACATGCCGCTCGTGATCGCGGCGTCGACGTTGCTGCTGCTCGGCCTGCTGATGGTGTATTCGGCATCGATCGCGCTGGCCGACGGCCCGCGCTATGCGTCCTATGGCCGCTATTACTTCGTGATCCGCCACGGCCTGTTCGTCAGCGCGGGCCTGGTCGGCGCCGCCATCGTGCTGTCGATCCCCATCCGGGTCTGGCAGCGTCTGGCCGTGCCGCTTTTCGTGGTGACGATGGTGTTGCTGGTGGCGGTGCTGATTCCGGGCATCGGCCGCGAAGTCAACGGCGCGCACCGCTGGATCCCGCTGGGTCCGCTGAATTTCCAGCCGTCCGAGCTGATGAAGCTTGCCGCCTTGCTTTACGCGGCCGACTACACCGTGCGCAAGCAGGAGCACATGCAGGCCTTTGCCCGCGGCTTCCTGCCGATGGCGTTCGCGCTGGCCGGCGTCGGCATGCTGCTGCTTCTCGAGCCCGACCTGGGCGCGTTCATGGTGATCGTGGCCATTGCCATCGGCATCCTGTTTCTGGGCGGCATCAACGGCAAGTATTTCAGCAGCCTGCTGGCCGTGCTGGTGGGCACGTTCCTGATGCTGATCTGGCTGTCGCCGTGGCGTCGTGCGCGGCTGTTCGCCTACCTGGACCCCTGGAACGAAGACAACGCCTACGGCAGCGCGTACCAGCTGTCGCACTCGCTGATTGCGCTGGGGCGCGGTGAATGGTTCGGCGTGGGCCTGGGCGCCAGCGTGGAAAAATTGCATTACCTGCCCGAGGCGCACACCGACTTCCTGATGGCGGTGGTGGGCGAGGAACTGGGCTTTGCCGGCGTCATGCTGGTGATCACGCTGTTCGCCATCATTGTGTACCGCGGATTCGACATCGGCCGTCAGGCCATCGCCATGGAACGCACGTTCGCCGGCCTGGTCGCGCACGGCGTGGCCATGTGGTTCGGCGTGCAGTCGTTCATCAACATGGGCGTGTGCCTGGGCCTGCTGCCCACCAAGGGCCTGACGCTGCCCCTGATGAGCTACGGCGGTTCGGGCGTGGTGATGAACCTGTGCGCGCTGGCGATGCTGATCCGGGTCGACGTGGAAAACCGCATCATGATGCGCGGGGGACGGGTATGACCGCCGCTCGCACGATCCTGATCATGGCCGGTGGCACCGGCGGTCATATCATGCCGGGTCTCGCCGTGGCCGACGTGCTGCGCGAACGCGGCTGGCGCGTGCTGTGGCTGGGCAATCCCGAAAAGATGGAAGGCCGCCTCGTGCCGCCGCGCGGCATTGAACTGGTGCCGTTGCGCTTCCAGGGCGTGCGCGGCAAGGGCGCGTCCGCGTTGCTGAAGCTGCCGTTCCTGCTGCTGCGCGCGTTCGCGCAAGCGTGGTCGCGGCTGTCCGACGTGCGTCCTGACGTGGTGTTGGGCATGGGCGGTTACGTGGCATTTCCGGGCGGCGTGATCGCGGCGCTGCGCGGCACGCCGCTGGTCGTGCACGAACAGAATGCCGTCGCCGGCACCGCCAACAAGTGCTTGGCGAAGATGTCGCGCCGTGTGCTGAGCGGATTTCCTGGCGTGCTGCCCAAGGGCGAAGCCATGGGCAACCCGGTGCGCGCCGACCTGTGCGCCTTGCCGGATCCCGCCGAACGCTATGCCGGCCGCACCGGTCCGCTGCGCGTGCTGGTGGTGGGCGGCAGCCTGGGGGCGCAAGCCTTGAACACCACCGTGCCGCAGGCGTTGGCGCGTCTGCCGCTCGAGAACCGGCCGACGGTCGTCCACCAGGCCGGTGAACAACATTTGCCGGCGCTGCAACAGGCCTACGCCCAGGCGGGTGTGCAGGCCGATTGCCGCGCTTTCATCGACGACATGGCGGGCGCCATGGCCGACGCCGATCTGCTCATCTGCCGCGCAGGCGCCATGACGGTGTCCGAAGTGGCGGCCGCCGGCGTCGCGGCGCTGTTCGTGCCGTTCCCCCACGCCATCGATGACCACCAGACTGCCAACGCGCGCTTCCTGAGCGACGCGCAGGCCGCCTGGCTGCAGCCGCAGACCGCCCTGACGCCCGAGTGGCTGGCGGACTGGCTGAGCCAGCGCACCCGACAAGAACTCGAGGCTGTCGCCGTCCGGGCCCGCGCGCATGCGCGTCCCGACGCGGCCGCCCATATCGCCGACGTCTGT
Organism: Achromobacter sp. GQ309; assembly: GCF_059759315.1. NCBI lineage: Bacteria > Pseudomonadati > Pseudomonadota > Betaproteobacteria > Burkholderiales > Alcaligenaceae > Achromobacter > Achromobacter sp. GQ309. Next base: position 18,222 of record NZ_JCAXDP010000010.1, read on the forward strand.
GAACAAGCAGCGGGGCGTTCATCATGAAACACAGAATTCAACATATCCATTTTGTAGGCATCGGCGGTTCGGGCATGAGCGGCATTGCCGAAGTGCTGCTGAACCTGGGCTACGACATCAGCGGTTCCGACCTGAACGAGTCGGCGGTGACGCGCCGCCTGGCCGGCCTGGGCGTGAAGATCGCGATCGGCCATGCCGCCAGCAACGTCACGGGCGCCAGCGCCATCGTCACCTCCACCGCGGTGGCGGGCGACAATCCCGAAGTGATCGCGGCGCGCTCTGCGCGTATTCCGGTGGTGCCGCGCGCCATCATGCTGGCCGAGCTGATGCGCTTGAAGCGCGGCATCGCCGTGGCTGGCACGCACGGCAAGACCACCACGACCAGCCTGGTCGCCAGCGTGCTGGCGGCGGGCGACCTGGACCCCACGTTCGTGATCGGCGGCCGCCTGAATTCGGCGGGCGCCAATGCGCGGCTGGGGCAGGGCGACTACATCGTGGTCGAGGCCGACGAGTCGGACGCCTCGTTCCTGAACCTGCTGCCCGTGATGGCCATCGTGACCAATATCGATGCCGATCACATGGACACCTACGGGCACGACGTGGCGCGGCTCAAGAGTGCGTTCATCGAATTCACGCAGCGCCTGCCGTTCTATGGCAGCGCCGTGCTGTGCTCGGACGACGCGAACGTGCGCGAGATCATGCCGTTCGTGTCGCGTCCCATCACGACCTACGGCCTGAACGAGGAAGCGCAGGTGCGTGCCTATGAGGTGCAGCCTGACGGCACGCGCATGCGCTTTAACGTGCAGCGCACTCACCGCGACACGCTGTTGCCGCCCCTGAACGTCGAACTGAATCTGCCCGGCCTGCATAACGTGCGCAACGCGCTGGCCGCGATCGCCGTGGCGACCGAGCTGGGCGTGTCCGACGCTGCCATCTGCGAGGCGCTGCGCGCGTTCAAGGGCGTGGGCCGCCGCTTCACGCAGACGGGCGAATTTCCGGTGCCGGCCAACCACGGCGGCGGCACGTTCACGGTGATCGACGATTACGGCCACCATCCGGTCGAAATGTCGGCAACGCTGGCCGCGGCGCGCGGCGCCTGGCCCGACCGTCGCATCGTGCTGGCCTTCCAGCCGCACCGCTACACGCGGACGCGCGATTGCTTCGAGGATTTCGTGCGCGTGTTGGGCACGGCTGACGCCGTCCTGCTGACCGAGGTCTATGCCGCTGGCGAACCGCCGCTGGTCGCCGCTGACGGACGTGCCCTGTCGCGCGCGTTGCGCGTGGCCGGCAAGGTCGAGCCGGTGTTCGTGGAAGACGTGGCGGAGCTGCCGCAGACGGTTGTGGATTTCGTGCGCGATGGCGACGTCGTCATCGTGATGGGGGCGGGTTCGATCAGCAAGGTCCCCGCCCAGGTGGGAGAGCTGGCATGAGCAAGCAATTCGGCAAGGTGGGTGTGTTGTACGGCGGCCGGTCCGCCGAACGTGAAGTTTCGCTCATGTCCGGCAAAGGCGTGCACGAGGCGCTGACCAGCGCCGGCGTGGACGCGCACCTGTTCGACACCGGCGAGCGCAGTCTTGCCGAACTGGCCGATCAAGGCTTTGACCGTGTGTTCATCGCGCTGCACGGCCGTTACGGCGAAGACGGCACCCTGCAGGGCGCGCTGGAACTGTTGGGCATTCCTTACACGGGCAGCGGCCCGATGGCCTCGGCACTGGCCATGGACAAGACCATGACCAAGCGCATCTGGCTGCAGCATGGCCTGCCCACGCCCGACTTTGAAGTGCTGGACGCCGATACCGAACTGCGCCTGGTCCCCGACCGCCTGCAACTGCCGCTGATCATCAAGCCGCCGCATGAGGGCTCGACCGTGGGCATCACCAAGGTCGTCGGCTACTCAGACATGAAGGAAGCCTACGCCGCAGCCGCGCAGTACGACAGCGAGGTCCTGGCCGAGCAATTCATCACTGGGCGCGAGCTGACCGTGGCCGTGCTGGGCTCGGGCAAGGCGGCGCGCGCGCTGCCGGTGATCGAGATCGCGGCGCCGGGCGGCAACTACGACTACGAACACAAGTATTTCTCCGACGACACGCAGTATTTCTGCCCGGCCGCCTTGCCCGCGGACGTTGCTGAAGAAGTCGCGCGGATTGCCGTCAAGGCGTATCAGACGCTGGGCTGCGAGGGCTGGGGCCGCGCGGATTTCATCCTCGATGCCGACAACCGGCCCTGGCTGCTTGAAATGAATACCTCGCCCGGCATGACCGGCCACTCCCTGGTGCCCATGGCCGCGAAGGCCGTGGGGATCAGCTATGCAGAATTGTGCGTGGCCATCCTGTCCGAGGCCTCGTGCAAGGTGCACGGCCACGCCCGCAACGCTTGATCTGGATACTCCGTGTGGAACGACGCTCGTACTACCAACCTGATCGCCAACACGCTCGCCGTGCTGGCGGTTGCCGCCATGCTCATCGCGGGCGTGGTGTGGGTAGCGCAACGTCCGTATTTCACGCTGTCGGCGATCGAGCTGGAATCGATGCCGGACACCGAACTGCACTACGTGTCGACGGGCGCCGTGCGTTCGGCGATCGCGGGCCGCGTGAAGGGCAACTTCTTCACGGTGGACCTGGACGACGCGCGCGAGATCTTCGAATCGGTGCCCTGGGTCCGGCATGCCACCGTGCGGCGGATCTGGCCGAACGTGCTGCGTGTGCGCATCGAGGAACAGCAGCCCCTGGCGCTGTGGAACGAGAACCAGATGATCAACACCTGGGGCGAGGCGTTCACGGCCAACACGGGCGAGGTGGACGACGACACGGTGCTGCCGCAGTTCTCCGGACCCGACGGCACGGAAGCGCTGGTCGTGCAGCGCTACGCCGAGCTGGCGCGCTGGTTCGCGCCGCTGGACATGCATGTGGAACAGTTGGAACTGAGCCCGCGCTACGCCTGGCGCGTCGTGCTTTCCAACGGCATGCTGCTGGACCTGGGCCGGGATCCGGGCGCCGATGCGCCGGACCCGCACGGCCTGCCCGGCGCCTTGCCGTTCGCGGCTCGTATTCAACGCTTTGTGCAGGCGTGGCCCACCGTATCGGGGCGCCTGGTAGGGCGCACCGTCACGCAGGCCGACCTGCGCTATCCGAATGGTTTCGCCCTGGCGCTGGCCCCGTTGCCCGCGTCGGAAACCAAATCCAAATCCACACCGAAACCTCCCAAGAAACGCTAACGCCATGACCCGTGACATCAAGGACCTTATCGTCGCCCTCGATATCGGCACCAGCAAGGTGGTGGCTGTGGTGGCTGAAATCCTGCCTGAAGGCCGCTTCGAGGTGCTTGGCCTGGGCCAGCACGAATCGCGCGGCATGCGCAAGGGCGTGGTCGTCAATATCGAGACCACTGTGAATTCCATTCAGCGCGCGCTTGAAGAAGCCGAGCTGATGGCAGATTGCAAGATTCGAGACGTCTACACCGGCATCGCCGGCAGCCATATCCGCAGCTTCAATTCCAGCGGCATGGTCGCCGTGAAGGACAAGGAAGTCACCGCCACCGACGTCGCCCGCGTCATCGAGACCGCCAAGGCGGTGAACATCCCGACGGACCAGCAGGTGCTGCACGTGCTGACGCAGGAGTTCATCGTCGACGGCCAGGAAGACATCCGCGAGCCCATCGGGATGAGCGGCCTGCGCCTGGAAGTGCGCGTGCACATCGTGACCGGCGCCGTCAGCGCCGCGCAGAACATCGTCAAGTGCGTCCGCCGCTGCGGCCTGGAAGTGCAGGACCTGATCCTGCAGCCGCTCGCCTCCAGCCTGGCCGTGCTGACCGCCGACGAAAAGGAGCTGGGCGTCGTTCTCGTCGACATCGGCGGGGGCACGACCGACGTTGCCATCTTCACCGGCGGCGCAATCCGCCACACCGCCGTGCTGCCCATCGCCGGCGATCAGATCACCAACGACATCGCGGCGATGCTGCGCACGCCCACGCCCGATGCCGAAGAAATCAAGCTGCGCTACGGCGTCGCCAAGCAGGTGCTGGCCAGCCCGGACGAGTCCGTGGAAGTGCCGGGCCTGGGCGACCGCGGCCCGCGCCAGGTCAAGCGCCAGGCGCTGGGCGCGGTGATCGAGCCACGCGTCGAAGAACTGTTCACGTTGGTGCAGCAGGTGGTGCGCGATTCCGGCTACGAGGACCTGCTGGCTTCCGGCGTGGTCCTGACCGGCGGATCCGCGCAGCTGCCCGGCATGATCGAACTGGCCGAGGACGTGTTCCTCAAGCCGGTTCGCGTGGCGGTGCCCGAGTACGAAGGCAGCCTTGCCGACGTGATGCGCAATCCGCGCTTCTCGACGGTGATGGGGCTGCTGCAGGAAGCGCGCATGCAGCGTGTGCGTGGCCGCAAGGTGGCTGCGCAGACGGGCAACTTCAAGAGCCTGCTTGCGCGCATGAAAGAGTGGTTCATGAATTAAAGGGTGCAGGTTGGGGCCTGCTCCTTGGTGCGAACCGCGGCTGTCCAGCGGGGAGCGCCAGAAAGAGGAGGCGTCTCAAACCCGTAGCGGGCCTATGTAGCCGGCGTCGGCTTTGAGGCGATTCACAAAAGATAGGTTGTCGGGGAATTTTTGTGATTTGCAAATTCGGACTTGTGAGGGAGTCATCATGATGAACTTTGAGATGCTTGAGAACAACACCAAAGGGACCGTAATCAAGGTCGTTGGTGTGGGTGGTGCGGGCGGCAATGCCGTCGCGCACATGATTCGCAGCGGTGTGCACGGCGTGGATTTCATCTGCGCCAATACCGATGCGCAAGCGCTGGCGGCAACCAATGCGCCGGTGCAGATCCGCCTGGGCCGTACCGGTCTGGGCGCGGGCGCCAAGCCCGAGCAGGGACGCGCGTCGGCGGAAACCGCGCGTGAGGAAATCCGTGCCGCGCTGAACGGCGCGCACATGGTCTTCATCACCGCGGGCATGGGCGGCGGCACCGGTACCGGTGCGGGTCCGGTCGTGGCCGAAGTGGCGAAGGAACTGGGCATCCTGACCGTGGGCGTGGTCACGAAGCCTTTCTCCTTTGAAGGCAACAAGCGCCTGAAGATGGCCGAGGACGGTATCTCGGAACTGGCCAAGCACGTGCATTCGCTCATCGTGGTGCTCAACGAGAACCTGTATGAACTGATGGACGAGGACGCGACGCAGGAAGACTGCTTCCGTTCGGCCGACGACATCCTGCACAACGCGTGCGCGGGTATCGCCGAAATCATCAACGTCGAAGGCAACGTCAACGTCGACTTCGAAGACGTCAAGACGATCATGGGCGAGCAGGGCCAGGCCATGATGGGCACGGCGTCGGCATCGGGCGCGGATCGCGCACGTGTTGCCGCCGAGCATGCCATTGCTTGCCCGCTGCTGGAAGGCGTGGATCTGAACGGCGCGCGTGGCGTGCTGGTCAACATCACCGCCAGCCGCTCGCTGAAGATGCGCGAAACGCGCGAAATCATGGAAACGATCCGCAGCTACGCTTCGGACGACGCGACCGTGATCTTCGGCACCGCCTACGACGAGTCCATGGGCGAAAACCTGCGCGTCACGGTGGTTGCAACCGGCCTTGGCCGTGCGCAAGCCCGTCCGCAACTGGTGCAGAACACCGCTGAAGTGCTGCGCACCGGCACCGACAACATGCCCATGGGCACGATGCCGGCCGGCCAAGGCGGCGACTACCGCAATCTGGACATGCCGTCTGTCATGCGCAATCCGCGCAGCCAGGCGTCGGCCCAGGTGCGGGCGCTGGAAAGCTCGGGAATGGATCATTTCGACATCCCGGCCTTCCTGCGTAAGCAGGCGGACTGAACCTAGAGCCGGTCAACGGCTCTAACTGCACTCCCTCACTCCGGCTCGCCTGTCCCCACGGGCGAGCCGGAGGCAGAGCGGTCCGTGTTTCCCTTGCACGTTAAATAAGGGACGGAGGTTTCGGCCGGTCTGAACGCCAGTTTGAATGGCGGCATGGATCGGACAGCGTTACAATACTTCGGTTACGCCGGCAATCCGTACTTATCTTGCCGGCTTCCGAGTTCAAAATTCCAAGTCTCATGTTCCGACAGCGCAGCATCCAGAATCTCGTCCGCACGACAGGCGTCGGCGTCCACTCAGGACGGCGGGTGGAGCTCACCCTGCGTCCGGCACAGCCCAATACCGGCATCGTCTTTCACCGGGTGGATCTGCCGCAGGTCGTCGACCTGCCCGCGCAAGCCACCGGCGTGGGTGACACCCGTATGGCGTCCGTGCTGCAACAGGGCAATGTTCGCGTGTCGACCGTGGAACATCTCATGTCGGCGTTGGCCGGCCTGGGTATCGACAACCTGCACGTCGACCTCACTGCCGAAGAAGTCCCCATCATGGACGGCAGCGCGGCGACGTTTGTTTATCTGTTGCGCTCGGCCGGCATCGTCGAGCAGAACGCGCCCAAGCAGTTCATCCGTGTGTTGAAGCCGGTGGAAGTGCGTGAAGGCGAAGGCCGCAACGAGAAATGGGCCCGGCTCGAACCCCATGAAGGGTACGCGCTGGCTTTCTCGATCGACTTCCGTCACCCCGCCATCGACTCCACGGCAAATTTCGCCGAAATCGATTTCGCCACGCATTCGTATGTTCGCGAAATCGCGCGGGCGCGCACCTTTGGTTTCGTGAATGAAGTCGAGGCCCTGCGGTCGATGGGCCTGGCCCGTGGCGGCAGCCTGGACAACGCCATCGTCATGGACGAGTACCGCGTGCTGAACAGCGACGGGCTGCGTTACGACGATGAATTCGTCAAGCACAAGATCCTGGACGCCATCGGCGACCTGTATCTGCTGGGCAAGCCGCTGGTGGCACGTTATGTGGCGTGCAAATCGGGCCACGGCCTGAACAACCAGCTTGCCCGCGCGCTGCTCGAGCAGCGCGACGCCTGGGAAATCGTCACGTACGAATCGCAGGCAGAAGCGCCCCAGGCGTTTCGCCATGAATGGAAACTGGCCTGACGCCAGGTTTCCGCTGAACCCGCGCACGGGGGCCACCTCCGGCTCAGCGCGGGTTTCTGCATAGATACCCGCTTGGGTTTCTCCTTAGGGACGACGCTGGCCGTCATCCCCTCGCGCGATAGTCGCAATCCGGTAGCCCACCATCCGGCCATCGGTCTGAAAAGTTGGTTTCGCGACGTTTCCAGCCCTTTGAGTTGCCGGACAAAGCCGGGTTGCTCAGCTACTCTTGTGATGCTTCAAGAGCTTGGCGACGGCATCGGCCAACGGACCTGGCCGCAGATTGCCGTGCAGCGTTTCGAACGCACCCAGGGCCTTGTCGTTCAGCGGCTGCGCCTCTGTGGGAGGGCGCGGCTGACGGGCGCCGGGCTTGGGTAACCCCGCTTGTACCTTGATGGCAATTTCGTTAAGGTTCCAGCCCTGGTCCGCCAGAGACCGCGCGATGCGCGGCGCCAATTGACGCATCTTGGCCGCATGCGCGGCGGTCGGCACCACCAGGTGCAGACACAGGTTTTCCAGCTTGGCGACCTGGCACACAGCACCCAGCGGGGCGGGCAACACCGCCGCCACCGCGTATTGAATTTGCAGATGCTTGCGGGCAGTCGCCAATACACCGGCGCCCCGCATGTCATGACCCAGCCATCCCAGGGCGGTATTTTCTACGCGCCGGCTGGTACTGGAACGTTGACGGTATGAAGCGGGTCTATTCATGCCGGCTTTAAAAGAATTAGGAAGCAAACCTTGAAGATCGTGATTATGCACGCCCGCGACGGGCAGGACGGGCATTTCACCCTGGGCGGCGCGCGACTGGCGTTGTTCCTGGGGGGCGCCTTGATTACCGCGGCCATTTTTGGCGCAGCGCTTCAACGATACATCACTCCGATCCTTCCCGCCGTCCACACAATGGGATGGCCGCTCTCTGAGCAGCCGGGGCGCGACGCCGATTTCCTGCGTGAAAACATGAACCTGCTGGCTTCGAAGGTCGGCGCGCTGCAGGCCAAGCTGGTCAGCATCGACGGCTTGGGCCAGCGCGTGGCCAAGGTGGCGGGCGTGGCCTACACCGACCCCGAATTGGCCCAGCAGTTGGCGTCTGCGCAGCCCGAGGCGCCGGCGCATCCCGAGGCCACGCAGGTCATGGACGACCTTTTTACCGACCATCCGCCGCCCAGCGCGGCGTCGGCCGAGGCGCTGGGCCGACAGCTCGACGAGATCCAGGCACGGCTGTCGCAGCAGACTGACAACCTGAAGTTGCTGGACGCGGCGCTCACCAAGCGTTCGGCGGATCAGGCGCGCATGCCGACCGCCATGCCGATCACCGATTACCCCTATCTGTCGTCCTCGTATGGCTGGCGCCGCAACCCGGTGACGGGCCGCTCGGCCATGCACGAAGGGCTGGATTTCGCGGCGCCCTCCGGCACGCCGATTCTGGCCGCGTCCGGCGGCGTGGTGCTGGAGGCCAAGTGGGCGCCAGGCTTTGGCAACATGGTCGAGATCGACCACGGCGACGGCCTGATCACCCGCTACGCCCATGCGTCGTCGTTGCTGGTCAAGCAGGGCGATCTGGTCGAGCGCGGCCAGCAGGTCGCGCGCGTCGGCAGCTCTGGCCGATCCACCGGCCCGCACCTGCATTTCGAGGTCCGCCTTGCCGGACAACCGCTGGATCCGCGCCTCTTCCTGGGGCCGCAGCCTCAGCACGCGCCGCCCGCCGTCGCGCAGGCTGCCGCGCCTTGAACCCTTCGCGGGTTGGCCGGTCAAACCGGCCGACAGTGCTACCCTGGTCATAGGTCCAGGCTATTACGCTCCAGGTGCGTTAAACTGGTTCGTTTCCCGGCGGACCCCCGCTCAACCAATAACATCAAGTCACGGGTGACGCTGCCCCAAGCGCTTCGGGTGTGGTGTGGCTCGTGCGGCCGACATACGCATGGTTTCTCTGCTCAAAAAACTCATAGGTAGCCGCAACGACCGGCTGCTTAAGCAGTATCGCAAGCTGGTAACCCAGATCAATGGGCTCGAACCCAAGATCTCCGCGCTCTCCGACGCGGAACTGGCGGCCAAGACCGACGAATTCCGTTCCCGCCACGCCCAGGGCACGTCCCTGGACGATCTGCTTCCCGAAGCCTTCGCCGTTGTGCGCGAAGCCGGCAAGCGGGTGTTCGGCATGCGGCACTTCGACGTGCAGATGCTGGGCGGCATCGCCCTGCATAACGGCAAGATCGCCGAAATGCGCACGGGTGAAGGCAAAACGCTCATGGCGACGCTGCCCGTCTACCTGAACGCCATCGCCGGCAAGGGCGTGCACGTGGTCACGGTGAACGACTACCTGGCCCGCCGCGACGCCGAATGGATGGGCCGCCTGTACCGGTTCCTGGGCATGTCCACCGGCGTGGTGGTGCCGCAGCAGCCGAACGACGAAAAGAAGGCCGCGTACGCTGCCGACATCACGTACGGCACCAACAACGAATTCGGTTTCGACTACCTGCGCGACAACATGGAATTCCGTGTTGAAGACCGCCGCCAGCGCGTGCTGTTCTACGCCATCGTCGACGAAGTGGACTCGATCCTGATCGACGAGGCCCGCACGCCCCTGATCATCTCCGGCCAGGCCGAAGACCACACCGAACTCTACGTCCGCATGAACGCGGTGCCGCCGCTGCTGACGCGCATGGCGCACGAGCCCAAGCCGCAGGAGCCGGAACCCGAAGGCGATTACTGGGTCGACGAAAAGAGCCAGCAGGTCTACCTGTCGGAAGCCGGCCACGAACACGCCGAAGGCATTCTTGCCCGTCTGGGCATCCTGCCCGAAGGCGAATCGCTGTACGACCCGCGCCACATTGCGCTGATGCACCACCTGATGGTGGCGCTGCGCGCCAACACGCTGTTCTTCCGCGACCAGCAGTACGTCGTGCAAGACGGCGAAGTGGTGATCGTTGACGAATTCACGGGCCGCCTGATGGTGGGCCGCCGTTGGTCCGATGGCCTGCACCAGGCCGTCGAAGCCAAGGAAGGCGTGAAGATCCAGCACGAGAACCAGACGCTGGCGTCGATCACGTTCCAGAACTACTTCCGCATGTACGAAAAGCTGTCCGGCATGACCGGTACGGCGGACACGGAAGCGTACGAATTCCAGGAAATCTACGGGCTCGAGACGGTCATCATCCCGACCAACAAGCCCATGGTCCGTAAAGACCAGAACGACCAGGTCTTCAAGACCGACGGCGAAAAGTACAACGCCATCCTCGAAGACATCCGCGATTGCCACCAGCGCGGCCAGCCTGTGCTGGTGGGCACCACCAGCATCGAGAACTCCGAGCTGCTGTCGGGCCTGCTGAAAAAGGCCAAGCTGCCGCACGAGGTCCTGAACGCCAAGCAGCACGCCCGCGAAGCCGAGATCGTGGCCGAAGCCGGCAAGCCGGGCCACATCACGATCGCCACCAACATGGCCGGTCGCGGTACCGACATCGTGCTGGGCGGCAGTGTCGACAAGCAGGTCGACCTGATCCGCGCCGACGAATCGCTGTCCGAAGCCGAAAAGACCGCGCGCATCGAAAAGATCCGCGCCGAATGGAAGCCGCTGAACGATCAGGTCAAGGCTGCGGGCGGCCTGCGCATCATCGGCACCGAGCGCCATGAATCGCGCCGTATCGACAACCAGCTGCGCGGCCGTGCCGGCCGTCAGGGCGATCCGGGCTCGTCCCGCTTCTACCTGTCGCTGGAAGACTCGCTGATGCGCATCTTCGCGGGCGACCGCGTGCGCGCCATCATGGAACGCCTGAAGCTGCCCGAGGGCGAGCCCATCGAGGCCGGCATGGTCACGCGCTCGATCGAGACCGCGCAGCGCAAGGTCGAAGGCCGCAACTTCGACATCCGCAAGCAATTGCTGGAATACGACGACGTTTCCAACGACCAGCGCAAGGTGCTGTACTCGCAGCGCAACGACGTGCTGGAAGCCGCCAGCGTCAGCGCAACCGTGCAGAACCTGCGCGACGCCGCGGTGACCGATCTGTTCAACACGTACGTGCCGCCGGAATCGGTGGAAGAACAGTGGGACATCCCCGCGCTGCAGAAGGCGCTGGAAGCCGACTGGCACCTGCATCTGCCGCTGACCGAGATGCTGGAAAAAGAACCCAACCTGAACGACGAAGAACTGCGCGAACGCGTGGTGGCCGCGGCGCGCGATGCGTACCAGGCCAAGGTCGACCAGGTGGGCGAGGAATCGTGGTCGCAGTTCGAGCGCTCGATCATGCTGCAGGCGATCGACACGCACTGGCGCGAGCATTTGTCGGCGCTGGATTACCTGCGTCAGGGCATCCATCTGCGCGGCTATGCGCAGAAGAATCCCAAGCAGGAATACAAGCGCGAAGCCTTCGAACTGTTCTCGGGCATGCTGGAACGCGTGCGCGACGACGTGGTGAAGGTGCTGATGACGGTGCGCGTGCAATCGTCGGAACAGGTCGAGCAGGCCGAAGCCGAAGCGGCGCAGTCGCATGTGCAGAACGTGCAGTATCACCACTCCGACTACGACGAGGCGCTGGCTTCCGACGCGCAGGAAACGGGTGCGCAACCCGCGCGCAACGCACTGCCCAAGGTCGGCCGCAACGATCCGTGCCCGTGCGGCAGCGGTAAGAAGTACAAGCAGTGCCACGGTAAGCTGGTCTGATAAAAGGGGTTAGCCTTCATGCTGCATTCTGTCGGCCGCACTGAATTCGACCACGCCGTCGTCATGGTGCGAGACCGGCTGGATGCGCTGGCGCCCCATTACGAACGGCAGGGGTTTCACCTCAGCGACAAGGCTGTGCACAACCTGGGGTCGTGCAATCGCTTGATCGTGCTGGAAGGCACGTACGTCGAATTGCTGGGTTGGCCGCCGGGCGCGCCGCCCGCGCGCAAGGAAATTGCCGATTCGCCATTTGGCCTGGAAGCGCTGGTGTTCCGGACCTATGACGCCGAGGCCACCTACAAGCGGCTGCAGGACGCCGGCTTTGCCGTCAATCCCGTCCAGGAACTGACCCGTCCGGCCATGCTGGACGGTCAGGAAGTCCAGGCCCGTTTCCATACCGTGCGATTTGCCGAGCAGCCCTTGCCCGGCATCCGTATGTATTTCTGCCGACACCTGACGCCCGAGTGCGTCTGGTCGCCCGAGCTGATGGCGCATCCCAATGGCGCCCGCAGCCTGCATCGTATCGATGCGCGCGCGGCGGACGCCCGCGGCGTGGCCGAGCGTCTGGCGCTGGTGGCCGGGGTGACTGCCGAAGCCGCCAACGGCGGGTGGGACGTGCCGCTGGCGAACCTGCGCATTCACGTCCAGCAGGATGACAACGCGCAGACGCCTGTCCTGTCGACGCTGACCCTCGAAAATCGCGATGGCGCGCACTACACGCTGGATACCGGACTGTAGCCTTCCACGTACCGACTGCTTGCCGATAGCCCGCCGCCTGGCGGGCTTTTTCATGCCTGCCCGTCCCCGCCGCGAGGCGGCCGTGGGCGACGACCGTGAAAAGGGTGCCCGCCTGGGGCAAACCCGGGTTGTCCGTCAAAGTGTATGCACTTTAGTATGCACTTCATCCCGACTGGAGCATTGTCACAGGCGATCCGGTATGACGCTCTCCCAACCTGCAGCCACCCCCGTTGCCCGCGCGGCCCGCACCTCGGCCGGGCAGGCCGAGTTGTATGGCGCCGTCAAGGCCATGGCGGTGCGCTTTGAGTTCAAGCCGGGTGAACGCATCAACGAGGTTGAGCTTGCGCGCCGGCTGCACGTAAGCCGCACGCCGCTGCGCGAGGTGCTGAACCAGTTGATGGTCGAAGGATTTCTGACGCGCGCGGTCAATCGCGGCTTCATTGCCCGCCTGCTGGATGCCAAGCAGATCCACAGTCTTTATGAATACCGCGCGGTGCTGGAAGCCGGCATCGTGCGTGCAGCCTGCGAGCGCGCGACCGACGAGGAGCTTGCCAGCCTGCGCGCCTTCGTCGAACGCTCGCGCGACGAGCCCGACGACAGTGATGCCGCCCGGTTGCTGGAACTGGACGAAGCCTTTCACCTGGCGCTGGCGCGTTACTCGCGTAACGAAGAATTCGTGCGGGCGCTGGAAAGCGTCAACGCGCGCATTCATTTCGTGCGCTGGATCGACATGCAGCAAGGACGCCGCAGCCATACGCAAGGCGAGCACCTGCGCATCGTGGACGCGCTGCAAAAGCGCGACATCGAGGCCTTGCCCGGCCTCATCAGCGCGCATATCGGCCGTCGGCTGGACCAGATCACCGACGTCATCCGCACGGGCTTTTCAACGATTTACATGCGGGACCAGGCCGAACCCGCCACGGTAGTGCCGGCCAACACCACAACAGCAGGGGAAAACTGATGAATAGAACGATCAAGCGGGCGCTGGCGGCGGTATGCACGCTGGCCGCGGCCGGGGGCGCCTTTGTCGCCGCGCCGGCGATGGCCGAGGAACGGTCGCTGATTCTCGTCGTGCCGTATCCGCCGGGCGGCAGCACCGATATCCTGGCGCGGATCCTGCAGCCGCGCCTGTCGCAGCAGATGGGCGGCCGCGCGGTGGTGGTCGAGAACCGTCCGGGCGCCGCCAGCCAGATCGCCACGGCGTTCGTGGCGCGCGCCGAACCGGACGGCAACACGCTGCTGGTCAGTTTCGACAATCACGGCATCAACCCGGCCGTGAAGCCCAAGCTGCCGTACGACACGTTCAAGGATTTTGTCGCCATCGGGCAGACGGTGCGCTTTCCGCTGGTGATCGGCGCGAATCCGAGCGTGCCTGGGGACAACCTGAAGGAGTTCCTGGCGGCAGCCGCCAAGCAGCCGCCCAACAAGTTCAACTATGCGTCCACGGGCGTGGGCTCGCTGAACCATCTGGCGCCGGAAGAGCTCAAGCGGCTGTCGAAGGTGGAGCTGCTGCACGTGCCGTATGGCGGCGGCGGACCGGCCATTCAGGCGGTCGTCGGCGGGCAGGCCAACATGACGTGGCTGAGCTTTGCCGCGCTGCGTGGCCAGATCCAGGCCGGCAAGATCAAGCCGCTGGCCGTCGCCGGCGAAAAGCGCCTGCCCGAACTGCCCAACGTGCCCACCGTGGCCGAATCGGGCTTCCCTGGCTTTGTCGCTTATTCGTGGAGCGGCATGTTCGCCCCGAAGGGCACGCCGGAAGCCACCGTCAAGAAACTGACGGCTGATTTCCAGGCGGTGCTGGCCGATCCCGAGATCAAGAAGAAGATCACGGAAGCGGGCTTTGAGATCGTTGCGTCTGATGGTCCTGCGCTGGATGCGTACGTGAAGTCGGAGTACGACCGCTGGAGCGCTTTCATCAAGAGCAGCAACATCAATCTGGACAACTGAACGGCGTCGGGCCGGGGCGGCTGAATGCCGCCCCGGCCCGGCTCCCGAATTACGTGGAGATGACATGGAACACATGAACGGCGCCGAAGCGATGGTGCGGATGCTGCAACACAACGGCGTCAAACATATCTTTGGCCTGTGCGGCGACACCACCTTGCCGCTTTACGACGCGCTGTACCGCTTGGACCACGGCATGCAGCACATCCTGACGCGTGACGAGCGCAGCGCGGCCTACATGGCCGACGCCTATGCACGCGTGACCGGCAAGGTCGGCGTGTGCGAAGGCCCGAGCGGCGGCGGCGCGACCTATCTGCTGCCTGGTCTGGTCGAAGCCAACGAGTCGTCGATTCCCGTGCTGGGCATCACGTCGGACGTGGCCGTCGGCTCGCGCGGCAAGTATCCGCTGACCGAACTGGACCAGGAGGCGCTCTACCGCCCGCTGACCAAGTGGAACCGCACGATCGACCGCGCGGACCAGATTCCGGGCATGGTGCGCGCGGCCTTCCGCGCCATGACGACCGGCAAGCCCGGCTCGGCGCACCTGTGCTTTCCCTATGACGTGATGAAGCAGGAAGTGGATGCGTCCGACGTGTGGGCGCAGCCCGAGCACGGCAGCTTCCCCGCCATGCGCTTCGCGCCGGATCCCGCCGACGTGGCGCGCGCCGCGCAACGCCTGGTGGCGGCGCGCTCGCCCGTGATCATCTGCGGCGGCGGCGTGGTCATCGCCGGCGCCTGCGGCGCGCTGCAGGAAGTCGCCGAGGCCTTGAAGGCGGCGGTGTGCGTGACGGTGAGCGGGCAGGGCAGCCTGGCCGACACCCATCCGCTGAATGCGGGCGTGGTGGGATCGAACGGCGGCGTGATGGCGACGCGCGATGTGGTGGCGGCTGCCGACGTGGTGCTCTTCGTGGGCTGCCGTGCCGGGTCGACCTCGACCGAGCACTGGCGCTTCCCGAACCGCAACGTGCCGATCCTGCACATCGACATCGACCCGATGGTGATCGGCGCCAACTACCTGACCGAAGTCGGTCTGGTGGGCGATGCCAAGCTGGCCCTCGAAGCGCTGTCCGCCGAAGTGCAGGCGCGCATCAAGCACCGGCCGTCCGATGCGACCGACGGAGCGGTGCTGGCCGGCCGCGCCAAGGAGGCACGCCGCGCGCAGCTTGAGCCGCTGGCCGCCAGCCTGGACGCGCCGATCCGCCCCGAGCGCGTGGTGCAGTCGCTGAACCGCCTGCTGCCCGACGACGCGGTAGTCTGCGCGGACCCCGGCACGCCGTGCCCGTATTTTTCGGCCTATTACGACGTCTCGCGTCCCGGCCGCCACTTCATCACCAACCGCGCCCACGGCGCGCTGGGCTTTTCGATGTCGGCGGCGCTGGGCGCCTGGGTCGGCCGTCCGCAATCGAAGTGCGTGTCGGTGATGGGCGACGGCAGCTTCGGCTTCACGGTGGGTGAATTGGAAACCATCGTGCGCCACAAGGCGCCGCTGCTGATGGTGGTGTTCTCGAACTCGGTCTACGGCTGGATCAAGGCCAGCCAGAAGGCCGGCTACGACAAGCGCTACTACAGCGTGGACTTCAATCGCACCGACCATGCGCGTATCGCCGAGGCCTATGGCGTGAAGGCGTGGCGTGTCGAGGACCCGTCCAAGCTGGACGCCGCGATCAAGGCCGCCATGGAGCACGACGGCCCTGCGCTGATCGACGTGATCGCGCAGCCGCTGCAAGATACCGCGGCGCCCGTGAGCCAATGGATGGGTTGATGCGGTAAGCGCAGCGCGCTGCATTGCCGATGGGGCCCTTCGCGGGGCCCCATTTTTCTTGGCCGGTCCGATTAGAAAAAAATTCCCTGCCGGCGGGCGCGCTCCTATACTGGACCGCTTCGGAGCGGCGGGCCGCGGAGGTCCGGCGCCGTCAACGCGACAGCAGAGAGGGCAGGCATGGACCTGGGGATCAGCGGCAAAAAAGCACTGGTGTTTGGCGGCAGCCGCGGCATGGGGCGCGCCTGCGCCCTGCAGTTGGCGCGCGAAGGCGTGGCCGTGACCATCGCGGCGCGCAATCCGCAGACGCTTGAACAGGCCGCCGCCGACATATCGCGCGAAACCGGCATCGGCGTGGGCTGGGTGTCGGCCGACCTGACGCTTGCCGAGGGGCGCGACGCGGCAATCGCCGCCTGTCCGCATCCCGACATCCTCATCAACAACGCCGACGGCCCACTGCCGGGCGACTTCCGCGACTGGTCGCGCGACGACTGGATCGCCGCGCTCGACGCCATGATGCTGGGACCGATCGACATGATCCGCCGCGTGGTGGACGGCATGGTCGAACGCCGGTTCGGCCGCATCGTCAATATCGTGTCGCGCAGCGTGAAGGCGCCGCATGCCGAGCTGGGGCTGTCCAACGGTGCGCGTTCGGGCCTGATCGGCTTCGTGGGCGGCCTGGCGCGCCAGACGGTCCGGCACAACGTCACCATCAACAATCTGCTGCCGGGCGCCTTCGCCACCGATGCGCAGACCCGGCACATCCAGGGCATGGTGGAGCAGGGCGGCAAGACGTTCGAGCAGTTGTGGGACGAGCGGGCGCGCAGCAACCCCGCCGGCAGGTATGGCCAGCCCGAGGAACTGGGCGCGTTGTGCGCGTATGTCTGCTCGGCGCACTCGGGTTACATGACTGGGCAGAGCCTGCTGATCGACGGGGGCGGCTACCCCGGGACTTATTGATGGCTTCAAGACATCCCATGGACCAGACGGACCTGAAGATACTCGCGCTGCTGCAAAAGGACGCCACCTGCTCGGTTGCGGAAGTGGCCGAACAGGTGAATCTTTCCGTGACGCCGTGCTGGCGCCGGATCCAGAAGCTGAAGGACGACGGTGTCATTGCGCGCAACGCCATCCTGCTGGATCCCCGCGCGCTGGGCCTGAACCTGACGGTGTTCGTGTCCATTCGCACCAGCCAGCACAACGAGAAATGGACGCAAAGCCTGATCAATGCCGTGATGGCCTTGCCCAACGTGGTCGAATTCCATCGCATGGCCGGCGACGTGGACTATCTGCTGAAGGTGGTGGTCGAGGACATGGCGGCGTACGACCGCTTCTACCGACGGCTGATCGGCGCGGTGGATCTGCTGGACGTCAGCGCCAGCTTCTCGATGGAAGTCATTAAAAGCACCACGGAATTGCCGCTGGGCGCCGTGTAGCCGCCGGGCGCGCAAATTTTTTCCTGAGTCCCCCGCCGCCGCGGATGCAAATTTCTTTCTGCGTGTTGCGCGGGCCCAATCTGGCAATGCTTTTGCGCGGGGCGCGGCGTAGGATATCGCTCACTCCAGTCTTGGAGTGAATCGGGATATCAGAGGACCCTATGTCGTTGGCAGTGCCCGCCGGCTGCGCCGGATTGCAAGAAACGCGGCAAGCAGCATCGGTGGATGACCTCCTGGCCGGCTGGAATGGTGTCGACGACCTGTGGGTGTTTGCCTACGGTTCCCTGATCTGGCATCCCGGGTTTGCCTGGCGCGAACGGCGCCTGGCCACCGTGCGGGGCTATCACCGTTCGCTGTGCCTGTGGTCGCATGACCACCGCGGGTCGCCGGACAATCCTGGTCTCGTGTTCGGACTGGATCGCGGCGGTTGCTGCCGCGGCGTGGCCTTCCAGATCGCGGCCAGCGACGTGCCGCAGGTCTTTGAAGCCTTATGGCGCCGGGAGATGGTCACGGGCGCCTACCGTCCGCGCTGGCTGACCTGTCACACCGAGGCCGCGCCGGTGCGTGGACTGGTGTTCCTCCTGAATCGCACCTGCCGCGAGTACGCAGCCGATCTCTGCGACGACCGCCTGCTGACGTCCGTGCGCAATGCAGTCGGACACTCCGGACCGTGCCTGGACTACGTGGTGGAAACGGCGCGCGCGCTGCGTGCGCATGGCATCGACGACTGGCGGCTGGGCGATCTGGTGCGCAAGCTGGGTCACGCGTTCTGACGCGTTTCAGAACTGCCAGCGGCCGAACACGAACAGCACATTGCCCGCGCCGCTTGAGCCCGGGATGTACGTCGCGTAAAGCATGGCGTCCTTGTAGCCCGCGCTGACCAGCGGCAGGATGCCGGGAAACGGCACGTAGCTCATGATGTCGTGGCGCGCGGTGAGGAACACGGTGTAGCCCGCGCCGAGCCGGAAGTTGTCGCTGACCTGGCCGATCTTCAGAAAGCCATAGCCGGCGATGGGCTGCACCTTGGAGTGCGAGTCCAGAAACGCCATGGCGTACAGGCCCTGCCAGTCGCCGTCTTCATCGTAGATACTGCGGCCGTAGCCGCCGCCCCAGGCAAGTTCGCGGAAGCTGTCGATCTTGTCGGCGCTGTACTTGGCGCGGTTGTGCCAGGCCCAGCCGCTGACATAGAGGTCGTTGCCGCCTTCGGACCAGATCTGGTCGATGCGATTGCACGCCGACTGGGCCCACGAGGGCATGCCGTCGCAGGCGTGTGCGGAAACGGTGAAAACGGACAACAGTACGCAGAGCAGCGCGGCGCGGAATCTGGCGGTCATCGCAGGACCCAGGTAAAGATGACAGTTCCGTTACTGTAACGGAGCGCGTGTCATCTTCCCTGTCAGCGGGCTGTCACCGGGGGGCGGCAGGGGCTGAGGCCGTCCGATGCGGCGCACGGATGTGGCGGCAGCGCTACAGAAGAAAGATCGTGGCCAGGCCCAGGAAGATGAAGAAGCCGAGCGAATCGGTGGCGAACGTGAGCAGCACCGACGAGCCCATTGCCGGGTCCTTGCCGAAGCGCGCCCGCACCATGGGCACCAGCACGCCGACCGAGGCGCCGACCAGCATGTTGCAGATCATGGCGGCCATCATCACCAGCGCGATGGACAGCGAGCGCGAGATCACCCACGCGAACAGGGCGGCCACGAGGCTGCCGCACAATCCCACCAGCAAGGTCACGAACAGCTCGCGCTTGACGAGCTGCCACAGGTTGCGACCGGTGATACGGCCCATGGCCAGCGCCCGGATGATGAGCGTCATGGTCTGGTTGCCCGAGTTGCCGCCGATGCCGGCCACGATCGACATCAGGAACGCCAGGATGACGATTTGGCTGACCGTGCCCTCGAACTGCGACGCCACGAACGAGGCCGTGGCGGCAGTACAGAGGTTGAACAGCAGCCACGGCGCGCGGTTGCGCAGCGCGGTGCTGACGGGGGCAAAGATGTCTTCTTCCTGCAGACCGGCGCGCGACAGCGCCTGTTCCTGCGAGTCTTCGCGCATCACGTCCACGACGTCGGCGATGGTGACGCGGCCGATCAGCCGGCCCTGGTCGTCCATCACGGGGGCGGAAACCAGGTCGTAGCGCTCGAAGGCGCCGGCGGCGTCCGCGTCGGAGTCCAGCGGGTTCAGCGTCAGGAAGTCGGAATTCATGACCGCCCGCACTTCGGTTTCGGGCTCGCTGACCAACAGGCGCGACAAGGGCAGGATGCCTTGCAGCTTGTCCTGGCGGTCCACCACGAAGATCTGGTCGGTGTGATCGGGCAGTTCGTGCAGCCGGCGCAGGTAGCGCAGCACGACCTCGAGCGTGACGTCCTCGCGCACGCGCACCATCTCGAAGTCCATGATGGCGCCGACGCTGTCTTCCGGATAGCCCATGGCTTCCAGCAGCTGCGCGCGTTCTTCCTCGGTCAGACCCTTCTGGACTTCGGCCACCACATCGGGCGGCAGGTCGGGCGCCAGGTCGGCGAGCTCGTCCGCGTCCATGCTTTCGGTCGCGGCGACGAGATCCTGGCGGTCCATCGCTTCGATCAGCGATTCACGGACCCAGTCTTCGACTTCGAGCAGGACGTCCGCGTCGTGTTCGGGGCTGACCAGCTTCCAGATCGCCTGGCGCTCGTCCTTGGGCAGCGATTCGAGGATGAAGGCGATGTCGGCCGGGTGCAGGTTGTCGACCAGCGTCTTGAGCTCGGCCTCGTGCTGGCGGTGCACCAGGTCTTCGACGAGGGGCGCCTTGGCGTCGCCTTCTTCCTGGCGGTGAACCAGGTCTTCGACAAGCTGCTGGCGCCGCAGGCGCTCCTGGACTTCAGCCAGGGCGGTCTGGGCGTCTTCCGGGTCGAGGCGGCGTGGCGTCGCGGGCGGTTTCTGCGCGGCGGCGGACTGCGTCATGCGTTACGGCTCAAAGTGTGGGAAGAGGGCGGCTGCGCCGCGCTTCGTCGGTGGCGACATACGTCAGCGTGGCCTCGGTGACCTTGACGACTTCGGCGTCCAGCCGCTGGCGTTCCGCGTAGACCTCGACGGAGACCGTGATGGACGTGGTGCCGGTCTTGACGATGGCGGCGTAGAAGCTGAGCAGGTCGCCCACGAACACGGGCTCTTTGAACTGGAAGGCATTGACCGCGACGGTGGCGACACGGCCAGCGGCGCGGCGGGCGGCGGGGATGGACCCGGCGATGTCGACCTGAGCCATGATCCAGCCGCCAAAAACGTCCCCGTGGATGTTCGCATCGGCCGGCATCGGCATGACGCGCAACACCGCGTCGCGATGGGCAGGCAGAGTCGTAAACGGGGTTTTGGTGCTGGAGGTCATGCGGCCGACTCCAATGCTAGAGAACCAGCCGATTATGCAGGAAAAACGAGACGGCGGCGTGCGCGTCGGCGCCCGCCGCCCGGCCCGGCGCGGCCATCAGGTGGCCAGCTTGACGATCCCGTAGCCGCCAACCAACAGCCAGACGTAAAGGATGAAGCCCAGGGCCATTACGCGCGGGCCGGCCTTGCGGATCTGGGCGAAGCGCGTTTCGATGCCCAGCGCGGTCATGGCCATGGTCAGGGCGAAGACGTCGAGCCGGCGGATGGCCGCGACGACATCGGCGGGAATGATGTCGAGCGAATTGATGATGGCCAGCACCAGGAACCCGACGGCGAACCAGGGGATCGGAAGCTTGGCGCTCTTGCCCTGGCCGCCCGCATGGGAGGCGGCGCTGCGCAGGTAAATGCCCAGCACCAGCAGCACGGGCACCAGCAGCGCCACGCGGGTCATCTTGACGATGGTGGCGACCTCGGTGGTGGCGGGGTCGATGTTGCTGGCGGCGCCCACGACCTGCGCCACTTCGTGAACCGTGCCGCCGATGTAGATGCCAAGCGCCTGCGTATCGAAGTTCAGCCAGCCGGCGTGATAGAAGACCGGATACAGGAACATCGACAGCGTGCCGAACAGCACCACGGTCGCGACAGCCACCGCGCTCTTGTGAGGGGCGGCGCGCAGCGTGGGTTCGAACGCCAGCACCGCGGCGGCGCCGCAGATGGCGCTGCCCGCGGCGGTCAGCATGGCGGTGTCGCGATCCAGTCCGAGCAGGCGCTGGCCGACGACGGTGCCGATCAGCAGCGTGCCCACCACCACCGCCACGGACACGGCCAGCCCCGGCATGCCGACGGCGGCGATCTGCTGGATGCTGATGTTCAGGCCGTAGAAGGCGACCGCGATGCGCAGCAGGCGGCGCGCGGTGAAATTCACGCCGACGCCCCAGTCCGCGGGCATGGTGCCGCGCAGGAAGTTGCCATACAGCATGCCGACGACGATACCCACGACCAGCGGCGAAAAACCGAGCTGCCGGATGAAGGGCAGATCGGCCAGTTGCATCACCGCGCCGGCCATCAGGCCCACGAACAGCACGCCGTTGAGCTTGTCGCGCCAAGGCGTGGCGGCGGCAGCGGGGGCTGCGGCAGCAGGGGCCGCGGGGCTGGCGGGAAGGGGGACGGCGGTCGTGGTGGAGGTGTTCATTACTGGCCCTTTGGGCATAACTACATAACTAGACGAAATATTAGATCCGGCCGTATTATTTGAAAAATCTTCAATCTAAATATTGAATATCAGAAATTCTGATATCGAGCCCATGACGCCGGATCAATTGCTCACATTTGCCGCAGTCGCCGATACCGGCAACATCAGCCGCACCGCCCAGGCGCTGCATCTGTCGCAACCGGCGGTGTCCGGCCAGCTGCGCGCCTTGCAGGAATGGTTTGGCGAACCGCTTTACCGCCGCAGCGGCCACGGCATCGCGCTGACCGAAGCCGGCGAGCGCCTGGCCGAGCAGGCGCGGCAGTTGCGCCAGGTGTACCGGCAGGCGCAGGCCGTGCGGGAATCCTGGCGTGGCCTGGAAACCGGTGCATTGCGATTGGGCGCCAGCACCACGCCGGCCAGCTACCTGCTGCCCCGCCTGGTGGCGGACTTTCGCCATGCGTTTCCGGCCGTCAGCCTGCATCTGTCGGACGGCAATACGCGCGAGATCGTGGATCGCCTGCCGGCGCTGGACCTGGCGTTCATCGAAGGCGACGTGCCCGCCGGACTGCCCGCCGACACGGCGGTGCACGCATGGCGGCAGGACGAAGTAGTGGCGATCGTGCGGGCGGATCACGCCCTGGCGGGCAAGGGCGCCGTGACGCTACGGGATCTGGCGGGGTCGCCGCTGGTGATGCGCGAACCCGGTTCCGGCGTGCGCCGGCTGGTGGAACGGGCGTTCAGCGATGGCGGTCTGGCGCCGTCGGTAGGCCTGGAGCTGGCGGGGGTGGAAGGGGTGAAGCAGGCCGTGCGTGCGGGGTTGGGCGTGGGCTTCGTGTCCGTGATGTCGATGCGTCACGAAGACGGGGCACTGGCGGCCCTGCGCCTGTTGCCCAAGCCGCTGACGCGAACGCTGAGCATCCTGGTGCCGCATGCCGATGCGGCTGCCCGCGCCGCCGAACGCTTTCTGGCGATGTGCCTGGCGGTCGGCGGGCAGGACGTCGGGTAACTTAGCAGCGGGGCCGTTCAGGCCTTGGCCAGGCGTTTGAGCGCCAGCTGCACCCAGTAGGTGCCGCCCAGCGGCAGCAGATCGTCGTTGAAGTCGTAGCTGCCGTTGTGCAGCATGCAAGGGCCCAGTCCGTGGCCGCTGTCGCGGTGCTCGCCAGTGCCGTTGCCGATCCACACGTAACAGCCCGGCAGTTCCTGCAGCATGAAGGCGAAATCTTCCGCACCCATGGTCGGCTGCACGTTGGCGTTGACGTTGTCCGCGCCGACAATGTCGCGCAGCACGTCGGCGCAGAACGCGGCTTCGTCGGCGTGATTGATGGTGGGCGGGTAGTTGCGCTGGAACGTGAATTCGACTTCGCAGTCCATCGCCGCGCTGGTGTGGCGGGCGATCTCTTCCATACGGCGTTCGATCAGGTCCAGCACGTCCAGCGTAAAGGTGCGCACCGTGCCGCGCAATTCGGCGTGGTTGGGCACGACGTTGTCGGCGCTGCCCGCGTGGATCTGCGTGATGCTGAGCACCGCGGCATCCAGCGGATTGCGGTTGCGCGTGACGATGGTCTGCAGCGATTGCGCCATCTGCACCGCGGCCATGACGGGATCGATGCCAAGGTGGGGCATGCCGGCGTGCGTCCCCTTGCCCTTGATGACGATCGAGAATTCGTTGCTGGAGGCCATGATGGGGCCGGGCGTCAGACCGAACTGGCCGGGCTTCATGCCGGGCCAGTTGTGCATGCCGAATACTGCTTCCATCGGGAATTGCGTGAAGAGGCCGTCGTCGATCATGCGCTTGGCGCCGCCGCCGCCTTCCTCGGCGGGCTGGAAGATGACATAGACCGTGCCCGCGAAATCGCGGTTCGCGGCCAGGTATTGGGACGCGGCCAGCAGCATGGCGGTATGGCCGTCGTGGCCGCAGGCGTGCATCTTGCCTTCGTTCTGGCTGGCATGCGCGAAGGTGTTGACCTCTTGCATGGGCAGCGCGTCCATGTCGGCGCGCAGGCCCACGGCGCGATCGCTGGGCTGGTTGCCGCGGATGATGCCGACGACGCCAGTTCCGCCCAATCCGCGATGGATCTCGATGCCCCATTCCTCGAGCTTGGCCGCCACCACGTCGGCGGTGCGGAACTCTTCGAAGGCCAGTTCGGGATGCGCGTGGATATCGCGTCGGATCTTGGAAATATCCTGGTGCCAGGCAACGATGGGTTCAAGGAGTTTCATGAGCGAACTCGGGCGGAATATGGGGAACGGACAAAGGGTATCATCATTCAAAAATCAATTTAATGGAGACAAATACCATGACGCGTCCGTGGCTTGCTCAGTATCCCCAAGGCGTTCCTGCGGAGATCTCCACCGAGGATTATTCCTCGCTCACCGACTTGCTGGACCGGGCCTGCAAGCGTTACGCATCACGCATCGCCTGCACGGCGATGGGCAGCAACATCACCTATGCGCAGCTGGACGGGCAGGCACGCGCGTTCGCGGCATGGCTGCAAGGCCTGAACCTCGAAAAGGGCGCGCGCGTGGCGCTGATGATGCCCAACGTGCCGGCGTATCTGGTGTGCATGCTGGGATCGCTGCGCGCGGGCATGACCGTGGTGAACGTCAATCCGCTCTATACCGCCGACGAACTGCAGCGGCAATTGCTGGACAGCGGCGCGTCCGTCATCGTCATTCTGGAAAACTTCGCGCATACCTTGCAGCAGGTCTCCAATCGCGGCGACCTCAAGCACATTGTCGTGACCGGCCCGGGCGATCTGCTTGGCGGCCTGAAGGCGCCGCTGGTCAATCTGGCCGCGCGCTACATCAAGAAGATCGTGCCTGCGTGGCACATCGACGGCGCGCACGCGCTGCCCAAGCTGCTCCACGAAGGCGCGCACCTGCCGTTCAATCCGCCGTCCATTTCCATGGACGACGTGGCGGTGCTGCAATACACGGGTGGCACCACGGGTGTGCCCAAGGGCGCGATGCTGTCGCACCGCAATCTGGTGGCCAACGTGCTGCAGACCGAAGCGGTGGCGCAGCCGGTCGTGCATGACCTGGCGGACCAGCAGCTCACCATCATCAGCGCGCTGCCGCTGTATCACGTGTTCGCCATGACGGTCTGCGGCCTGTATGCCCTGCATGCGGGCATGCGCAACGTGCTCATCATCAATCCGCGCGATCAGCCGTCGCTGATCAACGCATGGCGCAAGACGCCGGTGAATCTGTTTCCGGGCGTCAATACGCTGTTCAACGCGCTGGCGCACAACGAAGACTTTGCGAAGCTGGATTTTTCCGGCCTGCGGCTGACGCTGGGCGGCGGGATGGCCGTGCAGCAGCAGGTGGCCGAACGCTGGCTGAAGATCACCGGGCGGCCGCTGATCGAAGGCTACGGCCTGTCCGAGACGTCGCCGGTGGCGACGGTCAATCCCACCAACGCGACGGCGTATTCCGGTTCGATCGGGCTGCCGTTGCCGTCGACGGATGTGGCGATTCTGGACGATGCCGGCAACGAGGTGCCGCTTGGCGAACGCGGCGAAGTCGGCATCCGCGGGCCGCAGGTCATGCTGGGGTACTGGCGCAAGCCTGATGAAACGCGCGATTCGATGACGGCCGACGGCTACTTCCGTACGGGCGACATCGGCATCATGGACGAACAGGGCTACACGCGCATCGTGGACCGCAAGAAGGACATGATTGCGGTGTCCGGATTCAAGGTCTATCCGAACGAAGTGGAGGCGGCGGTCGCGCAGCATCCCGGCGTGCTGGAATGCGCGGCGATCGGGGTGCCCGATGAGCACTCCGGCGAGGCGGTCAAGGTGTTCGTCGTGAAGAAGGACCCGGCGCTGACCGAAGAACAGGTGCAGCAGTGGTGCAAGGACAAGCTGACGGGCTACAAGCGCCCGCGCTTTGTGGAGTTCCGTGACGAACTGCCCAAGAGCAACGTGGGCAAGATCCTGCGCCGCGAGCTGAGGCCGGACGCGCAGGCCGCTGCGGCATCCGCCAAGACGTCCGCGTAAAGCGGCAGAGGCCGCTCACGGCGGCCTCTGTCGTTCAGGCCGCCGTTTGGCTGCCTGCGGTTTGCGTTTCAGCCCTGCTTGTTCAGATGCGGGGCAATCATTTCATGCAGCGCGCGTTCGATGGCGGGATTGCCCGCCACGACGCGCCCGCCGATCGGCCAGGGATCCTGCTTGTGCATGTCGGTGCAGACACCGCCCGCTTCGCGCAGGATCAGCGTGCCCGCAGCCACGTCCCAGGGCGCCAGGCCCATTTCCCAGTAGCCGTCGTATCGGCCGCAGGCGGTCCAGGCCAGGTCCAGCGCGGCGGCGCCCATGCGGCGCACGCCGCGAGACCGGTTGATGGCGTCATGCAACATTGGCATGTACTGCGCGGCAAATGAGAAGTCGCGGAACGGGAAGCCCGTGGCCAGGACGGCGTCTTCGATCGTCTGCGTGCGCGAGCATGAGATCCGCCGGCCATTCAGCCATGCGCCCACGCCGTACACGCCCGTGAATAGCTCTTCGCGGCAGGGGTCGTAGACCACGCCGATGACCGGCGTGTCCACGGCCAGGGTTTCGTTGGCCGACATCGACGTGCCCGCGTGCGCGATCAGGGCGATGGACACGGCGTAGTGCGGGATGTCGTGCAGGAAGTTGGTCGTGCCATCGAGCGGGTCGATGTACCAGGTGGCCGCGCCTTGCGCCTTGCCGCCCGTTTCTTCGGCGACGATGCCGAACCTGGGCGTGCGGGCCTTCAATTCCTGGATGATCGCGGCCTCCGCCTCGCGGTCCGCCTGCGATACGAGATCGTTGCGGGCCTTGCGATCGATCACGAGATCGGCGCGGTGGTGCGCGTAGGATTGCAGGATGGCTGCGCCGGCATGGGCGGCCGTGACCGCCGCGTCGATGGCGGCGCACAGGTCGATGGGCGAAGCCAGCGATTGGGGCTGATCGTAGGTATCCATTGGCCCAGTGTAAGCCCGTCCATGCGTCAAACCGGTGGCAAACGGACTAATCCATTGGGCCGCGTGGTGCGCATCCAACGCGAATCGGCCGGTGGCCCGATAATTCGCGCTTCATCGTGTTTGTATTTATTGGGCTGGATGTCTGTGACTTACGTTCCGCTGGTTCCCGCAAAGGTTGATGTCGATGCCGACGGCAGGCTGGTCAGTTCCGTCTATGGCGATGTCTATCACTCGCCGTCGGGGGCGCTGGGCCAGGCCGAACACGTCTTCCTGCGCGGCAACGGACTGCCGGAGCGCTGGCGGGGGCGCGCCTCGTTCACCGTCTGCGAGACGGGCTTTGGATTGGGGCTGAACTTCCTGGCGCTGTGGAAAGCGTGGCGGGACGATCCGCAACGGTCTGCGGCTTTGCACGTCGTCTCCATGGAAGCGCACCCATTTTCCCGGGACGACCTGGCCGCACTGCTGGCGCGCCATGCGCCCGAGCCGCTGGCAGGGCTGGCGCGCGCCCTGGCTGCGCAGTGGCCGGCGCTGCTGCCGGGACTGCATCGGCTGGAATTCGAGAACGGCGCCGTCACGCTGACGCTGGGCTTTGGCGATGCGCAGGTGCTGGCGCCGCGCCTGGGCGCACGGGTGGACGCGTTTTTCCTGGACGGCTTCGCGCCCGAGCGCAACCCCGAGATGTGGGCGCCGCCGCTGTTGCGCGCGTTGGCCAGCCTGGCGGCGCCGGACGCCACGGTCGCCACGTGGGCCTGCACCGGCGAACTGCGCCGCAATCTGGCCGATGCCGGCTTCGACGTGCGGCGGGCGCCCGGATATGGGGGCAAATGGCACATGACGGTGGGGCGGGTCCTCCAGGCCGGAAGTGCGGCGCTGCCGGCGGCGGTCTCATCGGAACGGCATGCGGTGGTCGTGGGCGCGGGGCTGGCCGGTGCGGGCATTGCTCACGCGCTGGCGGGCCGAGGCTGGCGCGTCACCGTATTGGACGCCGCCCGGTCGCTGGGCGCGCCGGCGCATGCCGGCCACTTGGCTGCGGCGCTTACACCGGTGGTCGCGCGGGATGACAACGCACGGGCGCGGCTGTCGCGGGCGGGCAGCGAGCGGGCGATGGCGCGCTGGCAGGGTCTGCCGGGCGGCGCGGCGCCACGGGTGTGCGGCACCGTCCAGGTCGAGCGGGACGCGGGCCGGTCGGCGACGCTGGCCGGCACCCTGGAAGCGCTGGCGTTTCCGTCGGATTGGGTGCGCCAGGTGTCGCGCGAAGAAGCCAGCGCATTGGCCGGACTGCCGGTCGCGCGGGGCGGCGTGTTCTTTTCGCAAGGGATGCTGGTGCAGCCGGGGCTGCTGATCGACGCGTTGCTGTCCGCGTCCGGCGCGGTGGTGATCCCCGGTCGCGCCGAGCGGGTGTCGTCTGCGGGCCAGGCTTGGCGCGTGCTGGACGCGTCCGGTGCGGAGCTGGCCCGGGCCGACACCGTGATCCTGGCCAATGCCGCCGGTTCGCGCGAGGTGCTGGCGGCCAGCGGCCTGCTTGACCCGCTGCCCCGCGTCGCCCAGATGCACGCGCTGGCCGGCGAAGTCACCTTGATCCCTGCCGCGGCGCTGGACGGAGGCCCGCGGTGCATCGTCGGGGGCGAGGGGTATCTGTTGCCGGACATCGGCGTGGGCTGCGTCGTCGGCAGCACTTATGTCCACGGCGCCGTCGAGGCCGTGGTGGGCGCCGAAGGGCAGGGCGTCACGCTGGGCAAGGCGGCCGGGCTGCTGGATGGCCGTTTTCCGGCAATTGACGCGCTGGTGCCGGGCAGCCTGCCCGGGTGGGCTGGGTGGCGCGCCGTCCTGTCGGGCCGTCTGCCCGCGGTCGGAGAATTGCCGCATGCCCCGGGTCTGTGGCTGGCTGCGGGTTATGCATCGCGGGGGCTG
The DNA here is from genome assembly GCF_059759315.1 of Achromobacter sp. GQ309. Taxonomy (NCBI): domain Bacteria; kingdom Pseudomonadati; phylum Pseudomonadota; class Betaproteobacteria; order Burkholderiales; family Alcaligenaceae; genus Achromobacter; species Achromobacter sp. GQ309. Next base: position 47,141 of record NZ_JCAXDP010000010.1, read on the forward strand.
TCGTGGTCGGCGCTGATGGGAGACCTGATCGCGGCCCGTCTGATGGCCGAACCGCTGCCGCTGGAGACCGATCTGGCCCAGCTTGTTTCACCACGATGAAAAAAATTTAATGCGCGGCGGGGGCTTTGCCGGGCTGGCGTAGAATTGTAAGAATTGCCGGAATTTGGCGCGAATAGGCCGCAATTGACCTTTCGGGACGGCAATTCGGCGACTCGGCGGCGTCTGCGCGCCTGGCGCAGGCCAAGGGCTTCATGCCCCTTTTTTGGATGAATTAACCGTCCAAAAGAGGGATCGAGTTTATTTCAAAGCTCAAATCCGTCAAAATAGCGTCTTTTGATGGTTTTTGGCTTAAGCCGGGGGATGCTCTGTGCCGCCCAAGTTCGACTTTGCCCATACTACCCAGCTCGATAATGTCGAGCTGTTGACGTCCCGCCCCAGTCGCATCGATTTCGACGCGGGCGATGGGTTGCACCTGGTAGTCGAGGCGCATGCGCCTGGAGTTTTTCGCCTGCGCTGCGGCGAGGCGAACCACTTCAATGATGACAAGCCCGGCGCGCGCGTGCGCGCCGTGGCCGAAATGCTGCTCGCACGCCAGGAGGCGGTGGGCGAAGCTACCATCGCGCCCCGCGAAAGCGGGGACGGCTGGCGAATCACACAGGGCGACGTCGCCCTGGAGATTCAGACCAACCCTGTGCGCGTCGCCCTGTACCGCAACGAAGACCGCGTCTTCGAATCCGAGGTTTCCGCGCATACGCCCGCATTCGGGTACAACGCGCTGGACCAGGCCGATGACGCTGTCTGGACGGCCGGCTTCACGCTGGCTGCCGACGAGCGGGTGTTCGGCCTGGGCGAAACGCCCGGGGACCTGAACCGCCGCGAGGAATCGGTGGTCTCCGACGACCCCGAGCATCGTGCGCTGCCGTTGGCATGGAGCCCGCGCGGTTGGGGCGTCTACGCCAATACGATGCGCCGCGTGGAACACTCGGTGGGCGTCGCGCCCGCGGATTCGGCCTATGTGCTGACCGTCGACGACGCCGTGCTGGACCTGTTCCTCTTTGCCGGCGAACCCGCCGAAATCCTGAATCAATACACCGCGCTGACCGGCCGCGCCGGCCAGCCCGTCCTGTGGGCAATGGGTGCGTGGCTGCAGCAGGCTGCCGGCGAAATGCCGACGCAGACGGTCGCTCTGGTGGCGCGCATGCGCGAAAACCAGATTCCCGTCGACGCCGTGACGCTGGCCCAGCCGATCGCGTGGGGCTTTCAGGCGGACAAAACGGTTTTCGAATGGGACGCCCAACGCTTTCCCGACGCCAAGCAGATGCTGGCGCTCTTTCACAAGCACAACGTGCATGTGGCGGCCTCCGGCTTTCCGGGCGTCATCAAGACCAGTCCGCTCTTTGAAGAACTGGAAGACCGCGGCTGGCTGCTGACCAAGGACGACGGCGCCGCCCAGGTGTTCGACGGCAACGCCGCCACGTCCGGCCAGCCCTACGGCCTGCTGGACCTGACCTACCGCGACATCTACAACCTGTGGGTCGAGCGTCACCGCCAACTGGTGGAAGACGGCCTGGACGCGCCCGCCTGCGACGCGCAGATCGCCATTCCCGATGGCGTGACCGCCCGCAACGGCGAGACCGGCCCGGCCTTGCGCTCCATGTACCCCTTGCTGGTGCGCCGCGCGCTGTTCGACGCGGTGGCCGGACTGAAGGTGCCGCCCGAGGGCGTGGTGCCCAGCGCCGACCTCTTTCCGGCGGCCCAGCGCTTGCCGTGGCAGGTGGGGCCCCAGGTCGACAACACCTGGGAAGGCCTGCGCCACACGCTGCGCACGTCCCTGTCGATCGGTTCGAGCGGCGTGCCCGTCCAGGTGCACAACATCGGTTCAGCCGCGCGCGATCGTTCGGGCATGACGTCCGAGCTTTACCTGCGCTGGCTGACCGCCGGCGTGTTCTCGGCCAATTTCTCGTTCCAAGGCGTGGAAGGGCTGATGCCCTGGGATTTCGGCGACGAAACCCTGTCCCACGCCAAGACCTGGATGCAGTGGCGCTACCGCCTCGTGCCCTATGTGCTGGGCGCCATCGAGGACTCGGCCCGTACCGGCCTGCCGGTGCAGCGCTCCATGGCGCTGTCGTTCCCGAACGATCCGCACGCCCACGAATGGGATCTGCAATACCTGCTGGGTCCGGCCCTGCTGGTGGCGCCGGTCACCGAACCGGGCAATCAGGTGCGCGTCTACCTGCCCAAGGGCGAGGCCTGGTGGGATCTGAACACCGGCCACCGCTACGAGGGTGGCACCACCTGGACCATCGATTGCGAGCTGGGCCAGTTCCCGGTGTTTGGCCGCGAAGGTCACATGCTCTGTCTCGGACCGGCCGCGCAGCATACGGGCGAGTTCAACTCGGCTCGTATCCTGGACGAGGTCTGGATGTTCGGCATGCCGGTGCATAACCCGGTCGTCATGCGCAACAAGATCCGCGTGATGCAGATGCAGGGCTCGAGCTACATCAAGGGGCTGGAAGGGCTGCGGATTTCGCCGTCCGAAGGCCTGGAAGTGAAGCGCCGCGGCGCGGAAGTCCGCATTTCGCGCGCTCGCTGAACCCGGATCGGCCGCCCGTCGGCCGCCAATTAAAAGGGCAGTCAGGAAGGCTTTCCTTCCCGGCTGCCCTTTGTGTCTTTGCCGGATCGCCGTTGTCGGGGCACTTGCGCGTCCTTTGAGAAGCGCAGCGGGGCCGAGTCGGCAACTCATATTACTTGTAGTTATTAAAAATGGAAAAAACGGTCGTTCTCTTTAGAAGAGAAAAGATACAAAATCGCTTGCCATGATTCACATCGAGAACCTATCCAAGACCTATGCCACGCCGCACGGAGAATTCCAGGCGCTGCGCGGCATCAACCTGCACATCGAGCAGGGCGAGGTCTTCGGCATCATCGGTCCCAGCGGGGCCGGTAAAAGCACGCTGGTCCAGTGCATCAACCTGCTGGAACGTCCCAACCAAGGCAACATCTCCATCGGCGGCCAAGCCCTGACGGGCCTGTCCGAAGCGCAACTGCGAGAACAGCGCCGCCGTATCGGCATGGTGTTCCAGGGGTTCAACCTGCTGTCGCGCCGCACGGTGTACGGCAACGTGGCCCTGCCGCTGGAAATCGCGGGCGTGGCCAAGGCCGAGATTCCGGCGCGCGTCGAGCGCCTTCTGGCGCTGGTGGGCCTGGAGCATCTGCGCGACCGTTACCCCAGCCAGATCAGCGGCGGCCAGAAGCAGCGCGTCGGCATTGCCCGGGCGCTGGCCAACAATCCGGACGTCCTGCTGAGCGACGAAGCCACCTCTGCACTGGACCCGGAAACGACGCACAACATCCTGGCGCTGCTGCGCGACATCAACCGCAAGACCGGCGTGACCGTGGTCATGATTACGCACCAGATGGAAGTCGTGCGCGAGGTCTGCGACCGCGTCGCCGTGCTGTCGCAGGGCGAGGTCGTGGAAATCGGCAGCACGCGCGAAGTGTTCGCCCAGCCGCGCCACGACGTGACGCGCAACATGGTGTCGGCCGCCACCGCGTCGGAACTGACCGACGCCACGCTGGCCGCCGTCCAGGAACGCATCCGCGCGCTTACCGCCGCCAAGCCCGGCCAGGCCGTGCGTCTGCTGCGTCTGTCGCTGACCGGCACCGACGCCTCGGGCGCCTTCCTGTCCGACCTGACCCGGCAGTTCGCGCTGGACGTGGGCCTGGTGCAGGCGCGCGTCGAAGACATCCAGGGCGTGGCCGTGGGCACGATGTTCGTGCTGGCCCAAGGCGCGCCCGCCGCGCTCAAGGACGGCATCGCCGCCCTGAACGCCCGTGACATTACCGTTGAAGAAATAGCTCATGAGTCCGCAACTGATCGACCTGCTTATTACGTCGCTGCTTGACACCCTGCTGATGGTGGGCGTGGCCAGCGCCATCGCGGTGATCATCGGCATTCCGCTCGGCGTGACGCTGACGGTGACCGCGCGCGGCAACATGCTTGAAAACCAGCCCGTGAACCACGTGCTGGGCGCCATCATCAACGCGACCCGCTCCGTGCCGTTCGTGATCCTGATGGTCGCGATCATCCCGTTCACGCGGCTGGTGGCACAGACCTCCATCGGCACCACCGCCGCCATCGTGCCCTTGTCCGTGGCCGCGATTCCGTTCATGGCCCGCATCGCCGAAAACGCCATGCGCGAAGTCGATCCGGGTCTGGTCACCGCAGCGCGCGCGATGGGTGCTTCGCCCATGCAGATCATCATGAAGGTGCTGCTGCCCGAAGCCCTGCCGGGCCTCATCGCCGCCACCATCGTGACCGTTGTCAGCCTGATCGGCTATTCGGCCATGGCCGGCGCCATCGGCGGCGGCGGACTGGGCGACCTGGCGATCCGCTACGGCTACCAGCGCTTCCAGTCCGACGTCATGGCCGCGGTCGTGATCGTGCTGATCGTTCTGGTGCAGGCCATCCAGAGCCTGGGCGACCGCTTCGTGCGCCGCATGTCGCATCGCTGATCCACTTTGTTTTTTCCTACTTCCGTCATATCGGGATATCGCAACATGAGCATCAAGGTTTTGAAGTCGCTGGCCGCGTTCGCGTTGGGCGCCGCCGTTTTCGCCCAGCCCGCGCTGGCTCAGGACAAGCCCCTGAAGGTCGGCGTCACCGCCGGCCCGCACGCCCAGATCTTTGATGTGGTCAAGGCCGAAGCCGCCAAGCAGGGCCTGAACCTGCAGGTCATCGAGTTCTCGGACTACGTGCAGCCCAACGTGGCGCTCGCCGCGGGCGACCTGGACCTGAACAGCTACCAGCACCAGCCCTACCTGGACAACGCCAACGCCGACCGCGGCTACAAGCTGGTCAGCATCGCCAAGACCGTGATCTTCCCGATCGGCATCTACAGCAAGAAGATCAAGTCGCTGTCCGAACTGAAGGAAGGCGCCCGCATCGCGCTGCCGAACGACCCGACCAACGGCGGCCGCGCGCTGCTGCTGCTGCAGGCCAATGGCCTGATCAAGCTGCGTCCGGAAGCGGGCCTGAAGGCCACGCCGATCGACGTGGTCGAAAACCCCAAGAAGCTGCGCTTCATCGAACTGGACGCCGCCCAATTGCCGCGTTCGCTGGACGACACCGACGCCTCGGCCGTGAACACCAACTTCGCGCTGGAAGCCGGCCTGAACCCGACCAAGGATGCCATCGCCCAGGAATCGCCCGATTCGCCGTACGCCAACGTGCTGGTCGTGCGTGAAAAGGACAAGGACCGTCCCGAGTTCGCCAAGCTGGTCTCGATCTATCACAGCCCCGCTGTGAAGGAATTCATCCAGACCAAGTTCAAGGGCGCTGTGGTGGCCGCCTGGTAATCCAGGAGCTGGATGCGTTCTGAAGACGGCCGCCGCGAGCGGCCGTTTTCTTGGCGCGTTGCGGTGGCGGGATGCGGACAGATCGCGCCTGCAACACGACCGGCTGTCATTTTTTGACAAGCCCATCGAAATCCGCCATAATTTCGGGCTTCGGTCGGGTTGTTAGCTCAGTCGGTAGAGCAGCGGACTTTTAATCCGTTGGTCGCGAGTTCGAGTCTCGCACAACCCACCACCCCAATTCGCAGGACATTGTGAACGCCGCTATTCATAGCGGCGTTTTTGCGTTTGGATCCAAGCGCCCTTGGCGTCGAGGGTCAGCGGCCGGCTACTGACCGCGCCTTACGCAGGTACTCGGTAATTTCTGCTTCCGGCACCGCGCGCGAAAACAGAAAGCCCTGCAGTTCATCGCAGCCCGCAGCGCGCAGGAAATCGCGTTGCGCAGGCGTCTCGACCCCTTCTGCGTTGATCGTCAGTCCCATTGACCGTCCCAGCATCACGACCGCATTCACGATGGCGGTCGAATCGCTGCCTTCGCCAATATTGGCCACGAAGCTGCGGTCGATCTTGATCTTGTCGACCGCGAACCGCTGCAGGTAGCTCAGGCTGGAATAGCCGGTTCCAAAATCGTCCAGCGCTATCCGGAATCCCGCAGCGCGCAGTGTGGCGATGGCCTTCTGCACCCGGCCATCGTCTTCAATGAACACGCCTTCAGTGACCTCCAGTTCGATCTGCGCGGGGTCCACGCCCGCGCGTTGCACCAGGTCGATGACGCGCTCGGCGAATCCTTGGCCGCGAAACTGCACGGGCGACAGGTTCACGGCGATGGACAGGCCCGGCCATTGCAACGCGGCGCGGCAGGCTTCCTTCAGTACCCATTCGCCCAGCGGCACGATCAGCCCCGTGGATTCGGCCACCGGCACAAAGATCTGCGGCGACACAGGGCCCTTGCCCGGATGATTCCACCGCACCAGCGCCTCCACGCCCACCAGCTGCTGCGTGCTGCTGTCGATCTGCGGCTGGAAATGGACCTGGAGCTGGCCGCTGCCGGCCAGCGCGCGGCGCAGGTCTTCCTCGATGACCGCCTTGGCCTTCAGCGTGTCGTCCATGTCGGGGGCGAAGAAGCTGTACTGGTTCCTGCCCAGCTCTTTCGCGCGATACAGCGCGATGTCGGCCTTGCGCAGCAGCTCGCTGCGCGTCGTGCCGTCACGCGGGGCCATCGACGCGCCGATGCTGGCGCCCACGAAGGCCCGGCCGCCCAGCAGGTCGAAGGGCTCGCGCACCTCCGCGAGAATGCGTTGCAGCAGGGCGGTCGCGCCAGCTTCGGTCGCGTTCTGCATCAGCACGGCGAACTCGTCTCCGCCCAGCCGCGCGACCGCATCGTCCGGCCCGAGGATGAGCTTGACCCGTCTTGCGAACTCTTCGATGAGCGCGTCGCCCGCGGCGTGGCCCCACGTGTCGTTGACCTGCTTGAAATGGTCCAGGTCCAGCAGCAGCACCGCACAGCACGCATCGGGCCGGCGGCGGACCAGCGCCTGGTCCACGCAGGTGTTGAAATAGGCGCGGTTAGGCAGTCCGGTCAGCACGTCGTGAAAGGCGAGATGCTGCGCATGCGCTTCGCTGGCCTTCAGTTCGACATGGGCCGTCCGTAGTGCGCTCAGGTGCGCCTGTTGCTGGCGCAGCAGGCGATAGGTGCGCAGCGCCAGCAACGCGATCAGGACCAGCGCGCTGGCCAGCATGGCGGCGACGGATGGCAGCATGGCGCGCCAGAGTTCGGAGCCGGGCAGGTCCGGACGCCACATCAGGAAGCCCAGCGCGGCGCCATCGGACGATGTCAGGGGTATTTCGCGTTCGTCGACGCCGTCATGGCGCGTGCGCGTGGCATGGTAATGGAGCCCGTCGATCAGGTTGTCGCGCGAAAACGCATGCAGGAAATTGCCGTCGATGAACCGGACGCTGACGAGCAGATTGCGGGTCTCGAAGGCCGGCGCATTGAGGTCGGGTGAAAAGCGCGCGACGCGCATGACGCTCACGACCGCCGGCCTTTGCCCGACGATGGCAAGATCGGTGGCGTGCACGGCCGCCCGCGTGGTGCGTGCAGACGCGTCGGCGGACGGCGGCTGGCCGGGCAGGCGTTCGTGGTCGTTATTCGGCCGGGTGGTCACCCCGCGCGTCAAGGCGACGAACGGACGGATGTCGGGTTCGTAGAAGGCGTAGCGCTCCGGGTCAACCATTTCGCCGTGGACATTGCCGTAACGCAGGGCGTCGTCCGGCCCCAGGATGAACACCAGATCCTGCTCGAACAGCCGGTGCAGCCACGCGCCCACGTTGTCGTCGAGCCAGACCTGGTCGGGAGCGGGCTTGGCCAGTTCGTCGACCAGCATGTCCCAGATCGCGACGGCTTCCTGCGCCTGTGCCACGTCGTCCAGGATGTTGCTGATCGCCTGTTGCAGCTCCTTGCTCTGGCGCATTGCGGACATGTCGTCGCTTTTTTCCACGGACAGGTGCAGCGAGAACAGCATCGCGGCCAGGAAGCCGCCAAAGGCGACCAGCACCAGGACGAGCAACGCGCCAGCGGAACGGGGAGGCGGCCCTGCTTTTTTTCTCATGCCGATACAGCTCCGTCTTGTTGGGGCACGCAACATACGGATCGGATGCTCTTCGAGGCCGCGTGCCGGCGCGGCGGGATTCGAAGAGGCACGTGACCGATCTGTACGCTGTCGCGGATGTCGACGATTCCGGTGCCCAGCAGGAGCAGCTCGCCGCAAATTGCGTGCCTGCGGCAAACTTGCCCCTTGATTCTGGCTCGCAGGCCTTCGTGAGAACCCTGGCGCCCGGCTGTTGTCCGGCATGGCATTTGCTGCGGGCTCGGTTTCATTTCCTCGCGATCCGCTGCGGATCCAAGACATCGATGTTCTTCACGCAAGCGCTGGGCCCGGCTGACGCCCCTGTGTTGCCCCCATCCCCCCTGGTGGTGATCTCGCCCCATCTGGACGACGCGGTTCTGAGTTGCGCGGGCCTGCTGGCCGCGCGCCCGGGCAGCACCGTCGTGACGGTGTACACGGCGCTCGCGCCGACGCCGCATTTGCGCACCGAGTGGGACCGGCGTTGCGGCTTCGACAATGCGCAAGCGGCGATGACGTGCCGGCTGGCCGAAGACAGAGAGGCGCTTGGCATGGTGGGCGCAGTCGGGCGGGCGCTCGATTTTCTGGATAGCCAGTACACCGCGACGCCTGATGAAGATGCGCCTCGAATCACCGAACGTCTGTTCCACCTGCTGGCGAGCCTCGCGCCTGCGAGCGTGGTCATGCCGCTGGGCCTGTTCCATTCGGATCACGTGCGCGTCAGCGATGCGGCGCTGATGATCCGCGAGTCGCTGCCCGGCGTTGGCTGGTTCGCTTACGAGGACCTGCCGTACCGCCAGCTGCGTGGCGTGGTGCAGGCGCGGCTGTCACAGTTGCTCGCGCGCGGCGTCACGGCCACGCCGGCGCATCTTGCGGTGGATGCGACGTCCAAGGCGCGCGCCATCGGCGCGTACGCGTCGCAGTTGAAAGGACTGGACTGCACGGCCTCGGAATTGGCGCTGCATGAAACCTTCTGGCGGTTGACGGACGGCGCCGTGGATGCGCGCTGACCTGCAACCGCCTTATCCGCGCTGCATCAGGTAGTGCAGCATTTCGCCCAGATCGGCGGGTTTGACGAAATGATGATCGAAGCCCGCGACGCGGCTGCGCTCGATATCCTGGGGGCCGCCGTAGCCGCTCATTGCGAAGATCAGCGCGCCGCTGCCCCACGTTTCGCCGCGTACCCGCCGGCAGACCGCGTAGCCGTCCATGCCTGGCATGCTGATGTCCAGCATGATGACCTCGGGTTTGTGCTCCAACGCCAGCGTCCAGGCCGTCTGGCCATCGGGGGCGGTCAGCACGTCGTGATTTTCCAGCTTCAGGATCTCGGCCAGCGTCTCGAGGGCGTCCCGGTTGTCGTCCGCGATCAGGATCTTGAGTGGCCGGTGCGTCCGCCCGCTGGCCGGCGTGGCGCTGGCATCCATGGCGGCTTCCGATTGCGCCATCGGTAGGGTGACCGTGAACTCCGCCCCTTTGCCCACGCCGCGGCTGCTGACTTCGACCTGCCCGCCGTGCAAGTCCACCAGGCGCTTGACCAGGTACAGCCCGATGCCCAGCCCGCCTTGCGCATTGGCCCGATCCACGCGAAAGAACATATCGAAGATCCGGGCGCGGTCCTCGCGCGACAGCCCGATGCCGTGATCGCGCACCCGCACTTGCGCCGTGGCGCCGGCTTGTTCCACACGCACCGATACATCGATCGTGGACTCCACCGGCGAGAACTTCGACGCGTTGTTGATGAGGTTGGCAAACACCTGCGCCAGCCGCACGGGGTCGGCATTGACAGGCATTGCCGGTTCGTCCATCGACAGCATCAGCGCTTGCTGCTTGCTGCGCACCGCGGCCTCGCCCATTTCCATCGCGCTCTTGATGACGTCTTGCAGGATCACGTGTTCCTTTTGCAGCAGGAAGTTGGCCTGGCCGACGCGGCCCACGTCGAGCAGATCGTCGATGAGCCGTGAGAAGTGCTTGATCTGGCGGCCCAGCAGCAAGGCAAGCGAGCGCAGGTTGGGATCAGCGCCAAAACGCCTGTGCAGCAGGTCCGTCACGTTGCGGATCGCGGCGAGCGGGTTACGCAACTCATGCGCCAGCTGCGCCATGAATTCGTTCTTGCGCTGGTCTGCCTCCAGCAGCTTGAGCTCCGTGTGCTTGTGGTCGATGAGATCGCAGGCCTGGCGCACCAAAAGATCAAGCAGGCGTTCGTCGTGGTTGCTCAAGGGGTGCGCATCCTGCCAATGCGTGGACAACATGCCGATCACCGCGCCCGCGCGCGAGATCAGCGGCGTGGCCTGCACGGCCGTCACGCCCAGTGTGTGGAGCGCATCCTGTTCCGCAGCGTTCGACATGAACGCGCATTGGGAAATGTCGGGCACCGAGACCCGCGCCGCCGAGCGTAGCGCCTCCTTGCACAGACAGTGGCTGTCCAGCGACGTGTCGTTCCAGAACGGACTGCCGCGGGGATCGAAGCCCTTGCAGGCCAAGAGCCGCAGCTCCGCACCGTTGCCGTTCTGCGCGCTGAGCAATTGAAGCGCGGCGCTGCTCGATGCCATCATCTCGGTCGCGGCAAAGACGATGTCGTCGTACAGGACTTGCTCGTTGTCGCCCGACAGCAGCCGTACGCTGATGTCCTGCAGCAGCCGCGCGCGCGCCATCTCGGCCTGAAGGTCTGCTCGGGCGGCTTCCATGCGGCGCTTGGCCTGGTCGCTGTTGATGGCGACCCCGGCAAGGTAGGCGCCGAACGTCGCGATGTTCTTGGCCTGTTCATCCGGTGCCCGCGCCTTGCGCCAGCCCAGGAAGAACGAGCCGATCGCTTGGCCGCTGGTGTCCTCGATGGGCATCGACAGGCAGGATCTCAAGCCGATGCCCAGACAGGCCGTGCGCCAGGGCTGCGCCCATTGGGTGTCGGCCTGGATATCGCTACAGGTGGTCATCCGGTTGGTGTGAATCGCCGTGCCGCATGTGCCGAACTTCAGGTCGTTCACGGGGGCGCCGTGCACCGCCTTGCCGAAGGACTCGGGCAGGCGCGCAGAATGCAGGTCCTGGATGCTGGTGCGATCGGGTGAGGCCAGCACGACGCCAGCGCGCACGGTTGGATCTATGCGGCTGGCGGCAACGGTCAGTTCTGACAGGCAGGTCTGCAACGCGACACCCGTCGCGATCATTTCGAGCAGACGTGTCTGCTCCATGACCAGGGTTGCGTAGTTGACGCGATTCGCTTCCGGCCGGGGCGCGTGGTGCTGGGATTCATCGCGAGGATCATGTGGCGGTGGGGGTTGGAAAGTCACGGTGCAGCCCTCCTTCCATAGGGGAAGCGTAGTCCCCGCGCCGGTCGCTGTGCGGGCACCGTTGTGTCAGTTGATGTCCCGCCAAGTGGGGCAGCCCCGCGTCCCAGTCCAGCAGGACCGGTGCAACCGGGCCGGGCAACGAGAACCGCTTCACGGGCCGATGTGGGCGTATGCCCGATTCGGAGGCCGCAACATCGGGTCAGAAATCTCCGTTTACATGTCGCGTGTAACGTCTAAAATCGGGACAGTTCGCCGTCGGCCACCTGGCCGCCGCCCAGTTTCCCGCCCCGCGCCGGATGTGCTCGGCGCCCTGACCCGTGCAACCCGTTATGGGCCCGCTTCCCGCCGCTTCGCCGCAAGGTTCCGTGTATGCCGCCCGCATCCATCAGGTGCAGGTGGACGCGCTGCGCCGGATGTTTCCCTTCGCGCTGGCTGGATCGCTGATCACCGCCTGCTTCTCGGTCTTTGCGCTGCTGGACGTGCTGCCCCGTCAGCAGATCCTGCTGTGGATTGCCGTCACGCTGGTGGTCGGCGCATTGCGCCTGGGTGCCATGCTGGCCTACGACCGGCGCCGTGCCGACCCGGCCGCCGCTCGGATCTGGGTGCGGCGCATGCTGGTGGGCAACCTGTGTTCGGGCATCCTGTGGGGCTTGCCGTTCGCATACTGGACGTTCATCGTTCCGCTGGAATACCAGCTCTTTTTCATCGTCATCCTGTTCGGGCTGGGCACCGGCGCCATCTACTCGAACTACATGATGTTGCCGGTCATGTACGCGTTCGAGATCCCCGCCTTCGCGCCCATGTTCATCGCGCTGGCGGCGCAGCCGTCCGCCATCCACCTGGCGCTGGTCACCAGCGGGCTGGCCTATCTGGTCGCCACCCTGGCGTTCATCCATCGCATGAACCGCACGCATCTGGACGCCTTGCGGCTGGGCTATGAAAACCTGGCGCTGCTGGAACAGGTGCGCCAGGAGAAGGCCGCCGCAGAACGCAGCGACCTGGAAAAGTCGCGCTTCCTTGCCGCCGCCAGTCACGACCTGCGTCAGCCGGTGCACGCGGTCAATCTGTTCCTGGGGCTGCTCACGAACGAGCGCCTGTCGCGGCATGGCCGCTATCTGGTCGACAACATCGCCAGCGCGATGGCGGCGATGGGTCAGCTGTTCGACGCGCTTTTGAACCTGTCCCGGCTGGATGCCGGCGTCATCGAGACGCGCGTCGAGGCCTTTGCCCTGCAGCCGCTGCTTGAGCGCTTGCGTGCGGAGTACGCGCCCCAGGCGGCCGAGAAGGGCATCACGGTGCGGGTGCGGGCCTGCGCGGTCAGCGTGCGTTCGGATCCCATCCTGCTTGAACGCATTCTGCGCAACCTGATCAGCAACGCCATCACGCACACGGCGGGCGGGCGAGTGCTGATCGGATGCCGGCGCGCGGGCGGGCGGCTGCGGATCGAGGTCTGGGACAACGGCCCGGGGATTCCGAAGCCGGAGCAGGAACGCGTGTTCTGGGAATTCCATCAATTGGGCAACCCCGAACGCGATCGCAGCAAAGGCCTGGGACTGGGGCTGGCCATCGTGCGCCGCACGGCGCGGCTGCTGGGGCACGAACTGTCGCTGCGCTCGCAGGTGGGGCGCGGCACGGTCTTTACCCTGACGGCGCCTGTCGCGGAACGTGAGGCGTCCGAGCCGCCTGTGCGTGACTCGGGACCGGACATGCCGCAGGTGACCGCGTCCAGCGGCGGCCTGGAGGGCAAGCTGGTTCTGCTGGTGGACGACGATCCGCAGAATCTGGCAGGCCTGTCCATGCTGTTCGAGAGCTGGGGCTGCCGCGTCATCGCCGCCACCAGCGGCAATGCGCTGCTCGAGCGCGTGCTGCCGTTGGCCGAAAGCCCCGCGCTCATCATCAGCGACTACCGCCTGCGCGACCACGAGACGGGCATCCATGTCATTGAAAGGCTGCGCGAGGAATACAACGATCCGGACCTGCCGGCCTTGATGGTCAGCGGCGACACGGATCCGGCCCGGCTGTCCGAGGCCGCCGCCCGCGGGGTGCCGCTGCTGCACAAGCCCGTGCAGGTCCAGGCACTGCGCGAGCGCGTGGCCGGACTGCTTCAGGCCACCCCTGTTCACCCCCTGACCGGAGACGCCGAATGACGGCAGTGCTATTGATTGACGACCATGCCATGTTCCGCGAAGCACTGGTCATGGCGCTTGACGATGCGCTGCCCGACGTGACCATCCACCCGGCGGCCAGCGGGCAGGAGGCGCTGGAGGTGCTGGACCAGCACGACGCCATCCGCAACGTCATCATGGATTTCTATCTGCCCGACATCGCGGGCGCGGATCTGCTCAAGCGCCTGCGCCAGCGCCGGGCGCAATTGCGTGTGCTGGTGTTGTCGGCGTCGCAGGATCCCGAGGATCGGCGCCGCGCCATGGACGCGGGGGCGCAGGGATTCATGCACAAGTCCGCCAGCTGCCAGGAACTGGCGGCCGCGCTGCTGGCGATTGACGAAGCGCCGGCGCGGGTCATGCACGCTGCGTCCGCCGCCGGCAGTGCCGGCGCCGCGCAGGACGAGGCGGCGCTGCTGCGCGCGCTGACGCCGCGCCAGAGCGAGGTTTTGCGGTTGATGTGCGATGGCCTGCGCAACAAGGAAATCTCGGAACAGCTCAACATGACGGAAAAGACCGTCAAGACGCACGTGTCGGCCATCCTGGGCACGCTGGGGGTGCTGAACCGCACGCAGGCCACGCTGGTGGCGCGGCGCGGCGGCGTGTTCGGCAAGCCGGTCTAGGCCGGGACGACCCTTGCTGCGGCGCATGCGCGCCGGCCGCTGTCCCGGACCACCTTGCCGTCCGCCAGCACAATTTCCCGCTCGGCCGCGCCGATGGTGTCCGGACGGTGCGCGACAATCACGCGCGTCATCTCAAGCCCCGCAATCGCGGCGTTGACCGCACGTTCCCGGTCTATGTCCAGATGGCTGGTCGCTTCGTCCAGGAACAGGACGGCTGGCCGCTTGTACAGCGCGCGCGCGAGCAGCACCCGTTGCTTCTGGCCGCCTGAGAGCACGGTGCCCATGTCCCCCACCAGCGTGTTGTAGCCCATCGGCATGGCGCGGATGTCGTCGTGGATTGCGGCGATCTGCGCACATTGGGCAGCGCGCTCGGGGCTGTACTGCGGATCGAAGAAACTGATGTTCTCGGCGAGGGACCCGGCAAAGAGCGCGTCGTCCTGCAACACGGTGCCCGCCATCCGGCGCAGGCAGGCCGCGCCGGCGCCGCGGGCGGGCACCCCGTCGATCAGCACGTCGCCGTCCGTCGGCGCCAGGACGCCGAGCAGGATGTTGATGAGCGTCGACTTGCCGCCGCCCGACGGCCCCGTGATGGCGACGGATTCGCCGGGCTCGATCCGGAAGCTGAGGCCGTCGAGCACGTAGGGTTCCTGCGGGCTGTATCGAAAGCGCAGGTTGCGCACTTCGATCACGGGCGGGCGCACGGGCATGTCGTCCGCCTGCGGCATGTCTTCCGGCGGTTCGGGTGCCTGGCGCACGATGTCGGCCAGGCGCTCGCCCTGCAGCCTCAGCATCTTTACGTCGACCAGCTTGTCCAGAAGCGCCGCCACGCGCTGGTCGAACAGCGTCTTGTAGACGATAAAGGCGAGCAGGGCGCCGACGGTGAATTGGCCGTCCAGCACGAGCCTGGCGCCCACCCACAGGATGACGATGGACGACAGGCCAAACAGCAGGCCGTTGCAGGTGCGAAAGAACAGCGCCCACTTCTGCGTGCGAAGATCCGCGTTGATCTCGTTGACCAGCAGCGACAGCCACCGCGACCGGCGGTCGTCCTGATGCTGGAAGAGCTTGATCGCCTTCACCCCGCGCACCGTTTCGAGAAAGTGCGTTTGCTCCTTGGCCGCGTGCACGATGTGCGCCTCGGTGGCATTGCGCAGCGGCGTATAGCCGCTCCAGCGCACGATGCCGTAAAGCGTCATGGCGCCCAGCGAGATTCCTGCGAGCGGCGGACTGTAGACGAACATGAGCACCAGCGTGATGAGCATCACCAGCCCGTCCAGCACGGCTTCCAGGAATGAGGTCGTCAAGGTGCGCTGGATCTCGTCGACGGCCCCGAAGCGCGACACCACATCGCCCAGGTGCCGCTTTTCAAACCAGGCGACCGGCAGACGCAGCAGGTGGGTGAAGACGTTTGTGCGCCATTGCAGGTTCAGCGTCGTGCTCATGACCATCAGCATCCAGCCGCGCGCCACCGAGGTGAGCTGCTTCATCACCATCAGCAGGGCGAAGGCCAGCGCCAAGGTGGTCAACAGGTCGCGGTCGCCCGTGTTCAGCACATGGTCCACGACCCACTGCAGGAAGAAGGGTTGCACGACCGTCAGGATCTCGAGCGCCAGCGCCAGCAGCAGCACCTGCGAGCATGCCCCGGCCAGGCCGCGGATGCGCCCGGTGAGTTCGCGCAGGCGCACAGGTGCGCTTGCGCGCGTCTCCTGGAACTGCGGCGTCGGCCACAGTTCCAGCGCGACGCCGGTGTAGGACGCTGACAGCGCCGCAAGGGAGCAGGTGCGCTCGCCGCTCGCCGGATCGATCAGGGTGGCCGAGCGCGCGTTGATGGCCGTCAGCACCACGAAGTGATTGAACTCCCAGTGCAGGATGCAGGGCAGCTTCAGGAGGCCGAGCGCGCCCAGTCCGGCCTTGGCGGGACGCGCCGCCAGGCCAAGCTGGCCGGCCACCTGAATCAGCGTGGCGAGCGTCGCGCCTTTCATCGACACGGGAAAGCGCGCACGCAGGGCCGCAAGGTTCTGGTGGTGGCCGTGATAGCCCGCAATCATCCCCACGCAGGCCAGGCCGCACTCGGCCGCTTCGGTCTGCAATAGCCCCGGAACGCGCCGCTTGAAGCCGAGCGCCAGGCGCTCCAGCGCGCTCATGGCTTTTCCGCCAGGCGCATGGCCGGATCGAACGCCCACTGGTACAGCCGGCGCGTCTGCTGCAGCAAATCGGCCTCCAGCCGCATGCCGGGCCGCAGCGCCAGTTCCTGGCCTTGCGGGCCCTGGGCGGGCGTCTCAATCGCCACGGTGATGCGGTAGACGGCCTCGTCGTCTGGCGTGTTGCGCTTGGCGTCGTCGAGCTGCCATTCGGGCAGGGCGCTGCGCGCCACGTCCTGGACGATGCCGGTCTGCTGGCCAAACGTCTGATACGGATAGGCGGCCAGACGGATCAGCACCTTATCGCCCGGCGCCACGAAACCGACCGCGCGGCTGGGCGCCAGCAGTTCGGCCAGCAGCTTCGCGCCGTCCGGAACAATTGTGGCAAGCGGCCGGCGGCTGTCGACCGCCTGGCCGGCGTCGGCGGTGGCGGCCGTGACCACGCCCGCATGGGGCGCGGTCAGGACGATCTGGCGCCGCGCCTCGCTCTGGGTCAGTTCGACCGCCACGGCGGACAATTCCCGGTCCAGTTGCGCCAGCTGGTTCTGATGGCGCAGCGTCAGCTCGGCCAGCGACTGTTCGTGTGCCGCAAGGGTGGTTTTCAGCCCGATGCGGTCGCGCAGCAGCGCTTGCAGCAGGTTGCGCTGGTCCAGGAGTTCAGCGCGCTTCTGGTCGGTTTCCTCGGGCGACAGATAACCCTTATCCATCAGTTGCCGATAGCGCTGGGCGCTATCCTGCGCGAGCTTGATGCGTTCGCGCTGGCCGGCGATCTGCTGGTCCATGGCGGCAAGCTGCGCCTGCAGGCTGGCGATGGCGGTGGCCTGGGTGCCGACTTCGCCTTGCTGCAGCAGGGCCGTCTTTTGCCGGGCCTCGTGCAGACTGTCGTGGCGCTGCCGTATCTGCATGCTGATCGCCTGATGCGTGTCGCCCAACGCGCTTTGCTGGTCGCCCGACACGACATACAGCACCTCACCGGCGGCCACGTGCTGGCCTTCCTGCACGCGGCGCTCGAGCACGATGCCCGGTTGCGGCACGTACAGCTTGAGCAGTCCCGCGTCCGGGGCAAGTTGGCCGCTGACGGTCGCGCGCTTGGTATAGGTGCCGAACGCCAGGAACAGGCAGACGGCCAGCACGAAGCCCGCCAGGACGGTCGTCGCAAGGGCGAAGGACACCGGCCGGATCAGGACGATGTCGCCCAGGCCGGAGATGCGTTGCGCGGCGAGCGCTTGGTCGCGGTAGAGCGGCACGGATCGGGAACGTGAGAGGCTTCGCGCTGCGGGGACTGTCCGGGCTCGGACGGCCCCCGCAATGCTCGTCAGTCAGTTCAGCTCAAGAAAACCTGTCTGATCCCTGCCGTGCTGGGCTTTTGGACATTGGGCTTCGTGGAGAGCTGGGCGTGCGGGTTGTTGGACGAAGCGCCCGTGGAGCGGTTCGGGCCGATTCCGCCGCTGACCTGGTTGATCTCGTCGGCGGTCATCGCTTCGATGCGGAACTCCGCGTTGCCTTGCTGAACCTGCTGTTCCATTTTTTCCATTGCTATCTCCTGCTGCATGCCGGCGGAAAAAGCCGCGCCAACGTCGGCTGAGCGCCCCGCGGGCGGATCCAGCCGCGTATGTCACGCACCTTCAAGGCCGGGGGCTGGTTTGCTCGAGGCGGACAGTAGCAGCGGCCCGGTGCAGGCGCATCGGTCTTTGGTCGTAGATGGCGCGCGGACGCCCGCGATGTCTTTCGTTTTTCAAAGCCATCGCGTATAACTGCCGAACGATATGTGCGCCGCAACATGGTTCATATCGCAATCATTTCATCGCCCGCTCACCCCCCAGCCTCCCGCAAGGAGTACCGCCGTGGCCCGATCCAAAGCGTCGCCGACTGACCGCGATCCCCTGTTGATCGACCTGGCGCTGCAGGGCGGCGGCGCCCACGGCGCATTCACCTGGGGCGTGCTGGACCGGCTGCTCGAAGAATCCTGGCTTGGCATTGACGGCATCTCGGGCACCTCTGCCGGCGCCATGAATGCCGCGGTGCTGGTGCTGGGGCATGCACGGGGCGGCGCCGACGGCGCCCGTGCTGCGCTGGAAGACTTCTGGCGCCGCGTGTCCGACGCCGCGCGCTACAGCCCTTTTCGCCGCAGTCCGCTCGACATCCTGATGGGTTCCTGGTCGCTGGATCATTCGCCCATGTTCATCGCCTTCGACCTGGCGTCGCGGGTGTTTTCGCCCTATGACCTCAGCGCTGCGGCCAATCCGCTGGCCGCCATCCTGCAGGAAGTCATCGATTTCGATGAACTGGCGCGCGCGCCCATCCATCTGTTCATCACGGCGACCAATGCGCGCACGGGGCGCGGCCGGGTGTTCAAGAATGCCGAGGTGAATGCCGACGTGCTGCTGGCCTCGGCCTGCCTGCCGACCATGTTCCGGGCCGTGATGATCGACGGCGACCCGTATTGGGACGGCGGCTACAGCGGTAATCCCACCATCACGCCGCTGGTGCGGGAATGCCAGTCGCACGACACGATCCTGGTGCAGATCAATCCGGTCGAACGCCCCGGGTTGCCCAGCAGCGCCCGCGAGATCATGAACCGGCTGAACGAAGTCACGTTCAACGCGTCGCTTCTGAAAGAGCTGCGCATGATTGCGCTGCTGCGGCAGGTGGCCGACCCCGGCAATGGCGAGGGCAGGATGTGGGCGGACATGCGCATCCATCGCGTCTCGTCCGATCTGATGGTGGAACTGGGCTATTCCTCCAAGCTCAACGCCGAATGGCCATTTCTCTGCATGCTGCGCGACGAGGGCAGGAAGGCCGCCGACCGCTTCCTGGCCGAACATGGCGATGACCTGGGTAAGCGGTCATCGCTGGACATAGACGAACTGCTGGGCGAGGTCTGACCATGGGACTCTTCGGCATCCTGCTCGCGCTGGTATTACTGATCGGGCTGGCCTACCGCGGCTGGAGCATCCTGCTGCTGGCGCCGGCGGCGGCCATGGTGACGGCGGCCGCGGCGGGAGAGCCGCTGCTGGCGCATTGGACGCAGACGTTCATGGGCGGCGCGGCCGGATTTGTGGCCCAGTTCTTTCCGTTGTTTCTACTGGGGGCGCTGTTTGGCAAGCTGATGGCCGACAGCGGGTCGGTCACCGCGATTGCCGACGCGATGACGCGCAAGCTCGGCGCGCGGCGCGCCATCCTGGCGGTGGTGCTGGCCGGCGCCATCGTCACCTACGGCGGCGTCAGCCTGTTCGTGGCGTTTTTCGTGCTGGCGCCCATGGCGCACGCGCTTTTCAAGTCGGCCGGGATTCCGGTGCGCCTGATGCCCGCGGCCATCCTGCTCGGCACATCCACCTTCACGATGTCCGCCTTGCCCGGCACGCCCGCCGTGCAGAACGCGATTCCCATGCCGTTCTTTGCGACCACGCCGTTCGCCGCGCCCGGACTGGGCATCATCGCCAGCGCGATCATGCTGGGTTTCGGACTGTGGTGGCTGAGCCGGGCGGAAGCGTCGGCCCGGCGCGCGGGCGAGGGCTATGTGGCGCCAGCGGGCATGGCCGCCGACGTGTCTGACGACGTGCTGGTGCGCGAACGTGCCACGGTCGCGCGCGAGTTCGATCCGGCCGAAATGCACCACGGCCAGCGCAGCCCCGACGCGCCGTCCACGCTGGTGGCCGCGACGCCGCTCGTTGTCGTCATCCTGGTCAACCTGTTCATGACGCTGGTGGTCCTGCCGCGCATGGACACCGCCTGGCTGGCCGAGGCGCGCTGGGGCGGCACCAGCCTGGCCGCGGTGGGTGGGGTCTGGTCGGTGATCACCGCGCTGCTGGCCGCGATTGCCGTGCTGGTGGTGTTGAACTTCCGGCGCCTGCCGTCACTGCGCGACACCATGGACGCGGGCGTGAACGCGTCGGCGCTGCCCCTGCTTAGCGTGGCAAGCCTGGTAGGTTTCGGCGCGGTGGTCGCGTCGCTGCCGTCGTTCGCCGCGGTGCGCGATTGGGTGCTGTCGATCGAAGGCGGGCCGCTGGTATCGCTCGCGGTGGCGACCAACGTGCTGGCTGCGCTGACCGGGTCGGCGTCGGGCGGCCTGACCATCGCGCTGCAATCGCTGGCCGCGACGTACATGGAGCTGGCCCAGACGCTGGGCATCGATCCGGCGCTGATGCACCGCGTGTCGGTGATCGGCGCGGGCACGCTGGACAGCCTGCCGCACAACGGCGCCGTGGTGACGCTGCTGGCGGTGTGCGGGTCAACGCACCGCGAGGGCTACATGAACATCGTCGTGGTGGGCATCGTGGGACCCATCATCGGGCTGGCCGCCGTCATTGCGCTGGGCAGCGCGCTGGGGTCTTTCTGACGGGCGAACGCTCAGGACAGCGTGCGCGCGGGCAGCGCCGCCGACAGGTCGTTCAGACTGAGACCGCAGCACCGCGCCCGCTCGGCCAGCGTTTCGCTCTGCGCCAGCGCGCGGCTGCTTTCGTCTAGCAGCACGTCCAGCTGCTCTTGCGGCGTGGCGGCCATCGCCCACGCGCGCTCGGCGGAGCGGACGGCAAACTGGTCCACACAGGTTTTGCAGATGGCCGCGCCGTTCTGTTCGAGCAGCGGCGCGCCCTGCGCGAGCGTCGATTGGCAAAACAGACAGGCGAGGGCGTGGTTCATGCGTCGGGCGGCCGGTGCGAATTGTTCGAAGGCGGCCGCGCGGATGGCGGCGCCTGTCATTGAACAACGGCCGCGCACGCCCAGTCTTAAATCGCGATGCGGCCCCTTAATCGACGTTGAAGCCGCCCGGGCCCGCCTGCCCGAGGAGTTCGCGGGCGCATTGGACCGCTTCGCCCGGCGTCGCGACCACCAGGAACGGCAGGCCGAAGGCGCGGGCCATCTTTTCGCCGCGCTTGCGCAGCTTGTCCAGCGCGTCGGTATCGCGCTCGACGGCGATGAATGCCCGGCAGCGTGCCCGCAGTCGCGGCATGTTGGCCGTCTGCCATTCGATCATCGCTTTGCGGTCCTCGTGCGCGGCCTCGTGGCGGGTATCGGGCACCACCATGACGAAGCTGCGCGGGTTGTCCACCAGCAGCTCCATCTCGCGAATCCACGAGGCCGAATAGCCCAGCGGCGCGCCGCCATGGCGGGCGGTCACGATGGGGAATTGCGACAGGTCGTGGAAGAAAAACTGATCGTGGTTCATTCGAAGGCTCCGTGGGGCAGGGCGGGATCGTCCTTGGCGCAGCCGCAGCTGCCGTATAGCACCAGGCTGTAGGAATCCAGCTCGAACCCGCTGCGCCGCGCGATCTTCCTGACCAGTTGCGCCATGGCGGGATCGCTGGATTCCCGGATCTGTCCGCAACGCGTGCAGACCAGATGGTCGTGATGGCCCTTGTCGCTCAGTTCGAACACATTGGTGTGCGTGTCGAGCTGGGTGCGTTTGAGCAGGCCGGCGTGCTCCAGTTGCGTGATCACCCGGTAAACCGTGGCCAGGCCGATATTGCTGTGATCCGAGATGAGGCGGCGGTAGATATCAGCGGCGCTCATGTGCTGGTCTGCGTGGCGGTAGAAGATGTCCAGGATCTTCATCCGCGGGAAAGTGGCTTTGATGCCGGCGTCGCGCAGCCGTGTGTGGTCCATGTCGATTCTCCATCCGGGGGGCTGATACCCGGCTGATGAGAATGATGTACATTTTCAAATGGACCCGCTAACGGGAACCCGTCAACCTGTACCTCAAACCTGCCAACCATGCTTCAAGCGGCTGCCGCTTCCCCTTTGCCCGACGTCCTGCTGACGCCGTTCAGCCTGCGCAGGCGGCGGGAGTCCAAGGGCATTTCCGTGCCTGCGCACACCCACGCCGAGGGCATGCTGGTGCTGGTCCACGAAGGGCTGGTGATGGTGCAGTCGGGCGAGCGCGTACTGACGGTGCTGCCCGGCAGCCTGGGGTGGATTCCGCCCGGCGTGCAGCACGGGGCGCGCTGGTTCGGCGAGGCGCGCGGGTCATTCCTGCACGTGCATCCGGACATCTGCGGGCGCCTGCCGGCAAATTGCCGGGCGTGGCCGTCTTCCCGGCTGATCGAGGCGCTGGTCGAACGTTTTACGGAAGGCAGGTGGCAGGATGCGACGCCGTCTTATCAGGCGCAGTTGTTCGACGTGTTGCTGGAGGAACTGCGGCAGCGCACATCCGATGCCACCGCGCCGCTGCCGATGCCGGCCGATCCGCGCCTGCAGGATCTGGCCAACACGCTGCTGGACACGCCGGACGATACGGCGGGCATTGACGAATGGGCGCAGCGGCTGAATATGTCGTCGCGCACGCTGATGCGCCGTTTTCGCCAGGAGACCGGCGTGACGCTGGGGCAGTGGCGCCAGCAGGCCCGGCTGCTGCGGGCGCTGGAAATGCTGTTCCGGGGCGGATCGGTCACCCAGGCCGCGCTGTCGGTCGGGTATGAAAGCACCAGCGCGTTCATTGGAAGCTTCCGCACGGCGTTCGGCATGACGCCGACGCGGTATCTGGCGGATCGCGGTTAGGGGTTGAACGCGGTCAGGCGTGCCACGCAGTCAGGGGGCCACGCAGTCAGGGAGCAGCGCAGTCAGGCGGCGGCAGGCTGGTCCGGATGCAACGGACCTTCCGGGTCGTTTTCCGCGTCCGGCCGGGGCGGCACCGGCGTCAAACCGAGCGACAGCCGCAGGCGCTGGCAATCCGGATTGGGCGCGCCGTCCGGCATCCAGATGTCGAACTCGCGGCACGGCGTGGGACGGCTCTCGTAGATGTCGCAGTGGATGCCGGGCTTGCCCAGCTCGCCGCGCAGTGAAATGCAGCGTCCGCCGCCCATTTCCGTGCCCTTCATGCAGGCGCGCAGCGGGCTCATCTGGGTGACCAGGTCCAGCGGCACGTGGCCGCCGTTTTCGCCGGCCAGTTCACCGACGTAAAACGACACGCGAAAGTGCGCGCAGCAGGCGCCGCAGTCCAGGCAGGGATTGGCGGACGGGTCGTCGCCGGCCAGTACCGCGGGCGAGACAAACGAGACGAGCGAGGTCAGTGGCAGGGACATGGGCGTAGGTCCGAAGGCCGGAAATATTATCTGGATTTGCGTTGCGGCCGCTACGACTTTTTTCAGGGACATTGCAGGAGTAGCATCGGTACCCTGTCAGTCCCGAGGAGCGCTTTCTTGTCCGCAAAAACCGATTTTCCAGATGGCCTGGCCCGTTGCGGCTGGGTGGACACGTCGGCCGAATACATGGCCTATCACGACACCGAATGGGGCCGCCCCGAAGGCGACGATCGCGCGCTGTTCGAACAGCTCTGCCTGGAAGGTTTCCAGTCCGGCCTCAGCTGGCGCACCATCCTGAACAAGCGCGAGGCCTTCCGCCGCGGTTTCGCCAATTTCGATCCCGCCAGGCTCGCAACCTTTGGCGAACCGGAAGTCCAGGCGCTGCTGGCGGATGCGGGCATCGTGCGCCATCGCGGCAAGATCGAAGCCATGATCAACAACGCGGCCCGGGCGCTTGAAATGATCGACCGCGAAGGATCGTTGGCCGCGTATTTCTGGCGCTTCGAAGCGCCGCCCGCCAAGGGGTCCACCTACGGCGCGTCAACGTCGGAACAGTCCGAAGCCCTGTCCAAGGCGCTCAAGAAGCTGGGCTGGAAATTCGTGGGGCCCACCACGGTCTACGCCTTCATGCAGTCCGTGGGCATGGTCAATGACCACAGCCCGGGCTGCCATTGCCACGCCATCATCGAGAAAAAGCGCAAGGCGTTTGTGCGGCCAATCGTGCGGTCGGCGGGCTGACGCCTTGCACTGAACGGCCCGCGTCAGGCTGCGCGGCCGTTCTCCTGCCCGGTCTGTACCGGCGCCTGCCCCGGCAGGCTGTAACGCCCCTCGCGGTAAGCCCAGCTTGGCCACAACGCATGCGCCAGCGCCTCGGTCGCCAGTTCGGGGTTCAGCGGCGCGGGGGCGTAGTCCTCGGGCGCGGTGTAGCGGTATTGCACCGCCGTCTTGTTGGGCGCCAGCACCAGCAGGTCGTCGCCCTTCAGATAGCCGTAGGTGCTGTCGTACTGCATGATCGCGCGTCCCGGCGTGCTGCGCGTGAGGTCGTGCCCGATCATCGGATGTTCGGTATCCACGCCGATCAGCGACAGCAGCGTCGGCGGCAGGTCGATCTGGCTGACCAGGCGGTCGTCGCGCCGCGCCTCGATGCCGGCGCCCAGGATCACGGCCGGGATATGAAAGTGGCGCACCGGCACCAGGCTGGCGCCGAACACCCGCGAATCGTGGTCCGCCGCCACCAGGAAGACGGTGTTCTCCCAATACGGCGACGCCTTGGCCTTCTCGAAGAACCGGCCCAGCGCCCAGTCGGCATAGCGCACCGTGTTCTCGACCGTGGCGGGATTGCCGTCGGTCTCGATGCGGCCCGCCGGATACTCCCACGGCGTGTGGTTGGACACGCTGAACGCCAGCGTGAAGGTCGGCAGGTCGCCGTCTTCGCGCAGCAGGCGGTCCAGCTGGTTGAACATGTCCTCGTCCGAGGCCCCCCAGGTGCCGACGAATGCCGGGTCGACAAAATCGGCCCGATCGACAATCTGCTTGAAACCGTTGCCCAGGAAGAAGCCCTTCATGTTGTCGAAGTGCGACTCGCCGCCATAGATGAAGCGCGAGTGATAACCGTGGCGTCCCAGCAGATCCGCCAGCGAGAAGAACCCGCGCTGCGAGCGCGGCAGCTTCAGCACCGCCTGCGCGGGGGTGGGAAGAAAGCCGGTGGTCACGGCTTCCAGGCCGCGCACCGAACGGGTGCCGGTGGCGTAGGCGCGCGTGAAGGACCAGGCGTCGCGCGCCAGCGCATCCAGTTCGGGCGTCAGGTTGGCGCCGCCCAGCGCTGCGCTGTACTGCGCGCCCAGGCTTTCTTCAAGAATGATGACCAGGTTGAGCGGGCGATGCGTCTTGCGGGTGGCCGGCTGGCGGTGCAGGCTGGGGTAATCGGGGTTCGGCGGCGGATACGGCAGTCCGGACTGCGCCAGCACCAGGGCGTGCATCTTGTCGTCGTCCATGCCGCCATACACGGCGGAGGCCGACTTTTCGTTCTTCATGCTGTAGACCGCGTAGAACACGTTGTACAGCGAGTTCAACGCCAGGGTATTGAGCATCCCGTCGGAGCTATAGGCCACCGAAGACGGGTTGATCGGACGGTGGCTCAGCGTGCCGCGGATGGCCAGGATCACCACGGCCAGGATCGCCACGCTGGCAAGCGGCATCTGCCACCACGTCAAAGGCGCGTCGGGACGCGCGTGGCCCAGCAAGGTCCAGGCGGCCCAGCCGATGAGCGCCAGCGCGCCCAGTCCGCCCAGCAGCGCGCCCTTGTAACCGCGCCACAGCATTCCGGAAACCTCGCGCGGATGCTTCAGGTATTCGACAAACAGGCGGTTGGGGCGGGAGTCGTATTCGATGATGAAGGGCGGCGTCGCCACTTCCAGGAACGCCAGCAGCACGAACGCCACCAGATACCAGCCGGCGGCCAGGTTTGCCGCCAAGGGAATGTGACCGAAAAGCGGCGACAGGACGGCCGGAAGCGCCGCCAGCACCGCAATCTGATGCGCGTCGATGCGCAGTCCGCGCAGCAGCAAGGGCGCGAGACCGCCGGCATTGCGTACGCGCTGCCATTGCCACAGCGCAAGCGCCAGACGGCTGAGCGTCAGCAGCGCGAACGCCGCCAACACGAAAATCAAGGTTGAATGCCGCATCGGGCCTCCAGGTTGTCCTGCTTCACCACCCGGCGCGGGCGGAATCGGTCATTTGGCATTGGAACCGCGCCGGCGTCAAAAATTCTGTAAGGGCGTCCGATAAGGCAGTTCTTCGCACGCCCTAGTGGTCTCTGTTTGTAACGGCCGTACCGGCATCCGGGCACAGCACTTGCTGCGCAACGCCGCGGACGTTCGTGCCGTTGACATGACTGCCCGGCGCGACCGCCCGGAAAAATCCGCACACATTATGGCGTCGTTCCGTCCGACCGCCGCAACAGGCCGCGATACCCTGGGGTAGCAAGTCCGGCCAGCGGTGTGCGGCCGGCAGCCAAGCCAAGGATAGTAACCATGACGCGCACAAGAAAAATAGCGATCGGGATTGTAGGGGGCATTGCCCTGCTGGTGGCGGTATTGATCATCGTGATCGCCACGTTCGACTGGAACCGCGCCAAGCCCATGATCAACGAACGGGCCACCGCCGCCATGGGGCGCCCCTTTGCAATCAACGGCGACCTGAGCGTGCGATGGCAGCGCGAGCCCGGCGAAAGCGGCTTGCGGTCCTGGGTGCCCTGGCCGCGCGTGGTCGCCAACGACATCACTATCGCCAATACGGAGTGGGGCAAGGCGCCGCATTTCGCCACGCTCAAGCGCGCGGAATTCAGCCTGTCGCCTTTGCCGCTGCTGGCTCAGCACGTCGTTATCCGGCACATTCAATTGACGGAGCCGGCCGCCGACCTGGAACGGCTGGCCGACGGCCGCGCCAATTGGGTCTTCACCCTGCCGGAATCGGGCGAGCCCTCGCCCTGGGTGCTGGACATCAACGAGATCGGATTCGACAAGGGCCGCGTCGGCTATGCCGACGAAATGCTCAAGGCCGACCTGACGGTGCTGGTCGATCCGCTGGGCAAGCCCGTGCCGTTTGCCGACGTAACGGGTAAGTCGTTCGTGCCCGAGGACGGCACGGCCCCGGCGCCGCGCGATTACGTGTTCGGCTGGAAGGTCGACGGCAAGTACAAAGGGCTGGCCACCAAGGGCGAAGGCAAGGTCGGCGGCATGCTGGCCCTGAAGGACCCCAAGCAGCCGTTCCCCTTGCAGGCCGACGTGTCCATCGGCGGCACGCGCGCATCGGTCGCGGGCACGCTGACCGATCCTGTGAATCTGGGCGCGCTGGACCTGCACCTGAAACTGTCCGGCTCGTCCATGGCGCAGCTCTATCCGTTGACCGGCGTGACGCTGCCCGACACGCCGCCCTACAGCACCGACGGCCATCTGGTGGCCAAGCTGCAGAATCCCGGCGGCGCGGTGTTCGACTACAGGAACTTCAACGGCAAGGTCGGCGACAGCGACCTGCACGGCGATATCACGTTCGCGCTGGGCGCGCCCAGGCCCAAGCTGACCGGCAAGCTGTCGTCCAAGCTCCTGCAAATGGCCGACCTGGGTCCGCTGATCGGCGTGCAGTCGGGCGGCGGGCCGAAGTCGGCCGTGGATAAATCCAAGGACGCGCCCGCCAAGCCCAAGGGCGGCAAGGTCCTGCCCACGCAAGAGTTCCGTACGGACCGCTGGCGCGACATGGACGCGGATGTCTCGCTGGACGCCGCCCGGATCGTCCATGACAGCAAGCTGCCGCTGTCCAAGCTCTCGGTGCATGTCATCCTGCAGGACGGCAAACTCACGCTGGATCCGCTGCGCTTCGGCATGGCGGGCGGCACCATGAACGCCACTGCGCGCCTGGACGGCTCGCGCGCGCCGCTCACCGGCCGTATCGACATGCAAGCGCGCCGCCTGCAGCTCAAGCAACTCTTTCCGTCGGCGGAAGCCATGCAGAAGACGCTGGGCGAGCTGAACGGCGACCTCGCGATCAGCGGCACCGGCAACTCCGTGGCGGCATTGCTGGGCTCGGCGAATGGCGACGTCAAGATGCTGGTCAACGATGGCGTGATCAGCCGCAGCCTCATGGAGCTTGCCGGGCTGAACGTTGCCAATTACGTGGTCTCCAAGCTGTTCGGCGACGACGAAGTAAAGATCAACTGCGGCGCGGCGGACCTGGAATTGAAGAATGGCGTGATGACGCCGCGCATCTTCGTTTTCGACACGGACAACGCGCTGATCACCATCACCGGCTCGGCCAACTTCAAGGACGAGACCATGGACCTGGATATCGATCCCGACAGCAAGGGCTTCCGCATCTTCTCGCTGCGCTCGCCGTTGTATGTGCGCGGGACGTTCGGATCGCCCGATGTGGGCGTGCATGTCGCCCCGCTGGCGGCGCGCGGCGCGGGCATGGTGGCGCTCGGCGTGCTGCTGACGCCGGCGGCCGGGCTACTGGCGCTGATCGCGCCCAGCGCCAACGACGAGAATGCGTGCGGCCCGCTGCTGGAGCAGATGCGCAAGCCGCCCAAGGCGCCAGCGCCGGCCAAAAAGTAAGAGGGCGCGTGCCGGCGAATGCGCCGGCTCCGCCCACGTGACAGGAATATGCGGGCCGGCGTGACCGCAGACGTCCCCGTCCCGTCACGGCGCGTGACGGTCAGCCCCCGGGCATCAGTCGAAAACCATCCGGCGCGGTTTCGTCGGCCGCGCACACCACATTGCGGCCATGGTTCTTGGCGTAGTAGAGCGCCTGGTCGGCGCGCTCGAATACCGCCTCCAGCGTCGCGCCCTGTTCCGGATAATGCGCCACGCCGGCCGAGATGGTGAGGGGCGCGGGTAGCGGCGTCGCCGCCGGCGTCGCCAGCCGCGCGCGCAGCCGCTGCGCAATCGCGATGGCCGCCGCCATGCTGGCGCCCGGCAGCAGCATCACGAATTCTTCGCCGCCCGGCCGCGTCAGCACATCACCGCTGCGCGATCCCTCGCGCATCACGCCGGCCAGCGCCTGCAAGGCCTGATCGCCCGCCGCGTGGCCATAACGATCATTGATGCGCTTGAAGTGATCGATGTCGATCGCCACGATGGCGACCGGCGTGCCTTCGGCGCCCAGCAGCGCCAGCGCCTCATCCATGCCGCGGCGGTTCAACAACCCGGTCAGCGTGTCGGTCGTGTTTTCGCGGCGCAGGTCGCTGAGCTTGTGATGAAACGACGCCAGTCCCATCAGCAGCGCGCGCCGCAGTTGCGCGGCCTCGAAATACCACGAGCGCACGGCACGGATACGGTCCGCGGAATCGGGGTCCTGCATGCGCTTGGCAATGCTGGCCATCTGCCCCAATGGGCGTGCGATCCAGCGCGACAACAGCCAGATCAGCGCCACCGATAGCAGCAGCAAGGGCAGGGTGTTGCGGGCGGTGGCCATCAACAGGTCCGAAAGCGGGGCAAGCGTGCTGTCCACCGGCCGCTGCGCGATGATGCTCCAGCCGGTGCTGGGCACGGGCGCAAACCCGGCCAGCATGTCGCGGCCTTCGTTGTCGATGAAGCGCCGCTCGCCGGTCTCGCCACGCCGCGCCGAGGCAAAGGCTTCGTTGTCGGGGGCCGGCTTGCCAAGCTGCGCGCTGTTGGGGTGATAGATCAGCGTGCCCTTGCGGTCGATGACGTAGAGAAAGGAATCGTCGCGGTAGAAATGCTGGTCCAGCAGACGATCCAGCACGTTGTCTTCGTGCAGGTAAAGCGAGCCGGCGATGAAGCCGAGATAGCGGAAATCGCGCGAGAAAATCGGCTGGGTGTAGAGAATCTGCCAGCGGCCGTTGCTGGCCTGAAACGGCTCGCTGATCGTCGGCTGCCGGGCGGCAAGCGCCTGCTTGACCGCGTCGCTGACCAACTGATGTCCCAGCAATTGCGGATACGACGGCGACACCGCCAGCACCTTGCCTTGAGGTGATGAGACAAAGCTGGAATTGAAAAGCCCCAACTGCTGCTCCTGCCGGCGCGTTTCCTCGGCCATGCTTTCGGGACGGCTTTCCATGCCGGCCAGCTCGTCGGCGCTGTAGGCGAGGTAGCGGCGAATGTCGTTCAGCAGCGCATCGGTGGTCAGCGCCAGCTTGGACGCATAGATGCGGTTCGTGTCCATGGCATTGCGCAGCAGCAGATCGCGTTGCACCAGATAGCTGGCATGCAGGCCGCCCGCAAGCACCACGACGACCGACAGCAGGCTGATCCACAGGATGAGACGCCGCAGGTCGACGCGGAACATGACGGCATCCGTCAGCTGCGGGCGCGGCCCGGTGGCACGCCGGACGGCGGCGGGGCGTCGCAGATCAGGGCGTCCCACGCGCGCATCGCCTGCCGGGCCACGGCCTGCAAGGTCTTGCGGCTGGCGCCGTCGCGCGCCTGGATGGACATGCCATGCAGCACCGTCGTGTAGAACGCGGCCAGCCCCTTCAAGTCCGCGCCAGCGGGCAATTCGCCTTGCGCGGCGCCTGCGTTCAGACGGGCGAGGATGCGGCTTTGCATCTCGCGCCGGTTGTCTCCCAGGAAATTCCCCACGCCAGGCTGGTTGTCGCAACCGGCGGGTGCGCCCAGCACGATCATGCAGCCAGGCGGCAAGCCCGGGGCGGTGAAACGTTCGGCCGATGCCAGCAGCATGGCCTGCACCGCGTCGCGTGCCGTCGGCGCCGCCAGCAGCGCGCGACGCGCCGAGCCGCCCTCGGTCTCGCGGTAGAGCTCGACGGCTTCGCGGAAAAGACCTTCCTTGGAACCAAAGGCGCCGTAGAGGCTGGGCGAGTTGATGCCCATCGCTTCCGTCAGATCGGTCAGCGATGCCCCTTCATATCCCTTCGACCAAAAAACTTCCATGGCCTTTTGCAAGGCCTGGGCACGGTCGAAGTTCCGCGGGCGCCCACGTTCAGCCATGCCCGCGATTTTACTCGCGTCGCGTATTTTGTGTTGATCGATAAAAAATTGTTGACCGTGCCGCAAGCGCGCGGCGATGATATTTGTACCGATCACTACAAAACGAGGTTTCCCATGCAGAACTTGAACGGAAAAGTGGCGTTCGTCACGGGCGGCAGCCGAGGCATCGGCGCCGCCATTGTCCGACGCCTCGCCGCCGACGGCGCGGCTGTCGCCTTCACCTATGTCAGCGCATCGTCCGCCGAGCCTGCCCGGGCGCTGGCGCAGGAGCTGACGGCGCAGGGCCGCCGCGCCAAAGCCATCCAGGCCGATTCGGCGGACGCCGCCGCGGTGAAGCGCGCCGTCGAAGACGCCATCCGTGAACTTGGTCCTGTCGACGTGCTAGTCAACAACGCCGGCATTTTTCTGGCCGGGCATGTCGCGGACACCAGCCTGGACGACTACAAGCGGACGATGGACATTAATGTGCGCGCGCCTTTCGTCGCCATCCAGACGGCGCAGGCCTCGATGCCGGATGGCGGCCGCATCATCAACATCGGCAGTTGCCTGGCCCCACGCGCGGGCCGCGCGGGTGTTGCGCTGTATGCCGCCAGCAAGTCCGCGTTGGTCGGACTGACGCAAGGCCTGGCGCGCGATCTGGGGCCGCGCGGGATCACGGTGAACGTCGTACACCCGGGCCCCATCGACACTGATATGAACCCGGCCGACGGAGACCGCGCGGCTGATCTGATTGCCGTATTGTCTTTGCCGCACTACGGGGAAGCGCAAGACATTGCGGGGATGGTCGCATTCTTGGCAGGACCGGAAGGCCGCTATGTCACGGGCGCGAGTCTGGCGGTGGATGGGGGGTACGCGGCCTGATGTGCTCGTATCTAAAACTTTTTCGCCACCCGACTTGCACAAACAAAAAAAGCCCCATATAATCTTTCTTCTTCGCAGCACACACATAACGAAACGCTACAGCGCCAAGCGCAGCAGCAGTTCAAAGTGAGTGACTTGCAGGGCTGTTAGCTCAGTTGGTAGAGCAGCGGACTCTTAATCCGTAGGTCGAGTGTTCGAGCCACTCACAGCCCACCAGAATTCTCTAGTAGTATCAAGCGCTTAGCCCACCGGAAACGGTGGGCTTTTTTGCTTTCTGGGAATTTTGACCGCACTTCTAACCCACTTCGGTGTTTTGGCGGACTCTGGCAGCGACCTTCGAGCGCTGTTACAGAAAAAATTTCTGCCTCCATTTGCTGGCAGCTTTCAGCGAATCGGAGCCCGCGAAGCAAGGGGCCACCCGCGTTGGCACTTATACCTCAATCCTCAAATTTTGAGATAAGCAGCATGGCTAACATTCAGAGGCGCGGTGAGTACCAGTACCAAGCAGACATTCGTCGTAAAGGCTTCCCGCGGCAGCCCCAGACGTTCTTGGCCAAAGACGACGCCGAACAGTGGGTGCGAAAAGCACGAGGGGCAAATGGACGAGGGGAAATTCAGAGACCTGCGTCCCGTCGCGAAACTGACCCTTGGCGATGCCTTGGACCGCTAGTGAACGAAGTCGTCCCGACCAAGGCCGTAGGTGGGCAGCGCAATGAGCGCAATCGAATTCGACTGCTGAAGAAGCATCCACTGGCCAGGCGTGAGCTGAGCACGCTTCAGTCCTCTGACTTTGCCAAGTACCGCAATGAGAGGACCGCACAAGTAGGTCATGCTAATACGGTGCGGCTGGAGTTGGCGCTGCTCTCGCATCTGTACACGATTGGCAAGAAGGAGTGGAACTGGCCACTCGACAATCCCTTGAAGACGTGAGACGACCCTCCGCTCCAGAGGGCCGTGAGCGTCGGCTTCGTGGGGATGAAGAGGCCCGGCTCCTTTCGGGAGTAAACGACGAGCGCGTTCGGCAACCCGTCTGGCTGGAAGGCATGCCTTCGACTCTCGCTGGCCACGGGTTTGCGTGCCGGTGAGCTCCTGACTCTCGAGTGGTCACAGGTTGATCTGAAAGGCGGCGTCTTGAACCTGACAAAGGCCCGCAATGGCCGCAAGCGGTCAGTGGGCTTGAATCTCGAGGCAGTACGCGTCCTTTAGAGCCCTCCTCGTTCGACCGAGAAGCTCATCAAGGGGCTATCACGAGACCGGCAAGCTGGCTTGTGATTTCAAGGCAGCTTGCATTGCTGCTGGCCTGGTCGACTTGCACTTTCACGACCTTCGTCATGAAGCGGCGACGCGTTTGGCTCCGCACATGATGCCGCAGGAGTTGGCCAAGATCACGGGCTGGAAAACTCTGCAAATGGCTATGCGGTACTACAACCCGACTGCGCAGGTGCTGGCGGCGCGAATGCGTGCCGTGGAGGCGGCTCGATCGGGGCCATTAGATGGTGCGGCGGATGCTCTGGAGGATCCCCAAGCCAACGGGCCTGATTTCGGGTCGACGGTGACAGTGCCTGTCGGCATGTTGGCCATCCGGCCGCAAACAATGTCGTTCACGTTGAGTTCGTGCGTGCGTCATCCAGGCGAACCCGCGCCGTTGCCTAGCTCTGGGTTTCGGTGGCGATTGTTGGTTGGTAAGCGGAGGCTATCTTGTTATCGACAGGCACGTAAAAAAAGCCGAGTTGCAATGGCTTGTGGGGGCTTAGCTAGGGCATGATGATTGCGCTGCGGGGTAACCCCCCCCCTATTTTGACAATTGCCAGGAGCAGAGGAATGTGTGTAGGGGGCGAAAGCGCAGGGCTTGACTCCACTTCTCCACGGAAAAATCTGCACATATTTACGGTCCACTCTGAGGAGAGCGGGCTCCTCACAAGACATCTAGGCGCGTTAGAACTGCCTTAAACAACGAAGAAGCAACAGGGAACCCGTGCGATATGGACCATGCCATGATGCCGGCCCAGCAGAGAGTGCAAAGCACGCCTTTGATGTCTCGGACTAGCAACGCCCAAAACCGATATCGGTCGTCCTTGAACGCACAGTATGGGCCATCTCGCTTATCCGGATGCTCGCCGTTGGGTTTAAGTAAGGGGCGCATCTCATGCCCCTTGCTCACGCCTACGACGCGACGATTTTCGCGTCATGGCTGCCTCTGGTGTGGGCGCCGCGGGCGCTGCGGTGGGATGGCTTGGGTCGGTTGATGGTGATACGGGGGGTGATGGCACCGGAGGGGCGGGAGGTGGCGGTGCAGAGATTGCCGTGGCTACTGCTGGTGCAGTGGCATTGCCGCTTTCATTCGAGGCCGCTGCGTTGGCGGTCCAGTAAGCCTGGATGGCCTCTATGTCGCTATAGCCACCAATCTCGGTCAACCGGGCAAGGAAGCGAGCGTACAGATCGGCCTGTATCTGGCCTTGGTGTCGTATCCATTCCACCGCCATGTTGGGATTCAACAGTAGGACATAGTGAAAGTCTCCTGATGGCCCTCTTTTGGGAGCAATGAATCCCAGCTTTTGCAAGGTTTTCATGCGTCGACGCCACGTATCTACGGCTCGTACTCCATCGAATCCCGCCTCGCTCGCAAAAGTTGCCGGGTTTTCGATAATGACTAGAGGGTGGTCGGGCGACCGTGCCCAGAGGCAGAAGAGGGTGTGGCCCGCGGGTTGGCCTTTGGATTGGTCGTCAATCGCTTGCATAACGATCGGCAATGTCCGCGGGAGCGTCGTGTAGCCGTCGTTCGTTTTCCGTTTCCATAGCCACAGCTGGGGGATTTCCGGGAACAGTAGTTGTAGCTGCTGTTCGGCGCGTTCGGACATCTTGAGCCGTTTGGTACCCGCTTGTTTGGCTGTGGCCATCTGCTCACCTCATTTAGAAAATTGCGATGGAGGAAGTGTCGCTCACAGCGATGGGAAAAAAAACGATTCAGTACGCATCATATAACTCATGTTCAGGTGGCTGAAACCTGCGGAAAGTATATCTCAATCACCATGTTTTGGTGCAAAAAAGCTATGTTGTACTGCGCGATTCCGCACAAAAAAATCGAAAAAAATGTTTAATAACAATGTGTTGGATGGAATTTGCGGTGCTCGTGGTGCTCCAATGTTCTCATCGTGCTCGCGTCCTCTCCGTCCTCCTGGGGAATAGGTGTGGAAAAGGGGGGAGATTTGCCGCCCACCGCCCCTCCACGTGAGGTTAAAGAGGTGGAAGTAGCGACGGGGAGCAAGTGGATCTATGTCGGTTGGTCCTAATGGGCTGGTCTTGAGCCGTTCGTAAGGGCCACCCAATCGAATTGTCGGCTCTGGTCAAGGCTCGACTTGCCCTAGATCTGGCCTTGAGGCCGAAGTTGCGTTGGCCGTGCACGCCGTGAGCGGACATAGTTTCCCCTTGGCCAATTGGCCGCGTTGTCGGCGGATATGTGGGCAGCACCGTTGCGGACTTATTGGCAATTCAGATCTCTTCGTTGAGATGACATTGCCGATCTTGTTTGGAAACGAAGGCCGGCCTTCCAACGTGGATCATCGTGCCCTTAGCCATATCAAACTTGCATTTCCAACCAGTGGCATCTGTCAAAGCTCCCAAAGCGAGTTTCAGCTTTTGCGCCCAGGCAGCAGCTCTCATGTTTCCGCACCCGAAAGCCGTTGCCGTGTGGCTGAGGCGAGTGGTAGCGGCACTCTATGTGTCGAGTAGAACGTGTGTAACCAAAGCCCAGCGCTGAATCTCTCAGCTTGCGTCGTTTATTCAATTGACGAGCGTATAACCTGCTGTGTACGCAGAGAGCAGTTTGGTATCAACACTCCAAACGACGCGTGTGGATGACCCACTGACAGCTTCATCAAGGTTGGCCAGGTTGCTCTCCCATCTAAATCCGCTGTCGTGCACGACGCTCGCACGCGCAACGGCCAAGCCTTGCAAACTCGTCCGCAGGGCCTGACGGTTCTTTCTGTCGCAGGTCTTATCCAGCCGCTTCAGCAGGCCGTTGGCAGAAACGTCAATGGGAATGCGAAATGCATCTGGTTGGTGAGTAGCCAGGAAGGCCCATCAAGGAGCACTAGTACAATGCATGTATCAAAAAATTGCGGCTGTGTCTTATTGTCGTTTTAGATCGAGTGCCACTGAGAAACTAGAAAAAAGAAACGAGCCATGTCCTTTGAGAATCTGTCCATCGGTCGAATCATCATCCATGAGGTCTTTGTTCGCGGAGAAGACAGAGCGCCCGCAGAACCCAGTTACGGGACCCAACCGCTAACTTTGCCGCAGGAGGCGAGGGATGCTCTTCAAGATCGCATCACAAATACGCTGGGGAGGTCCTCTCACGGCGTCGAGATGAAAATCAGCGATGCCGGGCCAGAGAGTGCTTGGCAGTCTGCCAAGGCAATTGTTGAGTCCCTGGGGAACGACGAGCAGTTTGTGAATTTGTCTCAGGCAATCACTAGCAAGCTGGCTGTCGCGCAAACCAGCCGAACAATTCCAGGAGGGATTGTCGTGGTTATCGATGGCACGTGTGGCAATCCGTCGCGGCCGTTCATGTGCGTTATCAAGGCTGAGCCGCATGGGGGGTTTACAAAGCGGCAGGTGAACAACACGCTGACGCTGGAATACCTCAAAGAGCTGATCCTCACGCCCCAGGCGAAGCTCTACAAGATCGGCGCGTTTGTGCGGCAGGATCCCGATGCTGCTACCGAGCAACAGCCTACCAACGGCTGGCGTGCGTTCCTCTTCGATGACCAAATTACGCAAAGTAATAAGCTGTCGGCGGCGCTCTATTTCCGCGAGACGTTCCTCGGGCTGGATTTCCCGTCAAACAGCGCATTCCAGACCAAGCAGTTCCATTCCTTGACCAAGGATTTCATTCGTAACGCAGACATTGATGCGGAACGCAAGATAGACCTTTTGAACGCACTGACCACCTATCTGAAAACGGACCAGACGGCTACGATTCAGGTAGAGGCGTTTTCCATGGCCTACCTAGGAGATGCTCCGTTGCAAGATGCCTATACGGCATACATGCAGCAGAAGAATTTTCCGGACACGGCGATCCACAAGGATCTGTCCGAGATTCAAAGTCAGTTAAGACTGAGAAAACTGACCTTCGGCCATGACATCAAGCTGACGGCGCCAGCAGATCAATTCGAGAACCTCGTGCGACTCGAATCCATTGATGGCGATCCGGACGAGCACGGCAACATTCCTAAGTGGACCAAGATCACGGTCCGGACGCATATTCGAGACCAAGAGTGAGCGAGAAAGATATCCTGGAGCGATGGGAGAAGGACAAGCCCCTCTACAGGGCTTGGGCCTCGCTTATCGGTCAGGAAATCGAACGACGGCTAGTAACCGCAATTGCTCCGACACCGTTGGGTTATTTCCTGAAGGTGCCGATGGTGCCACGCCTGAAAGGCGACACGAGCTTGATCGACAAAGCTCTATATCGAGGGAAGGCCTACAAGGATCCGTATGGCGACATTACTGACAAGGTCGGTATGCGCTACGTCGTCCTGCTGACGACGCACATCAACCAGTTCTGTTCGATTATTGAGAGTCCGGAATGTGGCGCATTCTGGGATTGGTCCAAAGACAAGGACTACGAAGCCGAGCGGCTGGCGAAACCCTTGGAGTTCGCATACCAGTCCGTGCATTACGTATTGCGCTCCAAGGCCGGCCTGTCGTTTGGAGATGTGATCATCCCGGAAGGGATCGCATGTGAAGTGCAGATACGCACACTCCTGCAACATGCTCACAGTGAGTTGACGCACGACACGCTGTACAAGCCGAAGACTACTGCGCAGCCGTCAGTAAAGCGCACGGTGGCGAAGAGCATGGCTCTGATCGAGGCTACGGATGAGTTTTTTGAGCAGGCCATGCGCGATTTGGCTGCCGCAG
Source organism: Achromobacter sp. GQ309 (assembly GCF_059759315.1). Lineage (NCBI taxonomy): Bacteria > Pseudomonadati > Pseudomonadota > Betaproteobacteria > Burkholderiales > Alcaligenaceae > Achromobacter > Achromobacter sp. GQ309. The sequence continues at coordinate 84,592 of NZ_JCAXDP010000010.1, forward strand.
ATGAGCGGCAACGCAGTCTGCTGGACTACTTGGCTACGGCCTACAGGGATGGCACAGGTATGGAGCCGGGACAAGAGCGCTCCAATCAGCTCGTGATTGACGCATTCAACGATCTCTTGCCAACAGACGTCATAGACCAGTTGGACGCCTTTTTGCGAGACAAGAGTTATGTTTTCGGCAAGATCAAAGAGCAGAACGGCCAGCGGCACTTCTTTAATCAGCCGGCTGTTTTGCTAGCGTATTTCCTGTCGGAACGGATGGCGGCGCAGACACGCGAGAATTGGCCGATCAGTACTGATGATCTAGCGAAGGTGTTCAGTGACCTGGGGAAGAGGTACGACGGCTGATCTGTACTAATTCAGACTCGATCTGGCATAAACTTTCCGATCAAATCTCAATGGAATTGATAACAGCCGCTTTCGGCCAGGAGCAGCCGATCACCGTAAATGAAAGCGGCCGTTCAACATTAAGGTGAGCAGCGCCTGGCGGGGTACAAGGTGATCAACGAGCAAAAGCACAAGCTCAACCTGGAAGCGGGATCAGCCGAGCCGATGAAGCCACTGGGGACGGGAGGTGGTCGGGCCTGGGACGCCCCAGAAGACCGGCTGTCCGCCATCATCAAAAAGATGAATGAGGTGGTCTCGGGCAATCTCTCCGATGCGGATTTCCGTGGGTATGCAACCACTCTGATTGGCAAGATGGTCAACGACCCAACTCTAAAGGAACAGGCCGAGGCTAACGACACGGTCACCGCATTCGCAAATGGCGCCTACGAAATCAAGCTCAATGATGCTGTCGTAGATGCCCTGGAGGGTCACAACGCCATGGCTGACCAGGCATTGAGGCATGAAAAGGTATTCAAAGGGTTGGCGAACCTCTTGGTAGATGAGGTGTACCGACAGTTAAGAGACAAGGGTGAAGAAGCGCTGAGTGGGGCCTGACGAGCGGCCATTTCCTGGCGAAATTTCACCCGGACTGCCCAGAAGCTACCAGCCTAGAGCAGCAGCCGAAGTACCGGCTGTCTTCAGAACCGATCGGTAACGCACTCGACCCTGCTTCTGTTTGGTGGAGGAGCGGGCCTTTGCTCGCCAAATGCAGGCCGAATACCGTACACTCCGTTTACATATGGTAACTCTCATGGTCTTATGCAGAAATTTCGGTCCGTCTACGGTTGCTGTCTTCTTGTCGCATCGCTGACTTTTCTGGGGGGATGTGCAGGCCTCGAAATCGCGAATGCGGTAGTGCAGTCAGGCAATTCGGCTGTTTCCGATTTAATTCCCGCCGAGCGTATGACGGTCGTGTCCAATGACCTGGAAAGCGCCACACCCGCTACTTATAAGCCTTACGTCTATCGGTCCGGGCAGGACTGTATTTCGTCGGCGTTTGTTGTCCCGTACGACCGCACCTGGCCAGAAGAGGTTCGTGGCCACGAAGGGGAGGTGGTGAGGGTGTTGCCACCGGAGCCCGGCAAGATCGTGGGCTATATTGCGGTCGTTCACAAGAAGGAGTGCAAGGGCAAAGCCTCTGAACCCATTCTGCTTGCTGGCCGTCAGTTCACGGTGACGGGCACGGGCACGATCTTCACTCGTGCCTTTTCGTCGAATAACACTACCTATTTCATGTCCAGCTGGGATTCCGCCATCGATTCACGCGACATGACCGAGACTGGCATCGCGAAGCCGCAATGGTGGCCCCAGGTCGTGGAGCGGTTGGCTCGTCTTTCCAAGGACGACCCGGCAATCAGACAAATGCTGAAGGTCAACGAAGCGCTATTTGCCGCAGCAGCCCCTGAGCAGGCCAGCGTCGTCAGTGCGGCGATTCGTTAGGAAGGTCGGACGGAAAAATGGCCGTGCGCTGCTTGCGGGCCCATGCCTTTTACGTCACATCTCGCTGTAGACGCTCTCGAGCAACTCCGCCGTGTGCGTGGATTCATGGCCGCTGCGCAAGGACGCATGGCGTTTAGCGGCCGTTTCAACATGGTCGTTGAGTATCAGCGCGGCCGTCTTGAAGTCGCCGTTGCCGGCTTTCAGAATGGAAGGCGTGCGAGGTGTTGCAACGACTAAGGGCAGCAAGCCTTTGCTCTCGGTGCTTCCAGTGCAACGTCCGTGGCGGCCTTGGTGACAAGCCACGGATGCACTACCGAAGTCTTGCGGTCGACGCAGCAATTCCAAGCGTCTTAATGTGCTTGATGTCCGCATCCGACAAATCAAACCATTCACCCTCAAGCCGTTTGGAGTGGTACTGCAGGTGCAACGAGCGTTCGGCATGAGAGTAATCATCGAACCAAGCGTAATGTTCCACTGTGATAGGGAAAGGTAGTTTGACCTCGAACAGCCTGGTCCTTGACTTGACGTTGACGCTCTTGCCAATTTTGATCCCATGCGCCGACCGGACGAGATAGACGTAGCCTCCGGTTGGGCTTGCAGATGGCTTTGGCACCTTGTTCAATGGGGATCGGGCGTCCGTGGAATCAAACTCGATACTTGCAGAGAATACTTCTGCGAAGCCCGACGCCAACAAATAACGGTCCGCAACTGCTTTGGCGAAGCAGAAGAAAGGTTTTGCCTGAGTCCAGAATCGCTGGCCCGCAGCGTTCGGGCGATACGAGGATTCGGATTTTTCCCACCGCACTCGTGCGCCGTCCTCTGAAGTTCCGATTACAAGGCCTAGCCGTTGCGCACAGCCTAGGACGCGGGCTGCGTCCCAGCTCGCGACGACGATTCCCGTGCGAGGCTTTAGGTTTAATAAGAAGTCCAGGGGGCCTGTCACTAGGCTTTCTTTTGCGCTTATCCTGGTTTCCAAAAGCGCATCCGGAGCGATGCGATAGAACTTTGGTATCGAAATTTCCGCCATGGCTCGTTTTTCTCGCGTCATGCTGGCAAAACGTCTTCGGCGACGTTGGAGTTTATTGAATTATCGGCGGAAGTGCCTTTGTGGCAATAGGAACTGCCGACGGGGTCTTAGAAGTGCCAGAGTCTTTCCACGCTCAAGCCATGATCCGCAGCGCCGTCTCGATCCCGAACGTCTGCGCAAACTGCTGCGCCGCCATCGGCTTTCCGAACAGATACCCCTGACCCTCTTCGCAATGCTCGGCCTGCAGCCGTTCGCGTTGCGCATCCGTTTCGATGCCTTCGGCGATGGTGTTCAGGCCAAAGCTGCGCGCCACATCCAGAATGGCCCGGACCACCGTGGCGTCCTGGTTCGATTCCAGTATCCCGCTCACGAACGATCGATCGATCTTGATGCGCGTGATCGGATGGGTCTTCAAAAGGCTCAGCGAGGCATACCCCGTGCCGAAGTCGTCGAATGAAATGCCCACGCCTTGGGCGCGCAGGTGCTGCAGCGTTTCCAAGACCGTGTCGTCGCTGTTCAGCACGATGTTCTCGGTGATCTCCAGTTCCAGCGCCTCGGCCGGCAGGCCGTGCCGGGCGAGGGTTTGCGCGACTTCGGCCGCCAGGTCGCCCTCGCGGAATTGCACGCCAAAAAGGTTCACGGCGATGCGAAAGTCGTGCAGGCCGCTGCGTCGCCAGAAGGCGGCCTGACTGCACGCTTCATTCAGCACCCATGACCCGACCGTGCCCGCCAAGGGCCCGCCTTCCAGCGACGGCAGGAAGACGCCCGGCGCCAGCAGACCCAGTTGGGGATGGCGCCACCGCAGCAGCGCCTCGGCGCCCGTCAGTGCGCCCGTCGCCAGATTGATCTGCGGCTGATAGAAGAGCTGGAATTCGCCTTTGGCGACCGCGCGGTGCAGCTCCATGCCGTAGAGGCGCCGCGCCACGGCCTCCAGGCGCAGGTTGGGAGCGAAGACAGAGATGCGGCCGCGGCCGACCGCCTTGGCTTTGACCAAGGCGAGATCGGCGTTGCCCACCAGTTCCAGCGCTTCGTGCGCATGCAGCGGGGCCAGAGCCACGCCGCAGCTCGCCGTCAGGCGCAGCTCTTGCCCCTGGACCGAAATGGGCTCGGCAAAGCGCGCCAGCGCCTGTTGCGCCAGTTCCATTGCCTGTTTCAGCTCGCCGACTTCGTGCTGCAGGATGGCGAATTCGTCGCTGCCCAGGCGGGCCACCGTGTCGCACGGACCCGCGATGCCGTCCAGGCGTGCCGCGAGTTCCCGCAGGATCGCGTCGCCGACGGCATGGCCCATCGTGTCGTTGATGTCCTTGAAGCCGTCCAGGTCCAGCATCAGGATGGCGGCGGCACACGGATGCGCCAGCACTTCCTCCACGCGCCGGTAGAACACCCCGCGGTTCGCAAGGCCCGTCAGGGGATCGAAACTGGTGAGTTTGCGCGCGTCGTCGTCATGGCGCGTGTGAGGGTGGGCCGCCCCGGGCCGCGGGGTGGGGCTGCGCTTCGTCCTCTGTGCGCCCGCAGGCAGTTCGGCCCGCGCGCGGGCGCGTTCGGCGCTGACTTCGACACGCCGCAACTCCAGCCGGTCGGCCGCCATGCGGGCCAGTTCGCGCAGCCGTTCCTTGTCGTCCTCGCTGAAATCGGCGTGCGGTTCCGTGTCGATGACGCACAGCGCGCCCAGCGGATGGCCGTCCGGTGAATTCAGGGAAACGCCGGCATAGAACCGGATGCCGGCAGGGCCCGCGACGAGCGGATTGTCGTGGAAGCGTTCGTCCAGGCGCGCATCGGGCACGACCATGACGTCGTCCTGCAAGACCGCATGGGCGCAGAAAGAGACGTCACGGCGCATGTCGGTGTCGCCGACGCCGATGCTGGCCGCGAAAAACACATGCTCGCTGCCGACCATGTTGATGGCCGACACCGGCATGTCGAACATGCGCGATGCAATGCGCACGACCGGGTCCAGGCTGGGCAGCGGACGCTGCGGATCCAGTCCGTATTCCGACAGGGCGCGCAGCCTCTCGGTTTCGGTCGGCAAAGGTGGGGGGCATTTCATCTACAGCCTCCTTTCTGTTTCTCCTTGTGCTGCGCCGTCTGGTTCCCCCGGCGTTGCGCGGGCAAGCCGCGGAACTGTCCACCACCTTGCTGCGCCGCCATTGCGGGTAACGCAGCGGATGGTGTCGTCCATCAAAGCGGTCTGTTATGCCTTACAGCGAAACCGGCGCCACATTGCCGGAAGCGCCGGTGGAAGAACCAGTTTTCGAAGTGTGACTTGCCTGAAAAGTTTCGGAAGACGAATCTGTAACTGATTATTCCGATGTATGAATTTATCGCACGAACCTTCGTTTTTCCAGTGCGGGATGTGTTTTCAGATGCGCACATGGCCGGCCGGATGCGGCCTGTTCGTGTTTGCGAATAGCCACTTCCGTTACACCAGCTACGCGTCAAAAGCATGTCCGGACGCGAAAAATCGACCATTTTCTTGCGTGGAAGGTTTTCAGCTCGCATTCATCGTTGCGTCATACGCGGCAAACAGAATGCGGGCCTCGAATAGCCTCCACGGGAAAAAGGAACATGAAGCACTGGAATCGGAACGCGCTGGCCTGCGCAATGATGAGCGCGATGGCGCTGATTGCTGGCTGCGGCGGCGACAACGACAACGACAACAGCAGCGACCCCGACACGCCGCCCGTTACCGAACCTCCCGTGCAGGCGCGTCCGCTTGAGCTGACGATCCTCCACATCAATGACCATCACTCCACGCTGGACGGCAAGGACCGGACGCTGACCCTGAAGAACGCGGCGGGCGCCGATACCGAAGTGACCGTGTCCGCCGCCGGCATGCCGCGCGTGAAGGCCGCCATCGACCAGTTGGCCGCGAATTCTCCGAACGTGCTGAAGCTGCACGCGGGCGACGCGCAGACCGGCACGCTGTACTTCAACCGCGCCGGCGAGCCGGGCGAGGCCGATGCCGCGCTGATGAACACGGTCTGCTTTGACGCCATGGCCGTGGGCAACCACGAGTTCGACAAGGGCGACGATGGCCTGAAGCGCTTTGTCGACTTCCTGCATGCCGGCGCCTGCCAGACGCCGGTCCTGAGCGCGAACGTCAACTTCGGCGCGAGCTCGCCGCTCAAGGGCACCGACCTGATCAAGCCCGCCATCGTGGTGGAACGCGATGCCCAGAAGATCGGCATCGTCGGCCTGACGATCGCCAGCAAGACCAAGGAATCGTCCAGCCCCAACGCGGACACGACGTTCACCGACGAAACCGTGGCCGCGCAGGCGCAGATCGACGCCCTGCGCGCCAATGGCGTCAACAAAGTGATCCTGCTGAGCCACATCGGCTACGGCTACGACAAGGAAGTCATTGCCAAGCTGAGCGGCGTGGACGTGGTGGTGGGCGGCGACTCGCACACGCTGCTGGGTCCCGATTCGATGAAGACGATGGCCGTCGGCACGCCGGGCGGCGCGTATCCGACCCGTCTGGCCGACAAGGACGGCAAGCCGGTCTGCCTGGTGCAGGCCTGGGAATACTCGCAAGTCGTGGGCGAACTGAAGGTCAGCTTCGACGCCAACGGCGACGTGACGAACTGCGCCGGCACGCCCCACGTGCTGATCGGCGCCGACTACCGCGTCAAGTCGGGCAGCGCCCTGGTCGCGGCCTCCGATGCCGATCGCGCCGCCTTCAAGGCCGGCGTCTCGGCCAGCGGCTTCCTGCGCGAGCAGACGCCGGACGCCGCCGCGCTGTCGGTGTTGCAACCGTTCAAGGCCAAGATCGACATCTTCAGCAAGACCAACGTCGCCCAAGTGCCGCTGGAACTGTGCTTCCGCCGCATTCCGGGTCCCACGCCGACCAGCAACGCGGCCAGCCCCGCATGCGAGAGCGAAGGCAACGTGGCCCTGCGCGGCGGCGACATCCAGCAGTTGGTGGCGCAAGCCTATCTGGACGTGGCCAATGCCGAATACGGCGGCGCCGACATGACCCTGCAAAGCGGTGGCGGTGTGCGCCGCGCGCTGAACGGCACCGTGACGGCGGCCGACGTGATCGCCGTCGTGCCGTTCGGCAACATGCTGTGGCGCCTGGATCTGACCGCCAACGAGGTCAAGTCCATGATCGAGGATGGCCTGGACGCGACGTACAAGCCGGGCGGCAAGGACGGTCCTTACCCCTACGCGGCCGGCCTGCGTTGGAATGTGACCGCGTCCAACGCCAAGGGCAGCCGCGCCAGCAACTTCCAGTACCTGGACCAGGCCACCAGCACGTGGCTGCCGCTGGATAATGCGCGCACCTATCGCCTGTTCGTGCTGAGCTTCAATGCCACCGGCGGCGACGGCTACACGACGCTGGCCAACGTGCCGGCCGAGCGCCGCTCGGACATCGGTGTGCTGGACGCGGATGTGTTCCAGGCCTACATCGACATGCAGGTGAAGGATTCGGGCACCGGCCTGCCTGTCTTGAACCGCATCGACAACGACCGGTACAGCACGCACAACTGGCAGCAGTAATCGTCAATCCGGCAGGCCGGAACGCCGGTCCTGCCGTGCCGTTGGCGGGTCCCCGATGCGGGGGCCCGCCTTCGCGCGTTCTGAATACGCGCTCGGCCTCGCGCTAGCCGCGAGGCCCGTCGCTCAACCGTATTCCAACTGATAGAAATGCTGGCTGGCGATCAGCGTGGCGCCGCACGACGTGCGCATGCCTTCCAGCGCGGTGAGGCGGTCCGAGCCGACGTTCTGCACGCCTTCGACGATGGTGTGGGTGTCGCCGCATTTGGGGCAGGTGACGCGATCGCCGACGCGGGCCATCGGCTGCCCGAAGATGACGACGGTTTCGTCGCCGGTCACGACGACGCCGCCGTGCGATGTTTTATCGCCCTTGCGGATGACGGAGCGTTGGGACATGGTGCGCGCCAGGTATGGGTTCAAAAAGCCAGGTGTGGGTTTACAGATACGTGCCGTCCGGCGCCAGCCGTGCCGGGCCCACAACGAAAGTGCCGTCCGGCGCCATGCGCACGGGACCGCCGCCGCCTTTATAGCTGCCGTCGGGGGCGCGTTGCGGCGTGCCGGCCACGTAGGTGCCGTCCGGGGCGCGGGTGATCGGACCTTCTCCACCGACGATGGTGCCGTCGGGCGCGCGGCGCGGGGTGCCGGCGATGAAGTGCCCGTCGGGCAACATGCGGATCGATTTCGTCGTCATGAGTGCTCCTTGGTCGGAGCGCAAATCATAGCGAAGCATCGTGACGCGCTTTGTAATAGGACGTGTCATCTTTGAACGTCCTGCGTAAACAGTTGTGGGATGATTTGCGCCTACTTACATATGCTCCGCGCTCATGACCGACATCAACGCCCTGTTGCTTCCGATTCCCGGCGACGCGCCTTGCGGCGTCGACCTGGTGTTTTCGCCCGAGTTCGACGCGATCCGCGAGGCGCGCCGGCATGACGATCCCCAACTCGACCAAGGCGATTGGGTCATCGACCTGAAAGAGGCCGACTGGCCCGAGGTGGCGCGCATCTGCTCCACGGTGCTGCGTGAGCGCAGCAAGGACATCCGCATCGCGTCATGGCTCGCGGAAGCCTGGGCCAAGACGCGCGGGTTTGCGGGGCTGCGTGACGGCTATCTGCTCATCGACGGGCTGTGCCGCGATTATTGGGAAGGCCTGCATCCCGTGCCGGAAGACGGCGACGTGCAGCAGCGCGTGGGCAATCTGGCGTGGCTGCTGTCGCGATCGCAGCAGCTGATCGGCGAGATTCCGCTGACCCAGGCCGATGGCGCGCGCTACGGCGCGGTGCTGTGGGAGGCGGCGAGCCAACTCGCGAATGCCGTCAAGCGTACGCCGGATAACGCCAATGAATTGACGCGCGGAAAGCTGACGCTGGACCGCTTCGATGCCGCGCGGCGCGATACGCCGCCGTCGTTCTATTCCGAGCTGGACACGCAGCTCGAAGGTTGCTCGCAGGCGCTGGCGCAACTGGAGCGCACGCTGGACGAGCGCCTGGGCGACGAAAGCCCGGCGTTCTCCCGTGTGCGCGAGTCGCTGCGCAATGTCACGGAACTGGTGCACCGCTTTGCGCGCGACGCGGGCCTGCTGGTCCGTGCCGACCTGGCGGCCGCGCCGCCGCCCGCGTCGTCCGCACCCGCCGTTCCCGTTCGAGTGGAGCCCACCTTGCCCCCCGCCGATCACTTTCCCGCTGTCGATACGCCCGCGCATGGCGCGCCGCCGGCCGCCGTGCGCGGTCCGATCCAGACCCGCGAACAGGCGCTGGCGCAACTGCGCGAGGTGGCCGATTTCTTTCGCCGCACCGAGCCGCACAGCCCGGTCGCCTATCTGGCAGACAAGGCCGCAAGCTGGGGCGAGATGTCGTTGCACCTGTGGCTGCGCACGGTGGTCAAGAACGACGAGACCCTCTCGGGCCTGGAAGAACTGCTTGGCATCAAGAAGGCCGGCGAGGGCAGCTGAGGCGGCCCTCGGCGCGCGGCCTCAGCGCGCCGCGCGGAATTCGATCCGCCGGTTCTTGGCGCGGCCTTCGGGCGTGGCGTTCGTGGCCACCGGCTGATCCGGGCCGGCGCCCATCGCCTCAAAACGCGATGCCGGCAAACCCTTATCGACCAGATAGTCCCGCACCGCGTCCGCGCGCGCCTGGCTGAGCGCCAGGTTGGTGCTGCGGCTGCCGGAACTGTCGGTGTGGCCGATGATCTGGATCTTGTCGGCACGCAGCTTCGGCACGGCATCGGCCACCCGGTCCAGCAGCTCGCGGCCGCGTGCGGTCAGGCGCGTGCTGCCCGTCTCGAACTCCACCACGCGATTGCTGAGCAGGTTGTCCAGCACGTCCTGCTCGTCCTTGTCCGCCGACACGCGCAGGCCGTTGACGATCTTGTAGGTGGGATTGAGCGAGGTGGCGAAGGTGCTGGCGATCTGCTGGCGCGAGGCTTCGTTGTCCACCTCGCCGCGCAGCCGGATCTGAGTGCCGTCGATTTCCAGCTGTCCGCGGTTGATCTGCTTGAGCGGACTGTCCAGCAGCTTGCCGACGTGTTGCGACCAGTTCGGCGGGGCGACGACGCCGCCTACGTCGATGCGGTCGATCACATTGCCTACGCCATACACCTTTTGCAGCCGTTGCAGCACGTCGGCCTTGGTGGCTTCGTCCGGCACCGCGCCGCTGGCGACCACCTGGCCGGGTTGGGGGATGACGTTGGCGGGAACGACCGTCGCCGCGTCCTGGGCATGCGCCGCCCAGGAGCAGGCCGCGGCCAGGACCAGAGTGAGTGTGCGCATGTCCTAGGCTCCGATGAAGACTTCGCGGTAGGTCTCCAGCGCCTGGCGCAGGGACAGCCGCTGTTGATCCAGATAGCTCGACAGCTTGGCCAGACCGTGGCTGGCGCTGACGTGGTCGCGCACCCAGGGGGCGGCGTCCAGCATGATGTAGTGCTGCGACAGCGTCTGCGGCGTCGACAGCAGGGTGGCCAGCGTCTGCGGTGACGCGCCGCGAAACCCCACCACCAGCCGGTGCTTGCCCGCGATATGGCCGATGAACATGGCGATCTCGAAGTCGGCGCGGTTCAGGAAGGGCGCGATCAGCGTCATCCAGTACGTTGCCACCAGATTGATGTAGAGCGGGTCGTCGGGCAGGGGCAGCGCCAGTCCGGTGTCCAGCTGCGACGAGCCGCTGGACATGACCGGCGTGAGCAGGATGCCCAGCGCCAGCACGATGTCGTGCATGTTGGCGGCGTGGCCGTTGCTGCGCAGCATCGCTTCCACGCGCTCGAGCGTCTGCAGGTCGATGAAGGCGTCAAAGCCGTCGTCGGCGGCGGTGCGGATTTCGCCTTCCAGGCCGTTCAGCGTCTGCAACGCATCGGCGGGATCGCCTTCCTGCATGAGCTGCGACGCGGCAGCCCCCATGCGGTTCCACATCCGGCTGAAGGCCAGCGGACTGCGCGCAATGAAGTCCAGCGGGCGCGATACCTCGACCGAGGTCGCGCTGATGAACGGGAAGCGCCGTCCGGACTGGTCGCGGCTGGGCTGCAGATGGCCCGCGATGGCCAGCTTGCCGCGCGAACCCAGCACCGCGAAGGGCACCGGCTGCGCCTCGTCGTACAGCGTCTTCCAATGCGGATCCTGCGCCAGGATCTCCATGGTGTTGGCGACCCAGGCGTCCAGCGTCGCCATCAGCTGCGGGTGCGAGGTGTTCTTCACGAAGTCGCCACGCGACGGAATCTTGCCGAAGTAGGCCGTGCGGAAAATGGGGGACTGCGGATTGCTCATTGCTGCACTCCGGCAGCCGTCGAGGCGACGGAAGGTTGAGGGGAGGAGCCCGCGACCGTGGCGGGCAGACGCAGGTTGCGCAGGCCCTGGCTGCCGGGCTCGGCGCCGCCTGCGCTGGCCGCCTGGGTATTGCTGATGATGCGCAGGCGGACCGGGACGGTGATGTTGGACTTGGTCCAGCTCATTTCGAAGCTGCCGTCCTGGTTGGGCTTGCGCTGGGCGCCCGAGATCAGGCGTTCCAGGCCGAAGCGGCCGGGCTCGTTCACGATCTCGACCACCGTGCCGTCAAAGGCGGTGGCGGTGATGCGCGCGCCGGGTGCGCCCTGCGCGTTGGGCCACACGAAGTTGACCCATTGCGGCGGCGTGTTGCGGTAACGCAGTTGCTGGCCGTCGATCTCGATCGTGTACTCGGTGACGCCGCCCGCGGGCTTGGGCTGGATCTGGAACAGCGTCTGCGGCTGGCTGGCCGCGCCTGATCCGGCCGCGCCGCCCGACAGCGGCGCCACCCATTGCGCGAAGTTCGCGGTGAACGACGGCTGCAGGTCGATGCCCATGTCGCCCCACGTGCGGGCCGTGAGGATGTCGCCGCGGCGCACGGTGAGCGGGCCCAAGGTCTCATTGACGTACTTGGCGATGCTGCCCTGCGGACCGAAGACCTGCGCGATCTCTTCGCTGCTGGCCTCGATGCCGGCCTTGGTCGAGAACGGATACTTGTCGGCCAGGTTCTGCGTGAAGCCCTGATAGACCTGCGCGTTCCAGACCTTGTTCAGCTCGGTCTGCGCGGGCTGCATGGCGACGGCGTAGCCCTGGATCAGCGGCCGCACCAGCAGCGGGCGCAGCGTCTCGCGCTGTGCCGGCGTCAGGCCGGCAAGCATCTGCTCGTCCACCAGCTTGAGCGCGTCCGCCAGTTCGGAGTCCTTGCCTTCCAGCGTCTGGCGCATCAGCAGCAGGGCGCCCGGGCCGGGATCGCCCTGGTTGTTGATCAGGTTGAAGCGCGTCCGGATCTTGGACAGGGCGTTCATGTAATTGCCCAGCAGCGACTGGTTGTCGCGTTGGACCACCAGGCGCGCCACGTCGGAGAATTCGCGTCCCACCGGGCCCATCGGGATCTGCTCGCCGCCGGGCGCCGCCTCGGCCGGCTTCGGCTGGCCCTGGCGCAGAATCACGCGCTTGAACCAGGCGACGACGCCCGTCTGCGCCTGCGTGATGCCGGTGTTGATCAGCGACGGGTTGTCCCACGAGGTCTGTTCGTACGTGGTGTTGATGAGCTTGACCAGCGGCGAGTTCTGCGGATCGCCCAGGCGGTTCATGCCTTGCACCGCCTGATCGAAACTGGTGAAGGGCTTGATGGTGACCCCGCGCAGCATCTTCTGCCATTCCTGCGCGTATTCGGTCTTGTACATCGTGGCCAGGCTCTTCTGGATCTGTTCGGGGCTGCCTTCCAGCGTGAGATCGTCGCGCGCGTTCACGCCCAGCACCCAGTCGCTGGTCTGCACCTCGCGGCGCGCGGCTTCGCCGATGGCCGGCTCGATGTATTGCTCCCAGGCCTCGCGCGTGAACGTGCCCGGCACGGCGTAGCTGCCCGCCACGACCGCGGCATCGGCCTCGCCCATGATGCGGGCGACGGTCATCGCGGGGAAGCGCGTGGCGGCGCGCGCCTTCAGCGTGGCATAGGCGCGCTCGCGCGCCGGCATGCCCTGCATCACGCTGCGCAGGTTGCCGCGCGTGCGTTCCACCATGGCCAGATTGGTTTCAATCTGCGGCCAGTCCGCATCGGCGGCTCGCGCCACGTAGAACGAGATCAGGCGCTCGGCGCTGCGGATCAACTGGTCGCGCGGCATCGCGCCCCGGTTGGTTTCCAGCCATCCGCGCCAGAATCGGGTGATCTGGTCGGACAGATGCGTGGGATCCACGTGTTCGCGGTTTGCCATCATCAGGTACGTCTTGAGCGCGTTGTAGGCGTCGTCGACGTTGGTGGGCGAGGCGTCCTGGAACAGCGTGTTGCCGGCATTGGCGCTCACCGGCTGAGCCTGCGGCGGCGCCGTACGCGGCGCGCCGCCCGCGGCCGCCTGCGACACGTCCACGCGGCCCAGATAGTCTTCCAGGCTGGCCTTGACCGGCACCAGCATGAACTGGCGCAGACCGTTGTAGTACTCGGCCAGCAGGCGCTGCTTGAGCACGTCGCCCTGGTACAGACCCAGCCCCAGCGACAGCGGCCGGCTCGTTGAATAGCGGTCCAGCTGCTCGATGCGATCCTGCAGGATCTCCATGGCTTCCAGGCGGCTCTGCAGATCGGTGCGTTCGCTTTGCAGGCGCACCACCTTGTCCAGATCCGCCTGAACATTGCTCGCCAGTTGCCGGTTGCCCAGATACGACCAGCTCCAGCCGCCCAGCACCAATCCCAGCGCCAGCACCAGGCCGAAGAAGGTCAGGTAGCGCATGCGGACCTTGTTGGGGCTGGCGTGCTGGCGCACCAGCTTCTTGTCGGCAAAGATGACGTTGGAAAACAGGTCGCGCAGGAAGAATCCGTTGTGCGACGTCACGCTGCGCGCCGCTTCGCGCGAGGCCGGCCGCAAGCCGAAGCGCGCCGCGAGCTTGTCGGTGGAGGTGCTGCGCGACGCGCCTTCCTGCAATGCGCTGGTGAAGTAGAAGCCCCGGAATACCGGCTTGTACTGGAACGGGTTCGTCTCGAACAGCGTGGACAGGAAGGTGCGCAGCGCCGGCTTGATGCCCGCAAACTCCAGCGGGAAGGTCAGTAGCCCCGGCGGCAGGGCCGCATTGCGGCGCAGCGAGATCTGGGCCGTGCCCATTTCCTTCAGGCCTTCATACAGCTCGTCGAAGCGCTCGTCGAACAGCGTCAGCACGTCGCGGCTTTCGTCCGCGCCGTACGGCAGCGTCGCGCCCCAGACCCGGTCACGCTCGCGCGCGTCGGCATCGGCGAAGAATTCGGAAAAGCCTGCAATCAGGTCAGCCTTCGTGAAGATTACATAGACCGGCGCAAACACTTCCAGCCGGTCGGTCAGTTCCTGCACGCGCTGGCGCAGGTTCTTGGCCAGGTTGATGGCGAATTCGGGGCCCGCGTCCGTCAGCTCGCTGATGCTGGCCGCCACGATGATGCCGTTGATCGGCGCCTTGGGGCGATGGCGCTTGAGCAGGTCCAGAAAGCTCATCCACTCGTTGCGGTCCTCTTCGTGCACCGAGTAGCGGCCGGCGGTGTCCAGCAGGATGCCTTCGGTGGTGAAGAACCAGTCGCAGTTGCGGGTGCCGCCCACGCCGCGCACGGCGGCGCCGTTCTTGTCGGCAAACGGAAACTGCAGTCCCGAATTGATGACGGCGCTGCTCTTGCCCGCCGCGGGGTTGCCGATGACGATGTACCAGGGCAGCTCGTACAGCGCCTCGTTGCCGGAGGTCTGGCCGATCTTGGAGGTCTTGATGGTGCGGACCGCCTGCGTCAGGCGGGTGCGCAGCGCCTCGATTTCGCTGCGGTTGGCGGCGGGGCTGGCGGCCGCGCCCGTCTGCACCTGCTGTTCCAGCATGTCGCCCAGCTGCTGGTTGGCCCGCCGCGTGCGGCGCCGGCGCCAGAGATAGACGCAAAGCCACAGAAGCAGCAGCACGCCCAGCGCCGCGCCGGCCCAGGTCATGGCGATCTGCATCGTGTCGGCGAACAGGAACAGGAAGACGATCAGCGCGATCAGGCCGATGAGCATGAAGGTGCGTGGGTTGGCGAATACGCGTCCACTCCAATAGCGCACGTCGCTCATGGCGCTGGAAAATCGAGAAAGCAATCCTGATGGGCTACGCATGGTTTTCGCTTTTGTTTTGGGTCAGGCGGTGGCGCTGGCGGCCGGTCGTGAGACCAGCGCGGCGGCGCGCAATGCGGGGTCTTGCAGGGTAAGGGTCAGCACGGGCTGGTCGAACTGCAGGCACGTTTCGCAGGCCACGGCCAGCGTCAGCAGCGACGCCGCCGCGCCCGTGTGGCCGCAAGTCATGCCGACGGCCTGGCAGTCCTTTGCGGCATCCAGATGGTCGAAAACCTGCGATGCCACGTTCAGCGGCTCAAGCGGACGGGCGCCGCGGTGATCGCCATCGCTGACGATGCGGCCGACGGCGCCGGGCTCCACGGCGGCGGCTTGCAGCAGGTCGCGCGCCAGGTCCGCCAGCGACGCTTCGGCCAGGGCGCCGCGCGCGTCGGCTGATTTCTGCCGTTGCAGCATCGGCGACAGCGTGACGTGGAATTCGGCCTGCGCATCGGGCGGCGCCAGCAGCAGGCCGGCGGCGGCTTCGCCCGGGACACGGCCCTGCGGATTGGCGTGCGTCAGCAACGTGGCCAGGCCGTCCCAATGGGCGACCTGCTCGGCGTCGATATAACCATCGCCGGCCAGCACGATGCGCCATTGCGGTTCGGCGCGGGCATTAGCTGACTCGGCGGTGGGCTCGGCGGCAATCTGGCGCAGCAGGTGGTCGGTGGCCATGCCGTCGCGTGCGGGATGTTCGGTGGTGTGGATGCGCGCATCGGGCCAGGCCCCCGCAGCCGACCGCACTGCCGCGAGCGCGCGGTGGCGCGCCGCTTCGGACCACGCCGCCGGCACGACCACGTCGAGGTGCAGGCGGGGCCAGTCCGCTTCGCGCGCGGGCACGTCCAACTCGGTTGCGCGCGCGTGCGCCTCATGCGTCAGCACCTGTGCGACATCGGCCAGCATGGCCGTCACACGCAACGTGGCGGCGGCCAAGGCGTCAGCGGGCGCGCCCCGGTCCCGCGCGGCGGCATACAGCGCCATGTCGTCCATGCCGGCCACGCGCGCGGCGAAAATCGGATAGCCCTGCGGCGTCTTCAGTTCCGCATCGAGTTCGGGCCGCTTCTGCTCGGCCAGCGCTTCGGCGATCGCCGCGACATTCTCGCCCGGCGCGGCGCGCGCGGCGGCCGCGATCAGCCGTAGCGCAGCGGGCCGGGCCGGCGCGTCGGATTGCGCTTCCGTCTGCGCCTGTGCGGGCGCCGCCTTGGGCGCGCGGGCAGCACGCACCATGCGCGCCCCGATCCAGATCGCGGCCAGGATGGCCAGCGGCAACGCAAACAGGTACAGCCCGATGTCCACGCCGGTGGGCAGCGTGCGCGACTCCTGCCACCAGATGATGACGGCCAGCCACACCACGGCGAACAGGGCCAGGACGAGCCCGCCTTTCTTCAGCACGCGAATCATTGTTTCGCGGCCTCCCGTGCGCGTTGCATGACGCCGGGGCGGCGCAGCTCCACGTGGCCGAAGTCCATCATCTTCCAACGTCCGCCCCAGGTCAGGCCGACGAGCTCGGCGGTCTCGCCGAACAGCTCATAGCCGCGCATGGCCCAGGGGTCTTTTTCCGAAATCACGATCTTGCCGTCGCGATAGAACGCGCTGTCCGCGGCCAGACCGAACTGGTGATAGCTCTGGAAGGCGCCGGCGTTCGTCACGTGCGACCCCATGCCTGCCAGTTCATCCTGCCGCTCGGGACTGCGGTAGCCCTCGATCAGGGTCATTTCATAGCCGTGCTGTTCGCGCATGATGCGATACGCCAGCAACAGCCGCTGGCGGAAATCGGCATCCAGAAGATCCCAGTTACGGCTTGCGCCGCCCAGCTTCGGACGCACTTGTTCGACTTCGCGGGTGGTGAATGCTTCAGGGGGCAGGGCGGCGGGCGGAACCAGTCTTTCGCCCTCCAGCAATGCCTGGATTCGGCGGTCCGGACCGCTGGTTGAGGCGCTGTAAACGAATGTGTGATTGTGTCGCATCAAGAAAGCAAACAGTGACGGAAGCAATACAACTGTCAGCCCGATTGCGACCTGCCACCGATACCTTCCAACCCATTCGAACGAGGCGCCGAACCCTTTTCTTATCGCGCCGGCCGTGCCGCCCACGGCGCCGCCGGCCTGGTTGGCGCCACGCGTCGCGCCCCGTGCCACGCCCGCTACGCAGGCGCGCATCCCCCGCACGGCGCCTTGGCGCAGTGCGGGAAAAAACAGGAGAGCGGAGACGCCCACCGCCAGCAAGAAATACAGGGGCAGAAGCAGCAACAAGGCAGGTCCCTCATGTGAAGGCGTAATCTTTTGTTTTATCCGCGCATGAGGCAAGCGATCCGGCGTTGCAAACCGCGTCGGAGGCTTAGAAATCGTAACAAGAATCGGTGTCTGAAAGGGGTCGATCAGGTATTCTCGGCGGGCTTGGTTACAGGGGGGCTGCACACGCCTCCTGCTGACACGGGAACCCGCATGGCAGAAGAGAAAGAACAAGCTCGCCCTACGATGACCGCGCCGAGTCTGCTGATGACCTCGACTGCCGCGCGTGGCGAGGCCGACTCGCCGCGCATCCTGGCCGCATTGGAAGGACGCGCGCCGGAAGCCGAGGTCAAACACATGGCAACGCCGCGACGTTCGCGCGCGCGGCGCTGGACCGCGCTGTTACTGGTGCTGTTGTTGTTGGCGGGCGGCATCGTCTGGGTGACACATGAGGACGACGCTGCGCCGATGATGGCGCGGGCACCGGCGCAGGCGCCTGCCGCCGCGCCTGCGCTTGCGAATGCGTCTGTAAACGCGCCGGTGCCCGCGCCAGCAACCCCGCAGCAAGCCGCACTGTCGCCGTCGCCGGACTCGGGCAGCAACCCGCTCGGCACTTTGGAAAAAACACCCGACGTCGCCACGATCATTGACGAGTCGCCGCCTGCACGCGATGCGGACGTGGGCCGCGGCGAGCCCGAACCGCTTGGCGAGCCGGCCAATCCCTTGTCCATGCTGGCGATGACGCCATCATCGGCGCCCGCCGCCACGTCTTCGCTCGCAACCGCGGCGGCGCCGGGCCCCACGCGGCAGGCCGCGGAGCGGCTAGCGCAACGCGACGGTGCGTCGGGCGCCGCTGCGTCGGGCGCCGCTGCGCCGGGCGCCGCTGCGCCACGCGCGGTGAAGTCCGCGCCCGCCGCACCGCGCAAAAGCGCCAAGACCGCCGATAAGGATGCCGCGCTGTTGTCGGCGCTGATGGACTACGGGTTGCCGCCTGCATCACCGCCCGGAACGCGTGTCTACAAGTCCGACGGCGTGTTCATCCGCGAGATGCCGGGTTCGCCGTTGTCCGAGCGGTTGAAGGAATGCCGCCGTTTGAGCTTCATCGCAGGTGAACAATGCCGCCTGCGCGTATGCGCGGGTCAATGGGGCACCGCACCGGAATGCCCGACCCCGCAGGCCAATATCGAACCTTGAATTCTTGCCGGCTCGACGATGCCGGCGCCGCCCACGTTCCCATGAGGTTTTTCTTCCATGGCTGTCAACGCTAGCAACGGCAGTTTCAGCGCCGAGTCCCGTCTTTTCCGGCTTGATGGCGAGGGCGCGATGTCGTCCCTGCAGGTCGAAGGCTGGATCGCGCGCGAAGGCCTGTGCACGCTGAGCGAGATGCGCGTGGTGGCGTTGGCCGAAGATGCCGCGCTCGATCTGAACGACATGGTGTCGCGGCCCGCCACGCTGTGGACCACGCGCGCCGACGGCACCGAGGCCGGCCGCAGCGGCGTGGTGCGAGCCGCCGAGATGCTGGGCGGCAATGCCGGCATGGCCCGGTATCGCCTGACGCTCGCGCCCTGGTTGTGGCTTGCCACGCAGCGGCGCGACAGCCGCATCTACGAGAACCAGCCGGTGCTGGACATCGTGCGCCATGTGCTGGACAGCTATGAGGGCTATACCTACAAGGTGGCTTCCGATGTGGAAGATCACCTGGCCGGCCTGCCGGCGCGGCCCTACACCACGCAGTACCGTGAAACCGATTACGCCTTTCTGTCGCGCCTGCTCGCGGAAGCCGGTTTGGGTTGGACCACCGTCGAAGACGACAGCGCACCGTCGCGCCACGCGGTGCTGATCTTCGCCGACAGCCGCAGTCTGGCCGAAGACGCGGAATCGGCGGGTGCGGGCGTACGGTTCCAGCGCGCTCATGCGAGCGAATCGCGCGACGGCGTGCAGGCCATCGCGCGCCGCATGCGCCGCACCGTGGAGAAAGTGACGGTGCTGGCCTGGCATGAAAGCGGCAAGCACGCCATCACCGGGCAGGCCTTGGCCGGCCCCGCCGATGACGCCGCGGACGAACGGGCGCTGGAATGGTTCGAGCCGCTGGGACACGGCGGGCTGCTGAACCAGGCGCACGCCCAATTTCAGGCGAACCTGCTGATGCAGGCCGCGCAGGCCAGCGCCGAGACCTTTGTCGGCCGCGGCACGGTGCGCACTTTCCGCTCGGGCACGCGGTTCACGCTGCAGGAGATGTCGCCGCTGGGGCCTTCTGGCGAGGCCGGGTTTGAGCCGAACTTCGCACTGGATCGCGTGGAGCACGCGGGGGTGAACAATCTTCCCGGACAGAACGACGCCAGCCTGGCGGACAGGCTGGGCGCCCTGGACGATTTCCTGTGCTTTGAAGACGGGGCCGAGGACGACGGCCATGCGATGCACGGCGATGCCGATATCGGCGTGGGGCGCCCCGAGGCGGCCGTGATGGCGCGCGCGCACGAGGTCGGCTACGCCAACCGGTTCTGCGCGGTGCGCTGCGACCGGCCGTGGCGCGCCTTGCCCGCTGCGGCACGCGGCGCCAGGCTCGCGGGTGCCCCGTCCGCCGTCGGCGTCCATACGGCCATCGTCACCAGCGCCGACGGCGCGACCGAGGCCAGCGGTGAGGACGAAATCCATCGCAACGCGCGCGGCGACGTGCGTGTGCGCTTCCATTGGCAATCCGACGGCGAGGGTCTGGCGACAAGCCGTTGGGCGCGCGTGGCGCAGCGCCAGGCAGGCGCGGGTATGGGCATGAGCTTCGTGCCGCGCATCGGGCAGGAAGTGCTGGTGCGATTCCTGGACGAAGACATCGATCAGCCTCTGGTCGTGGGCGCGCTCTACAACGGGCGCGGCGAGGGCGGCATTCCGTCCACGCCCGGCGGCAAGGCGGGCGAGCCGATGAACACCGAGGTGTACGCGGCGGCCATCGACGGCAAACCCAGCGCGCAGGCCAACCTGGCCAGCGGCAACGCGCCGGCGTGGCACGGCGCGGCCGGCGGCGACGATCAGCACCGCAACGCAGCCGCGTTGAGTGGCTTCAAGAGCAAGGAATTCGGCGGCGACGGCTACAACCAGATCGTGTTCGACGACAGCGATGGCCAGCTGCGCATGCAGATCAAATCCTCGCTGGCGGCCAGCGAATTGAATCTTGGCCATCTGATCCACCAAAGCGGCAACTATCGCGGCAACGTCCGCGGCGTGGGCGCGGAACTGCGCACCGATGCGTTTGGCGCGGTGCGCGGCGGGAGCGGCGTGCTGCTGACCACCTACACCGCCGCCGGCAGCGAGCCCGCGGGCGATTCGGCGGGGCCGCTGGCGCTGGCCGGGCAGGCCGACATCATGGCGCAGTCGTTCGACGGCGTGATCGGCGCCCATCAGGGCGTGCGGCTGGCCTCGGCGCGCGGCACGGCCTCGGCCGGCGCGAGCCGGCTGGACGGCGAACGCGCGCCGCTGGCCGCCATGACGCACGCGGTGTCGGGCACCGTCGCGGGCGAGGCCGTGGGCGGCGCGGCCGGCGACGCGTCGGCCAAGCACACCGAAGTCGTCGACGGCAAGGTGCCGCACCTGACCGATCCGCTGGTGCTGATGGCGGGACGCGCGGGGCTGACGCAGGCGGCGGGGCGCAATGTCCAGGTGGCGGCCGGCGAGCTCGTGCATTGGTCGTCGGGACAGGACCACAACCTGGCCGTCATCGGTTCGCTGCGTGTGCATACCGGCCAGGCGCTGGGCATCGTGGCCGGCGTGCAGACAGGCGGCGCGGAATCCGGCCTGGACCTGATCGCCGGCACCGGCGAGGTCGATGTCATTTCGCAGCACGACACGTTGACCGTGCAGGCGCAACAGGACCTGCGCATGGTCAGCGCCAACGCGGGCATCGAGTACGCGTCGCCGCAGCGCATCCGCATCGCCAATGCGGCGGGCGCCAGCATCGTGATCGAAGGCGGCAACATCACCGTGACGGCGCCGGGGCGCATCGATGTCAAGACCGGCAACAAGCAGTTCGCCGGCCCGACGCAGATGCCGTATCCGTTCCCGCAATTCACCGTCTGCAAGACCTGCATTCTTGACGCTCAGGAAAGCGTGCAGTCCATCACCGACAAGGCATGACGGCGATGCAATATTCCTGGCAGGACGCGCTGCTGTCCACGTTCGCCGAATTGCCCCATCATCGCGGCCCGTATGGCGAGGCCGCGCGCGCCTATGTGATCGTCGACTTCCGCGGCCACCCGGACCTGCTGGCGCGGCTGACGGCCACCGAAGACCTGAGTTTCGGGTCGGTGTGGGCGCAGACCGGATTGGACATCTACGGCGACGTGGCGCCGCTGCTGATCGAAGTGGACGGCGCGTCGCAAGGCGTACTGCGCGGGCCGCGCCATGGGGACTTCAGCACCGTGCTGGTGCGCGTGCTGGAAGCCCTGCACGAACGTTCCGGCGGCCGCTACGCGATGATGAGCTTCGCGTCGGCCGTGCCGCTGGAGAAGCTGATCGCGCACTTCGGGCCGTTCTGCGACTACGCCTTGCCGGACGCGAGCGAGTTCTTCCTGCATTGGTACGACAGCCGCATCCTCGCGCGCGTGTTGCAGGTCTGGACGCCAGAGCAGCGCGCGCGATTCGCCGGGCCGTTCGTCACGCTGCGCTACGCGCTGCGCGATGGCACGCTGGCTGAATTGCCGGGCGCGGGCAGGCTGCCCGCCGCACGGCCGGAAGGTATCGAAAAATTCTCGCCTGAACAGCACCAGATGCTGTTCGATCTGGACTACCCCGACAAGCTGGCGGTGCAGTTGCGCCGGCTTTATCCAGACATGCTGCCCGGCAATCCCGATCAGGACACGTTGGTGCTCCGCGTGCAGAAGCAGTTGGAACGTGCCCGCGCGCACGGCGTGGCGGGAGATAAGGACACGTTCGACTACGTCGCCTGGGGCGTGGCGATCTCGCCGCGCTTCGATGAGCATCCCTTGATCGCCGATGGGCTGCGCGCCTATCGGCCTGGCGCAGAGGGCGGGCTGGCGAAAGCGCTGGAGGCGGTGCCGGATGCGGTGTGGGATGCGGTGCATCGGGCGGGGAGGGATCGCGGCGATGCGTAAAGCACTTGCCGGCATGCTGCTTTGGTTTGGCCTGTTGACTGGCTGCAACGCAGAGCCCACTTATCAAGGGGTGAGCGTCATCACCTACAACTACACGCCCTGGGATCTTGAGTCCGTTCAAATAGCCGATGCGTTTGGCGGTGTGGCCGCAAGCGGCATGATTCCATCAGGGGGTGGCGAAGGAAGCGTCTCGTGTTGCTATTCGCTGAAAGGTACTGACTTCAGGATCAAGTGGAGAGGGGGCGACGCCGATTTGATGCGCAAGCATATGTACGACGGAAAGTTCGATGACGTGATCTTCACCAAAGAGACGAAGGCGCGTCTGCAAGATCAGGGGCCGCCTCCGGGCGATGGACCCGTCATATTGGAATTGCACATCTATCCGGACGAGCACATGGAGTTGGCCCTCAGCCGTCAACTGTTGGGGCAAGTCAGGATTCCCATCGTTGAAACCACGCGCTGGCTATACAAGCATCACAAGGAAGAACTCGAGAATTACAGAAGCATTCACGAGCTGAGGTATGTGCTCGCGAAGGTGACAAAGCAGGCTTGGACGCGTTATCGGATTGAGGACGAAGGGGACATGCGGGGCTACATGTATCTCTATTTTGTCGTCGCTTCGGATTTCGACAAGGACGCGCAGATTGCGGCCCTCTTGAAGGACCCGGCTCGAAAGCCCGGCGCATTTGGCAGCGCGGTGATGTCGTTGCCGGCAGAGAAGATCGCGCAGTTGAAGGCGGCTGGTGCACCACGTGGAGATAAGAATGTTGGAAGTGGGTATGGCGGGACAACTCGGGAGCGATGAATGCGTAAGGGTTTGATCGGAGTACTGCTGTGGCTGGGCCTGTTGGCGGGCTGCAATGCCGAACCTACCTATAAGGGGGTGAGCTTCATTACGTACAACTACACGCCATGGAACCTGGAGCCCGTTCGCATCAGCGATGCATCGGGTCGCGTGGCAAGTTCCAGCACGCTCCCATCGGGCGGCGGCGAAGGAAGCGTCTCTTGCTGCTATACGTTTTCGGGTACGGAATTCAAGGTGAAATGGAGCGGAGGCGACCCCGACGTGCTCCGCAAACACCTGTTCGACGACAAGTTCGAGGAGATGCTCTTCAAGAAGGAAACGACGGTGCACTTCCCCGCCACGAAAGTGCCCGAAGGGGATGGATCGCTGATTCTGGAGTTGCACATCTATCCGGATGAGCACATGGAGCTCGCCTTGAGCCGCGAGTTGAAAGGGCAAGTCAGAATTCCGATCGTCGACACCACTCGCTGGTTGTATGGGAAATACCGTGACGAGCTTGTGGGGTACAAGGATGCAAGCTATCTGGCCAACGAAGTTGCCAGGGTCACCAAAAAGGCGTGGATGTCCTATCGACTTGAAGACGCCGAAGACTTGCGGGGTTATATGTATCTGCACTTCATTGTGTCTTCCGAGTTCGGCAAGGACCCCGATGTGGCGGCGGTGCTGAACGCCCCAGACCGCAAGCCCGGCGACTTTGGCCGCGCCGTGGCCGCCTTGTCGGAAGAGCAGATTGCGCGGATCAAGGCGACCGGCAAGCCGGCGGGAGGAAAGCATGTCCAGTGATCAGCTTCCGGAACAGGATAGAACTCCCGCATCGGTGTTGAAGGCGATGGCCGAGAATGAGGCGGCCTATCCCAAGGACTCCTGCACGGAATGCGGAATCACATTGCGGATGGGATTCTTCTTCGACGGCTTCGGGCGGAACAAGGATCTGGATAAGGAAAACCCCACGTTCCTGTCCAACGTCAGCCGGTTGTGGATGGCGCACTACAACGCAGGCAACAAGCCCGTCACGAACAAACAACGTTGGTATGGGTTTTACTATTCCGGCCTTGGCATCGATCTTAATGAGGGCGCCAAGGAAAATATCCTCGTCAGCGCGCTTACGCTTGCCGGCGGCAAGATGGTCGACAAGGCAGTCTCCAGTGCGCAGGATGCCGCGAAGAACATTACGCGTATTGATGAAGTGCCCGATGTGGATGTCTCGGGGCGCGCAAAATCGGCTGTCAAGCAATCCATCAAGGATGGGTCCTTCCACCCGATGGTGAAGGCATACAAGGACGTCGTCAAAGACGTCCAGTCGCTTCCCGAAAAGACGGTAAGAATCTGGAATGCCCTGGATCCCGAGCGAATCCGCAATCGCACAAAGGCCACCGTTCGCGGCTTCTGGTCGGATTTCAAGAAGAATCCGCTGAAGGTTGCCTGGACTGCGGGCAAGAACGCCGCCAAGGCCACGTTACTGGAAGGCGTGCCGGTCGTCCGGGACAATGCCGCCGTCGCCGAATTGATGGGAACGGGCGTTGATACGCGTCTGGACGCGGCCAGGCGTCAGTTCGAGCAGGCCTATCAGGCGGAGAATTCGGGCACGGAAAAAGTCGTGCGTATCGAGATCTGCGTTTTTGGCGCCGATCGTGGCGGGGTGATCGCCAAGCAGTTCATCAACGATATCGTCAAGAAGTACAAGCGCCGCCACGACACGGATCTGGCCATCCCGGGAAAAGATGGTGCGCCGGACGCAAAGATCGTCATCCGGTTCCTGGGGCTGTTCGACAGTGTCGCTTCCATCATGGAAGAAAGCTGGTTCCTCGAATTCATCCCCTTCACGGATCTGATCAAACAGACGCACAAGGACCGCACTCTGACCGTACCCGCCGCTGTGGAGAAGGCCGTGCATTTCGCAGCGGCGCATGAACTGCGCCGCAATCAACGGCTGGATTCCCTGGAAAAGACGCGTGGTCTGCAATATCTCTATCCCGGCTCGAGCGGAGATGTCACCGGCGTGGCCCCTCTGGGGTCACTGGGCACTCGCGCATCGCTATCCCGGGTTCCCTTGCGCGAGATGATGAACCTGGCGCTCGCGCACGGCGCCGCAATGCATAGCATGGAAAGCCTGGTGGTCCGGGATCTGGCGCTTTACCGGATGCTGAGCCTGGCCGGCTCGATCGAAGACGAAGGCCAGACCTATCACGTTCAGGAACTGGTCGACGCCTACCGGGATATCGTCAAATACGAACCCGGCTGCGATTTCGCGCCGCACATGGAAGTTTTTCTGCGCTGGCTGGCGGTGCGTTATCAGGACCCCGTGTTTCGCGCCGGGATGTCGGACCCCGCGGAAGCGTGGATCAAGGACCGGGACTTCTTCACGCCGGAGCAGGAGCTCGCAGAAGAGCGCAGGCGTTTGAGCATGCTTTCGCGCGAGGAGCTTGCCAAGCCCGAGACCACGGCGCGTGCGCGGGAACTGGAAGCACTTGCCAACGAGCGCCGCGAGCGCGCCAATGCCAGCCGCGGCGAAGCGCCGCCGCAGCGCTTCCTGCCGCTGTGGGAACGCCTGGAAGAAGAGTACAAGGGCTTGGAAGAAGCCGAGCGCCAGGATGCGGCGACGGAGCAGCGGCGGCAGGACATGGAACGCAACCACCCCGAGCAGCTTCGCACCATGGAAAGGTGGGAGCAGGATACGATCGCCATGGAAAACATGCGCCTCGGCAAAAGGCCGGGCGACGCCGATTATGTTCAGTCGCTGCCGGACCCGTTTGCCGACATGAAGGCCGATCGCGCGATGCAGCAGCGTCTGCTGACCGCCTGGCGCGATGCGCGCGACGGCAAGACGCAGTTGCCGCCCAAGGTCATGACGCTGTTCGACTGGCTGGTGCATGACGCGATGTTGAGCAGTTGGCCTGACCATCTGCTGGCCAGCACCCGGATGTATTTCCGAGTGCGCGACAAGGATGTGTTCGGCAAGACCGATGCGAAGGCCGAGATGGATCAGCGCGCCAAGGATATGAAAAACGCTGAAAAGGTGGAGGCAATGGCCGCGCGCAACGAGCAGAACATCCGGCAGATGACGCCTGCGCGGCCCTGAACGGAGGCGTGTTGGTGATGGACAAACGGCCCTGCAGAGCAGGGCCGTCTTCATTTGTCTGGCCGACTTTCACCTCTTGCCGAGGTTCACTTCTTGCCGTCTTCGACCTCGATGGTCACCGTGTTCGATTTCACATCCTCGGCCTCGATGTAGACCTCGTACGTGGCCGGCGTGGCCGGCAAATGCAGCACGCCGGCCATGTCGGTGGTGAAGCGCGTTTCCACGGTCATGCCCGGGGGCAGGGCCATCTTCGGGGGGCGCGGTCCGCCTTCCCGCGGGTCCACCGAGACGTTGGGGAGCTTGGGACGCACGTAGTTGAACGCGACGCCGCGGTAGACCTTGCCGGTTTGCGTATCCTTCGCCACGAAGCGGGGAAGTTGCGGATTGTCGATCACGGGCAGGATGCCGCGCGCGCAGATGGGAATCGTCAGGGTGCTGCCGTCGCGGATCTTCACGCGCGAGGGTGCGGCGATGCGCATCTGCGCGTCGTAGCCTTGCAGCGGCGGCATGCAGGCGTGTTCCTGCTGCGAGTGCGTGGGCACCGAGGCAAAGGAGGCGGGCTCGATCCAGTCGGTAGTCATGATGGGCATGTCGATGTCGTGTCAGAGAGCGAAGGGGATCAGGGGGGGGCGTCGTCAGAATGAGGTCCAGCCTTCCGAGCAGTCCACCTTGCGCACGGCCTTGCTGCAACTGGGGCAGAAGTGGATGTTGGCGCAGGTGATGCCGTACATCACGCACTGTCCGATCTCGCTGCTGTACTGGCCATTGCGGTTGGGCAGGCCAAAGTAGCAGTGTCCCCCCATGTTGTAGTAGAAGTGCTGCGGCGGATCCAGCTTGGAATCGTCGGCCGACGGGTCTTCGTCGCGCAGGCCGGGCCAATCGGGGCCGCTGGGCACCATGCCGAGCAGGTGGCCCATTTCGTGGGCCAGCGTTTCCGTCAGGTACGCCTGCGAGTTGGGGACGTAGGGATCCAGCGTGGACACGAAGAGCAGGTTGGTGCCGGTGATGGCCAGACCCGCGTAGCTGGCGGCCACCGTGTTGAACTGGATGTTGAGCACGCCGTTCAAGGACGTGGACGAGATCTGGGTCAGGTCGACCCTCACGGAGAAGACGGCGCCCGAGCTTTCGCGCAGCGGCGTCATCAGGTGGCGCGGGATGGGAATGGACCGTTCCGCGCCCGACGCGTCCGTATAGATGTAGCGGGCGTGGACGAGCCAGTCGTCGCTGTCGTCGAACTCGTACCAGAGGCTGGCCAGCGTGCGGTCGTCGTTGACGATGGGCACCGTCATCACGCGGCCGCCCGGTCCGGCGGGCACGGGCAGGCGCATGTCGCCGCTGGTGCCGGGCGCCGCCAGCCTGTCCACGTGGCAGACCACCAGCGTGTAGGGCTCGCGCTGTTTGCCTGGCGAGGTGGCGTACACGCGGCGCACGGCATCCATGATGGCCTGCTGCGAGTCCACGTGGTCCGCCGCGTCCACCGCCGAGCGGCCACGGAATTGCAGGCGCGGCAGCTGGATCATGTCGATGCCGTGCAGCGCGAATTCCGCGGTGACGGGCGTCACGTCGGCCAGATGGTTGGCGGGACGGGTGCTCATGCACATGACTTCCTGGACGTACAGGCGGCGGGCGGTCTCGACGCGTTCGGTCTTGATGAGCTGGCCGCGTTCGTCGCGCACTTCGAACAGATAGACGTTGCGACCGGCGGCGGGCAGGTCGATGTCATCGACGATGCGGGTGCCGTCGGCATCCGTGACGTAGCTGCGCGGGTTGGTGTGCGGTTCCTGGTAGCTGGCGCGGCGGCCGCGTTCGCGGCTGGAGTACGTGATGTTTCCGGTATCCGGCTTGACGGTGATGGTGAAGCGGTGCGCGCCCGGGCGGTTGAATTCCACGTGGATGCGGGGACGCCGGGTCTGCCGCTCGGTGGTGGTGAGCGCGTTGCCGTCGTTCCAGCGCTCGTCGGCGCGTTCCAGGTTCACGTATTGCAGGCGCGCGCCGTCCTGACGGCCGCGATAGGTGGATGCGCTGGGGACCACGCGGCCGGCGTCGCCCATCGGAGGCATGCCGCCAGGCAGGTTGGTGCCTTGCGTGCGTGCGACCGGACCCAGTCCGATCGTGTCGAGTACATCGCGGGCGATCTGGGGCAGCGGCGATTCCGCCACGCCCGGGATCTTCATCAGCACCTCGGCCACTTTCGGCAGCGTTTCCGTGGCCAGCGTGGGCGATTGCAGGATGGCGCCGATCACGCCGGGCACCGACGAGGACGACAACCCCGGCATGCTGAGGATGGCGCCCGCGACGGCGGGGATGTTGGCCTGCTTGACGTCGGGCAGCGTGAACAGCGTGTCGACGGCGGACCCCAGCGCGGCGGCACGGTCGCCGGCCGCGTTCAACGCCTGCGTCATGACCGGCACGATGGCGGCGCCGACGCTGGCGCTGACGCCGCCGGACAGGAGCGTGGACGCGCCGGACATTGCCGTGGACGCGGCGCTGGCCTGCTGCGCAACGGCGGCAAGGCCGCCGCCCGCCGCCAGCGCGCCGAAGCCCGCAGCGCCTGAACCGCCGCCTCCCGCAGCGGCGGCGGCGCCCGTTGCCGCGCCCGCACTCGCCACCGCGCCTGCGCCGCCCGCGGCGGACAGATCGGTGGCGCTCGTGGCGGGCGCGCGGTCGGACATGCCCGCCGCCTGCGCCGTCGTGCTGCCGAGGACAGCGTCAGGGCTCCCGGCCGGGGTGACGGCGGTAGGCGGGGCGGTGGCGCCTGAGACGGTGGTGGTGGGCGACGCGGTCGGCGTGGCGGAGGGGTGGTTGATGGGCGGCGTGGCGCCCGGGGGGGAGGTGGGGGTGGCGGCTGCGCCGGTTCCGATGGTGGTGCCGGTGCTTGTGCCTGCGGTTGCCCCGGCGCCTGCGGCTGCTCCTGCCCCTGCACCCGCGGTGGCTCCTGTAGACGTGCCAGTGCTTGCACCAGCGCCAGCGCCAGCGCCAGCACCAACGTCAGCACCTGCTGCGCCGCCCGCTTGAGGGTTTGTTCCAACGCCAGCATCCGCGCCCGCTCCCATGCCAACGTCCGCCGTTGCTCCGGCGTCAGCATTCGTCGCGGCAGGCGTGGATGCTGTGGCGCCCGTGTTCGCGCCCGGACCAGCATCCGTGCCCGACCCTGTGTTGCCCGCATCGATACTTGCGTGGGTGCTGGGGCCTGGGGGCGCGCCAACGGCTGCATCAGCGCCCGCACCTGCTCCTGTCATCGTGCCGTCTGCGCCTGGCGCTCCCGTCACGCTTGCGGAGGAAGACCCGACGGTCGGTGACACTTCAGCGCCTGGCGCTGCCGTGGCCCCGGCGACGGAGCCCACGGCCGGCGCCGTGCCTGCCGTCGCGTTGCCGCCGGAGGCCGCGCCGGCGGCGGCGCTCGTCCCCGCGATGCCTGCCCCGGCCGATGGCTGCACACTGGGCAGCCCGGCGCTTTGCGGCAGTCCCGCTTCTTGCGGTAGCCCGGCGCCTTGCGGCAAGCCCGCTCCTTGCGGTAACCCGACGCCTTGCGGCAATCCAGCCGTGCCGGCGTCCGGCACGAAGCCCGGCGTTTGCATCGAGGCTTGCGGCAGGGACGTCGCGGCGGCGGACGAAACATCGGTGGTTGCCGGCAGCATCGTCGCTTCGCTCATGACGGCGTCAGGCGCGGAGGCGGGGGGCGCATGCTGCGCGAATGCGCCTGTCGAGGGCATCGCGGCAGCGGCGTCGCTTTGCGCCGGCGCGGACACGGCCGCCGAAAAGTCTCCGGTCATGGCGTCGCCAGCGGATATTCCGGACGCGGCGCTGCCGGAAGGCGAAGCCATGGAGGGAAGATCCGAAGCGCCGTGCAGGCCGCCTTCCACCGTGGATGCGGAGGCCGGCGGGCCGGCATGGCCGGCTGCCGACGCCGTTGTGCCAAGCAGGCTGCCCGCGCCCGCAGCCAATGAGGCGAGCAGGGCCGTATTCGGCAGCGCGGTGGTGCGCGCCGTGTTGACGCGGTGAGAACCGGATTGCGCATTGCCGGTCTTGGCGTCGTGGGACGCGTGCGGGAGCGTGGCTGAGCCGTCCGCTGCCTGTGCGCGCGCGGACGGCGCGGCGGTCGCGTTGGACTGTCCCGAACGGCCTGCGGCAAGCAGGGCCAGCGCGGACAGCGCGGCTGTCTTCGATTCGGAATGCCGATCGTGCGCGGCGGGCGTTGCCTCGCCGTGTGTCGGCGTTCCGTACTGGTCGGGGTTCTCAATGGAGGCAGCGGAGCCGGTCGCGGCGCTGCGCGGTGCATTGGCGGTGTGGGCCTCATCGGCACGGCGGCTGACGCCTTCGCTGTCGGCTTGCGACGACGCTTGCGCCGACATCGCGTGGGCCAATGTCGCCAGCATGCCAGCGGGCGCGATCTGTGCGCTCGTTTGGCGGGCGCCGGGAGACGCGGCGTTGCCAAGGCCCGCGAGCAGGGACGGCGGGGCGTCGAAGCCAGAGACGGCATCCTCGGGCCGGACGGAGCGCTTCATGTCTGCCGGGTAAGCGGAGTCCGCCGGGCTCGCCGAATTCCCTGCTGCCGTGGCGGCAAATGGAGCGGCCGTTTCCGAACCCGGGGCGTCCGTGGCTGCACGCGCGCCACTTGCGCTCGGCTCGGGCTCGCGCGAGGCTTGGACCTTGCCGCCAATCGTGCCGGCGGCAACGCCTGCGGCCATCGTCGCGCCAGCCGCTGCGCCCATTGCATCCAGAATGGGCCTTGCTGTTGCGCTCGCACCCGCGGCGTCGCTCGCGAGACCCGCGCCCGCGAATGCGGCCGACGTTCCCGCTGGCGTAGTCGCTGCAATGCCTGCATCTGTCACGCCGGTCGGGAGACCTGCGCCGGCGATCGCTGCTGGCGAACGCTCGATGGTTTGCGTCGCGATGCTTGCATCGGTTGCGGGGTTCGCGAGCGCCTTGACTGCAAATGCTTCGGATGATCCCGCTAGAGATGGTGCGGCACTGCCTGCGTCGGCGGCATGGTTTGCGAGACCCATGTCCGCGAATGCGCCAGACGTTCCCGCGACGGTGCCCGTCGCCAGGTTTGCGCTGGTCATGCTGTGCGCGACGCTTGCGCCAACCGATGGGTCCACCGCTGCGAGCGGCAGCTCTGCCGCCGAGCCCGCGCCTTGGACATCAAGCGCGGGACTCGCGAATTGCGCGCCGGCGTTCATTGCCGCCGCGGACGGATTCACGTCCGCCGGGCCAGCGGTCAGACCTGCGACCTTGCCTGCTCCGGCGGTGCTGGCGGCCAGCCCCACGCCGGCCCCGGCCGGCAGGGCGTTGGCGGCTACGCCTGCCGCCGCGCCCGTGGCAGAGACGGCGGAAGCGCTCACCGCTGCGGTTGCGCTGCCTGACGCCGCGCCGGAACTCGAGGCGGTGGCTGGTGTCGTCGCGGATTGCGTCGGCGTTGCGTTGGCGGACGCTGTCGGCGCTGCGGAGGGCGCGTCAGCGGCTGCCGACGTGACATTCGGCGCAGATGCTGCCGATTCAGCCGCTGATGGTGAAGTCGATGACGACGCCGATGCTGCTGTCTGTGCGGATGCGGATGCCGTTGCCGGAGCCGAATCCGATGCCAAAGCGGGACCCGATGCCGAAGCAGAGGCAGGCGCTGAAGCCTCGGCGGAAGCCTGTGCGGAGTTCGGCGCCGATGCAGGCGACGCAGCGGCGTCCGCCGTGGTGGCCGAGCTGTTGGTGGCGGGCGAAGCCGCAGCGGGTTGCGACGCCTGCGCGGCAGTTGCGCTGCCTTGTGCGCCTTGCGTTCCGGCCGCTGTTGCCCCGCCGGCAGGTGCGGCGGACGCGGGGCCAGCCGCTTCAGTCGGCGAGGTCGATGATGCTTGCTCGGCAGTTCCTGCGGCACTTGCGCCGCCTGCAGCGGCAGGCCCGCCAGACGTGGCGCCAGGGCCACCAGCAGCGCTTGCCGCGGGTGTCGAGCCTGCGCTTGTTTGCGCGCTATCGGCAACACCGGCTGGGGCAGCGGCTTCACCCCCCGAGCCAACAGCCGCACCAGCACTAGCACCCGAACCTGCACCAGCACCAGCACCCGCACCCAATCCCCCCGCCACGCCAGCGCCCGCTCCGCCAGCGCCGCTGCCGATCCCCGCCAATCCGGCGGCACTGCTGATCATCTTCGACGCGCCTTCGGGTGCGACGGAGGCCAGCATGTCGGTGGCGGCCGGCAGGGCGGACATGGGGTTCTTGACGAGTTCAGCCGCCTTGGAAACCGCGCCCGCAGCAGAAGCGGCGCCGTCGATCAGGCCGCCCGCGCCGGGCGCCACGCTACCCAGCAATCCCTTGGCTGCCGGCAGCGCCGACATGGGGTTGGCAACCATGGCCTGCGCCTGCGACACCATACCCATGGTGTTCTTCGCCGTATTCAGCAGGCCGCCGACGGCAGGGCTGGCGTTGCCCAGCAGCCCGGGGGCGGCTGACAGCGCGCTCATCGGATTCTTTGCCATGCCGGCCAGCGCATTGGCCTGGCCGGCCAGTTGCGACAGTTTGCCGGCTGCACCCGCAGCGGTCTTGCCCAGGTCGCTCAAGCCGCTCGGCACCATGTCGCCCAATCCGCCCAGGCCACCGCCCGCAGCACCCGCCGCGCCGCCAAAGCCCGCCATCAGGCTCGTACCGGCCTTCTTGGCGGCGGTGGCGAACACGCCGTCCTTGTGCACCAGTTCCGCGCTGACGATGAGCGGATCATCCACCGTCGTGCTGGGCAGGGCCGGCAGGCTGGCGGCGTCGCTGCCGGGGCCGACGAAGTTGTGCGTGGCGCCCTTGACCGAGAACAGGCCGGGCCCCTTGAACACGATGTCCGCGCCATCGAGCGTGACGCTGCCGCCGGCGGCCTGCAACGTGACGCGCTGGTTGCCAAGGATCTCGATCCCTTCGGCCGACGAGGTCACGGTGATGTCCTGCCCGGCCAGCGCTTCCAGGATGTCGGTGTGGGCGTGCAGGGAGACGGGCGCCTGCGCCGAGATGGCGCGCAGCGGGCCCTGTTGCGCGAAGACGCTGGCGGACTTGGCCGAGACGGCTGCATACGTCTGCGTGGCCGCGACATGGGCATCGGACTGCGCGGTGGCATGCAGGTGTTCGCCCGCATGCAGCACGGCGCTGGCCGGTGTGGCAAGGTTCAGCGAGTTCGGCGCGTCGACCAGCAGGTGCGGCCCGTCGATGCGTTCGATGTCGGCCTCGGCCGTGCGTTGGCCGTTGATCGCCTTGCCGGCCGCCTGGCCATTGACCTGGCGGGCGTAGCGGCCGTCCTGCTCGGGATCCAGCGCCTTGATGAGATCGTCATAGCCCTCGGCGGCCGCCAGGGGCCGCGCCTGATGCTGGCCCGCACTGTCGTTGAGCCGGCGCGAGGCGTCTTGCGCGCCGCGCAGCAACAGCAGCGCTTCGTTGATATCGGCCTGTGTCGACTTGCCCTGCTCGCGTGCCGTGGCCGACACCAGCAGGCCCTGGCCCGAGCGCAACACGGCCCAGGCATCCGTGCGCAGTTCGAAGCCCGTGCCGCGCCATTGGCCGCGGCTGGCGTCGTCCAGACCCTGTTCCACCAGATAGCCCAGGCCCAGTTGCGTGGCGGCGGTGGAACTTGCCAGGCGTGTGCGCAGCTTGCCCTTGGTGTCGTCGAAGACCCACTGGTTGCGGCCGGCGCCGTCCAGTCCCTGGCTATGCCAGCCGCTGAGCACGCCCGCATGGTTGGCGTCGCCGTTCTCTCCCGCGGACCAGGGCGGCAGATCCGCGTCGTTGTATAGCTGGCCCGCCACGACAGGCTGATCGATATCGCCGTCGATGAACTCGACGATGACTTCGGTGCCGCCACGCGGTAGATGATGAGCGCCCCAGTTCGGCCCGGCCTGCGCGCTGGCCACGCGCAGCCAGGTGCCGGACCGGTCGTCGCCGGGCGCGTTGCCGCTGGCGTCGCCATGGGAGCGATGCGGCAGGCCGCCCGTCAACGGCTTCTCGCCGCGTTGCCACGGAAACTGCACCTTCACGCGAAGGTCGCGGTCGGACGTGATGGGCGCGTCGGCCGCGCTGACGACCACGGCGGCCAGGCTCTCGGGCGCCGTGGGGCGCGGGCGCCAGGCCGGCATGAGCGCTGCCGCCTCCGGCTGCGCGCGGAAGCGGTTGCGATAGGTGCCGCGCTCCATGTCCGGCGTGTTCAGGACCTGCGCGGCTTGCCCGCCCAGGTTGTTGGTCGCTTCGTGCGTGACGTCGAGCAGCACGTACCGGTTGCCGGCAAGCTCATCGATGGCCTCTTTGCCGCCGCCCTGCGCATACCGGTCATGCTGGCTCAGCGCGAACACCCGGCCCGGCGCAAGCGAGCGGGCCGTGCCTGCGCCCTCGAAGCGCACCAGCCGCGACTCGTGCGCGCGCATCGCACGCGCCGCGCTCTGTTCGGCGGCATCGTCGTCGGCGTACTGGCCGTGGCCCGCGTAGTCATAGTCTTCCAGCACGGGCAGCGCCTCGACGACCACCTGCGACTGCAACTGCGCGGCATGCGCGGTCAACGAGCGCTCGTTCCACGCCGCGCGCGCCACGCTGCCCGGACGCACGGATTGCGCGGCGGAAAAGCGCGTGATGCTGTCGCTGGTCTCCGTGGCGTCGCTGCGGTGAAAGCGCAGGGGTGACGACGGGTCTTCCGGACGCGCCGCATCCGCATCGAAGATCACCACGCGGTGGCGTGCGCCGCCGCCGGCGCTTTCGCCATCGTCCTGCTGGTGCTCGAACCGGTAGCACAGGCCGGCCTGCGCCAGAATGCGCTCCACGAACGCCAGGTCCGATTCGCGGTACTGGGTGCAGATCGCACGGGGCGGCAGCGCCTCGGTGAGTTCGAAGGCGAACGCGGCCTGGGGATAATCCGAAAACACCTCGCTGACGATGTCCTGCACCGACAGGTCCTGGTAGATGAAGCTGTCGCGGCGCAACGCCAGCGCGGCCATCCACGGCGCCGCATGCAGGCGGTAGCGCGCCAGTCCGCCATCGGCGCCCAGCGCGTCCGCGCCTTCTACCACCGCGTGCCAGTGCCGCATCGAGCCGTCGGCCTGCAGCAGGCTGACGGTGATCTCCTTGCCCAGCAAGGCCGCCACGTCCAGTTCCGCGCTGGCCGCCAGGCAGTCGAGCGTCATCGAGAACAGCCGCGAGACGCCCTCGGACAGGCTCATGTGCTCGATGACCAGTTCCGCATCAAGCGCGGTGGTCAGGCGCAGCAAGCGGGCTTGTTGCGACAGGGTGGCGATGTTCAGCGTGGAATAGGCCGGGGCGTTGGAAGGCGAGGCGTTCATAGGGCTGGGCGGTATTCGTTTGGCGGAGCCAGAGGCGCGCGGGTGCGCCGGAAGGGACAGGCCCTCTCATGCGTGGCCCGCCCGGGTCTTGCGTGCCGCCGCTAGGGCAGCGAAATCGTCAGGTGCGCGGCACGCGGACCCAGCTTGACGATGTCGTGATAGGGCGCCATCGCGGTCTGCATTTCCGTGTTCAGGAAGTGGCCCATGCCCAGGAAGGCGAGCAGGCCCAGCAACGCGAACAACGCCATGATCGACCACAGCGGCACGTCGCGCTTGAGCGTGTGCGCCACCTTGTCGGGCAGCGGCCAGTGCGGCGCAAAGCCGGTGCGCTTGCCGCGCAACAGGGCGATCTCGTCGCCCAGGCGCGCCGTCAGATACCCCAGCTTTTCCTGGCCTTCGATCAGGTACTTGCCCTGGAAGCCCAGCAGCAGGCACATGTAATAGATCTCCAGCGATTGCAGGCGCGGCGCGCCCTGCGCGCGCAGATCCTCCAGCCGGGCGAAGAAGTTCTCGCCCGCCAGTTGCTCGCCAAAGAGCGCAAGCTGCAGCGGCTGAAGCATCCAGGCGTCGCGGATCGCGAAACCGGAATTGAGCACGGTCTCGTCCACGGCGGCACAGAACGCGTACTTGGTCGCGTACACGTCCTCGGCGGGAATATCCATTTTCTTGGCGGCGCGCTCGTAGTCCGCCAGGAACTGCTGCACGTGGGCGGAGAAGGCGGCCGCGTCGGCGGGCTCCTGGCCGCTCTTGAGCAAAAACAGCATCAGGAAGCCGTCGTACATCAGATCCAGCAACGACCTGGCGGGACGGCTTGCGTGAAAGGCCGCCGCGTGCGGCGGCAGCGTTGCGCCAGGCATCAGGGAGGGGGCGTCAGCAATCATGGCGGTGTCGTTCCTGTCAGCGAGTCACTGCGATCAGATCCAGCTTCAGTTCGGGAATCCCGGCGGGGGCATAGATGGCAATGCTTCGCGCCTGCAGCATGCGGTCATACAACGAACCGCGCGTCTGCAACGCGAAATAGACAGCGCCCGGCTTGACGGGCACGGCGGGCGGCACCTGCGGCGTATAGGAAAGTGGGACGCCCGGCATGGCGGACAGCACCAGCTTGTCCACGTCTTCCGGCGCGCCCACCTTGAAGCGCATGGGCACGCTCTCAGCCAGTTCAGCGGCGGGCATCGCGGCCTGCACCGCCAGATACAGCGAGGTGGTCTCGTCCAGCTTTTCGGAATCGAGGCGGCCCATGTGGAACGAGGGACGCAACTCTTCGAGCACGATCGAGAAGTACCGGGTCGAGATCACCGTTTCGAGCAGGTCGCGCAGGATCTCGTCCATGCGGGCGAACGCCGGTCCGGGCGCATCGTGGCGATACACGGGAAGATCCGCCAGCGTGTGCACCTTGGAAAAGGTCATCAACGCGCCCGCCAGCCGCGCCAGTTCCTGAAACAGGCGCTCGGGATGCAGTTGCGGGTGATGGAACAGGTGCGACAGCGTGGCGTAGGCCTCGTTTGCGGTATGCAGCAGCCAGAACGAGGCGACGTCGCCGGAGCGGAACTCGATGATGTTCTTGCTGGGTTCGCGATGAAAACCGTAGAGCGCGTTGACCTTGGCTTGCAAGGCGTCGAGCAGCCGCCGGAGCAGCTCGTGCAGGGCGCCCGAGGCAGTAAGCGACAGGCTGGGCGCAATGAAGGTCGTATCCAGTTCATAGCTGGCGTTGGCCGTGCGCCGCACGCGCGCCACGGGAATTGCCAGCAGTTCGTCACGCGGTTCGAATTCGGAGATCAGGCGCACGTCCTTGCGCAGGAATGCGAGCTCGGCGGAGGCCGCGCCGGTGTAGAGATCGGGGGCGGGGGTATTGGTGTGCGTGTAGCGGGAATCGAAGTTGCCCGACGTCTGGGCGTCGCGGTAGTTGCCGCCGATTGCCTTCAAGGGATGGATCGCCAGATAGAACACGGCTTCGGTCACGCCATCCAGCGCGGTCAACGCGACAGGCGGTGGTAGTTCATCGCCGTGCGGCGCGCTGTAGAGTTCGCCGTCCGGAAACACGGCGCTCATTTCGGTGGCGCGCAGCATGCCGTTGGCGAGCGCCGAGGCATCGAAACGCGCAGAGCGCAGACCCCATGCATAGGGGTGCAACGCGCGGGCCATTTCGGCAAGCCGATCTTCGTGGTACGCATCCTGCCGCTGGAAATGCTGCGGCCGGAGGAACAGACCTTCGCCCCAAAGGATTTTGGCGGAGTAACTCAAAATACGCGCTCCCTGTTTCGTCTTTCCTGGTTTCTCTATTGCTTTAAGAATTGAAGGATGTGAACGGCGGGCGGCTTTGATGCTTCAGCCTGGACACTGCACGCCGGACAGGCGTGACGGGTCGTAGGCGGGTACGCCCGCAGGCAACGTGGGGCGGCCCTTGGCCACCGTCAGCGCGCAGGCATGCGCGCCCAGCACGATGCCATCGTCTTCCACATCCTCGACTTTGAATACGTACTTCCAACGCATGGGCGCGGGTGCATAAAACAGCCCGGCGACAGCGATGTAATCGGCTTGCTTGGGGACTTTTTCGACGGTTTCGTAACGCTGTCCCGGCGTGAGCGTGAGCTCGCGCGAACCCAGCATTGATTCCCCCAGCGCTGCCTTTTCCCCGGCAGTGTCTATCAATTGCGTGAGCGGCGCACGCTGGAATGGCTCAGGATTCTTCAGGTAGTATATTTTTGTAACGACCGCCATCGCCTGGCCGGCGCCGGCATTCAAATTTTCTCCGGCGTGAATCGCCAGGTTCACTTCCACAGGCGCGTTTTCGGGCTTTTTCAGGCCCGCCATCTCCATCGCATTGCCCGTCAAACCGGCCACCGCGCCGATGGCCGAAACGGCTGCACATCCAGTAAGGACGGTGCTCGCGAGCGCACACGACAACCCCGTGAACAAACGTGATAAACGGATATGTTTGGACATGGCTCTTTATACCGGAAGTGTGTGAAGCAATACAGATCACGGCACGATACGTGCAAATTCGACGCAAGTAACATGAAGAAACGTGCTGTAGCGCTGCACTAACAAAAGGTTGATGAAATACGGCCCCTGGTTACAACCTTGCTAGGTGCTTAAAAAATGCCCTTCTTCCGCCTCGTTGTCATCGCAGGTGTCGTTGCATTGATGACCGGCTGTGTGTCGGTCAAGCCGCAGTCCGAAGCCGAGTACAAGCAGTCATTGGCCGACGCCGAAAAGACGTTGGCGCAGAAAGACGCTGACCAGGCGGTCGCGCAATTTGAAGAGATCGCGCAGCGCAATCCGTCCAAGGGCGAACCCTGGTCCTACATCGCAAAGATCCGCTTCGACCAGCAGAAGTACGGGCAGGCGATCGTGGCCGCCGACGAAACGTTGAGCCGCGATCCGGATGACTTCGTGGCCAAGACGGTGCGCGCCGTCGGTGGCCTGCGCGTGGCCATGCAGTCCCTGGCCGATGTGCGCGCCGACGCGCTGCTGGCCGGCAACGCCCGCCCGGACGCCGTTGCACTTGCCGAGGCAATGCGTGAAACGCTGGGCCAGGACGTCCTGTTCCCCGAGGGACGCCGTCCGCCGCCCCGGCCGCGCCAACCGCGCAAGGCGGATCCGGCACCTGCAGTCAAACCGGCAGCGGCGCTGCCCACTGCGGGGTCGCCTGCCGCAGGATCGCCTGCCGCAGGATCGCCTGCCGCAGGATCGCCCGCCGCAGGATCGCCCGCCGCAGGGTCGCCTGCCGCAGGTTCGCCTGCCGCATCCCCCGCCACCCCCCCGTCTTCGCAACAACCCGCCAGCCCGCCTGCCCAGCAGCCCAATCGCGCGCCGAATCCGTTCGGCGACCTGCTGACCAAATGATTCGCCTTGGGGCGCCGCCATGGCGGCGTCTCCCCGACCGACAGACAAGATCCTTTGCACGGAGCCGTCCATGGCCAAGAAAGAAAGCGTTCAGAAACGATTGCAGAAAGTCCGTCCGCCGCGCGTTCAGCTCACGTATGACGTGGAGAAGGGCGACGCCATCGAACAGAAGGAGCTTCCCTTCGTGGTCGGCGTGGTGGGCGACTTCTCTGCGCAGTCCGAGGCCGAGCTGCCCCGTCTGAAGGACCGCAAGTTCGTCAACATCGACGTCGACAACTTCGACGACGTGATGCGGGGGCTGGAGCCCCGTGCGGCTTACCGCGTGAAGAACCGCCTGACTGATGAAGGCGGCACGTTCGGCGTCGACATGAAATTCCGCTCGATCGAGGATTTCCGTCCGGAAGCCGTCGTGCAGCAGGTGGATCCGTTGCGCGAGCTGCTGGACATCCGCACCAAGCTGGCCGATCTGCGCAACAAGCTTGCCGGCAACGACAAGCTGGAAGACCTGCTGGGCGAAGTGCTGACCAGCACCGAAAAGCTGCAACAGCTCACCAGCGAGACCGACAAGGGAGGCCGCAATGAGTAATTCCGCCGCCGCACAAAACACCGCCGCCACCGCCACCGAAGCGCAAAGCGGGCTGCTGGACCAGATCGTCGAGCAAAGCCGCGTCGCCAAATCCACCGCCGAGCACGACCGCGCCAAGGACATCATCGGCGAACTCGTGCGTGAGGTGATGAAGGGCACCGTCGTCGTGTCCGACAATCTGTCGGCCATGCTGGACGCGCGCGTCGCCGAGCTCGACCGCCTGATCTCGGCCCAGCTCAGCGAAGTGATGCACGCGCCCGAGTTCCAGAAGCTGGAGAGCACTTGGCGCGGCCTGCACTACCTGTGCCAGGAGACCGACACCAGCCCGATGCTGAAGATCAAGGTGCTGAACACCACCAAGCGCGACCTGGTGCGTGATTTCCAGACCGCGATCGACTTCGATCAGAGCCTGATGTTCAAGAAGGTGTACGAAGAGGAATTCGGCACGTTCGGCGGTGCGCCGTTCGGGGCGCTGCTGGGCAATTTCGAGATCACGCGCCAGCCCGAGGACATGTATTTCATCGAGCAGATGTCGCACGTGGCGGCCGCGTCGCACGCGCCGTTCATCGCGTCGGCGTCGCCGGAGCTGCTGGGGTTGGACAGCTTTGCCGATCTGGGTCGCCCGCGCGATCTGGCCAAGGTGTTCGATACCGTCGAATACACCAAATGGCGCAGCTTCCGCGATTCGGAAGATTCGCGCTATGTCGGCCTGACCATGCCGCGCTTTCTGGGCCGCCTGCCGTACGACCCGGTGGAAGGCACCACGGTCGAAGGCTTCAATTTCGTCGAGGACGTGGACGGCACCGACCATTCCAAGTACCTCTGGTGCAACGCCGCGTGGGCCTTCGGCGCTCGCTTGACGGCGGCATTTGCGGACTTCGGCTGGTGCGCGGCGATCCGCGGCGTCGAAGGCGGCGGCCTGGTCGAGAACCTGCCCACGCATACGTTCAAGACGGACGACGGCGAAATCGCACTCAAGTGCCCGACCGAGATCGCCATCACCGACCGGCGCGAAAAGGAACTGAGCGATCAGGGCCTGATCCCGCTGGTGCATTGCAAGAACTCGGATTACGCCGCCTTCTTTGGCGCCCAATCGGTGCAGAAGGCCAAGAAGTACAACACGGACAGCGCCAACGCCAACGCGGTGTTGTCGGCGCAGCTGCAATACATCTTCTCGGTATCGCGCGTGGCGCACTACCTGAAGGCGATGATGCGCGACAAGATCGGCAGCTTCGCATCGGCGCAGTCCGTAGAGAGTTTCCTGAATCGCTGGGTATCGCAGTACGTGCTGCTGGACGACAACGCGACGCAGGAACAAAAGGCGCAGTTCCCGCTGCGCGAAGCATCGGTGCAAGTGGCCGAGGTGCCAGGCCGCCCTGGCGTCTTCCGTGCCGTGGCGTTCCTGCGGCCGCATTTCCAGCTTGACGAACTCTCGATCTCGCTGCGCCTGGTCGCCGAATTGCCGGCGCAGGCCCAGAAATCCTGAGCGTCATTGCACTGACAACTCATCCATCATCTGAAGAGGCTATCAACAATGAAGGACATCTACGTCAAGTTCGGCAATCCGGCGCTCAAGGGCGAGTCGCAGGACAAGGACCATCCGGACTGGATCGAAGTCAGTTCGTGGCGCCACGAGATCATCCAGCCGCGTTCGGCCACCGCATCGACCTCGGGCGGCCATACCGCCGAGCGCACCGAACACGGCGAAATGGTCTTCACCAAGGATCTGGACGTTGTCAGCCCGCTGCTGTATCAGCACGCGTCGGGCGGCACCACCTTTGACGAAGTGACCATCGACTTCCTGCGCGCCGACGGCGAGGGCAACCGCGTCAAGTACCTGGAGATCAAGCTCAAGTACGTGATCATTGCCCGCGTGGCGCCGGAAGTCGTGGCCGAAGGCCTGCCGCACGAAACGTTCTCGCTGAAGTACGCCGCCGTGCAGTGGAAGTACACGCAGCAGAAGGTGGGCGGCAATCAGGGCGGCAACGCCCAGGGCGCCTGGAGCCTGACCAAGAACGACAAGACCTACTCGGTCTGATCTCCGCCGGGCAGGCACGAAGACCGCGGCCCGAGAGGGTCGCCGTCCTTCTTTTGAGGCCCCGATGAAAGGATTCGAACCGAGTCTCTTCGACAAGCTGTTCGAAGCAGAGGGCCAGTCGCCCTATGCCTTGCGGCGCTTGTCGATCGAGGAGATGAAAGAGACGGTGGCGCGCGACATCGAGGCGCTGCTGAACACCCGCATGGTGTTCACCGAGGAGGACCTGCGGCGCTACCCGAACTGCCGGCGTTCCGTGCTGACGTACGGGCTGTCGGACTTTTCTGGGCTCAGCCTGGCCAGCCACTACGACCGCGAGTTCATCTGCCGTTCGCTCGAACAGGCGATTGCGCGCCACGAGCCCCGGCTGACGCACGTGCGGGTCATGCTGCAGGTCGACAGCCGGGCGACGTCGGTGCTGTATTTCGCGATCACGGCCATGCTGGATGTGGGGCCCGCCCACGAGCCCGTGACCTTCGACGCCACGCTGCAGCCCTCGACCTTGCAGTACTCCGTGACCAAGGGTTGGGCCAAAAGCCCGGCCACGGTCTAGCGCATCAACCCGCGGTGCAGGTGCCCTGGCGCGCCGGACAGGAAGACATCAATGGAAGAATTGCTGCCCTATTACGAGCGCGAACTTGGCTTCTTGCGCACCTCGTCGCGCGACTTTGCCGAGCGTTATCCGAAGATCGCCGCGCGGCTGGGGCTGTCGGGCGAGACCTGCGAGGATCCGCACGTCGAACGCATGATCGAGTCGTTCGCATTGCTGAGCGCGCGCATCAACAAGAAGCTGGACGACGATTACCCCGAATTCACCGAAGCGCTGTTCGAGGTGATGTATCCGCATTACCTGCGGCCGTTTCCTTCGTGCAGCGTGGCGCAGTTCGACTTGGGCGGCGCGGGCGCGCAATTGACCGCACCCGTGCGCATCGGGCGAGGCACCGAGCTGAAATCCCATCCGGTACGCGGGGTGGCGTGTCGCTTTCGCACCGCCTATGACGTCACGCTGGCCCCCATCGAGGTCCGGCGCGCGGCGTTCGAGTCCAGCGCCAATGCGCCGGCCACGGCCAAGCTGCCGGCCGGCGTCACGGGCCGCTTCTCCATTACTCTGGGCTGCCTGGGCGAGAACCAGCATTTCGGCATGCCGGGCGTCGACCGGCTGCGTGTCTATCTGCACGGCGAACCGTCGTTCGTGGCGGCGCTGCGCGACGCCCTGCTCCTGCGCGCGGCTGCGGCCTATGTCGAGCTGCAGCCGGGACGGTGGGACCGCCTGGCCACGATTCCGCTGGCGCAGGTCGGGCTGGCCGAGGAAGATGCGCTGATCGACTTTCCCGCCAGCTCGCACCCGGCGTACCGCCTGCTGGCCGAATACTTCGTGTTCGCCGAAAAATTCAATTTCGTCGATATCGACCTGGCCGCGCTGCGTCCCCATCTGGGCGCCGTGCGGCAATTTACGCTGCATGTGCCGGTCAGCGGGGTGCGCGCCGATTCCAACACGGCGCGGCTGCTCGAATCGACATCGGCGGACAACCTGCGGCTGGGCTGCACGCCGGTGGTGAACCTGTTTGCGCAGCGCGCCGACCCGATCCGCGTGACGCACGCCGCGGCGTCGTATCCGGTGGTGGCCGATGCGCGTCGCGCGTATGGATACGAGGTCTATTCCATCGATCGCGTGCGGCAGGTGCGGCAGAACGCCCAGAACGATACGGTGGTGGACTTCCGGCCGTTCTACTCGCTGCATCACGGCGAATCGCCGGAGTCCGCCGGCCACTACTGGACCATGCGGCGCGATGCGTCGATGGCGCAACGCAGCCCGGGGTACGAGACCGAGATTTCCATCGTCGACATCGATTTCGATCCCTCGGTGCCGCAGACCGAAACCCTGAGCCTGGATCTGACGTGCACCAATCGCGACCTGCCGGCGAGCATCGCGGTGGGCCAGTCGGGCGGCGACCTGTTCCTGGAAGGCGGTACGGTGGCGCGCAGCATCCGGATGCTGCGCCGGCCGACGCATTCGCACCGTTTCCAGCAGGGGCGCGCCGCCCACTGGCGATTGATTTCGCATCTGGCGCTGAATCACCTGTCTCTCGTGCAAAGCGGCCTGCCCGCCTTGAAGGAAACGCTGCGCCTCTACGACCTGTCCGGGTCGGCGGTCGCCGCGCGTCAGATCGAAGGACTGATCGGCCTGGACTACAAGCCGGCCACGCACTGGATGCCGGGCGAGCCTTTCGCCACGTTCGTGCGCGGGATCGAGATCCGCCTGACCGTCAATGAAGATCACTTCGTGGGCACGAGCCTGCATACCTTCGTTGCCGTCATCAACCGCTTCTTTGGCCTGTACGTGCACGCCAACAGCTTTGTGCAATTGGTCGTGTTGTCGCGCCGCGGCGCAGAGGAATTACTACGATGCCCCCCATGCAACGGCGACGCCATCCTAGCGTGATGGACGCGCTGCTGGCAGAGCCGCAGCGCTTCAAGTTTTT
The DNA here is from genome assembly GCF_059759315.1 of Achromobacter sp. GQ309. Lineage (NCBI taxonomy): Bacteria > Pseudomonadati > Pseudomonadota > Betaproteobacteria > Burkholderiales > Alcaligenaceae > Achromobacter > Achromobacter sp. GQ309. The sequence continues at coordinate 128,951 of NZ_JCAXDP010000010.1, forward strand.
CCAGGCCGTACGTCTGCTCGAGCAGTGCTTCGCGCGGCAGGAACGCGGCGCGACGCGCCATACGGTTCCCGTGCACCTGCGCTTTCCCAATGCCCCCGGGCTGGCGTTTCCGCCCAGCGAAGTCGTCGATGCGGTGGCGTATGACAAGGACGGCGAGGCGTTGGCCGACGAGGCGGCGCGCCAGGCTGCCATTGCCGAGGGACGGTTGGGCCGTGTGGAAGTGACGCCGGCATTCTTTGGTCTGCTGGGCGGGCAGGGCGCGCTGCCGCTGCATTATTCCGAGATGCTGGCAAACCGGGAGAGCCTGCGGCGCGACCGCGGCGCGCGCGCCTTTTTCGATATTTTCTCGAACCGGGCGGCGGCGCTGTTCTACGCCGCGTGGAAGAAGTACCGCATGCCGCTGCGGCACGAAACCGAACAGGACCATCACTTTCTGCCGCTGTTGCTGGCGCTGGGCGGGATCGGTCACCCGGCGCTACGCGACCGGTTGCACAGCGGCGCGGGCAAAGTGTTCGACGAGTCCGTGGCGCATTACGCGGCGGCCGCGCGCCAGCGGCCTGTTTCGGCGCCGATGCTGCAGCGCGTGTTGCAGGACTACTTCGGCGTGCCCCTGCGCGTGGAGCAGTTCGTGGGGCGCTGGTATGACGTGCCGCCGCAGAACCGTACCCGATTGGGACAGCCGGGCGCGGTACTCGGCGTGTCCGCCCTGGCGGGCGATCGCATCTGGCAGCGCGACCTGCGCATCCGGTTGTGGATCGGACCGCTGCCGCGCCAGGCCTTCGCTGATTTCCTGCCGGGTGGCGAGCGCGCGCAGGCGCTGGAAAAGCTGTTGACGATGTTCGGCGGCATGACTTTCGAATACGAAGTGAGGCTGGTGCTGGCGCGCGAGAGCGTCATGCCTTGCCAGCTCGGCGAGGGCGGCGACGTGCGTCTGGGCTGGAATTCGTTCCTGTGCACCGGCCCGGCCACTGAGGACCGCGACGACGCCAGTTATGAACTGCACACCATCCATTGAACCGAAGACAAGCTAAAGACACATGGCAACTCCGCTGAAGACGTTGATCGGGAAGTTGAATCAGACCTGCCGCCAGGCCGCCGAGCGCGCGGCCAGCCTGTGCATGGCACAGGGCCACTATGAGGTGGATCTCGAGCATCTGTTCCTGGCGCTCCTGGAAAAGCCGGCCAGCGACGTGAGCATCATTGCGCGACGTTGCCACATCCAGGCTGATGCGCTGGAAGCCGATCTGAAGGCGGAGATCGACCGGTTCAAGAATGGCAACACGCGTACGCCCGTGTTTTCGGCGCATCTGCCCAAGCTGTTCGAACACGCGTGGCTGATCGCGTCGCTGGATACGCAGACCACGCGCATCCGTTCCGGACATCTGCTGCTGGCGTTGCTGACGGAGCCGGACCTGGCGCAACTGGCGCGCCGGGGCTCGCCGCTGTTCGAATCGTTCCGGCTGGACGAACTGAAGCACGATTTCGCCGCCCTGACGCAAGGGTCGGAGGAGACGGGGCAAGCGGTGGGCTTGGCCGATGACGCGGGTGGGCAAGAAGCGCCCGGGCAGCCCGCGCCGGGCTTGTCGCAGACGCCCGCGCTGGACCAGTACACGACCAATCTCACCGAGCGTGCGCGGGAAGGCAAGATCGATCCGGTCATTGGGCGGGATGCCGAGATCCGCCAGATGATCGACATCCTGACGCGCCGGCGGCAGAACAATCCCATCCTGACCGGCGAGGCGGGCGTGGGCAAGACTGCGGTGGTCGAGGGGCTGGCGCTGCGCATTGTCGCGGACGACGTGCCGCCCGCCTTGGCCGGCGTCACGTTGCGCGTGCTGGACATGGGCCTGCTGCAAGCCGGCGCCAGCGTGAAAGGCGAATTTGAGAACCGGCTGAAGAACGTGATCGACGAGGTCAAGAAGAGCCCGTCGCCCATCATTCTTTTCATCGACGAGGCGCACACGATGATCGGCGCGGGTGGGCAGGCGGGCCAGAACGATGCCGCCAATCTGCTCAAGCCCGCCCTGGCGCGCGGCGAGCTGCGCACCATCGCCGCCACGACCTGGAGCGAATACAAGAAGTACTTCGAGAAGGACGCCGCGCTGGCGCGGCGCTTCCAGGTCGTCAAGGTCGAGGAGCCGGACGAAGCGCTGGCGGCGTCGATGCTGCGTGGCATGGCGCCGCTGATGGAACGCCACTTCGGTGTGCGCGTCCTGGACGAGGCCATTGTTGCGGCCGCGCGGCTGTCGCATCGCTACATCACGGGCCGTCAGTTGCCGGACAAGGCCGTCAGCGTGCTCGACACCGCCTGCGCGCGCGTGGCGCTGGGCCGCAGCGCCACGCCGGCGCTGATCGACGACGCGCGCCATCGTCTGACGCGGCTGCGCACCGAACGGGAGGCCCTGCGGCGCGAGGCCGCCACGGGGGCGCCGCAGGCGCGGCTGGCAGAACTGGACGCGGAGATCGCCAGCGTGGAAGCGGCGCTGGCCGAGGCGGAAGGGCGCCACGCGGCCGAGATGGCGCTGGTCGACAGGATCCAGGCCTTGCGCGCCGAACTGGAAGCCCAGGGCCAGGATGCGCCGAACGCGGACGCTTCCGCGGCGCCACCCGCCGCGCCGGCTTCCGGCCGCCGCAAGCCGGCGCCCGCGCCGCTTACGCCCGAGCAGCAGCGCCTGGCCGGGCTGATGGACGAGCTGCGCGCCTTGCAAGGCGAGCAGCCGCTGGTGCCCGCCTGCGTGGACGCCCAGATCGTGGCCGAGATCATTTCGGCCTGGACCGGCATTCCGCTGGGCCGCATGGTGAACGACGAGATCCGCACCGTGCTGCAATTGCAGCCCATGCTGGCCGAGCGCGTCATCGGCCAGGACCACGCGCTGCATGCCATCGCGCAGCGTGTGCGCACGGCTCGCGCCGGGCTGGAAGATCCGGACAAGCCCAAGGGCGTGTTCCTGTTCGTGGGCCCGTCGGGCGTGGGCAAGACCGAGACGGCGCTGGCGCTGGCCGACATTCTTTATGGCGGCGAGCGCAAGCTGGTCACGATCAACATGAGCGAATACCAGGAGGCCCACAGCATTTCCGGACTAAAGGGCTCGCCGCCCGGATATGTCGGCTACGGCGAGGGCGGCGTGCTGACCGAGGCGGTGCGGCGCCAGCCCTACAGCGTGGTGCTGCTGGACGAGATAGAAAAGGCCCATCCCGATGTGCTGGAACTGTTCTTCCAGGTGTTCGACAAGGGCGTGATGGACGATGCGGAGGGGCGCGAGATCGACTTTCGCAACACGCTCATCATCCTGACGTCCAACGTGGGGTCCAGCACCATCATGCAGGCCTGCCTGAACAAGCCGGCCAGTGAACGCCCGTCGCCGGAGCAGTTGGCGGAACTGCTGGCGCCGCAGTTGTACAAGGCGTTCAAGCCGGCATTCCTGGGCCGCATGAAGACGATTCCTTACTACCCGGTGGACGACGACGCGCTGGCGCACATCATTGGCCTGAAGCTCGGCCGCATCGCGCGCCGCGTCCAGGCCACGCACCGCGCGGCGTTCGACTGGGACGACGGATTGGTGGAAGCCGTGCTGGCCCGCTGCACCGAGGTCGACACGGGCGCGCGCAATGTGGACCATATTTTGAACGGCGCGCTGCTGCCGGAGATCGCGGAGCAGGTGCTTGGCCGCATGTCGCAGGGTGAGGCCATCGCCAAGATCCGTGTGACCGCGGGCAAGAACGGCGAGTTCCGGTTCCGGATGAGCTGACGAGGGAGACGCAGACATGGCCCTTGAATCCGCTGCCGCCGGCCCGCTGGGCGCAGGCTTTACGCAGGCCGATCGCCTGTTGGACCTGGCCACGCCGCTGGGTCCGGACACCTTGCTGGCCGAGCGGCTGCAGGGCCGGGAGCAGTTGAGCAGCGGCGGCTTCGTGCTGGACGTGGATGCGCTGTCCGGTGATGCCCACATCCCGCTGAAGTCGCTGATCGGCCAGTCCGCGCAGGTCAAGCTGCAGACCGCCTTGGGCCGGGACCAACACCGCGTGTGGTGCGGCGTGGTGACCGAGGCGCGCTTCGAGGGCGCCAATGGCGGCTTTGCGCGCTACCGCCTGCGCATCGAGCCATGGCTCGCGCTGCTGCGCCAGCGGCGCGACAGTTTTGCGTTTCAGGACCTGTCGGTGATCGACATCGTCGACAGCGTGTTTGGCGATTACAAGGGCCAGGGTGCGCTTGCGCCCCAATGGCGCTGGGAAGTGAAGGATCGCGATGCTTACGCCAAGCGCAGCCTGACGATTCAGTATCGCGAAACCGACTTCGCTTTCGTGGAGCGTCTGCTGGCGGAAGAGGGGCTGTTCTATTGGGTCGAACATGAAGGCGGCGACGGGGAACCCGGTACGCATACGATCGTGATCGCCGACCACAACGGCGCATTCGAGACCGGCCCGCAGGACAGCATGCCCTTCCAGCGCGCCGATGCGACCGAGGAACAGGACTCCATCCAGGCCTGGCGCCAGCACCGCGCATGGCGCACGAATGCCGTGCGGCTGGCCACCTGGGACTATCGCGCCATGCAGGCGCGCAAGGTCAGCGCCCAGGTCGAAGACAAGTTCGCCAATGCGCTGGAACTGGCCGACTCGGATTACCCCGGGCAGTATCTGTACGAAGACAGCGCGCAGGGCGAGCGGCTGGCGCACAACGCGCTGGCCGCGCAGCGCGTTCGCCAGTCGTTGTTCGAGGGCGGAGGCACCGTGCGCACCCTGGCGCCGGGTCAGCGCTTCACGTTGACCGGCCATTGGGAGCCCTCGCAAGGCGCAGGGGCGGACTTCGTGGTCATCGGCATCCGCCACGAAGCGCGCAACAACTTCGACGAAAGCCTCGGGCAGGCCGTGGCGCAGGCGCTGGGCGCGGCGGGCGGCGGGGCTGTGGAAAAGGCGGATGGCGAGGCGGCGAACTTCTATCGCAATCGCTTCGAGGCCATTGCCGCCACGCTGGAGTACCGGCCCAGCACACGCGATGGCCACGGCGCGCGCCTGCATCCGCGCCCCACCGTGCATGGCGCGCAGACTGCGCTGGTGGTGGGCGCCGGCGACTCGGTGCACACCGACCGCGATCATCGCATCAAGATCCAGTTCCACTGGCAGCGCGGCAGTGCGTCCAGCAGCCGGCAGGACCATCCGGCCGGCGACGACAATGCGCCCGCCAGCGAGGCGCTGGGCACCTGGGTGCGTGTGGCCGAGCCCGTCGCCGGATCGGACTGGGGCGGGCATTTCGTTCCCCGGCTGGGGCAGGAGGTGCTGGTGCAGTTCCTGCATGGCGATATCGATCGGCCTGTCGTCGTGGGCGCGCTGTACAACGGCGCGGGCACTGAAAACGCCGCGAACAACCAGGTGCAGGGCGGCGCGGCCAAGGCGACCGGCAATGCGCCCGCCTGGTTCGCGGGCAGCGAGGCGGGGCACGCGCACAACGCGGTGATGTCGGGCTTCAAGACCCAGGCGCTGGCGTCCAGCGGACAGGGCATGGGCGGCTACAACCAGCTCGTGCAGGACGACACGCCGGGCCAGTCGCGGTTGACGGCCTCGACCACGCAGGCCGAATCGCGATTGAACCTGGGGCACCTGAAGCAGCAGCGCGACAACGAGCGGCTGTCGGACCTGGGCCATGGCGCCGAGCTGGCGACGGCCGAGGCGCTGGCGCTGCGGGCGGGGGAAGGCCTGCTTATCAGCGCCCACAAGCGCGAGGACGCAACGGGCGGCCTGCTGGACAGCGAAGAGGCCATCCAGCAAATGGAAAAGTCCATCGAGCAGGCCGCCGAGCTGTCCGCAACGGCCGGCCGCCAGGAGGCCCTGTTGCCCGGCGACAACGACAAGCCGCGGGCGCTGAACGAGCTGAATGCAGTGCGCGAGATCATCGAAGGCACCAAGTCCGACGCAGAACACAATGTGCCGGCCTACACCCAGCCGCACATCCAGGTCAGCGCGCCCAGCGGAATCGGGCAATACACGCCGCATAACGCGTACACGGTGGCCGGCGCCACGCTGTGCCAGATTGCCCCGGACGTGAACTGGGCGGCGGGCGCGAATCTGGCGATGTGCGTGGCGCAGGGCGTCGCGCTCTTTACCAAGGGACTGGGCGGCAGCGGAAGGGCGGTGCAAGAGCAAGGCATCCGCCTGCACGCCGCCGGTGGAAAGCTGCGGCTCCAGAGCCAGAAGGCGCGCATGCGGCTGGCGGCGGAAAAGGCGGTGACGCTGGCGTCGGCGCAGGGCGCGGTGGACGTCAATGCGTCCAAGAAGGTGCTGGCGACGGCCGCGGGCGCGTACATGCGGATCGAGGGTGGCGGCATCCAGCTGCATGCGCCCGGCAAGGTGGAACTGAAGGCCGGTGTGCACAACTGGGTGGGACCGCAAAGCGGCGCCGGACCCGCGCAGCCGCCGCAGGGCGACATGGAAGGCTGCGCCGCGGCGCTCGAAGACGCGGCCGGCAGCGGCGCGCTGGCGGCATGACGAAGGATGTGACGTTGGACATGACGTTGGACATGACGACCCGCCAGCGCGAGTATTGGACGCCCGCCGCCGAGGCCCGCGTCGAGCACGCCATTGCGGGCCTGCGCGCGGTGCTGGACGCGCGCGCCGACCGCCGGGTGCTGCTGTTGTGCGATTCGACGCTGGCCGATCCGCTGGGCGAGAACATCGCATCGGCCGGTCTGCGGCGCTGCGAGGTCGACCTGATTTCACAAGGGGCAAGCGCGCCGCCCTTGTATCTGGCCGAGGTGCCGGATGAAGTGCAGCACGAACGTCTGATCAACCGCAGCCTGCGGCTGGCGGTGGACGAGGCCGTGCGTCCGGCGCCGGCGGCCAAACGGCCGCGCTCGATGTCGGCATGGCTGGCCACCGATCTGCCGCTGGCCGAGGTCGCGCAGCGCCTGGTGCTGCGCGCGCGCCTGCGCGATGCGCAGGGGCGCGTGCGCATCCTGCGGTTCTGGGACCCGCGCACGACGCAGTTCCAGAGCGAGCTGTACGCGGGCACCGCGCCGGCCTCCTGGATCGAGGGCGTCACGTGGATGAGCGTGGACGGGTTCGGCCAGTGGCAGACGCTGCCGGACGCGCGCGGCCCGATGCAGACCGTCACGCCCGATTGGCCGCGTCTGGCGCGGCTGGGCCGCGTCAACGCCGTCCTGCAACGGCTGAACGCGCAAGGGCTGCGTTATGAGACGCCGGCGCTGGAGGCGGTACGGCGCGCGCTGGATGCCGCCGCGGCGTGCGGCATCGCCGATGACGAGGACGCGGCGCTGTTCGCGGCCTGGCGCGTGCGACTGGACGCGCCGCTGGAATGCGCGCCCTCGTTCCTGGCGTTGCTGCGCGAAGTGCGCGAGGAAGGCGGCCGCCTGTATCGCGCCGCCGAGGACATGGACGACGAGGATTGGCAGGCGTTTGCGCACGAGGCGCAGGCGCGGGAGGATCTGCAAGCATGACGACTGATTACGACGCGCTGCCCTGCAAGGGCAAGTTCTGCGGCCGGCCGGGCCTGCCCATCCTGCCCATGCGGATCGCCTATGTGCCGGGCGGCAAGAACGACCTGCCCGACGGCGTGTACATGGAACCGGAGCTGTACTACGAGACCATGCGCCAGGGCGCCTACATGCTGCGCGCCATCACCGCCGGCTACGTCTACATCTGGGATCCGCGCCGCAGCTACGGTTGGCGCGCCTTCGCGGCGACGGCGACTGGCCAGATGAAGGAAGTGCCGGTCGACGACGACAACCGTCCGTCCGAACAGCCCACGTTCACCTGCACGCGCGAGGGGCACGGCCTGGAATCCACGCTGATCAATGTGGAGGCGCCGGCCAACGCGTCTCGCACGGTGTGGGTGGGGTATTCGCGCGTATGGTGGACGCGCGACATCCGCCGCGATCTGACCCGCGACGAACGCTGGCGCAAGAAGATCATGGTGGAGCTGGACGCCAAGGCGGTGTGGGGCGGCGGATATCCCAAGCCCGAGACCGGCTACCGCGTGGCCGAGGACGGCGCCAATCTGGCCAAGCACTCGATCGAGTTCCGCGACGCGGCCGGCGCCGCCACGCTGTTCAGCAATACGCTGTCCCCGGCCGTCAACGTGTTCGGCGGGCAGGGCGCGGCCGTTGCGGCCAAGATGCGGCAGATGACGCCCAAGGGCGGCATCGTGCTCGCGCTGCGCGACCCCGTCGGCATCCTGGCCGACGTGGCGACGTGGCGCAACAAATGCATGGGCGAGCTGGCCGAACACCATCTGGACCCCACGCGCATGCGCGAAGTGGGCGTCGCGCAGATCATCGACGGCCTGCAGAAGCAGATGGGCAACACGGGCGACGAGATCCGGCGCCTGCGCGAACGTGTCGATACGGGCAAGGTCGCCAAGACGCTCAGCGACAACAAGGTCGCGATCGACCGCATGCGCGAGAAGATCGAAGGGGCGGGCAAGGACTGGGCGTGGTGGTATGGCCGCGAAGCGTTCTGGCTGGCGCTCAAGGCTTATTCGCCCAAGGACGCCGCGGCCGGCGAGCGGCTGGAAGAGGACATGGCGCTGTGCGTGGATGGCGCGGGCGCGATCGAAAGCGAACACAAGGCCATCGACGATTCGCTCAAGGACGAGGACAGCGACAGCACCTATGCGGCGATCTGGCGCGCGCTGGCGGCGAACGACGGCGAGCTGCTGGGTTTCCTGGACCGCGAGGCCAAGGGCAAGGTGATCTCCAAGCAGGTCTCCAATGTCCGCAGGATGATCAAGAGCTACAACGACTGGATCAAGGCGCGGGCGGCCAAAGGCCAGTTGCCGCCGATGCGGGTGGCTGGCGCGGCGATCGGCCGGTTCATGGCGACGCAGCTGCTGCGGCTGACCCTGGCGGGCGACCCCATCGCCGAACGCGTCGCGGCGCGGGTCACGCTGACGATGTCGGCGCGCATGAACATCGTGATGGCCGTGCGCACGCATACGACCACCTTGCCGCGGATGATCGCGGACATGCACCAGATTGTCTGGGAACCGAACCCGGCGACGGTGACGGTGGGCGCGGGCAGCAGCGAGGGCCTCGGTGCGAGCAAGCAGATGCAGTCCGGCTGGATGGGCACGCAGGCCGAACGCTCCACGCCGGTCACGCTCAACTACATCATTCCCGAGGAAGTGGATGCGCAGTTGAACGCCGCGGCGGCGGCGCCGCCCCGTCCCGGCGGCGGCCCATCGCCGGCGCTTGCGCTACCGGCGCCCGCGCCCGTGCTGGCGCTGCCCGCACCGACCATGTCGCCGCTGGCGGGCCTGGTCAAGTGGGCAAAGTCCAAGGACGGCGCGAATGCGGGGGCGACTGGCGTGCTGACGCTGGTGGCGCTGTATGCGTCGGTCTCGGATTTGCGCAACGCGCAGGTCGTGCAGGACGCCAAGGCCGCGCGCAAGGCATGGTTCGGCATCACGTCGGGGGTGTTGGGCGTGGGCAGCGTCGCGATCGAAGTGACCGCGGGCGCGATCGGTGCACGCGTGGGCGCCAACACCGCCTTCACGATGAATCTGAAATTGAACATGCGCCTGACTGCGGTGCGGACGGCCGGCGCCGTGTTTGCGGCAGCGGCCACGTTCGTCGACGGCGCCAACAACGCGCTGAATGCGATCGACCAGTACGATGTGAAGAACTACGAGGCGGGCAACGCCTATGCCACCTCATCCGTGTTCCTGCTGTTGTCCGGGTTGACCGGCGTGGCCACCGCCCTGGTTTCGTTGGGCGGCGCATTCAGCACGGCCGGGGTGGTGGCGGGCGCGGGGGGCTTTGGCAGCGCGATGGTCGGCCTTACCAGCGGCGGCACGGTGCTGCTGGGTATTCCCGTGTGGGGCTGGATTGCGCTGGGCCTGTGCCTTCTGGCTGCCGGGTTGTACTTCAAATTCTGGGGCGACAGCGCCAAGGAAAGCGAACTGGAAATCTGGTTCACGCGTTGCTGCATGCGCTCCGCGCAGTTCTCGGACGTGAAGGATCGCGAACTCTATTCGACCCGGGAAGAGGAACTTGAGGATTTCAACTGGGCCGTGTTCGGCGTGCGCGTGATGCTGGAGTGGAAGGGCTTTAAGCAGGGGGAAATCTTTGGCCGCGATCGTCTGGTGCTGGACGTGGTGATGCCGGGCTATACCGAACACAGCGATTACGCATACATCCTGAAGCTCGTCGGACCGGGCATCAGCGTCATCGTGGCAAGCAAGGGATCCCCGCGCGCGACGGACCCGGATCTGCTGCCGCGTGGACCATCCGATATGCAATGGGTGCAGGGGCGCCCGCGCGAGGAGACCTGGGCCGACCGTGTGGATAACTACGTCGACAATATGACCTCCCGTCCCGGGTGGGCGGATGCCTGGCGCTGGATACGCAAGGATCGCAGCCAATCCATCGAGTTCACCGCCAAGCCTTGGGACGAGTCGGTTCAGTTCAATGTGAGCAGCGGCCGCGGGGTGCTGCGCACGGAGGTGCTGGTCGATGACGATATTTTCAATGAAGCGATCCTGAAGGTCGAATACTGGCCCGACCCGGATCGCATGCCCGACATCCGCTCGGTGCCCATGGGCCCCGGCGGTTCAAATCTTGTAAGAGCGACTAACTGACAAGGCGCACGCATGAACAGCAACGAACGGATCCCGGTGTCGGTCTATACGCGATGGCACCAGTTGTCGGTGCCCCTGGCGTTCGCGCTGGCGGCAGGCAGCTTTATGCTCGTGGTCTTCAACCGCGGGCCGATCGGGCTGGCTGCCGTGCTTGCCGTGTTGGGCCTTCTCGTGCCGCCGCTGGTGGCGTTCAGGGGATTTCCCACGCGCAATGACGTGAAGGTGACGGCCGAAGGGCTGGAGTTCTCGCGCCGCAAACCCGTTGCCTTCAAAGATCTGGCTAGTTGGGGCACGGACGATTATCTGAAACTGGTCCGCCCCGGTCTGCCGACCCTGCTGGTCAGCGCGGCGGACTTGCCCAGGCGCGAGCGCCTGCTGCGCGAATTCGAACAGGCATTGACGGCGTGGCAGAAGCGCCAGCCTGCAGGCACGCAGGCGGCGCGCCGCACGCATTTCTATGGGTCCACGGCGGGGCGTCTGGTCGGCTTGGCAATCACCGCCCTGGGCGCGGGATCGGCCATCATGGCGCTGAACCTGCGCGAGCCATCGGTGTCGCTGGCCATCGTGGGCGGGCTGGGGGCGTTGTTCGGGCTGGCGATGGTGTTTGGCCGGCGCGGGTGATCGCACCGCCGATGGTCCGCGACGGCGTGGCCTACCGGATCGTCGGCACACGGGCCGAATCCGAGAACACGACGCTGATCGACGTGTTCGACGTCAGGCGCAAGCTCACGTCAGCTTGACGATGAACCGCGGAGCCCACCGTCTTGGCGGAGGTCCAGATCAGCCCAAGCAATGGCACGGCTGCCGATACCAGATCGCCGATTCCGGGCGCGGGATTGAGCGGGGCACGCACCACCGCGCTGCTCATGCCTGCGTCGCGGCACAAGGCCTGGAGGCGGGTGACGGCGAGTTCCAGGTCGTCGACGTTTTCAAGGAAGAAATCCGCTTTTGCGCCGCACAAGCGGGCGAGTTCGTCGCCGGCCATCCTGTTGAAGAAGTAGGTGCGCGCCACGGACATGGGTTTCTCCATCGGAAGCGCCATCTTAGCGTTGGCTGCGTACAAAATGTTGCCCGGCGCCCCATTTCCCCTTGCTAGCATGATCCACGCCGGAATGATCCGGCATCTGGATGGATGGACAGTGGAGGTTGCCATGAATTCAAGAAGAACACTCAACCGTATCGCCGTGATTGTGGCGGCGGGTGCCTTGATGGCCGGTTGCGCGACGCAACAGCAAACGAATACCGCTGTCGGTACGGGCGCGGGCGCGGCGTTGGGCGCGGGCATCGGCGCGCTGATCGGGCACGGCAAGGGCGCTGCGATCGGGGCCGGCATCGGCGCGGTGGCGGGCGGCCTGGTGGGCTACAACTGGAAGGTCGTGAAGGATGACGTGCAGAAGTCCGGCGCGTCATCGCTCGGCATCGACGTCGTCGAAATGCCCGACGGCAGCCTGAAGGTCAACATCCCGAGCGGCGTGTCGTTCGATACGGACAAGACGCAGCTCAAGCCGGCGCTGCTGCCGGTGCTGGACAGCGTGGCGCGTTCGCTGAATCAGCATCCTGAACTGCGGGCCAAGGTGGTCGGCCATACCGACAGCACCGGTGCGCTGGCGCACAACCAGACGCTGTCGGTGAACCGCGCCAGGAGCGTGACGGATTATCTGGCCAAGCAGGGCGTGGCCGGCACGCGTATGACGGTGGAAGGCCGTGGTCCGAACGACCCGATCGGCGACAATGCGACCGCCGAAGGGCGCGCGCTGAACCGGCGCGTGGAGATCTACCTGTACGCGGTCCAGCAATAAACGCGGGCGCGTCATTTGCTGACAGGCGGCTGGCGCGATGCGCCGCCGCCTTTCTTTACGGAGTCTGTCATGAGCGATTTTCCCCCCGCCCGCATCGGCACCGATATCGCGATCGCCGCGCTCACTGGCTGGCAGGCCGTGGCTGGGCGCGATGCCATCGAAAAGCGCTACCGCTTTCCCAACTTCAATGCCGCGTTCGGTTTCATGGCGCGGGTGGCGATGTTCGCGGAAAAGCTGAACCATCACCCCGAGTGGACCAACGTCTACAACCGCGTGGACGTCACGCTGACCACGCATGACGCTGGCGGCGTGACCGAGCTGGACGTGCGGATGGCGCAGTTCATGGACGAAGCCGCCGAGCACGCGGGCGCGACGGCGCCGAAAGCACAGCCCTGAATTAGGCCGCCGCCGCGCTCAGTCCGTGGCGTCGCCGGCCTCGGGTTGCAGATGGCCGATCAGGCGGTCCAGCATATCGCCGAACTGCCGCTGTTCGTCGGCGGTCAGGCAGCCGAAGATCTCTTCGTTGCGGTGCGCGATGAGGTCGATGATGCGCCGGTAGTGCGTCAGGCCCTCGGCGGTTGGCGCCAGCACGACGCCGCGTCCGTCTGACGCCGACACCGTTTTTTCCACCAGCCCGCGATCCACCAGTGCTTGCGCGGAGCGGCTGGCCTGGCCCTTGTTCAGGTTGGCGGCGCGCGCCAGGTCATTGACCGAGAGCGGCGCAAACCGGCCGATGGCGGCCAGGCACCGCGCCTCGCCCAGAGGAATGTCGCAATCCTTCAAGTAAGCCCGATTCGTGTCCCGGTCCGTGATCTTGTTGAGCACGTGCAGGCGGTAAGTCAGGAATCGTTCCAGCGGGGGCGTTTTCACGTCGGGCGGGCGGGATCTGCGCCCGCGGAAGATGAGGCCGGATAGTTTGCCATAGCGCCGTCCTCGAGGCTGGCGGCTTCGGCCTGCGCCAGCAGGGCAAGCGCGTCTTGCGTGGAAGGCAGGCGGCTCAGCAAGGACAAGCCGAGTATCGACAGAAAGAGCGGCGCGCGTGATTCGCCGACGCGCGTCAGCGCCTGCGCCATGCTGGTGTAGACCTGATCCAGAGATTCGTTGTTCATGCTTGGCCTTTCGGGGTGGCGTTCACGTGCAGCGAGGGGTAGTAGGGCGCCAGCGCGGCGCGCAGTTCAGCGGCGGCGGGCGCGATCCAACGGCCCAGCACGTAACCGTCCGGACGGAGCAGGTAGACCGCGCCTGCCTGATTGCCGTAACGCGCGGCAAGCTGGCCGTGCGGGTCGGCCAGTCCGCCTTCGCCTGCCCGCAGCACCCGCAGTGGCTGGGGCGCGTCTTGCGTGTCGGCGGCCAGTGTGTCCAACGCCGCCGACAACGCCGCATCGGGCGCTATGGCCAGCGCGACGAAGCCCGCGCCAAAGCTGGCGGTCAGGTACTGCGGGGATTCGCCGTCTTGCAGCAGCACGTCGGGCGCGGGCTGTCCGGGCGCGGCGGCGGGGCCGGCTTCGGGCGCACGGTCCTCGCGGTTCAGCGGTGAGGTGTCATAGGAGATAGGTGCGGACTGGCGCGGATTGATGAGCGACCGCACGCCGTCGTCCACCAGGGCCAGGCGCAGCGCGGCGTCGCGCATGAGCCGGAAGCCGAAATCCGGCGGCGCCATGAATTCCGTGCTTTTGGCGCCATAGGCCAGGTTCTGCCGCGTGGCATGAACGCGCTCGATGCTGTAGCTGTCCAGCAGGGTGTCGGGCGACTGGCCCTTCAGCACCCACGCCAGTTTCCAGGCCAGGTTGCCGGCGTCGTCCAGCCCGGAATTCAGGCCGCGCACGCCGAAGATCGGCACGAGATGGCCGGCGTCGCCCGCGAACAGCACGCGGCCGTGGCGGTAGCGGTCCAGCGTCAGGCACTTGGCGTTGTAGATGGAGATCCAGAGCGGCTTCCAGGGCGCGGTCTCGCCAATCATGTCCAGATGGCTTTGCACGCGCGGCAGCACGTTTTCCGGCTTGACGGCATCGTCGGGGTCTTCGTCGTCGCGGATCTGGTAATCGACGCGCCAGATGTTGCCGGGCTGGCGGTGCATCAGCAGCGTGGAGCCGGGATTGGATGGGGGATCGAACCAGGCCAGGCGCTCGACGGGCCGTTGCGATTCCTGTTCGATATCGACGATGACGTAGCGGCCTTCGTACTGCATGCCTTCGAGCTTCAGGCCCATGGATTCGCGGACGGTGCTGCGGCCGCCGTCGCAGGCGACGAGCCAGTCGGCGCGCACCGTGTGACGGGCGCCGCCCGCCTCCACCTCGACCGATACGCCGTCGGGACCGGGCTGCACGGCAGTGACGCGTGCTGACCAGGCGAGGGTGGCGAGGCCGGGATGGCGCTGCATGGCCTGGTGCGCGAATTCTTCCACGTAGAACTGCTGGATGTTCACCATCGGGGCATACCGCTGCAGGGGATCGTGCGGCATCTGGAAGTGCAGGACTTCGCGGTCGCGGTAATAGCTGCGCCCGCCTGTCCAGGCCAGCCCGGTGTCGATCAGCGGCCGGTCGGCGCCGATCCAGCCCAGGATTTCCTGCGACCGGCGCGACATGCAGATGGCGCGGCTGCCGCTGCAGTAGCCTTCATCGGCCTCGATGGTGAGCGAGGCAATGCCGTACTCGGCGAGCAGGGCGGCCAGGGTCAGACCGACCGGACCGCCGCCGGCGATCAGGACGGGAACATGCGAAGGGAGCGTCATGCCGTCTCCAGAATTTGGTTGTTTGCGCAACTATATTCCTGGTATGTTGCGCACGCAACCAAATTTTGAAGACGATAAAAAACCCGCCGAGGGGCGGGTTTTGGGGGCCAGGTCAGGCCGGGAAAGGGGCCTTCAGTGGCACATGCTTTTAGTTGCGCACGCCTCAGTTGCGTACGTTGTAGATGCGCATCGCCTGCTGTTTCTGGTTGGGGTCCAGCACGCGCAGCACCACGACCCGTGCGGTGAACCCGTCGGGCAGCTTGAGCTGGCCCAGCGCGTAGTCGTAGCGGTCGACCGTGAGCGCGGGGCCTTCCGGGGTCACGGTGGCGGCGCGGCCGTTGGGGTAGGAGCCTTCGATGGCGAAGGTCAGCGTGCCCTTGAAGGGCGCGCCCGTGCGGTCTTCACGCATCACCAGCACCTGATAGTCCAGCAGGCCGGGGGCGCGCTTGAAGCTGGCCGATCGGATGCCGATGTTGCCGCCGCGAGGATCGGGCGGCATGGCGTCCTGGAACAGCACCAGTTCCTTGTTCAGCGTTTCGATCTTGGCGCGGGATTCCGCCAGGTCGGTGGTCAGCTTTTCGTGGCCGGCCTTGTTGGCGTCGCGCTGCTGGGTGGCTTCTTCAAGCTGGGTCTGCAGGCGCTGGCGCTCCATGTTGGAGGCGCTGAGCTCGCTGTGCAGCTGTTCGGATTGTTCGACGGTCAGGCGCTGCGGGCCGTAATTGGTTTGCAGGAAGAGCACACCGCCCGCGCCAAGCGCAATGCCAACCATCAGCAGGACGAGCCAGCGCGGCATGCGGCGCGTGCGTTGCCCCGGCTGGTATACGGAGGGCTTGAACGTGGCCCGTTGCGATCTTCCAAACATCCCCATTCCTAGAAAACTTCCTGTGTTTATGCCTGTGGGCAAGCGGCGCGCGCATGCCAAAGCGTCAGAGAATACCCCGTTAGCCGGGGGCGATGGTGCGCAGACAAGCCTCGTTGCGCACCTTGATATTGTGAAATATGTGGATGTCAGCCAGCCCTGTCAGACAGCCCTGTCAGGCGGCCGTGCCAGCCAGTTCCGCGTCCAGGTCGGCAAGCCGCTGCGGGGTGCCGACATCCGTCCATCGGCCCGCATGCCGGGCGCCGTGCACCTGGTCCTGGCCCATCGCCTGCCTGAGCAGCGGCGCCAGCGGCGCTGCTTCGCCGCGCGGGACGTCCGCGAACAACGAAGGATGGTAGACGCCCACGCCGGCAAAGGTCAAACGCGGCTCGCCGTGGGCCAGCACACGCCCATCAGCCGTCAGGACGAAGTCGCCGGCAGGATGGTGCGCGGGGTTGTTCACCAAAAGCAGCCAGGCGCCGCCCCGCGCCACAAGGCTCGCGGCGTCTGGCGCGGCGGCCGGATCCCAGTCGCACCAGATGTCGCCGTTGATGACGAGGAACGGGTCGTCGCCCAACAGGGGGAGCGCCTGCGCAATGCCGCCGGCGGTTTCCAGCGCGGTGGCTTCGGCCGAATAGCGGATGCGCACGCCCTGCGCGGCGCCATCGCCCAGCCCGCGTTCGATCTCGTGGCCAAGCCAGGCGTGGTTGATGACGATGTCGCGGATACCGGCCGCGGCCAGGCGTTCCAGGTGCCAGACGATCAGCGGCTTGCCGCCCACCGGCAGCATGGGCTTGGGCAGGCGGTCGGTCAGCGGGCGCATGCGTTCGCCGCGACCCGCGGCGAGGATCATGGTGCGCATCAGAACGTGTATCCGACGCTGACCTGGCGGTCGTCCAGGCGATCCAGCAGGCGCAGGAGCGGCGTGAAGACGCCGTAGCGCTGCGCCACCTGGCGGACGTAGCCGTTCACGCGCGGCATGTGCGCCAGGTAGTGCGCCTTGCCGTCGCGGTGGTTCAGGCGCGCGAAGACACCCAGGATCCGCAGGTTGCGCTGCAGGCCCATCCATTCATAGGCGCGGTGGAATTCGGCGAAATCGGCGTCGACGGGCAGGCCGGCCGCGCGCGCCATTTCCCAGTAGCGGATCGCCCAGTCGAGCTGTTGCGGTTCTTCCCAGGTGGTCCGGGCGTCGGTCACCAGCGACGCCAGGTCGTAGGTGATGGGGCCGGCCAGCGCATCCTGGAAGTCGATGACCCCCGGGTTGGGGCCGTACTGCGGCTGGTCGCAGACCATCAGGTTGGGCGAATGGAAATCGCGGTGCACCAGCACGTGGGGCTG
Source organism: Achromobacter sp. GQ309 (assembly GCF_059759315.1). Lineage (NCBI taxonomy): Bacteria > Pseudomonadati > Pseudomonadota > Betaproteobacteria > Burkholderiales > Alcaligenaceae > Achromobacter > Achromobacter sp. GQ309. The sequence continues at coordinate 146,266 of NZ_JCAXDP010000010.1, forward strand.
CCCGCCGTTGCTGGCCGACAGCAGGGCGAAGATCTTTTCCAGGGCATTGGCGGTCTTGTCGTCCAGCGTGACGCCGTGGTGCTTCTGCACGTACCACTCGGGGAACAGTTTCAGCTCGTCGGCCAGGCGCGCGCTGTCGTAGGTGCCCAGGCCGTCGGTCGAGGCCTTTTGCAGCTTGACCAGGGCGGCCAGCGCCTCGCGGTACAGCGTCTGCAACTGGGCGTCGTCCAGACCATCCTGGATGCGCTGATAGTAGGTTTGTTCGCCCAGGTCGGACAGCAGGAGCAGGCCCTGGTCCAGGTCCTGCGCCAGCACCGCCGGCACGTTCAGGCCGGCATCCGCCAGCAGCTTGTCCACGTGCAGGAAGGGGCGGCAGTCCTCGTGCTGGGGCGGGGCGTCCATGACAATCAGGGTGCGCGATCCGGCGTCCAGCCTGAAGTACCGGCGAAAGCTTGCGTCAGCCGACGCGGGGCGCAGCGTCTCCACGGCCAGGTTCAGGGCAGGGGGCAGGCCTTGCAGCCAGTTGCGCACCTGCGCCAAGCGGGGGTCGTGATCGTTTTTCAAGGAAGATCCGTGTCAGAAGGGCAAAATTGCGGAAATTTCGATTTGGCGAACATAAGGCTGGGCGTTGTTCGCGGCTTCTCTATAATACCGGCTCATTTCCGTCAGCATTGGCCCCCCGTGGGCGCCTTTGTCCGGCTCTCCCGTGGTCTAAAAGGGCTGTTTTCATTCGTGCGCAAGGTTCCGTGGTTGATCCTCTCTGTTGTCAGCGTCGCCGCCGGAGCCGCCCAGGCTCAAGGTAGCCCGGGCACCGCTGCTTCCGCGCCGTCGGTCACGTCAACCCCCCAGCTGCGCACGTCTCCGGGTCTGCGCATGCACCGGTTGCCCGACGAGAGCATTCCCGCTTTCATGGAAGCGGACACCATTTCGGGCGACCCCGACTACGAGCTCACGCTGTCCGGCAACGCGCAGGTGCGCCGCATCGACGGCGTGATCAAGGGCGACGAGATCAATTACCGCAAGGACACCGGCAAGGTCGACGTGCGCGGCAACGCCCGCATGATGCGCGACGGCACGCTGGTGACCGGCCCGAACGCCACGTTCAACGTGGACCGGTATTCCGGCGAAGTCGAAAAGCCCAACTTCTGGCTGGGCGCCACGGGCGGCTTTGCCGTCGCCGACCACGCGGACATCTTCAGCAAGTCGCAGATGCGGCTGCACACGGTGACGTACAGCGGCTGCCCGTGCGAAAACCCGTCCTGGTACATCAAGGCCAATTCGGTCGATATCGACTTCGACGAAAACGAAGGCGTGGCCCGCGGCGGCGTGCTGTATTTCAAGGACGTGCCCATCCTCGCATCGCCTTACATGACCTTCCCGGTCAAGCGCGAGCGCAAGTCGGGCTTCCTGATTCCGACGTACGGCACGACCAGCCAGGGCGGCTTCGACATTTCGATCCCGTACTACTTCAACCTGGCGCCCAATTACGACCTGACGGTGCAGCCGCGCTACTTTTCCAAACGCGGCACCCAGCTGGGCGGCGAGTTCCGCTACATGCGGCCCACCTTCATGGGCACCATTGACGGCACCTATCTGCCCGACGACAACATCACCGGGGAAGATCGGTGGATGTATTGGTGGCGTCACCAGCAGGTGTTGTCGAACGGTTTCTATACCGATTGGGACATCGCCAGGGTGTCCGATGACGACTACTTCCGGGATATATCCCAGCTTGGCCTGAACCAGGCGTCGACGACCTTCCTGCCGCAACGCGCGCGTGTCGGCTGGGGTTCAAGCTACTGGAGCGCCTACGCGCAGGTCTTCAAGTATCAAACGCTGCAAGACCCCGACGCGCCTTTGCTGCCCCCCTATGACAAGGTGCCCGAGCTGTACTTGCGCGGCGCGCGTTATGACTGGGGCGGATTCGATGCAGAGTGGACTTCCACCGCAGTGCGCTTCAAAAGGCCCGAATTCAGTGGCGCGCCCCGCTATCCGGATGGGGATCGCTTCCAGTCCTACCCGACGGTTTCCTATCCCATCGTCAGGCCGGGCTGGTTCATCATCCCGAAGGCGGGTGTCAACTTCACTCAATATCAGACCAAATGGTACGGCGTCGATACGCTGGGTCTGAATGGCGGGTCGGCCGACGGGCTGCCGCGGTCGCAGTCTCGCACGGTGCCGATCATGTCGTTGGATGCTGGCCTGATCTTCGAGCGCGAGACGTCGCTGTTCGGCAAGGCGTCTACGCAGACGCTCGAGCCCCGCTTGTACTACCTCAGGGTGCCGTACCGCGACCAGTCGAAGTTGCCCGTGTACGACACGTCTTTGGCGGACTTCAGCTTTTCGCAGGCTTTTGAGGAAAACATATACACCGGCGGCTGGGATCGCATTGCGAACGCCAATCAGCTTACGGCGGCGCTGACCACGCGGTGGCTGGACGCAAATTCCGGTTTCGAGCGGCTCTCGCTATCGGCGGCGCAACGGTTCTACTTCGAAGATCAGAAAGTCACCCTGCCGTTTGAAACGCCGCGTGAAAACGTACGGTCCGATTTCCTGCTGGGCGCAACTGCCGCTCTGACGGACACGCTTAGCACCGATATCACGGCGCTCTACAACCCGTATGACAGCAACTGGTCGCGAGGACTTGTCAGTGCCCGCTGGTCTCCGCAACGCCTTACCACGGTGGCGGTCGCTTATCGCTATCAGCGAGATCCCCAGCCCGGCGTCGCGTACCAGCCCCAAGGCCAGAACCAGGTCAGCCTGGCGGTCCAGTGGCCGTTCACCAAGCGCTGGTACGGCGTGGGCCGGGTGGACTATTCTTTGCGTTCTGGTCCGTCCAGCACGGTGGCCAACACGACGGAATCTCCCCGCGTGACGCAGGCCATTGCCGGCCTGGAATACAAGGGCGACTGCTGCTGGGTAGGCCGCGTGGTCTACCAGCGCTACGCCGTATCGGCGGCGGACACCAACTCCGCGCTGTTCTTCCAGCTTGAGCTCACGGGCCTGGGTTCCCTCGGAACCGACCCGATGAACCTGCTGAACAGAAGTATCCCCGGTTACACGCGCGTCACGCCGCCCGCGCAGGCCGGGACCACATTTGAAAGGTATGAATGATGCGTAGGTTGCACTCTTTGCGCCGCCTCTCCGGCAATGCGCTGCTGCTGGCCTTGTGCGCCGGCTTGCCCGCCGCTCATGCGGCCGAGCAGACCGCCCGCGGCGCGAACAGCGCCAAGGCCGCTCCGGCTGCGCAGAACAAGGAAGCGCCCGCGCCCAAGGGCGAGCAGTTCGTGGACGGCATTGCCGCGATCGTCGACAAGGATGTGATCACGCTGCGCGAACTGCGCGACGCTTCCCAGCGCATCGCAGGCGAACTCAAATCGCGTGGCATCCAGGTGCCGGACGACCAGACGCTGCAACACCAGGTGCTGCAGCGTCTCATCATGGAGCGCGTGCAGCGCCACGAAGCCGACCGCCTCGGCATCCGCGTGGATGACGCCCAGATCGACACGGCCATCCAGGCCATCGCCGCGCGCAACAAGATCACCGTGGCGCAACTGCGCCAGGAGCTCGAGAAGGCCGGCACGTCCTGGGACGGTTACCGCAAGTCGCTGCGTGACGAGATCCGCTCGGATCGCCTGCGTCAGCGCGCGGTTGATTCGACCATCGTCATCTCCGACGCTGAAGTCGACGCCTTCCTGAAGGACCAACGCCGCAACCCGGCTTTCGGCGCGGCTCCCCCGCAGGCCCAGCAACCGCAACCCCAGGCGCAACCGCAGCCCGCGCCCGAGCAGGCCGCCGCGCCCGCCGGTCCCATGCTGTACGCGCTGGCGCAGATTCTGGTGCGCGTGCCCGAAGGCTCGTCGCCGGAACAATTGGCGCTGCTGCGCAAGAAGGCCGAAGGCCTGCTGGCGCAAGCCAAGCGTGGCGACGACTTCGCCAGCCTTGCCGCGGCGGCGTCCGACGGTCCCGAGGCGCTGCAGGGCGGCGTCATGGGCGTGCGTCCGCTGGACGGCTGGCCCGACCTCTTCGTCAAGGCCATCAGCAACCTGCAGAAGGGCCAGGTCAGCCAGCTCATCCAGAGCGGCAACGGTTTCCACATCATCAAGGTGATGGACCGCGGCACCGCCCAGCCCGCGCCCAGCCGCACGGCTCGCGCACCGGCGCCCCAAGCCGCTCCGCAACCGGCTCCGCAGCCGGCCGCGCGCGCGCAGGCGCCGCAGGGTCCCACGCAGGTCGTTCAAACGCGCGCGCGCCACATCCTGATCAAGACGTCGACCGTCATGAGCGATGAACTGGCCCGCCAGCGCCTGGAGCAGGTTCGCCAGCGTCTGGTGAACGGCAGCGCCAAGTTCGAGGAAATGGCGCGCCAGTATTCGCAGGACGCCACCGCGCCGCAAGGCGGCGAACTCGGCTGGCTGAACCCGGGTGAAACCGTGCCGACGTTCGAGGCCGCGATGAACGCGCTGCAACCTGGCGAAATCAGCCAACCCGTGCAGACGCCGTTCGGTTGGCACCTGATCGAGGTCGAAGAACGCCGCGATCACGATGCGACCGACGATCTGGCCCGCATGCGCGCCCGCCAGACGCTGTTCGAGCGCCGTGCCCAACCGGCCTTTGAAGACTGGCTCGAGCAACTGCGTGCGCAGGCGTACGTCGACAACCGCCTCGAAAAGCAGCAGAAGATCCAGCAGAACAACCGCTAAACGCATTACGGGCTTTTCATGTCTCAACACCAGGCGCGCAAGCGCTTTGGCCAGAACTTCCTGACCGACGACAGCGTCGTCGAGTCCATCGTCCGGGCGGTTGCGCCCGCCCGCGACGATGCCGTGGTCGAAATCGGCCCAGGCCTGTCCGCGCTGACGCGGCCGCTGCTCGAGCGCCTGGACCATCTCACCGCCGTCGAAATCGACCGCGATCTGGCCGCCCGCCTGCGCAAGCAGTTCGAGGCTTCGCGCCTGACGGTCGTCGAGGCCGACGCGTTGACGGTGGATTTCTCGCAGTTCGGCGGCGCGCTGCGCGTTGTGGGCAACCTGCCCTACAACATCTCCAGCCCGTTGCTGTTCCACCTGATGACGTGGGCCGATCACATCCGCGACCAGCATTTCATGCTGCAGCGCGAAGTGATCGACCGCATGGTGGCCAAGCCCGGCTCCGGCGATTTCAGCCGCTTGTCCGTGATGCTGCAGTCGCGCTATCGCATGCACAAGCTGTTCGACGTGCCGCCCGAGGCCTTTGATCCGCCGCCCAAGGTGGTGTCGGCCATCGTGCGCATGGTGCCCTTGCCGGCGGACCGCCTGCGGCCCATCAGCGAGCGCGCATTCGAAACCGTCGTGGCGCGCGCCTTTTCGCAGCGCCGCAAGATGCTGCGTCGGGTGCTGGCTGACTGGGCGCCGCAGGTGCCCTGGGAAGCGCTTGAAATTGCGCCCACCGCGCGCGCCGAGGATATTTCGGTGGACCGCTACATCCGCCTGTCGGATGCGCTGGTCGAAGCCGGGGTGTTGGCGCGCGATTGACGTCCTTTCGGTATGGCAAGGCAATATAAAAAGGCCCCTCGGGGCCTTTTTGATTTTCCGCGCTAAGGCGGGGCGGCAACGTCGCCGGCATGCACGGCGAGGGCAGCCGGCTGCCGGATCACAGCATGCGTTTCTGCGCCGCCATCCACAGCTGCATCACGTCCCGCGCCCGGTCGGTCAGCAGGCGCTCGGCGTCCACCAGAGCCTGCTGCAATGTGATCGGGCCAGGGGCCAGGCTGAATGCGGCGCTGATGCCGCAGGTGTGCAGGGCCTCGTAGCCTTCTCCCAGCGAGCCGGCCAGCGCTACGACGGGTACGCCCGCGCGCTGCGCAATCCGGGCGACGCCGGCGGGCGTCTTGCCCCGCAGGGTCTGTGCGTCCATCCGGCCTTCGCCGGTGAAAACCAGCGTTGCGCCTTCCACCGCGTCGGCCAGGCCACCCAGTTCCGCGACGATTTCGACCCCGGGGCGGAAGTGCGCGTTGAGAAACGCCTTGGCGGCAAAACCCAGGCCGCCCGCAGCGCCGGCGCCGGGCGCATCGCGGTGATCCGCGTTCAGATGCCGGGCGCAGACGTCGGCAAAGTGGGCCAGCATCGTGTCCAGCTTCTGCACCTGTTCCGGCGTCGCGCCTTTTTGCGGACCGAAGACATGTGAGGCGCCCTGCGGACCGCACAAGGGGTTGTCGACGTCGGAGGCGATATCGATGCGGACCTGCGCCAGCCGCGGGTCCAGGCCGCGTGTGTCAATCGAGGCAAGCTGCCCCAGCGCGCCGCCGCCCGGCGGCAGGCTGTTGCCGCCCGCGTCCAGCAGGCGCAGGCCCAGTGCCGTCAGCATGCCGGCGCCCGCGTCGTTGGTGGCCGATCCGCCAAGGCCGAGGATGATGCGCGTGGCGCCCGCGTCCAGCGCCGCGCGCATCAATTCGCCCACGCCGTGGCTGCTGGCGCGCATCGGGTCGCGCTTTGCCGGTGCAATCAATTCAAGCCCCGCCGCAGCGGCCATCTCGATGATGGCGGTGCCGTCTTCCAGCAGTCCCCAGACGGCATCGACCTTGTGCCCGAGCGCGTCGTTGACCGCGATCTGCCGCTCCTTGCCGCCGGTGGCCGCGAGGACGGCTTCGACGGTGCCTTCCCCGCCGTCGGCCATCGGGACGCAAACCGTATGCGCGCCGGGAAAGGCTGCCTTGACGCCGCGCGCAATGGCGGCGGCCGCATCCGGCGCGGAAACGCTTTCTTTGAACGAGTCGGGAGCGATGACGATTTTCACGGGTGTCGTTGGGCGCGTTGAGGGTCGGAAATGTCACCCATGATACCCGTGGCAACGCGGCCGGCGTACCATAGCGCTTTCGTTGTTTTTGCGAGAGTGGACCGCCATGCCTGTATTGCGCCGCACCAAAATTGTCGCCACCCTGGGACCCTCGACCTCGTCGCCCGAACGCATCGACGCGATGATTCGCGCGGGGCTGGACGTGGCGCGGCTGAACTTCTCGCACGGCAGCGCGGACGATCACCGCGAACGCGCGCGCATGGTGCGCGAGATCGCCGCCAAGCAAGGCCGCTACGTTGCCATCATGGGCGACCTGCAGGGTCCCAAGATCCGCATCGCACGCTTTGTCGACAAGCTGGTGCATCTGCAGGTGGGCCAGCCGTTCACGCTGTCGCGCGTGCATCCCAAGGACGCGGGCACTGCCAGCATCGTGGGCATCGATTACCCCGAACTCGTCACCGACTGCCGCGTGGGCGACGAGCTGCTGCTCGATGACGGCCGCGTCGTGCTGGTCGTCGACCGCGTCGAAGGCGACGAGGTCCACACCACCGTCACGGTGGGCGGCCCGCTGTCCAACAACAAGGGCATCAACCGCCGCGGCGGCGGCCTGTCGGCGCCCAGCCTCACTGACAAGGACCGCGTCGACATCAAGCTGGCCGCTGAAATGGAACTGGACTACGTGGCCGTGTCGTTCCCGCGCTATGGCAGCGACATCGACGAGGCCCGCACCCTGCTTGCCGCCGCCGGCAGTCAGGCGTGGATCATCGCCAAGATCGAACGCGCGGAAGCCGTGGCCGACGACGAAGCCCTGGACGCGCTGATCCGCGCCAGCGACGGCGTCATGGTGGCGCGCGGCGACCTGGGCGTGGAAGTGGGCGACGCCGAACTCGTGGGCATCCAGAAGCGCATCATCCAGCACGCGCGCACGCTGAACAAGGTCGTCATCACTGCCACGCAGATGATGGAGTCGATGATCTCCAGCCCCATGCCGACCCGTGCCGAAGTCTCCGACGTGGCGAACGCAGTGCTGGACTACACCGATGCCGTCATGCTGTCGGCCGAAAGCGCGTCGGGCCAGTACCCGGTGGAAACCGTGCAGGCCATGGCCCGAGTGTGCCTCGGCGCCGAAAAGCACCCCACCTCGACCAAATCGCACCATCGCGTGGGCGAAACCTTCACGCGCTGCGACGAGACCATCGCGCTGGCGGCCATGTATGCGGCCAACCATTTCCCCGGCGTGAAAGCTGTCATCGCGTTGACCGAAAGCGGCCACACCCCGCTCATCATGTCGCGCATCCGCTCAGGCGTGCCGATCTACTGCTACAGCCCGCACAGCGTGACGCAGAACCGCGTAACCATGTTCCGCGGCGTGTACACGATTCCGTTCTCGCCGTCGGACTACGATCCCGCGGACCTGTCCAACGCCGCCATCGACGAACTGCGCAAGCGCAATCTCGTGCAGACGGGCGACTGGGTCATCCTGACCAAGGGCGATTTCTACCGCGACAGCGGCGGCACCAACGGGATGAAGATCCTGCTGGTGGATTGAAGCGGACGCGTTGCGGCGCGGCGCGGGCGTGAATGCCGGCCGCCGCGCCCTGCGGTCAACCAAAGAACCAGTAGCAGACGCCGATCGCGGCCAGCACGCCGGCCAGGTCGGCGATCAGCGCGCAGCCCACTGCATGGCGGGCGCGCAGGATCCCCACGGATCCGAAATACACCGCCAGCACGTAGAACGTGGTCTCGGTGCTGCCTTGCACCACCGCAGCCAGCAGCGCCGGGAAACTGTCCACGCCAAAGTGCGTCATGGTTTCCAGCATCATCGCGCGCGCCGCGCTGCCCGAGAACGGTTTGACCAGCGCGGTGGGCAACGCGTCCACAAACCGCGTGTCCCAGTTGGCCTGCGCGGCCACCCAGCGGATGCCGTCCAACAGGAAGTCCAGCGCGCCCGACGCGCGCAGCACGCCCACGGCGCAGAGCATTGCCACCAGATAGGGCAGCAGGCTCTTGGCGATGTCGAATCCTTCCTTCGCGCCCTCGATGAAGGCCTCGTACACGGGCACCTTTTTCCAGGCGCCCACGATCAGAAACGCCAGCAGAATGCCGAACAGCGTCAGGTTGCCCATCAGCGAGGACAGCGAGGAGATCGCGGCCGCCGACATGCTGGCCAGCAGCGCCATGAACCCGCCCAGCACCAACGCGGCGCCGCCCAGCCACAGCATGATGACGGGATCGGCCAGGCGCAGGCGCTGGCACAGCGCCACCGCCAGAAAGCCCGCCAGCGTGGACGCGCTGGTGGCCAGCAGGATGGGCAGAAACACCAGCGTGGGATCGGGCGCGCCCTGTTGCGCGCGGAACATGAACAGCGTGACGGGCAAGAGCGTCAGCGACGACGCATTGAGCACCAGGAACAGGATCTGCGCATTGGTGGCGGTGTCGGGCTTGGGGTTGAGCGATTGCAGCTCGCGCATGGCGCGCAGGCCGATGGGCGTGGCGGCGTTGTCCAGCCCGAGGCCATTGGCCGCAAAGTTCAGCGTGATGAGGCCGATGGCTGGATGATTGCGCGGCACCTCGGGCATCAGACGCGCGAACAGCGGTCCCAGCAACCGCGCCAGCTTTTCGACGAGGCCCGCGCCTTCGGCGATGCGCAGGAAACCAAGCCACAGCGTCAGCGTGCCAAACAGCAGCACCATCACTTCCACGGACACGCGCGCCATGTCGAACAGGCTGGCGACCATCTGGCGAAAGACCTCGGGATCTCCGATGACCAGCCAGCGGTACAGCGCGGCCGCGGCAGCGGTGAGGAAGAAGCCAAGCCAGAGTTTGTTCAGCATGCGGACGTGCCCGGACAGCGGTTGATTGCGCATCAGCGCGGCGACGCTCATTGTCGCAGAGTCGGTAAGCCGCAGCTTGGCCGCACGGCGCCAATTCTGGTACTTTGCCCCGATACGTCTTGTAGCGAACCACAGGGGGACCCATGGATTTCAACGCCTGGCGCCGGCGCCGCATTTCGGAACCCGCATACCGCTGGGCCCGCAATGCATTGCCGGTCATGTCGGCCACCGAACGCGAAGCCATCGAAGCCGGCGACAGCTGGTGGGACGCCGACCTGTTCACGGGCAACCCCGACTGGCGCAAGCTCCTCGCCGTGCCGCCCGCGACGTTGACGTCCGATGAGCAACGATTCATCGACGGCCCCGTGCGGCAGCTTTGCGGCATGCTGGACGAATGGGACATCTCGTGGAACCGCCGCGACCTGCCGCCGCGGGTCTGGGAATTCCTGAAGGCGCAGCGCTTCTTCGGCATGATCATTCCGCGGCGCCATGGCGGCCTGGGCTTTTCGCCGTACGCGCACTCCGAGGTCGTGCGCCGCATTTCCGCCTATTCCATCACCGCCGGCGTCACGGTCATGGTGCCGAATTCGCTGGGACCCGGTGAACTGCTCATGCAGTTCGGCACGCAGGCGCAGCGCGATTACTGGCTGCCTCGGCTGGCCGATGGCCGTGAAGTCCCGTGCTTCGGCCTGACCAGTCCCGAAGCCGGATCGGACGCGGCTTCGATGGTCGATACCGGCGTCGTGTGCCGCCAGGTCGTGGACGGCCGAGAGCTCATCGGCATCCGCCTCAACTGGCACAAGCGCTACATCACGCTGGGGCCGGTGGCCACCGTGCTGGGGCTGGCGTTCAAGATGTCGGACCCCGACGGCATCCTGGGCGGCGCCAAGGACATCGGCATTTCCGTGGCGCTGGTCCCCACGGATGCGCCCGGCGTCGACATCGGCCGCCGCCACCTGCCTGCGATGCAGGTCTTCCAGAATGGGCCCAACTCGGGGCGCGACGTCTTCGTGCCGCTGGATGCGCTGATCGGCGGCGTGGAGCGCGCCGGGCAGGGCTGGCAGATGCTGATGAGCGCGCTGGCCGCCGGACGCGGCATTTCGCTGCCGTCGCTGTCGGCGGCCGCCGCCGCGATGTGCGCGCACACCACCGGCATGTACGCCCGGGTGCGCGAGCAGTTCGGCATACCGATCGGCAAATTTGAAGGCGTGCAGGAGCGGCTGGCCAGCCTGGCCGGCAACGCCTATCTGGTCGAGGCCGCGCGCCGCCTGACCTGCGCCGCGCTCAACCAGGGCGTCAAGCCCGCGGTCGTGTCCGGCATCATGAAATACCACGCCACCGAGCGCATGCGCACGTCGGTGAACGACGCAATGGACGTGCATGCGGGCCGCGCCGTCATGGACGGGCCCAGCAATTACCTCGGCTCGCTGTACCGCGCCGTGCCCATCGCGATCACGGTCGAGGGCGCCAACATCCTCACGCGTAATCTGATCATCTTCGGGCAAGGCGCCATCCGCGCCCATCCCTACCTGATGCCGGAGATCCTGGCGCTGGGCAATCCCGACGAGGAACGCGGCATCGAGGTCTTTCACGATGTCTTCTGGCGCCATCTGCGCCACGCGGGCATGAACACGCTGCGCGCGATTGGCCGCGCCTGGACGGGCGGCATGCTGGCGCCCGCGCCGGCCTCGGGACCGGTGGCAGACCATTACCGGAGGCTGGGCCGGTATGCGTCGGGCTTTGCGCTGCTGGCGGACGCCACGCTGGCGCAATTGGGCGGCGGCCTGAAGCGCCGCGAAATGATCTCAGCCCGGCTGGGCGACATCCTGTCCGAACTCTATCTGCTGTCCGCCGTGCTCAAACGCTGGGAAGACGAAGGCCGCAAGCACGATGACCTGCCGCTGGTGCGGTGGTGCATGGCGCAAGGCTACGCCAGCATCGAGAAAAGCATGGATCAGGTGCTGCGCAACTTGCCGGTCAAGGCGCTGTCGTGGGGCCTTCGGGCGGCCATTCTGCCCTTGCGGCTGGCCAAGGGCCCGGACGACGCGCTCACGCGCGAATGCGCCGAGCTGCTGCTCAAGCCGTCGCCCACGCATGTGCGGCTGGCGGCCGACCTGCAGCGCGAGCCCGGCGATGATCCGTTGGGCCTGTTGACCCGCGCCTTCGCGCTGGCCGACGCGGTGCAACCGATCCGCGACCGTCTGCGGCAGTCCAACGTGCGCGACTGGCGCGAGGCCCATCGGCGCGGGGCGATCACGGACGCGCAGGCGGCGCAGCTCGAAGCCGCGGAAGCGACCGTGCTGAAGGTGTTGCAGGTGGATGATTTTGCGCCGGAGGCGCTGACGCCGCAGGGCGAAGGGGCGCCGGTTCGAGTGCAGGAGCAGGAGCAGCCGGAACCGCAGCAGCCGGAACCGCAGCAGCCGGCACCGCAGCAGCCGGCACCGCAGCAACCGGCACCGCAGCAACCGGCACCGCAGCAACCGGCACCGCAGCAACCGGAACCGCAGCAACCGGAACCGCCGCAGCAACCGCCGCAATCACCGCAACCGCCGCAACGGGAGAACGAGCCCCCCGCTGCAGCAAAGCCCGCCGATAACGCCTAATCGTCCTGGTTCGGGTCCATGCCCGGAAACAGGATTTCAGTGAAGCCGAACTTCGTGAAATCCTGGATCCGGGACGGATACAGGCGCCCGATCAGGTGATCGCACTCGTGTTGCACGACGCGCGCATGAAAGCCCTCGGCTTCCCGTTCGATCAGCTGGCCGTACGGATCGCGGCCGCTGTAGCGGATGTGGCGGTAGCGCGGCACCAGGCCGCGCAGGCCGGGCACCGACAGGCAGCCTTCCCAGCCGTCTTCCATCTCGTCCGACAGCGGCGTGATGACCGGATTGCACAGGATCGTCTGCGGCACCGGCGGCGCGTCGGGATAGCGGTCGTTGCGGTCGAAACCGAAGATCACCAGTTGCAGGTCCACGCCGATCTGCGGCGCGGCCAGGCCCACGCCCTGCGCGGCCGCCATGGTCTCGAACATGTCGTCGATCAGGGCGTGCAGCTCAGGGGTGTCAAAACGATCCACGGGCGGCGCCACGCGCAGCAGCCGCGGGTCGCCCATTTTCAGGATGGGATGGATCATGGCCGGCGTCCGGGTCAGTCCTGGCGGTCTTTCTTCTGGATGAACTCGATCTTGTAGCCGTCGGGATCTTCCACGAAGGCGATGACCGTCTTGCCGTGCTTCATGGGGCCGGCTTCGCGGGTGACCTTGCCGCCGCGTTCCTTGACCTTGTCACAGGCTTCGTAGGCGTTGTCGACTTCCAGGGCGATGTGGCCGTAGCCGTTGCCCAGGTCGTACTTGTCGGTGTCCCAGTTGTGGGTCAGTTCGATGACGGCGCCATCGACTTCATCCTGGTAGCCCACGAAGGCCAGCGTGAACTTGCCGTCCGGGTAGTCGTTGCGGCGCAGAAGGCGCATGCCGAGCACGTTGGTGTAGAAGTCGATGGACTTGTCGAGGTTGCCGACGCGCAGCATGGTGTGGAGCAGACGCATGGGAGATTTCCTTAAGCGGTGAGGGGTTGGGGGAACAGCCGGGCATTTCCGGCGCGTTCGCGGGAGACTCCGATGTCGCGCAGCGCGCCGCCCATGGCGTCGACCGCCTGCCGCATCTGACTGGCGCCAAAGGCGCCGATGCAGCCGACCCGGAATGTGGGTTCTTCGGTGTTGGTGAAGTTGCTGATCACATACCCGCGCTGCTTGAGCGCATCCACGAAGAGCTGCAGGTGCCAGGTCGGGGCGTCCGGCGCGCGGACGTTGACGACGATGGGACCTTGCAGCTCGGGCGGCAGGTACGGGGTCAGGCCAAGATCAATCACGCCATCATAGAGCGTGCGCATGTTGGCGGTGTAGCGCGCCAGCCGCGCCTCGCGGCCTTCCTGGCGGAACAGTTCCAGCGCCACGGCCAGCGCCGCCAGCGTGGGCGCCGCGGGCGTGAAGCGGGGCCCGGCGTTGGGCGCCAGCGTGTGCTGATAGATGTCCGCCAGGTCGAGCGACCAGCTTCCGGCGTTGCCGCGCGCGGCGTCCAGGCTGTCGCGGCGCGCGACGACGAAGGCGGCGCCGGGCAGACCTTCCAGGCATTTGTTCGCGGTCAGCACCACGGCGTCGACCGCGGGCAGGGCCCGCAGTTCGAGCGGCAGGGCGCCAAAGGCGGACACCGCGTCCACGATCACGCGGCGTCCCAGCGCATGGGCGATGCGCGCCAGATGAGGCACGTCGTGGCAGATGCCGCTGCCGGTTTCGCTGTAGACCAGCGCCAGGTGCGTGAGTGTCGGGTCGCGTTCCAGCGCTTCGGCAACCGCTAGCGGATCCACGCGCTCGGTCGTGCCCACCGCAAGCGGCACGGCGACGCGGCCGGCCTCGCCGGCCAGCTTCTGCAGACGGGCCGCATAGGCGCCGGTGGACGGCGCCAGCACGCGGCCGCCGGGCGGCACGAAAGTCCGGATGGCGGCTTCGACCGCGAAATGGCCGCAGCCGGGCAGGGCCAGCGCCACGTGTTCGTCCGCGCTGGCCTGCGCAATGGCCAGCACGCCGTCGCAGACCTGCCGGTACAGGGTTCGGAAATCGTTGTCCCACGGCGCATAGTCCTGCGCCATGGCGGCCTTCACCCGCGCATCGGTCGTGACCGGGCCCGGAATCAGCAGCAACATTTCGATTCTCCTTGGAGCGCGATAGACGCTGGTGTGCCCCGGCGCCTCAGAACTGAGGCAGCGAGGCGGGATCGTGACGCCGCAGGATGTTCTTGGCGTCTTCGAAGTCGGGCAGGATCTGGCCCACTTCGCGCCAGAAGTCCTGACTGTGGTTCATCTCGCGCAAATGGGCAAGCTCGTGCGCGATGACGTAATCGATGATGGCGGGCGCGAAATGGATCAGTCGCCAGTTCAGCATGATGTTGCCGTCGCTGGTGCAGGAGCCCCAGCGGGTGGCGGCCGACGACAGGCGCCAGCGGCGGATCTTCAGCCCGCTGATCTGCAGGAAGTGCGCCAGCCGGGTGCCGAACCAGGCGCCCGCGCGCTGTTGCAGCCAGGCTTGCGCTGCATCGCGGATGCGGCCCTGGTCGGCATTGGATGGCAGCGCCAGCCACAGCGTGTCGCCATCCTGCGGCGCGTCGGCATCGCCGGACAGATTGGCTTGGCGGCTGTCGCCGCCCACGCCGATGATGATGCGACGGCCCAGATACGGAAGTTCGCCGCCTGCCTGCCAGCGCGTGTGCGCCATCGCAAGCTGCTGCTTGCGGGCATGCCATTCACGCAGCTTGGTCAGGATCCAGCGGGATTTCTCGCGCACCGCATCGTCGATCTGCGTCAGCGTCACCCAGTTGGGCGCGGTGACGCGCAGGCCGTCGTCGGTGATGACGAAGCCGATGCTGCGCCGCCGCGAGCGCAGCAGCACGAAACCGATGGGTTGCTGTTCGGTGGGCACCTCGCGCCAGCGCGCGCCGGGCGGCAGCGGGTCGGGGCAGGGCGTGGGCACGCGTGAGGCGGCGTTGGGCGAGAGCGTCAGCAGCGGCTCGCCGGTGGCTGCGGGCGCCTTGGCGGCATCGGGAAACAGGTTGGCGGGCGTGACGGGCCGGGGAGTGTCTGGACGGTGAGCCTGGGGCCCGGCGGACGACGCCCGGGGGGCGGCCGTCGGCGTCGGCACGGCGATCAACGGCGGCGCGCCCGCGGGCGCGTCGTCTTCCTGCGTACCAAACAGGAGTTCTAGCTGATCAGTGCTGGGCATACCTTTCGGGGTTGAGACGCCGCATTTCCCCTTCGATCCAGTCCTGAACCTTCTGGTTCAGTTCTTCGGGGGTAAGACCCTTGGATTCTATCGCGGGACCGATCGACAGGGTGACCATGCCGGGATACTTGACGAAAGCGTTGCGGCGCCAGCATTCGCCGGCGTTGTGCGCCACGGGAATGACCACGGCGCCGGTGCGCGATGCGAGCAGCGCACCGCCCATCTTGAAACGTCCGGCCTGGCCCGGCGGCACGCGCGTGCCTTCGGGAAACAGCAGCGGCCAGCGGCCTTCGTTCAAACGGGTCTGGCCTTGCTTGACCACCTGTTCGAAGGCGTCGCGGCCCTTGGCGCGGTCAATGGCGATCATGCGCAAGAGCGCCAGGCCCCAGCCGAAGAACGGCACCATGTGCAGCTCTTTCTTATAGACGAAGCAAACCTCGCGCGGCATGTAGGCCGGGAAGAACAGGGTTTCCCAGGCCGACTGGTGCTTGGACAGCAGCACCGCGGGGCCGTCGGGCAGGTTTTCCCAGCCCTTGACCTGCCAGCGGATGCCGCAGAAGACCTTGGCGCCCCAGATGGCCAGGCGAGGCCAGCCCACCGTGAGCTTGTAGCGCCAGTGCAGCGGCAGCGGCGCCCACAGGATGCAGGCGAAGGCGTACGGGATGACCGTGACGGCCAGGAACACGAAATACAGGAAGGAACGAAGCCGGGCCATCGGGTCACGCGTCCTGCAGCAAGGCGTCGGCCACGGCCGACAGGTCGTTGCAGACGCGCGTGTTGTCCGGCAGTCCACCCTTGGCTTGCGTCTTGGCGCCGTTGCCCGTCAGCACCAGCCACGGCGAGCACCCGGCGGCCGACGAGGCCTGCAGATCGCGCAGCGAATCGCCCACGGCCGGGACACCGGCCAGATCGATGTCGTAGCGGTGACCAATCTGCTCGAACATGCCGGGACGCGGCTTGCGGCAGGTGCAGTCGTCGTCGGGGCCGTGCGGGCACATGAAGATGGCATCGACGCTGCCGCCTACCGCGGCGAGCTCGCGTCGCATCTTGGTGTGGATGGCCGTCAGCGTGTCCATGTCGAACAGGCCGCGCGCCAAGCCCGATTGGTTGGTGGCAACCACCACCTTCCAGCCGGCCTGCGTGAGGCGCGCGATGGCCTGCAGGCTGCCCGGCAGCGCGATCCATTCGTCGGGCGTCTTGACGAAGGCGTCGCTGTCCTGATTGATGACGCCGTCGCGGTCGAGGATGATGAGCTTCACTGGGCGAGCCTGGAAATGTCGGCGACCTGGTTCATCAGGCCATGCAGTTGGGCCAGGAGGGCGAGCCGGTTGGCGCGGACGGCCGGGTCTTCGGCCATGACCATGACGTCGGCAAAGAACGCGTCGACCGGTTCGCGGGCCTGGGCCAGCGTGGACAGGCTGCCGGCGAAGTCGCCGTCGGCAAGCTGCGCCTCGGCCTTGGGACGCAAGGCGGCCACGGCGGTGGCCAGGGCCTTTTCGGCCGGCTCCACCAGCGCGGCGTCGTTCACCGCGCCGATCTCGCCTTCGGCCTTCTTGAGCAGGTTGCCGATGCGCTTGTTGGCGGCGGCCAGGCTGGCGGCCTCGGGCAGCTGCGCAAACGCGGCGGCGGCGCGCACGCGCTCGGCCACCTGGTGCAGCGGCGGGGTCAGCGCGATCACGGCCTCGACGGCGTTGCGGTCGAAGTCGTTGATGAGCTGATTGCGATAGCGCTCATAAATGAAGGTGCGGACCTCGGCCAGCGTGTCGCCCGGAATCTTGTCCGCCGGGAATGTGCCGGCGGCCAGCTGCAGCAGGCCGTCCAGCGTCAGCGGACCGTTCTGGCTGATCTTCAGCCAGCCGCCCGCGGCCAGTTGTTCGAAGGCGCTGATCAGGCCCAACGCGGCGCGGCGCAGGCCGAAGGGGTCGCGTTCGCCGGTGGGGGCCAGGCCGATGGCCCAGATGCCGACCAGCGTTTCGACGCGTTCGGCGATGAACAGCGTGGCGGCGGTCAGGGTGTCCTGCGTGACCGGCGCGTCGTAGCGGTTGCGGTATTGGGTGCGCAGGGCCTCGACGACGCTGGCGGGCTCGCCGTCGCCGGCGGCGTAGTACGCGCCCATGATGCCTTGCAGTTCGGGGAATTCACCGACCATGTTCGAACCGAGGTCGGCCTTGGCCAGCATGGCGGCGCGGTCGGCGGCGGACACGTCGCCGCCCAGTTCGCCGGCGATGCCGCGGGCGATGGCGCGCACGCGCTCGACGCGCTCGAGCTGGGTGCCCAGCTTGTTGTGATAGACGATGGAGCCCAACTGCTCGACACGCGCGGCCAGCGGCGTCTTGCGGTCGGTCTCAAAGAAGAACTGCGCGTCGGCCAGACGGGGGCGTACCACGCGCTGGTTGCCTTCGACGATGTTCACCGGGTTGTCCGTGCGCATGTTGCTCACGATCAGGAAACGGTGAGTGAGACGGCCGGTTGCCGGGTCGAACAGCGGGAAGTATTTCTGGTTCAGCCGCATGGTCAGGATCAGGCATTCCTGCGGCACCTGCAGGAACTGTTCCTCGAACTGGCCCACATAGACGGTGGGGTGTTCGACCAGTGCGGTCACTTCATCCAGCAGCGCGGCCACTTCGGGGTCGTCGCCCAGCGTGGCGGACAGGCGGGCCGCTTCTTCTTGCAACTGGCGCTGGATCTCGGCGCGGCGCGTCTCGAACGACGCCACGACATGGCCCTTTTCCGCCACCGTGGCAACGTAGGCGTCGGCATCGGCGATGGCAACGGCGCCTTCGCTCATGAAGCGGTGGCCCAGGGTTTCGCGGCCGGCGGCCAGGCCCAGTGCCGACACCGGCACCACGTCCGCGCCGAACAGGGCGATCAGGCCGTGCGCCGGGCGCACGAACTTGACGGTGGAGACGCCGTCAGCCAATTGGTAACGCATCACCTTGGGGATGGGCAGGCCGTCGATGGCGGCTTCGATGCCTTCCTGCAGGCCGGCGGCCAGTTGCGCACCCGCGGCCGTGCCGCGCGCCACCAGGTAGTCCTGCTTGCCGTCGGATTCACGGTCCAGCGTGGCGAGGTCGATGTTTTCAAGGCCCTTGGCGGCCAGCTTCTTTTGCAGTGCAGGCGTGGCCTTGCCGTCTTCGGTCAGGCCGATCTTCACGGGCATCAACTTTTCGGCATAGGCCTGGTCGGGCGCCTGCGCCAGCACGGCGGACAGGTGGACGGCCAGGCGGCGCGGCGTCGAATAGGGCGTCACGGCGCAGCCTTCGGCCAGCAGGCCGTGGCGGTCCAGCGTGGCGCGCACGCCTTCGGCAAAGGCCTGGCCCAGCTTCTGCAGGGCCTTGGGCGGGAGTTCTTCGGTCAGCAGTTCGACCAGCAGCGGGCGGATGTTCGTCGTCATTTATGCAGCCTCCCCGGCGGCCTTGTCGCGGCCCAGCATGGGAAAGCCCAGTCGTTCGCGGGAATCGTAGTAGGCCTGCGCGACGGCGCGCGACAGGTTGCGGATGCGGCCGATGTAGGCGGCGCGCTCGGTCACGCTGATCGCGCCGCGCGCGTCCAGCATGTTGAAGGTGTGCGCGGCTTTCAGCGCGGCCTCGTAGGCCGGCAGCGCCAGCGGCACGTCCATCAGGCGCTTGGCCTCGGCTTCGTAGTCGTTGAAATGCGCAAACAGCATCTCGGCCGACGAGTGTTCGAAGTTGTAGGTGGATTGCTCGACTTCGTTCTGGTGGAACACGTCGCGGTACAGCACGCGGTTGCCGTTGGCGCCTTCCGTCCAGACCAGGTCGTACACGCTTTGCACGTCCTGCAAATACATGGCCAGGCGTTCCAGGCCGTAGGTGATTTCACCGGTGGTGGGCGTGCAGTCCAGGCCGCCGACCTGCTGGAAATACGTGAACTGCGTCACTTCCATGCCGTTCAGCCAGACTTCCCAGCCCAGACCCCAGGCGCCGAGCGTGGGGTTTTCCCAGTCGTCCTCGACGAAGCGGATGTCGTGCTGCGTGGGATCGATGCCCAGCGCCTTCAGCGAACCGATATACAGATCCAGGATTTCCGGGGGCGCGGGCTTGAGCACGACCTGGTACTGGTAGTAGTGCTGCAGGCGGTTGGGGTTCTCGCCGTAGCGGCCATCCTTCGGGCGGCGCGAGGGCTGGACATAGGCGGCGCGCCAGGGCTCCGGGCCGATCGCGCGCAGGAACGTGGCCGTGTGCGAGGTGCCGGCGCCGACTTCCATGTCGTAGGGCTGCAGCAGGGCGCAACCCTGTTTGTCCCAGTATTCCTGGAGCGTAAGGATGATTTGCTGAAAGGTGAGCATAGGATTCTTGGAATTCGGCCGCCGGGCAAAAACTGCCCTGCGCGTGGGAAACCCGGCATTTTAACTGGCCTGCGGCCGCAGCGGTCCCCGGTGGGGCCGTACCCGTTACATCTGAGGCTGAGGGCGTCCCCGAATGTGCCCCTGGTGGACACGCGCCGGCCTTTGCCTGCGCCCGCAAACCAATGGTCGTATGATTCCGGGTTGAGCCTGAGTCTTATATAAAACCCGGAACCCGATTCCGAGAAATTCGCGAAAAAGGAGCAGTCCCATGTCTGACCTGATCACGGTGGAAGTCACCGACGGCATCCAGATCATCACGATCAACCGTCCCGAGGCCAAGAACGCCATCAACCTGGAAACCGCCGTGGCCATGGCCGCCGCGCTGGACCAGCTGGACAGCCGTGACGACGTGCGCATCGGCATCCTGACGGGTGGCGGCGGCACGTTCTCGTCGGGCATGGACCTGAAGGCATTCGCCGCGTCCGGCCAGCGTCCTTACGTCGAAGGCCGCGGTTTTGCCGGCCTGAACGAACGCCCGCCCAAGAAGCCGCTGATCGCCGCCGTCGAGGGCTACGCCCTGGCGGGCGGTTGCGAAATGGCGCTGGCTTCCGACCTGATCGTGGCCGCCAGCAACGCCAAGTTCGGCCTGCCCGAGGTCAAGCGCGGTCTGGTGGCCGGCGCCGGCGGCCTCCTGCGCCTGCCGCGCCGCCTGCCGTACCACATCGCCATGGAAGTCATCCTGACCGGCGAAATGCTGAGCGCCGAACGCGCCCACGCCTTTGGCCTGGTCAACCGCCTGACCGAGCCGGGCGGCGCCCTGGCCGGCGCGCTGGAACTGGCCCGCGCCATCGTCGAGAACGGCCCGCTGGCCGTCCAGACGGCCAAGAGCATCGTCGCGCAAGGCGGCGACTGGGACCAGGAAGGCATGTTCGACCGCCAGCGCCCGCTGATCGCGCACATCTTCACTTCCGCTGACGCCAAGGAAGGCGCCACCGCCTTCGCCGAAAAGCGCAAGCCCGTGTGGCAAGGCAAATAGGGCGTCCAATACTTTTACCTCGCGGCCGCTAGCCGGCCGCGTTTCACGTTTTCCCCCTCCAGACCTGCAAATCGCCATGTCCGTCATCATTAAAGAAGAAGACTTGATCCAGTCGATAGCCGATGGCATCCAGTTCATCAGCTATTACCACCCCGTCGATTACATCCGCCACCTGGCGCGCGCCTACGAGCGCGAGGAAAGCCCGGCCGCGCGCGATGCGATGGCGCAGATCCTGACCAACTCGCGCATGTGCGCCGAGGGCAAGCGTCCGCTGTGCCAGGACACCGGCATCGTCAACGTCTTCCTGAAGATCGGCATGAGCGTGCGCTTTGACACCAAGCGCACCCTGCAGGAGCTCTGTGACGAAGGCGTGCGCCGCGGCTATCTGAATCCGGACAATCCGCTGCGCGCCTCCGTGCTGGACGACCCGCTCTTCGCGCGCAAGAACACGCGCGACAACACGCCCTGTATCCTGCACGTCGAGCTTGTCCAGGGCGACAAGGTCGACGTGCAGATCGCCTCGAAGGGTGGCGGTTCCGAGAACAAGACCAAGTTCGCCATGCTGAACCCCAGCGATTCGCTGGTGGACTGGGTCCTCAAGACCGTTCCGTCGATGGGCGCCGGCTGGTGCCCGCCCGGCATGCTGGGCATCGGCGTTGGCGGCACGGCCGAAAAGGCCATGCTGATGGCCAAGCAGTCGCTGATGGAAGACATCGACATGTATGAACTGCTGGCCCGCGGCCCGCAGAGCAAGCTGGAAGAGCTGCGCATCGAGCTCTACGAAAAGGTCAACGCGCTGGGCATCGGCGCCCAGGGCCTGGGCGGCCTGACCACCGTGCTGGACGTCAAGATCAGCACCTTCCCGACCCACGCGGCCTCCAAGCCCGTCGCCATGATCCCGAACTGTGCAGCCACGCGCCACGCGCACTTCGAGCTGGACGGCTCGGGTCCCGCGCGCCTGGATCCGCCGTCGCTGTCCGAATGGCCCGAAGTGCACTGGGCGCCGGACTACAACAAGTCCAAGCAGGTCGACCTGAACACGCTGACCAAGGAAGAAGTCGCCAGCTGGAAGCCGGGCCAGACCCTGCTGCTGTCGGGCAAGATGCTCACCGGCCGCGACGCCGCGCACAAGCGCATCCAGGACATGCTGGCCAAGGGCGAACCGCTGCCCGTGGACTTCACCAACCGCGTCATCTACTACGTGGGTCCGGTGGATCCGGTGGGCGATGAAGTGGTCGGCCCGGCAGGCCCCACCACCGCCACGCGCATGGACAAGTTCACGGACATGATGCTGGAGAAGACGGGCCTGATCTCGATGATCGGCAAGTCCGAGCGCGGCCCCGTCGCGATCGAAGCCATCAAGAAGCACGGCTCGGCCTACCTGATGGCCGTCGGCGGCGCTGCCTACCTGGTGTCCAAGGCGATCCGCGGCGCCAAGGTGCTGGGCTTTGCGGACCTGGGCATGGAAGCCATCTATGAGTTCGACGTGAAGGACATGCCGGTGACGGTGGCGGTCGACGCTCAGGGCACCTCGGTCCACACGACCGGCCCGAAGGAATGGCAGGCCAAGATCGGCAAGATCCCGGTTGCCGTTGCCTGAACGCCTTGACTGCATGAAGTCCGAATTGGCCGCTGACATCAGCGGCCAATTTTTTTGACGTTTTTTTGCCGGGTGCGCGGCGCAATCGATGTATATACTCCGTCCGTCGTTCCGGGATAGTTCAGCGGCAGAACATTCGGCTCCAGTCCGGATAGGCGCTGGTTCGAATCCAGCTCCCGGATCCCTTCCTCTTTTCCAAGCGACGCAGCATGGATGACGCGCCGGATGCGCACAGGGCGGGTAGCGGCTATGCCGCGGCCATGCTCGCCAAAGCCTTCCTGACCCACGAGACCCACCCGGACCCAGCCGTGCGCGAGCGCGCAGCGGTACGCGTTGAACGCTGGCGCCAGGTGCTGGCGCATGCGCTGGACGGTTCGGTCAGCTATGGCTCCGCCACGCCGCTGCCCGGGATTCCCAACTGGGTGACGCTGGACGTCGCCACCGGCGGCTTTGCCACGGGCGATCTGCTTGCCGGCGGACCCCTGACGTCCTACGAGCGCGAATTGGCGGCGACGCTTTCCGGCATCACGCCGGGCAGCGAACGGCGCGATCTCAATGCCTGGTTTCTCAGCGAAGCCGGCGTCGCGCAGCTGCAAGACCGTCTGGCGCGTGGCGACTATCGCATCGAGGTGCCGGAAGAAGCTGCGCTGGCCGTGGTGGCGTGGCTGTTGGGTCAAGGGCTTGGCGACGCCGCGCGGGAACTGGTCGCGGTGGTGGCGCCGTTCTTCGACCGGCTGCGATTCTTCCCCGAGCCCGGCTCGGCCGATGGCGCGTCGGCCGCCGACATTCATGTCAGCACCGCGGGCGACGTTGCCGCGCGATTGTCCGGCTTGCCTGCGCAGCCGCGCATCGCGGCGCAGCGCGCGGCCGTTCAGAACCTGCTGCCCGTTTACGACCGCGCCGTCGCGCTGTTCCTTGAAACGGTCGAAGACGATTGGCCGTGCCGGCGTTATCCGCAGGATTGGCGTCAACGCGCGCAGGCGCTGACGAACGAGATCAATGCCGCCCAGGACAGCGGCCAGTTGCCGATCGGCACGTCGCGCAGACATCGCCACAAGCGCGAGCTCTTCGGCCTGCTGGCGCAATGCGCGCAGGACGCTGCCAGCCTGACCGGCAAGCAGGTCGGCCGCATACGCCGCATCGTCCGCGATTTCGTGGCCGCGCATGGCGAGCCCGGGTCCGCGGAGCACGAGGCCGTGCGCCAACGTCAGCGCGAGGATGTTTCCGCAGTGGGATTCCATGAGATCGCGCGCGTGGTGGCCGCTCGCTTGCGGAATCATCCGCCGACGGCCGGCGTGCGCGATCTGGCCGCGGTGCTGGCGCCGATGAGTGCGACCGAAGCCGCAACGCTCCAATTGCCGCCGGGCGTGCAGGTGCCGGCGCCCATCGCGCGCCGTGCGCAGCGCTGCCAGAGCGGCACGCTGGCCGACCTGGTGACGCGGGAACTGATCACCTCCTCGGACTTCCTGGCGACGCTGACGCCGCAGATCACGTCGGGTCTGCAAAGCGGCGGCTTCGACGATGCGGCATTGCGCACGCTCTACAGCGCTTGTTATCGCGCGTTTCGCCGGCGCCGATCACTACTCCTGGTCAATCTTGAACGGCAGGCCTCGTTCGACCGGTTGCCCTGGATCGCGGCCCTGGAGAATCTGCGGCATCCCGCGCGGCAGGACGCCGACGCGGCGCGCGCTGCGCTGACGGAAATCGCGGAACTCGCGCTTGCGTCATTTCCGCATGCGCCCGTGCCGAACAAGCTGCTGCAGGAACTGCATGCGCTTGCCGAGCGCGCGCAATGGTCGCTGCCGCTGGTGGATGAGGTGGCGGCGGACATCTTCATGGGGCGATTCGGACGCAAGTTCCAGGAGGCGGCGCAATGCGCGGCGGCGCTGCTCGGCGACTGTCTGTACACCCGCTACTTCGACATCGACGCCCGCCAGGTGCTGGCGTTGCCGTTGCCGCCGACATCACGTGGCCAGGACGCCGGCGCCGATGCGTTCGACCGGCTTTGCATCACGCGCGCCGGCGTACAGCCAGGCTTCGGCCAGGTGGGCGCCAACGGCATGGTCATCGAGCAGCAGCAGATCCTGACGACGCAGAATCTTGCCGTGCTGGTGAAGGGCGCAGGGCTGGATGAGAGGCTGCGTGACCAGTACGGCCGCATGGCGATGGCCGGTTTCGAATGGATCTGCGCGCGCCATCAGATGAAGATTCACGATTGGCACGCGTGTGTGCGGATGACCCGCAACACCGCCTACGCCTGGCGGCAGGTGCTGTTCTTTCTGTCGATGATGCCGCAGGCGGAGCAGGCAGCAACCATCGCCGCCATGGATGCGCATTTCCGGGCGCAGAGCAGGGCGTTTCGCGATCGCTTCGAACCCGTGATTCGCGGCCTGCACGTGGCGGCAGGCGGCCACCGGCTGCCGCAGCATGACGCCGGCCCGCAAGGCGCGCGCGTGTTTCGAGGCTGGTTCAACACGCGCCACTGGCTGCTCGACGGCATGCACTGAGCCGCGCGGCGATGCCGGGGGTGACGCCGCAGCGTGCTGCCGCGCCTTCCCCCCAGCCTACTTCCGAAACGCCGCGATGGCCTCCGCCGACTTGCCCAGCACGTCGCGCAGCACTTCCTCGGTATGCTCGCCTAGCATCGGTGGCGCGCGGCGGTACACGACGGGAGAATCCGAAAACCGCAGCGGACTGGCCGTCACGGGCGCCACGCCGCCCGCCGGATGCGGCATGTCGCGACGCAGCTGCCGCGCCTGCGCCTGCGGGTGCGCAAACGCCTGAGCGATGTCGTTGATCGGCCCGCATGGCACACCCACTGCTTCCAGCTTGGCAATCCAGTCATCACGCCGGCCTTCGCGCATGATGTCCGTCAGGATGCCGATCAGCGCCACGCGGTTGGTGACGCGCAGCCGGTTCGTGGCAAAGCGCGGATCGTCGCCCAGCTCCGGCACACCGATGGCGCGGCAGTAGGCGCGGTACTGCGATTCGTTGCCCGTGGCGACGATCAGGTGGCCGTCGCTGGCCGCAAACACCTGATAGGGCACCACATTCTGATGCGCGTTGCCGGCGCGCGTGGGCGCCACGCCCGAGTTGAAGTAGTTGGAGTTCTGGTTTGCCAGCAGGGCCACGTGGCTGTCCAGCAGCGCAATGTCCAGATGCTGGCCCTGACCGCTGCGATGACGCTCCTGCAGGGCCGCCAGCACCGCTACGGTGGCGTACATGCCGGTAACGATGTCGGTGACCGCCACGCCCGCCTTCTGCGGCCCGCCGCCCGGCAGGTCGTCGCGCTCGCCCGTGATGCTCATCAGCCCGCCCATGCCCTGGATCATGAAGTCGTAGCCGGGCCGCTGCGCAAACGGACCATCCTGGCCGAAGCCGGTGACCGAGCAATAGATGAGGCGCGGGTTGATGGCTTTCAGGCTTTCATAATCCAGCCCGTACTTGGCCAGTCCGCCGACCTTGAAGTTCTCGACCAGAATGTCGCTGACCGCCGCCAGTTCGCGAATCAGCGCCGCGCCTTCGGGCGTGGCCATGTCGGCTTCGACCGAGCGCTTGTTGCGGTTGGCGCTAAGGTAATACGCCGATTCGTTGGTGTCCTGGCCGTCCCCGTCCTTTAAAAAGGGCGGTCCCCAAGCGCGGGTGTCGTCGCCGACGCGCGGGCGTTCGATCTTGATGACGTCGGCGCCCAGGTCGGCCAGGTTCTGCGTGCACCACGGGCCGGCCAGGATGCGCGACAGGTCCAGCACGCGGATGCCGTCAAGCGGAGGCGGGCGCGTCATGATTGCACCGTCGCGGTGCCGTGGCTCATGACCACGATGCCGCGCTCTTTCGCGCGGGCAATGAAGCGGATCTGCCCATCCGGCATACGCCACATGTCGCACTGCAGCGTCTCGCCCGGATAGACGGGCGCCGAGAACCGCGTATTCAGGCTGGTGAGCCGCGCCGCGTCGTAGTCGCAGAAGGTCTTGACGATGGCATGCGCCGCCACGCCGTACGAGCACAAGCCGTGCAGGATGGGCCGGGGATAACCCGCCTGGCGCGCGACCTCCGGGTCTGCGTGCAGCGGATTGCGGTCGGCGTTCAGGCGATACAGCAGCGCCGCGCTGGACGGAATGCGCAGCTCGCAGCGCAGTTCCGGGTCGCCATCGGGCGCGGCGGGCAGGGCCTCGGGGCTGGCATCGCCGTCGCCGAATCCGCCATCCCCGCGGCAGAACGTGCTGGAGCGCAGCGTGGCCAGGCATTGCCCGTCTTCGTCGTGCAGCGTGCGTTCGCTGACGATGATGGCGCCTTTGTCCGCACCCTTGTCGATCACGTGCGTGTTGCGCGTTTTGCCGGTGACGACGCCCGACACCGGCAGCGGCGCATGCAACGTCAGCCGCTGCTCGCCATGCACCACTTTCACCCAGTCCACCGTCGAGCGCGGGTCGCTGACCCAGAAGCCCGGGTAGCCGAGGATCACGCTCATCGTCGGGAACGCGCGCAGGTCCTTTTCGTACACGTAGCGCAACTGTGCCGCGTCTTCCGGATCCTGTCCCAGGCCGATGCCCAGCGCATACAGCATCGTGTCCTTCTGTTCATAACGCTGACGCACATCGTCAAAGCGCCAGTCCTTCACGGTTGCATAGTCCAACGGCATGTGGCGGCCTCAGATGGGATCCCAGTCGATCACGTCGGGCGAACGCTCCAACGCGTAGAAGTGCTTGCGCATCGCGGGCGCGGCGATCTCGGCGATGCGCTCCGGCGTCCAGCCTTCGCTGTGATGCACCGTGCGCAGCGGGCGGGGCTGGCTCATCAGCATGATCTCGTTCGCGCGCACGGCAAAGATCTGCGCCGTGATCTCGCTGGCCGCGTCGCTGGCCAGAAACACGGCCATCGGCGCCACCTTGCCGGCCTCCATCTTTTTCAGCTTCTCGACGCGCGCCTTTTCTTCGTCGGTCTCCGCCGGAATGGAGCTCGTCATGCGGCTCCAGGCAAACGGCGCGATGCAGTTGGACCGCACGTTGTAGCGCGCCATGTCCAGCGCAATCGACTTGGACAATGCGACGATGCCCAGTTTGGCGGCTGCATAGTTGGCCTGTCCAAAATTGCCGATCAAGCCCGAGGTGGACGTCATGTGCACGAAGGCGCCAGACTCCTGTTCACGAAAGTAGGGCGCCGCCGCGCGGCTCATGTAGAACGAGCCGTTCAGGTGCACGTCGATCACCTGCCGCCATTCCTCTTCGCTCATCTTGTGGAAAACCCGGTCGCGCAGATTGCCTGCGTTGTTGATCACGGCGTCGACGCGGCCAAACGCGTCGATCGCCGTCTGCACGACGCGGCTGGCGCTGTCGTACGCGGCCACGCTGTCGGTGTTGGCGACGGCTTGGCCACCCGCCTCCACGATTTCCTTCACGACCGCCTGCGCGGGGCCGTCCGCGCCGCCTTCGCCCGTGAGCGACACGCCGATGTCGTTCACCACGACCTTCGCGCCCGCCTCGGCCATTGCCAGCGCCACGCTGCGGCCGATGCCACCGCCCGCGCCCGTCACGATCACCACCTTTCCGGATACCAAGCCGCTCATTGCTTCTGACTCCTGTGCTGCGGCGCGCACGCCGTCTGTGGAAAACAGTTCCGCATCAACCCGTCTGGTTCATGGGCATGGCCTCATGGTAGATTCGACCCGGCATTCGAAGAATTCAAAATTAGAAATGCCCCCCTTCTGCGTGGTGGAACATGAGACATGATCTGACGGACCTGCGTTTGTTCTTGAACGTGGGCGAAACACTCAATCTGACCCGTGCTGCGGAACGCACTTTCCTGTCCTTGCCCGCGGCAAGCGCGCGGGTCAAGCACATGGAAGAGGCATTCAAGGCCCGTCTGCTGGTGCGCATGGCCACCGGCGTCGCGCTCACGCCCGCCGGCGAGGTGCTGCTCAAGCACGCCAATGCCGTCTTCCGCCAGCTTGAATGCCTGAACGCCGATCTGCAGCCCTACGCCAGCGGCCTGAAAGGCCGCCTGCGCCTGCTGGCCAACACCACCGCCACCAACTCCTTCCTGGCCGACGCGCTGTCCACGTTTCTCGCTGAGAACCCGGACGTCGACGTCGAGCTCGAGGAAAAAATCTCCGGCGACATCGTCATCGCGATCCGCGCGGGCGCCGGCGACCTGGGCCTTGTCGCCGGCAATATCGACGTTGAGGGCCTGGACGTCACGCCGCTGTTCCGCGATGAACTCACCGTGGTCACATCGCTGGACCATCCGCTGGCCGCACAGAAGACCGCGCATTTCGCCGACCTTGTGGACGCCTACCAGTTCGTCGGCATCCACCCGGACAGCGCGATCCAGACCTTCCTCGAAGACATCGCCAGCGGCCTGGGCAAGCGCATCTGCCAACGCGTCCACGTAGGCAGCTTTGAAGCCGTGTGCCGCATGGTCGAGGCCGGCGCAGGCATCGCCGTTGTGCCGCGCGCGTGCGCGGCGCGCTACAGCCGCCCTGATTTCCTGCACGTGTTGAAACTGGATGACCCCTGGGCGCTGCGAGATCGCCTGCTGTGCCGCCAGCGCGGCCGCGACCTGCCCAGTTTTGCCGAGTGCTTCATCGGCCACGTGCAACGCGCCGCACGCGGGCAGTAGGGGGCTGCGACAGACAGGACGCCTGCAGCCAATCGCGCCTGCAACAGATAAGGCGTCCGCCACCCATGGCAGCCCGCGTCGTCGTCGTGCGCTTGCGACGCTGAAACGCCCGCGGTCGATCACCTGAATGCACCGGGTCGGGGTTTGTCCTGATCAGAATGTCCTAGCCCGTGTGCCGTAGCCCGGCCTCACCGCGAGATCGCCGGGCGTGCAGTCCGTCTTTCCGGCAGCGCGAAAGAGGGGCTTTTGCAAATACGTAGCGGCGTCGATCCGCATTCGGCAAATAATAAAAAACAGCGGCGGGCGGCAGCACGCGATGTCCAGCCGTGACCAGAACAAAACTCAGGAGACTGCCGTGATTCATCAAGACCGCCGCCGCGTCCTCGCGGGGCTGGGCGCAGCCTGCGCCGCCGCCATGCTTCCATCCTGGGCCCGCGCCGCCACCTGGCCGGGCCACGCCGTCACCTTCATCGTTCCCTTTCCCGCCGGCGGCCCCGTCGACACCACCGCACGCTTCACCACGCAGCCCCTTGGCCAGCTCTGGTCCGTGCCCACCGTCGTCGACAACAAGTCAGGCGCCGGCGGCATCGTCGGCGCCCAGTTCGCCGCGAAAGCAGAGCCCGACGGCTACAACTTCTTCTTCGCCTCCATCCACCACGCAGTCCTTCCCAGCCTGCGCAACAACCTCAGCTACGACATCACCACCGACTTCGTGCCAGTAGGCATGGCCGCGGTATTCCCCATCGTCCTCGTCGTCAACGCATCGCTGCCCGTCAACACCGTCAGCGAACTCATCGCCTACGCCAAACAGAACCCCGGCAAACTGTCCTTCAGTTCCTCCGGCACCGGCGGCGGCACGCACCTGGCCGGCGAACTCTTCAACGCCATGGCCGGCGTGCGCATCCAGCACGTCCCATACCGCGGCAGCGCACCCGCCATGCAAGATCTGCTCGGCGGCCAGGTGCAAGTCATGTTCGCCGACGGCCCCTCCGCCGTCCCCCACCTCAAAGGCGGCAAGATCCGCGCACTGGGCGTCGGCAACCCCACACGATCCAGCATGGTCCCCGACATCCCCACCATCGCCGAATCGGGCCTGCCCGGCTACGAAGCCTACTCGTGGAGCGGCGTCATGGCGCCCAAAGGCACCCCGCCCGACATCGTCAAGCGCATCAACGCGGACATGGTGAAGGTCCTGTCGAACGACAGCACCGCAAAGGCAATGATCGCCGCCGGCGCGGAACCCAAGCCGGGTTCACCCGAGGAATTCGGAAAATTCGTGCGCGACGAAATCGCAAAGTGGCGCGACCTGATCAAGACCGCGAACATCAAGCTGGAGTGATCCAGTCGGAATCGTGAAGATCAGCGTGAACCGGGCTGGTCGGCACTGCCGACATCACCCGAGGAGTGACCTGACGCGGCGCGCGATTGCGCATCAGGTCACTCGCGCAACCGCGGTGGTGATCAGCGCACCGCGAACCAGTTGCCAGACAAACTGCCGTTCATGCCGCAAAACGGCGGCCCGAAGCCCTCATTCTTCACACCGGCAGGCGGCGTCTCAACCGTCACCAGCACCGCACCGCGGCGCTTGAGCGTCAGCGACCAGGGCGGTCCATCCTGATAGATCACCGTCAGCGTGTCGCCCGACACAATGCCCCGGCCGCTCAAATCGCAAACCCAGTTCCCGCTATACGGCCGCGCCGAATTCGCCGCCACCAGAAACTCGCCACGCGAATTCTGCGTAACCTCGATCTCGCCCTCGATGTTCCTCCACTTGCCAACAAATCCGTCGGCCGGCTTGGGATTGATCGCTTTCAGAAACTCCAAGCGATATCGCATGGTGTCGGTGAGCGCCTGGAAAGGCGTGCTCTGCACGTAGGGCTCTGCATACGCTCTGTCGCGCACGCCCAGAAAGTACTTCTGATCGGCAACCAACGCCTTGGCCGCCTCGGCATCCAGTTGATCGCGCACGGCTTTGTATTGCTGCGCAATGGCAGCGTCATGATCCCCCAATCGCGAATTGCCGCAAAGAGACTTCTCAACCGGCGTGGAAGCCTTGGCGCAATTGAACGAGGGCGCGGCCACAACACTGCCAGCCATCGCCAGCGAAGCCGAAAGGACCAGATATCGAATCATGGTGTGAAGCTCTCCAGAGGATGTACAAGTCCGGCCGCCGACCGGCGCCGCATGACCGCGCAGTTTACCGGTGTTGCCGTCATGTCGGAGAGGGTGTCTGACACCCTGCGAAGACTGTCGTCATGTGGCGGATGTGCCTCAAGGGTGTCAGACACCTGCCATACCGGCGCACATCGGAAGCGAAAAATGCACCCAGAGTACGAGCCGCCACCGCAAGCGCGAAGCGCCATCCCCAGACGCAAGACACCGCGTAAGCGTCCGGAGGCCGCCCGCGCGGCCAACCGGCCGCGGGCCCCGCAAGACGCTCAAAACCCGCGCAAGCGCAGCCAAGAACCTCAAGAACTCAACCCGCCCCAGCGCCCGCCAAGCTGAAACCACCCGAGCCCGGTGCGGCGTCGGCCTGGGGCGCGCGGGGCGTGTAGATGCGCCCGAGGGAATCTGAAGGGAAGGCCGCAGGCCTGGACGAAGATGACGACGGGGCAGTCCGGAGCGAAGGCTCCGGACCGCAATCGTAGCCCCGCGCGCCCCAGGCCGA
>NZ_JCAXDP010000011.1:0-156346 GCF_059759315.1 Achromobacter sp. GQ309
GCGCCCATATTGACCACCGGACGTCGAGCTGATCGCATGCGAGTGCACGCACGCTTCTCACGTCAATCGATGTGTCCTCAACCAGTCTCTCAAAGCGTTGTTGATCCGCGTCTGCCAACCCTGTCCGGTCGCCTTGAAAGCTGACAAGATCTCCTCATCAAGACGAATGGTGGTCGCCGACTTTCGCGTTGCAGCGGTGCTGCCCACGGGCCGGCCACGACGACGCACAATGTCGTCGGGCTTATGCACACGAGCGTATTGGCCTTGCGCAGCCTGCTTCGCGCTTCGCAGCAGAGCTGCCTCAAATTCGGCAATCTCGGGATCAGGTTTCTTGGCCATCAAAGCTCTCCTTGAGTTTGGCTAGGAACGAGACAGGAAGATTGTCGAATTTGGCTTTGGCGTACACGATCAAGAGCACCACCTCACCATGGGCCAATCGCAGGTAATAGATCACGCGTGCGCCGCCGCGCTTTCCCATACCGCCGCGCGACCACCTCACCTTTCTACAGCCGCCAGAACCGGGGACAACGTCCCCCGCTTCAGGATTCTCCGCGATCCAGTCAACGAATGCCTCGCGTTCCGAATCACTCCACACCTTAGCCGCCCAAACACCAAATTCGCCCGTCTCAATAACGGTTAGCACGATTTAATTGTACTAACAATTTATTGATCAGCGCAAAGCTGGTTGAAGCGCCGCAGCCGACGTATTTGACCTTGGTTCGATACGCGCGCCATCGACCGACCACGCTATGCAGTTTTCGTCCTTCCACTTCGCTGGCCCCTCCGTTTAAACGCGGCAGTGCGAGCTGCGTGTTTTCGAACACTCAGCTTCTCGGATGAGATCAACGCTGCTCGCGAGGAGATTTATTGTGACGAAGCTGATCCGGCCGTTCCACGTGCGGAAGCTGAAATCAGACGAAGAGAAGCAAAAGCAGTCTTTTCGCCGAAAAGACAACTTCCGATTGAATGCGCGAATCTTCGGCTGATCACTTGCCGTCCCAGATGCGGAGGCGGTACCTAATAGGGGGGTTACGCCTCACAACGGCCGATTTTCAATCCAAGCCGAAAAGCGCAAAAGGTAGCCGTCTGGGTCTTGCACTAAAAACTGCTGCACGCCAATCTCGACTGCCCCGCTTCTGTACCATCGCTCCTCAGGCTCCCTGTACAACGGGCAATCGGCATCCCGCAACGTCCTGCACAGCCCGTCGATCGACTTCACCTTGATCTCGAAATTCACACCACGACCCAACGGTGCTTCAAGCGGTGCCGTGATCCAGCCGTCGTCGCCGCGGACCTCTTCGAGCATGAACTGTGCGCCCTCGCGGTCAAGGAAAACAAACCCCTCCTCTTCGCGCTGATAGACGACCTCGAAGCCGCACAAGTCGATCCAGAATTTCCGACTACGTGCGAGGTCTTTAACCATCAGCTCAGGGACCATGCGTGCTCGGTACGATTTATCTTCCATCGTCTCTCCTTTTTATTCGCGCCATCGTATCGCCCTTGACTGCACCGGGCCATGGAAGCCCCGCCAACTGCGACCCGCGTTACTTCCAGCTTTCCTTGCTCATCTCAAACCGGTTCGACGCTCCAACGGCCGGATCGAAGAAATACTTGGGCTCCCGATAAACCAGCCCCTGCAGCGCAGCATCCAGCTTCGGCAGTTGAAAGCTGGCAGCACTAGCCGCCTTCCGAAAATCCTCAACGCTGGCGGGCAGACGCTCCAGCGTCATCGACTCCAGCAAACACACCCATTCCCGCGCCAACAGCCCGCACGAATCCTTGACCATGACCGGCTGATCATCTGGCACCTTGAACCCATCCATCAGCACCACATCACCCGCTTTCAGCATGATCGTGGCCAACGGCGTAAACAGCAATTCCGTATTGACGCCGGCAACGGGCACCATCTCTGCCGCGCGTTCCGGGACGGCGCGCTTGGCCTCCTCCACCCAGCGATACTCCCGGGCAGCCTCATCGCAGCCGTTCCCAAAGCGCAGCGTGACCTCGCAGCCTGAGCCCAGCATGTCCTCGCTGGGTGACAGCGGCGTCCAGGGTCCCGTCTTCTTGTAATCGACATCCGCCGTCTCCTTCAGCGTCGCCATGCCGAGGTCTTTCAGATAATCCATCGATTTCGCGCGCGCATCCGTATCCGGCAACGCCGTGCGCGGCTGGTGATAGGTAATGCGATTGAGCCGGTATTCTCCGGGCCACACCGGAATCACCTGATACGCGACCGCGCCGCGCGTCGTCTGGAACATCGGCCCGAGATCGGCGGCATCGAACTTGTGTTTGCCTTGGCCCACCGTCATCGCGTATCCCTTCTCGGACACATGCTGCCAATGCATGAGCGTGCTGCTCTGGCGGGTGAATCGGTCCCGCGTAGCCGCATCATCAAAATCACGCTGTGGCTGCGCATCGAAATTGACGGTCGGGATCACCACCAACGCCATGTCCTCGCGAGCCTGGTCGAACAGCTTGTCGGTGTTTGCGCGATGCCGCTCCCTCATGGCTGTCGCTTCGGCCTGTAGCGCTTTGTCCGTGGGCGACTGTGCCAACGCGGCGAACGGGGCAAACAGCGCAGATACACACACAACGGCAAGCACGCGGCGAGACAGCGTCATCGGTCTTGGTTCCTCTGTGGGTTCAGTTATTGGGCAAATCAGCGGCTGCCACCCATCCGGCTGAACAGAGCCTGGGCGAGAGCGCCAGGGCATGATATCGCAGTGAGCATTCATGCAATGCGTCAAGCCGCGCCCGCTGCCAAACCGCATCACACAAGCGCCGCCCCCGCCGCACAGAGTAGACTGACACCCTCTCTCACCATTCCGAGTCCCCATTCATGCTCGTCAAAGCCCTGCGTGTCGGCCTGGGTCAAATCATTGTCCTGGGCGACGCACTGACCCGTCCGCGTCCGCAGAAGCGCTCGCCGCAAGGCCAGGCCGCCGTCAACGCCGACGCGGCCGCGCTCTCGCTGTATCAATTTCAGGCCTGCCCGTTCTGCGTGAAGACGCGCCGCGCAATGCACCGGCTCAACGTGCCGGTCGCGCTGAAGGACGCGAAAAACGACCCCGAAGCACGCGCCGCATTGCAGGCGGGCGGCGGCAAGGTGAAGGTGCCTTGCTTGCGCATCGAAGACGCCGATGGCACGCGCTGGATGTACGAGTCCAACGACATCATCGCGTACCTGGAAAAGCGCTTCGCCAACGTCGCCTGACCGCGCATAAAGCGAACGGCCTGCCGAAACATCCAGCAGGCCGTTTTCAATTGCACAAAGAACGCGTCAGAACCTTCCCCGCAGCGTCAGCAGCACACTGCGCGGCGCGCCGTAGTTGTTGCGGTTTTCCAGATAGCCCGGGTACTCGTAATAGACCTTGTCGAACAGATTGTTCACGTTCACCGCGGCGGTCCAATGCGAAGTCAGGTCATACGCAACGCGCGCGTTCCACACGCTATACGAAGGACGCCGCACGTTTGAAATCGTGTTCGTCAGCGCGCTCTGCCAATTGACACCCGCACCGACGCTCAACCGATTCAGGTCCCCCGGCAGGCGGTATTCGCTCCACACGCGCAGCATGTGCCGCGGCGTTTCCTCGCTGAAGGTCTGGCCCTCGCGCTCGGGGTCGCTCAGATACTTGTTGCTGTTGAACGTATAGCCCGCGGCCACTTGCAGGCCCGGCGCCAGTTCGCCGCTCATCTCGGCCTCGAAGCCCTGGCTGCGCACCTTGCCCGCCGCGCGCGAGCAATAGCCGCCATTGCAGACCGGTCCGACCTCGTAATCCTGCACCGCGCGATTCTTCTGGTCGATGCGGTAGACGGCGAACGACGTGTTCAGCCTGCCGTCCATCAACTCGCCCTTGATGCCCACCTCATAGTTGGCGCCCACGATCGGCTTGAGGACGCTGCCGTCCAGCGTGGTGGCGGTTTGCGGCTCGAAGATATCCGCATAGCTGGCATAGGCCGACCACTGCGGCGTCAGCGCGTAGACCAAGCCCAGGAACGGCGTGAACTCCGCGCTGGCTTTCGCGGTGCTCACGTCGCTCCACGTTGCGGCCTGCGTCGTGTAGCGGCTTTCAAACCAACTGAATCGACCGCCGGAGACCAGCGTCAGGTCGTCCGTCAGGCTGCTGCGCAACTGCGCATAAATGCCTTTTTGCACATGCGGGTCATAGCGGGACAGCCGCTGCGAGTCCGGAAAGCTCTCGGGCTTGGGTACATGCGGATCCGGATGGAACACATCCAGCGGCAGGTAGTTGGACGCGTACTCGATCCGATCGCTGGATTTCAGGCGCGACATGCTCACACCCACCGTCAGGTCCTGCGCCATGCCCCACGTCGTGAAGCGGCCGTTCACATTGGCATCAAACCCAAAGTGCTCAGCGGACTTGTCGTAGTTCCAGGCATTGCGCATCGGCCCCATCAACGTCACCGGGTCCACCGCACCCGTCGCATCCAGTGCCGACGTCAGACTGCTTTCCTTCACGTACGTGCCCGCGATGTTCAAGCGCCAGTCGTTGTTGAAGCGATGCGTCAGGTCGGCGAAGACCTGCGTCTCGTCGCGGTCCCATTGGTTCCAGTCCGCGCCCAGAAAGGTCGAGCGCTTCAGGTCCAGCGAGCGGCCGTCGCTGTAGCGCGGCAGCCCGCCAAAGAAGGGCGTCGACCGCACCCGCGACACAAGCACACCCGCGCCCACCGTCGTGCGCGGCGACACGTCGTAGTCCAGCGCAAAGTACAGGTTGGTGTTGCGCTCCTTCACCACGTCGATGAACGAACCCTTGGTGTCGTAGTCCAGCACCGCACGCGCCCGCAGACTGCCGTCGGCGTTCAGCGCGCCGCCCGCATCTAGCATGCCGCCCACGTGATCCCACGAGCCCGCGCGCGCTTCCATCAGCACCTGCGTCTCGGCCGTAGGCCGCTTGCGCACTAGGTTGACCGATCCGCCCGGCTGGCCCGCGCCTTCCATCAGGCCTTGCGCGCCCCGCAACACCTCGACGCGATCCAGATACGCCGTGCTGCCCGTGAAACTGTTGCCCACCGCGTAGAAGCTGCGCGACAGCGGCACGCCGTCGTACTGGATGTTCGTGATCTTGAAACCGCGCGAATAGAAATTGCGGCCACCGTCGGCCACTTCGCTGATCGTCACGCCCGTCGTGTTCTCCAGCACCTCGCTGATGGTCGACAGGTTCTGATCGTCCATGCGCCGGCGCGTGATCACCGTGACGGACTGCGGAATGTCCTTGAGCGCCTCTTCCGTCTTGCCGATGGTCGCCGCCCGGGCCGCGTAGGAGTTCGTGTTCTCGGTGGTCGCATTGAAGACGCCCGTCACCAGCACCGGCGCCAGCGTGCTGGCCGCGGACTGCGGCTCGGCCTCGATGCGGATGCCGCCATCCACATTGACGGCGCGATAACCCGTGCCAGACAGCAAGGCGCGCAAACCGTCTGCCACGCCATACTGGCCATTCAGGCCCGCGCTACGCGCACCGTTCAACTGCGCGGACGAGTACGCCAGCGAAATGCCGGCCTGTCTGGCGAATTCCGCCAGCGTGTCGTTCAACGGGCCCGGCGCGATCGCATAGGCGCGCGATGCAACAGAGGGCGAGTTTGCGGCGGACGCTGTCTGAGCGCGCGCAGTCGTCGGGTTGGCGGACAACGCGGCCAGACCGAGCGCCGCCGCCAGCGGCAGCAGAACGGCAAGGGAAGGGGTGGGGCAGGCGCGCAAGCAAGCCCGGGCGCCCGGCGCCGTGGCGGCCGGGTGTCGGTAGGTCTTCACGAAAGGGTTACTCCAATGAGGGTCGGTCCATCTTGGGCAGTGCGCACTGCTTCAAGCGGTATGACGAACGAATTCGCCGATCCCCTCAAATATTTTTCGCCAGGCGTTGTCCATCAGGCGCGCGCCCGCACCCGCGTCACGCGTCCGCCCCACCACAGACGGCCGGCTTGCGGTTCGATCGGCAGGATCTGACGCAGCAGCGCCAGCACCTTGCGCGTGTCGTCCAACTGGAACACGCCAGAGACGCTAAGCCGCGCCACCGCAGGGTCGCATTCGATTGCGCCGTGATAGCGCGACAGTTCCTGCAGGAATGCGGCGAGCGGCATGTCCCGCACCGACAGCGCGCCTTCGACCCAGGCGCCGGCATCCATCACGCGCGCGTCGGTTGGCCCCGCACTGAATACCTTCTGTCGCGTCATCCGCGCGGACTCGCCTGCCTGCAGTGTCTTTCCGGCCTCGTCGCCGCCATCGCGCGGCAGCATGGCGACCATGCCTTCGTCCACCGACACTTCACTGGCCTCGTCCCACTGACGTACCCGATAGCGCGTCCCCAACGCCCGCGCCTGACCATCGCGCGTCTCTACAAACAGCGGACGCGACAGCGGGTCGCTGCCGGAGATCAGATAGACCTCGCCGGCCAGCAACGTGATCCTGCGCGCTTGATCGCCATAATGGATGTTGACCGCCGTATCCGTGTTCAGCACCAGCGTGCCGCCGTCCGGCAACACGACCCGCCGCCGCTCGCCGCGCGACGTGGTCACATCCGCCAGCGCGTACTGAACCAACTGCGCGTCGCGCGCCTGCCACGCCATCCAGCCGCCCGCCGCCAGCATGCCCAGCGACATCAACGCCTTGCGCCGCGAACGAAGCGCCTGCGCCGTTCCCGTCTGCCGAAGAATTCGCGCCGCGGCTTCCGGCGGCATGTCCATCGCGGGCCGCTGCAAACGCGCGCTAAGCGCCTGCAACCGCTCCCAGACGAGCGCATGCGCCGGGCTCGCGCCCAGCCACGCGTCGAACGCCTGCCACGCTTTAGCGTCCGCTGTGTTGTATTGGAGTTTGATGCGCCAACGGATGGCGGCGTCCAGCACCGCCGCATCGCCCGCGCCGTTCAGGGTGGCATCCGCAACAGCGCCGGGCTTGCCGGACGCAACGCGATCAGCACTCATAGACCAGGCGATAGCAGTGTTGCAATGCCTGCGCCAGATAGCGCTCCACCGTCGCCACCGACTTGCCCACCTGCCGCGCGATCTGCGGGCAGGTATGGCCCTCCATCTGCGCCAGCAGGAACACTTCGCGCACCTCGGGCTTCAACCGGCCTAGCATCTGCGCGATCTGCTCCAGCGATTCCAGAATCAGCAGGCGCGATTCTTCGGACGGCCAATGCTGTTGGGGATAGGTCTGCAACACCGCCAGGTAATTGCGCTCGATTTCCTGGCGGCGCCAGTGGTCCACCAGCAGGCGATTGGCGATGGTGCGCAGATAGGCGCGCGGTTCGCGCAGGGCAGTTTCGGTCTGGGTGGTGGAATTGGCCGAGAGCAGGCGGACAAACGTGTCCTGCGCCAGATCCGCCGCGCGATGCGCGTCGCCGAGCTTCAGGCGCAGCCAGCCATGCAGCCAAGAATGGTGGTCACGGTAAATCGTCGAGATACCGGCGTCGGGACTGGCGCTGGGCTTGGCGGACATCGGACGGGCTTTGTTAATGGGAATGGTTCCCATTATAGGCGTGAAGGCGGAATGGGT
The DNA here is from genome assembly GCF_059759315.1 of Achromobacter sp. GQ309. Taxonomy (NCBI): domain Bacteria; kingdom Pseudomonadati; phylum Pseudomonadota; class Betaproteobacteria; order Burkholderiales; family Alcaligenaceae; genus Achromobacter; species Achromobacter sp. GQ309. The sequence goes on from NZ_JCAXDP010000011.1 coordinate 7,508, forward strand.
CGGACTGGATGATGCGGGCGGCTTCGGGATGGGTTCTGCGCTTTGCGGCTGTCGGTCTGGCGTGAGTTTGGTATTTGAGGCCTAAGATGTCGCCCAAGGAGCGAGTATGGCCACCCAGAAAACAACACCATCGCTGAAGCTTTCCGTCCGCCGCGTCGCCATGACGCTATGCGCGACCAGCCTGCTTGCCGCATGCGAACCGTCACTGCCTCCACCGCCGGCTGGGTCGAAGCTCACCGCTGAAACTATCGCTACGCGCGAGGCGCCGGCTGAACATCAATTCAAGGGTGTGCTCGCGGGAAAGCCTATTCATCTGCTTGCGCACAACTGCAAGGTGTATCGGGTCGATCCTGCCGAAGGGGAGAACGTGAGCTGGACGCTGGTGCTGGAAGGCGATTTCTATCCCTTGCCGACGTCATGTTTGAGTCAATCCATCACGGAGGAGAAGGGCGGCTTGAAGGTCTTCATCGGGCGGCAGGCGCTTGGAGCGGGTGGGTGCTGCACGGGGACGCCGGAGTATCGGACGAAGGATGGCGTGACGTGGAAGCCGAACTGAAAGCGGACATCATCAACCAGAAATTCAGCTCAAGTGGCCGAGCCGCACCTTTTGCAGATACATCCCTGTACCCGGAAGCGGCTCGCCGTTGGTGTCGAACTTGAGACGGTGGAGTTCATGAATTCACATCGCCTCCGGCATTTTCCATATACCCGGCAGATCAGGAAAATGGCCCCAATGCGACCATTGCACACGACTCTCACCCGCCGGTCTAGAAGCAAGGCCCCATTCCGGGGGGTCCGGAAACCCGTGCCAAATATTTTGAATCAGGATCAGATCTTCGGCATCGAACGTAGCGTAGAAAGCGATGTCGTTTGAGCTAAACCAGGCGCGGTCATGACCGAAGATGCCGGACAGGGGGAACTCGTTCCTCGAAACTCGTTTCCAAGGGATCGGCTTGATAGCCCTTTCGTGAAAGCTTAGCTCTTGAACGTCGACGGCCGCACCCTGCATATCCCAGGGATGAGGCTCCCATTCCGGAAGCACGTCATCTCGGCGGTAAATGCTCGTGGTATGGGTGCGCAAAGTTCGTTCTCCTTCCCTGGCTTGCGCTAGTGCCTCGAATCCTTCGGCAATCTCTGAACTTAAGTCCCGCTTCTTCATGCCTTTATCTTCCCATCGTGTTCGAGCATGCCCTTGAACGCCTACGCAGGCATCGGCAATGAGCAGCTCATTATGAAGAGCCATCCTTCATCGATGAATTCTAAAGGCGCCAATATCAGACGACAGAACAATGCTCCGGACGAATTCGTGTCGCCCCCTTGAGTTCGGGTCGCATGGGCCACGGAGGTTGCCTCTCATGTCCCATTCCCCAAGTCAGCGCGATGACGCCGAACGCCCGCGCGTCATCGATTCCAGCACGCCATCCCGCCGCACCCAGCCATGAAACAACGCCGCGGCCAGATGCAGCAGCACCGTGGCGAACAGCAGGAAGGCCAGATAGCGATGCGCACCTCGCAGCCAACTGAACAGCGCCGCATCCGCAGGCGCAATGGGCGGCAGCTGCCAACCGCCCGCCACGATCGGATAGCCGCCCGCCGACAGCATCGCCCAGCCGATCAGCGGCATCGCGAACATCAGCGCATACAGCAAGACGTGCGAGGCCAGCGCCGCGTGACGTTGCCAGGCCGGCAGATCAGCCGGCAACGCAGGCGCACCCTCGAACAATCGTCTGGCCAGCCGAATGCATACCAGCGCCAGCAGCGCCAAGCCCAACGGCTTATGGATCTGCACCAGCCATTGATGCCGCTCGGACACCGACGCCACCATGCCCACGCCAATGAACAGCATCGCGAGTATGCCGGCCGCCATCGACCAATGGAGCACGCGTGCGAATAGGCTGAAGGTGGCGGGCGGCCGGCGGATTTGATTAGGCGACGAGATCATTGGGCGCGCTCCGGTTGAGTCGAATGGGATGACGCAACGGCGGCTTGAGGCGGCCCTTCGCCCGTGCGGCGTTCATAAGAGGCCGCATATGCCGCGGAACGCGCCGCCAGCAGCGGATCGTCGGAAACCGCAATGCCTTGCGGCAACACCGTCGGGTCGTAGTTCACATCGCGACAGGGACCATCGCTTTGCGGGGCGCTGCTGGTTATCACCACGGTGCCGGCGTCGACAGTCGGCCGGTCCGCCGGCCACTGGCGGGTTGCGTCGTTAGTTGAATCGCCGGGTTGTCCCAACGTGAGCAGCAGACGCCAACGCAACGGCCCTTGCGTCAGACGCTGCTGCAGGTCGGTTTGCAGATAGTCCGCATCGTGCCCCGGCTGCGCCAGAGGCGCCGCCGCCGCGTCCAACGGCGCCAACTGCCAGCGCACCGGCTGCCGCTTTCCATTTCCATCGATCAGGTAGAACGCGTTCAGACCGTAGTAGTCTTCGGTGGCGTAGCTGGCCGAAGGCTTGGCGGTCTTGGCCCACGCAAGGAACGCCGCCGCTTCAGGATGCGCCGCGAAGAAGGCCTGCATGCGCTGCGGATCGGGCTTGCCCGTCTTGGGATCGGGCCGGCCGGCAAGCTGCTGATCGTAGAACGCCTGCGGTGTCGACAGTGGAAACACCGGCATGCTGTTCATGCCGGTTCGCCACTGTTCGCCATTAGCCGACGTGAACATCAAGGCAAAGCTGCGGATCGGAACACTGGAGTCCGACGCGTAAGGATTGCCGCCGGGCAGGGCGAGCCGTCCCACCACCGGCGTGCTGCCCGGCGCGAACACCGAGGCGGTGGATAAGTCGTGGGCGGCGCCGCTGCTTTCGAAGCGGCCGATCACACAGACGCCTTTGGCGTGGTTGCGGCGGAAGCCCTCGTGGACGCCGCTGTTGGCTTCCAGGGCGTTCACCACGCGGTCTGGGGTCAGGCGCTGAGGGTCGAGCCAGCCGCCCACGTAGGCGAAGGCGGCGCCGGAGGCCAGCACGATGGAGCCGATTGCGGTGAGCCGAAGAAGGGCTTGCGGGGCGGTGAGCGGCCGAGGCTTCTGAGGCCGGTCATCCGGCAACTGGCCGTCTTGTTGCCGTGCACCCGGCGCCTGGCGATTCGGCGGCAGGCGGCCCGGCGGCTGGCTTCCCGGTGGCGTTTGACCCGGCGGCGGGCCGTTGCGGTCAGATCCTTGTTGCATAAGGCTCCTTGCCCATGGGGCGATGAATACCCCTGTAGGACGCCGTGCGAAAAAAGTTATTCCGTCATGGAATAAACCCGCCGGGGCGGCGTCTTACTGCATTGACCTGTAAGCTGGTTGCGCAGGCCTGTCCCAGGAACCCGCCATGATTCAACCGGTCCGCGTGCCGCCCGCCGCGCCGGCATCCCCCGACGACGAGATGCCAGCGGAAGAACTCTCCGACGCCGTGCTGCGCCAACTACTGCCGCGCCTGCGGCGTTTTGCGCTGCGCCTCACGCGCGATGCGGTCGCGGCCGACGACCTGGTGCAATCCACCTTGGAAAGAGCGCTCACCCGCTGGCGCGGCCGCCGTCCGCAAGGCGACGTGCGCGCCTGGCTCTTCACCATCCTGTACCGCCAATTCCTGGACGCCCAACGCCGCTCGCGCCGCTATGCGCGGCTGCTGTCATGGTTTACCGGGTCCGACGCCGCCGCGCCGTCGGCCGAGCGCGAAGTCATCGCGCGATCGTCCCTGGATGTCTTCGAACGCCTGCCCGAGACGCAACGCACGCTGCTGTGGCTCGTCAGCGTGGAAGGCATGAGCTACAAGGCCGTCGCCGATGTTTTAGACGTACCGCTGGGCACCGTCATGTCGCGCCTGTCCCGCGCGCGGAGTGCCTTACGTGAATTGCATGAGGGACAGGCCGGCGAGGCTCGTCTGAGGATATTGAAATGAAAGAACGCTCTATCGATGATCTGACGCGTAATGCGTATGTGGACGGGCAGTTGGATCCGTCGCAATTGCAGGAGCTGCAGGCGTATTTGCGGGCGCATCCTGATGAGGCGCAGGAGCTGGAGGCGTGGCGTCGGGATGCGCAGCGGCTGCGGGAAGGGGCTGGCGGGGATGGTTTGCCGGGTAATCCTGCGTTGGATCCTGCTGCGGTGCGTGCGGGGCTAAGAGTTCGTACGCGGCGGCGGATGGTGATGGCGGCTAGTCTCGTTATGGCGGTGGCGATTGGCGGCGTCACGGGATGGAGTGCTCGTGATACGGCCTTGGCGAATCGGGTGCTGCCGATGCAGGACGCAATGCAGGCTTATCGGTTGTTTGCGTCAGCGGATGCGCCGCAGCCGGATGTGCGTGCGGATGCTGGGGATTTGCAGGGGTGGTTGGATGCGTATTTTGCGCATGCCGAGCGGTTGCCTAATCTGAGCGACAGCGGGTTTAGGCCTGTTGCTGCGCGTTTGTTGGCTACCGATCAGGGGCCGGCTGCGCTTGTTATTTATGAGAACGCGGGGCAGCGAGCTACGTTTTATATCCGGCCACCTGGGCCGGGGGGGCAGTTTCTGGCGCAAGGGAGCCGAACAGATGGCGAGCTGGAGGCGCGGTATTGGTCGGGGCAGGGGTACAACTATGCGTTGGTGACGGCGGGGGATGTGCGCGGTCAGAACGTGCAAGTGGGTGAATCGTGACGCATCGGAGACTTTGACGCCCCAGATCGCGCACGTTTTCCTCGCAAACTAACGGCTCGAGCCTGCCGCAATCGCGGTAGGCCCGAGCCGCTTTTGCGCTTATTGAATCGAAGCAGGCGCGTTGTGTGTGGGATCGGCGCAATCGGCGTCTTGTGCGCACGCTCGTGCCGTTTCCAGCATGGCCTCTGTCATTACGCCCATGTGCTCACACAAACCTTCCACTCCGCCCAACAACGCGGCCACGGTCCATGCGTCCAGCGGCTGCGCACCGGTGGCGTCGGGTTCGGAGGCGCTGTTGCCGACGAGGCGAGCGATCGACGCGATTGCATAGCGGGCGCGGTCGATGTTGTAGAGGTGGGAGAGGGGAACCAGTCCGTGTTCGAGGTTGGTATCAACGGACCAGGGATTTTCGGTGAGGGGGTGGGATTGCATGAACTTCCTCCGACGATATGGGAATCCCGCTGCCCCACTTCCAAATAGGGCGGGCGGGCACAGGACAAGGTTGGAAGACCGGATCGTCGGAACCGGCGTGCGACTAGCGCACCCCTGCCAAGGCCCGCCCATTAGGCGTGCGAAGGCGTGCTGCCTGGGAGGTCAACACCGACGAATTTACCGGCTTCCACACCGGGCTACCATGGTGGCGGTAGTCGCACAAGTATAGGGTGTGAAGGTAGCACCGTGTGTAAGGAGGGATAAATTGGCGACTGGGAAATGGGGCGGTTATAAGCCTATCTCCTTACGACCCGTTCCAGGTTCAACGAGCGAGTCTGAGCGGCAACATTGCGATGGATATAGTCGATCATGACCGACGGAGAAACTAGTGCCGCCAGCTAATACCGCTCTTGAGAAGTGCAGCCTGCTGAAGTGGGGGTAGCCAGTCTCGAAGCGTCGGCTGGTCGGTGTATAGTACAGCGCAACCCGACTGTCACCTCTCCGCTAGGCTTGGCCACAAATGCGACCATTTTCAAATCCAGCACGGATCGCGGTCAAAAAAAACGAAGAAATATATCCTTATTACGCCGGTTTCTCTAATTTGTTCGCGAAGGACGCCCTTGAATGGGCGACGAGCGGTAACAGGGAAACGCTCGTCCTGGATCCCTGGAACGGGTCGGGTACCACCACGAGAACGGCAAGCCAGCTAGGCATCGATTCTATTGGCTTCGACTTAAATCCAGTGATGGTACTTGTCGCGAAGGCGGAACTGCTAGATCCGGCGGAAGCTTCGGTTCTTCTCCCCCTAGCGCGAAGAATTGTAAAGTCTGTTCGGAAACCCTGCGTCCAAGACGATCAGGAACCGCTCAATATCCTGTTTGACGTGAACACGTCTCGCGATATCGTTGAGCTGGCACGTTCAATTTGGCTTCACGTCGTTTCGACCGGTCTTCCGAAGACGTGGGAGGAGTCATCCTCCCTCTTTGAACACATGGCGCCTCTCGCAGGCACCTACTTCGTAGCCCTATTTAATTCCGTCAGACATTTTCTGCGAAGCCTTACCACCTCAAATCCCACGTGGCTTCGGATGCCCAAGGGCGCAGAGTCAAAAATTTCTGTTCCTCGAAAACAGATCATGGATGCATTTCTGTCCGAAGTGGACAGAATTCAAGGAATTACTTCAGCGCGGCGTGCTCTCGAATTAACACAGCCACCAAAAGTGGCATTGGCCGATTCGCGCTCACTTCCGCTACATGTGGGCTCAGTAAATGCAGTGGTGACCTCGCCGCCGTACTGCACCCGTTTGGACTACGGTCGCTCTACTATGCCGGAGCTGCTAATTCTCGAGTCCATTGGGGCAGCAAACTATCGCGAAGCGCGACAGCAATTGATGGGGGCGGCCACCGCAAAAAGACCAACTCAAGAAACCTCTTTGGGACCCACCTGTGAAGGCCTATTGGGAAAGATTCGATCTCACCCATCGAAGGCGTCGAGCACATATTATTTTCAATCTCATTTGGCATATTTTAACGATCTTGCGTCGTCAATGGCCGAAATTGGGCGCGTGCTCGCGCCTGGCGGGCGGGTATGTATGGTGGTGCAAGATTCCTATTACAAAGACCTGCACAACGACCTTCCAAAAATAATCGTCGAAATGGCTGAGAGCTGCGGCATCAGGCCAGTAGGTGCATTTGAATATAAGAAGCCAAAGTCGATGTGTGGAATAAACAAGGCATCCCAAGCCTACAGAGGCAGACGCACACCCATCGAAATGGCAATACTACTCACGAAGGAATGAAATGAGTGTATTAGATGACATCAACATTCACCGTACGGAGTTAAAAACAGACTCCTACACTACGACGATCAGCGATCTACTTGGCGCATATAAGCGCGGTGATCTCCGAATTGATCCAGAGTACCAACGACTATTTCGTTGGGACTTGGAGCGCCAGTCTGAATACATCGAATCGTTACTGCTCAATATTCCAACACCACCGTTGTTTTTTGCCACGAATCCGGATGGAAAAAGTGAGGTAATTGATGGCCTCCAAAGATTGAGTACGCTCATAAAGTTCTTCGCTCCAGAGGTTTTTGATGGCGAGATAGAAGTTGCGACTGCCGAAAATAATGAACAAGAGCAAAATAACCTCGAGGTAGCGACTCTCCTTCTTAGCGCTCCCCTCGTGGCTTCTATTGAGGGTTACAGCGTTAAGACGCTGCCCGAAGCTCTTGTGAGAACACTTCGATACACCAGAGTGCCGGTAATATTGCTCGAGAAGGAATCGTCCACACGCGCCCGCTATCATGTTTTCAAGCGGCTCAATCGCTCAGGGTCTGTGCTGTCCGATCAAGAGATTCGCAACTGCTCAGCTCGATTGTTCGGTAATGCTTTTCCTCAGATGCTTCGGGAACTTGCTTCTAAAGACGAGGTTCGGGCTGCTATCGGCCTTCCTGACGAGCACGTGCGCAAGATGGCGATTGAAGAGTACATGCTCAAACTCCTTGCGAATCTGTACAGTCCAGATCCTCTGAAGCACTCGGTTGTGGAGTTCTTGGACGATTTCATGCAATACGGATCCGAGGGCAAGTTCTCATTCGGCGAAGACAAAAAGCAGGTTGTTTTGCGCACCTTTGAACTACTTGCCAAGACTCTTCCTGGCGGACAAGCATTCCGTTATCACAGAGGGGGGGAACCGCGGGGTGCGGTCTCCCCTAACTTATTCGACATAGTCGCATATGGAGTTGCAAAGAATATCGATTATCTCGAAGGCAGGCCCGATATTTTGAAGGAGCGCGTCATAAAGCTTCACGAAGAAGAGCAGCTGAGAGAGTTGACTGGCGCGGGTTCAAATACCAAAAAGAAATACATTGGACGCTTGGAGCTTGGAGATAAATGGTTCTCCGAGCGGGCGAATTGACATGAGGCCGGAAGAAGCGCAGAGGTTGCGCGAGGAGATTAATTTTTCACGTGACAAGGAATGTTTGGCCACCTTGGCACGGATTCGCGTACTGGTGGGGGAAGTGACCTCAGATTCGGAAATGCTTAGGCTGATGGCTACGCCTATGCTGTACTCCGTGTGGGAACGTGTTTTTTCACTCTGCACGTCTATATGTCTTCGTGTAATACAGAGGGAATATGAGCGGGCTGCAGAGTGTCCTGCAAGTGCTCGCGCGTTTTGGCTTCGAAAAGCGGACTTCTTCAAAAGCTTTGTGAGCTCAGTTCGAGACCTCATGGAGCTTGAAAGAGAGGATTCCGCCTTTCAACAAAGCGGCGGTTTCAAGAAGAAGATCAGCAAGGGAGCATTTAATCTCTCTGTAGAAGTTCTTTCCAAACTGGACGACTGGCATAACAAGCCGCTCGATCACAAATCGGGCTGCGAGGATCTCGTTATCACCTATTCTAACGTGAACGATTCGGTAGTTACGACGAATGCCGAGGCCATTGGGTTGGCGGAATTGAACGCATACAAGTCATTAGATCTGACGAAGTTGGGCCAACTGGTCGGTATTCGAAACGGTATCGGACACGGGGCGAGCTTAATACCGCCCGGCCCGAGGGAATTAGGTGAGCTTATTGATTACAGCGAAGCTTTGGTTACCCAATACGTAAATGTGACATCGGAATGGATTGATCTACATACGGACAAATGAAAGATGTCCAGTCCGTTGAAAAAACTACTAGGTGATGATATAGGTTGGAACAGGGGCAAAAACTAAATCTAACGGTCCGTCTAATAATGCCGCAACAGTGCCAAACGTTGCCAGCGCCGCAAGGCGTGGTTCGTTTCCTACAATAAGCCTCCCGCCATCACACCGTTGGCAAAATATAAATCTATGGACTGGCTCACGTTCGTCAGCAAGTTAGTTGACTCTCTAGCATCGCCCGTGGCGTGTGTTCTTCTCGGCCTCATCTTTCGCAAAAAATTGTTTGACCTTATTCCGTTGCTCCGCAACCTCAAAGCAGGGCCTTTAGAGGCTGAGTTTGAGATCGCAACAAAGGAAGTCCTGGAAAGTGCGGCGGATTTGGCCCCGAAGCAGTCGACCGCAGAGCTCGCCCAAACTGGAGCCAAGCCGACCGTCAAGGACACAGCGGCGAAGTTGCTTTCGGCAAGATCTGAGCCTACAGCAACTATTATCGAAGGTTGGTCAACGCTTGACGGAGAACTTCACAAGCTTGGGCGACAAACTGGAGTTGTAGTTAATCCGCTCGAGAGTCAGATCAAAGTCTATAACGAGATCCTGGATTCCAACGTGCTACCAGTTGGAACAAAGCAACTGGTCCAAAGCCTGAGACAGTTGCGAAACCAAGTCGCGCACGCGAAAGTGATCCCTACTCCCGAATCCGCACAGGACTATTTATTGTCTGTCGAGCGTGTAGTCGAACTCATTCGCAACTATCGGAAGAACCTGCCTGGTTACACGGCCGACGTTCGATAAACGCTGCGCGTTATCTGCGAGATCTAACACAACAGCGCGCGGCCCGAAAAATCCAAAATTGGGGTCAGCCTTCGCTCGCCATCATCGGCTGTTCTTGGCCGTGATCCGCCCTTGATGACTTGCACACGGAGCGTTCGCCCCTTCTGCGGCGAAAAGAGGTCAATCCACGACCCAATCGAGTTTTCCCGCTGCCATTCGCGCCAATGACCACCACAGACCTCGGTACATCTGAGGTAGTGCATTTATCGGCGCGCCAAACCGTGTTTTGGTGCGATCTTCGGCAGGCTTGCTTACTCCAACGACTAGTCTTTACGCTCACACGATAGCTTTTCCTGAAGATGGCCAATCCGACCATGATACTCACTGGCAATGCGACGATAATCTTCCAATTTTCTGTGCTCAGAGGTATTGACATTAGTTGCCAATGCAACCGAATACTCCATCTCATCTTTTCGAACCTGAAGCGCTTCGATTTTTTTAAAAATACTGCAGTTCGCTGCGTAGCTTTCCAGCCTAGTCTGCGCCTCTTTATAAGCGTTCTGCCAGTTCGCATGGGAAGCCTGCCATTGAATTAAATTTTCCTGCGACTGCGAGAGTTTTCCTTCCAACTTCTCGTTTTGGGCAAGGAGGCGAGCGTTTTCTTTATGGAACACTTGAACCCTTTCGCCTGCTTCCTTCGATAGTTGCGTAAGCTCCGATACCCGCCGTTCCAATTGAATGATCGCTTCTGATTTGTTTCCTACGATCGTAGCTTGGCATGCGCCCCACCCAGCAACAAAAGCGGGAATTGCGGTGATTGCCACCACGTATAAAATATTGTTCTCAAGAGTTTGTTTGAGAGTCATTGAATGCGATTTTTCGGTGCGCGAAAATCAATGGCGGCTCGGCGCGTCCGCAGTAAAGATTAAGAAGCTATACGCCCCCTAGCAGAAACATTGATCGTACCAGTTTCACTAATTTGCAAAGCTTCGGCTCCCCAATCAGCTCAATTTTCTGCCCCTTACGGCGCACAGCGCCTTTCTTGTAAACAAGCCCATAAACAGCCGGGCGTTAGGGTATATAAGCGGGGAAGATTCCAGCGAATTGTTCACCTTGCGACCTCTCGATAAGCGCCTTCTTCACCAGCCAAAACTTACCCTGAATCGTCTCAGCCGTCATTGGTCTGATTGCACTTTTATTGAGTAACTGCTCAGCACTGGCCGGCAGCGTCGGCCTACTAGACTGCTTCGCGGACTCCCGCGCGCCGTCGTCGGTCTCCGTGAAAACTATCATAGGCCTGCACGCAAAAATCCGGACACCCCCTTAACGTTGCCGGCGAGGCATTGCTCAATCCCCACCCCGCCTCGCCAACCACACCGTCGCCCCACCGCACCCGGCATCCTCCACCACATGCCGCACCACCTCAAACCCATTCACCCCCAACAAGTCCCGATACTTCTCCCCCTCCAAACTCCCGTGATACAACGCCCTCCCTTCAAACTCCCCAATCGCCTCACCTAACCCGGGCCCACTCGTAAACATCAACATCGCCCCCGGCGCAGCCAGCCGCCCAAACTCCCCAAACATCCCCCGCTGATCCTCTGGCGATAAATGAAAAAAGCTATGCCAAGCGATCAACCCATCGAACGGCCCCGCAAGCGGCATCTTGCGCATATCCGCAGCAACCCACTGATGCTCAGGAAACGCCGCCTTCGCCCGATTCAATAACGGCACCGACGTATCCACACCCATAACCCGGCAACCACGCTCAATCAGATACTGAGCAATCGGCACCCCAAACCCGCACCCGATATCCAGCACTTGCGGACTCGCCCCCGGCAGCAGCGCCAAAAACGCATCCAGCCACGCGCGCTCGATCAGCCCCGTCCCACGCTGCCGCACAAACGCGACGGCATGCTCCCGATAGATCGACACCACGTCATCAGCAGGCGACTTGGACATCTTCAAACTCCCGTAACGGCGACCACAGAAAAGCGAGCCTTTTGAATCGAGCGAATCAACCGCAAACGCCCGAATCCCCATGGAAGCACTCCCAAGCCTCCGCCTCAATATCCTCAATCACAACCCCATCCTCACCCGCGATGGTGAACTGCTCCTGGCTATCGCCAATACTCGCCGCCCCATCCAACCCCAGCAGCAGCGAATACATCGTGTCCCGCAGCGCCAGATCCAGAACGCCACGCACGCCCTCAAGCTGCTCCGTCGACAACCCCAACCCCCGCACCTTGGTCGCGACGGCACTTCCACCATCCGCCGCCATGAACGTCTCCAACAGCTCGCCCCGCAGCGCATTCCAGTTGCCGACAAATTCCTTCGCGTCCATTCGATTCCCTTTATGTGTCCCAACCCGCGGCCGCATACCCAACCCCAACCGCGATCCAATCAACCCAAAAAAACAAGGGCCGCATAATCGCGGCCCCTGCATTCCCTACCTTCTAACCCTCATCAAGCCTTACGCACCTGCGCAATCAGCGCATCCAGCTGCTTCAGCATCGAATCCACTTCCTCAGCCGTCACATTCAGCGCGGGCATGAAGCGCAGCAGGTTCGGACGCGGGGCATTCAGCAGCAGACCTTCCGGCGCCTGATTACGCGCAGCTTCGACAATCGCCGGACCATCATCACGATCCATCACCAGCGCGCGCAGCAGACCCATGCCGCGTTCGCCCTTCATGCCGTACTTGGCGGAGATGGCCAGCAGGCCTTCGGACAGTTGCTTGGCGCGGGCATTGACCGCGTCCATGAAGCCAGGCGAGACCAGCGCGTCGAACACGGCCACGCCGACGGCGGTGGTCAGGGGGTTGCCGTTGTAGGTGCCGCCTTGGTCGCCGTGCTGGAACACGCTGACTTCCTGACGGGCCAGCAGGGCGGCCAGCGGCACGCCGCCGCCGATGCCCTTGGCCAGCGTCATGATGTCGGGGACGACGCCAAAGTGCTGGTAGGCGAACATCTTGCCGGTGCGGCCCATGCCAGTTTGCACTTCGTCGACGATCAGCAGCAGTTGGTTTTCGTCAGCCAGCTTGCGCAGGCCTTGCATGAATTCCTTGGTGGCGGGCAGCACGCCGCCTTCGCCCTGGACGGGTTCCAGCATGATGGCGACGGTCTTGTCGTCGATCAGCTTGCGCACGGATTCCAGGTCGTTCAGTTCGGCCTTGGGGAAACCTTCGACCTGCGGGGCGAACATCTTGTCCCAGCCCGGCTTGCCCGAGGCGGACATCGTTGCCAGGGTGCGGCCGTGGAAGCCGTGGTTCATGGTGATGATCTTGTAGGCGCCGTTCTTCTTGACCTGGCCCCACTTGCGCGCGAGCTTGATGGCGCCTTCGTTGGCTTCGCCGCCGCTGTTGGCGAAGAAGACGCGGTCGAAGTCGGACGCGCCGGTCAGGCGCTGGGCCAGCTCGATCGAGGGGATGTTGTAGAACGCCGGCGACGGGTTCATCAGCTTTTGCGACTGTTCGACCAGCGCGCGCTGCATTTCGGGCGCGGAGTGGCCCAGGGTGTTCACCGCCCAGCCCTGCACGAAGTCCAGGTATCGCTTGCCCGCGTGATCCTCCAGCCAGGATCCCTTGCCGCTGACGAACACGAGGTCCGGGCGGGAGGTGATCTCCATGAGGGTGTCGACGTTGAACTGGCTGAATTCCATGGCGGTTCCTGCGGGATGTAAGGACAGGGGATGAGGGAAATTTCGGGGGATTCCCCGGGGGGAAGCGCGAAAAGGCAAATGTAGCACCGACGGGGGGATGCTATCGTGACGCTACCCCTCCGATCTGCCCCGGGCCGGCCTCACAAGGGCTGCCAGCGCGGGCACTCTATTTTATGCAGGCGAGGCGCCCCTCGCGCGCAGTCCGCCGTCGCTTTTTACTGACCAATCATGAAACGTATTCTTTCCAGTCTTGCCGCCGGCCTGGCATTGGCCGCCGCCATGACGCCCGCCCACGCGGAATATCCCGACCGTCCCATCCGCCTGATCGTGCCGTTCCCTCCGGGGCAGGCGACCGACATCTTTGCGCGCGCGCTGGCCGAGAAGCTGGGCGCGGCGGTCAAGCAGCCGATCGTGGTGGAGAACCGCGCGGGCGCGGGCAGCAATATCGGGATGGAGCAGGCGACGCGCGCGGCGCCGGACGGTTACACGCTGGTGATCGCGGGTAGCGCGGCGGCGGTGAATCAGACGCTGTACAAGACCATCAATTACAGCCTGACGAAGGATTTTGCGCCGGTGTCGGGGGTGTTCTCGGTGCCGCTGATGTTCCTGGCGACGCCGGCCTCGGGGATTACGTCGCTGCAGCAGTTGGTGACGCAGGCGCGGGCGAATCCGGGTGAGTTGGCGTACGCCAGCGCGGGGATTGGCGGCACTCAGCATTTGTCGGCCGAGATGTTCAAGGCGGCGGCGGATATTGATATTCGCCATATTCCGTACAAGGGCAGTGGTCCGGCGCAGGCGGATTTTCTGGGGCATCAGGTGCCGCTGATGGTGGACTCGGTGACGGCGGGTTTGCCGCACGTGCAGAGCAAGAAGGCGGTGGCGCTGGCGGTGACGACGGCGAAGCGGTTGCCGCAGTTGCCGAATGTGCCGACTGTGGCGGAATCGGGCTATCCGGGGTTTGAGGCGATTGGCTGGGCGGCGGTGTTGGCGCCTAAGGGGACGCCTGCGGAGATTACCGGTTCGCTTAGCAAGCAGATCGGGCAGGTGTTGAATACGCCGGAGATGCAGAAGTTTTTCCGGGATCGTGGCGCGGAGCCGATGCCGTTGACGCCGGAGGCGACTGGGACGTTTATGGCGGCCGAGGTTGAGAAGTGGGGCAAGGCGGTGAAGCAGTCGGGCGCGCAGGTGGATTGAGCGCGTTACTCGATTGACGTTGCTGCAAGCCGCCCCTGAATCAGGGGCGGCTTTTTTGTTGCCGGTTACGGGACACCCCCCGGCCGCGCGCCTCGATTGGGTGGTTTTTCTGGATGATCCATCCAGCTTCAGGTGGTTTATCGGGCGCGGGCGCTTGCCTAAGCTCGTAGCTCCATCGACACCTGAAGGAGATTTTCCATGGCGGACCATTCGATCAAAGGCAAGGTCGCGATCATTGCGGGCGGGGCAAAGAATCTGGGCGGGCTGATTGCGCGCGATCTGGCCGAGCAGGGCGCCCGCGCGGTGGCGATCCATTACAACAGCGCGGCGTCGAAGGCCGAGGCCGAGGCGACCGTGGCAGCGGTGCAGGCGGCGGGCGCCAAGGCGGTGGCGTTGCAGGGCGACCTGACGACGGCGGCGGCGGTGGAGAAGCTGTTTGCCGATGCGGTGGCGGCCGTGGGCCGGCCGGATATCGCGATCAATACGGTGGGCAAGGTGCTCAAGAAGCCCTTCACGGAGATCAGCGAAGCCGAGTACGACGAGATGACGGCGGTAAATTCCAAGACGGCGTTTTTCTTTCTGCGCGAGGCGGGCCGGCACGTGAATGACAACGGTAAGGTGTGCACACTGGTGACGTCGCTGCTGGGCGCCTTCACGCCGTTCTATGCGGCCTACGCGGGCACGAAGGCGCCGGTGGAGCATTACACGCGCGCGGCGGCCAAGGAGTTTGGCGCGCGGGGGATTTCGGTGACGGCGGTGGGGCCGGGGCCGATGGATACGCCGTTCTTCTATCCGGCCGAGGGCGATGATGCCGTGGCGTATCACAAGACCGCGGCGGCGCTGTCGCCGTTCAGCAAGACGGGGCTGACGGATATCGAGGACGTGGTGCCGTTCATCCGCCATCTGGTCAGCGACGGCTGGTGGATCACGGGGCAGACCATCCTTATCAACGGCGGCTACACGACCAAGTAGGCGTCAGACCAGGGAGAGCGGCATGCATATGGCGATGGTGATCGGAGGCGGCGCGGTGCTGTTGGGCGTGTTTCTGCTCTTCGGCAAGCTGTGGGGCGGCGATGCGGCGGCGCTGGCGGTGGCAGCCAAGGCGTTCATTCCCGTCTGGCTGGTGGTGGCGCTGGTGAATATGTGGGTGGGCGTGACGCACGCCGGGTACACCGTGCGCGAGGAATTGCCGATTCTGGCGGTCGTGTTTCTGGTGCCGGCGGCGCTGGCTGCCGTGGCGATCTGGCGCAGCGGCTGACACGGCCGGATCGGATCCCGATCAGCCCCCAATTGCGGCTATGCTTTTCATGCATTGCGCGCGCCCCCGGCATCGGGAAGGCGCGCGCTTCCCGTTGCACCGCCCCCCGCATCATCGCCACAGGCCGCTCATGGACCGATTCGACCAGTACCGCGTGTTTGCGCAGGTTGCCGAGATGGGCAGTTTCATCAAGGCGGCGCACGCGCTGGACGCGCCCCGCGCGTCGGTGTCCGCCGCCATCCAGCAACTGGAAACCCAGCTTGGCGTGCGGCTGCTGCATCGCACGACGCGGCAGGTTCGGCTGACGGCGGACGGCGAGCAACTGCTGGAACGGGTGCTGCCGCTGCTGGCCGAGGTCGAAGACATCGACCAACTGTTCCAGGCGAGCGATCGCCAGGTGTCCGGCAAACTCAGCATCGACGTGCCGAGCCGCGTGGCGCGGCGGTTGATCGCGCCCCAATTGCCCGGCTTGCTTCGCCGACACCCGCGCCTGCAGGTTGTTCTCAGTTCAACCGACCGCGCCATCGATCTGGTGCAGGAAGGGGTGGATTGCGCGGTACGCATCGGTACGCTGCACGACAGCAGCCTGGTGGTGCGGCCGCTGGGCAGCATTTCGCTCATCAATTGCGCCAGTCCGGCCTACTTGAGCGAACACGGCGAACCCGCGCGGCCGGAAGATCTGGCGAGCGGGCATTGGGCCGTGGGATATGCGTCGCCCACTACGGGACGGGAGCTGCCCTGGGAGTCGCCGTCAGCCGATGGCGGCGTGCGCCAGGACTCGGTGCGCAGCCGGGTGGTGGTGAACAACGCCGAAAGCTATATCGCCTGCTGCCTTGCCGGGCTGGGTCTGATCCAGATTCCCCGGTTCGACGTGCAGCATCTGCTGGATGCGGGCGAGTTGGTCGAAGTCATGCCCACCGCACGCGCGGCGTCCATGCCGGTGTCGCTGCTGTATCCCCACCGCCGCCAGCGGTCGCGGCGGCTGGCTGTTTTTCATGAGTGGTTCGCGGGCGTGATGGCGCCCTATATCGACGGCTGACCCTCGACGCCCGCATCTCGACGGCCGCATCCGGAAGTCTGATTCAACACCTGCCCCGCAGCGCGCACCGTCCAAAGCAGTGCCGGCATGCGCGCTCGCGGCGCATCGGCCGCACCATGACGGGGCGAGGAATGCACCACCCCCGCGTCGCTCCCAGTACATGAGACATGGCATGGAACTTGCATTGAATGCGTTTGTATACCGACTTGGTGTGCAACGCATTGACCCGGCCGGGCAGTGCGGGCCCTGGAGAGTTCCTTATGAAACGCAGATCCCTGTTGCTGTCCCTTTGCGCCGCCGCCACGCTGCTGGCCGCTCCTGTGTCGCACGCCGACGCGCTGGACGATATCGTCAAAGCGGGCGTCATCAAGATCGCCGTGCCGCAGGACTTTCCGCCGTTTGGGTCGGTGGGCGCGGACATGAAGCCGCTGGGCTATGACATCGACACCGCGCAGCTCATCGCCAAGCAGTTGGGCGTGAAGCTGGAGCTGGTGCCGGTCACCAGCGCGAACCGCGTGCCTTACCTTCAGACGAAGAAGGTGGATCTGGTGATCTCCAGCATGGGCAAGAATGCCGAGCGCGAGAAGGCCATCGATTTTTCCGACGCGTACGCGCCGTTCTTCAACGGCGTGTTCGGACCCGCTGACCTGAAGGTGTCGTCCGCCGCGGATCTGGCCGGCAAGACCATCGGCGTGACGCGCGGCGCGGTGGAAGACATCGAGCTGACCAAGATTGCGCCCGCGTCCGCCACGGTCAAACGTTACGAGGACAACAACGGCACGATCACCGCCTTCCTGTCGGGCCAGGTGCCGATGATCGCAACGGGCAACGTGGTGGCCGCCGCTATCCTGGCGCGCAATCCGCCCAAGAAGCCCGAGACGAAATTCCTGATCAAGAACTCGCCGTGCTACATCGGCCTGAACAAGGACGAGCCGAAGCTGCGCGCCCGCGTGAACGACATTCTGGCGGCCGCCAAGCAGGACGGCTCGTTGTCGGCGATTTCGCAGAAATGGCTGGGCGCCGCACTGCCCAAGGATCTGTAGCCTAAGCGGCGGCTGTCATGGCTTACCAGTACGACTTCGCCTCGGTGTTCGAGTACACGCCGGTGCTGCTCAAAGGCATCGGCGTGACGATCGAACTGATTGCGTTCGGAGCGGTGGCGGGCGTGGCGATCGGCATCGCGTGCGCGTGGGTGCGCACGCAGGGCCCGACGTGGCTGCGCGCGCCGGTCACCGCATATGTCGAGCTGATCCGGAATACACCGTTTCTGATCCAGCTGTTTTTTGTGTTCTTTGGCCTGCCGTCGCTAGGCATCCAGCTTGGGGAAATGCAGGCGGCGTGTTTGGCGATGGCGCTGAATCTGGGCGCCTACAGCACCGAGATCATCCGCGCCGGCATCGACGCCACGCCGCGCGGGCAGTATGAGGCGGGCGCGAGCCTTGCGCTGTCGCGGCTGCAGGTGTTCCGGCACGTCGTGCTGATGCCTGCGCTGATGCGGATCTGGCCGGCGCTGTCGTCGCAGATCGTGATCGTGATGCTGGGGTCGGCGGTGTGCTCGCAGATCGCGGCCGAGGACCTGACGTTTGCGGCGAACTTCATTCAGTCGCGCAACTTCCGGGCGTTCGAGGTGTATCTGGTGACGACCGGCATCTATCTGGCGCTGGCGGTGCTGCTGCGGCAGATCCTGCGCATGACCGGGCGGCGGCTGTTCCGCAAGGCGGCACGATGATCGAATTTTCCACCTGGGACATCGTGCGCAACCTGCTGCTGGCGGCGCGCTGGACGATCATCCTGTCTCTTGCAGCCTTTGCGGGCGGGGCGCTGATGGGCGTGCTGGCGCTGATGATGCGCACGTCGCGCGTGGCCGCGATGCGGCGCATCAGTTGGGCGTACATCGAACTTTTTCAGGGCACGCCGCTGCTGATGCAGCTGTTCCTGGCGTTCTTCGGCCTGTCGCTGATCGGCGTGGAGGTGCCGCCGTGGCTGGCCGCGGGCGCGGCGCTGACGTTGTGGTCGGGCGCGTTTCTGGCCGAGATCTGGCGTGGCTGCGTGGAGGCGATACCGAAGGGACAGTGGGAAGCGTCGGCCAGCCTGGCGCTGGGCTACGTGCAGCAGATGCGCTACGTGGTGCTGCCGCAAGCGCTGCGCATTGCGGTGGCGCCCACCGTCGGCTTTGCGGTGCAGATCGTCAAGAGCACGGCGCTGACGTCCATCATCGGCTTCACGGAACTGTCGAAGGCGGCCACGGTTATCACCAACGCCACCTTCAGTCCCTTCACCGTCTATGCCTGCGCGGCGCTGATCTACTTCGCGCTGTGCTGGCCCCTGTCGCGCCTCAGCCTTCGGCTGGAAAGGAAGTTGCATGCCCCTCATCGCCCTTGAAGACGTCCGCAAGCGGTTCGGCGACAACGAAGTGCTGAAAGGCGTGACGCTGCGCGTCGAGCCCGGCGAGGTCATTGCCATCATCGGCAAGAGCGGCTCGGGCAAGAGCACGCTGCTGCGATGCATCAACGGGCTGGAGCAGATCGACGGCGGCGCGATCATGGTGGCCGATGCGCAGTTGGGCGACGATGAGCTGCGGCTGCGTGCGCTGCGGCTGAAGGTGGGCATGATCTTTCAGCAGTTCAACCTGTTTCCGCACCTGACCGTGGGGCGCAACGTGATGCTGTCGCCCATGGTGGCCAAGCGTGTCCCCGAGCGCGAGGCCGAGGACATGGCCCGCGCGATGCTGACCCGCGTGGGCCTGGCGCACAAGTTCGACGCCTGGCCGGACGAATTGTCGGGCGGGCAGCAGCAGCGCGTGGCGATTGCGCGCGCGCTGGCGATGCAGCCGCTGGCGCTACTGTGCGACGAGATTACGTCGGCGCTGGATCCGGAGCTGGTCAACGAAGTGCTGGCGGTAGTGCGCGAACTGGCGGCCGACGGCATGACGCTGTTAATGGTGACGCATGAGATGCGCTTTGCGCGCGAGGTCTGCGATCGCGTGGTGTTCATGCACCAGGGCCGGGTGCACGAGATCGGCCCGCCCGAACAACTGTTCACTGCGCCGGCCACGGCGGAGTTGCGGCAGTTCCTGGGGATGACGAAGCTGGCGTGAGCCGCAGGTAAAAATGCACCACCTGTCCTGGTGCGCATGCCTCTATCGCGGGTGCGGCGCGGTTCCTATATTGGACTTGTCCGCCGCCGGACTCCGGGTTTCCCCGGCGCGGTTTCACCCCACCTGAAACCTGAGGATCGATGACATGGACAAGGACCGCATCAAGGGCGCCGCCAAGGAAGTGAAGGGCGCGATCAAGGAAACAGCTGGCAAGGTGACGGGCAGCACCCGCACCGAAGCCGAAGGAAAAGTGGAGAAAGCCGAGGGTAAAGTGCAGCGCAATGTGGGCGAAGCGAAGGATCAGGCACGGGACTTGCTGGACAAGTAATTGCGGCTGCCGATCGGCATGACCGCAACGTCCAATGAACGCCCGAAGGAGAAGAAAATGACCCACCGTATTTGGCTTGCACTGATGCTCGCGATTACCGCCGTGACCGCCGGTTGCAACACGATGGAAGGTGCCGGCAAAGACATTGAAAGGGGCGGGGAAAAGATCCAGCAGCAGGCCAAGTAGGCGCTTGCGGGCTGTATCCAAAGGTCGGCGCGTTGACGGCGCGCCGGCCTTTTTTCGTTCCTGCGACCCGCGGCAGGGGAGGACTTGAGGGGTGAACGGTCGATCGTGACCGTGCACCGCGCTAGCTAACCGCCCCCTCAGAAGGACCTATTAGCGCGAGAAGCCGCGCGCCGAGATTTCCCAGATATCCTCGACCACGCCGTCCCGCACCACCACCAGCCCATCATGCAGGTTGAACGTGGGGTCCACGTGTGACGGCACCAGGCGCAGCACCGCGCCCAGGTCGGGCTCCTGCGCCCCCGGCTCCACGCGCACGACGCCGTGCTCATCATTGATGGCGGTATACGTCAGACCCGGTTCGCCGAAGATGGCGGGCGGGCCGCATTCGGCCGTGGTGGATTTGAGCCCCGCGTCCAGGATCACCCGGTCGGGCGCCGGCTTGCTCATGACCGTGGCCAGCACGAACAGGCTGTTTTCAAACGCCAGGGGGCCGTCCCACTCGTTGGCGCCGTAGTCGCCGTCCATGAAGGCGTAGGAGCCGGCCTGCAATTCGGTGTAGACGCCGCTGGCCGCATCGAATTCGGCGCTGCCCGTGCCGCCGCCGGTGATGGTGTCGCAGGCGATGCCGCTCTCGCGCAGCAGTTGCGCGTAGGACGCGGCAATGCGCGCCGCCTGGCGGCAGACCTCGGCGCGCTCCTCGCGCGTGCGGTAATGCTGAACCGACCCGTGATAGGCCTGCAGGCCGGCGAAGTTCACGCCGGGCAGGTCACGCGCCTGCTGCGCCAGCGCCAGCACGAGGGCGTCGTCCGACACCCCGCAGCGGCCCTGGCCGACATCCACTTCCACCAGCACGTCGATCTGCGCGTCCGCCTGCACCATGGCCTGCGAGACCTGCGCCAGGTTGTGCGCGTTGTCGACGCACACGCTGACCTTCGCCACGCGCGCAAGCTGCCCCAGCAGCGCCAGCTTGGCGGGACCGACGACTTCGTTGCTGATGTGGATGTCCTGGATGCCTGCGGCCACAAAAGGCAGGGCTTCGCTGACTTTCTGGCAGCAAATGCCGCGCGCGCCCAGCTCAAGCTGACGCAGGGCGATCTGCGGACACTTGTGCGCCTTGGCGTGCGGCCGCAGCGCGACGTCGTGGCGGTCGGCCCAGGCCTGCATCGCGCGCAGGTTGGCCTCGAAGGGCGTCAGGTCCAGCACGAGGCTGGGCGTATCGACGCTGGCCAAGGGATCGCCCGGTTGCGCGGGCGGGGGCAGCGCAATGCCGCGTATGACTTCCTGGGACATCCTGATGACTCCGTAGTCTGACTGCTTGAGAGGTAACACGCGCATAACCAAAGCGGGACCACCCATAACCAAACGGGCGATTCACCCCCAGGTAAACGATAGCCCCGTAACCATTGGCTACCAGTGGGCGGCATGACAGAATTTCATCATGAAAACGGCCCCCCAGGGGAGGCCCATTTCCGGCGCGGCAACGCTGTCGCGCCGGCGATGACAAGACGACCCACGTCACCCGACAGACCTGTCAACAAGTACCGGAGAAGCTCGCATGAAACTCAAGCACTGGATCACCGCCCTGACCGTCGCGGTCGCCGCTGTCGGCGCCACCAGTTCGGCACAAGCCCAGCAGTTTTTCCGCATCGGCACGGGCGGAACCGCGGGCACGTACTACCCGATCGGCGGCATCATCGGCAACGCGGTGTCGCAACCCGGCAAGCTGATCGCCACGGCGGTTGCCTCCAATGGGTCGGTCGCCAACATCAACGGCATCATGGGCGGCTCGTTTGAAGCCGGCTTCACGCAGTCGGACGTGGCGTTCTGGGCCTATAGCGGCACGGGCACGTTCGAAGGCAAGCCCAAGGCGCAGGACCTGCGCCTGATCTCCACGCTGTATCCGGAAAGCATCCACCTGGTGACGCGCAAGGGTTCCGGCATCAAGGGCGTGGCCGACCTGAAGGGCAAGCGCGTGTCGATGGACGAGCCGGGCTCCGGCACGCTGGTCGACGTGCGCCTGATCCTGGGCGCGTACGGCATGACCGACAAGGACGTGAAGGCCGAATACCTGAAGCCCAACCAGGCGGGCGACAAGCTCAAGGACGGCGGCCTGGACGCGTTCTTCTTTGTGGGCGGCGCGCCTGCCGGCGCCATCGCCGAGCTGGCCTCCACGGGCAACATCGAGCTCGTGTCGCTGGTCGGTCCGGAAATTGATGCACTGCGCGCCAAGCAGGAGTTCTTCACGCCGGATGTCATCACCGCCAACACGTACCAGAACATTCCCGAGGTCAAGACGATTTCGGTGAACGCGCAGATGGTGACGTCGGCCAAGATCCCCGAGCAGACCGTGTATGAAGTGACCAAGGCGCTGTACAGCGACGCCACGCGCAAGACGCTGGACGCCGGCCACGCCAAGGGCAAGCTGATCACGCGCGAGAACGCGACGAAGGGCGCGGGCATCCCGTTCCATCCCGGTGCCGAGAAGTTCTACAAAGAAATCGGTTTGATCAAGTAACTCGACCCCGACGCGTCTGCGGCGCCTATTGTTGGCGCCAAATCTGAGCAGGGCCGCCGTTGTGCGGCCCTGCTTGTTGAATCATCTTGAGAATCACCGCGATGGAAATCGATCACGAGAAAACCCAGAAGCTGGCGGAAAAGTACGATTCGGAAATCCGCTTCCGGCCGCTGGACAAGACTGCCACGTGGATCGTCTCGGGCCTGCTGGTCAGCCTCTCGATCTTTCATTACTACACCGCCGGCTTCGGCCTGCTGCGCGAGGCGACGCACCGCGGCGTGCACTTGGCCTTTGTGCTGAGCCTGATCTTCCTGGTCTTCGGCTTTTCCAAGTCGCATTACCAGCGCGAACCCAAGTCGACCTGGTATGCGCCGGGCGGCATTCCGCTTTACGACTGGATCATCGCGATCGCGCTGGCGCTGTCTGTGCTGTACATCCCGTACATTTTCGAGGATCTGGCGTTCCGCGTGGGCAATCCGCTGCCGCAGGACGTGCTGATGGGCTCGATCCTGCTGATCGGCCTCTTGGAAGCCACGCGGCGCGCAATGGGCTGGCCGCTGCCGATCATCGCGATCGTGTTCATGGCATACGCGATGTTCGGGCCGTACTTCCCCGGTCTGCTCAAGCACGCGGGCAATACGTGGTCGCAGGTCGTCAACCATATGTATCTGACCAGCCAGGGCGTGTACGGCGTGGCAGTGGGCGTGGTGGCGACCTACGTGTTCCACTTTGTGCTGTTCGGCGTGCTGGCCACCCGCATCGGGCTGGGACAGTTGTTCCTGGATGTGGCCTCGACCGTGGCGGGGCGCTATGCGGGCGGGCCGGCCAAGGTATCGGTGTTCGGCTCGGCGATGTTCGGCATGATCTCGGGGTCGTCGGTGGCGAACGCCGTGACGGTGGGGTCGCTGACCATTCCGGCGATGATCCGCGTGGGCTATCCGCGGCACTTCGCCGCGGGCGTGGAAGCCGCCAGCAGCACGGGCGGGCAGATCACGCCACCCATCATGGGCGCGGCCGCGTTTCTGATGATCGAGTTCCTGGGCATTCCGTACCAGCAGATCGCGATCGCGGGCATTTTTCCGGCGTTCCTGTACTTCTTCGGAATGTTCATGCAGGTGCACTTCGAAGCCAAGCGCGAAGGCCTGCGCGGGCTGACCGCCGAGGAAATGCCCAAGCTCAAACAGTCGTTCAAGATGCGCTGGCCGACGCTGATCCCGCTGGCGATGCTGATCGGCATGCTGGCCAGCGGCCGCACGCCGTATCTGGCAGCCTTCGCGGGCATCACGGGCTGCATCGTGGTCGGCATCCTCAATCCGTACACGCGGCTGCGGTTGCGCGACCTATACGAAGCCTTCGAAACCGGCGCGAAGTACGCGCTGGCTGTCGGCGCAGCGGCCGGCACGGTGGGCATTGTGATCGGCGTGGTGACGCTGACGGGTGTGGGCTTCAAGATCTCGTACATCGTGATCGCCGCCTCGCAGGCGCTGGCGGCAGGCGCGGCGTTCTTCCTGCCCGAGGCGTTGACGGACATGCAGTCGCTGACGCTGATCGCGGCGCTGGTAATGACCGGCATCGTCTGCATCCTGATGGGCTGCGGCGTGCCCACGACCGCCAACTACCTCATCATGGTGGCCGTCGCGGCGCCCACACTCGTGCAGTTGGGCGTGCAGCCCATTGCGGCCCACTTCTTCGTGTTCTATTTCGGCATCCTGGCGGACATCACGCCCCCGGTGGCGCTGGCCGCGTACGCGGCGGCGGGCATGGCGGGCAGCGATCCCTTCAAGACCGGGAACACGGCGTTCCGGCTGGGCATCACCAAGCTGATCGTGCCGTTTGTCTTCGTGTTCTCGCCGTCGCTGCTGATTTCGGTGCAGGGCTTCACTTGGTACGAGTTCTTCGTGACCCTGCTTGGCTGCATGGTCGGCCTGGTGTTGCTGTCGGCGGCCTTGTCGCGTTTCATGCTGGTCGGCATGAAGAGCTGGGAGCGGTGGCTGTGCACCATTGGCGCGCTGCTGACCATCATTCCGGGCCTGACCAGCGGCATCATCGGGTTGGTGATCTGCATCCCCGTTTTCATTCGCCAGCTGGCGGGCCTGAAACTGGAGAACGCGCCCAAGGTGGCGTAACGCAGGACGCGCAGATCAAAAAAGGGGCGGACCCACGCGGCACCGCCCCTTTTTTGCTGAATCAGCCATTTTGTCAGCATTTGGGTGCAAAATGGGCGCCCTTGCGTGCAAGGTGACGTAGTACAACATCCGCCTTTTCCCCGGTTGCCCGGCAAAATAAATCGGCGTAAAGTAAAATTCATGTTTGCTGGTCTGCCGATATGCGGGCCGACTGTGCAAACAGGCACAAACTGCGCCATATGTTCGATATCCTGGTCTATCTGTTCGAGAATTACTACACGCCTCAGGCCTGTCCTGCTGCCGATGTGCTCGCCAAGCGGCTTGCCGCTGCCGGTTTCGAGCACGAGGACATCGACGACGCGCTCGGTTGGCTGTATGGCCTTGCCGAGACCACCGAACGGTGCGTTGACCTGGCCCAGGCGCCCACGTCCGGAACCCGGATCTACACCGACAACGAATACCAACAGCTCGGCACCGAGTCCATCGGCTTCATCGCCTTCCTGGAATCGGCCGGCGTGCTGCCCGCGCCCCTGCGCGAGATCGTCATCGACCGAGGCCTGGCCTCGCCGGAAACGCCCGTGCCGCTCTCCAAGATCAAGATCATCGCCCTCATGGTTCTCTGGAGCCAGGAAGCCGAGATCGACAATCTGGTCCTCGAAGAGCTGCTCGACGAAGAAGGCGGGCGCCTGCTGCATTGAGCACGCGTTCACGCGCCGCACTTTCCAACCCCTCAGCCCGCGCACTTGTGCGGGCTGAAGTCTTGTCCACGTCCCCTTGAATTACGTTGGCCGCTTCGCACCCAGCCCCAGCGGACCGCTGCATGCGGGCTCGCTGGCGACCGCGCTGGCAAGCTGGCTGGACGCGCGCGCGCAACGTGGGCGCTGGCTGCTGCGCATTGAAGACGTGGACACGCCCCGCACGGTGCCGGGCGCCGCGGACGTCATCATGGGGCAGTTGCAGGCGCTGGGGCTTGTCTGGGACGGCGAGATCGTCTGGCAGTCTCAACGCAACGACGCCTACCAGGCGGCGTTTGATGCACTTGCCGCGCGGGGTCTGATCTATGGCTGCGGATGCACACGGCGCGAGATCGCCGATTCGGCGCTGCGCGGCCAGACAGCACCGGGCGCCGACGGCGAAAGACCGTATCCCGGCACCTGCCGTCACGGACTGCCGGCGGGACGCGAGGCCCGCGCTTGGCGGTTGCGCGTGCCTGAAGGGCTGGAGCGCTTCGAGGATCGCTGGCTCGGCGCGCAGGAGCAAGACGTGGCGCAGGCAGTCGGGGATTTTGCGCTGCGGCGGGCCGACGGGCTGTGGGCGTATCAATTAGCCGTGGT
This sequence comes from Achromobacter sp. GQ309, assembly GCF_059759315.1. Lineage (NCBI taxonomy): Bacteria > Pseudomonadati > Pseudomonadota > Betaproteobacteria > Burkholderiales > Alcaligenaceae > Achromobacter > Achromobacter sp. GQ309. The sequence goes on from NZ_JCAXDP010000011.1 coordinate 33,707, forward strand.
GGTGGACGATGCCGCGCAGGGTGTGACTGACGTGGTGCGCGGCGCCGATCTGCTCAGCTCCACGGCGCGCCAGCGCGTGCTGGGGCGCTTGTTGGGCTTGCCGCCACTGCGCTACATGCACGTGCCGTTGATTCTGGATCCCGCCAGCGGTTTGAAACTTTCGAAGCAGAATGGGGCGCCGGCGATCGACACGCGCTCGCCGCTGCCGGCCTTGCAGGCCGCGTGGGCGGCATTGGGATTTACGCCGCTGCCCGCTACGGATGTCGCGTCGTTCCTGCAGGACGCCACCGCGCGCTGGGCCGAGCGGTTTCCGGGCTGACCGGCGGCTCTGCGCGACTGATTGCATCCGCGCGAATCCGGGTCAGACCGGCGTCCACCGGAAACGCCCGGCATACTTAACGCTGCCTCCGTTCACAACGGCTGCAGATCCGCCCCCAGCATCCGCACCAACAACGCTTCGCCGTCGTCGGCCACGCGCAGCTCGCCAAAACGCGCGACTTCATACCGCGCCGCTTCGCCTTCCGGGAAGAACCACGCGTTGGTCACGATGCGCACGCCATTGCCGCGCACGCGATAGCGCAGCGGCACTTCGGTTTCGGCGTGCGGGTGAACATCGGGCTGGATGCGCACGGGCTGCGCTACGCCGCGCGCGTCCGGTGTCAGCATCACGTAGCCGTCGGGCTCGTACCCCATGACGCCGTCCACGTCGGTACGGTCCCCGCCCAGCCGCAAGCGCGTCACTTCGCGCCCGGCCGCGAAATTCAGGGCCATGTAGTCGCCCTGCATGAGCGAGCGCGGATCGACCGGGGCAAGCTCAAGAATGACCACCTTGCCCGACGCCAGCAGCTTTTCGCGCTCCCAGATGCCAAAGTTGGCCGCCGCCAGCACCAGCGCCAGACCGCCCAGAATGGCCGCGGTGCGCCAGCGCAGAGCTGGGGACACCGGCGGCATCGGGCGTGCCTGCACGGGCGCCTGCGTGCGCATCAGGCGCGGCACCAGCCACACCGCGGCGCGCAGGACGAACAGCAGGAGCGCCGCGCCACTCAGCCACAGTGCTTTTTGCAGCAGCGGCAGTTCCAACTGGTAGTAATAGACACCCAGATACGCCAGCAGGCTGGCCGCGCCGAAGATCATGACGCGCGACTGGTTCAGGCCGAACCCCAGCAACAGCCACGTCAGGGCGAATCCGACGCCCGGACTGGGCAGCCAGAACAGCGCCAGCAGCAGCAGACCGATCGGCACGCCCCAGGTGACGCCGGCGGTCAGCAGGCGGCGGCGCGGCCACAGGACGGCCAGCGCCGCAGCCATGGGCAGCAGCGCGCCCGCCACGATCAGGATGGCGGTTCGCGGCGCCAACTGCCAGATGGCGGGCAATTCAATAACCGAAATGCCGCTCGCCAGCCAGACCATGCCCTGCACGGACAGCAGGAAGGCCCACGCCAGCGGCTGCAGCGCATGGCCGCGCCGCGCGCCCACGCGGTGGCTGACGGTCAGGATGACGGCCGTGGCCCACGCGCCGATCACGCCGATGGGCAGCCACAGGAAGGTGGCCCGGGTCGCGTCGAAGCGGATCCACGCGTCCATCAGGTCTTCCTGCATGAGGTCGGGCGACAGGCCGCGCCAGATCAGGGCGGCGCTGGCCAGGGCGATCAGGAGACCGCTCAGGAATCGCAGGATCACGTCGGGACCCAGCGCATACACGGCAGCCGCCATCAGCAGCACGAAGAAGCTGGCGCTGGCGAACGAGGTCGAGCTGGACAGCCCGAAGATGATGAGGATCTGCCCCGTGAAGGCCATGGCCGTGCCGCATTGCCGCCAGAACGGACCGGCATCGCTGCGCAGCACCGCCACACCCGCGGCGCACAGCACCAGCCCGGCGACCAGCGCGCCGCCTTCGGTGGTGATCAGATTGGAAAACGCCACGAACAGCAGCAGAAGCAGGGTGGCCAACCAGGCGGACAGGCCCAGCAGACACTGCACGTACCAGGGCGGCTCGGCGCGCGGCACGGCGGCGGGGGCCAGCTGGGCGACGGGCGCGCCGGAGTCGGCGGGGTCCACGGCGTTGCCGGCCGACGCGCCGGCGGGTTCGGCGTCCGCGGCGGGCACGGGGACCGGCGCTTCGTTGCTGAGGCCACGCAGCCAGCGGGCGGCGACGACGGCCTCGGCCATGAGCAAGGCGGCCAGCGGCAGCGCCGCCCACACGCCGGGCTCCAGCCGCCACAGCCATTCGCCGACGACGCGCAGCGACACGCAGATGACGCCGGCGGCCAGCATGGCCAGGATGACAAGATCGCGCCGGCCGCGCTGATAGTAAAGACCCAGGCCCAGCGTGACGACGACCCACGCAATGCCGTTGTAGGTGCCCAGCCCGCCGACGATGGAGTCGCCGAACATCAGGGCCAGGACCAGCACGCTGATCGCGATGGCGGCAAGAATGCGTGGTCCGAAGACGGTGCTGGCGCGCCAGCGGCGCGCGGCCATTTCCCAGCCAAAGAGCATAAGAAGGTTCAGGACGGCCATGAGCAGACTGGGCAGACCTGGACCGCCAAAGATCATCATCCAGGTGAAGACGCGTTCACCCAGCCACAGCGCGGCCGCAAGATTGAGCACCAACGCCCACAGCAGCCACACCGCCTGACTGCCCGCGGCAAGCGCCCACGGCAGCAGCAGCACTGCCCACCACGCGAACAGTTCCCAGGTATCGGCACCCGTCTGATATGTTTGGCCCAGCAGCGCGAGCAGCGCGCCGAGCAGAATGCCGGCCAGTGCAAGCAGCGCGCCGGGGATGCTGCGCCGCACGCCGGGCCGGGCGCGCAAGCGCAATCCGCACCACGCGGCGGCCAGCGCGCACACGGCCAGAAGACCCTGCACGCCGGCAAAGCGCTGCATTTTTGTCATGTCTTGCCAGTTGGCGGCAACCCAGCAAACGGCAGCGCTGCCCAGCAGCAAAACCCCTAGCCACAAGGTGCTTCGCGACAAAAATTGACGCCAAGCGTGCAGTTCGGATCCCGCTTTGCTTTCAGTGCCGACTTGCATCTGGCGAATCTCCGATCTTATTATCCGCGCTGATACGGCGGGACTACCGCCACTGGATACACATGAATAAAACGCTGATTATTGCCGAGAAGCCCTCGGTGGCCCTTGATATATCACGCGCCTTGGGAGGCTTTGCGCGCGAGGGCGACTATTTTGAAAGCGAACGTTACGTCCTCGCTTCCAGCATCGGCCATTTGCTCAGCTTGGTCGCGCCCAACGATCCGGTCAAGGGAAAGTGGAGCTTCACGCACCTGCCCGTGATTCCGCCTGCCTTCGAATTGGGCCCGACCGACAAGAAGTCCGCCGAACGCCTTAAGCTGCTTGTCCGCCTGGCCAAGCGCAAGGACGTGGACGCCATCATCAACGCCTGTGACGCGGGACGTGAAGGCGAACTGATCTTCCGCTACATCGTTCAATATGCGGGCGTGAAGAAGCCGATTCAGCGCCTGTGGCTGCAGTCGATGACCCAGGCCGCCATCCGCGAGGCCTTCGCCAACCTGCGCGACGATACGCAGATGAAGCCGCTGGAAGCCGCCGCGCGCTCACGCGCCGAAGCCGACTGGCTGGTTGGCATCAACGGCACGCGCGCCATGACCGCCTTCAACAGCAAGGACGGCGGTTTCTTCAAGACGCCGGTCGGACGGGTGCAGACGCCCACGCTGGCCATCGTGGCCGAACGCGAAGAACGTATCCGCCGCTTCGTGCCGCGCGACTACTGGGAAGTGCGCGCCACCTTCGTCGCAGCCGCGGGCCTGTACGAAGGCCGCTGGATCGACCCGCAGTTCAAGAAAGACGAAAAAGATCCCGAAAAGCGCGAATCGCGCCTGTGGTCGGCCGCCGCCGCGCAAAGCGTGGTCGCCGCCTGCCGCGAGAAGCCGGGCAGCGTGACCGAAGAATCCAAGCCGTCCAGCCAGATGTCGCCGGCCCTGTACGACCTGACGTCGCTGCAGCGCGAGGCCAACGGCCGCTTCGGCTTCTCGGCCAAGACCACGCTGGCGCTGGCGCAGACGCTGTACGAACGCCACAAGGCGCTGACCTATCCGCGTACCGATTCGCGCTACCTGCCCGAGGACTACATCAGCACGGTGCAGGAAACCATGCGCGCGCTGGCCAAGGGCGGTTCCAACGCCGTGGGCGGCCTGGCGCGCCATGCCGACACCGTCGTCAGCCATCAGTGGGTCAAGCCGAACCGCCGCATCTTCGACAACAAGAAGGTGTCGGATCACTTTGCCATCATCCCCACGCTGCAGATTCCGCACGATCTGAGCGAAGCCGAAGCCAAGCTCTACGACCTGGTGCTCAAGCGCTTCCTGGCGGTGTTCTTCCCCGCCGCGGAGTACCGCGTCACGACGCGCCTGACCGAAGTGCAGGGCCACCGCTTCCGCACGGACGGCAAGGTGCTGGTCAATCCGGGCTGGCTGACCGTCTACGGCAAGGAAGCCCAGGGCGAGGACGCCAATCTGGTGCCTGTGGCGGACGGCGAGACCGTGCGCACGGAAGACATCGAAGCCGTCGGCCTGTCGACCAAGCCGCCCGCGCGCTTTAACGAAGGCACGCTGCTGTCGGCCATGGAAGGCGCGGGCAAGCTGGTGGACGACGAGGAACTGCGCGAGGCCATGTCCGAGCGCGGCCTGGGCACCCCGGCCACGCGCGCGGCCATCATCGAAGGCCTGCTCAACGAAAGCTACCTGCGCCGTGAAGGCCGCGACCTGGTGCCCACCGCCAAGGCGCGCCAGCTCATGACGCTGCTGTCGGGCCTGGACGTGGCCGAACTGACCTCGCCCGAACTCACCGGCGAATGGGAGCACAAGCTCAAGCAGATCGAGCAGGGCGGTCTGGGCCGCGAGGCCTTCATGCGCGAGATCGCGCAGATGACGCAGGTCATCGTCAAGCGCGCCAAGGAATACGAGCGCGACACGGTGCCGGGCGACTACGCCACGCTGACCACGCCGTGCCCCAAATGCGGCGCGGTGGTCAAGGAAAACTACCGCCGCTACGCCTGCACGGCCTGCGACTTTTCCATCGGCAAGCACCCGGGCGGCCGCACGTTCGAATTGCCGGAGGTCGAGGAACTGCTGGCCAAGCGCGAAATCGGTCCGCTGCAAGGCTTCATCAGCAAGATGGGCCGGCCGTTTGCCGCCATCCTGCGCATCAGCGATGAGTACAAGCTGGAATTCGACTTCGGCCAGAACGACGAGGACGACAACGAAGCGGTGGACTTCTCCGGCCACACGCCGGTGGGGCCATGCCCGAAATGCCAGTCGCGCGTGTTCGAGCACGGCATGAGCTACGTCTGCGAAAAGTCCGTCGGCCCCGAGAAGTCGTGCGATTTCCGGTCGGGCAAGGTCATCCTGCAGCAGGAGATCTCGCGCGAGCAGATGGAAAAGCTGCTGACCAACGGCCGCACCGATCTGCTCGATGGCTTTGTCTCCAGCCGCACGAACCGCAAGTTCAAGGCGTTCCTGGTGCGTCAGCCGGACGGCAAGGTCGGGTTCGAGTTTGAGCCGCGCCCCGAGAAGCCGGGCCGCGCGCGTGCGCCGGCCAAGACAGCGACGAAGACCGCCACCAAGACGGCGGCCAAGACGGCTGCGAAGAAGGCGCCCGCCAAGAAGGCAGCGACCAAAACCGCAACCAAAACGGCAACCAAAACCGCCGCCAAGAAGGCCGTGAAAAAGGCTGCACCCAAGAAGACCGCGGCGTAATCCGCGCCGCGCCGCACGACCGAACGCCCGGGAAACCGGGCGTTTTCCATTGTTGGGCAGCAATCGCTGGGGTATTGTTGACGCCAAACAGCTGCAACCCAGACACTTCGAGGACGACATGACCCGTAGCTCCGACTTCACCACCCGCCGCCGCGTGCTGGCTGCTGCGTCCGCCTTTGCCGGCATCAGCCTGCTCAATGGGCGCGTCGTTTTCGCGCAGCCCAAGCTGGGCAAGGTCGTGTACGGCCAGGGCAGCATCGACCCCTTTTTCGCGGCCGGCTATGTGGCGATGAAGAAGGGCTTCTTCGGAGAAGGCGGGCTGGAGGTCGAGTACCTGAATTCGCAAAGCGGTCCGCGCACCAACCAGTTGCTGGCCGCCGGCCAGATCGTGTTCGGCGCCACGGCGGCCACCGCCGCGCCCGCGCTGACCATCGCGGGCAAGCCCGCCGCGCTGGTGTTCGGGTTTGACCGCAAGCTGACCTACGCCAACGTGATCGTGCGCCGCGAAGACTTTGAAAGCGGCAAGATCAAGTCGCTAAAGGACCTGGCGGGCAAGCGCGTCGGCGCGACGCAGCCGCAGTCCAGCACGTGGCTGATGGCGCTGTACCTGATGCAGAAGGCCGGCGTGGCCGACAAGGTCGACATCCGCCCGCTGGGCGATCTGGCGACCATGCTGGGCGCGCTCAAGACCGGGTCGGTCGCCGCCAGCATGGCCACCATGTCGATGATGGAACAGGCGCGCCAGGAAGGTTGGGGCGTGCCTATTTTCGACGCCACCACGGAAGCGTCGTGGAACGAGTTCATGGGCGGCGACGTGCCCGGCATCGCGGCGTTGACGCTGCAGGACACCATCCAGAAGCGGCCCGAGGTCGTGCAGGCCTTTGTGACCGCCATGGTCAAGGCGCAGGACTTCATCACGGCGAACAGCGCGGCCGCAATTACGGACGTGATCTACGACGATTACCTGAGCGCCTTCCCGCGCCCCGCCATCGAGAAGACGCTGGGTGTCTACAAGGAGACGGTGTTCTTGAAGGACAACATCATCACCGAGGACGCGTACAACCGCATGACGGCCATCATGGGGGACGGGCGCCAGTTCTCGAATGAAGAAATCAAGACCGTGCCCTACGCCAAGTGCGTGAACATGAGCTTCGTGCGAAAGGCCCGGGGCCTTTGATGATTACGCTGGACAAGGTAGGCAAGGCGTACCAGTCGCGCCAGGGCACGACGCACGCCGTCGGCGAGGTCAGCCTGACCATCAACGAAGGCGAATTCGTGTCCATCGTCGGGCCGTCGGGCTGCGGCAAAAGCACGCTGCTGAACATGATGGCGGGCTTTCTGCGTCCCACCACCGGCACCATCACGGTGGACGGGCGCGTGGTGGATGGGCAGGTGCCGCCGGCGCTGGGCTACATCTTCCAGAAGGACACGCTGCTGCCGTGGTTCAGCGTCAGGAAGAACGTGGCGCTGGGGCTGAAGTTTCAGGGAGTGCCGGCCGACCGCATCGCCAAGCGTGTCGCCGAGCTGCTGGAACTTGGTCACCTGAGCGCCTTTGCCGACGCCTTTCCGCATCAGTTGTCGGGCGGCATGCGGCGGCGCGTGGCGCTCTTGATGAGCCTGGCCGTCGAGCCGCGCATCCTGCTGCTGGACGAGCCCTTCGGCGCACTGGACACCCACACCAAGACGCACCTGCATCGCGAGCTGATGGAAATCTGGCGCAAGCTGGGCCAGACCATCGTGATGGTCACGCACGACCTGGACGAAGCCATCCTGCTGTCCGATCGCGTGGTGGTGCTGTCCGGCCCGCCCAGCCGCGTGCTGCTGGACGAGCGCATCCAGATCCCGCATCCGCGCGACGTCTTCACGCTGCGCGAAACGCCGCAGTTCGTCTCCCACGTGCAAAGCCTCTGGAGCGTGCTGGGCCAGCAGTTCCGCGCCGCCGCCTGAACCGATACGCGTCATGACCTCGATTGATACCGCTGACACCCTGCAGGACCAGCTGCGTCTGGACCGACGAGCCGCCGTCGCGCGCCGCGTGCGCATCACCTTGTGGCAGGTCCTCATCCTTGCCGTCATCCTGGGCTCGTGGGAAACGCTGACGCGCATCCCGTGGTTTGCGCAGAACACGCTGTTCGATCCCTTTTTCATCAGCCAGCCCTCGCGCGTTGCCGTGCGGTTGTGGGAATGGCTGCAGCCCGGGCCGCGTTCAGTCTGGCCGCATTTGTGGCTGACGCTGCAGGCCACGCTTGTCGGATTGGTGGTGGGCGTGGGCAGCGGCTTCGTGGTGGGCATGACGCTCAGCCGCAGCCGCTTTCTGGCCGACGTGTTCAACCCGTTCATCGTGGCGTTCAACTCCATGCCGCGGATCGCGTTCGTGCCGCTCATCACCATGTTCTTCGGGCTGGGCCTGGCATCCAAGGTGGTCACGTCGTGGTTCGTCGTGTTCTTTCTGGTGTTCTTCAACACCTACAAGGGCGGGCGCAGCGTAGAACGTGAGCTTGTCGATTTCTGCCGCACGCTGGGCGGTTCGCCGCGCCAGATCCTGTGGCGCGTGCGCATTCCGACGGCGGCGGCCTGGACGTTTGCCGCGCTGCCCAATGCCATCAGCTTTGCGCTGATTGGCGTGGTGCTGGCGGAATTCGTGGGCTCCACCACAGGCATGGGCTATCTGATGATCACCGCGCTGGCGACGCTGAACGCCACCGACATGTTCGCGGCGGTGACGCTGCTGTCCATCGTCGGCATTGCGCTGGTTTATTGTGTGACGTGGATTGAACGGCGGCTCTTGCACTGGGCGCCGGAATTCCGGGAATGAGCGAGGCCCGATTGATGAAGACACTTCCGTATCTGCGCAATTTCGACCTGACGGGACAGGTGGCGCTGGTGACCGGCTCGGCGCGTGGGCTGGGCTTTTGCATCGCGCGGGCCCTGGCCGGCTGTGGTGCGCGCGTGCTGATCAACGGCCGCAATGTTGAAGCGGTCAACGCGGCGGTGGGTGAGCTGACCGGCGCGGGGCTGGACGCGCATCCGCTGCCGTTTGACGTGAGCAACGACGCGGCGATGGCAGAGGCGTTCGAACGCATCGACAGCGAGCACGAGCGCCTGGACATCCTGGTGAACAACGTGGGCGCGCGCAATCGCAAGACGCTGCGCGACACCAGCCCAGTCGAAATCCGCGAGCTGATCGACACCGATCTGGTGGCCGGCATGCTGCTGGCCAAGTTCGCGGCCGAGCGCATGATGCGTCAGGGCGGCGGGCGGCTGATCGCGATTACGTCGGTGGTGGGAGAACTGGCGCGCGCGGGCGACGCGGTGTATCCCGCGGCCAAGCAAGGGTTGACCGGCATGGTGCGTGCGCTGGCGGCGGAGTTCGGCCCGCACTACATCACCAGCAACGCCATCGCGCCGGGGACGTTTGCCACGGAAACCAATGCGGAGATGGTCGCGGACCCGCAGTTCGGCCCGCGCGTGGCGGCACGCAATCCGACGGGTCGGTGGGGAGAGCCGGAGGAAATTGCGGGTGCCGCCGTGTTCCTGGCTTCGCCTGCGGCGTCGTATGTGAACGGCCACGTGCTGGTGGTGGACGGCGGGCTGTCGATCCAGTTTTGAAGACGGCGCGGGTGTCGGCGACTGCAAGGCGTCTGACACCCACTCCGGCAACGTCTCAGGTCGTCTCGTCCTGATACCAGACGCCTTCGGCCAGCATCATCTTCTGGTGGCCATGCCCCGCAGGCATCATCGGGAAGCAGTTTTCCTGCGCCGTGACCGCCACGTCCAGGAAGTACGGACCGTCATGCGCCAGGCACTCAGCCAGCGCCGCATCCAGCTTGGCAGGATCATCCACCCGCGCCGCCCCCCAGCCGAACGCGCGCGCCAGCGCCACGAAATCCGGCAGTGACGCGTTGTAGCTGTGGCTGTAGCGGCCGCCGTGGATCAGTTCCTGCCATTGGCGCACCATGCCCATGTAGCCGTTGTTGCACAGCACGACCTTGACGGGCGTCTCGTGCTGCATGGCGGTGGACAGTTCCTGGATGTTCATCAGCACCGACGCGTCGCCGCTGACGCAGACGACCGTCTTGTCCGGATGCGCGACCTGCGCGCCGATGGCGGCGGGCACGCCGTAGCCCATGGTGCCCGCGCCGCCCGACGTCAGCCAGCGGTGGGGACGGTCAAAGCGCAGGTATTGCGCGGCCCACATCTGGTGCTGGCCCACGTCGGTGGAGACGATGGCATCGCGGTCGGCCAGCGCGGCGTTCAGGCGCGACATCAGGTGCTGGGGCAGGATGGCGTCGGGCGCGGGCGTGAAGCCCAGGCAGTCCTGCGCGCGCCAGGCGTCGATGCGCTTGAACCAGGGCGCCAGACGCGCGGGCTCCAGCGGCGTGTCGCCCAGCTCGGCGCGCAGTGCGCGCACCAGCGGCAGGCAGTCGCCGACCAGCGCCACGTCCACGCGCACGACCTTGTTGATCGAGGCGGGGTCGATGTCGATATGGATCATGCGGGCGTGCGGGCAGAATTCCGACAGCTTGCCGGTGATGCGGTCGTCGAAGCGCGCGCCGATGCAGACGACGAGATCCGAATTGTGCATGGCCAGATTGGCCTCGACCGTGCCGTGCATGCCCAGCATGCCCACGAATTGCGGATCGGACGCGGGGAACGCGCCCAGGCCCATCAGCGTCAGCGTGCAGGGCGCGCCGGTGTGGCGCACCAGGTCGGTGAACGCCTCGCAGGCCTCGGGGCCGGCGTTCACCAGGCCACCACCGCCGTAAAAGATGGGCCGCTTGGCCTGCGCAATCAGCGCGGCGGCGCGGCGCACGGCCGACTGCGGCAGCTTGGCCGCCAGCTTGCCGGACTGGCGGCGCGCGCGCAGCGCGGCCAGCTTGTGCTGCGACGGCGCGTCCAGGCCATCGCAGTCGCGCGGCACGGCAAGCTGCACGTCCTTGGGAAAATCCACCAGCACCGGGCCGGGACGGCCCTGGCGCGTCAGTTCAAACGCACGGGCCGTCACGCTGGCCACGTCGTCCACCGCGCGGATCTGGGTATTCCACTTGGTGACGGAACGCGAAATGCCGATGGCGTCGCATTCCTGGAAGGCGTCGGTGCCGATCGCCGCCGTGGCCACCTGGCCGCTGATGCACAGCACCGGGATCGAATCGCACATGGCATCCAAGAGGCCAGACGTCGTGTTCGCCATGCCGGGGCCGGACGTCACGAACACCACGCCCGTGCGGCCGGTGGTGCGGGCGTAGCCCTCGGCGGCATGGACGGCGGCCTGCTCGTGGCGCACCAGCACGTGACGCAGCCGGGGCTCAGCGTACAGGGCGTCGTACAGGGGCAGGACCGCCCCGCCCGGATACCCGAAGACCGTGTCGACACCGTGCGCAATCAGCGTGTCGAGCAGAATTTTCGCCCCGTTCTCAGGGGCGGCTTCGGTGGCGGTTTCGGTGGCCGCAAGTGCGGCGGCGGCGGTGGGGTGCAGGCGATCGTTCATGCTATCCATCTTATTGGTAGATTCGAAGAATTTTTATCTTCTTTTCCACGGATAACGGACGAACGGAGTAAATTCATCTTTGATTTGGAGGAATCAAAGAAAATGAACCTAGACAAGTTCGACTTGGCCATTTTGAAGGTGCTGCAGGACAACGCGCGCGCCAGCCTGAACGACATCGGCGCGGCGGTCGGTTTGTCGTCCACGCCGTGCTGGAACCGCATCAAGCGCATGGAAAGCGCCGGGGTCATCCGCGGCTACACGGTGGACATCGATCCGGCCAGCCTGGGCTTCATGGACACGGTCATCGTCCACGTGACGCTGGAGAGCCACAGCGAAGAGACGCTGTACGAATTCGGGCGCGCGCTGGCCCAGATACCGGAGGTGCTGGAGGCGTTTCTGGTGTCGGGCGACTACGACTATTACATCCGCATCGCCGTGCGCGACACCCGCGACTACGAGCGCCTGCTGCGCGAACAGCTCTACCGCATCCCCGGGATCCGGCACAGCAAGTCCTGCTTCGTGCTGCGCCGGTTGAAGGAAACAAAGCTGCCGCTGACGGGGCCGGGGGCCGGGCCGGCGGCGTAGGGCAGCGCCAGTGGCATAGGACAGCGCCAGTGGCGATGGGCAGCGCCAGTCGCGATGGGCAGCGCCAGTCGCGATGGGCGGCGCCAGTCGCGATGGGCGGCCCCATCGCCACGGCCGGCATTCCAACGTCCTCAGCGCAGCACGTAATCCACGGGCACTGCCGGCTCCGGCAGCGGCCGCACGCCCAGCCCTTCGAGCAGATCGATCTCGATCACACGGGCCAGCGCCGACAGCGGCAGGTCGTTTTCGTCCGCGCCGAAGGGATCTTCCAGCTCGTCGCCCAACGCGTCCAGGCCGAAGAACGTATAGGCGACGATGGTCACCGCAAGCGGCGTCAGAAACTCCAGCGTGCCCACCAGACCGAAGGGCAGCAGCAGGCAGAACAGCCATGCGGTGCGATGCAGCAGCAGCGAGTAGGCGAACGGACAGGGCGTGAACTTGATGCGTTCGCAGGCCGCCTGGATCGCGGCGCACTGCGCGACGCGCTGGGTCAGCCCCTGATACAGGATGTCGGTCAGTTCCCCCCGCCGCAGGCAGGCCGCGAGATCCCGGTTGATGGACATGAGCAGCGCATCGGGCACGTTGCGGCAGCCAGCCAGGGAATCCAGCTCGTCCTGCTGCACCCACGGACGCACGGCCTCGACCATGTCCTGTCCGCGCAGCCGCGCCGCCAGCCCATACCCGAAACCGATGCAGCGCCGCACCAGCCGTTCCTGCACCGGATTGGCGGTGCTGGCCGCCAGCAGCACGGCGCTTTCGCGCGCCAGGCTGCGCGCCTGCACGACGAGGTCGCCCCACTGCTTGCGGGCTTCCCACCAGCGGTCATAACAGACGTTGTTGCGAAAGCCCATGAAAACGGACAGGGCCAGACCGAAGAGCGAAAACGGCACCGCGGTCAGGTGCGCGGGCGAGAAGAACTGGCGGTGGTACATCCACACCACCACGCAGGAGAGCACCGTGATGACGATGATCCTGCTGAGGATGCGCGGAATGATGGAACCGCGCAGTACAAAGAACAAAGCCAGCGCGGAGGGCCGCGGACGGACGATCATGATGAATATCAAGCAAGGGACAAGGCGGCGCCAACTATACGCCTGTCATCGCGCAATAAAGCCGCCGATATAATTCTGTTTCGTCTCACCGCCACCCTCGAGCCTCAATGACCACCGAAGACACCCCGATCAAGCCCTGGTATGCCGTCCGCCGCTCCAAGCTGCACGGCAACGGCGTCTTCGCCGCCCGCAAGATCCCTGCGGGCACGCGCATCATCGAGTACGGCGGCGCGCGCATCAGCGCCAAGGAAGCCGACCGCCGCCATCCCACGAATCCAGACGATCCCTTCCACACGTTCTTCTTTGCGCTCAGCTCCGGCCGCGTGATCGACGGTGGCGACGAAGGCAACGATGCGCGCTGGATCAATCATTCCTGCCAGCCCAACTGCGAGGCGCAGGAAGGCAAGCACGGCAAGCGCGTCTACATCGTGGCGCTGCAGGACATCCCGCGCGGCACGGAACTGTCTTACGACTACGGTCTGGTCCTGGACGGCCGCATCACGAAGGCGCTGAAGGAAGGCTACAAGTGCCTCTGCGGCACGCCGCCTTGCCGCGGCACGATGCTGGCGCTGCCCAAGAAAAAGGCGAAGAAGGCCGATGCGGACAAGGCCACTAAGACCGATGCCGGCAAGGCCAGGAAAGCCAACGCTGCCAAGACCGCGAAAACTGAAACATCCGAGGCCGCCAAGGCCGCCTGACGGAAAAAGGGGCCCGTCGCCCCATTTCCCAAGACCCCAACCGCAATAAGCATATTCAGCCCCGCGCTGCGGACAGGCGTACAATCGACCGGTCGTTAACACGACATGCAGTACGTCTTCAGGGCGGGGTGCAATTCCCCACCGGCGGTATGCCATGCAATGTGGCGAGCCCGCGAGCGCCCGGCCAAGCTTTGGCCGGGGTCAGCAGATCTGGTGAGATGCCAGGGCCGACGGTCATAGTCCGGATGAGAGAAGATGTGCCGGCACATACTCGGCTGCGCCGGGCGCGTTTGCGCCTTGCCTGGCCGTATTGCGTTCGGCTGTCGATTAGCCCTGAAACGTTTTTCGCCCCATCCTTTTGCGAGAGCGTTTCAATGTCCAACGTTGCCTTCACCCAGCAGTCCCCCATCCCCAGCCTGGCTTCGCAGCCCTTTGCCGTGCGCCTGTCGCGCGCGTTGCATCATCTGCGCCTGGGCCGTCCCGTCATCCTCATGGACGACTTTGACCGCGAAAACGAAGCGGACCTGATCGTCGCGGCCGACAAGCTGACCGTGCCCGTCATGGCGCAGCTCATCCGCGACGGCAGCGGCATCGTCTGCCTGTGCCTGCCCGGCGACACGCTGGATCGCCTGGAATTGCCGCCGATGGTCCAGCGCAACCAGAGCCGCTTTGCCACAGCCTTCACCGTGTCGATCGAGGCGCGCGAAGGCGTGAGCACTGGCGTGTCCGCCGTCGACCGCGTCACCACCATCCGCGCCGCCATCTCGCCGTCGGCGCAGCCCGACGACATCGTCAGCCCCGGCCACGTGTTCCCGCTGCGCGCGCAACCGGGCGGCGTGCTGACGCGCCGCGGCCACACCGAAGGGTCGGTGGACCTGGCCGTGCTGGCCGGCATGCGCCCGGCGGGGGTGCTGTGCGAACTGATGAATGCCGACGGCACGATGATGCGCGGCGCGGCGCTGGATCGCTACGCCGCCGAGCACGGGCTGGTGGCGCTGACCATCGCTGAACTGGCCGACCATCTGCAAAAGCTCAAGGACGGCCAAGCCGAAGCGATCGACGACGAAGTGCTGGAGATGGCGGCGACGGTCTGAACGCACTCGTAGAACGCACCCGCGGCTGCGCTTGCCGCGGGCGGCGTCGACTGGGTGAGTTGTTGAACGAGCATTTGAACGAGTGCGCGCGCCCCGATCGCGGGCATGAGCGGATGGCATAATTCGCGCGAAGCGATGCAGGTCCATGGCCGCCTGGCGGCCGCGGCGCCCGACCACGATCGGCCGGCCTGTCATCGCGTGCCGCCAATTCAATGAGCCATTGCTCACGTTTGATTCTCGCCCTTTGCCTCACTCATGACCGTCATTCCCCAGCCCCGGAAATCACCGCGCCAACTCAGATCGCAGCAAACCGTCGACACCATTCTCCAGGCCACGGCTCAGGTTCTGGCCTCACACGGGTATGCCGGCACCAACACGAATCTGATCGCGGAAACGGCGGGCGTGAGCGTGGGCTCGCTCTATCAATACTTTCCCAACAAGAACGCGCTGATCGCCGCGCTGCATGACCGGCACGACAACCAGATGCTGGACGTGATCGACGATGTGCTGAACGGCAACCCGGCTGCCACGCTGCGCGAGCGCGTGGGCGCGATCGTGCAGGCGATGCTGCACGCGCATCTGCTGGAGCCCGCGCTGCACCGCGTACTGGAAAGGGAGTTTCCGCTGTTCGACCAGCCGCACGAGCACAGCCGCGCGGACCAGGACATCCACCGCCGCATGCGGCATCTGCTGGAGTTGCACCGCGCCGAAGTCGCGCAGCAAGACCGGGATCTGGCGACCTACGTGGTGTTGCGGATCATGGAGTCGCTGGTGCACGCGGCCGCGCTCGAGCCGCCCGCGGGCTTCACGCCCAAGCAGTTGGAAGGCGCGGTGGTCGATGCGGTCATGGGATACCTGGGCGCGTCTGGAAACGCCGCGCCGGGCAAGACAAGCAGGGCAGTCAAAGCGGCCCCGAAGGCGGCCAGAACGGTCAGCGCAGACAAGCCGGCCAAAGCCATCAAGACAGCCAGCGCCGCCAAAAAGGCGAAGCCGGCGCGCGCCTAGCTGCCGGACTCAGACGCCGGACTCAAGCGCCGCGCGCCATTCTGGCCAGGCAGTCCGCCGGGCCGCCCGTCACGATGCGCGCGCTGCACGCCAGCATCAGATTGAGATTCAGCCCGAAGTCCTCGACGGTATGGCCTTGCGCGTCGACCATGCGCGAGGCACCGTCGTCCGCCGCCGCCCCCACCGCCACCTGATCGATCAGCGTGCCGGCCTGGTTTGTGTAGCCCCACACGGGCTTGCCGCAGGCGATCGCGTAGCCCACTTCAAAAGCCGTGCCCGAATCAGGCTCGGCGCCGCGAAACGGATTCAGGTTCGCCATCACCATGTCGGCCCGACGGATCAGCGCGACGTTCGCGCGGTAGATCCATTCTGCAAGCGCCTGCCCGGCAAGTTCCGGCGGCGCAGCGTTGTCCAGCGGGAACAGGCCCTCGAAACCGTAGGTGGCGCACAGGGTCTTGAGCCGTTCGCCGTGCGCCACGGCATCGGGCAGAAAGACATCGAAACCCGCCAGGTACACACTGCGCATGGCCCTTACTCCGGATCGGCGACGTTGAAGGCTTCGCCGGTGGCGAAGAAGGAGCCGCCGGCCAGGTAGTGCACCGACCGGCGCTCGTTGTCCGGAAAGTGCCAGCGGTTGCCGGAAAACACGTCCGGCGCCGCCCACGCGGCCACGACCTCGCCGATGAAGAGATCGTAGGCCTGCTGGTTGTGCGGTTCGGAAATGACCTTGCATTCCAGCCAGCCCAGGCAACCCTCGATGAGCGGTGCGCCGATCTTGCTGGCGGGAAACGTCGTCAGGCCGCTGGCCTGAAACTTGTCGTCGTCGCGCCCGGACTGCGAGCCCACGACCATCGTGGCGCGCGCTTGCGCCCGCGACGGAATGCACAGCGCGAACTCGCCCGACGCTTCGATGAGTTCGCGCGTCCAGGTGTTCTTGTCGACCACGACCAGCATCTTGGGCGGACTGAAGTCCAGCGGCATGGCCCACGCCGCGGCCATCACGTTGCGGGCATCGCCGTGCGCGCTGGTGACCAGCACAGTCGGGCCGTGGTTCAGAAGGAGATAGGCGCGGGGCAGGTCAACGGGTTCGATCATGGACACCTAGAACATGCCGTTCTTGTTGGCGGGATTCTCGGGGATTTCCTGGCTGACGTCCCAGTGTTCGACGATCTTGCCGTCCTGGACGCGGAAGATGTCGACCACGGCCTGGCCGCGGTCTTCGGGAGAATCGCGCCACAGGTTGTGGATCATGACGAGGTCGCCCTCGGCGATGACGCGCTTGATCTCGACGATGGCCTGCGGGTGCTGCTCGAAATAGCGCGGGAAAAAGTCGACCATCGGCCCGACGCCGTCCTGCATGTACGGATTGTGCTGGGTGTAGTTCGAGCCGACATACAGGCGCACCGCCTCGTCGACATCGCGGTCCTGGAACATCATGCGGAAGAACGCAACGGCGATTTCCTTGTTCGATTGCGGCGCGGCGGCAAGCGCCGGCGCAGTTGCCACGCAACTGGCGGCGACCAGCAGGCAGGCGGCCAAGGATTTCCACTTCTTACGCATACAGGACTACTCAGATGACGCCGATTGGCGGCCTGCCAGTTTACAAACAAACGCGTCCGAGGATCAGTATCCGACGGTATAACGGCGGCGCGAATGCTGGGGCGTCTCGATCTCGTCGGCCAGGGCGATCGCGTAGTCTTCCATCGAAATCCAGCTCTTGCCGTCGTCGTCGGCCAGCAGATGATCGTCGCCCACGCGGAACGTGCCAGTGCGCTCGCCGGGTTCGAACATGGCCGAAGGCGACAGGAAGGTCCAGTTCAGCACCTTTTCCTGACGCAGGGTGTCCAGGAACACGACGCCTGCTCGGGCCTCGGGCTTGTAGGCATCGGGGAATTCGGGGGTGTCGATCAGCATCTTGCCGGGTGCGACCAGCAGGCTGCCGGCGCCGCCCACCACCAGCAGACGCGGCACGCCGGCGTTCTTGACGGCGGCCAGCAGCGGCTTGGCGTCGGCGGACACGAAGCGCGTGGCGCTGATGACGGCGTCGTGGCCGGCCAGGATGGGGGTCAAACCTTCGGGATCGGTGGCGTCGCCCTGGCGGACGGTCAGGCCCGGCTGCTCGTTCACTTCGCCTTGGGTGCGGGCGATGCCCGTCACTTGATGACCGCGCTTGAGCAATTCGTCTGCCACGCGCGAACCCACGCGCCCGGTAATGCCGATCAATGCGATTTTCATGGTCTTGCTCCTGGAAGGAATGGGCCGGGAACAGGCGCCGCACGATTGCGGCGGAACAGGGTCCGGCTCAAGGCAAAGCCATACTATTCGGTCAAATCCGAACGAAAAACCCGTCAAACAGGAAGAGTTCTTTGCAATCCATGCACCAATGCGCTGGATGGCGGCGGGCGGCTGGGGTTTGACCGGGCGTGCACGCAGCAGCGGCACGCCCGATCAGTGTGCGCCCGGCGGCCCCGCTTGAACAGGGGCCGCCCCCGCGATCAGCGGGCGGCGCGTTGCGCCTGATAGACCTGCAGATGCGAATAAGCCACGCGCAGGTAAGTCGCGTCCACGCCCAGCGTGCGGGCACGGCGGACCATGTCGCCGACGATGTGGTCGGCCTCGACGGGCAGGCCCTGGCGCAGGTCGCGGAACATGGAGGCGGTCATGGGCTGGGTGCGGTCCGACAGCAGCTTGCGCACGGTGGCGTCCGCGTCGGGCCGCACGGTGTGACCGGAGGCTGCGGCCACCGACTGCGATTCCTGCAGCAGACCGAGCAGGATGTCGACGCCGTCGTCGGTGGACGCGATCTCGCCGACCGAGCCGCGCATCAGGCAGGTGGCTGCGGCCAGCGTCGTCAGCATGACGTACTTTTCCCAGATGTCCTGATAGATGTTTTCGCTGAGGCGGCTGACGTATTCGCCGCCCGCCAGCGCCTGCTCCAGCGCCACGCAGCGCTCGCTGCGGGCGGGGCCGGCGCGTTCGCCGAACACCAGGTTGGCGTGCTTGCCCAGGTGGACGACTTCGCCTTCGGGGCCGAGCGTGGCGTTGATCTGGCACAGGCCGCCCAGCACGCGATGCGGCTCGAACTCGCGGTCCAGCACGTCGTACTGAAGCACGCCGTTCATGATGGGCAGCACGGCGGTGTCCGGCCCGACGGCGGGGCGGATGGCCTCGATGGCGCTGTCCAGGTCGTAGGCCTTGCAGGACAGCACGACGACGTCATAGCTTTCCTGCAGCGTCTGCTGCGTAACCAGTTTGGGGTGCAGCGTGGCGTCGCCCAGCGGGCTCTGGATGCGCAGCCCGTGTTCGCGGATGCGCGCGGCGCGCGGCTCGCGCACCAGGAACGTCACATCCGCGCCGGCCTGCGCCGCGCGTCCGCCAAAGTATCCGCCGGTGCCGCCGGCGCCCAAGAACAACAACCGCATGCCTGTCTCCTGTTGGCTGCCCGCGTCGGGCGCGGGCCGATGCGGGCATTATGCGCCCGGGCCGCGCCGCCGCGCACGCGCGACGGCCGATGGATCATGCGCTGGACGCTTCAGGCTTGCGGCTCCACGCGTGGGGCCTGCCCAAGACGCACCAGGCTTGCTGACCTGGACGCCTCACGCCTGCTGTTCGCGTTCCGCCCAGGCCTCGTAGCCGCCGCGCAATGCCCAGATCTTGCGGTAGCCGGCCGCGCGCAGCCGCGAGGCGAGCAGGGCGGCGGACACTTCATTCGGGCACGCGCAATAGACCACGATGTCGGAATCGATCGCGCCGGGATCCAGCGCGGGCAACGGCTGCTTCAGGTCCACGGCCACGGCGCCCGGAATGCGCGCGGCATCGCGCTGCGCCTCGGGCCGCACGTCGAAGACCAGCGCCTCGCGGCCATCCTGGCGCCATTGCATCAGCTCGTCGACCGACAGCCGCGGAATGACGCGCAGGCTGCGCAGCAGGATCTTGCGCCGCAGAAAGCGCGCAACGATGTAGAGCGCCAGCACGGCCGCCAGCACCGCCAGCCCCATCGGACCGTAGGTGCCCAGGATGTCCAGCACGTCATTGATGACGCTGTGGAACAGGCCGCCCAGCAACAGGGCCGAGCCCACCCAGATCAGCGCGCCGGCCAGGTCATAGAGGAAGAAGCGGCGGTAAGGCGTGTTGGTCAGCCCGGCCATGACGGTGGAAAGCGCGCCCGCGCCCGGCAGGAACTTGCACACCAGCAACGCGCGCACGCCGATGCGCAGGTACAGGCGCTGCGTCTGGCGGATGCACGAGTCCTGCGACAGCGACAGTTTGCACACCACGCCCAATAGGCGCGATCCGTAGCGCCGTCCCGCCCAGTACCACAGGCTGTCGGCGATGATGCAGGCGGCCGTGGCGGCCAGCAGCGGCACAAGCCAGCCGGCGGCGCCGGCCAGTGCACCGGCGGCGATCATCATGGGATAGGCGGGCACCGGCAGGCCGGCCTGCTCGATGAGGACGTTGGCGAACACGAGCCACCCGCCGTACTGTTCGAGCAGCAATTGAATATCTTGCATTGGGGTTTCCAGCTTGCCGCGCGCGGCGCGGGCGCGGCTCATGCGCGCAATTTTAGGCGTGCGGCCTCGCGCCTGGGGCATAGACCCTGCCGTCCGCGCGGCAACACTGCGTTCCATTGCAGTGCGTCGCACGACCCGCCGGTGTCCATCCATCGGGACACCACGCACCAAACTGGTGCCACGCTTCCCCGCGAGGGTGCCTATAATCCTGCCCGGCCATCAGGTTTCCCCGCCTTGTCGCGGGAACGCCCCGTGGCATACATATTGCTTCGCCAGGACAGGCTGAGAACTCGACCATTTGGCCGGGTGCGCCGCCTGGCGCTCCCATCCGATGACCGATCCCACGCCCCCGTTCACGCACGATCTGCCCGGCACGACTGCCGGCGGCAGCGGCCTCCGTGCGGCGGGCGGCATCCCCCCATCCCTCCATTTCCTGTCCTTCCCCGCGTAGGAGTCACCTGCATGAAATCCCTTTCCCTTTCGTCCGCCGGCGGCATCGCCCGCCGCGGCCTGCTCAAGCTGGCCGCAGCGGCCGCCGGCGCGCTGCTGTTCTCGGGCGCGGCCCTGGCGCAGGCGCCCGCCAAGATCAAGGTCGCCGCCGTCTACACGGTGCCGGTCGAACAGCAATGGGTGTCGCGCATCCACATCGCGCTGTCCGCCGCGCGCGACCGCGGCGAGATCGACTACACGTTCTCGGAAAACGTCACCAACGCCGACTACGAGCGCGTGCTGCGCCAGTACGCCGAGCAGGGCAACAAGCTGATCGTGGGCGAAGCCTTCGCGGTTGAAGCCGCGGCCCGCAAGGTCGCCAAGGACTATCCCCAGACCGCCTTCCTGATGGGTTCGTCGGGCAAGCCGCAGCAGCCCAACTTCTCGGTGTTCGACAACTACATCCAGGAACCGGCCTACCTGACCGGCATGATCGCCGGCGGCATGAGCAAGACCGGCAAGATCGGCCTGGTGGGCGGCTACCCCATCCCCGAAGTGAACCGCCTGATGAACGCGTTCATGGAAGGCGTCAAGGAAGTGAACCCGAAGGCCGAATTCACGGTGACCTTCATCGGCTCGTGGTTCGATCCCCCGAAGGCCAAGGAAGCCGCCTTCGCGATGATCGACAAGGGCGCGGACGTGCTGTACGCCGAGCGCTTTGGCGTGTCGGACGCCGCCAAGGAACGCGGCAAGCTGGCCATCGGCAACGTGATCGACACGCAGCCGCAGTACCCCGAGACGGTGGTGGCCTCGGCGCTGTGGAGCATGATCCCGACCATCGAAGAAGCCCTCAAGCAGGTGAAGGCCGGTGCGTTCAAGGCCGATGACTTCGGCCAGTATTCGCTGATGAAGCATAAGGGCTCGTCGCTCGCGCCGCTGGGCACCTTCGAGCAGAAGATCCCCGCCGACCTGATCGCCAAGGTCCAGGCCAAGGAAAAAGCCATCCTGGACGGCAGCTTCACCGTGAAGGTCAACGACAAAGAACCCAAGTCCTCGGCACGATGAACCAAGCGCCTCTCGCCCTGCAACTGACGGGGATCACCAAACGCTTCGGCAGCCTCACGGCCAACGACGATGTCTCGCTGACGCTCCGCCAGGGCGAAGTGTTGGCCTTGCTGGGCGAGAACGGCGCCGGCAAATCGACCCTGGTGTCGATCCTGTTCGGCCACTATGTGGCCGACGCCGGCAGTATCGAAGTCTTCGGCAAACCCTTGCCCGCCGGCCGGCCCGACGCCGCGCTGGCGGCCGGCGTCGGCATGGTGCATCAGCACTTCACGCTGGCCGACAACCTCACCGTGCTGGACAACATCATGGTGGGCACCGAATCGCTCTGGAAGCTGGCCTCGGGCCGCGGCCAGGCCCGCAAGCGCCTCGTGGAACTCGGCCAGCGCTTCGGCCTGGGCGTGGACCCGGACGCGCGCGTGGGCACGCTGTCGGTCGGTGAAAAGCAGCGCGTCGAGATCCTGAAGGCGCTGTACCGCGGCGCTCGCGTGCTGATCCTGGACGAACCCACCGCGGTCCTCACGCCGCAGGAAGTGCAGGACCTGTTCGCCACGCTGCGCGGCTTCGTCGACGAAGGCCTGGCGGTCATCTTCATTTCGCACAAGCTGGACGAAGTGATGGCCGTGTCGCGCCGCGTGGCGGTGCTGCGGCAAGGCAAGCTGGTCGCGGAACGCGACACCGCGGGCACCAACCCCGCGGAGCTGGCCGAACTGATGGTGGGCCGCAAGGTGGTCATGCCGCGCGCCGAGGCCGCGACTGCCGCCGAGCAGGCTGCGCCCGTGGTCACCTTGTCCCAGGTCACCGTGCGCGACAGCCGCGACGGCGCGCCGCGCCTGGACAGCCTGGACCTCGTGGTCCACACGCATGAAATCGTGGCCATCGCCGGTGTGGCCGGCAACGGCCAGCAGGCGCTGGTGTCGGTGCTGACCGGCCTGCGCCAGCCCTCGGACGGCACGATCCGGCTGGGTCCGGAACACGCCGCCGCGCCCACGACACCCGCCGGCTGGACGGCCGCGCGCGTGGGCCGCATTCCGGAAGACCGCCACGGCGAAGGCATGATCGGCGACAGCCCCTTGTGGGAAAACGCCATCGTCGAAGATCTGAAGGACAAGCGCTTTGCGCGTCACGGCCTGATCCGCGCCCGCGCCGGCAAGGCCTACGCGGCCTCGCTGGCCAAGCAGTTCGACGTGCGCGCCGCCTCGCTGGACGTGCGCACGCGCAGCCTGTCGGGCGGCAACATGCAGAAGCTGATCCTGGGCCGCACGCTGGCGCGCGAGCCGCGCTTCATCGTGGCCGACCAGCCGACGTGGGGCCTGGACATCGGCGCCGTGGCCTACGTGCGCGAGCAGCTGCTGGCCGCCCGCGCGCGCGGCGCCGGCGTGCTGCTGGTGTCCGAAGACCTGGAAGAGATCTTCGCGCTGGCCGACCGCATCGCCGTGCTGTGCGGCGGCAAGCTGGTCGCGATCAAGCCGGTGGCCGAGTGGACGCCCGCCACCGTCGGCCTGGCCATGACGGGAACCCGGGCATGACGGTCTGCATCGTCACGCCTGGCTTTCTTCACTATTGAGCATCACATGAAACTGATCCTGGAACGCCGCCCCGAGCCCAGCCGCCTTGCGCTGGCGCTGGCGCCGATTGCGGCCATCCTCTTCACGCTGGCGGTCTGCACGCTGCTGGTGGCCTGGGCCGGCGCCCCCGTCGGCCGCACCTACGCGCTGCTGTTCGAAGGCGCATTCGGCACGCGCTTCGCGCTGTCCGAAACCCTGACGCGCGCCACGCCGCTGATGCTGACCGGCCTGGCCTGTGCCGTGGCGTTCCGCGCGCGCTTCTACAACATCGGCGCCGAAGGGCAGCTCTATCTGGGCGCGCTGGCGGCGGTGGCCGTGGGCGGCCTGCATGACGGCACGGGCTTTGACCTGCCGGTGCCGGTGCTGTTCGGCGGCATGATGCTTGCGGCCGCGCTGGCCGGCGCCTTGCTGCTGCTGATTCCGGCCATCATGAAAACCCGCCTTGGTGTCGACGAGGTCGTGACCACGCTGCTCGGCAACTTCATCGTGCTGCTGTTCGTGTCAATGATGCTGGACGGCCCGATGAAGGACCCGATGGCGATGGGCTGGCCGCAGTCGGTGGCGCTGAATGGCGACCTGGAACTGGGCAAGCTCATTGAGCGCACGCGCGCGCACACGGGCCTCTTGTGGGCCGCAGGCCTGGCGCTGGGGCTGTGGCTGCTGAACCGCTACACCGTCTTCGGTTTCCAGATGCGGGCGGTGGGCGCCAACGCCCATGCGTCGCGCTTTCTGGGCCTGCCGGTGAACCGCGTGATGCTCGGCACCGCCATGCTGTCCGGCGCGCTGGCGGGTCTGGCCGGCGCTATCGAAGTGGCGGGCCGCACCAGCTACGTCACGCTGGACATGTCGCCGGGCTACGGCTACACGGGTGTCGTCGTCGCCATGCTGGCCGGCCTGCATCCGCTGGGCGTGATCCTGGCAAGCATCTTCGTGGCCGGCATGCTGGTGGGCGCCGACAGCATGAGCCGCGCCATCGCCGTGCCCAACTACATCGCCGACGTCATCGTCGCCACCTCGTTGCTCGCCATGCTGGTCGCGACGCTATTCGCGCAGTACCGCCTGCGCCGCAACAAGGCTTGAGGAGCACGCCATGGAATGGATGGATCTGATGAGTTCCTCGGCCTTCTGGGTGGCCGTGCTGCGCCTGGCCACGCCGCTGATACTGGGCACGCTGGGCGTGCTGCTGTGCGAGCGCGCCGGGGTGCTGAACCTGGGCATCGAAGGCATCATGGTGGCCGGCGCCTTCACGGGCTGGCTGGTCGTCTACCTGGGCGCGCCGCTGTACGTGGGCGTGCTGGCCGCCGCGCTGGCGGGTGCCGTGTTCGGCCTGCTGCACGCGGTGCTGACAGTGCCGCTCGGCCTGTCGCAGCACGTGTCGGGCCTGGGCGTGACGCTGCTTGCGACCAGCGTGAGTTACTTCGCCTACCGGGTCACGTTCCCCAGCGTGTCCACGCCGCCGACCATCACGCCGTTTGCCGAGATGAAGTTCCTGGACGGGATTCCGCTGATCGGCCCCGTGCTGGCCGGGCAGACGCCGATGACGCTGATCGCGCTGGCCGCGGTGCCGATTCTTGCGTGGGTGCTGAATCGCACGCCGGTAGGCCTGGCCGTGCGCATGGTGGGCGAGAACCCCGCCGCCGCCGAAGGCCAGGGTCTGTCCGTGACGCGCCTGCGTATCGGCGCTATCGTGGCCGGATCGGCGCTGATGGGCGTGGCCGGCAGCTTCCTGACGCTGGCCGCGTTCAACGCGTTCTTCTTCAACATGGTCAACGGCCGCGGCTGGGTCTGCGTGGCGCTGGTGGTGTTTGCGTCGTGGCGGCCGGGCAAGGCGCTGCTGGGCGCGCTGATCTTCGCCTTTTTCGATGCGCTGCAGTTGCGTCTGCAGCAGGGCGGCGCGGCGCTGCCGGGCCTGCCCGAACTGCCGTATCAGGTGTACCTGATGCTGCCCTATATCCTGTCCATCCTGGCCCTGGTGTTCATGGCGCGCCGCGCCGCCTACCCGCAGGCCTTGATGAAGCCCTACCGCAAGGGCGAACGGTGATCGCCCCCGAGGCGCTGCGCGACAGGGATGCAGCAACTGAATGTTTTCGCAAGGAATTCGCATGCTCGATCTGATCATCAAGAACTGCACGCTGCCCGACGGCCGCACGAACATCGACATCGGCGTGGCCGACGGCCGCATCACCGCGCTGGAACCGGCGCTGAAGGCCGAAGCCGCGCAGACCGTGGACGCCGCCGGCCAGCTGGTGACGTCGCCCTTTGTCGACGCGCACTTCCACATGGATTCCACGCTGTCCTTCGGCCTGCCGCGCGTGAACCAGTCGGGCACGCTGCTTGAAGGCATCGCGCTGTGGGGCGAGCTCAAACCCCTGCTGACGCAGGAAGCGCTGGTGGAACGCGCACTGGCCTATTGCGACTGGGCCGTGGCGCGCGGGCTGCTGGCGATCCGCTCGCACGTTGATGTCTGTGATCCGCGTCTGCTGGCGACCGAAGCGCTGTTGCACGTGCGCGAGAAGGTCAAACCCTACCTTGACCTGCAGCTCGTTGCCTTCCCGCAGGACGGCGTACTGCGCGCGCCCGGCGCGCTGGACAACCTGAAGCGCGCGCTGGACATGGGCGTGGACGTGGTGGGCGGCATTCCGCACTTCGAACGCACCATGCAGGACGGCGCCGAATCCGTGCGCATCCTGTGTGAACTGGCGGCCGAACGCGGCCTGCGCGTGGACATGCACTGCGACGAAAGCGATGACCCGCTGTCACGCCACATCGAGACGCTGGCGTACCACACGCAGCGCCTGGGCCTGCACGGCCGCGTGACGGGTTCGCACCTGACGTCCATGCACTCGATGGACAACTACTACGTGTCCAAGCTGATCCCGCTGATCCGCGAGGCAGGCGTCTCCGCGATTGCCAATCCGCTCATCAACATCACGCTGCAGGGCCGCCACGACACGTACCCCAAGCGCCGCGGCATGACGCGCGTGCCGGAACTGATGGCGGCGGGCGTGCCGGTCGCCTTCGGCCACGACTGCGTGATGGACCCGTGGTACAGCCTGGGTTCCGGCGACATGCTGGAAGTTGCGCACATGGGCCTGCACGTCGGCCAGATGACGGGCCAGGACGCCATGCGCGCCTGTTTCGAAGCGGTCACCACCACGCCTGCCAGGATTCTTGGCCTGGACGAGACGGGCCTGGAAGTCGGCAAGCGCGCCGACCTGGTGCTGCTGCAGGCGCGCGACGCCGTGGAGGCCTTGCGCCTGCGCGCCACGCGCCTGATGGTGCTGCGCGCCGGCAAGGTGGTGGCGACCACGCCGCCGGCCACCGCCACGCTGAACCTGCCGGGCCGTCCCGGCGAAGTCAGCTTTCAGACGTCGGCCCGCTGACGTACGCCGGCCGCGCAGCGGCCGTCACGATGATCTCCACCAGCAGATCAGGCGAGGCCAGCTTGGCCTCGCACGTGGCGCGGGTGGGCATTGCCTTCGGCAGCGCCCATTCCGCCCACACCGCATTCATGCCGGCAAAGTCGCGCTCGATGTCCTTGAGCCAGATCTGCACCGTCAACAGGCGCGACTTGTCCGTGCCCGCCTGCTTCAGATAGCCGTCGATCTTGGCCAGCACGTCGCGGGTCTGCGCGGCGATGCCGCCTTCCGCATTCGAGGTCACGCCCGCCACATACACGGTGTCGCCGTGAATCACGATGCGGGACAGGCGCTCGTTCGTTTCCTTGCGCACGATATCGTTCATTGGTGTTGCTCCTTGGTGGATGAACCGGATGCCGGGCCGGCATCCGAGAAACGTTCGATCCGGAATGGGGCGATCGGCAGGTCCGTCGCGCCGGTCGTGATCAGGTCGGCCATGATGCGGCCGACGATGGGCCCGAGCTCAAAGCCGTGCGCTGAAAACCCGAACGCGTGAAAGGCCGTCTCGTGCCGGCTGCTGCGGCCGATCACGGGAATCTCGTCGGGCATGGCCGCTTCGATTCCCGCCCAGCCCCGGTTCACGATCGCATCGCGCATGTGCGGAAACAGGTCGACCACCGTGCGCGCGCCTTCGGCCAGCGAGCGGAAATCCAGCTCGGTCCATTCGGCATCACGGTCCACCCACGCGCGCCGGCCGCCTCCAATCAGCACCGTGCCGTTGGTGCGCTGCTTGAACGACAGCGCGCGGCCTGTGCCCAGCACCACGGGATCCAGAAAGTGGTCCATGCGCAGCGTGACGAGCATCATGGGACTGATGGGCAATAGCGGCACCGGCTCGCCCCATTGCGCGGCGATCCGGTCGGCCCACGCGCCCGCACAGTTCAGCACCTGCGGCGCGGTGTACACGCCGGCGTCCGTCTCCACACGCCATTGGCCGTCGTGCCGCGCCACGCTGTGCACGCGCACGCCTTCGAGAAACTGCGCGCCAAGACTAGCGGCCTTCATGCGAAAGGCAAGGGTGGTGCGGTAGGGATCGGCCGCCGCGTCCTCGCGCGCGATCAGGCCGCCTTGCACCGTCGGCGCAATCGCAGGAATCAGGTCCAGCAGGTCCTCGCGCGTTATCCACTGTTCGTGGGTGTAGCCGTGGTCCGTCATGGTCTTGAGCCGCGCGCGCAGCGTCTCGGCATCCGCCTCGTTCTCGGCCACACGCACCTGCCCGTGCTGCTCGAAGCCGCAGTCGTCGTCCACCAGCTCGCCGATGCGATACCAAAGCTCGCGCGAGGCCAGCGCCAGCGGCACCTCGGCCAGATGGCGCGACAGCGTGCGCACACCGCCCGCGTTGACGCCGGAGGCATGGCGCCCCACATAGTTCTTCTCGATGACCAGCGCGCGCACGCCGGCGCGCGCCAGATGCAGCGCGGCCGAGCTGCCGTGCAGCCCGCCGCCGATGATGATGACTTCAGCCGCCCGCGTTTGAACGGTCATGGCGTCCACCCGTCATTTCTTCAGGCGGACGACGGCCTGACGCGAATCGTCGGTCTGCGGCAAGGAGGCCAGTTCGCCCAGCGTGAGCGGCTTGGTCGGGAAACGCAGCCGGTAGTAGCCCACTTCCTCGGTCGGCACGCCGCGTTCCTCGGCAATGATCTCGGCCACCGTCAGGCCGCAAAAGCGGCCCTGGCACGGCCCCATGCCACAGCGCAGGAAGGCCTTCATCTGGTTCGGCCCGCTGCAGCCGAGCTTGACGGTCTCGCGCACCTGCGCGGCGGTGACTTCCTCGCAGCGGCACACGATGGTGTCGCCGGTGGGGCGCCGGAACGCTTCAGGGGCCTTGTAGAGCGTGTCGAAGAACTCGCGGCCCCGCACGGCCCGCGCCAGCGCCTCGCGCGGCACGGCGGCCTCGCTGTCGCGCTTGCGCGCGTCGATGCGGCCCAGCAGATGCGCGGCCTGCAACGCGGCCAGCCGGCCACGGTGCTCGGCCGCCACCGCGCCCGCGATGCCCGCGCCGTCGCCAGCCATGCCGATGCCGTCCACCGCCGTTGTGCCCCACTCGTCGACCTCCGGCTCCCAACAGTCCAGCGCGTCGTTCCAGCGATGCGCCACGCCCACGGCGCGCGACAGGTTCACGTTGGGCACCACGCCCTGATGCAGCATCAGTTGATCGGCGGGCAGCGTCTTGGTGACGCCGCCGGCCGTGTAGCGCACGCTTTGCAGCTTGCCGTCGCCCAGCGCTTCCAGCGCGGTCACGCCCTTGACGATGGGCACGGCGGCCTTGACCGCGCGCAGCAGCTTCAGCCCCTTGCCCAGGTACGGCGAGCGCAGAAATCCCCAGACTTTGGGCAGCGCCTGGCCCAGGCGGCCGGGCGGCGTGGTTTCCAGCAGCGCGTCCACCTTCACGCCTGCATTCAGGTATTGCCAGGCCACCAGGTACAGCAGCGGTCCGCAACCGGCCAGCACAGTGCGATCGGACGGCACCACCCCAGAAGACTTCAAGAGGATCTGCGCGGCGCCCGCCGTGATGACGCCCGGCAGCGTCCAGCCCGGAATCGGAAACGGCCGCTCCTGCGCGCCGGTGGCCAGCAGCAGGCGGCGCGCGTGCACGATGCGCGCTTCGCCCGCGACCGAATACGCCACCTCGAAGCCTTCCGCTGATTCGGGCGCGGTGCGCTGGGCCACGGCCCACACCGTCGCGCCCGGCACGTAGCGCGCGCCGGACTGCTGAAACGGCGGCACCAGCGTGGCGCCGTGCCAGTAGTCTTCGCCCAGGATGCCGCGATCGGTGACCGGCGTGGTGGTGATGGCGCGGTAGATCTGGCCGCCCGGCGCGGGCTGCTCGTCCAGCAGCACGGTGTTCACGCCCAGGTTCGCGGCCAGCGTTGCGGCGGCGAGACCTGCCGGGCCTGCGCCCACCACCAGCAAATCGCATTGCGTCGTGTCGATCATGCCTGCACCTTGCGCGCACCCAACTGGCGCTCGATCTTCATTCCATCCCGCACGGGCGTCATGCAGCCCTGCTGGTTCGCTTGCCCATCGATGGTGACCAGGCAGTCGTAGCAGACGCCCATCATGCAGTACGGCCCGCGCGGCACCTCGTTGACCGCCGTATCGCGACAGGCCTGCACGCCACCCGCAAACAAGGCGGCAGCGACGCTGTCGCCCTGACGGCAAAGCATCTCGGCCCCATTCACCGTTACCCGCACCGGCGCGCCCTGCGCCTGCCGCTGCGCCTCGTCAAGCCGCTTGAACATGAAACCTCCGGGTCGAGAAGGGCGCCATGTCGTCGGCCAGGCTACCGGCGGCGATCATGGGCGCCAGATTGAGCGCGTGTGCGGCGGCAAGCGTCACGCCGCTGTGACAGGTGGCGACGAACGCCCCCGGACACGTTTCGGATTGCTGATAAATGGGAAAGCCGTCCTTGGACATGACGCGCAGCGCCGCCCAGCTGCGCACCACGCGCACGTCGCGCAGCGCGGGCAGTGTGCGGACCGCGCGGTCGGCCAGCGTGCCGAGGATCGGCAGGCCCACCAGGTTGTCCACATAGCCGGCCTCTTCCTGCGAGTCGCCGATCAGCCAGGTGCCTTCGTCGGTCTGGCGCAGCGTGGACAAGGGGGTTTCCAGCATGCGGCGCGTGCGCTCCAGCACGACGATCTGGCCGCGTTGCGGGCGCACCGGCACGTCCAGTCCCACCTGTTCGCCCAGCTGCTTGTTGGACAGCCCCGAGGCCAGCACCACCTTGTGCGCGCGCACCGTGCCGCTGGGCGTGGCGATATCAAACACGCCGTCACGCAGCCGGATGCTCTGCGCCGGACGCTGCGGAAGGTAATCCACAAACCGCTGTGCAAAACTCATGTGCAGCGCGCGCAGGAGCTTGAGCGGATTCGCAATGCCGTCCACCGGCGTCCACGTCGCGCCGCGCACTTCCGGGCCGATGCCCGGCACCAGATCCGCGACTTCGGCGCGATCCAGCATCTTCCAGTCGTACTGCGCCATGCCCGGCTGCGCGAGCAGCGTGGTCATGAAGCGCGTGCGCGCCTCGACCTCTTCATCGCTTAGCAGCGCGTGCAGGCCGCCACGCTGCTCCAGGTGCACGTCGACCCCGGTCTCTTCCTGCAGCAGGGCAGCAAGTTGCGGCCAACCCTTGGCCGAGGTCATGGTCCACACGCCGTAGCGCGGCAGCCCCATCCCCTTGCTCTGCACCCACACCAGCCCGAAGTTCCCGCGCGAGGCCCGGTAGGCCACGTCACCCTCGTCCAGCACGGCCACGTGGTCCAGCTCGCGCCGCAGCCCGTAGGCCACGGCCGACCCGACCAACCCGCCCCCGATCACCACCGCATCGTAGATGCCGCGGTGCACGGGCGCGCGCGGCGCCAGTTCTTTCTCGTCCGTCATCAGCGTCCCTTTCCTACAAACAGCTTCTCCAGGCCGACGGCGCGGTCCAGGATGAATATGGCAATGATGGTCACGTAGATCAGCACCGCCGACACGGCTGTCACCAGCGGGTCGATGGTGTCTTCGATATGCAGGAAGATGCGCACCGGCAAGGTTGTCGTGGACGGCGAGGCGATGAAGATCGACATCGTCAGCTCATCGAAGCTGGTGATGAACGCGATCACCCAGCCGCTCACCACGCCCGGCAACAGCAGCGGCAGCACCACGCGGCGGAAGGCCGTCCAGTTGGACGCGCCCAGCGATTGCGCCGCCCGCTCCAGCGCCGGGTCGATGCCCGCCGCAGACGCCAGCACCAGCCGCAGCGCGTACGGCATGACCAGGATCACGTGCGCCACCACCAGGCCGAAATACGTGCCGGCCAGGTCCACGGTCGTGAAGAACTTCAGGAACGCCAGGCCCAGCACGACGTGCGGAATCATCAGCGGCGACAGAAAGAACGCCACCAGCGCCTCGCGACCGGGAAAGCGATTGCGCGCGATGGCCAGCGCGCTGGGCACGGCCAGTGCAATGGCAAGCGTGGCCGACAGCGTGCCCAGGCCCAGGCTGAACCAGAACGCATCGACAAAGCGCGGGTTGTCCAGGATGGCGCGGAACCAGCGCAGCGACAGCCCGCCGGACGGCAGCGAGATGAAGCCCTCGGACGTGAACGCCACCGCGCACACCATGACGATGGGCGCCAGGATGAAAAGGATGAACAGCGTGTGGAAGACGAGGCCGATGGGGCCGTTGCGAAATTGCATGTCAGCCTCCGGCCTGGTTGAACACCGCGCCGTAGCGGCGCTCGATGATGCGGTTGGCGGACAGCAGCACCACCACAGTCGCCACCAGCAGCACCACGGCCAGTGCGGCGCCCAGCGGCCAATTCAGCGTGTTCAGGAATTCGTCGTACGCGGCGGTGGCCACGTTCTTCAAGCGGCGTCCGCCGATGATCGCGGGCGTGGCAAAGGAGCTGGCTGCCATCGCGAACACCATGATCGCGCCGGACAGAATGCCGGGCATCACCTGCGGCACGATCACGCGCCGGATCACGGTGAATTGGCTGGCGCCCAATGACAGCGCGGCGGCCTCGGTGGCCGGGTTGATCCGCTGCAGCGATGCCCACACCGCGATCACCATGAACGGCACCAGTACGTGCGTCAGCGCAATGCCCACGCCCAGATTGCTGTACATGAGGTCGATGGGCGTTGAGATCAGCCCGATGCCCATCAACGCCTTGTTGATCAGACCCGTCGAGCCGAACAGCAGCGCCCAACCCAGCGTGCGGACCACCACCGAAATCAGCAGCGGCCCCAGCACCACCATCAGGAACAGGCCCTTCCACGGATTGGCCATGCGCGAGAGCACGTAGGCTTCGGCCGTGCCCAGCACCAGGCACGCGACCGTCACGGCCGCGGCAACGCCGAACGTGCGCGCGTAGATCTCGTAGTAGTAGCCGTCCGAGAAGATCTCGATGTAGTTCTTCCAGGTAAAGGTGGCCTGCATGCCGCCATAAAACTGGAAGTCGAAGAAGCTGATCAGGAACACCAGCGCCATCGGCACCACGAGGAACGTGGCGTACACCACCAGCGCCGGCGCGCTGAGCACCCAGGGATTGGTGCGCGCGGTCATGACGCTTTACCTTGCGGCGCAGCGGCCGGATCGACGGTGCACATGTCCTGCGCGCGCCAGCGCAGATGCACGGGCTCGCCTTCGGCCGGCACCGGCACCCCGTCGTTCTGACGGATCACCATGACTTCGCCAACCGACGTTTCCACCTGGCACAGCCAGTGATTGCCCTGGAACACGCGCGTCTTCATGCGGCCGGGCAACGCACAGGCCGCGGGTTCGGAAAACAGGATCTTTTCGGGGCGCACGATCACGGCGCCTTGCGGCACGGGCGCGCCTTCCAGGCCGATGTGCGCCTCGCCGATGCGGGCGCGCATCTCGCCTTCGTACTGCTCGGCCTGCGGGGTGAAGACGTTGGCCTTGCCCAGAAAGCCGCCGACGAAATGGCTGGCGGGGCCTTCGTACGCGGCGAACGGTTCGGCCACCTGTTCGACGCGGCCCTGGTTCATCACAACGATGCGGTCCGACAGCGCCAGCGCCTCGGACTGGTCGTGCGTGACGAGGATGGTGGTGGTGCCGACGGTGCGCTGGATGCTGCGCAGTTCAAGCTGCATTTCTTCGCGCAGCTTGGCGTCCAGGTTGGAGAGCGGTTCGTCCAGCAGCAGCACGCTGGGACGGATGACCAGCGCGCGTGCCAGCGCGACGCGCTGCTGCTGGCCGCCCGACATCTGCGCCGGATGCCGGTCGGCCAGATGCGACAGGCCCACGAGCTTGAGCGCATCCGCCACGCGAGCCAGCCGCTCGTCCTTCTTGACCCGTTGCATCTCCAGGCCGAACGACACGTTCTCGGCCGCGGTCATGTGCGGAAAGAGCGCGTAGTTCTGGAACACCATGCCCAGCCCGCGCTTGTTGGCCGGGACCTTGCTGACGTCCTTGCCGTTCAGCACGATGCTGCCGCCGGACGGCTCGACAAAGCCCGCGATCATCTGCAGCGTGGTGGTCTTGCCGCAGCCGGAAGGCCCCAGCAACGAGATGAACTCGCCTTGCTTCACGGACAGGCTCAGGTTTTCAACGGCAGTGGTGTCGCCGTAGCGTTTGCTCAGGCGGTCCAGCACGAGATAGGTCATGAAAGCTCCCGGTGGGCGGCGCCAGCGCCGCCCTTAAGCACACGCAGTCAGCGCTCGATTTCCCGCGTCCAGCGCTTGTTCCAGTCGTCCCGGTTCTGGTTGACGGTGTCCCAGTCGATCACGATGAGGTCGGCGGCGCGCTTGCCGATGGGCAGGGGCACGCGAGGATCGTCAGCCACCTTGGCTTTCTTGTTGACCGGGCCGTAGCCGTAAGCCGAGGCGAGCTTCTCCTGAACCTCAGGCGACACCAGGTATTCCACGAACGCCTGCGCCTTCGGATTGGCGTTGGACTTGGCGATCGGACACACGGACGAGAGCAGTGCGTAAGCGCCTTCCTGCGGGTAGACGAAGCCGACGGGGAAGCCGGTGTCGGCAAACGCCTTGACGCGGCCGCTGCCCCAGACCGCGATGGTGGCCTGGCCGCTGGAGAAGAGTTCGGTCATCTTGCCGGGCGAGGGCTCATAGACCAGCACGTTGGGACCGACTTCGTTCTTGAACGTGGTGAAACCTGGGTCGATCTTCTTTTCGCCGCCGCCGCCTTCGCGCGCATATTCCACCAGCGTGTGCAGGCCGTAGGTGTTGTTGAGCGGCGGGATGACGAGTTGCTTCTTGTACTTGGGATCCTTCAGGTCCTTCCACGACGTGGGCGGCGCCCATTTCTTCTCGTCGAAGACCTTCTTGTTGTACATGATGCCGGTGGCCACGATGCCGATGGCAACCGCCTTATCGTCCTTGTAGCGCGCCGTGGTGTAGATGTCGTCGGCGGGCAGGTTCTTGATGGGTTCGCAAAAGCCCAGCGCAATGGCCTGGTACATGGGACCGTCGTCGATGATGGCGACGTCGATCTGCTGGTTGCTCTTTTGCGCCTGCAGGCGCGCAACGGTGTTGGTGGAGTTGCCGGCAACGTAATCCAGCTCGACACCGTGCTGTTTGGCGAAGGGCGGAAAGATGTCCTTGCGCATGATGTCTTCGAACGAGCCGCCGTAGCCGGCGACCACCAGTTTCTGCTGCGCCTGTGCGTTTGCGCCCAGCCCGGCTGCTACCGCCGCGGCCGCGAGCACTGCAAGTACCTTGCTCATGAGAACCCCCGAATTTTGGAAGAGAACTGCAAGAACCGACTGATTTGTTGCCCGGCGACTTCATGTCCGCCGTACAATTTGTCCGTACATGAATGTCCGGACAAATAATGGATCCGGCAAGACTGCCTTGTCAATCGGTTATTGTCCGGACAAACCCTATAAAACCAATCAAGGAGGCTTCCCTCATGACCCGATCTTCCGAGCGCGCTGCCAGTTCCGGCGGGGAGCGGGAAGCGCGCGGCCGGCCTGGCGCGGCGCTCCCGGCCGACGTGGCGGGCGGACCGCGCTACAAGAGCATTTATCAATCGCTGTCGCAGGACATCAGCTCGGGGCGCTACCCCGTGATGACGCTGCTGCCGACGGAACACGAGCTGTGCGAACAGTTCGGCGCCAGCCGTCACACGATCCGCGAAGCCATCCGCATGCTGACCGTTGCCGGCGTGGTGTCGCGCCGTCCGGGCGTCGGCACGCGCGTGGAAACGGCGCGCGCCACCACGCGCTTCACGCAGCGCATCTCGCAGTTCCCCGACCTGCTGCAGTACGCCCGCAACGCGGCGCTGCTGGTGCAGGACGTGCGCACCGTCAAGCTCACCAAGCGCCTGGCTGAAACGCTGGGCTGCGAGCCCGGCCAGCAGTGGCTGCACATCAACTCCATCAAGACACTGGACGATCCCGACGTCGCCGCCGCCTGCACGCTCATTTACGCGGACCCGGCGCATTCCGACGTGCGAGTGGACGTGAAGTCGCGGATCTCGCTGCTGCGCCTGATCGAGGACCACTTTGGCGACCGCATCACCGAGGTCAACCAGGAGTTCTCCGCCACGCCCATCGGCGCGGCGATCGCAAAGCAACTCCAGGTCGACACGGGCACACCGGGCTTCGTCATCACGCGCCGCTACTACGGCGATGGCGGCGTGCTGCTGCTTGCCACCATCACCACGTTTCCGCACGACAAGATGAAGTACTCGATGACGCTCAACGTCAGTTGATGCGCAGCGCGGCTCACGCGGACAAGCCATAGTCCGCGCGCGCCGCGTCGGCGCTGATCTTGCCGTCCGCCAGATCCTGCGCCACGCGCGCCCGCGGCCGCGCCGAGGCCGCGCCGTAGCCACCGCCGCCAGGCGTTTCGATGCGCACGCTCTCACCGGCTTCGAGCGCAATGTTCGCGGTCTTGGAGAACAGCTCCTCTTGTTGCGGCGTGCCGAAATTGCGGATCAGCCGCGCGCGTCGTCCGTCACGTCCGCCGTCCACGCCCGCCGCCACGCCGACGGTGTGGCTGTCCGAGCGGGCCGAGAACACGATGCCCGGTCCCACGGCGCGGATCTGCTTGGCGATGGCCATGCCGCCGCGCGTGCGGCCCGCACCGCCCGAGTCCTGGATCATCGCGTACTCGTCCATCAGCAGCGGATACTCGTTCTCCAGCGCTTCGACGGGTAGATTCGACGTGTTGGTCATGTGCACGTGCACCGCGTCCATGCCGTCCGCATCGAAGCGCGCGCCCGCGCCGCCGCCCAGCGTTTCCAGATACACGAAATGGCCCGCGCGCTCGCGCCAGCGGCCCGAGAACACGATGGCGGGGCAGCAGTCGTTACTGGACGCCATGGTTTTTTCGGGCGGCAGCAGGCCGCGGAACGCGCCGAAGATGGCGCCGGCCACCTTCTGTGCGGTGATGGACCGCGCACCCACCGCGGCCGGGTGTTCGGGATTGGTAATGGTGCCCACCGGCGCCGACAACGTGATGGGGTCGAACAACCCCGCATTGGGTGCGAGGTCCGGATCCAGCAGCGCTTTGACCGCGTAGTACACGCAGGCGCGCAACGCGTTGAAGGGCAGGTTCATGGCGCCGCGCGCCTGTTTGCCCGACCCTTCGAAGTCGAAGTGCAGGTTGTCCGCGCTGACGGTCAGCGTCACCTGAATGGGGACCGGGTCGCCCCCCATGCCGTCGTCGTCCAGATCGCTGCGGAACGTATAGCTGCCGGCGCGCAATTCCGCGATGCGGTTCAAGAGGCGTTTGCGCGTGTAGGCGATCACGTCGTCCACCGACCGCAGCACCGCCTCCAGTCCCATCTGGCGGATCAGGCCCTGCACGGCGGCCGCGCCTCGGCGGTTGGTGGCCATCTGCACGCGCAGGTCGAGCACGCGCTCTTCCGGGTCGCGAGTGTTGGCGCAGATGAGGCGCAGCAGGTCTTCGTCGGTCTCGCCCGCGCGGGCGATGCGGCAGGCGGGGATGCGGATGCCTTCCTCGAAGATCGATTTCAGGCCACCGGCGATCGAACCGGGCACCGCACCGCCCACGTCGGAATGGTGCGCGATGTTGGCCGCGAAGAAGCGCAGCACGCCGTCCCAGAACACCGGCGTGATGATGTTGATGTCGGGCAGGTGGCTGCCGTCCGCCAGGTACGGGTCATTGCAGATATACACGTCGCCGTCGCGGATCTGGTCAGCCGGGAACGTGCGCAGAATGGCGCGCATGGCGCCGTCCAGCGAGCCCAGGTGCAGCGGAATCTGCGTGCCCTGCGCGACCAGCCGTCCGGCAGCGTCGAACAGCGCCACCGAGCAATCCTTACGCTCTTTGATGTTGGTCGAGAACGATGCGCGCACCAGCGTGTTGTTCATGTCCTCGGTGATGGACAGCAGGCGGTTGCAGAAGACCTCCATGCCGATGGGATCCGCCAGCGTGGGCGTGGCGTCCGCGGCGCGGGATTGAACGGAATCAGGCTTGGTCATGCGAGCCTCCTTGCAGGCGGATGATCAGGTTGCCGTACTCATCGACGCTGGCCTCGTGGCCCACGCCCACCACCGTGGTCGAGCTCATTTCTTCGAGCAGCGCGGGTCCCGTGAAGCGCGCGCCGGTCGGCACGCGGTCACGGTCATAGACGGGCGTTTCACGCCAGCCATGCGCCGGGCCGAAGTACGCCTTGCGCTGGCCCCGCGCCGCGTCCTGCAACGTGCCGCCCACGTGTCTTGGCGCAAGGGGCGCCTTCACCACCTGTCCCACGGCCTGCATGCGGCAGTTGATGATCTGCACCTTGCGGTCGTCGACGGTGTAGCCGTATTCCCGCTCATGCGCCTCGGCGAAGCGGCGCGCGAATTCCGCGTAGCCGCCCGCACCGGTGTCGTCCAGGCTGACCTGCACTTCAAAGTTCTGGCCCTCGTAACGCGCGTCGATGGCGCTGTGGCACACGCGCAGCGACGGATCGACGCGTTCGGATGCCAGCCAGTCCTGGGCCTGCGTGCGCAGACCGTCGAAGATCGTGGAGATCGCGGGCCAGCTGTCCGCATCGGCCAGCGAGATCTCGCTTTGCACGAAGTCGAAAGAGATATCCGTGAGCAGGATGCCGCGGGCGCACATCGTGCCCGGCTCCTGCGGCACGATGACGACGGGGATGCCGCATTCCTCGGCCACTTCCACCGCATGCAGCGGACCGGCGCCGCCGTACGCATACAACGCGAAGCGCGAGAGGTCGTAGCCGCGTTCGGTGGACACCGCACGGATCGCACGGCTCATGTTGGCCGCCGCAATGCGCAGGATGCCTTCGGCGGCCGCCTCCATGTCCAGCCCCAGCGGTTCGGCGACGCGGCTGCGGATGACCTCGCGCGCGGCGTCTGCGTACACCGGCATGCGGCCGTTGAGCAGGGCCACGGGATTGAGCCGTTGCAGCGCGATTTCTGCGTCCGTGATGGTCGGCTCCTGGCCGCCGCGGCC
Organism: Achromobacter sp. GQ309; assembly: GCF_059759315.1. Taxonomy (NCBI): domain Bacteria; kingdom Pseudomonadati; phylum Pseudomonadota; class Betaproteobacteria; order Burkholderiales; family Alcaligenaceae; genus Achromobacter; species Achromobacter sp. GQ309. Next base: position 72,259 of record NZ_JCAXDP010000011.1, read on the forward strand.
GTAGCCCACGGGACCGGGCACCGCGCCCGCGCTATGCGGCCCGACCTTCAGCGCGCCAGCGTCGTCCAGCCAGGCGATGCTGCCGCCACCCGCGCCGATGACGTGGATGTCGACCATGGGTGTCTTGACCGGATACCCGGCAACGTGGCGGTGCGACGTGAACAGCGGACGGCCCTCGCATACCAGCGAGACGTCCGTGCTGGTGCCGCCCACGTCGAACGTCACCAGGTTCAGGCTGCCGATGGCGCGTCCCACGGCGGCTGCGCCGACGACGCCCGCCGCCGGACCCGACAGGCAGGTGCGTACCGGATATTGGCGCACGGTGGCGATCGACATCAGGCCGCCGTTGGAATGGATGGTGTGCGGCTCATGGCCGATATCCAGTTCCCGCACGCGGTTCAGGAAGCGTTCCAGATAGCGCGCCATCTTGGGCCCGACCGCGGCGTTGAGCACGGTGGTGGACAGGCGCTCGTATTCGCGGAACTCGGGCAGCACGTCAGACGACTGGCTGATGTAGGCGTCGGGCATCTCCTCCGCGACAATCTGCGCCGCGCGGCGCTCATGCGCGGGGTTGCGGTAGGCGTGCAGGAAGCAGATCGTGACGGCCTCGATGCCGGCCTTGGCAAAACGGCGCGCGGCATCGCGCACTTGCGCTTCGTCCAGCGCCGTCAACACGTCGCCTGCTGCGTTCACCCGCTCGTCGACTTCGGCGCGGAACTCACGCGGCACCGCCACGGGCGGTTTGCCGACGCTGTAGTCGTACAGGTGCGGACGCGTCTGGCGGCCGATCTCCAGCACATCGCGAAAGCCGCGCGTGGTGATGAGCCCGACGCGCGCGCCCTTGCGTTCGATGATGAGGTTGGTGGCCACCGTGGTGCCGTGGCCCACGTGCGAGACCTGCGATGGCGCGACACCGTGATCCGCGAGCATCTGGCCGATGCCCGTGGCGATGGCCTCGGAGGGATCGTGCGGCGTGGAAGGCACTTTGTGAAAGTGCACCACGCCGGCGTCCTCGTCGATCATCGTGAAATCGGTAAACGTGCCTCCGACGTCTATCCCTATGCGATACATATCGATTGTTCCAATAAAGAAGGTCAGTCCAGACGAATGCCGGCCTTCTTCACGACCTGGCACCACTTGTTGATTTCGTCCTTGATCATTGCGCCGAACGCCGGTCCTGCGACGTCCGACACCTGCGCGCCCTGTTGCTCGAGATAGGTCTTCATTGCGGGCGCGTGCAGGGTCTGCACAAGGCCGTCGGTGAGCTTGGTGCGCAGCGGTTCGGGCATGTTGGCGGGCGCGAGCATGCCGAACCACACCATGGCCTCGTAGCCGGGGTAGCCGGATTCGGCGACGGTGGGCACGTCGGGCAACATGGGCGAGCGCTGCGGCGATGTGACGGCCAGGGCCTTGATCTTGCCGTCCTTGATGTAGGGGTACGAGGTCATGACGACGTCCATCATCATGTTGACCTGTCCACCGACCAGATCGATGAGCGCGGGGCCGGAGCCGCGATAGGGCACGTGCACCATCGATACGCCGGCGGTGGACTTGAAGAGTTCGGCGGCCAGGTGGTTGGAGGTGCCTTGGCCGTTGGAGGCGAAGGAGTACTTTTCGGGCTCTTTCTTCAGGAGGGCAACGAACTCCTGCAGATTGGCGGCGGGCACCGACTGATTGACCGACATGACGTTGGGGATGGTGGCGACGACCGTCAGGGGGGTGAAGTCTTTGATGGCGTCGTAGGGCAGCTTGGAGTAGACGCAGGGCGCGCTGCCGTGCGTGCTGACCGATCCCATGAGGATGGTGTAGCCATCGGCGGGTTGGCGCGCGACGAATTCGGTGCCGACGGTGCCGCCGGCGCCGGGGCGGTTTTCAACGATGACGTTGGCGTTCAGGCGCTGGCCAAGACCTTCGGCGATCTTGCGCGCGACCAGATCGGTGGATCCGCCGGCCGCGAACGGCACGACGATGCGGATGACCTTGTCCGGCCAGGCGGCGCTGGCGGACCCGGCGGCCGCAAAGAGCGCGATACCGGCGGCAATGCGACAGCAACTGCGTAGTAGCCCTGTTTTCATGGCTTGGTTTCCCCTTGTTGATAGAACTTCGTGATGGCCGGATCATGCGTGTCCGACCTTGGTTCGCTGCAACAACGAGGTCATGCTAGGCCTGGCGTGGAAATGACAGCAGTCCTACAGGTTTATATTTGTATAGATGCCATTTATGGACGCGCGGCGATGAAGAACCCGGACCTGAATCTGCTTGTGCATTTCGATGCGCTGATGGCGTGCCGCAATGTGTCGCGCGCGGCGGAGGCGATGAACATCAGCCAGCCGGCGATGAGCGCGGCGATGAACCGGCTTCGTCAGTTGTTCGGCGATCCGCTGCTGGTGCGCGAGGGCGGGGCGTGGCAGCCGACGTTGCGGGCGCTGGAGCTGCACCAGAATTTCAAGCCGCTGCTGGAGGGCTGGCATCGGGCGACGCGCACGCGGGAGGCGTTCGATCCGGCGCATTCGTCGCGCACGTTGTCGCTGTATGCGACGGACTATGTGCAGTACACGTTGCTGCCGAAGCTGATTCCACGGTTGGCGGTGGATGCGCCGCATTTCCAGTTGCAGATCGTGCCTGCGCGGCCGCAGCATGGACTGAGCATGCTGGATACGAATCATGTGGAGCTGATCGCGGGGTATTTCCCTGATCCTGCGCCGGATCTGCGTACGCGTTTTCTGTATCAGGAGCCGGCGGTTTGCATCGTGCGTGAGGGACATCCTTGTTTGCGTAAGCGGTGGAATCTGGATGCCTACCTGAGCTATGGGCATCTGGATCTGGCGGCGCATACGCGGTATTTCAGTACTGCAATCGATCGCATCTTGATGGGGCAGAACCGGAGCCGCAAGATTGTGGCTACGTTGTCCAGTTATCTGGTTTGTCCGTTCATCGTTGAAGCGTCGGATTTGATTGCGACGATGCCGGTGAGCGTTGCGAAGGCGATGGCGGGGAGTGCGCGGATTGTGTCGCAGAAGGTGCCGTTGACGTTGCCGCCGATTGCTGTGTCGTTGTATTGGCATGAGAGGTATCAGGATGATCCTGCGCATGCTTGGTTGAGGCAGTATTTGGCGGGGGTGGTGGGGTAGGGGGTTCTTTGGGGCTGCTTGTTTGGGGCTGCTTGGTTAGGGCTGCTTGGTTGGGTCCTTAAGGCGCACGGCGCGGCGGCGGGCTTGGGGCGCGGGGCTACGATTGCGGTCCGGAGCCTTCGCTCCGGACTGCCCCTTCGTCATCTTCGTCCGCCTTCGGCTCCCTTCAGATTCCCTCGGGCGCATCTACACGCCCCGCACCCCAAGCCCGCCGCCACACCGTGCTCTAGTGGTTCGGGTTCGCGCAGTGCTGGGACGGGGTGTGTGCTTGGCGTTCTGGCAGGCAGCGGTGTGTGAGAGGAAGATCTTGCGGGGCCCGCTCCACGGCGGCCGCGCGGGCGGCCTGGTGGAGCTTACGCAGTGTCTTGCGTCATGCGTTTGGCGCTGCGCGCTTCGCTGGGGGGCGAGACGTCTTGCCGCTTTTTCTGACGATGCGTGTGAACGCGCCGCGCGTTGGCGATCTTGGGCGTCGCGCGCGCCACAGCGGTTGAATGTCAGTAGCCGCGCTGAGGGTCGTAGATGTTGGGAAGCGCTTCGCCCCGCTCGTTTGCCGCGATCAACAAGGCGGTGTGACGGGCGCGCTCCTTGCGGTCTGGGATCGCCGCGCAGTGGGGAGTGATCGTGATTCTTGGGTGAGTCCACAGTGGGGAGTCTTCTGGCAGGGGTTCCTGCTCGAAGACATCCAGAATTGCCTGATCCAGATGCCCGCTGTCCAGCGCATCCAGAATGTCCTGCGTGACCATGTGGGTGCCGCGGCCGGCGTTGATGAGGCTGGCGCCTTTGGGTAGTTGCGACAGCGTGTCGCGGTTGAGGATGCCACGAGTGGCGTCGGTGGCGGGGAGCAGGCAGACCAGGAGGTCAGTGTTTGCCAGGAATTGTGTGAACTGTTGCTGCCCTGCGTAGGACGGCAGGCCGGGCAGTGTGGTCGCGCCGCGGGACCAGCCGCTGACGGGAAAGCCTGCGCGGGACAGGAGTTGGGCTGAGGCGATGCCCAGGTGGCCCAAACCCATGATGCCGACGCGTACATCCGCCGCTACGCGCAGGGAGTCGAAGATTTCCCAGTGGCGGCGGGATTGGTTGTCGGTGATGCGTTTGACGTTGCGCGTGATCATCAGGGCGCTGGTGAGCACGTACTCGGCCATCTCGGTCTGCGTGCGGGTGGTTACCATGCGCGCGATGGGCAGGTGGCGCGGCAGGGTGGGGTCGGCGAGGATGTGGTCAACGCCTGCGCCGGCGCTGATGATGAGTTTGAGGTTGGGGAAGGTGGCTAGGCGGCCGGCGTCGGGGGCCCAGACGAGGGCGTATTCGATGGTGGCGGGATCGGGGTCTTCATGCCAGCCGACGACTTGCAGGTCTGGCGCGAAGGTGCGGAATTGCGTGCGCCACTCTTCTATTGCCTGGGGGCCGCCGGAATTGATGATGAGGCGCATGGTTGTCCTTGCGGGTGATGAGGGCGTGTCGGCCAGGCGCATGTTTCAGGTGCGTGTTTCAAGCGCGGGGTTTAGGCCCGGGTTTCAGCGCCGGGTTTCAGCCCCATACTTCCGGCGTCTTGCCCGGCGCGGCGCGCCTGCGGGTTGTCCACAGGGTGCGCCGCGCGTTGTCGTCAACGTTCGACCGTGCGGTTCCAGCGGGCGTTGAAGGCGGGCCGGGCCGCGTTGATCTGGTCCCAGTCCAGGATCTTAGCGTTGGCCATGTAGCCTTGGAAGCGCTTGAGGGACTCGGCGTTGTCGGCGGGGGCCTGGACGTTTTTGTTGGACGGGAAGTGGCCGCCCATTTCCAGGGCCTTGGCCTGGGCCTTGGCGGACAGGAGGTACAGGGCGAGCTTTTGCGCGAGTTCGGGTTCGCTGTTCTTGGCGATGACGCATTCGCCGACCATGAGGATGACGGAGCCTTCCTTGGGTTGGGCGTATTCCACCGGGATGTCGCGCTTCTTCAAGCGGGCGATGGCGGTGGGGGTGAGGGGGAAGATGGCGGCTTCGTCGGACTGGATCATCTCGGCGAGCTTGGCGGAGTTGGGGATGTACTCGAGGACGTTGGGGCCGATGGTGGAGGGCCACTTCTTGAAGCCGGGCTCGTAGTTCTGGTCGTTGCCGCCTTCGATGCGATTGAACATCAGGAAGCCGTGCAGGCCGAAGGTGCTGCCGGAGGCGGACTGGAAGACGACCTTGCCTTTGTACTTGGGGTCGGCCAGGTCGAGCCACGAGGTGGGCGGGGTCCAGCCGTTTTTCTGGAAGAGGCGGGTGTTGTAGCCGAGGCCGGTCATGCCGATGTCGATGCCGGCGGCCATGCGGTCTTTCATCAGGGCGGTGGGATACAGCTCTTTGAGGACGGGGTCGTCGTTGAGCGGTTCGCACAGGCCCATGGAAATGGCGCGGGCCATGATGCCGTCGTCGAGGAACATGACGTGCATCTGAGGGTTGTCTTTGTAGGCTTGCGCCTTGGCGAGGACGTCGGTCGAGGTGCCGGGCACGACGACGATCTTGACGTTGTTGGCCTTCTCAAAGTCGGGAAAGACGTGCTGGGTGAAGGCGCGTTCCATGTCGCCGCCGTTCATGCCGACGTACAACGTTTTCTGCTGCGCCATGGCACCGGCGGACAGCAATGCCAGCATCGCCGCGCCCAGCAACCGTTTCCCCTTGGTCAGGCGCTGCGCGCCCTGTTTCTTTTGCATCATGGTGACTCCAGCGTTTGCTCACGAAGACGATCAGGCCGGGCCGCGGCGCCGTGAGCGGCGGGCGCGTACCGTTCAATGCGGAAGGCATCGATAGGGATGGAGGAGCGGCCGTGCACGACCAGGTCGGCCAGGACTTCGCCGACGGCGGGGCCGATCTGAAAGCCCGCGCCGGACAGGCCGAAGGCGTGAAAGAGGCCGGGCACGGTGGCGCTGGGGCCGAGCACGGGATTGTGGTCGGGCATGTTGCCTTCGACGCCGGTCCAGAAGCGGATGACCTGGGCGCCGCGCAGCACGGGCAGGAGCTTGACGGCGTTGGCCATGAGCGCGCCGAGGTTGGCGCGGCCGGGGCGTGCGTAGTCGGGGTCGGCGGAGACGCCGCGTCCGCCGCCGATGACGCAGTTGCCGCGCGCGACCTGCCGTGCGTAGATGCCGCCGCCCTGCATGCCGAGGCTGACGTTCATGAACAGCGGCAGGGGCTCGGTCACCATCATCAGGGGGTGGATGGACGTTTCGGGAACCGGCTCGCCGAAGCCTTCGGCAAAGCGTCCGGCCCAGGCGCCTGCGCAGTTCAACAGGTAGCGCGATCGCACTTCAAGCGTGTCGCCGGCGCGCACGATGAAGCGCGTGCCGTCGTGCGTGGCGGAGGTGACGCGCACGCCTTCGCGCACGTCTGCGCCCAGCGCGGCGGCGGCACGTCCGAAGGCGGGGGACACGAGCCGCGGATTGGCGTGACCGTCCTGCGGGCAGAACGAGCCGCCGATCACGCTTTCCCCCAGCCAGCCGAAGCGTTGGGCGAGCGCGCGGCGGTCCAGGATTTCAAGGTCCATGCCGAAGCCGCGTGTGTTGGCGCGGTAGGTTTCGAGCAGCGCCAGATCGGCGTCGGAGGTGGCCAGCTTGAGGTGGCCGGAGCGCACGTATTCGCCGTCGATGCCGATCAGCGCGGGCAGTTGGCCCCACAGTTCGTGCGCGCGCCGCGCGAGCGGCAGCTGTTCGATGCCGCGTCCCTGCCGGCGCACGCCGCCGTAGTTGACGCCGCTGGCCTTGGCGCCGCACAGCGCGGCTTCCAGCAGCACGACGGGCACGCCTAGCCGGCGCAGGAAGAGCGCGGCGCTGCCGCCGACGATGCCACCGCCGATGATCGCAACTTCGGTGTCGAAGCGTTCCATCATGCGGCCTTTTTCGCGGGACGTTCCAGGCAGACGACGCTGACCGGAATGGGCTTGACCGGCGGCTGGTTGCGTAGCCGTCCGACCGCCTGCGGCGCGCAGCCGACGGCATGCGCCAGGACCTCTGCGCCAGCCACGCCGCACATGCGGCCCTGGCAGCGTCCCATGCCGACGCGGGTCAGCGCCTTCAGGCGATTCATCTCTTGCACGCCGTTGTCGCGCGCGGCCTGGCGGATGGTGCCGGCGGTGACTTCCTCGCAGCGGCAGACGACGGTGTCGTCGGCGATGCTGGCGGCCCAGTCCTCGGGAAACGGAAACGCGCGTTCCAGCGCGTCGCGCACGCGGCTATTTGCCGCGAGTTGCGATTCCAGTATCCGCGCGCGGCGTGCGTCGTGCGGATGTCCTGTGTCTTCAAGCAGCGCCAGCGCGGCGCGTTCGCCGGCGAGTTCCGCTGCATCGGCCCCGGCAATGCCCGCGCCGTCGCCCGCGACGTAAACGCCCGCCACGCTGCTGCGTCCGGCGGCGTCGCGCCGTGGGATCCAGTTGCGGTCGCGTTCGTTGAATTCGAAGTCGCAGCCGACCAGGCTGGCGAGCTGGGTTTCGGAACGCAGCGACAGGCCGAAGCCGACAGCGTCGCAGTCCAGCGTATGCGTCCGTCCGTTCCGGGTGTACGACAGGCCCGTGACCCGATCGCCGCCCTGCACGGCGACGGGGCGTACGCCACTGCGCAGCGGCACGCCATGCGCGCGCAGCCACGCCATGTAATAGAGGCCCTTGGCCAGCAGCGCGGGCGCGCGCAACATGCCGGGTAGCGCCGCGACGCGGTCCGCAAATCGCGACGTGTCCAGCACGGCGGCAACCTGTGCGCCGGCCTTGGCGTATTGGTATGCCACCAGATACAGCAATGGGCCCGTGCCAAGGAACGCCACGCGCGATCCGATGGCGCAGCCCTGGTGCTTCAACGCGACCTGCGATCCGCCCAGCGTGTAGACACCGGGCGTCAGCCAGCCGGGAAACGGCAGCACGCGGTCGGTCGCCCCGGTCGCAAGAATCAGATGCGTGTAGGGCACCGCCGTGCTGACGCCGTCGCGCAGCACGTCCAGCGTCTTGCCCTCGGCGTTCCAGACCAGGCACCCGGGACGGTATTCGACGTTGCCCTGCAATTCCTGCATGGTGCGGTGTACGGCGTCAGCCTTGCGATGTTCAAAGCCATACAGCGCGGATTTGGGACGCGAGAAACCGGGCGGCGGCTGGCGGTAGATCTGGCCGCCGGGGCGCAGCCCTTCGTCCAGGATCACGGGCCGCAAACCTTGCGCGGCCATCGTCTGGGCCGCGCGGATACCGGCAGGGCCGGCGCCCACGATCACGGGCATGACGATGCTCATGACGCGTCATCCTCGGGCCAGGCAGCGGCCGTCAGCGTCCCTGGGGCAGAGGCGGCGGCCAGCGTGCCGGGCGCGGCAGCGGGCGCCAGCGCGGCGCTCTGCAGCCGCATGCCGGGCTCGATGTACGTGGAACAGGCGCGCACGCGCTCGCCGTTTTCAAGCTGCACCCAGCAGTCCTGGCACGCGCCCATCATGCAGAAGCCGGCGCGCGGACCACCGCCGAATTCCGAGGTGCGCAGGCGTTCGGCCTGCGTCAGCACGGCGGTCAGGACCGTGTCGCCGGCCAGTGCCGTGCACGTCTGTCCGTCGAAGGTGAAGGTCAACGCGGGCCGGCCGGTTTCGGCCAGGCGTTTCAGGATTGCCATGGCGCGCGCGGCTCCTTTGCGGCTGTCGGCAGTGAATTCATTTCTGGCCCACCAGGACGCGGTCCAGGCCATACACGCGGTCCAGCAGCAGCATCGTCACGGCCGTCAGCGCGATCACCAGCGCGGACACGGCGGCCATCATCGGGTCGATGGATTCCGTGGCGTACATGTACATGCGCACCGGCAGCGTGATGGTCGACGGCGCGGTGATGAACACCGACATCGTCAGTTCGTCGAAGCTGTTGATGAACGCCAGCAGCCAGCCGCCGGACACGCCGGGAATGATGAGCGGCAAGGTGACCGTGAAGAACACCGTCGCACGGCTGGCGCCGAGCGACAGCGCCGCGTGTTCGATGGACCGGTCAAAACCCACCAGCGCGCCGATCACCAGGCGCATCACATAGGGCGTGATGACGACGACGTGGCTGGCCACCAGCCACGGAAAGCTGCCGGCCATGCCCATCAGCGCAAAGAAGCGCAAGAGCGCCACGCCCAGCACCAGATGCGGAATCATCAACGGCGAAAGGAACAGGCCGTTGAGCACGTCGCGCCCCGGAAAGCGGTAGCGCGTGATGGCGATGGCGGCGGGCACCGCCAGGCACACGGCGATGCTGGCCGACAGGAACGCCAACCACAGGCTGTTCTTGAACGCCTGCATGAAGTTGGGATGGTCGAAGACCGCATAAAACCACCGCAGCGAGAAGCTGGTCGTGGGCACGGTCAGCGTCGAATCGGGCGTGAACGCCACCAGGCACACGATGACCAGCGGCGCCAGCACGAACGCCACCACCAGGAAATTGAACGCCAGCGCGAAAGGACCGTTCTTCTGCATGTTCGATTCCTTGCGCGGGTCAGCCCAGGCTGCGGCGGTAAGAGCGTTCGACGACGCGGTTGTACGCCATCATGACGATCACGTTCACGATCAGCAGCACGATGGCAATCGCCGCGCCCAGCGGCCAGTTCAGCTCGGTCAGGAACTCGTCGTACACGACGGTGGCCACCATCTTCAGCCGCCGTCCGCCCAGCAGCGCGGGAATGGCAAACGAGCTGGCCGACAGGCCGAACACGATAAGACTGCCGGACAGGACGCCCGGCATGGCCTGCGGCAGCACGATGCGCGTGAGCGTCTGAAAGCGCGAGGCGTTCAGAGACAACGCGGCGTGCTCGACCGTGGGGTCCAGCTTCTGCAGCGACGTCCAGACCGGAATCACCATGAAGGGCAGCATGACGTGCACGAGGCCGATGATGACGGCCGTGGGCGTGTACAGCAACGATCCCAGCCCCAGTGCCGCGGCCGCCTTGCCTAGCGGCCCGCTTGGACCCAGCAGCATGCTCCAGCCGAACGCGCGCACCACCAGCGAGATCAGCAGCGGCGACAGCACCACCAGCAGGAAGATCGAGCGCCAGGGCTTGCGCATGCGCGACAGGATGTAGGCCTCGGGCGCGCCGATCAGCACGCAGATCAGCGTGGTGACGCCGGCGATCCAGAAGGTGCGCCAGAAGATCTCGATGAAATAGCCGTCTGTCACCACGGCCAGGTAGTGTTCGAACGTGTGGCCGGGCTGAATGCCGGTGGCGTAGTCGAACGGCCGGAACGACAGGGCGAAGGTCAGCGCCAGCGGCGTGAGCACCAGCGTCAGAAACACGAGGGCCAGCGGAATCGAGCCCAGGATGGCCAGCATCCCGTCGTTGCGCGGCTTGGGCGGGTTGGCGGCAGCGCCGCGTTGCGTCAGCGTCGCCATGTCAGTCCGCCGCCGCGGCAGCAGGTGCGCGCAACACGCGCAGCACGCCGTCCGCCCAGTCCAGCCCGATCTGTTCGCCGTCGTCATGCGGGCGGCGACCGTCGTTGGGCGTCAGGATGGTCAGCGCCCCCACGGGCGAATCCAGGTCGTACATCCACTGGCTGCCCAGGAAGTAGCGCGTGTTCACGACACAGGCAAGCTTGCCTTGGCCGGAAGGCACCGGCACCAGCTTTTCCGGCCGCAACGACAGCTGCACGTTGTCGCCATGGCGCAGGCCTTCGCCGTCGACGACAAGGCTCAGCGCGCCGGTCTGCACTTCAGCCTGCGCGCCGCAGCGCGTCACGCGGCCGGGCAGCAGATTGGTCTTGCCGACAAAGCGCGAGATGAACTCGGTCTGCGGGTGTTCATACATGCGGTAGGGCGCGTCCACTTGCGTGGCCCGGCCGTCCTGCATGACGACGACGCGATCGCTGATGGACAGGGCCTCGGCCTGATCGTGCGTGACCATGACGGTGGTGGTGCCGATCTTGCGCTGGATGCTGCGCAGCTCGAACTGCATGTCCTCGCGCAGCTTGGCGTCCAGGTTGGACAGCGGTTCGTCCAGCAGCAGCACCGGCGGCCGGATCACCAGCGCACGGGCCAGCGCCACGCGTTGCCGCTGGCCGCCCGACAGTTCGCGCGGGAAGCGGTCGGCATGCTTGTCCAGCTTGACCAGGGCCAACGCCTCGCGCACACGCTCCTGCCGTTCGGCGCGTTCGACCTTGCGCATCTTCAGGCCGAAGGCGACGTTGTCGGCCACGGTCAGGTGCGGGAACAGCGCATAGCTCTGGAACACGATGCCCAGGCCGCGCGTGTTGGGCTTGGCGTGCGTGATGTCGCGGCCGTCCAGCGTGATGGTGCCGCAGGTCACGTCGGCAAAGCCGGCAATCATCTGCAGCGTGGTGGTCTTGCCGCAGCCGGAGGGCCCGAGCAGCGAGACGAACTCGCCCTTGTCGACCGATAGGCAGAAGTCCGAGACGACACGCAGATCGCCGTAGTTCTTGGAGACGTTGTCCAGCCGCAGAAATGCCATGTTCCAAACCCCGTGGCCCGTCCGGGCCCTGCGCCGCCGGGTGGAAAAAGTGCCGCCCAGGCTGCCTAAGTGATGGCGCAGTCTAGGAGCCGCCAAAACAGAGGGTCAATTAGGGTTTTCCGAAGAATCGAATTTTTTATTCGTTATTTCCGGTAGACTGAATTTTTTTATAAAAACACGGCAGACTATTTTGATTATCGGAAGCCAAGAATGAAGAAATCAGAAACGCCGGACGATTCCGCAGGCCAGGGCGTGTTGCAGCGGGCCTTTGCCGTGCTGCGCGTGCTGGCCGACGCCAAGGGAGACAAGCTGCGCCTGACCGATATCGCCGCCCGCACGGGCCAGGCGCAGGCCACGGTGCACCGGGTGCTGCAAGGCCTGATGCAGGAAGGCGTGGTGGAGCAGCCGGCCCAAAGCAAGGGCTATCAGCTCAGCGTCGCCTTCTTTTCGCTGGCGGCCGCGGCGGGCAACCATCAGTCCAGCCTGCGCACCCTCTACCGGCCCGCCATGCTGCGTCTGTCCGGCATGCTCAACGACACCATTTTTCTGCTGGTGCGCAGCGGCTTTGATGCGGTCTGCGTCGACCGCGTGGACGGCGCCTTTCCGGTGCGCTCGCACACCGGCGACATCGGCGGCCGCGTGCCGCTGGGCATGGGACAAGGTGGCCTGGTGCTGCTGGCCAGCCTGCCGGAAGCCGAGCGCGAAGAGGTCATGCGCTTCAACATTCCGCGCCTGCATCACCTGGGCTTCGTGGACGAGATCTCGATGCGCGTGCGCATCAAGGAATGCCTGGAACTGCGCTACGCGCGCAGCCAGGGGCAGGGCGTGTTCCCCAACATCGCGGGGCTGGCGGTGCCGGTCTACGATCCCAACGGCGTCACGGTGGCGGCGCTGAGCGTGGCGGCGCCCATCGAACGCATCAGCGATGAACGCCTGCCGCTGATCGTGGAAATGCTGCGCCGCGAGGCCGACGCGGTGGGCGCGCAGATCAATCCTTTCGACCCGGCGCTGCGCAGGCCCAGCCAGTTCTTGGGCACGGGCAACGGCGCATAGCCCACGCACGGTGCGCGGCGTCCGCGCACAAAAAAACCCGGACACATATGGGTCCGGGCTTTTTCAACAAGCATCAGCGATCAGGTCGGATACGTGCCCGGCAGCAGGATGCTGCGGTCGCCCGGCTCGATCGTGCGGCGGCCGCACAGCGCCATCGTCGTGTCCATTTCCTTGTACAGGATCTCCAGCGTGCGGGTGACGCCGGCCTGGCCATACGCGCCCAGCCCGTACAGGAAGGCGCGGCCGATCATCGTGCCGCGCGCGCCCAGCGCCACGGCCTTCAGGATGTCCTGGCCGGAGCGGATGCCGCCGTCCATCCATACCTCGATCTTCGAACCCACGGCATCGGCAATTCCCGGCAGGGCCGCGATGGACGACATGGCGCCGTCAAGCTGGCGGCCGCCGTGGTTGCTGACGATGAGCGCGTCGGCGCCGCTGTTGGCGGCGAGCTGCGCGTCCTCGACATCCAGAATGCCCTTGATGATGAGCTTGCCGCCCCAGCGCTGCTTGATCCATTCCACGTCGTCCCAGCTCAGGCGGGGATCGAACTGCTCGGCCGTCCACGACGACAGCGACGACAGGTCGCTCACGCCCTTGGCGTGGCCGACGATGTTGCCGAAGGTGCGGCGCTTGGTGCCCAGCATGCCCATGCACCAGCGGGGCTTGGTCGCCAGGTTGATGAGGTTGCGCAGCGTGGGCTTGGGCGGCGTCGACAGGCCGTTCTTGATGTCCTTGTGGCGCTGGCCCAGGATCTGCAGGTCCAGCGTCAGCACCAGCGCCGAGCAGCCGGCGGCCTTGGCGCGGTCGATCAGGTTGCCCACGAACTCGCGGTCGCGCATGACGTAGAGCTGGAACCAGAAGGGCTTGCCGGTGGCCTGCGCCACGTCTTCCAGCGAGCAGATGCTCATCGTGGACAGCGTGAACGGCACGCCGAAATCGGCGGCAGCCTTGGCGGCCAGGATCTCGCCGTCGGCATGCTGCATGCCGGTCAGGCCCGTGGGCGAAATCGCCAGCGGCATGACCACGTCCTGGCCCACCATGGTGGTGCGCAGCGACCGGCCTTCCATGTTGACCGCCACGCGCTGGCGCAGCTTGATCCGATGAAAGTCGCTTTCATTCGCGCGATAGGTGCCTTCGGTCCAGGCGCCGGAATCGGCGTAGTCGTAGAACATGCGCGGCACGCGCTTCTGCGCGACAACGCGCAAATCTTCGATGCAGGTGATCGTAGAAAGGTTAGCGGTCATGGAGTGTCTGTGGAGTGATAGGGGTGCGCCAGCTGCGACTCATTTTCTTGTGCTTTCGGGCCGCCAGCCGTGGGGCAGCCTTGCCGCCGCGCCAGGCTTGATGACCCGCGCGGCGCCGCCCAGTATACGCGCCGAGGCCGGCAAGCGTCGCTTGCCGGCCCCGTTCGCCCCCCTGCGCAAAGGCTCTATGGCCCCTGCACGCCCAGCCCTAGCGCGGCCACACCTTGCTGACCGCGCGTATCGTTGCCCACGCCACCCAGCGCGGGCTGGTCAGCCGCGCGCCCGGCAGCCGGCGCATCACGTCCACCGCCAGCCCGCCGCGCTTGTGCCATTGCTTCTTGCGGGTCTGGCTGTCGGTCCAGCGGCCTTCCAGCCACGGGAATTCCCGGCGGCCCGGCTTGTACACCGGCGGCGTGTTGTAGATCAGGATGTACGCCAGCCGCGGCGTCTGCGACGTGTTCGGTCCCGTGAAGTGCAGCGTGCGCGCATCGTGGACGGTGATGCCGCCCGGATCAAGGGGCTCGGCCACCGCCTGTTCGCGCGGGAAATCACCGCAGCATTCCAGCGGATGCAGCGTCTTGTCGCCGCCCGGGGAACGGTGCTCCAGCACGTCCCACTTGTTCGACCCCGGCAGGAACTGCATGCAGCCGTTCTCGACGGTGGCCGGCTGCAGCGCCAGCCAGATGCTCAGTTCGTTGTAGACAAAGTCCGGCGACCGGAAAGCTTCGTCCTGGTGCCACGGCGTTTCCGGACCGTGCGGGCCGGGCTTGAGCAACGCGTGTTCGCCATACAGCGCGGCCTGCGGGCCCAGCAGCTGCCGCGCCAGTTCCAGCGTGCGTTCGTGGTACACCGTCTTCAGCAGGCCCGGGGCATAATGTCGCGGATCGTGCAGACTCGGAAACTTCGCGGGCTTGCTCGGGTCGTCGCGGCTGACAAAGTCGTATTGCGCGCCCTCGTTGTAACCCGTCTTATTCGAGAACAAGTCCAGCAGCGTCCTACGGATGTAGCCGACCTCGTCCTGAGGGCACATGTCCTTCAAGGCCAGGTAACCCTGATCCCTGTAGCGCGCTGTCTCGGCTTCCGACAACAAACTGGTCTCTTCCATAATGGCTTCTCCAAGCTCTGGTAATGGGTATTTCTAAGCTGGCACGTTTTGACATGGGCTCTAACGTATCGCTTCGAAGCCTGCCGGGCCTATAGACCATCCGCTGTAGCCGGTTCCGCCTACGCCAGTCGCGCGTGGCGGCGCATCATCCGAAGGAAAAACCCATGCAAGACCCTAAGGCCGATACCCAGATCGAAACCGTCCACGTCACCGTCAGCGGCACGGTGCAAGGCGTGGGCTACCGGCACGCCACGGTGCGGCGCGCTCACATGCTTGGCGCGAAGGGCTGGGTGCAGAACATGCTGGACGGCACGGTCGAAGCGCTGGTGCAGGGCACGCCCGACCAGGTCGATCACATGCTGGAATGGCTGCGCCGCGGACCGCCGGGCGCGTCGGTGCAGGAAATCATCACGCGCCGGGAGTACACCGATAAGCGTTACATCCGCTTCGAGCAACTTTGAGGACCGCGGGCCCTCGCCGGCACGCTGTAGGCCGGGCGGATGAGGGCCCGGTAGCGTAAAGGCTGACCGGCGCTAGCGCGTGCGCAACCAGCGCGCGCCGACCTGGTTGATGACCAGCCCGGCCAGCACGCATCCGGCGCCCACCCATTGCAGCGGCTGCAGCCGCTCGCCGAACGCCATCGACGCCGCCCACAGCCCCACCACCGGCACCAGCAGCGAGAACGGCGCGACCTTGGCCGCGGGATGGCGCGACAGCAGCTGCGTCCAGAGCGTGTAGGCAACCAGGGTCGCCAGCACCGCCAGATACAGCACCGACAATGCCTCGCCCCAGCCCATGCCGATGATCATGCCCACGACCGGTTCCCAGCCATCGATCAACACGGCCAGCGCCAGGAAGGGCAGCACCGGGGCGGCGCTGCTCCAGGCAATGAACGCGAAGGGGTCGTAGCCGGGCGCCTTGCGGCTGGCCAGCCGCACGATCATGTTGGACACCGCCCACATGAATGCCGCCCCCAGCGTCAGGACAAAGCCCAGCATCGTCATCTGCCCCGGCCCGTCGCCACGCGCCCCCGCGATGACCGCAAGGCCCATCGCGGCGACGCCCAGTCCGATCCAGTGATGCCGCCGCGCGCGCTCATGCAGCACCGGCGCGGCGAGCAGCAGCGTAAAGAAGGCCTGGGTCTGGATGACAAGCGATGCCATGCCGGCCGGCATGCCGAACTTGAGCGCCGTGAACAGCAGGCCGAACTGGCCCAGCCCCTGAACCAGCCCGTAGGCCGCGACCCAGTGCCACGGCAGCCGCGGCATGCGCACGAAGAGGATGAGCGGGAAGGCCGCCAGCGCGAATCGCAACGCGCCGAGCATCATCGGAGACAAGCCCCGCATGCCGACCTTCATGACGACAAAATTCAGGCCCCAGATGACCACCACCGCGAGGGCGCAGAAATAGTCTTTCCGGGAAAGATGAGTGGGGGTGGACATGGCGGGCATTATCGCATCGCCCACCCCAAAATCGGCTGAATCAGCGCGCGTTCAGCACCGCGGAAAACGCCTTGACGGCCATATCGACATCGTCGTCGCTGATGTGCCGGTGCGTGACACAACGCAGCCGCGTACGGCCCCACGGACGCGTCAGCACGCCTTGCACCTGCAGGGCCGCGACCCATTCGGCATTGGTCATGCCGGTGTCGGCGGTCTCAACCTGCACGATGTTGGTTTGCGGCACGGTCGCGGTCAGCGTGGGCGCCAGCGTGTTGATGCCGTCGCTCAACCGGCGCGCCCGCACGTGGTCCTCGCCCAGCCGCGCGCTCATGTGCTGCACGCCTTCCAGGCCCGCGGCGGCCATGATGCCGGATTGGCGCTGCGTGCCGCCCAGCATGCGGCGAAGCGTCCGCGACTTGGCGATCACGGCCTGGCTGCCCGCCAGCACCGCGCCCACCGGCGCGCTCAAGCCCTTGGACAGGCACAGCGACACCGTATCCGTGTATTGCGTGATGTCCATGGCCGGCACGCCCAGCGCGACCGCAGCGTTGAACAGCCGGGCACCATCCAGGTGCACCGGCACGCCGGCTGCGCGCGCCATGCCGTGCACGGCCTGCATGTGGTCCAGCGGCAGCACTGCGCCGCCCGCGTTGTTGTGCGACGTCTCCATCGCCACCAACGCAGTCTTGAGGCGGTGTCCGCCCGCCATCAGCGCGTCTTCGAGCCGGTTCAGGTCCATCGCGCCTTCGGCGCCGGGCAGGCCTTGGTAGAACAGGCCCGTGAACGTCGCCGCGCCCCGTTCCGACGTGTACATGTGGGCAGTCGCTTCCAGCGCCACCTGTTCGCTGCGCTGCGTTTGCGCCAGCACGGCCAGCAGGTTGGCCATCGTGCAGCTCGG
Source organism: Achromobacter sp. GQ309 (assembly GCF_059759315.1). Lineage (NCBI taxonomy): Bacteria > Pseudomonadati > Pseudomonadota > Betaproteobacteria > Burkholderiales > Alcaligenaceae > Achromobacter > Achromobacter sp. GQ309. Next base: position 89,536 of record NZ_JCAXDP010000011.1, read on the forward strand.
CACGAATAGGCCCGCCTCCTTGCCCAGGCTGGAAGCGACGGTCGCTTCCAGCTCGCGCACGGTGGGATCGCCGTCCAGGCCGTCATCGCCGATCGGCGCGGTGCGCATGCGCTCGTACATGGCCGCGGTCGGGTGCGTGACCGTATCGCTGCGCAGGTCGACGCGGAGTGGGGGAGGTTCGGCGGGGGTCCGCTGGGTCATGGCTTTCAGTGCTGCAAAATTTTGGAAAGAAACTGGCGCGTGCGCGGGGCACGCTCCTCGACATTGCCGAAGAACTGCTCCTTCTGGCAGTCCTCGACAATCTTGCCGCCGTCCATGAAGATCACACGGTCGGCGACGCGGCGCGCAAATCCCATCTCGTGGGTCACCACCATCATGGTCATGCCTTCGCCCGCCAGGTCGGTCATCACGTCCAGCACCTCGTTGACCATCTCGGGGTCCAGCGCCGACGTGGGCTCATCGAACAGCATCACGACGGGGTCCATCGACAGCGCCCGGGCGATCGCCACGCGCTGCTGCTGGCCGCCCGACAGTTCGCCGGGATGCTTGTCCTTGTGCGCCGACAGGCCCACGCGCTCAAGCAGCGCAAGCGCGCGCTGCCGCGCTTCGTCCTTGCCGCGCTTGAGCACCTTGATCTGCCCCAGGCACAGGTTCTCGGTCACGGACAAGTGCGGGAACAGCTCGAAGTGCTGGAACACCATGCCGGCCACCGCGCGCAGCTTGGGCAGGTTGGTGCGCGGATCGCCCACCGACACGCCGTTGACCACGATCTCGCCTTTTTGAAAGGGCTCGAGCGCATTGACGGTCTTGATCAGCGTGGACTTGCCCGAGCCGGACGGGCCGCACACCACCACGACTTCGCCGCGGCGCACGGTGGTGGAGCAGTCGTCCAGCACCTGGAAGTCGCCGTACCATTTGCTGACCTGCCGGATCTCGATCATCGGGGGATTGGAAGAGGATTGCATCGTTGAACCTGTGGATAACGTGATTGCTGCGGCAAGCGGCTCAGCGCAGCACCCGCGTACGCTTTTCAAGCTGCTTGACCAGACGCGATGCCGTGAAGCAAATCACGAAATACACCACCGCCACGAAGAGATAGAGTTCGACCAGCCGGCCGTCGCGCTGGCCAATCTTGGACGCGGCGCCCAGGAAGTCGGTGAGCGACAGCACGTACACCAGCGACGTGTCCTGGAACAGGATGATGACGCGCGTCAGCAGCGCCGGCACCATGTTGCGCAGCGCCTGCGGCAGCACGACGTACCGCATGCCTTGCCAGTGATTCAGGCCCAGCGCCATGCTGGCCGATACCTGGCCGCGCGCGATGGACTGGATGCCGGCACGCATGATTTCGCAGAAGTACGCGGCCTCGAACAGCGTGAACGTGATCACCGCCGAGTTGAACGCCCCCACGCGCAGCGGCGTGGGCGATCCCACCACCCACGCGGCGATGTACGGCATCAGAAAGTAGAACCAGAAGATCACCAGCAGCAGCGGGATCGAACGCATGACGTTCACGTAGATGCCCGCCGGCACCGACAGGATCTTGTAGCGCGACAACCGCATCATCGCCAGGATCGTGCCCAACGCCAGGCCCATCACCGCCGCCAGCACCGTCAGCGTCAGCGTGAAGGTCATGCCGGTCTGGAACAGGTACGGCAGCGAGCCCCAGATCACATCGAAATCGAATTTGCCCATGTCAGCGCCCCAATCCCGCAGGCGACTTCGCGGCCGTGCCGATCAGGCCGGGCACCGCGACTCGGCGCTCAAGTGTGCGCATCCCCAGCACGACGATGCCGTTCAGAATCAGGTAGATCACCGTCGCGGCCGAAAACGCCTCGAAGATGTGAAAGCTGAACTCCGCCATGGATCGCGCCTGGCCCGTCAATTCCAACAGGCCGATGGTCAGCGCCACCGACGAATACTTGATCGTGCCCATGAACTCCGAGGTCAGCGGCGGCAGCACGATGCGACAGGCCTCGGGCAGGATGATGTAGCGGTAGACCTGGCCCTCGGTCAGTCCCAGCGCGGTGCCCGCCTGAAACTGCCCGCGCGGCAGCGACTGGATGCCGGCGCGCAATTGCTCGGCCACACGCGCCGATCCGTAAAAGCCCAGGCACAGCACCGCGGGCAAAAACTGCCCCCACGGCTGCGGCATCTGCTTCATCGCCAGGCCCCAGGCATGGGGCAGCAATTCGGGCAGCACGAAATACCACAGGAACATCTGCACCAGCAGCGGGATGTTGCGGAACAGCTCTACATAGGTCGCGCCGATGGCGTTCATCAGGCGCGACTGCACCGTGCGCATCACGCCCAGCCAGGATCCCAGCAGCAACGAGAAAACCCAGGCCGTCAATGCCAGCGCGAGCGTCCAGCCCACGCCGATCAGGATCGTTTCCAGGAAGGTGTGCACGCCGTCCGGCGACATCTCCAGGAAGACGCTCCAACTCCAGTTGTAATTCATGCCCTCGCCCTTGATTGCAACGCCGGCCCCGGCCGGCGTCCTTGCTTCATGCGCCGCGGGGACGCGTTGCGCCCCGCGGCATGCGGCTTACTCGTAGGCCTTGGGATCGCCCGAGTCGGTGGGGTTGGCCAGGGCGCGCTTCAGGGCGTCGCTCATGGGGTACTTCAGGTTGATCTGCTTGGGCGGGATCGGCGAGTTGAAATACTTGTCGTACAGCGCCGCAACCTTGCCGGTCTTCATCAGATCCAGCACCGCGTCATCGACCACCTTCTTGAACTTGGGATCGTCCTTGGGCTGCATGATGCCGTAGGGCGCCATTTCCAGGCCCTTCTTGCCGATCACGAAGGCGTCCGGGTTCTTGGACGAAGCCACGGCGCCGTAGGCGATGCCGTCGTCGTTGGCCGAACCCGCGGCGCGGCCCGATTCCACCATCAGGATGGTCTCGGCGGTGTCCTTGGTGGGCGCCATCGAGATGCCCAGGTTGCCCTGCGCATTCAGTTGCGAGATCAGCTTGAACGTCTGGCCGCCGGCCTGCGCCGCGATGGTCTTGCCGCGGAACGAGGACAGGTCATTGGGGTCCACGCCGCCGTCCTTGCGCGCCACCAGCACCACCTGCGCCACGAAGGTCGTGGGCGCGAAGGACACCAGCTTGTGGCGGGCCTCGTTATTGGTGGTGTTGCCGCACTCCAGGTCGATCGTGCCGTTGGCCAGCAGCGGAATGCGCGTGGCCGACGTCGTCGGGTTGTAGCGGACTTCCAGCTTGGGCAGCTTCAGCGCTTCCTGCACGTACTTGGCGACTTCCTGGCAGATCTCGACCGTGTAGCCGATCGGCTTCTGATTGCCGTCCAGATACGCAAACGGCACCGAGGTCTCGGGGTGGCCGATCGTGATGACGCCGGTTTCCCGGATCTTGTCCAGGCGGCTGGGACCTTCGGCATGAGCCGTCGCGGTGGTGCCCAGCAGGGCGGCGGCGACGGAGATCGCGGCAAGTGCTTTCATCTGATTCCCTTGGCGCCGTACGTGCGGCGCGTGTTTATGTTCACGATCGGCGGTTCCAGTCTGGCTGGCGACCGCCGCGTCCCGCGATGAGCCCCGCGGCTGGCAAAAAGTATCAACTAGCAGTATGGTTTTATCCAGTTCCAATCAGGTATTCCTCTATACGGATTTGACATGGCCATTACTCGCATGGGCTTGCGGCACATTGAGGCGTTCCGCGCCGTCATGATGACCGGATCCATGACCGCCGCGGCGCGCCGCGTGCATACCTCGCAGCCGCACGTTAGCCGCTTAATTGCGCAATTGGAAGCCATCACCCAGTTTCCATTGTTCGACCGCAATGGCAGCCGGCTGAGCCCGACCCAGGACGGGTCGCGCTTTTTTCAGGAGGTCGAAAAGACCTTCATCGGCCTCGCCGGCCTGGAGTCGGCGGCGGCCAGCATCCGCTCGTTCAGCGCCAGCCGACTGAGTGTGGCGGCCATGCCACGCCTGGCGGGCGGGCTCCTGGCCCGCATCGTCGCAGCCTTCAAGACCGAGTACCCCGACGTCATGGTGTCCATCCACTCGGGCAACGCCAGCGCGGTCCACAACTGGATCAGTTCGGGGTTCTGCGACACGGGGCTGGCGATGCTGTCCGGCGAGGCGCCCGGCATCCAGGTCGAGCCGGTGCTTACGATGAGCTGCGTGGCGGTGCTGCCGCGCGGACACCGCCTGACCAAACTGAAGAAGCTCAAGCCTGCCGATTTTGCGGGTGAGCCCTTCATCGCATTTCCCAGCGGCACTCCGCTGCGCGAGAAGATCGACGCCGTGTTCAAGTCCGCCAAGGTCGAGCGTCATACGGTGGCCGAAGCGGGATTGGGGTCGTCGGTGTGCGCGCTGGTGGGCGCGGGGCTGGGCGTGGCGCTGATCAACCCGCTGGCCGCGCGCGAGGAGTACGAAGCGAACGGCGTGGAAGTCCGTCCGTTCAGCCCGGCGGTGCCGGTCACCGTCGCGCTGCTGTACCCGCCGTATCACACGCGCACGCGCCTGGTCACGGTGTTCTCGCGCTATGCGCATCAGCTGATGCAGGAAGAGATGGGGGATCTGAAAGCGCGGCCGCCGCGGTAGCCGATCGCGGCGGCGATGAACGTGGAGACGTTGTCTGACACCCTATGAGACACCGCCTCAAACTGGCGACCATCTCCCCAGGGTGTCAGACACCGTTGCCGAAATTGGCCTAGGCCGGCGTCTCCCGCCCGTCACGGTGCAGCATCACCAGCACACCCGTATCGCCCCGCATGGCCCGCACCGGCTCGCCCTCGTTCCACTGCGAGACAATCGCCGGCGGGCCGTTGTAAACGCCCGCCGCAGTCTGCAAGGATTCCGGCGAACCGATCCAGGCGTACACAGGTTCATGCAGCCAGTCGCCACCAGCGCGCGCCACGCCCACGTAAAGCCCGTCCACGTTGTGAGGGCAGGGCGCCTGGCCCGCTTGCATCACCAGCCAGCCATACGCGCCGTTCCACGCCAACCCGAACGTCAGCACGTGCTGGCAAGCAAGCACTTCACGCCCCTCGGCCATGTCATAGACGCCCTCGGCCCACGTCTCGTCGCCGTCGTCATCGCGACCCACATTCGCCAGGATCCGCGCATACCGCCCCGCCTGGCCTTCAGGCGCGGGCTCCGGGATGCCAGGCCGTTCCGACGGCAGCCAGCTCACCTCGCCGAGATCGCTGTAAACGATCGGCACCCGCGCGGCGCCTTGACCATCCACCACCCCGCGCCGCGCATCTTGCGTCAGGACGCTGATCCGCATCAGACCGCTTTTCCACAGCTCGGCTGAGTCGGCCGCAGTATCCAGCGGCGCCAGCGCAGCAAAGCACGCATCCAGCACCGGCCGCCCCGACGCGTCGATCAGCCCCTGCATCCCTTCGCGCTCGGTGATGAACGCGTGCAGGTCCTCGTCCCAATAAACGTCGTCCCACTCGGGCGCCGCTACCCAATCGCCACGCCGGTCGACCAGACCCCACGCCTGCGCCTCGAACGCGGGCGCCAAGCCTCCGGGGCAGAACGACCCCGCGTCCTCGAAGCGCGGCGTGATCGCCCAGCCACCCGACTTGTCCACAAAGCCCAGCTGATCTCCGACGCGCGCAACCACCAGGCCTTGCGCGCAGTTCCAGGCCTCGTCCAGCGACGGCGGCAGGATTTCACGGCCATCCGCGGCGATCAGCCCCACCTTGTCGCCCACCTGGACACTTGCCACGTCTTCTTCAAAATCCCACACCGCGTCAAAGCATGGCGCCACCAGCACGCTAGCAACGTTCTCCGTCACGCGCAGCAGCCCGGTGCGTCCTTCGCTGCTTATCCACAGCACGCCCTCATCGGACGCGCCGCTGCGCCAGATCGCATCCCACTGCGGCGCCATCACGGGCAGCCAGCAATCGCTGTCGTCGTCGCCGTCGTTGTCGTCGTCGGACTCGGCCTCCGGATCGACCGCCCGCAGCCCCCACAACTTGTCCACACGGTAGCGGTACAGCGCGCTGCCAAGCCACGCGTCTTCATCGTCGCCCCCCTCGGCAACGTAGTCTTCGAAGCTGACCGTGCGGGCCGGATCCTGTTCGTGGAAATAGGAATGCGACAGCCCGCCAAAACCAAAGCGCCAAGCCCAGCCGGAGGCGTCACCGGCATCTTGCACGTCCAGCAATCGGCACACAGCGGCCAGGTCACCGGCCTGCATGCCCTGCCGCACGGCTAGCCAGCGTTCTTCGCATAACGTGCGCGTCTGGTGAACATAAGCCGCCGCGCCGTCCGCGTGCAGCCACGACAACTCATTGAGATTCGCGCTTATCCACAAGTCGCCGTCGTCGTCGTGTTCATCGATCAGCTCGCCCAGATACTGCACGGCGGCATCGAACTGCAGCACGGGCAGCGCATCGTCGCGATCCGAGTGCGCCCCCATGAATGCCGCCAGTTCGCCCAGCCGCTGATGGGCAACGCGCGCATCGGCGGCCATGCCCGCACCATTGCCATCGCCATCACCAAGGAGGTTCTGGTCATCGGGCGCCGCACGGGACTCGCCCTCCGCCAGCAGCACCTGCCACAACGTCGGCAGGTTGCCATTCGCGCTGGCGATCTCCGCGGGCGGCGCGCCATCATCCTCGTCCGAGCACAGATACAGCCAGGCCCGATTTCCCATCTCCACTTCCTTTGATTGCAGACGCGCACGCGGCGCTTGATTGATGACATCCGATAGCCGGTCCGGAAAGCCGAAGGCCAGCCCGCATCGGGCTGGCCTTCAATGTGCAATCACTTTCAATCCGCACGGCCTTTCGTCAGGTCTTCCTGACCGAAGTGTATTCGCGAATCCCCCGCGGGCCGATCCGCTGGCGTCCTTTCATCCCGCATTGCTGCCACCGCTTTGAGACGCCGCCAACGCAACTGCACTCTCAAAATTCTTGCCGTTCTCATTGGCAATGGCCTCTGCCAGCTTCATCATCATGGACATCAAGGACGAGTTCAACACCGCCACTTTCACCTGCAGAGCGGCCGTCAACGCAGCCTTCTGCTTTTCACCCATGGTGGCCGACTGAACATCGCGCAACTCCTCCAGCGCTTGCGCAAGCTGCTTCTCCAATTGCGCGATCTGCTCCCTGAGCGACTCTAGCGATTCGCCTCCATTCTTGGCGGGATCTGATTCCTTGCTCTGCTGCGCCGCCGACGCGTCGGCCGACGACGCGTCAGCATTTGTCTGCGACTCCGGCTCCGTGGCGCTGACTTCATTCACTTGAGAAGCGGGAGGGGAGGAGGGAGGTTCGTACCGCGAAACGACTGGCGTCGAACTGGCACTGCCGATTTCTACTATCATTTTTGGTGTCTCTGAAAAGGCGGCTCGGAAAGCGGTTGGGCCGAACGCGCGCGAATGCCGTCCTGCAAACATCGGCACGCAAATCGCACTGGCGATCCCGCGCATCGCGTGCCCGCTGGGCGCCTTAAGCCGGCGCCACTTTGCTCCTGGGGTCATCAATGATCTGCCGCGCGACCTCATACCGGATCCCCTGCCGATCCAGAATTCGCACATGCTTGACGACATGCGCCAGCGCCGCAAGAAACGAAGGCGCTTGTTCGTGACGCTCGTAAGCCGCCTCATCTGCCCAGCCCTCCACCAGATGAAACAGATTGGCGTCTGTCAGATCCGCGGCAAAGGCGTAGTAGATGCAGCCAGGCATCTTTCGCGCGGCCAGCATGTCGGGGATGACGGCATCGACAAACGACTGCCGGTCTTCAGGATGCACGCGGTAATAGGCCGCAACCACAACCGCTGTCGGCAGGTCTTTGTCATGGTCGGCGGCAGACCGGCCGTGGTCGGGGAATTGGGCGCCGTAGGCGCCGGGTTGATGAGGAAGGTTCATATCAATCCTGTCGATGGTTCGTTTGATGGTTCACTGACCGGGGTGCTTGGGATTCCACAGCCTGAGGCTGGTGCGGTGTTCATATCCCTTGCCATTCGGGTAGCTGACGAGTTCCATGTCTGACCCCCAAGGCGAGCGAAAATGCACCCACGTCTCGCCTTCGGTATCGCCCGAGGTCATCGTCACGGGTTTGCCCAGCACGGTGATGCCCTGGGACTTCAGATAAGACACCGCTCCCTCGATATCGTCGGTATAGAACGCGATGTGCGAAGCGCCGATATCCTCGGCGCGAGGCATGACCTTGCTGCCACGCGAATTCACATACTCGAACAACTCGATGTTCGAGCCCTCTCCGCAACGCAGCATGGCAATCGTGACGCTATCGGCGCGCGGCGCGAAACCCGCAGCATCGGGCGACGCCGTTGGGTCCAGCTGAAATGGCCCGATTCGTGTCACGGGTTCGCATCCGAAGGCACTCTTGAAGAATGCCTCCGCCTGCTTCAGATCGGGCACGTTGATACCCACGTGATCCACACCCGCGACATGGATGCCCGCCGCCTGCGATGCGCCACCTGCCAGAACGCCAATCGCCATGAAGCAAGAAGCCAGTCGTTTCATGATGCGCATCCCCATTACTGACGATCGAGAAAGACGTGGGCGCTCGCAAGCTTGCCGTCTTTGATGGTGAAGATATCTTCGCCGTGCACCTGATCTGGATTGCCGCGGGGACCATAGCTCCAGACCACGCGGCCGAGACCATGATTCCAGGTGATTGGCGCTGGCATGAAACGGAATCCCGCATGGGTGCCTTGCAACTGCTCGATCAGGCGGTTTACCTGCGCGTAACCGGTAGCGACGCCGCCTTGATCGGCCACGAAGAAATCGGGCGTGTACACCTGGTCAAACTTCGACTCGCGGGATTGCGCGTCGGCGTCGTTCCATATCGAAAAATGGATGTCGATCAGGCGTTGCGCCACATCGGCGGGGTCTTGCGTGGCGGGTTTCATTTGTGATGGTTCCTGTGCGTGCGCATAAGGCGCGCTGCACATCGCAGCCAGCGCCAGTACGCAATGAGTCAAGAATTTCATGTTGAGAAATCGCGATCGGAAGCGCAATGCGCTCAGACCTGCGCCATCCCGCCGTCGACGAACAGCTCGATGCCATTGACGAAGCTCGCCGCATCGGAAGCCAGAAACGCCACGGCCTTGCCGATCTCTTGCGGCTCGCCCAGGCGGCCCAGCGGCACCTGCGCGGCCAGATGATCGAACAGCCCCTGGCGGGCTTCGTCGGGGACCAGACCGCCCAGGCCGGGCGTGCGGATCGGACCGGGGCTCACGACGTTCACGCGGATGCCGCGCGGCTTCAGATCCAGCGCCCACGAGCGCGCGAAGTTGCGCACCGCCGCCTTGCTAGCGCTATACACGCTGAAATTTTCCGTGCCCTGGATCGATACGGTCGACGCCGTCAGGATCACCGAGGCGCCATCGACCAGCAACGGCAAGGCCTTTTGCACGGTGAACAGGGTGCCGCGCACGTTGGTGCCGAAGATGCGATCGAAGTGTTCTTCCGTGATCGCGCCCAGCGGCATCATGTCGCCGCCGCCCGCGTTGGCGAACAGGATGTCGAGCTTGCCGGCGCTCTTGGCGATCTGGGCGTAGACGTTGTCCAAGTCGCTCAGCACCGACGCGTCGGCACGGATGCCGGTTGCCGCGACGCCGATGCTGGCCACGGCGGCGTCCAGTTCGGCCAAGCGGCGGCCGGTGATGAAGACGCGCGCACCCTGCGCGGCCAGTTCCTGGGCGGTCGCCAGGCCGATACCCGTGGTGCCGCCGGTGACGAGTGCGATCTTGCCGTTGAGTTGCTGATTCATGATGAGCTCCATGTATTCGATGAGGAAGTTGTCAGTCAGCGGGCTGGGGAGGAAGTCTCCTGAAACGCCGTGTTGACTGGGCATGGAGGTACTGTAGGCGCGCGGGGATAATGGATAAACCCTGCAAGATTGAAATAACTATCCATCTTTATGGATAATCAGCACGCATGACCGGCATACGCTGCGCATTGACGCGGTGTCAGCGCTGGTGCGAGACCCCGGGCATCAAAGAAAAAGGGGCTGCAAAAGCAGCCCCTTTTACGAACGCTGGATATCCCGGGAAGAATTCAGGTATTCGCGGGATCCAACCCGATAGTAGGATCCCATCAGCATTTAGATGTCACGTGCCGTCGCCCTAAAGCCATTTAACATCTGGTAGGTCGTACCAGATCGAGCCGTACCATTTCGTTAGATTTTCCTATGCCTGTTCTCCGCACTCCTTACGGCTACACGGGCCCCTAGGAGCGGACATTTTGAGGCGTGCCTCCGCAGTTGACAGCCGGGGTCCCCCTCGGCTCAATCGCCTTGGGTGCGGCAGGCTCGCAATACAACTGCTTCCAGAGCTTTTCTGCCTCGTTCGCGCCTGAAGATGCGCGAATGACAATAGCAAGCCCGACAAGAGTGGGGAGAAGCAAGAGCAAAGCTAGCAACCTCTGCTGCTTCACGAGCGAGTACACCTGATCTTTCATGCTGCCACTTGCTAACACCCTGCATAGGTCGAACAGCTCCGACTTCCGAAAGCCTGTTTTCTCCATAAGTTCCGGACTGTCCGCAGCGCATTCCGTGGCAGCGAAAACCCAGTCTTCGCCCCATACGGTCATGTTTCTCACCGTCTTCGCGTCCGTCTTGAACCAGACATTCGACTCTTTCATGTGAAAGTACCCGTAGGGCGAAGCGAGCAAGGAACCAGCGATCATAAAAAAGGTCCCCAACACGACGAATAGGCAAAATAGAGCCAGTTTCCACATCTTTCGCGGCCTGCGCACGACCGCCGAATTGCGCACATCAACCCAGCGCCACAGAGTTCTCAGCTTCAAGATCCCGACGTTGTTGGCTTCTGCCCAGCTATCAAGCTTGTGCAGGTCCGCCAAGGATTGCAAGGGCATGCGATAGAAAAACCTGAAGGTCTCCAGGTCGCGACTTTCCTGTTGGATTTTTTTCAGCACTGAATCCTGGGCTTCGCGCCGACCTGCTGCGATTCGCCAAAGTCTGTCCAAAAGAAAGTGCGCGGATCCCGCGCGCGCCCGGATCCAAAGGCATAGCAGTAAAAAAAGTCCTGCCCAAAGAACAGGCGCGATCCAGGGAGCCTGGACAAGAGGGGTAAACAGTTCAAGCATCTATCTTCCTTGTTCTGAGGGACAAGAGCCCAGATGCTAACCACCTTCGCAATAATCCATTCTGTCGAAAAACAAGCAACTGTCCGCGATTTCGAGCGGGCAGCTAACTATCCCTCATGAGATCCGCAAACGCCTTATGCTCAAGCCTGGAGATACGCGCGACTTCGTCCTCCAGAAGGGCGGAGCGCTTACATTGCGCTTTGATAAGCCTTCAAACAGTAGCGATGATTCGCAGTCAAGCTTCGCCCCCCTTCGCGCATACCAGACGAGGAATCAAGCTTGGATAGCACCACTTCCAAACCGTTTAAGCCCGACACTTCGAGCATCCGCAAAAAAGGCTGCAAAAGCAGCCTTTTTCACGAACTCTAAATTTCCCAAGAAAAATCTAGATCTTTACCGCATTCAACCCAATCAAGCGTCGATGTTGCCCGCCGACAGCGCGTGCGTTTCGATGAAGTTGCGGCGCGGTTCGACGTCGTCGCCCATCAGCGTGGTGAAGACCTCGTCCGCCGCGATGGCGTCCTCGATCTGCACGCGCAACAGGCGGCGCACCTTCGGGTCCATCGTGGTTTCCCACAGCTGTTCGGGGTTCATTTCGCCCAGACCCTTGTAGCGCTGCTTGGAGATGCTGCGATCGGCTTCGCTGCGCAGCCACTGCATGGCTTCGCGGAAGTCGGACACGGGCTGCTCCTTGCGCTTGTCGCCTTCGCCGCGGGCGGCCATCGAACGCGCGCCGACCTTGCCTAGGAAGCTCTTGGCGGCCTTGGACAGAATGGCGTAATCCGAGCCATTGATGAAGTCGGCGTCGATGATGCTGACGCGCACGTTGCCGTGGTGCATGCGCTGCACGGACAGGCGATGGCGTTCGGTGGCTTCGTCGAATTGCGGAACGACCTCGACGCCGTTGCCGTTGATGGGATCGCGCATGGCATCGGCCAGCCGCTTGGCGGAGTCCGCGGTGGACTCGGCCGTGTCCAGGTTGATTTCCACGCCTTCGGCCATGGCCGACAGCGCACCCACGTCGAACACGCGCGACAGGCGGGCGATGACGCCGTCGGCTGCCACGTATTGGCGGGCCAGGTCGTTCAGTTCTTCGCCGCGGATGATGTTGCCGCCCGAGATGATCTCGGCGTCCTTCAGGGCGAGCGTCAGCATGAACTGCGCTTCTTCCTGGTCATCCTTCAGATAGCGCTCTTCGCGGCCAACCTTGACCTTGTAGAGCGGCGGCTGCGCAATGTACACGTAGCCGCGCTGCACCAGCTCGGGCATCTGACGGTACAGCAGCGTGAGCAGCAGGGTGCGGATGTGTGCGCCGTCGACGTCCGCGTCGGTCATGATGATGAGGCGGTGGTAGCGCAGCTTGTCCACATTGAAATCGGGACCGATGCTGGTGCCGAGCGCCGTGATCAGCGTGGCGATCTGTTCGCTGGCGATCAGGCGGTCAAAGCGCGCCTTCTCGACGTTCAGCACCTTGCCGCGCAGCGGCAGGATGGCCTGGAACTTGCGGTCGCGGCCCTGTTTGGCCGAGCCGCCTGCGGAGTCACCCTCGACGATGTACAGCTCGCACAGCGCGGGGTCCTTTTCCTGGCAGTCAGCCAGCTTGCCGGGCAGGCCTGCGCCTTCCAGCACGCTCTTGCGGCGCGTCATTTCGCGTGCCTTGCGCGCGGCTTCGCGTGCACGGGCGGCTTCGACGATCTTGTTGCACAGGGCCTTGGCGTCGTTCGGGTGTTCGAGCAGCCAGGTTTCAAGCGTGCGTGCCACGGCTTCTTCAACGGCCGGACGCACTTCGCTGGAGACCAGCTTGTCCTTGGTCTGGCTGCTGAACTTGGGCTCGGGCACCTTCACCGACAGCACGCAGGCCAGGCCTTCGCGCATGTCGTCGCCGGACGTCTCGACCTTGGCCTTCTTGGCCAGTTCGTTGTCGGTGATGTACTTGTTGATGATGCGCGTCATCGCGGCGCGCAGGCCGGTCAGGTGCGAACCGCCGTCGCGCTGCGGGATGTTGTTGGTGAAGCACAGCACGCTTTCGCTGTAGCTGTCGTTCCACTGCATCGCCACTTCCACGCCGACCGGCACGCCGCCGGCCGACGATTCCGTGGTGACCGAAAACACATTCGGATGCAGCACGGTCTTGGCGCGGTTGATGTATTCAACGAAACCCTTCACTCCGCCCGAGAACGCGAAGTTCTCTTCCTTGCCCTGGCGCTGGTCGATCAGGCGGATCTTGACGCCGTTGTTCAGGAACGAGAGCTCGCGCAAGCGCTTGGAGAGGATCTCGTAGTGGTACTCGATGTTGTTGAAGATGATCGGGTCGGCCAGGAAGCGCACTTCGGTGCCGCGCTTGTCGGTCGTGCCGGTCACGGCCAGGGGCGCAACGCGCTCGCCCTGGCGGAATTCCATCTGGTGCACCTGGCCGTTGCGACGGATGGTGAGACGCAGCCATTCGGACAGCGCGTTCACGCAAGACACGCCCACGCCGTGCAGGCCGCCGGACACCTTGTACGAGTTCTGGTCGAACTTGCCGCCGGCGTGCAGTTCGGTCATGACGATTTCCGCCGCGCTGCGGTGGAATTCGTCGTCCTTGTGGATGTCGGTCGGGATGCCGCGGCCGTTGTCCGTGACCGAGATGGAATTGTCGGTGTGGATCGTGACGACGATGTCGTCGCAATAGCCGGCCAGGGCTTCGTCGATGGCGTTATCGACGACCTCAAACACCATGTGGTGCAGGCCGGTGCCGTCGGACGTGTCGCCGATGTACATGCCGGGGCGCTTGCGCACGGCCTCCAGCCCCTTGAGCATCTTGATCGAGTCAGCGCCGTAGCCGCTGGTCTCGGGAGTGGTGTTCTGCTGATCTGACATGTCTGTATCGATAACGCTTTAAAGAACGGCCTGGCGGCCGGACCGCCCGCGGACCATCGGTCCGCAAGCGGCACAAACCCACGGGGGGAATGCGGATCAGATCCGCATGGGCATGACGACGTACTTGAACTGGTCGTCTTCGGGCAGGGTGATGAGCGCCGACGCGTTGGCATCGGGCATGACCGACCACTGGATGTTGTCGACCTTCACGTTGGACAGCACGTCGAGCAGATAGCCCACGTTAAAGCCCACGTCCAGCGCTTCATGGCTGTAGTCGATGTCGATTTCTTCCTGGGCCTCTTCCTGCTCGGCGTTCGAGGACGAGATCTTCATCTGGTTCTGCGCCAATTGCAGGCGCACGCCCTTGAACTTGTCCGTGGTCAGGATGGCGGCGCGCTGCAGGCTGCCCTGGAGCGCTTCGCGGCCGACCAGGAAGTGGCGCGAGTAGTTCGTGGGAATCACGCGCGTGAAATCGGGGAACTTGCCTTCGACCAGCTTGGAGACCAGCTCGACGTCGCCAAAACGGAAACGGATCTGGCCCGGCGCCACGTCGATGGAGACGGTCTCGTCGGAGTCTTCCAGCAGGCGCTGCATTTCCAGCACGGTCTTGCGCGGCACGATGACTTCGTGGCGCTCGGCGATGCCGTCGGCTTCGGTCGAGCTGTGCGCCAGGCGGTGGCCGTCGGTGGCAACCGCGCGCACACGGCCCGGTTCAAACACCAGCAGCATGCCGTTCAGGTAGTAGCGGATGTCCTGCTGGGCCATGGCGAAATGCACCATGTTGAACAGGTGGCGCAAGGTGCGCTGCGGCATGGTCAGCGACACGTCCCACTGCTCGGGCTGAGCCACGGTGGGGAATTCGCTGGCGGCCAGCGTCTGCAGCGCAAAGCGGCTCTTGGCGGACTGCACCGACAGCTTGTTGCTGGCCAGGGCCAGGCGCACATCGCCGGTATCGGGCAGGGCTTTCAGGATGTCCAGCAGCTTGCGCGCGGCCACCGTGGTGGACTCGTTGTCCTGGCCGACACCAAAGTCGGCGTGCGTCGTGATCTGCACTTCCAGGTCGGTGGCAATGAAGGCAACCTTGTTGCCTTCCTTGCGCATCAGGATGTTCGCAAGAATGGGCAGGGTATGGCGTCTTTCGACGATGCCCGCCACAGTCGACAGCGGTTTCAGCAATGCATCGCGTGTGGTTTGTACGAGTTGCATGTTCATCCTTTTAGAGTTTGTTCCAACACGTGCAGGGTATGGTTGAGCTCCGCTTGCTTGGCGCGGGCATCGGAAATCTTGCGAACGGCGTGCAGCACCGTGGTGTGATCACGGCCGCCGAATAAATCGCCGATTTCCGGCAGGCTTTTCTGGGTCAGCTCCTTGGCCAGGTACATCGCAACCTGGCGCGGCAACGCGATATTGGCCGGCCGGCGTTTCGAGTACATGTCGGCGACCTTGATCTTGTAGAAGTCCGCCACCGTCTTCTGGATGTTTTCCACGGTGATCTGGCCGTTGGACACCGACAGCAGGTCCTTGAGCGCTTCCTTGCAGACATCCACCGTCAGCACGTCGCGGCCGTGGAAGCGCGCGTAGGCCAGGACCTTGCGCAGCGCGCCTTCCAGTTCGCGCACGTTGCTGCGCAGGTGCTTGGCGATGAAGAAGGCCACTTCCTCGGGCATGGGCACGCCTTCGGACTCGGCCTTGCGCAGCAGAATCGCCACGCGCATCTCAAGTTCCGGCGGCTCGATGGCGACCGTGAGGCCCGAGTCAAAACGCGAGATCAGGCGGCTGTCGATGCCCGACAGTTCCTTGGGGTACGTATCGCTGGTGATGATGATCTGCTTGCGCTGCGCGACCATCGCCTCGAACGCGTAGAAGAATTCTTCCTGCGTACGGTTCTTGCCGGAGAAGAACTGGATGTCGTCGATCAGCAGAAGATCGAGCGAATGGTAGTAACGCTTGAAATCGTCGAACGCCTTGCGCTGGTACGCCTTGACCACGTCGGACACGTATTGGTCGGCATGCACGTAGCGCACGCGCACCCCGGTGCCCGCCGCAACCATGGCGTTGCCGATGGCGTGGATCAGGTGGGTCTTGCCCAGGCCGACGCCGCCATACAGGAACAACGGGTTGTACGAGGTGCCGGGATTTTCCGCGACCTGCAACGCCGCCGCGCGCGCGAGCTGGTTGGCCTTACCGGTCACGAAGTTCTCGAACGTGAGGTCGGTGTTCAGGCGCGATCGCTCGTACACGATGTTGGCGGCGTCCGCGTTCACGGCCTGCGCAGCGGCGGTCGTGGCGGGCGGGGGCGGGGCGGTCGTCACGGTAACCGTCACGGGCGGCGCGGCGCCGGAAGGGGGCGCAGCGGACGGGTGCGGTTGCTGGACTGGCTGCTGCGCACGCACGGGCGCGACCGGCATACGCGGCGCGGTCCCTTGCGAAGGCAGCTCGAACAGCACCTGCACCGGTCGCTTGAACCACTCCGCGGCCAACGCTTCGATCTGGTGGGAAAAGTTTTTGCGCACCCAATCCAGCTTGAAGCGGTTGGGCGCGGCAACGCGCAGCACCGCCTGCGTTTCGTCGTACGCAAGCGGGACCAGCGGTCGTATCCACGCGCTGATTTGTTGGGGGGGGAGTTCCTGCTCAAGACGACTGACGCAGGTCTGCCAGAATTCTTTCATGTCGCTCTTATTCAAACCTCGATTCTACCTTGCCCGGGCGGGGGTTATCCACAGGGAGGGGCATAAGCGTCTATATGGCGCCCCCTTAACTGTTTGACAAGACAGGGAAAACTTGCTGAAATGGTGGGCTTTTCCGAATTCTGTCTGTCAGAAGGTTTCGCAGAAAGCTTGGCCGGACACGCTCCCGCAAGGGTAATTGCCAAAAGCGCAATTGCCCCTACAAGAGCAATTTGTCCGGTTTTTAGCTTTGCTGAATAGGTCGCCCGAGATGAAATTCTCGGTACAGAGCCCCGTCTAAGAGTTGTTTTTTGCACTGGATGCAAAACCCATGCAAAACCCGTTGCAAAAACGCTCTCTGGATACCCGCTTCTGCTTGGCGCGACGTGGAACCCTCCGGGCAGTCCCTTCTGACTTTGTTCTTTTTGTGGATCGTCCATGAAACGCACCTACCAACCTTCCGTTACCCGTCGCAAGCGCACCCATGGCTTTCGCGTGCGCATGAAAACCCGCGCTGGCCGCGCCATCCTGAGCGCCCGCCGCGCCAAGGGCCGCAAGCGTCTGGCCGTCTAAGGCCAGTTTTCCGGTTTTCCGGAAACTGACTTTCGCACGGACCGACCATATTGCAAGATCTCTCGCAATCCTGTTCCGGTTCCGCGCAACCGCCTGATCCGCAGTCCATGCCGCGCTCCACGCTTCCCCCGGAGGCGCGGCTGCATCGCCCCTCCGAGTTTGCCGCCGCCCTTAAAGGCCGGCGTCTTGCCCGAGGGGCATTCTTCATTGTGAGCGCCGCTCCCAATGATCTGCCTCCCGGCCAGGACGCCTGTGCTCGTTTGGGGCTCATCATCGCCAAGCGGTTTGCCGCCCACGCCTCCACGCGCAACGCCTTGAAGCGGGTCATCCGCGAAGCGTTCCGCCATCGGCGCCTGGCGCTGCCGGCAAAAGATTACGTCGTGCGCCTGCATAGCAAGGTTGCGCCCGCCACGCTCACTGCGCTGAAACGCGCCGCCCGAGCCGAAGTGGACGCTCACTTTGAGCGGATCGCACGATGATCAAGGCACTACTCATTGCCCCGATCCGGTTCTACAGGTTCTTCCTGAGTCCCTGGATCGGCCGGCAGTGCCGTTTTACTCCGACCTGCTCGGCGTACGCGATCGAAGCGATCGAGCGCCACGGTGCATGGCGCGGCTTCTGGCTGGGCGTCCGGCGCATCGGCCGTTGCCATCCCTGGTCGCCCGGGGGCCTGGATCCGGTTCCGCCGGCCAAGGGAACCAACGACGCCCGTTGCTGCTCCCACAGCCACCGCATCGAGCACGATTGACGCTAAACTGGCGGGCTTTGCTGGCCCGTATTCACTTCAGTAGGCACCATGGATATCCGACGAACCGTCCTCTGGATGATTTTTTCCTTTTCGCTGTTGCTCCTTTGGAACAACTGGCAAATCCATAACGGCAAGCCGTCGCTGTTCGGGGCCCCGCCCGCGGCCAGCACGAGCGAAGCGCCGGCTGCGGCCAACAACGCGACGCCGTCCGTGCCCAGCGCCCCGGCTGCCACCGCGGCCCCGGCCTCCACGGTGCCTGGCGCCGCCACGCCCGTTCCCACGCGCTCCGAAGAAGTCGTCATCACCACCGACGTGCTGCGCCTGACCTTCGACACGATGGGCGCCCAGCTTGTGCGCGCCGAACTGCTGAAGTACCCGGCCACCGGCCAGGCCGACAAGCCCACGGTTCTGCTGGACCGCTCGGCGGGCCTGAACTACGTGGTGCAGACCGGCGTGGTCGGCGCCCCCAGCGGCCAAAGCTTCCCCACGCATCAGACGCCTTTCCGCCTGGTCTCCCAGGAACGCGAACTGACCGGCGACAACCTGGTCGTCACGTTCGAAGGCGAATCCGGCGGCGTGAAGGTCACCAAGACGTTCACCCTGCACCGTGGCCGCTACGACATCGACGTGCGCCATGACCTGGCCAACGTCGGCACCGCCCCCGTCACGCCCTCGCTGTACCTGCAGATCGAGCGCGACGGCAACGACCCGGCCGACACGTCCAGCTTCTATCACACGTTCACGGGCTTTGCCGTCTACTCGGACCAGGACAAGTTCCAGAAGAGCACGTTCAGCGACATCCAGAAGAAGAAGGCCAGCTACATCAAGCAGGCGGACAACGGCTGGATCGCCGTCGTCCAGCACTACTTCGCCACGGCCTGGGTGCCCCCGCAAGGCAAGCCGCGCACCAACGAACTGCTTGAAGTCCAGCCGAACCTGTACGCCGGCCGCAGCATCGAAGCCGTTGGCGACATCGCCCCCGGCGCCGCCGCCCGCGTCGATTCGCACCTGTGGGTCGGTCCGCAAGACCAGAAGGCCATGGCCGCGCTGGCGCCGGGCCTGGAACTGGTGGTCGACTACGGCTGGCTGACCATCATCGCCAAGCCGCTGTTCACCCTGATGACCTGGCTGCATTCCATCCTGGGTAACTGGGGCTGGACGATCGTGGCGCTGACCGTGCTGATCAAGGCCGTGTTCTACCCCCTGGCCGCCGCCAGCTACCGCTCCATGGCCCGCATGAAGCAGGTGGCTCCGCGCCTGCAGGCCCTGAAGGAAAAGTACGGCGACGACAAGCAGAAGCTCAATGCGGCCATGATGGAGATGTACCGCACCGAGAAGATCAACCCGCTGGGCGGCTGCCTGCCGATGCTGGTTCAGATTCCGGTGTTCATCTCGCTGTACTGGGTGCTGCTGGCCAGCGTGGAAATGCGCGGCGCGCCGTGGATCCTGTGGGTGCACGACCTGTCGGTCCGCGATCCGTTCTTCATTCTGCCCGCCATCATGATGGCCACCATGTTCCTGCAGATCAAACTGAACCCGACGCCCCCGGATCCCATCCAGGCCAAGGTCATGATGATCATGCCGCTGGTGTTCGGCGGAATGATGTTCTTCTTCCCGGCCGGCCTGGTGCTGTACTGGTGCGTCAACAACATCCTGTCGATCGCGCAGCAGTGGTCCATTACCCGCGCCATCCAGAAAAAGTCGGAAGTGGCAGCCAACCGCTGATCGCCTTCCCGACACAAGAAACCGGCCTCTCGAGGCCGGTTTTTTTACGCCCGTTGCCAATGAAACGCGAAGGGCACACTCAGCATTTTCTATGCCCATGAGGCCTATACATAGGTATTACTTATCGGAAAAGCAGGATCAATCAACTTCACACAGTCAACCATGACACCTATGATGGCTCTGAATTTGCCCTCCGGCGTCCCGCCCGCCGGAGTTTTTGCTGCAACGCGCGCGGCCCGCCAAGCGGATCCGCGTCATCCAGAAATGATCTAGGGAGTGTGCCATGACCGACAAGAAGCCTCTGACTACCGCCTCGGGCGCCCCAGTACCGGACAACAACAACACCCTGACCGCCGGCCCCCGCGGCCCGGCCCTGCTGGAAGATTTCTGGCTGATTGAAAAACTTGCCCACTTCGACCGCGAACGCATCCCCGAGCGCGTCGTCCACGCCAAGGGCTCCGGCGCCTACGGCAAGTTCACCGTCACCCACGACATCACCCGCTACACCCGCGCCAACATCTTTTCCAAAGTCGGCAAAGAGACGCCACTCTTCCTGCGCTTTTCGACCGTCGCCGGCGAACGCGGCGCGGCCGATGCCGAGCGCGACGTGCGCGGCTTTGCCATCAAGTTCTACACCGACGAAGGCAACTGGGATCTGGTCGGCAACAACACGCCCGTCTTCTTCATCCGCGACCCGCTGAAGTTCCCCGACTTTATCCACACCCAGAAGCGCGATCCCAAGACCAACCTGCGCAACGCCACCGCGGCGTGGGATTTCTGGTCGCTCAACCCCGAATCGCTGCACCAGGTCACCACGCTGATGAGCGATCGCGGCATCCCCGCCAACCTGCGCCAGCAGCACGGCTTTGGCTCGCACACGTTCAGCTTCATCAACGCCAACAACGAACGCTTCTATGTGAAGTTCCACTTCAAGTCGCAGCAGGGCATCGCCTGTCTGACCGATGAAGAGGCCGCGCAGGTCGTCGCCCACGACCGCGAAAGCTCGCAGCGTGACCTGTTCCAGAACATCGAGGAGGGCAACTTCCCGAAGTGGACGCTAAAGGTGCAGATCATGCCCGAGGCCGAAGCGGCGACGTATCACATCAACCCGTTCGACCTGACCAAGGTCTGGCCGCATGGCGACTACCCGCTGATCGAGGTCGGCGTGCTGGAGCTGAACCGCAACCCCGAGAACTACTTCGCCGAGGTCGAGCAGGCCGCCTTCACGCCGGCAAACGTGGTCCCGGGCATCGGCTTCTCGCCGGACAAGATGCTGCAGGGCCGCCTGTTCTCGTATGGCGACACGCACCGCTATCGCCTGGGCATCAACCATCACCAGATCCCGGTGAATGCGCCCAAGTGCCCGTTCCACAGCTTCCATCGCGACGGGGCTGGCCGGGTGGACGGCAATGCCGGCGCCACGATCAACTACGAGCCCAACAGCGCGGGCGAATGGAAGGAAACGCCCTCGGCGGCCGAACCGCCGCTGGCGCTGGACGGCCAGGCCGCAGCCCGCTGGAACCATCGCGTCGACGACGACTATTACTCGCAGCCGGGCGCCTTGTTCCGCCTGATGACGCCGGCCCAGCAGGAATTGCTGTTCGGCAACATCGGCCGTCACATGGCCAGCGTGCCGGAAGTCATCCAGCGCCGCCAGCTGGATCACTTCCGGAAGGCCGATCCGGCCTATGCCGAAGGCGTCGCCAAGGCGTTGGGGCTGAAGCTGTAAACGCTACGCACCATCCATGAGAGGGGGGCGGCATCATGGCCGCCCCCCTTTTTCATTCTGATTGCACGATCGCTGCAACAATCGCCTCAATCATCCCGCAGCATCCGCCGCAAACCGCACGCCAATCACCGCTGCATCCCCCACCGCCGCACCGTCAGCCGCTCCAGCGTATCGAACGCCAGGTTTTCCACAAGCAGACCAATGATGACCACCGCGGCCAGGCCCGCGAACACCCGGTCTGTGTATAACTCGTTGCGGTTCTGAAAGATGTACCAGCCCAGCCCGCCCTTGCCGCTGGACGCGCCAAACACCAGTTCGGCGGCAATCAGCGTGCGCCACGCAAACGCCCAGCCGATCTTCAATCCGGCCAGGATGGCGGGCAGGGCAGCCGGCACCAGAATCTGCAGGACGTAGCGCAACCCGGTCAGCCCGTAATTGCGCCCCGCCATCCGCAGGGTGTCAGACACCCCCAGAAAGCCCGCATACATGTTCAGCGCCAGCGCCCACAGTACCGAGTGGATCAGCACGAACACCAGGCTGCCTTCGCCCAGTCCGAACCACAGCAGCGCCAGCGGCAGCAGGGCAATCGCCGGCAGCGGATTGAACATCGCCGTCAGGGTGGACAGCAGATCACGGCCGAACCGCGTGGACACCGCCAGCGTCGTCAGCACAAAGGCAAGCACGACACCCGCCAGGTAGCCCTGCACCAGCACGCGCATCGACTGTCCGGCGCGCGCCAGCAGCTCGCCGCTGGTCACGCCATCGACAAAGGCCTGGGCGGTCTGCCACGCGCCAGGCAACAGCAGATCATTGTCGGTATAACGCGCCGCCAGCTCCCACACCGCCGCCAACAGGACAAGGATCACGCCCTTGCGCAGGGCGGCGTGCTGCCACAGCCGCTCGTGCAACAGCAGCGGCGCTTCGGCGGCCTGCGGGGGCAGGGGCGGCAGGTCGTATTCCACCTCGGGGCGAATGAACGCCGATCCGGCATGGCTGATGCTCATGCGCGCTCCTTTCAGGCCGCCGCGCGCTCGGCCTGAGCCAGCGGGGCGGTTTCGAACAACAGGTCGTGAATGCGGCGCGACGCCGCCTGAAACGCCGCCGAGCCCTGACTGTGCAGGTCAAAGCCGTGCGCATTCAGTTCGGCGCGCACGCGGCCCGGATGCGGGGACAGCAACAGGATGCGGCTGCCCAGCACCAGCGCCTCTTCGATCGAGTGCGTGACGAACAGCAGCGTGAACCGCACGTCGTCCCACAGCGCCATCAGTTCTTCCTGCATGCGCCGCCGCGTCAGCGCATCCAGCGCCGCGAAGGGCTCGTCCATCAGCAACACGCGCGGCTGCATGGCCAGCGCCCGCGCAATGGCCACGCGCTGCTTCATGCCGCCCGACAGCGTATGCGGATAGGCATCGGCAAAGGCCGCCAGCCCCACCTTGTCCAGGTAATGCATCGCCCGTTCATCGGCCTCGCGCCGGTTGAGCTTGCGCGAGGCCAGCAGCGGAAACGCCACGTTCTGGCGCAGCGTCTTCCAGGGCGGCAACTGGTCGAATTCCTGGAACACCACGATGCGGTCCGGGCCAGGCCCTTGCACGGTCTTGCCATCGATCGCGATCCGTCCCTCAGTGGGTTCGATGAAGCCCGCAACCGCCTTGAGCAGCGTCGATTTCCCGCAGCCGGACGGCCCGAGCAGAATGAAACGCTCGGCGCCGTGCACGTCAAAACTGACCTGATGCGTCGCGCGAACACGCCGTTCGCGCGTCTTATATTCGATAGACACCTTATCCACAGCCAGCAAAGGCGTGGGCCGTTGAACGTTATCCACAGGGGCGGCGGGGCTCACAGCCATGTCAGCTGCCCTGCGCCGTGACGGGATCGTCGAAGAAATAGTCGCGCCAGCTTGCCGGTTCGTTCTTGATCGCGCCGACCTTGTGCATGAACTGCGCCAGCGCGAACGTGTTCTGCGGCTGCAGCTTGAACTGCACGTCGGGATTCTTGATGACCTTGATGAGGAAGTCGCGATCCTGCTTGGCGCCGGTGACGCGCAGGTAGATGTCCGCGGCCTTCTCCGGATTGGCGGCGGCAAAACTGGCGGCTTCCTTCAGCGCTTCCTGGAAGGCCTTGTAGGTCTTGGGATTGTCGCGGCGGAATTTCTCGGTGGCGAACAGCACCGTCGACGAACTGGGACCGCCCAGCACGTCATACGAATTGAGCACGATGCGCGCCTTGGGGTTCTCGGCCAGCTCCTGCTCCTGGAAAGGCGGGTTGCCGAAGTGGCCGGTGATTTCCGTGCCGCCGGCAATGATGGCCGCCGCGGCGTCCGGGTGCGGCAGCGCCACCGAGATCTTGTCCAGCTTGTTGTACTGCGCGTCGCCCCACAGCTTGGACGACGCCAGCTGCAGCACGCGCGATTGCACCGACACGCCCACGGCGGGCACGGCGATGCGGTCCTTGTCCGTGAAATCGGCAATCGTCTTCACGTTCGGGTTGTTGGTGACCAGGTAGTACGGAAAGTTGCCCAGCGACGCCACGCCTTTCACGTTCTGCTTGCCGTGCGTGCGATCCCAGATCGTCAAGAGCGGTCCCACGCCCGCCCCCGCGATATCCACAGCCCCCGACAGCAGCGCGTCATTCACCGCCGAGCCGCCGGACAGCTTGGCCCACTCGACCGAGATATCCACACCTTCGGCCTTGCCGTGCTTTTCGATGAGCTGCTGATCGCGCGCCACGTTCAGCAGCAGATAGACGATGCCGTACTGTTCGGCAATGCGGATGCGCCCTTCGGCCATGGCCGGCGTCGGCGAAGCCAGCGCCAGCACGGCAAGTATCAGCGCGAGGCCCGCGCCCGTGGCGGTCTGGACCAGTCGATCCCGTAGCGTGGAGGTCAAACGCATGGCGTTCCTTGTGGATAAGTGGTTTAAGGCCGAAATACGCGCGTCAGAACGGCACATCGCCTTCGATCGTGGTGCGGTAGAGCTTGCGGCGCAGGTGATCCGGCGTGCCGCCCGCCAGGTGGATCAGCGAGCGGTTGTCCCAGAACACCAGGTCATGCGGCTGCCATTTGTGGCGGTAGATGTGTTCCGGCCGCACGCTGTGGGCGAACAGCTCGGCGAGGAGCGCGCGGCTCTCGTCTTCGGGCAATCCTTCAATGCGAGTCGTGAAGCCTTCGCTCACGAACAGCGCGCGGCGGCCGTTCTCCGGATGCGTGCGCACGACCGGATGCACCACCTCCTGCACCTGCGCAATCTGCTGCGCGCTCAAATTCGGGCGCCAATTGCCTTCCTTCTGCAATTGCCCGTATTGGGCCAGGTAGGAATGCACGCCGCGCTTGCCGTCGATTGCGTCTTTCAACGCCTGCGGCAAGGTGTCGTAGGCCAGGTGCATGTTGGCGAACAAAGTGTCGCCGCCTTCGGCCGGCAGCTCCTGCGCATGCAGCAACGACCCCAGGCTGGGCAGTTCCTTGTACGAGATGTCCGAGTGCCAGTATTTGCCCGCGTCGCCCAATCCGATGGGCTTGCCATCTTCCAGAATGTTCGAGACTGTCAGGATCTCGGGATGGCCCGGCAGGTGGAATTGGTGCAGCACGTGGATCATCAGGCGGCCGAAGCGGCGGCTGAAATCGATGTGCTGCTGGGGCGTGATGCGCTGGTCGCGGAACACGAGCAGGTGATGGTCCAGATGCGCCTTGTGCACGCGCGCAAAATCGGCGGGCGCCAGTTCCTGCGACAGGTCCAGGCCGATGATCTCCGCGCCAAGGGGACCGGGCAGGGGGCGCACGTCAAAGGACTGCGGCTGGGGGGCGGCGTGCGCTTCGCGCCGCAAGGCATTGCTCTGGGACATCGATCGCTCCGAATTCGCCTTGCGGCATGGCTGGAACGACCGATTATGAAAACCGCGCCATGTATCTCAAACGAAGATATCGGCGTTTGATCAAAGCTTTACGTCATATAGCAAAAAGCCGCGGGGCGCCCCCGCGGCTTCATGGCCATCCGCATATAAGCAAATAGCGTATTGGTCCTTACTTGGCCGGCATGAAGGCCTCGACCAGCTTCACCCAGTACGTCGCGCCCACCGGCAGCAGCGCGTCGTTGAAGTCGTAGTTGGGGTTGTGCAGCTGGCACGGACCCATGCCGTGATACGACTCCATGCGGTGATCGCCGTCGCCGTTGCCCAGGAACAGATACGAGCCCGGCACGGATTCCAGGAAGAACGAAAAGTCCTCCGCGCCCATGAACGGAGGCATGTCGCGCAGCACGTTTTCCGCGCCAAAGGTGTCTTCGGCAACCTTGGCTGCGAAGGCGGTTTCGTTTTCCCAGTTCACCAGCGGCGGGTACGCGCGCACAAAATCCAGCTCGCCCGTGCCGCCATAGACCTGCGGCAGGGTGGTGGCGATGCGGCGCATGTCGGCTTCGATCTTGTCCAGCGTCTCCACGGAATACGTGCGCACCGTGCCGCGCAGCACCGCCTCGCCGGGAATCACGTTGTAGGCATCGCCCGCGTGAATCTGCGTGATCGACAGCACCGCCTGATCCAGCGGATTCTTGCTGCGCGAGATGACCGTCTGCAGCGCGTGCACCATGTCGGCGGCCACGATGATGGGGTCAACAGACGAATGCGGCTGAGCCGCATGCCCGCCGACACCCTTGATCACGATGTCCCAGCGATTACTTGACGCCATCGTCGGCCCCGACCGGAAGCCGAACTGATTGACCGGCATGCCCGGCATGTTGTGGATGCCGAACACCGCATCGCAGGGAAACTTGTCGAACAGCCCGTCCTGCATCATGGCGCGCGCGCCGGCGTTGCCGCCTTCCTCGGCCGGCTGGAAGATGAACACGACCGTGCCGTCGAAATTGCGATGCGTGGAGAGGTATTGCGCGGCGCCTAGCAGCATCGTCGTGTGCCCGTCATGACCGCAGCCGTGCATGCGCCCGCTGATCGTGGACTTGTGGGCAAACCGGTTGTGCTCCGGCATCGGCAGCGCGTCCATATCGGCGCGCAGGCCGATGGTCTTGCCGCCGCTGCCGGCGCGCAAAATGCCCACCACACCGGTTTTCCCCAGCCCCGTGTGGACTTCGAGTCCCCAGCCGCGCAGGCGTTCGGCCACCAGGTTGGACGTGCGCGTTTCCTGGAACGCCAGTTCCGGATGCGCATGGATGTCGCGTCGCAGGGCCGTCAGATCCCCGTGTACGCGTTCGATTTCGGCAATGGTTTTCATGGCTGTGGATAAGCTGTCTGGATTGAAGGAGGGCGCACGCGCAAATGGCCTGCTGGTCGGGGAATTCTCGCGCTGCCCCGCGTGCCGCGTCCAGCCCTTTTTCGGCGCAGGTCAGGCGGCATCGTTCAAATGGCAGGCGCTGAACTGGCCTGGCGTGATCTCGCGCAGGAGCGGGCGCTCGGCCTTGCAGCGCGGCATGGCATGGGGACACCGAGGGTGAAACGCGCACCCCGTGGGCGGATCCAGGGGCGAGGGCAGCTCGCCCCGGATGGGCTGATACGCACGCCGCCCGGGCACGAGCGTCGGCAGCTCCTTGAGCAGCGCCTGCGTGTACGGATGATTGGCGCGCGCGAACACCGTATCGGTATCGGCCAGCTCGACGATGCGTCCCAGATACATGATCGCCACGCGGTCCGAGATATGGCTGACCACGCTGAGGTTATGGCTGATGAACAGATACGTCAGGTCCAGCTCATCGCGCAGCCGTTCGAACAGATTCAGCACCTGCGCCTGGATCGACACGTCCAGCGCGGCCACGGCCTCATCGCAGACGATGACCGATGGTTTCAGCGCCAATGCCCGCGCAATGCCGATGCGCTGACGCTGGCCGCCCGAAAACTGATGGGGATAACGCTGTGCAAAGCTCGGATCAAGCCCCACCTGGCGCATCAAACCGGCCACGTACTCCTGCTTGTCCCGCGACCGGATCAGGCCATGCGCCGCGGGCGCCTCGCCGATGATCTCGCGCACACGCATGCGCGGATTCAGGGACGCGTACGGATCCTGGAAGATCATCTGCACGCCCAGCTCGTAAGCGCGCCGCTCCGGGCCCTTCATGGCTTGCACGGGCTTGCCCTGATAATCCACCTGCCCGGCGGTCGGCGGCAGGATGCCCGACACGATGCGGCCCAGCGTGGATTTTCCACAGCCTGATTCACCGACGATGCCGATCACTTCGCCCGGTCTGACCGCCAAGTCCACGCCGGCCACGGCATGCACCACCTGCGTCTTCAGTCCCGCGCCCAGCAGGTTGGCGATGCGGCCGGCCAGATCCACCGGCTGCACGAAGCGTAGTTCGACGTCGCGCAGGGCGAGGATCGGCGTGGGATTGTTCAGGGCGTCGTTCATATCGCGTCCGGCGCTCCAGCATGCCAGCAGCGCACCCATTGCGCCGGGCGGACTTCAACAGGCGGCGGTTCGACCAGACAGGCGTCCGTCGCGCGCGGACACCGCCCTCGGAATGCACAGCCCTGCGGCAGGTTGAGCAGCGACGGCGTCATGCCGGGAATCGGCACCAGTGGCTTGCCGCGCGACTGCGGCGTCGGGATCGACGCGATCAACCCGTGCGTGTAGGGATGCATCGGGTGGCGGATGACCGCCTCGGTGCTGCCGGTTTCCACGACACGCCCCGCATACATCACCGACACGCGATCGGCCAGACCCGCCACCACGGCTAGGTCATGCGTGATCCAGATGAGACCGGTCCCCGTTTCGCGGCAGAGTTTCTGCACCTCGAACAGGATCTGGCCTTGAATCGTGACATCCAGCGCCGTCGTGGGCTCGTCCGCAATGATGAGGCGCGGAGAATTCAACAGCGCAATGGCGATGGCCACGCGCTGGCGCATGCCGCCCGACAGCTGATGCGGATACGTCCGCAGTCGCTCTTCGGGCGACGGAATGCCAACCATGGCAAGCGTCTGCAGCGCGCGCTGACGCGCCGCTTCGCGAGACACCTTGGCATGCGCCTGCACCGCTTCGATCATCTGCGTATCCACGCGCAGCACCGGGTTAAGCGTCATCATCGGGTCCTGGAAGATCATCGCGATCTCCTGTCCCCGCAACTGCCGCCATCGCGCAGGCGTGGCCGCGCGCAAGTCTTCACCGTTAAGCAATACTTGGCCTTCGACGATACGGCCGGGTTCATCCAAGAGGCCCATCAAGGAAAAACCCGTGATGCTCTTGCCCGATCCGGACTCGCCGACTAGGCCCAGAATTTCGCCCTCGGCCAGCGTCAGGTCCACGCCGTCCACGGCCTTGACCACGCCGTTGCGCGTGAAGAAATGCGTCTTCAGCCCATGCACCTCAAGCACCGGGGAACGGTCAGGCAAGGGGCGTTGCGCCGCAAGTGTCTGCATCGCTCCCGTCCTCAATTCGCATGCCGCGGGTTGAGCACATCGCGCAGGTGGTCGCCCACCAGGTTGATGGCGATGATGGCCAACGCCAGCGCGATACCGGGAAAGAACGAAATCCAATACTGGCCCGACAGCAGGTATTCAAAGCCGTTGTAGATCAGCATGCCCAGCGACGGTTCCGTCACCGGCACGCCGACACCCAGGAACGACAGCGTGGCTTCCAGCGCGATCGCGTGCGCCAGGTCGATCGTGGCGATCACGATGAGCGGCGGCATGCAGTTCGGCAGCACGTGCCGGAACAGCACGCGCGACCACGACAGCGACATGCAGCGCGCCGCCTCCACATATTCCTTGCCGCGCTCGACCAGCGCCGCGCCGCGCGCCGCCCGCGCAAAATACGCCCACTGCACGACGATGAGCGCGATGATCACCTTATCCACACCCTTGCCCAGAATCGCCAGAAGCATCAGCGCGACCAGGATCGCCGGGAACGACAACTGGATATCCACAACCCGCATCAGCAGGGCATCGATGCGTCCGCCAAAATAGGCGGCAATCAGCCCAACCGTCGCGCCAATGCCGAAGGCGGCCAGCACCGACACCGTGGCCACCATCAAACTGGTGCGCATGCCGTACAGAATGGCGGAAAAGAGATCGCGCGCCTGGCCGTCGGTTCCTAGCAAGTAGCGCATCGAACCATCCCCGCTTTCGCTGCCAGGCTTGAGCTTTGAATCCATGATGTCCAGGCTGGCCAGATCGTACGGATTCTGCGGCGCGATCCAGGGCGCCAGCAACGCCGCCCCCACGATCACGATCAACATCACCAGCCCCAGCGTGGCGAGCTTGCTGGCGAAGAAATCCGACACGAAGCGGCGCCAGGGCGTCTGCTCTTTCGTCGGGGCCGGGGGCGAGGCGACGGTGGCGGGCGAGTTCATCGGCGGCTATCCAAACGTACGCGGGGGTCCAGCACCGTGTAGATGATGTCCACCACCAGATTCAACATGACCAGGAAGAACACGATCAGCAGCAGATACGCCACCACCACCGGACGATCCAGGTTAATGATGGAATCGATCAGCAGCTTGCCCATGCCCGGCCACGAAAACACGGTCTCGGTCACGACGGCAAACGCCATCACCTGGCCGAACTCCAGGCCCGCCACCGTCACCACCGGAATCAGGATGTTCTTGAGCAGATGCACGCCCAGCACGCGCTTTTCGGACAGGCCCTTGGCGCGCGCGAACTTGATGTAATCCATGGGCAGCGCTTCGCGTGTGGCGGCGCGCGTCACGCGGATGATCATCGCGCACTTGGCGAAGGCAATGGTCGCTGCAGGCAACACCAAGCTAAGCCAGCCATCGAACGTCAGCACGCTCAACTGCAGCGAACCGAGGCTGACCGTGTCGCCACGGCCGCCGGCCGGCACCCAGCCCAGCATCACCGCGAACACCATGATGAGCATCAGGCCCACCCAGAAGTTCGGCAACGAGAACCCCAGCACCGAGCCCGTCATGATCGCTCGCGAACCCACTGCTGCAGGTTTCAGACCGGCCAGAATGCCGAGCGGCACGCCGATCAGCACCGACAGCAGCATCGCCACACAGGCCAGCTCCACCGTTGCGGGCATGCGTTCCAGGATCAGGTGCATGGCCGGCTCGCCGGTCAGGAAACTGTTCCCGAAATCGCCGCGCACGGCCTGGCTCATGAAGATCAGGTACTGCCGCCACAACGGCTGGTCCAGTCCCAGCGACGCGCTAATCGCGGCGCGTTGCGCCTCGGTCGCTTCGGGACTGGCCAGCATCGAGACGGGATCGCCGACCATGTAAATGCCGGCAAAGACCAACGCCGACATGACGAGCATGACGACGATGGTCTGCAGCAGCCTTCTGACAATGGTTGCAAGCACGAGAGATCGCCCGGCGCGCTTACTTCTTCAGCGTTGCGTTCTGCGCCAGCGTGACCTGGTCCGGACGGCCCTGGTAGCGGATGTCGTTCTTCATGGCCCAGACCGACAGCTCGAAATGCACGGGCAGCATGGCGAAGTCATCCATCGCGATATTGCTGGCCGTCGACAGCAGTTCCGCCCGCTTGGCGTCGTCCATCGTGGACGAGGCCTGCTTCACCAGCTCGTCCATCTTGGGATTGGAATAGCGGCTGCGGTTCGTCGTGCCCTGGCCGGCTTCCGGATTGCGCGTCATCAGCAGCGACGTCAGCGCGTTGGACATTTCACCGCTCGTCACCGACCATCCCGCCAGATATGCCGAGAACGAATAGCTGTCACGGTTCTTGAAGAACACCGGGGGCGCCATCGCGTCCACGCTGGTCTTCACGCCGATGCGCGTCCACATCGATGCAATGGCCTGCGCCACCTTCGAATCGTTGACATACCGGCCGGACGGAGAGCCCAGCGTGATCGAAAAGCCGTTCGGATAGCCCGCTTCCTTGAGCAGCGCCTTGGCCTTTTCCACATCGGCCTTGGGCGCCTTCGAGTGTTCCTTGCTGGCGCCAAACATTGGATACGGCAGCAGGTTGCCCGCGGGCAGGGCGACACCGCCCATCACGCGTTCGACCAGCGCATCGCGGTTGATCGCCAGCGACAAGGCCTCGCGCACACGCTTGTCCTTCATCGGATTCTTGTCGGTGCCTTGCACGCCGGGCGACGGCTCCGCGTACTGGTCCAGCGCCACGTACACCACGCGCACCGACGGCGTTTCCTCGACAAAGAGCTTCTTGTCGGACTTGAGCTTGGGCAGGTCGTCGGTGGGAGGATCTTCGATCATGTCGACGTCTCCCGCCAACAGCGCGGCAACGCGCGCGGCCGCGTTGCTGATCGGGCGGTAGACCACGCGATCCCATTCGGGTTTCTTGCCCCAGTAGTTGTCGTTGCGCGCCAGCACGAATTCCGCGCCGCGCTTCCAGGACACGAACTTGTAGGGTCCGGTTCCGATCAGGCCATCGCCGCTGTTCAATTCGGTCGTCGTCTTGCCTTCCGCAGCCGGGCCCGACGCGGCCTTTTTCGACAGGATGGGCAACTGCGCCAGATTGACCAGCAGGTTCGGCGCGACTTCCTTGGTGGTGATGCGGATGGTCATCGGATCCACGGCTTCGGTCTTGGCGACGGACCCCAGATACAGCGTGAACGGCGACGGGCTGTTCGGCACCTTCGGGACGCGGTCATACGTGAACACGACATCCTCGGCGGTGAAGGGCGTGCCATCCGAGAATTTCACGTTCGGCCGCAGCTTGAAAGTCCAGACCTTGCCATCCACGGTCCACGATTCCGCCAGCGAAGGCTGCGGCTTGAGTTGCGCGTCCGTGGCAACGAGCGTATCGAAAATGGTTTGGGAGATCTGCGTGTTCGGGGTCAACGCGTGGTATTGCGGATCCATCGACGAGGGCTCGGTCTTCAACCCGATCACCAGGTCGCGAGCCATGGCCGAACTGTATGTGCCACAGGCCATCACCACCGCGGCAGCGCCGCAGGCCAATACACGCGAAAACCGAGATGCCATCGTGATCTCCCAGAGTTGTTTCGGGTTTTGAACCTCGGGGCCACAGTAACCAGCAAACAACGCGCCGCGCAACAGTTATATTCCCCTATTGTTTAGCCCTGTCTTCTGCCCCTGATATGTCCGCCTACGCCCCCATCGCCGCCATCGCCACCGCCCCCGGAAGAGGCGGCATCGGCGTCGTGCGCATTTCTGGTGCGGACCTGTCCGGATTGGTGCGGCGCCTGTTCCAGCGCGATCTCACTCCCCGCCATGCGCACTATCTCCCCTTCAAGACGGTGGACGGCGAACTGCTGGATGAAGGCATTGCCATCTACTTTCGTGGGCCTCATTCCTACACCGGCGAAGACGTGCTGGAACTGCAGGGCCACGGCGGCCCGGCCGTGCTGCGACGTGTGCTGGATAGCTGTCTGGTCGCCGGCCGAGATCTGGGCGTGCGATTGGCCGAACCCGGCGAATTCACGCGCCGCGCGTTTCTGAACGACCGCATGGATCTGGCGCAGGCCGAAGCGGTTGCCGACCTGATTGAAGCGTCGTCCGTGGCGGCCGCGCGCGGCGCCATGGCGTCGCTGTCAGGCGAATTCTCGGCGCGTGTGAACGACCTGTCCGATCGCATCATTCATCTGCGCATGCTGGTCGAGGCGACCCTGGACTTCCCCGAAGAAGAAATCGACTTCCTGGAAAAGTATCAGGCCCGTCCGACGTTGGACGCGCTGGCGAGCGATCTTTCCGCATTGATTGCGCAGGCGCGGCAGGGCGTCATCCTGCGCGAAGGCCTGCATGTGGTGTTGGCCGGCCAGCCCAACGTAGGCAAGTCGAGCCTGCTCAACGCGCTGGCCGGCGACGACATCGCCATCGTCACGCCCATCGCCGGCACCACGCGCGACAAAGTGGTGCAGGAAATCCATATTGATGGCGTGCCGCTGCACATTGTCGACACGGCCGGCCTGCGGGAAACCGAAGACACGGTGGAAAGCATCGGCATTGCCCGCACCTGGCAAGAGATCGAGCGCGCCGACGTCATCCTCCATTTGCAGGATGCCACCCAGCCAGGCGACGAGCTGGACGCGCAGATCACCGCGCGGCTGCCGCCGCGCACGCCGGTGCTGAAGGTGTTCAACAAGGTGGATCTGTTGCCCGAGCCCTTTTCCGCCGGCCCCGGCGAACTGGGCATCTCGGCCAAACGCGGCGCCGGCCTGGATGCGCTTCGCGCGGAACTGCTGCAAATTGCGGGCTGGAATCCGGGTGCGGAATCGCCTTGGTTGGCGCGCGAACGTCATTTGCATGCGTTGCAGGAGGCGGCGGAGCATCTGGAACTGGCTGCCGCGCATGCCAGCCAGGATGACCGGGTGTTGGACTTGTTTGCCGAGGAACTGCGGTTGGCGCATGACAGCTTGTCGAGCATCACTGGCAAGTTCACCAGCGATGATCTGCTGGGGGAGATTTTCTCCAGTTTTTGTATTGGGAAGTAGCGGTTTCATTGCGTGCACAAAGCCGCGTCCTGCCGCAATCCAATGGAAACCTGCAGTCTGACTGAAACCACCTGACGAAGATCAAAACTCGTTGGGCTGGGAGTGTCTATTGTCACTTAACCGCATCCACGCCTCTCTGCGAAATCACCAGTCTGGTTTTCAGCGGCACGGATCGCGCACGCGTCGCGACGATAGCCACAACAACCCCGATACCCACCGGAGGAGACCCAGCACGATGGATGTGAACTTCGACGACTACCATTACTTCCCCACCCTCCGGGCGCGACAAGCGGAGCTTAAGGGCTTGGAGATGCTCGATCCTGCCCGCAAAGCGAAAATCATGCCCATCCTGACTTTGGGCAAGTGGCGCAATGCACAGGACTTCGGCAGGGGCGCGGAAAAGGCGCAAGAGGCCATGGGCGGTCTTCCCTACTTTCTCGACCTCACCACCGACGCAACGCACTTACCTGAACAACAGAAAGCTTTGCGCGACCGAACCGGCGCTTTTGGTGCATGGCGAGAGTTTGCAGCCACGTATCCAGGTGCAATCCCCGTCGTTCAAATCAGTTCAGACTCCGGCGTTCGTGACGTCATCAAGCAAGGCCAGCAGATCGAACGAACGTGGGGAAGGGTGGCGTTCCGAATTCGTGACTTCGACGCACAGACGTCAATCGTCGTGAACGCGCTAAGCGCGCTCGACGACGCCAGAAGTGCCATAGTGTTTATTGATTGCCAATACGTACGCGAGGCGATGACCGCTTACACGACGGCATGCATCCACACCATCAATCAAATACGTGCCGAATTCCCGGAAGTCGTGATCTCGGTGTTAGCCACCAGCTTTCCCTCTTCAACAATTCCGTACACGGATGACGACGGAAAAAGCCGAGGATCCATCGGAATCCTCGAGCGCCAGTTGCATGCCCGCATTGGTGGCGACACGGTTGCAGTATATGGTGACCACGGCTCGATTCATTCGGTCGTCTACGACGCTGTGCCGGCGGTAATGAAGATCGTTCCCCGCATCGACTATCCGCGTGAACTAGAGTGGTCATTCGAAAGGCGACCCAGAATCAAAGACCTTGAGGAAGGTTATCGATCAGCGGCGGAGGCGATTCTGGACGCAGACCACGACATTGGCGCCAGGAAAATTTGGGGTGAATCCAAAACCGTCGATACGGCAAAAGGCGATCCATATGCCCGCGCAGCAGGCCCCTGGATTGCGGTGAGGGTCAATATTCACCTCGCCCGACAAATAGATTTTTCCGAGGCCATTGCCAGCGGTGCCATTAGCCATGGTGAAGACGACGACCTATAAAGCGGCGACCTTACGCGGAATCGCGACCGGCGCGGACTGCTGAATCTTCAGGAGGTATTGCGCCATGCGGGAAAGGGGATCGGCGCAATCGGATCCCCGCAGCATTCCCTTTTTTCGCTCTTGCAGGTTGTGAATTCGTTGCGCCCGCCGCTTCATGTATGACAGCACATACGCACGCACAACCTTCACGGGAACACTGTCGATTGCCTGCACCAGTTCGCCGCGAGTACCAACTGCGCGTATTTCATTCATACGCAAGAGCGCCCGCAACTCGTCGACCGGCAAAAAGCTGACCCAGCTTTTTTTCGAGGATATGCTTCGGGCGCGTGCCCGTCGGACGATGCGCATCGATCCATCACCTTGAGCTTCCCAGATCCCTACGCCACTCGGCGCCACCGCTTCGACACCTGCGAGGTGCTTTGAGGCGCACACGATCGTCACGTGTTCAAAAAGGAGCAAATAGGTTTCCAACTGGCCTACCAATCGATCGAGCGTGTCGCGGCTGCTTTTGATTTCAAAAACTGCCAGCTTGCCGTTAGCCATCACAAGATCCGCTCGACGCGAAAAGTTATCGAGGAATAGCTCAGAAATGAATGACGCGTCTGCGCCTGCCGGGGAGGA
Source organism: Achromobacter sp. GQ309 (assembly GCF_059759315.1). Classification (NCBI taxonomy): domain Bacteria; kingdom Pseudomonadati; phylum Pseudomonadota; class Betaproteobacteria; order Burkholderiales; family Alcaligenaceae; genus Achromobacter; species Achromobacter sp. GQ309. Next base: position 125,155 of record NZ_JCAXDP010000011.1, read on the forward strand.
GGCCAACCGCGTTATCAGTGAATTGCGGATCTCTACTTCTGTCATGGCCCTGTATGGTTCGATTGCAAGAAAGAAAGTTCCTTGCGTAGCCCGCGCTAAATTTTACGAATCATAGACTTTCTGGCAAGAGCTATGCGATACGCGGAAGCACTATCTGGGGCAATTTTCGCGTTCTCAACACTCTAACGCGCTGCGTTGACCGACACCGCTTCTTTCTGTCCTATCCTGCGCAGCACCTGACTTGCAACGGTCGTTAGGTCTGCTCACCACCATCGTTCGCGTTCGGCTATTGGAAAAGCGAACATCACCAGGACGAAACGATCGCGCACGCCGCACTGAATTCCTTTCGGGATATTCTCGATCACGTCGACCGCGAAAAAGCCTGGATTGTCTCGCCGTGAATAAGAATCCCCTCGCACTTCTTATCCGCGTCGCCCTCGCCGGCGACGTCCCCGCCCTCGAGCGCATCGTCCGCGACGCGTACACCCCTTACATCGCACGCAACGGCGCCACGCCTGGTCCCATGCTGGACGACTATCCGGCGCGCGTCGCGCAAGGCGTGGTTCACGTCCTGGAATCGGAAGACGGCATCGAAGGCCTCATCGTGCTGATTCCAGAAACCGACGACAGTTGCATGTTGCTGGACAACATCGCCGTATCGCCAACCGCGCAAGGCAAGGGCCACGGCCGGACGCTGCTGCAGTGGGCCGAAGACGCCGCGCGCCGCGCCGGCTTTTCACGCATCCGGCTTTACACCCAGGAAGTGATGAGCGAGAACATCGCCATCTACACGCGGCGCGGCTATGTGGAAACGCATCGCGCCACGGAGATTGGGCTGAAGCGCGTCTTCATGCAAAAGCCCCTTGATTAATGGGCTCTTGCAAAACTCTCAAATATCCAAAGAGCCGATTCGGAAATATGAGCTTTTACTCATAATTTATCGGCCTGCCTTTTCTGGCCTTAAAATGCGCGGCGATCCTGTTTTTCGCCAGCGATTTCGCATAGACGGACTCCGGCCGGATGCGCTGCGCAATGACGTACCCCGTCATGCACGCCAGCATCAACGGCAACATGACTTCATAGCTCAGCGTCATCTCGAAAATCATCAAGATCGACATCAGCGGCGCATGCGTGGTGGCCGCCAGCAGCGCGCCCATTCCCACGACGGCATAACTGGACACCGCCGACAAACTGCCGGTCGGAAACAGGCCCTGCAGCGCAGTCCCGTACAAGGCGCCCAGCGCCGCCCCCACGAACAAGGTCGGCGTGAAGACTCCACCTAGAGCGCCGGACCCGACACTGGCCGCCGTAGCCAATGTCTTGAGCAACAGCAGTGCGGCTACCGCCTGCCACGCCCAATCCGTATGCAATATGCTGTTCACCACGCTGTAGCCGTTGCCCCACACCGCGGGATCGATCACGGACAGCGCGCCGACAACCAGCCCGCCTACCGCCATCCTCACCCAGATCGGAAACGGCAACCGGCGAAACGCCGCGCGGGACAAGTCCAGAAATCGCAGGAATTGGGGCGCGGCCAGACCTGCAATCAGGCCAAGTCCCAGGTAATTGATCACTTCCCACCCCGACACGAACTCGAAATGCGGCATCTGAAAGACCGCGTCGTAGCGCAGCACCTGGCGCGTCACGATGTTGGCGACCACGGAAGCGACGGCCAGCGGCACCAGCGTCGCCGTTGAAATCACGCCGTACACAATCTCTGAAATGAACACCGCGCCGGCAATCGGCGCGTTGTATGCGGCGGTGATGCCCGCCGTCGCGCCGCAGGCCACCAGCAGCCGGAGATGGCGGGGCGGCAAGACCAGATAGCGGCCCGTCAATGATGCACACATTGCCGCCAGTTGCACCATCGGTCCCTCGCGGCCGATCGATGCGCCGGATCCGATTGAAAAAATCGAGGACAGGCTGCGCGCGACCGTCTGGCGAAAGCCGATGACGCCACGGCCGATCGAGATGGCTTCCATATAGTCGGCTGCCCCCCGCCGGGGCAGCCATCGGGTGGCAGCCTGCAGGATCAGGCCGGCGATCGCGCCCCCGGCCGCTGGCATCAGAAACCGCTGCCAGGGGTCCAGCCCACGCGCCAGCGACACCATGCCGTGGGGAACCTCGTCGCCCCCTACCAATAATTGCATCCAGCCAAGCAGTTCGCGAAACACCACCGTTGCCAGCGCCCCCAGGGCGCCAACCAACGCGGCCGCACACAACGTCAAGGCTAAATTTTCCGCCAAAAGTCCGCGTTTCAACCGCCTGGCCCAGGCCGGTCGGCGCAGTTTCAAGTCGCTATCCATGGCCGGATTCTACGGCGGATCCTGCTCACTTTTTGTTCAGCGCACCGTCAACAAACCGCTCAGGTCACCCCTCGAATACCCGATTCCAATCGCCGCGTAGCGGCCCGTTTTGGGGCGCTGCAAGGGCAAAAATCCGGGTAGGCGTAGGGCGGTTTTCCGGAGTAAAAGGGCGCTTCCCGGGACCCAGTTGCCAAAAATGCCCTGTGGATAACTCCTAAGTAGCGCGCTTGTGCACATGTTGTGGAGGCAAGTTGAACAAGCAGGGGTTTCGGACGCGGTCCAAAATCTTGTCCAACTTCAGCTTTTTTCCCACACAGAGTTCTTGCACAAGCAAAAACGGACGCAAGGCAATGAAAAGAAAGAGGTTTTCAGGGTTAAGGTAGTTATCCACAGCCCTTATTAATCATTAGTCTTTATATAAAGAAAAAAAAAGGAAAAGCCAAACATGCTTTCCCATTCCGCCCATCCACCGCCCCCCGGACTGCGTCCATGCGTATCCTCCTGATCGAAGATGAAGCTGAACTTGCCCGCTGGCTGTCTAGAAGCCTGGCCAGACATGCCGGCTTTGTCGTGGAATGGGCTGATGACGGACTTGTCGCCGAAAGAAGGCTGGCCGTCGAAGATTTCGATGCGGTCATCCTGGATCTCGGACTTCCCGGCATGGATGGCCATACTTTGCTGGCGAAGATTCGCGCGCGGGACGACCGTACGCCGGTGCTGGTCTTGACCGCGCGCGATTCACTGGCCGAGAGAATCGGAACACTTCACGAGGGAGCGGACGATTTCCTGCCGAAACCCTTTGTTGTGGAAGAGTTGGAAGCGCGATTGATTGCGCTGATTCGCCGCAGCCGCGGGCGCGAACATCCGCGCCTCGCGCTGGGAAACCTGGTTTTTGAAACTTCCGCGCAGAAATTTACGGTCAATGGACAGCCTTTGCAGTTATCCCCACGTGAACATGCGGTCCTTCGGGTGCTGATCCAGAAAAGCGGCGAACCCATCAACAAGCAGCAGATCCTGGACCGCATCCTCACGGACGATGCCGACATCAACCTGGAAGCCATCGAGGTCCTGGTTCACCGATTGCGCAAAAAATTGGCGGAAACTGGTGTGCAGATCGTGACCATGCGCGGCATGGGCTACTGCCTGGAGAACCTTGTTGACAACTAGAAGTCCGCAAAACAGCGTTGATTTTTCGGCGAAAAAACGCGCCCGAACGCTGAAAACGCAGTTGCTCTGGTGGCTGATTCCGACTCTCGTCTTCGTGATGATGGGTGCGCTCTGGCTGTCCAACCACCAGCTGCGCAACCAGGTCGACAATGCCTACGACCGGTCTCTCGCCGGCGCGCTTCGCGCGATCGACCACAACATATCCACAGCCAGCGGTGGATTAGCCATGGAGCAGCCCTACCTGATGCTTGAATTTTTCGAGCTGACGGCCAATGGCAGCGTGTTCTACCGGGTGGCAACCGAAGACGGGCTGGCCGAGATCGGCCATCCCGGGCTGCCTCTGCCGGAGCAGCCCCTCGTGTCGGGCGAACCGCGGTTTTTCTACGCGACCTACCAGGGCCAGCCCGTCCGGGTGGCGGCATTGGCCCGGCCCATGGATCCGCCGCTGTATGCGAACCAGGGCGGCCGGGTGATCGTGCAGGTCGCGGAGGGCCTGGAAAGCCGTCAGGCGTTCCTCCACAAGGTTTTGGTGCGGTCGGTGGAGCGGGACCTTGCCGTGATCCTCATCAGCGTCCTGGTGATCATCCTGGGCGTTTTCATGGCCCTGCGCCCCCTGGAGCGGCTGCGTCAGGAAGTCAAAGGACGCTCTGCAGACGATTTAAGCCCCGTCAGCGCGTCCGACATGCCGGGGGAGGTCCTACCCCTGGTGGCAGCCGTAAACCTCCATATGGCCCGTTTTGCGGCCTTGGGGAGGGTGCAGGCGCAGTTCCTGGACGACGCGTCGCACCAATTGCGCACGCCCTTGTCCGTTTTGCGGACCCAGACCGCCTATGCCCTGCGCGAAACAGACCCCCAGGAGGTCCGTACAGCCCTTCTGGCGATGCAAGAGGGGTTGGACAGGGCCGTACGCACCACCAACCAGATGCTCGCGCTGGCGCGCGCTAAAGACGCTTCTCTGGCCGAAGGCGGTTTGGCGCCCGAATCGGTGGACCTGGTGGACCTCGCGGACGGGGTGATCCGTACCCAATTACCCAATGCCCGAGGCCGGCAGTTGGACATCGGCCTGGAGGCGGACTGCAGGCCGGTTGTCGTCGGCGGGGCGGAGTGGCTGTTGCGGGAAGCGGTCAGCAACCTGGTCGACAACGCCATCCGCTATGCGTGCGCCGGTGGTGTGGTCACCGTCCGGATCGAGACCGGCACAGACCAGGCCCGGCTACTGGTGGAAGACGACGGCCCGGGCATGTCGGACGAGGACATTGCCCGGGCGTGCGTACGCTTCCGGCGAGGCGCGGCAGGCAAGAACACCACCGGGGCCGGCCTGGGCCTGGCGATCGTGGGCACCATCGCTGAAATCCTGGGCGCCCGGCTCGTGCTCGAGAACCGGGTGGGGCAGCCGGGCCTGCGCGCGGCGTTGGTGTTTACCCTGCAAACGGGACCGGATGCTGCGCCGCGTCACGAAATCGGCCGAAATTGAAAGCTTATGGAAAGCTTCGGTTTTGTACGGTTGCGTCCACTGGAGCCGCTGGACGCGATCATTCGCCGTAGCCGCTGCCAGCGATACCTAGACCTATAAATCCTGGAGACGCAAGAATGCAGACGACCCTGAAGCTGCGCATCGCAGCCATGGCGGCGCTTGGCGCCATCACCCTGTCCCTCGGCGCGGCCCATGCGGCCGATGAACCCCGCCGCCCGGAGTGCATTGCGCCGGCGCAGCCTGGTGGCGGATTCGACCTGACGTGCCGCCTGGCCACCGAAGGCCTGAAGCAGAGTGGGGCGCTCAAGAGCGCCATGCGCATCGTCTACATGCCGGGCGGCATTGGCGCGGTGGCATACAACAACATCGTGGCCCAGCATCCGAATGAGCCGGGCACCATCGTTGCGTTCTCCGGCGGCTCGCTGCTCAACCTGGCGCAGGGCAAGTTCGGCAAGTACAACGTCAACGACGTGCGCTGGCTGGCCGCGATCGGCACCGATTACGGCGTGGCCGTGGTGCGCAACGACTCGCCGTACACCGACCTGAAGAGCCTGATGGACGCCTTCAAGCAGGATCCGACCAAGATCGTGCTGGGCGCGGGTGGCACCGTGGGCAGCCAGGACTGGATGAAGGCGGCGCTGACAGCCAAGGCGGCGGGCGTGGACTTCAAGAAGATGCGCTTCGTCGCCTTCGAAGGCGGCGGTGAGGCCGTGACGGCGCTGCGCGGTGGCCATATCCAGGCCTACATGGGCGATGCGGCCGAAGCATTCACGATGCTGGAAGGCGGCGCCCCGATTCGCGTGCTGGCGGTCTTCAACGACCAGCGCCTGCCGGGCAAGCTGGGTTCCGTGCCCACCGCCAAGGAACAGGGCTACGACATCGTCTGGCCGATCATCCGTGGCTTCTACGTGGGTCCCAAGGTGTCTGACGCCGACTACCAGTTCTGGGTGGACGCGTTCAACAAGACGACGGCCGCACCCGAGTTCGAGAAGCTGCGCCAGCAGCAGGGCCTGTTCCCCTTCAACAAGACCGGCCCCGAACTGGACGCCTACGTCAAAAACCAGGTCAAGCAGTACGGCGAACTGGCCGACACCTTCGGCCTGATCAAAAAGTAAGCCGGCCGCAAGGCCCGACCCCCGATCGCGCCCGCCAGGGCACACCTGCCGCCATTTCAGGCCGGCGGCAGGTCCCGCTGCGCCGCGCGATCGGATTTGAACGGAACCTGGACCATGAACGATCGAATTCTGGGCATTGCCGCCCTGGCGCTGGCCGTCTTCATGACGGCGGCCGGATGGAGCATCGAGGCGCCTTTCGCCTACGAACCCGTCGGGCCACGCGCCTTCCCGCTGCTGCTGGCGCTGATCATCGGCCTGTGCGGGCTGTGGCTCGTCTACAAAGGCGGCCACGCCGTCGAGCGCAACCCTGTCGGCGCCAACGGGCGCATCGCGCTGATGGTGGTGTTTGTGACCGCCTATGCGTTTCTCTTCCAGTGGCTGGGCTTCATTGTCGCCACGTCGCTCATGACGATCTTCGTGGGCCGCCTGTTTGGCGGCAGTTGGCTCAAGTGCGCGATCGGCGGCGGCGTCATGAGCATTTTCTTTTTCGTGCTGTTCGACAAGGTGCTGGACGTAGTCCTGCCCGGCGGACTGCTGGAGAACCTGATATGAGCGGCATTCTCGATCATCTGTCGATAGGCTTTGGCGTCGCGTTTTCGCTGACGAACCTGCTGGTGGCTGCCATCGGCTCCTTCATCGGAACCATGGTGGGCGTGTTGCCGGGGCTGGGGCCGGTCAATGGCGTGGCGATGTTGATCCCCATCGCCTTCGCCATGAATCTTCCGCCCGAAACGGCGCTGATCCTGCTGGCCGCGGTATATGTGGGCGCGGAGTATGGCGGCCGCATCACCGCGATCCTGCTGAACGTGCCGGGCGAAGCGAGTGCCATCATGACGACGCTGGACGGCTATCCGCTGGCGCGGCAGGGCCTGGCCAACGTGGCGTTGTCCTTGTCTGCATGGTCCGCATTCTTTGGCGCCATCGTGTCGGTCGTGGGCATCATCCTGCTCGCGCCGCTGCTGGCGAAATGGGCGCTCGCATTTGGCCCCGCCGAATACTTCGTGCTTATGATCTTTGCGTTCTGCTGCCTGACCAGCCTGCTCGGCAAGCAGCCGGTCAAGGGCGTGCTGGCGGCGATGATCGGCCTGTCCATTTCGGTGGTGGGCGTGGATTCGAATTCGGGCGTTTACCGCTATACCTTCGAGTCCGTGCATCTGGCCGACGGCATCGATTTCGTCGTGGTCGTCATCGCGTTGTTCGCGGTCAGCGAGATGCTGGAGATGCTTGAGAAGGTGATGGCCGGCCACAGCGTCGAGGTCAAGCCCAGCGGCCGCAAGCTCTTCAACCTGAAGGAGATGGCTTATACGTGGTGGAGCGTGGTGCGCAGTGCATTCGTAGGCTTCGGCGTGGGGGTGCTGCCCGGCGCAGGCGCCAGCGTGGCTGCGGCGGTCGCGTACTCGCAGGAAAAGCGCATCATCGAAGCCAAGGATCCCGAGGCCAAGTTCGGCAAGGGCGACATGCGTGGACTCGTCGCGCCGGAAGCCGCCGCCACGGCGTCGGCGATCGGTTCCTTCGTTCCGATGCTGACGCTGGGCGTGCCCGGTTCCGGCACCACCGCCGTGATGATGGGCGCGCTGACGCTCTACAACATCACGCCGGGACCGGTCCTGTTCGATACCAAGCCGGAATTGGTGTGGGGCCTGATCGCATCGTTGTTCGTCGCAAACGTGCTGCTCTTCGTGATGAACGTGCCGCTGGTGCGGTTCTTCTCCAAAGTGCTGTCCGTGCCGGGCTGGCTGATGGTGCCGGGCATCCTGTGCATCAGCTACATCGGCGTCTATGCAATCAACGCGGGCACCTTCGATCTGCTGCTGGTTGCGGGCATTGGCACGCTGGGCTACTTCCTGCGCAAGTTCGGTGTGCCGATGGCGCCGCTCGTGCTGGGTGTCGTGCTGGGCAACATGATGGAACAGAACCTGCGCCGTGCGCTGTCGATGACGGATGGCGACGTGGGCGTGCTGTTCGCAAGCCCCGTGTCGATCGCCCTGTGGGTGGGCGCGGCGGCAGTGGTGATCGTGCCGCAGATTTTGCGCCGTGTGCGCGCCGCAAGAAAGGTTGCCGCTGGGCCGGTCTGATGAAGCGGGTCCGCGCACCGGCCGATGCGCGGGCTGACGCATTGCGGGACCGGCAAATGCTTAGGGGTGCCTTTTGGCGCCCCTTTTTTTTCAAACATAATGAGGTCGATTCGACCGCATTTTCATATGTGAGCTTTTACTCAGATATTGACCCTCAGACCTGCTTCAGACGCTCCAGCGCCGCGTCCAGCGTTGCGTCCTTCTTGGCAAAGCAGAAGCGCACGATCCGATGATTCGATTCAGGCGCGTCGGGCTGGCGATAGAACGCGGACACCGGAATCACGGTCACGCCATGGTTGACGGTCAGGTCGCGCGCGAAGTCGGCTTCGTTCTGTTTGGAGATCTGGCTGTAGTCAGCCAGCAGGAAGAACGTGCCGGGACTGGGCAGCGGCCGGAATCGCGTCTGCGCCAGGCCTTGCGACAAGCGGTCCCGCTTGGCCTGATAGAACGCCGGCAGATCCAGGTAAGGCTTGGGATCACGCATGAATTCCGCCAGCGCAAACTGCATCGGCGACGGCACCGTGAACACCATGAACTGGTGCACCTTGCGCAGCTCGGCGCTCAGTTGGCGCGGTGCGCAGCAATAGCCGATCTTCCATCCGGTGGTGTGATAGGTCTTGCCGAACGACGAGATCACGAACGCATGTTCGGCAAGCAGCGGGCGGCGCGCCACACTGGCATGAGGTTTGCCGTCGAACACGATGTGCTCGTAGACCTCGTCCGAGACCAGCAGCACGCCCGTATCGCGGACGATCGCTTCAAGCGCGTCCAGGTCGCTCTCGTCAAGCACCGCGCCGGTGGGGTTGTGCGGAAAGTTCAGCATCAACAGACGGGTCTTGGACGTGATGGCGTCGCGCACACGCTGCCAGTCGATGCGGTAGTACGGATCGGCTTCGGTGGGCGCGCGCAGCGGCACGGGGACGGCGGTGCCGCCGGCCAGGCGAATCGCCGGCAGGTACGAGTCATAGCAGGGCTCGATCACCACCACTTCGTCGCCGCTGCCTACCGCCGCCAATACCGTGGCCATCAACGCCTCGGTGGCGCCACTGGTCACCGTGATTTCGGTTTCGGGATCGTATGCATGGCCGTAGAGTTCGCGCGTCTTGGCCGCGATGGCTTCGCGTAGCGGCGCGACGCCCGGCATGTATGGATATTGGTTGTGGCCGTCGGCCATCGCCTTGGTGACCAGCGCACACAGCGCTGGGTCCGGATCGAAGTCAGGAAAGCCCTGGCCCAGGTTGATGGCCTTGTGCTCGATGGCCAGGCGGCTCATCACGGTGAATATGGTGGTGCCGACGTCGGGGAGTTTGGAGCGGATCATGTTGGACGCGAAGTGAACACGGGTAGCCGAGGAAAGTTTTCGTAAGTATCCCACTAACTCATAATTCATTTTTCATGAGCTTCTAACGCGGATCGGATTGTGGTTCAGAACATGCGGGTGCGAGTGCTGGGCGGGTTTGGTATTGCGCTGGCCGGCGCGTTGCTTGCGGTGTGGGCCCACCTGCCGCTGCCATGGATGTTGGGCGCGCTGCTGTTGACTGCGGCCACGCGGATTGCCGGCATGCGCACTGCGTGTCCGCGGCCGGCGCGCAATGCGGGCCAATGGGTCATCGGCGCATCGCTGGGGCTGTATTTCACGCCACAGGTTATAGGACACATTGGCAGCAACGCAGGCCCTATTGTCGTGGGGATGCTGTTCGCGCTGGCGCTCGCATTTCTGGGCACCGCCATTCTTCGGCGTTTCACGGATGTGGACTTCAAGACGGCGTGGTTCTCATCGGCCATCGGCGGCGCAAGTGAAATGGCCAACCTGGCCGAACGCCATGGCGCGCGGATCGATCGCGTTGCCACCGCGCACAGCGTGCGCGTATTGCTGGTGGTGGTGACGGTGCCCTTCATATTCCAGTGGTGGGGCGTGGCTGGCCTGGATCCCACCGTGCCGGGACCGCGCGACGTGCATGCGCTTGGCCTGGCCGGGTTGGTGGCCCTGACCATTATGGGCGGTGCCACGTTTACGAAGCTGCGGTTGCCCAATCCCTGGGTGCTTGGGCCCATGCTCGTCGCAATGGTGCTGACCGCGTCCAGCATCGAGCTTTCCGCATTGCCGGACTATGTGCCGAAAGCAGGGCAACTGCTTATCGGCTGGTCACTTGGCGATCGGTACCGGCCAGACTTTTTCCGCGCAGCGCCGCGTTTCATGGCGGCAGTGGCGGGCTTTACGGTGCTGGCATTGGCGCTGGCCTTCGGCGTGGGCGCCTTGCTGTCGTTGTGGTCTGCTGCGCCCATTCCCACCTTGATTCTGGGCACGACGCCGGGCGGTATTGCGGAGATGGCGATCACCGCCAAGGTGCTGCAGCTGGGCGTTCCGGTGGTGACAGCGTTTCACGTCACGCGCATGGTTTTTGTGGTGATCGTGACGGGTCCCATTTATACGGTTTTGGCGCGTCGGCATGGCTAATTCCGCCTGGCGGTACTGCCGTTCCAGTGAAAAAAAAGCGACATTGGGGTAAACAACTATATGACTCGGTAATGCCGGATGAGTATGCTGATTCCGCAGTTGATTCAAGCGCGAGCAGACTCGTTTCTGCCGCTCTGGCGACAAGCGGGAACACTGGTTTTGCACCGATCGTTCAGTTCGCACGGCGTCCTTGATTCATTGCATTTCGATTTAATTACAGGACGCTAGAGAAAATGGCTCAGAAGGGCAAAGTCAAGTGGTTCAACGCTGACAAGGGTTTCGGTTTCATCACGCCGGACGTGGGCGGCACCGATGTGTTCGCACACTTTTCCGCCATCCAGGGTCGCGGCTATCGCAGCCTGAACGAAGGCCAGGAAGTCGAATACGAAGTTAAAGATGGTCCGAAAGGACCTCAAGCGGCCGAAATTCGCCCGCTCTAAATCGGGAAATCCCAATTTCCCGTCAGCCAGGCTAGGCCTGGCTACAACGCCCCAAGACCTCACGGTCTGGGGCGTTGTTTCATTTGGGCAGCCATTTCGGTTTGTGAAGTGATTTTGCTGCAGCTCTGCAGCGCTCGTTTCTATCTGCTCAATAACGCTGAACCGCTCGCGTCGCGACGTGCGCTGCAGCCCTCAACCCTGGCGTGTATCTTCACACTGTTAGTGTTCACTAACATATCCTCGAGCACTGGATAACTCTGTGGATAATTATTTCCGGACATGAGCTCGCGGGTGATCAGTTATGAAGCAATCGCGCGTCAGTGAACGGGGTTTTGCACAGATTTCTGCATTAATGCAGGCGATGTCTTTTTGCTCCCCGTGAATAGATTCCCTGCTTGCGTCAGGCGTGCTTAGAAGCCGTTTAATCAACGTTTTCATAGGGAAACTCGTCTTTTGCCCGGGTGTTCGCGAGGTTTGTTTACCCGAATCCGAGCGTCTACATGCGACTTTGGCGTCGGTCATCGTGCGTAAATTCGTGGTTTGGCGTTTGTTGTTCACAAAGATATCCCCATGCCGGTTATGCACAGAATTACGCCACTCACTATCCAAATTGACGGCCTGCGCCTGTGGATAGAAATGGGGATATCGCCGAAAGGGTGAGGTCGCGGGAACAGGAATTGCGGATGATTCGGCGGCTCGGGTTGACCGGTTGGGGGGTTGCGCGCTGCGCTGGGCAAACTAGTTTTCGCGTCGGAATTTTCCTTGCGACCTGTCCACAGGTTTCACATGAAGCCAGAGGCGCCTCGCCCATATGGATGATGGCGGCGCAGCGGGAGTGCGAGCAAGATTAGCTTCGGGTCAGTGACCATGCCCGATGGCCGCGAACCGCTCATTCAATATTGGGGTGGGGATAATTTTGTGCATAAATCGCCCCGATGTTTAGGCTGCGCGATTTGACCGTGCACTCGTGGAAGAGTTCAGCGGTTATTGAACTCCGCTTCCGCAGTGGCCTCAGGTTTCGCTTTTCGGCTTTCTCTTTGATTTCTAACGCGGAATTGCTTTCGTGATTTTGGGTCCGCCGGCAACCAGTTGCCGTCGTGCATCGGTGTGCACCGCATTGCCATCTTGAGCTCGTTGCCTTCGAGGCTATGGATAAGAGATCTCTCTCTCTGAATAGAGGAATGGGCGGGTCAGGGAAGATACTCGGGTGCCCGGCTTCTCGGGGCTGACAGGTCCGCCTGTGTGTTCTTGTGGTGATTCGGCCGCTGCGTCCTGGTCGTTTCGCGGCCTTGCCTGTTGATAAGAATGTGCGTAACCCTGGCTTTGCGCTTCGCTATCCGATTCTTTTCATAGAGTCTTGTCGTTGATAGGCGTCTGTGGATAAACCCAATGTCTGATTGGGAGCATCACAGCCGGATCTGGCCGACGTCCCGAATTTTGGTCGCGTCGCCGAACTCAATGGACGAAGGACTGTTGGCAGCTTGATCTGGTTTGTGGACAACGCTGTGGTTAACACTTCGTCGAAGCACGCGCCGACATGCGAATTCAGAAACGACCTACCGCCGTTGGTTTGGGCTATCGCTCACAGTTCAGCGAGCCATGAACAAAAAAATATGAATTTTCGGGTAGGGGGTAGGTAAGGGGGGAATAAATCGATATTTTTCATCTTTCTTACCTTTTCGCCGCGGTGACGTCAGGTATCGACGATCTGTCGCGACATAGGTTGGGGGGCCGTGAGGGCAGCTATCCGCATGCGGGCTGGCACCTGCGGCAACTGAGATCCCGACCCAGGCGTTTAAAGCCCGGAACGCTCTGAGGGGTGTTTCACGTGAAACACCGACGCTACTTTTCCTCATGCCCGTCAATGTGTTTCACGTGGAACTTCCTCTACGAAGCGAGGACGCGTAAGGGAATCGGCTTTTTGGGGTTTTTTGTTGGAGCGCAGCGCGGCCTTTGTGGCTCTCAATATCGGCGTTCATTTCTGAAAAGGCCAGAAGCCTTGATACGGCCGTCGCTCCAATGAAGCTGCATCGGCTTGCGTGGCCTACCGCCAGACTCGACGTATCAGGGTAGTGATATGCCTTCTCAATGTTGCAGGCCGGGTAGTGTTCCACGTGAAACAGCCTTTTTCCCCCTGACTTTGCAGCGCGTTATCGCACGCATGCCCAGCCCATTCGCACGATTCAGCGAGTTTATGCAGCGCACATCCCGAAGCGAAACGCTGTCTTCAGCTCTTTGCGGACGGCCGGACGCAGAGAAAATGGCACGTTGACGTTCCAGTAAACGGTTGAACAACGTAGCAGTCGACCGAAGCCGTTGTTTCACGTGAAACAACGATCGGCCGTTGGCTGCGAGGGCGGGGAACCGCAGCCGGTGAATGAAGGCAGGGGGGCCAACAGCATTTCTCCACACGCGCTGAGACGTTCTCCTCAGTCTAGCCAGGTGGAGTGTCGCTGCCCGGGGTTCCGTGCATAAGCGGACCTCTTGCGCGCGTCTAGAGCAGGATACGGAATAGAGCAGCCAAATGGACTTGGATGCCCCTTCCAGAACGTAATCGCGGGACCAGGCAAGTGATGTGAGTGTTCTGGCTATAGCCGGACGCACTTGGCAACGGCCTCTGTCCGATACTCCCGCGTCGGCGATCTCTGATATCCGCAGTGTGGGACGGCCGCGTGTAGCGGGGTCCAATTGGGTGTGCGATGTTCCACGTGAAACTTCGCAGCGACCAGAGTTTGGATATGTGCAAAACTTGCGACGTGTGGGCGAATACGTTTGCCAGACAGGCCCTGCGGTGGACTTGCGGGATTGCTTTGACCAGGGTGTATTGGGCCGCCGACTATTGAATGTTCAATTGTTATCGATCATTCAGGTCAGTTGCAGCAGGGAAGGGCGGGCCGAGTCATTCCTCTGGTGCCCCGGATGTTTCACGTGAAACATCGGCTAGGTCATCCTCATTGGCCTTCGAAGCTCGCACTTGGCGACACCTACGGCAGCCGAGCTTGCTGAGGCCACTCCCGACGCCGCCGACATCATCAGAGAGACCACACTCGACTCGCTCCCAATTCAGAGCGCCTCGGTCCAGCTACTCCCGATAGCCGTCCCTATTCCACGTGAAACGTTTTACCGACTGGAGCATCGTACTCAGTCGACAAACGACCCAGGTGTTTCACGTGGAACACTCCGATAAACACCGGCAAATGCCGATATCCCTGGCTACCCCAAGCTAAGGATCACATCCCCCCGAGCCACCACGCTTCAAACAGCACATAAAACAACCAGCCCTCATGTTTCACGTGAAACATGCAACCCCTGCCTCTATAATGAGCGCCGATCGCTCTCTTCTTTACCTCCCCCCATCATGGACTATCCCCGCGAATTCGATGTCATCGTCGTCGGTGGCGGCCACGCCGGCACCGAGGCGGCACTGGCTGCTGCCCGTACCGGTGCGCAGACGCTGCTGCTCACGCACAACATCGAGACCCTTGGCCAAATGTCTTGCAATCCGTCCATCGGCGGAATCGGCAAGGGTCACCTCGTCAAAGAGGTGGACGCGCTGGGCGGGGCCATGGCTCTGGCAACCGACGAGGCCGGCATCCAGTTCCGCATCTTGAACGGATCGAAAGGTCCGGCCGTTCGCGCAACGCGGGCGCAGGCTGATCGTGTCCTGTACCGCAAAGCCATCCGCGGACGCCTCGAGAATCAACCGAACCTCTGGTTGTTCCAGCAGGCTGTCGAAGACCTGATGGTGGAGGGTGATCGTGTCGTCGGCGCCGTCACGCAAGTTGGGCTGAAGTTCCGTGCCAAGACGGTAGTGCTGACCGCCGGCACGTTTCTGAATGGCCTGATCCACGTGGGCCTGCAGAACTACTCCGGTGGCCGCGCTGGTGATCCGCCCGCGATTTCGTTGGGCCAGCGCTTGAAGGAACTGCAGCTTCCCCAAGGCCGCCTCAAAACCGGCACGCCGCCGCGCATCGATGGACGCACGATCAACTACGCCATCCTTGAAGAACAGCCCGGCGACTTGGACCCGGTCCCCGTGTTCTCTTACATGGGCAACGTGGCCATGCACCCGCGCCAGCTGCCGTGCTGGATCACCCATACGAACGCGCGCACCCACGACATCATCCGTGGCGGCCTCGATCGCTCGCCGATGTATAGCGGCGTCATCGAGGGCGTGGGTCCTCGCTATTGCCCGTCCATCGAGGACAAGATCCATCGGTTTGCCGACAAGCAGTCGCACCAGGTCTTCCTGGAACCGGAAGGGCTGGACACGCACGAGGTCTATCCCAACGGCGTGTCGACCAGCCTGCCGTTCGATGTGCAGCTGGATCTGATTCATTCGCTGCCCGGCCTTGAAAACGCGCACATCATGCGGCCCGGCTACGCCATCGAATACGACTACTTTGATCCACGTGGACTCAAGAGCACGCTGGAAACCAAGGCCATTGAAGGGCTTTACTTCGCCGGGCAGATCAACGGCACCACCGGCTACGAAGAAGCCGCGGCCCAGGGGCTGCTGGCTGGCGTCAATGCCGCACTGAAGTCTCAGGACCGCGAGCAGTGGACCCCGCGCCGCGACGAAGCGTACCTCGGCGTGCTCGTCGATGATCTGGTCACGCGCGGCGTGACCGAGCCGTACCGCATGTTCACGTCCCGCGCCGAATACCGCCTCAGCCTGCGCGAAGATAATGCCGATCTGCGCCTGACCGAAATCGGCCGCCAGCTCGGTATTGTCGACAATGCGCGGTGGGATGCGTTCAACCGTAAGCGCGACGCAGTCGCTGCCGAAGTCGAACGCCTGAAGTCTTCGTGGGTCAATCCGCGCCTGCTCCCGGCCGAGGTGGCCGAACCCCTGCTGGGCAAGGCAATTGAACGTGAGTACTCACTAGCCGACCTGTTGAAACGGCCGAACGTGACCTACGAAGCCTTGATGGCCGCCCAGAACGCGGACGGCACGTTGCTGGCCGGCCCGGGCGTTGTCGACGACGACGTGCTCTCGGAGCAGGTCGAGATCCAGGTCAAGTACGCCGGCTATATCGCGCGCCAGCAGGACGAAGTGCAAAAGCACATCGCCCATGAACAGCAGCCGATCCCGGCGGACGTCGACTACGACGCCGTGACCAGCCTGTCCTTCGAAGTGCGCCAGAAACTCAAGACGCATCGTCCGGAAACGATCGGCCAGGCCGCGCGCATTTCCGGTGTCACGCCGGCTGCCATTTCGCTCCTGCTCATTCACCTGAAGCGCCTGCATTACGGCTCGCGCAAGCAAGCGGCATGAGCGCGCCCGCCAATCAGGCCGGCATCGACATGGCCGGCCGACTCACTCGCGCATGCGAGCAGCTGGGCGTGACCGCCGATGACGGCGCCATCGCCAAGCTGCTCAATTACCTGGCGCAGATGCAGCGCTGGAATCGCACGTACAACCTGACCGCCATCCGCGATCCGCAGCAGATGCTTGTGCAGCATCTGTTCGATAGCCTTGCGGCCGTAAAGCCCTTTAGCGAGGCGCTGGCTGCGCCCGATGCGCCGGCCAAGGTCTACGACGTCGGCTCGGGCGGCGGGCTGCCTGGCGTCGTTCTGGCCATCATGCGGCCCCAGTGGTCTGTGACCTGCGTTGACGCTGTCGAAAAGAAGACCGCGTTCGTGCGTCAGATGAGCGGTGCGTTGGGGCTGCCCAACCTGCAATCGCAGCATGCGCGCATAGAAACGATCGATCCTGCCGAGTGCAACATCGTGACGTCGCGAGCGTTTGCATCATTGGATGATTTTGCGCAACTCGCGGGTCGCCACGTAGCCAAGAATGGTACCCTCGTCGCCATGAAGGGCAAGCTCCCCGAAGAAGAAATCCAGGCGCTGCACGCGCGCGGGGAATGGCAAGTCGACCATATTCAGCCGCTCCAGGTCCCGGAGCTGCAAGCAGAACGCTGCCTGATCTGGATGCGCCGCAGTCAAGGAACCCTATGAAGAACATACCCCCCAGCACATCCGCCCGCGTCTTCTGCATTGCCAATCAAAAGGGCGGAGTGGGCAAGACGACGACCGCCATCAATCTGGCGGCGGGCCTTGCCACGCACAATCAGCGCGTGCTGCTGGTGGACCTGGACCCGCAGGGCAACGCCACGATGGGTAGCGGCATCGACAAGAATTCGCTGGAATCCAACCTGTACCAGGTGTTGATCGGCGAATCCTCCATTGAACAGTCACGCGTGAAGTCGGAGTCCGGCGGTTACGACGTGCTGCCCGCCAACCGTGAACTATCCGGCGCCGAGATCGATCTGGTGCAGATGGAACAGCGCGAGCGCCAACTGAAGGCCGCCATCGACACCGTCGCGACCCAGTACGACTTCGTGCTCATCGACTGCCCGCCCACGTTGTCCCTGCTTACCCTCAACGGTCTGGCTGCCGCGCACGGCGTCATCATTCCGATGCAGTGCGAATACTTCGCGCTCGAAGGCTTGTCCGACCTCGTCAACACCATCAAGCGCGTGCATCGAAACATCAACGACGACCTGCGCGTCATCGGCTTGCTGCGCGTGATGTTCGACCCGCGCATGACGCTGCAACAGCAGGTGTCCGCGCAACTCGAATCGCATTTCGGCGACAAGGTCTTCAAGACCGTCGTGCCGCGCAATGTGCGCCTGGCCGAAGCACCCAGTTACGGGATGCCGGGCGTCGTGTATGACCGTGCGTCACGCGGCGCGCAGGCCTACATTTCATTCGGCGCCGAAATGATAGAGCGCGTCAGGAAGGACCTGAACTAGCCGTCCCCCATGTCCGACGCCGCGCTCTTTTTTCCGCCCCAGACAGCCCTCTCCACGCCGCCCGCCGACGTGCGCGATGCGCTGCGCGTGCGGCTGGAAGACGCGGCGCTCAATGCCACCGCCGTCGGCGCGCAGGTGATCTATGATGGCTGGCTGGTGCGTTTCGCCCAATCGCCGGCCAAGCGGGTACGCAGCGTCAATGTGCTGGGGTTATCCACACGTCCTTTGGATGAGCGGCTGGCGTATTGTTCATCGTTGTATGCGCGCCAGGGTTTGCCCATGGTGCTGCGCATCACCTCCATCGGCCCCGATTTTTCGCTCGACGCCGACCTGGAGGCCCGCGGCTATATCTATACCGGTGAGACTCGCGTCATGAGCACGCCGCTCGCTCCGCGCGCAAGCGCCAGGAGCGATCTGCATTTCAGCATGGTCGATGCCGAGCGCTTCGCAGCGGCGGTCGGGGCGTTGCGCGGCTCGTCAGCCGCGCACATCGAAGAACATCAGACTCGCCTGCAAGGCCTGGCTGTGGATAAGCAGCCGGTGCTTGCCACCGACGCGGCAGGGCAGGTGGTGGTCGCGGGCATGGCCGTGCGCGAAGGTGACTTGCTCGGCCTGTTCGACATCGTTACCCATCCTGGACATCGGCGCAAAGGCTACGCCGCCGTCCTGATGGAGCATTTGCTGGCCGAAGGGGCCGCCGGCGGCGCCAGGACGGCCTACCTGCAGGTCGAGCCGGAAAACACCGCGGCGCGGACGCTGTACGCCCGCTACGGATTCAAAGACTGTTACGCGTATTGGTACCGCCTGCCCGCCGAGCAGGCGGACACCTGAGCCTGGCGCTCAGGACACAAAGACAGAAGGAAAGAGGATTTAATTATGGCCACCAAGAAACCCAAGGGATTGGGTCGCGGACTGGACGCCTTGCTGGGCGCCGATGCGCCCGCCATCGACAACATCGGCAAGGCTGTCGCCAAGCCCGAGGGTCCGCCGTCCACCCTGCCCATCTCGAAGATGCGCGCCGGCAAGTATCAGCCGCGCACGCGCATGGACGAGGGGGCCCTGGGCGAGCTGGCCGAATCAATTCGCACGCAAGGCATCATGCAGCCGATTCTCGTGCGTGCGCTGGGCGACGCGCCCGGGCATTACGAGATCATCGCGGGTGAACGGCGCTTTCGCGCGGCGCAGCTTGCCGGCCTGAAAGAAGTGCCGGTGCTGGTGCGCGAGGTCGCCGACGAAAACGCGGCCGTCATGGCGCTGATCGAAAACATCCAGCGCGAAGACCTGAATCCGCTGGAAGAAGCGCACGGCGTGCGCCGTCTGCTCGACGAGTTCGGCCTGACGCACGAACAGGCCGCGCAGGCCATCGGCCGGTCGCGCTCCGCCACCAGCAATCTGCTGCGTCTATTGAACCTGGCCGCGCCCGTGCAGACCATGCTGCTGGCCGGCGACGTCGATATGGGCCATGCCCGCGCGCTCCTCGCCGTCGACGCGGCTACGCAGATCCAGCTTGCCAACCTCATCATCGCGCGCCGCCTGTCGGTGCGCGAAGCTGAAAAGCTCGTCGCAAAGACCGCCAAGGAGGCCGAAGCGTCGGCCTCGCCCAAGAAGAAAACCAACGGCGTGTCGCGCGACCTGACGCGTCTCGAAGAAGCACTGTCCGACCACCTGGGCACGCGGGTCGCGCTGAAGGTGGGCGCCAAGGAAAAGGGGCAGATCGTCATCGATTTCCACGGCTGGGAGCACCTGAACTCGCTCCTCGAACGCCAAGGCCTTTCCGGAGCCGTGGATGCCTGAACGCGCATTGCCCGTCATTGCGGTGCTCGCAACGGGCGGCACGATCGCAGGGGCCCAGGCCGACGCCACGTCCGCGGGCTACAAGGCCGGCACGTTTTCCGTAAACGATCTGCTTGGTGCGGTGCCGCAGCTTGCCGGCATCGCCGAAATCCGCGCCGAACAAGTGGCCAACGTCGGCAGCCAGAACATGACGCACGACGTCTGGCGCACACTGGCGCAGCGCGTGGATACGCTTTGCCAGGACCCCTCGGTGGCCGGCATCGTCATCACCCACGGCACGGACACGCTCGAGGAAACCGCGTATTTCCTCAGCCTGGTCAACCGCCATGACAAGGCCGTCGTGTTGGTCGGCGCGATGCGTCCGGCCACGGCGCTTGGCGCCGAAGGCCCGGCCAACCTGTATAACGCGGTGGCGCTGGCGCGTCACCCCGACGCGCGCGGCCGCGGGCCGCTCGTCGTCATGAACGAAGACATCCACTACGCCCGCGAAATCCAGAAGATCGCCAGCGCGGGTCTGTGCGCCTTCTCGTCGCCCAATCGCGGCCGCGCCGGCGTCATGCACGGCGGCGTGCCCAACTTCTATTCGCGCAACGCCACCACGTTCGGCGAGCAAAGCGAGTTTTCACTCGCATTGCTGGAAAAGACCGGCTGGCCGCGTGTCGACATCGTCTACGCGTACGCCAACCTGCAGGCCGATCTGATCGATTTTCTGGCCAGCGCGGCTGACGGCATCGTGCTGGCGGGCGTGGGCGATGGCAACGCCACCGACCTGGCCATCGAAGGCCTGCGCCGCGCGGCGGACGATGGCGTGGCGGTCGTGCGGTCCAGCCGCACCGGCAGCGGATTCGTGGCGCGCGATGTCGAAGTCGACGACGCCGCCTTGGGTTTTGTCGCGGCGCGCGACCTGAACCCCCAGAAGGCGCGCATCCTGCTGATGCTCGCCCTGACGGTCACGCGCGATCCGGCTGCCCTGCAGCAGATCTTCGACCGTTACTGAACCATGGACCGCGGCGGCTAGGCCGTCGCGGCGCCTTGCTGCGCAAGCCCCAGGTTGGTCCGCAGCATGTCGTACACCTGCCGCGTCAGCGGATTGATGAGATCACGCCTTATCCACAGGAAGTACGTCACATCCGGCAGCGGTGGCAGTCCTTCCTTTTCTCCCAGCACCCGCATCTCCGGCCCCAGCAGTTCCACGCTGCGCGCCGTCACCCCCAGGCCCGCGCGTAGCGCCGCCTTGATCCCCACCAGATTCGGCGCCACGTAGTTCGTGTGCCAACGCACCTGCGCCTGCTCCAGTGCATTGAGCGCCAGCCGGCGGAAGATGCTGGGCTCGTCCGCCAGCACCAGGGGTACGGGCGAGTGGGCATCGTGCACGTAATCTGCGGACGCCAACCATACCGTCGGCGACGTGCGCAACGCCACGCCCTCGAAGTCCTGGTCAAAGCGCGTCGAAATAGTCAGATCGATTTCACCGGCGCGCAGCGCGTCCATCAGGAAAGGACTGCGATCCACCCGGATCTCCAGTTTCACGCGGGGCGCGACGCGTGCGATGTGCGTCAGGAGCGTCGGCAGGATCGTGTCCGCCACGTCCAGCGGTGCACCCAATCGCAGATCGCCTTCCAACGGCCCGGCCTGCAACGCCCGCAACGCCTCGTCATTGATGGCCAGCATGTGCCGCGCGTATTCGACCAGCCGCCGGCCGTGGGAAGACAGCACCTTGTTGCGGCCCTGCTTTTCAAATAGGGGCAGGCCGATCATGGACTCGAGCCGCTGCATCTGCTGCGTGATGGCCGACTGCGTCTTGTGCAGCCGGTTGGCGGCTTCCGAGAATGTTTCATGCTGGGCGATTGCCGTCAGCGTGCGTAGCAGGTCAAGGTCAAGGTTCCGCATCAGGGCGTTGAAAACGGGTTCAGGGATAACCCGACACATTAGCAGCCCTAATGGAATGTTCAAGCAATTTAAATTGTTGACGCGTGAACCCGGCGATACAGTGAGTGCAATAACTCATGAAACAAGAGGGAATGTCGACGTGAGCACTGCACATCCTCAACAGGCCGGCATCGATAGCGCGGTCGAAAATATTAAAAAAACTGTAGGAAATAAGGGCCTGAACCGCGACAGCCTGCAATCTGTCCTGGACGAGCTGGTTGCCCTGGCCGGCAACACCGCCTGGTGGGGCGCCGATCGCTATCCGCCGCCTGAAGGCGACGAACGCCAGGCCCGTTACCTCATCGCCGAGGACGCCGACAAGAGCTACGCGCTCTATCTGAACGTGATGCGCCCCGGCAAGAAGATCGTGCCGCACAACCACACCACCTGGGCGTGTATCGCCGCGGTCGAGGGCGTGGAATACAACTACGTGTACGACCGCATCGACGACGGCTCGCAACCCGGCGTCGGCAAGCTGGAAAAGGTCGACACCGTCGTCGTCGGCCCCGGCAGCGGCATCGCCTTGATGCCCGACGACATCCACGCCGTGGAGATCCAGGGCGACAGCGTCATCCGCCACCTGCACATGTACGGGCGCGCGCTGGAAACTTTGGACCAACGCCTGGGCTTCGACCTGGAGACCGGCACCTGCAAGATCATGCCCATCG
The DNA here is from genome assembly GCF_059759315.1 of Achromobacter sp. GQ309. Taxonomy (NCBI): domain Bacteria; kingdom Pseudomonadati; phylum Pseudomonadota; class Betaproteobacteria; order Burkholderiales; family Alcaligenaceae; genus Achromobacter; species Achromobacter sp. GQ309. Next base: position 147,342 of record NZ_JCAXDP010000011.1, read on the forward strand.
GCGTGCAGACGCGGCGCTGATCATGAGCAAACCCTTCCGGTCCGCAACGCGCCTGCTGCGCGCGGGACGTCCTCATCAAGGCTGGGTCAATACCCCGGTCACGCGCGCCAGCACATATGTCTTTGACAGTGTGCAGGCGTGGCGCGATACGCGGGCGCGCCGCGAACAGGAGCGCCTGCCATCCTACGGCGCGCGCGGCACCGACAGCACGCACGCATTGGAAGACGCGCTGATCGAACTGGAAGAGGGCTATCGCGCCAAGCTGTACCCCACGGGGCAGGCCGCGATCGCCACTGTGCTGCTCGCCTATCTTCGCGCGGGCGATCACGTGCTGCTGACTGATGCCGTGTACGAGCCGGTGCGGCGGTTCTGCGCCGAACACCTGACGCGCCTGGGCATCGAATTCACGTACTACCGCCCCGACGGCCAGGGCATCGAGCCGCTGATCCGGCCCAATACCCGCATGATCTACGCCGAGTCGCCCGGGTCCCTGACGTACGAGATGCCGGACCTCACCGAGTTATCCACAACTGCAAAAAAACACGGCTGCTGGCTGGCTGTGGATAACACGTGGGCGTCCGGTTTGCTGCAAAAACCGCTCGCATTGGGCGCCGACATTTCGATCCTGGCCGCCACCAAATACCTCGGCGGCCATGCCGACGTGATGATGGGCGCGGTCATCACCAACGATCGTGCCTGGCGTGCACTGGAACGCGCAACGATCGACTTCGGCCAGACGGTTGGGGCCGACGACGCTTACCTGGTGCTGCGCGGCATGCGCACGCTGCCGTTGCGCATGGCGCAGCACGCCCGCAGCGCGCTGCAGATCTCGCAGTGGTTGCAGGCGCGGCCCGAAGTCTCGCGCGTCTTGAATCCCGCCTTGCCGGGCGATCCCTCCCACGCTATCTGGCGGCGCGATTGCAATGGCGCCAATGGCCTCCTGACGATCGAACTGTCGGACGCCTACACCGAGGCCGATGCCGAAAGGCTTATCGACAGCCTGCAGCTCTTTGGCATCGGCGCATCGTGGGGCGGCTTCGAAAGCCTGGTGATTCCGGTCTTTCTGCAGAACTCGCGATCGCTTCCCGGCTATCAGGCCAGCGGTCCCATGCTGCGCCTGCATATCGGCCTGGAAGATCCTGACGACCTCGTCGCCGACCTGGAACGCGGTCTTGCCGCGCTGACCCAACCCCTTCGCTCCCTCCGAATCTCATGATGCAGTCCTCTCACGACCAACAATCCGCCAGCGTCGATTCGCATACGCTCAAGCAGTGGCTGCACGATGGCGGCGAGATCGCGCTGCTGGACGTGCGCGAACATGGCCAGTATGGCGAGTCCCATCTCTTCTACGCCGCGCCGGTGCCGTACAGCAGGCTCGAAATCGACATCGTGCGTCTTGCGCCGCGTCGTGGCGTGCGCGTTGTCGTCTACGACAACGGCGGCGATGACGACACTGCGGCGCGTGCTGCGCGCGCACTGGCCGCGTTGGGCTACACAAACGTGCACCGATTGGCGGGCGGGCTGGCGCAGTGGCAGCGTGATGGCTACGCGGCATTCGCGGGCGTCAACGTGCCCAGCAAGACCTTCGGCGAACTGGCCGAAGAGGTTTTCCACACCCCCCGCATCGGCGCCCGCGAACTGGCCGAACGTCAAAGCCGCGGCGACGACCTGATCGTGCTGGACGGCCGTCCGTTTGCGGAATACCAGAAGATGAGCATCCCGGGCGGCATCTGCTGCCCCAACGGCGAACTGGCGCTGCGCGCTCATACGCTCGCGACGCGGCCGGACACCACCATCGTGATCAACTGCGCCGGCCGCACCCGCAGCATTATCGGCGCACAGACGCTGATCAATCTTGGCGTTCCCAATCCCGTCTACGCGCTCGAAAACGGCACGCAAGGCTGGTACCTCGAAGATCTGCAGCTCGAACACGGCGCGCGCCGCCGCTATGCCGACGACGTTCCGAAGGACGACGTTCCGGCGCTGGCGCAGCGCTCCGCGCAGCTCGCCCGGCGCCATGGCGTGCCGTCGGCAAACGCGGCGCAGGTACAGGCCTGGCTAGGCGATTCCGCGCGCACGACGTTCCTGTGCGATGTGCGCAGCGCCGAGGAATTCGCGCAAGGCTCGCTGCCGGGCGCGCAGCACGCACCGGGCGGCCAGCTTATCCAGGCGACGGACCAGTACATCGCCGTGCGCGGCGCACGCATCGTCGTGTTCGACGCGGAAGGCGTGCGCGCCCCTGTTGTCGCGAGCTGGTTGCGGCAGATGGGCTGGGACGCCTGCACGCTTGACGAAGGAAGCAGCGCGTCGCTGCGGAACGACGTGGCCGCGGCGCTGGTGCCGCCGATCACCGTGTTGTCCGATGCGCAGCTTGCGGACGCGCTGTCTCACGGCGCGCAGGCGATCGATATCCGCCCCAGCATGCGGTATCGGGCGCGCCACGTCGCCGGCGCGCGCTGGTCGATCCGGCCGCGTCTGGACCGGCTGACCCTGGATCCCGCACGTCCGGTCATCCTGCTGGCCGAGGACGCCGCACTGGCGGCCTGGGCGGCAAACGATCTTCGCGCATTGGGCGTTTCAGACGTCAAGGCGAACACGGGCACGCCCGAAAGCTGGACCGCGCAAGGGATTGCGCTGGAATCCACGCCCGCCGACCCACCCGACAGCGACTGCATCGACTACCTCTTTTTCGTGCATGACCGCCACGACGGCAACAAAGCGGCGGCGCGCCAGTACCTGGCCTGGGAAACCAACCTCGTCAAACAGATCGACGAGCGGGAACGTGCCACCTACCGGTTCCCCGGGGCTCCGGCCGGCTGACGCCCGCCGCCGCGCTGACACGCGCGGCGATACCCACGCTTCAACCTGATCAGTACGCCCCGGCGGCCTTTGCCGGCGGGGTGCGGACGGTTCATGGCGAACCGGAATGCAAAGGACGGCCGAGTATCCGGCCGCCAACTCAAGGGGAAATCCAGATGAAGCAACACGCATTGCACGCTTGCAAGACCGCCGCCGCCGCGATGGCCGGCCTGTTGTGGGGCGTCACGGCGCACGCGCAGGCGCCAGCGCCGTTGGCGGACTATCCGAAGCAGGCCATCACCGTGGTCTCGCCGTTTCCTCCCGGCGGCGGCAACGACGGCGTCGCGCGTCTGATCGCGCAGGAACTGGGCGCCATCACGGGCCAGAGCGTGGTGGTCGAGAACCGGTCGGGGGCGGGCGGCAACGTCGGCACCGCGCAGGTCTCGCGCGCCAAGCCCGACGGCTACACCCTCGTGATGTCGCAGACCAGCGTCATGGCCGTCAATCCACGCTTGTACAAGAATGTGGGCTTCGATCCGCTCAAGGACTTCGTGCCGATCTCGCAGATCACCTCGGCGCCGCTCGTGCTCGTGTCGCGCGCGGACGGGCCGTACAAGACGCTGGACGCCTATCTGGCAGCGGCGCGCAAGCAGCCGGGCGTCATCACGTATGCCACGCCCGGCAACGGCACGATGAGCCACCTGATGGGCGCGCTGGTGTCCAAGAAGGCCGACGTGAAGCTGGTGCATGTGCCGTACCGCGGCGCCGCGCCCGCCGTGACGGATCTGCTGGGCGGTACCGTCGACATGCTGATCACGTCACCTGCATCGGCCGAGCCCATGGTGGCCGCCGGAAAACTGCAGATCCTCGCCATGAGCCATGGCGACGGCGTCGGCGTGTTCAAGCGCGCACCCACGTTGAAGCAGGCCGGACTTGAAGGCATCACCGCCGACGACTGGTACGGCCTCTTCGCACCCGCCGGCACGCCGCCCGAGCGCGTTGCGTACCTGGCGCGGGCCGTGGACCGCGCCATGAAGTCGCCCGCCGTGATTGCCAAGATCAACAGCGGCGGAAGCCAACCCGTCGGCAGCGCGCCGGACGCCTTCAAGAGCCGGCTGCAGCAGGACACCGCGTACTGGGCCGAAATGGTGAAGACGGCGGGCGTGTCGCTGGACTGAACGCGTTTGCGCACCCTAGGGAAACCACGGGGAGCGGCGTGTGTGTGCAGGGCGAGCCAGCGGGGATGCCGTTCAATTACAGGGCAGGGCACGTTTGCCAACATGTGGCATCGTGACTAGACTGGAAAAACGTGCAGTCCCGCGCAACGCTTCAGCCACAAGGTGAACAAGCATGCACGCACTAGGGGTAGCAACGCTGGAAGACGCAGAGCGGCTGGTCCAATCCAGCCCGCTCTCGCATATCAAGGTGGGCCTGTCCGACGTTGACGGCGTCATGCTGGGCAAGTACCTGCGGCGCGACAAGTTTCTGGGCGCCTTGCGATCCGGCCTCGCGTTTTGCGACGTGGTCCTTGGATGGGACCTCGACGACCAGCTCTACGACAACACCCGCTACACCGGCTGGCACACGGCATACCCCGATGCAAAAATGCGGATCGTGCCGCAGAGCGCGCGCCGGCTTCCCTTGGAGCAAGGCCCCGGCGGCGAGGACATGCTGCTGTTCCTGGCCGAATTCGAAGGCGATGCCGCCGCCATCTGTCCGCGCCGTCTGCTGCACCGCGTGATCGATCGCGCGGCGAACATGGGATACGACGTCTACGCCGCACTGGAGTACGAGTTCTTCATGTTCCGCGAGACGCCGCACTCGGTCCGCGCCAAGCACTACCGCAACATGGAGAATTGGACGCCGGGCAATTTCGGATACTCGGTGCTGCGCAGCACGGTCGAGGGAGACTTCTACCGCAAGCTGCTCGACCTGTGCGAACGCATGGACATGCCCATCGAAGGCCTGCACACCGAAACCGGCCCGGGCGTGCTGGAAGCGGCGCTTGCCGTGGACCGGGCGGCGGCCGCGGCCGACAAGGCATTTCTGTTCAAGACCTTCACCAAGGCGCTCGCGCAGCAGAACGGCCTGATGGCCACCTTCATGGCGAAGTGGTCGCACGAGCATCCCGGACAGAGCGGCCACATCCATCTGTCGCTGCGCCACCACGACTCGGATCGATCGGCCTTCTTCGACGAGTCGCAGCCGCATGGCGTCAGCAGCACCCAGGCCGCCTTCATGGCGGGTGTGCAGCACTATCTGCCCGAGTTCACCGCGTTGTACGCGCAGACCATCAACAGCTATTCGCGCCTGGTGCCCGGCTACTGGGCCCCGCTGGACGCCACCTGGGGCATGGAAAACAGGACGACGGCGCTGCGGCTCATTCCGGGCAGCGACAAATCGCAGCGCGTCGAAGTGCGCATCGGCTCGGCCGACGCCAATCCCTATCTGGCCCTGGCCGCGGCGCTGGCGTCCGGGTTGCACGGCATCGAGGAGGGACTGACGCCCGAGCCCATGGTGCAGGGCAACGCCTACACGCAGGAGTTTCCGGCGCATCTGCATCTGCCCACCACCTTGTGGGAGGCCGCGCAGCGTCTCCGCGCATCTGAAGCGGCGCGCCTGCTGTTCGGCGATGCGTTCGTCGAGCACTATGCCGCGACGCGCGAATGGGAAGAGCGGCAGTTCCGGCGCCATGTGACCGATTGGGAGTTGGCGCGCTACTTCGAAATCATCTGAACTGTTCATCGCCACCAGGGCCGCCATGACCGACGAACTGATCACCATCAGCCCGATAGACGGACGCGAGGTCGTCCGCCGCGCATATGCCAGCGATGCGCAGATCGCGCAGGCGCTGGCCAACGCACAGGGCGCGCAGCCGGAATGGCACGCGCTCGGCATTGCGGCGCGGGGGCGCATCGTCGAGGCCGCCGTGGCGCATTTCGTGGCGGCCAAGGATGAGATTGCGCGCGCCATCACCATCCAGATGGGCCGCCCGTTGCGCCACACGCCCGGCGAGGTGGACGGCTTTGCGGCCCGGGCGCGTCACATGATCGGCATCGCGGAAACAGCGCTCGCGCCCATCGCCGCGCCCGCGCAAGCCGGCTTCACACGTTTCATCAGCCGCGAGCCCATCGGCGTGGCGCTCACCATCGCGCCGTGGAACTATCCCTTGCTGACCGCGGTGAACAGCATCGTGCCCGCGTTGATGGCGGGCAACACCGTCATCCTCAAGCATTCGGACCAGACGCCGCTGTGCGCGGAACTCCTCGATCGCGCGTTTCGAGACGCGGGGGCGCCGAGAGGCGTCTTTCAGTACCTGCATGCCAGCCACGACATCACCCAGCGGCTGATCCGCGCTCCCGAGATCGGCCATGTGTCCTTTACCGGCTCGGTGCGGGGAGGGCGCGTCGTCGAGGAAAGTGCGGCGGGCCGCTTCATCGGCGTCGGGCTGGAGCTGGGCGGAAACGATCCGGCCTATGTGCGAGAAGACGCCGACCTTGACGCGGCGGCAGAGTCGTTGGTCGACGGCGCTTTCTTCAATGCCGGCCAGTCCTGTTGCGGCATCCAGCGCATTTACGTGGCGCGCGGCGTACATGACGCGTTTGTCGAGCGCGCCGTTGCCTTGACGCACCGCTACGTGCTGGGCAATCCGTTGCAGCCGGACACGACGCTTGGCCCCGTTGTGCGTGCCCGCGCGGCGGCAGAGATTCTCGACGTCATCGAACAGGCGGTCAGTTCAGGTGCGGTAAATCTGATTGATCGCTCGCATTTCAAAAATGCGAGTGAAGGCTCATCTATGAGCAAAAGCTCGTGTTATGTGGCGCCCGCTTTACTGACTCAGGTTGACCACCGGATGCGCATCATGACCGACGAATGCTTTGGTCCGGTAGTTGGCATCATGCCGGTCGACAGCGACGATCAAGCCATTGCGCTGATGAACGACAGTCCGTATGGATTGACCGCCGCGGCCTATACGCAGGACGAAGCCGCCGCGTTGCGTATCGGCAGGCAGCTGCGCACCGGCACGTTCTTCATGAACCGCTGCGACTACCTCGATCCGGCGCTGGCGTGGACGGGCGTCAAACAATCGGGACGGGGCGTGTCCTTGTCGGCCGTCGGATACGAACAGCTCACGCAGCCCAAGTCTTTTCATCTGCGCAGCCTCTGACGCCGCGCCATCAGGATTCGCATCATGACCGTCCCCGCCGTCAACTGGAACTATCCCACCAACATCAAGGCAGGCCCCGGGCGCATCAAGGAGCTTGCGGGCTATTGCCGCGAGCTTGGCATGACACGCCCATTGCTCGTGACGGATCCGGGGCTCGCTGCGTTGCCCATGGTTCGCGACGCGGTAAGCGCATGCTGCGATGCGGGGCTGAATTGCGCGGTGTTCCACGACATCAAGGGCAATCCGACCGGTCGCAACGTCGATGACGGCGTGGCTGCGTTCAGGCGAGGGCAACATGATGGTGTGATCGCATTCGGCGGCGGCTCCGCGCTTGATGCGGCAAAGGCCATTGCATTGATGGCCGGGCAGGACCGGCCGCTATGGGACTTCGAAGATATCGGCGACAACTACCTGCGCGTCAATGCCGCTGCCATGGCGCCCGTCGTGGCCGTGCCCACCACCGCGGGCACGGGCTCCGAAGTCGGGCGCGCCTCCGTCATCACCGATGAGGCCGCGCAAGTAAAGCGCATCATCTTCCACGCCCGCATGCTGCCGTCCATCGTGATCCTGGACGCCGAACTCACGGTCGGCCTGCCGCCGAAAATCACGGCTGCCACGGGCATGGATGCGCTATCGCACAATCTCGAGGCCTATTGTTCGCCGGTCTTTCATCCCATGGCGGCCGGCATCGCACTCGAAGGCATGCGCCTCATCAAGGAGTATCTGCCGCAGGCTGTCGCCGATGGCGCCGACCTGCAGGCGCGTCAGCAGATGCTTACCGCCTCATGTATGGGCGCCACCGCGTTTCAGCGCGGCCTGGGCGCGATGCACGCGCTCGCACATCCGCTTGGCGCGCTGTATGACGCACACCACGGGATGCTCAACGCCATCCTCATGCCTTATGTCTTGAAAGCCAACGAGCATGCGGTCGCGCCGCGTCTCGAATCGCTCGCTCGCTACCTCGGCCTGCCGCAGCAGGGACCCGGGGCGGTGCTTGAGTGGGTGCTGGGGCTGCGCCAGGCAGTCGGCATCCCCCACACGCTGGCGGAAATCGGCTTGGACGATGCCCAGGCCGAGCGGGTAGGGCACATGGCGAGCCAGGATCCGTCCGCCGGAACCAACCCGGTAAATTTCTCCGCAGAAAAATATTCTCAGCTTTTCCGTGCAGCAATTCGCGGAAACCTGTAAGCTTCGCCCCCTCTGCGCGGAAACGCGGCGGAGGTGGAACTGAAATTTTGAATTTTTCGTCCGAATGGTTTGACAGCGGATTTGAAAGTGTTCATAATCTCAAGTTCTCCGCTGGAGGGGTGCCCGAGTGGTTAAAGGGGGCAGACTGTAAATCTGTTGGCCTTGCGCCTACGTTGGTTCGAATCCAACCTCCTCCACCAGAGACCCATACCTAAATCCAGGCGCGGTTTGCCTGGATTTGCAATGTAAGGCCCGAAAAACTGGGCGGCCTTCGCAAAGAAGGCGGCAAAGTTTTAAGGGCCTACGTTTCGAAGGGTTGGGAAGCGAGAAGGTGAAAGGGTTTGCCGCGGGTGTAGCTCAATGGTAGAGCAGAAGCCTTCCAAGCTTACGACGAGGGTTCGATTCCCTTCACCCGCTCCAAGATTTTTAAATGCCCATGTGGCTCAGTGGTAGAGCACTCCCTTGGTAAGGGAGAGGTCGCGCGTTCGATCCGCGCCATGGGCACCACAAATTCCAAATTCTTTTCTTCAGTCAGAAGCGCAATCCAGGTCAGGAGTCAGCCATGGCAAAAGGCAAGTTTGAACGTACCAAGCCGCACGTGAACGTGGGTACGATTGGTCACGTTGACCACGGCAAAACGACGTTGACGGCGGCAATCACGACCGTTCTGTCGACCAAGTTCGGCGGCGAAGCCAAGGGCTACGACCAGATCGATGCAGCTCCTGAAGAAAAGGCCCGCGGCATCACGATCAACACGGCTCACGTCGAGTACGAAACGGAAACGCGTCACTACGCGCACGTTGACTGCCCGGGCCACGCTGACTACGTCAAGAACATGATCACGGGCGCT
>NZ_JCAXDP010000012.1:0-126134 GCF_059759315.1 Achromobacter sp. GQ309
GAGTGCCCAGCTTGCTGGCGCGTGGCGAGCGGTGCCTTTGCCTGACAACAGAAGCAGGTTGGGCGCGGAGCGCTAATACGTCGGCGCGGGGCGCGGCTATGCGCTGCTGGCCTCAGAACATCCTTGGTATATCGCTTTAATTAAGAAACCCCTCGCGGCTGGCGCCGCGAGGGGTTTTGTTTGGTTCGATGTTTTCGAGGTTAGGGGAGCTGGCGGCGCAGGGCTTCGAAGAACAGCTCGGACTGCAGGCGTTCGCTTTGAATCTGTCCGGCGACCTTCGCTGCGATTTCCGCGTTGACGGGTTCGAGTGGACGCCCGGTGGACTGCGCGAGGACTTGCGCGGTACAGGCGCGTTCGAGGAAGAAGAGGTCGTCGTACGCGTAATCGAGTCGTTCCCCGCAGACGACGACGCCATGATTGCCCAAAAAGACGATGTCGGCGCCCTGCATGGCGTGGGCGATGCGTTCGCCTTCGGTCACGTCCAACGCGAGTCCGTTGTATTCCGCGTCGATGGCAAGTCGGGCATGGAAGCGCATGGCGTTTTGGGACAGGGTGGTGTCCAGGCCGCGATCGGAAGTAAGGGTGAGCGCGGTGGCGTAGGGCATGTGGGTGTGCAGCACACAGGCCTTGCCCGCGATGCGATGGATCGCAGCGTGGATGAACATGGCTGTCGGTTCAACCTCGTGCCGGCCGGCGAGTTTGTTGCCATACGCGTCGACGAGCACGATGTCTTCCGCCTGGACCTCGTTCCACATCAGGCCTCGAGGGTTGAGAAGGAAATGATCGGGGTCGCCGGGCAACGCGACGCTGAAGTGGTTGCAGACGCCTTCGCCCAAGCCGTGAGCTGCCGCCGCACGTAGTGCCAGCGCCAGATCCGTGCGCAGGGCGGTTACGGGATCGGCATGGAAGAGAGCGTCGGCGAAACCGGGTTCCTGGTTCATGGCAACCTTCAAAAAAAGATGAGAGGGGGATCAGAGCCAGCCGGCGTCGCGGAACAGGTCAGGCACACGATCCAGAGTTGCTACGGTAGCTTCAGGGCGGTAGTCAGGCAAGGGCTTGCGGCCGGTGCCGCGGTCGATCCAGACGCATCGGAAGCCGATGTCCCGGGCCGCGACGAGGTCCAGGTGCGGGCTGGCGCAGATGTGCACGACGTCTGCTGCGGTGACCCCCAGCGCTTGATGGGCGTGAGCGAAGATGGCGCGTGACGGTTTGTAGGCGTGGGCCTGCTCGGCTGTGATGACGCGGTCGATATGGCCGCCCAGTTGGGCGACGTTGCCGGCGATGATGTCGTCGTCCGTGTTGGAAATGATGCAAAGGCGGAAACCGGCTTGCTTTAGCTTGGCGAGCGTGTCGACGACTTCGGGAAACGGTGGCATGCGGGAGATGCTGCTCGTGAGCATCGTTGCGTCTTCGGGCCGGTACGGAAGGCCAAAATGCTTCATGGTGAGCCGCAACGATTCGCGGGTTACGTCAGCGAAGTTGCGGTAGGGCGGGGTGCGCTCGAGGCGGTGCTCGTGCTCGTCGTATTCATGCAGGAACTGCGCAGCGGAGGGCCTTGGCGTGGACCCGGGGTGGGCCTCGAGAATTTTTTCCACTGCGGCCTGCAGGCCTTCGTCCCATTGAATGAGCGTGCCGTAGCAGTCAAAGGTGAGCCATTGGGGTCGAGTGTGATCGAGGGGCATGTCGGTTCCTTCAGCGGTGGTGGAATCTACAGCGTAAGATTCCGGTGCCGCAGTTGTAAAATTAATAAAAATCGCGCACTCAGTTGATTGCTAAATAAGCCTATCCTGTGTGAAGGTCATGGCGGGCGCTGTCCAATACGAGTTGAACCAGATGCTGGATCTTGAACTATTGAAGACGCTGGTCTGCGTCGTGGACGAAGGCAGTTTCACCCGTGCCGCCAGCCGGGTGCATCGCACGCAATCGACCGTCAGTCAGCAGGTGCGCAAGCTTGAGCAGAGCGTGGGCAAGACGTTGCTGCTTCGGGACCGTGCCGGCGGCAATGTGTCGGCAACCGAGGACGGCGAGCTGATGTTGACCTATGCGCGACGCTTGCTGGCGATCGCAGGGGAGGCGGAGCACGTGTTGTCGGCGCCGCGGGCCGCGCGGGTGGTACGGCTGGGTGTGCCGGAGGACTTCGATGTGTCGCGGTTGACGGTGCTGCTGGCGGAATTTGCCGCGCGCCACGCGCAGGTGCGGTTGGAAACGCTTAGCGGCATGAGCACGGATCTTCGCGCCGGGCTGGCGTCGGGCGAGCTGGAGCTGGCGCTGGTCAAGCGGGAGCCTGGCGATGGTCCTTGCATTGCGGCATGGCCGGAACGCCTGGTGTGGGTGGGCGGTCGACAGCGCAATGAGAAGGCAGCGGTGGTGCCGTTGGTCCTATTTCCGCAGGGATGTGTGTATCGCAAGCGGATGATCTATGCGCTGGAAAGCGCGGGGCAGCCGTGGCATATCGCGTACCACAGCCATAGTCTGGCCGGCGTGCAGGCAGCGGTCGCGGCGGGGTTGGGGATCAGTCTGTTGCCGACCTCGGCGCGGCTGGAGACGCACGTTGAACTGGCCGCTGCAGACGGATTTGCCGATGTGCCGCCGACCGAGCTGGCGATCGTGGGCGACGCGCGCGGGCTTGGCGCCGTCGGGATCGATCTGCTGGATGCGCTGAAGCGGGCCATTGACGGGGACTTGGCACCGTCCGCGCCTTAACGCTGGCAATTAGCGGCGTGGGATCAGCGCACGTCGCCGTCGAGGTAGAACCATTGTCCGTTCTCGCGCACGAAGCGGCTGGTCTCGTGCATGCGGCTGGCGCGGCCGTCCAGGCGGCTTCTGGCTACGAATTCGACGGTGGCGTGCTCGGCGTCCTGGTCGGCTGCGGCCTTGATCTGCAGGCCAAGCCATTTCAAACCGGGCGAATTGGACTCGAGTGACGCGGGGCGCGTGGTGGGATGCCAAGTGGCCAGCAGGTAGGGCAGCTTGTCCAGCACGAAGGCGCTGTATCGCGAGCGCATGAGGGCTTCGGCAGTGGGGGCTTGAAGCGATTGCGGGCCGTCGTGCCAGCGGCCGCAGCAGTCGGCGTAGGAACGAGGACTGCCGCAGGGGCAAGGCGCTTTGGTGTGACTTGTTTGCTTCGGCACGGCGGGGGAGTTGAAGTGAGTTGTCTTGCGAGAGAGGATTACGCCAACAGGTCAGTGTATTCGGGATGTCGGCGGATGTAGGCGTCGGCGTAGGAGCAGTAGGGGCGGACCTTCCAGCCGTTTTCGCGCGCGGTGAGCAGTGCCTGGCGGGTCAGTTCGGCGGCGATGCCGCGGCCGCCGACCGCACTGGGCACGCCCGTGTGCGTGATGGCCATGGCGCCGTTTTCGAGCTGATAGTCCAGGACGCAGAGTACGCCGTCGACGGTGGCGGTGAAGCGGGAACGGTCGGTGTCGTGAATTACGGAAATCATTCGAGAAAACTCCTTCGTTGGTGACGAAGACGGTCGGATAGAGAATGCACTTCTTGCCGAGAGCAGATTCCCGTCTCACGACCAGGCACCCGTCTCGCGATCAGGCACTTAAAAGCGGAGCAAGTTTCGGACCTGCGCAAAGCGTCGCTGGTGGAGAGGCGTCGCCTGAGGAATAGCGTCGCCGGTGGAGAACCTTGCCGGTGAAAAAGCGTGTCGGTGGCAAAGCATGCCGGTGGAAAAGCATGCCGGCGCGAACGCGCGCCAGCCCCTTGCGCATGAAGTTTGAGCAAGATTTTCCAATATCGGCTTCGTACATAAATCGCGGCGCACCCTCGGTCGCCCCGCCGTGCGGCGCTTGGATTGGCTTTGGCTGCCGACGTTCGATGTCGAACTCCCCGATGATAGCGCCGCCGAACTGAACTCCCCGGCGTCCCTTTCCGAGGGTCTCACCGGCGCAACACTTTGATCAGTGCAGTGAGTTGCGCGTCGCGGGCTTCGACGAGGTCTGCGATGCTTTGGTGGCCGGCCTCGGCGTTGACGCCTTCTATCAGGCGTTGTTGCAGTGCTGGCGTGACCTCGGGGGTGCCGAGGTCATCCCACCAGGTCTGCACGGGGCCTAGCAAGTGGTGCATGAAGTGGGCGAGGCCGCCTTCGCCGCCGCCCAGGTTGAACGTCATGTGGGGGCCGAAAAGGGCCCAGCGCAGGCCGGGGCCTTGGGAGACGGCGGCGTCGATGTCCGCGACGCTGGCGACGTTTTCGGCGGCCAGGTGGATGGCTTCTCGCCATAGGGCGGCTTGCAGGCGGTTGGCGATGTGGCCCGGGACTTCCTTGTTCAGCCGGATGGGGTGTTTGCCCATGCTGCGGTAGAAGTCGATAGCGCGGTCCATCGTGTCGGCGGAGGTCTGGTCGCCGCCGACGACTTCGACCAGCGGAATGAGGTGGGGCGGATTGAAGGGGTGGCCGATCACGAAACGCTGGGGATGGCGGCAGCGCGATTGCAGACGGCTCATGATGAGGCCGGACGAACTGGAGGCGACGATGACGTGCGGGGGCAGGATGGCGTCGATGCGGGCGAAGAGGTCGGTTTTGAAATCTTCGCGCTCGGGCGCGTTTTCCTGGACGAAGTCGACGCCAGCCAGGGCGGTTTGCAGGTCGGGGTCGAAGCGCAACGCGTCGGCGGTGGCGCCGGGGCGCACGTGGCCGAGCTCGGCCAGGACCGGCCATGCCGCCTGCACGCGGGCAAGGGTCTGGGCCTGTGCATGCGGGCCGGGGTCGCTGACGACGACTTCCACTCCGTGCGCGAGGAACAACGCGGCCCAACTGGCGCCGATGGTGCCGGCGCCGACGATGGCGACGCGGCGGATGGGGCCGAGGCTGGACGAAATAGAACTGGATGGAACGGAACTGGACGAAACAGGACCGGGCGAGACAGAGCTGGACGAAGCAGGACCGGACGAAGCAGAACCGGACGAAGCAGAACCGGACGAAGCAGAACCGGACGAAGCAGAACCGGACGAAGCAGAACCGGACGAAGCAGAACCGGACGAAACAGAACCGGACGAAGCAGAACTAGACGGCGCAATGCTGGACATGCAGGTCTCCTTTGTTGGGTTTGCTGCATTGTGAAGCAAAGCAAGGGCCGTTGCCACGCGGGCAGTGCGGCGGCAACATAAGGGCTTTCCGACCTCTCGGGAGCCTTGCATGAGTCCGACGCCCGCGCGCGAAACCGTTCCGTATTTCTGCCAATGGGAGTCCGCGCATCGGGCGGGCGAAATCATTCGCAAGGAGCTGGATCTGGCGCACGACCCCGCATGGCGCGATTCCGGCGCACGAGATTTGGACGAGTATGTGCGCTGGGCCAGCCATGTCTGCGGGATGGCGTGTTTGAAGATGGTGCTGGCGGCGCGGACCGGGCGCGTTCATCCAACCTTGGCGCTCGCCCGCGGCAGCTTGCCGTATGGCGCGTACGTGGAGGAAGCGGACGGAAACATCAAGGGCCTGATCTATGCGCCGTTCGTGCGATATGTCGCCGACGTTTTCGGTTTGCATGCGCAGGTGTGCGTCGATCTGCCCGCCTCGGACCTGCCGGGTCTGATGGCGCAGTCGGATTTCTTCATGGCGTCGGTCCACCCCTGGATTCGGTGGCCCGACAGGGAGCCACCGAAAAAAGGCGGACACCTGGTGCTGGTGACGCGCGCCACGCCCACGTCTGTGAGGTTTCACAACCCGTCGGGCGAGCCGGGTTCGCAAGCGGATGTGGAGCTGCCGCTGGCTGATTTCGACAGGTTCTACGCTGGGCGCGGCGTCGCGATTATGGGGGGCGGGTGAAGCAAGATACCGCCGCGCGCTCAGGCGTTGCGGGCGCGGCGCAGGAAGCGCACGGTCAGCACGACGGTGATGACGTAGCTGACCGTGATCACGCTGTAGGCGGCAGGCAGGCTGGCATGCCAGTCCGGCAAGAGATGCAGGATGGTGCCCATGACTGCAACGCCGACCAACGCGCCGGATTGGCGATTGGCGTTCAAGGCTGCCGCTGCGCTGTTGGCGTGCTGGCTGCCAGAGACCTGCATGACGATGCTGGTCATCGCAGGCACCGCGATGCCGACGCCCAGGTTAGCCAGGGCGACGACAACGGCGAATGGCCAGTAGGCGACGCCGGGTGTAAAGGTGGCGATGCCGATGGCGCTCATCACCGCCGCGAGCGAGACGCCGCCCAGCAGCGAAGCCGACACGCTCCACCGCGACGACACACGGCCCGAGATGAGATTGCCGATGGAGAACACCGCCAGCATCGGCACGAGTTCGATGCCCGTCTGCAACGCATCGGCGCCGCGCGCGTGTTGCAGGAACAGGCTCAGCAGGAACAACTGGCCATATGAGGCGAGGTTGATGAGAAACCCCACGCCGTTGGCGGCGGCGAATTGACGGGTGGCGAAGAGCGCACGCGGGATGATGGGCTGGGCGTGCCGGCGTTCGCGGTGCACGAGCAGCGCCGACGCAGCCAGGCTCAGCAGCGCCGTGGCAGCGATCGACGGGGAGGTCCAGCCATACGCGTTGCCCTGGATCAGGACGAAGCACAAGGAAGACAGCGCGACGACGCCGAGCAGGTGGCTCAAGGGGTTGAGCGCGCGGGGACGCCGCGGCGCGGTTGCGATGCGGCGGCGGGCGAGCCATAGGCCGGCCAGACCCAGCGGGATGTTGATGAGGAAGATGCTGCGCCAGCCGAACTGATGGATGAGCGCGCCGCCAAGCAACGGTCCGGATGCGCCAGCGACGGCCACAATGGCTGACCATGCGGCCAGCATGCGGTTGCGCACGTTTTCGTCGGCATAGGCGTGCGTGAGCAGGCTGAGCGAGCTGGGCATGAAGAGCGCCGCGCCAACGCCCTGCAGCATCCGCGCCGCGATCAGCATGTCGGCGTTCGGCGCCAGCCCGCAAAGCAGGGACGCGGCGGTGAACACGCCCAGCCCGGTCAGGTAGAGCGTCTTGGCGCCATAGCGGTCGGCCAGCGCGCCGGCAACCAGAAGCAACGCGGCGAAGGTCAGAGTGTAGCCGTCGACGATCCAGACGAGGTCCGTGAGCGGCACGGTGAACTGGAGCGCGATGCTGGGGATTGCGACATTGACCACCGTCACGTCGAGCATGGCCATGACGAAGCCGACGGCCAGGGTGACCAAAGGCACCCATCCCGTGGAGGAAGCGGACGGCACGTCCATTGAAACGACGGGGCGGCAGGCGGAGGACATGGCAAGTTTCTTTCTGATGGCGCAACGCGCGGAGAGGGCAAAGCTTAGGCGGATCCTTTGATGCAAAAAAGCCGAATTACTGCTTTATAGTCATGCAGAATTGCATCAAGGGCTTGAAATGGATTGGGATAACGCACGGATATTTCTGGCGATCCACCGCGTGGGGACGCTGCGCGGCGCTGCGGCGGTTCTGCAGATCGACCAGGCCACTGCCGGCCGGCGTTTGGCCGCATTGGAAGCGTCGTTGGACGCGCGTCTTTTCCTGCGCACGCCCGGCGGGTACGTGCCGACGGCGGCGGGCGAGCTGGCCTTTGCCGCCGCCGAGCGCATGGAGCAGGCGGCTGACCAGCTTCAACGCCAGATGCAGGGGCTGGATCACCGACTGTCCGGCGTCGTCCGGGTTGCGACTTCGGAAACAGTGGCCCGCTACTTCATCATGGAAGCCATCAAGCGGGTCCATGCCGAGCACCCGGATATCCGCGTGGTGCTGTCCACTGGCATTCAGATCAGCAACCTGACGCGCCGCGAGGCGGATCTGGCCATCCGCAACATCAAGCCCGACAACCCCGATCTGATCCATCGCCATCTGGCGCGCAAGGAGGTGGGGTTGTACGCGTCGCGGGCGTACCTGGCCGCGCACGGTGAACCCAAGCCCGGCACCGCGTTCGCGGGGCACACCTTGATCGCGTATCAGCAGGCCGTGCTGCCCGGCTGGTCGGACTCGCTATGCGGCGAGCCCACCCGCAACGGCCGCATCGGCGTCGAGGTGAATTCCGGTCTGATGATCATCGACGCGGTGGTGGCGGGACTGGGCATCGGCGAGTTGCCGACCCACATGGCGCCGGACCATCCCGAACTGGTGCGGATCTGGCCAGCCCGCAGCGAGGCCTATGACCTGTGGCTGGTGATGCATGGCGACCTGAACCGCACCGCGCGCGTGAGGGCGGTGGCGGACGCGATTGTCGACGTCTTCGAAGAGAGCAATTAGCGGCAAGCCGAGGGTTGTGGAGCGGCGAGACTGGCGCTAAGGTTTGCTGGCCCGCAGAAAAATCCACATTTTCAGGAGTCGCGCGTGTCCGATCTTTGGCGTTTGTCCGCAGTTGAGCTTGCCACCCTTGTCCGCAAGCGTGAGGTGTCCGCCGTGCAGGCTGCGCAAAGCGCGCTGCAACGGCTCGATGCCGTCAATCCCGCGATCAACGCGGTGGTGGATCACCGGCCCGAGGACGTGCTGGCGCAGGCCGCAGAGGTGGACGCGGCGGTCGCGCGCGGGGAAGATCCCGGCCTGCTGGCGGGTGTGCCCGTCACCGTGAAGGTCAACGTGGATCAGGCGGGCTTTGCCACGACCAACGGCGTGCGCCTGCAGAAGGACCTGATCGCCGAACGGAACAGTCCCGTCGTCGACAACTTGCGGCGCGCCGGTGCGGTGATCGTGGGCAGGACCAATACGCCGGCGTTTTCGCTGCGCTGGTTTACCGGCAACGCGCTGCATGGCGATACGCGCAATCCCCGTAATCCGGCGTTGACGCCCGGCGGCTCGTCGGGCGGCGCCGCGTCTGCGGTGGCGGCCGGCATCGGGCATCTGGCGCATGGCACGGACATCGCTGGTTCGATCCGTTATCCGGCGTATGCGTGCGGCGTGCATGGCCTGCGTCCGTCGCTGGGCCGGGTGGCGGCGTATAACGCGTCGTTGCCGGAGCGGTCGATTGGCGGGCAGATCACGGCGGTGTCAGGGCCTTTGGGGCGCACCATTGCCGATATCCGGTTGGGGCTGGCCGCACTAGCCGCGCCGGATCCGCGGGATCCGTGGTGGGTGCCCGCGCCGCTGACCGGCCCGGATGTGCCGAAGCGGGCCGCGCTGTGTTTGAACCCGGACGGCATGGACACCGATCCGGCCATCGTGAAGGCATTGCAGGAAGCAGCGCGGCGGCTTAGCGAGGCGGGCTGGTCGGTCGATACCCTGGACGCGATACCCCCGATGCAGGAGGCCGCCGACCTGCAGATCCGCATGTGGATGGCCGATGGCTATGACGCGATGTTGGCGGCAGCGGAAAAAGAGGGCGACCGCGGCGCGCTGGTGGCGCTGGCCGGGCAGCGAGACAAGGCGGCAAGCGCCGATCTGACAAGCTTTTCGGCGGTGCTGACGCGCCGTGCGACGCTCACGCGTCTGTGGGAGGTGTTTCTTGCTGAATACCCCGTGCTGTTGCTGCCGGTGTCGGCGGAATTGCCGTTCCCCGACAACCTGGACCTGCAGGGCGATGCGGCTTACGCGCGGGTCTGGCGCGCGCAGATGACCCAGATCGGTTTGCCGTTCATGGGGCTGCCCGGACTGTCCGTGGCGATGGGGAGCGCCATGAGCACTGCGGGACCGAGCCCGGTGGGCGTGCAGGTGGTGGCGGGGCGATTCCGCGAGGATCTGTGCCTGGCGGCTGGCGAGATCATCGAGGCAGGCGGCGAGGCCGTCGGCATTGCGGAGCCGGCGCTTCGATAACCGCGCCACGGTCGGCGGGCTGGGGGCGGTGGTCGATAACCGCAGCTTTGCTTTCGGCCGGTGGTAGCGGTAAGCGGTGACCGTGGCAGGGGAACGTGGGCGGCGTCAGGGCTGGCGCCGCGTCTTCATCTGATGTGCGTGTTCAACCGCCTGAGCGCACCTTCAACCGCCGGCGTGCGTGTTCAGCCGCCGAAACGCACCTTCAGCACGCCTAGGTCACCGTACGTCAGTTCGACATCCTTATTCGCAGGGACGTCCAGGAATCCCGCGTACGATCCGGTGATGACATGCTGGCCGGCCGTCAGACCCAGACCTTGCTCTCGCAGGAAATTGGCCAGCCAATAAAGTCCGGCTTTGGGACGATCGTTGGGGTGGATGCCGGCGTGCTGCTCGACTTCGACGCCGTCGACCTTGAGCGTGATGGTCATGCAGCCCGGCGCCGAATCGGGCGACGAGATGCGGGGGCCAAGCACCAGTCCCTGATTGAACATGTGGTCCGCCAGCAGTTCGGGCAGGCTGGCGTGTTCCGGGGACGCGTAGCGACAGCCCAGGACTTCCAGCGCCAGGCGGGCGCCGCCCACCGCGGCGTCGATCTCGGCTTCGGTGTACGGCGTGTCGCGCGGCGGCAGGTCGCGGGCAAGCTCAAATGCGATCTCGGGCTCAATGCGCACGATGTCGCTGCCGGCGGCGATGGGGCCGGCCGCGGCGTCCGCCGTGCCTGATGCGTAGATGGGCGCCACGACGGTTTTTTCCGGAGACGGCAGCGCGCTTTTCCAGGCAGCGATGCTGTCCTGGCGAGTCGCGCGCAGCAGTTCGGCCGTGCGCTGCTGCACCGCAAATGCCTGGCCCAAGGACTGCGGGCGGCATTCGGCGGGCAGGCGCGGGCCGGCGATGCCCGACTGGCGCGCGGCAATCAGGAAGCGCGCCGCATCGACGCTGCCGGGATAGTCTTCAAACTTGATCTGCATGCGTTCAGACTCCAAGGAACAGCATGATCCACAACACGATCATGGCAATCAGACCCAGCCAGCACGAGCCCCAGAAACCGACGATCGGCCATTTCAGGGCGAGCGGGATCTTCTTGGGTTCGACGTGGGACAGCAGGTCGTTGGCGTTGCCGATCAGCCAGAAGCGCGTGCCCGGAAACATCAGGCGGAAGAAGTAATCCAGCATGATCGCGGCCTGGATCGCCAGCGGAAACTGCTTGAACGGCCGGTGCTGCAGGTACGGGTGCTTGAGCGCCGCGTTGACCTGCTTGGTCTTGACGAAGAACAGCACGATGCCGCTGATCGTGCAGGTGATGAAACAGAGCACGAAAAGGCTGAAGGCCATGGCCATGACGGGTGAATGCATGGGGATCTCAACGATGCGCGGCCGGGCCGCGTGGGATGGACAAATTCAGGCAAAAAAGCTGGCCCTATTGTAGAGGGCTTGGCGCGGCCCCGTGTTCAGGGCCGCGTCAGTACGAGCGCGGGCGCGCCCGGGGCTGTCAGCCGCGGGTCTGGCCTTCGCCGTTCAGCACCCACTTGAGCGTGGTCAGGCCCTCCAGGCCCACGGGGCCGCGCGCATGCAGACGGTTCGTGGAGATGCCGATCTCGGCGCCCAGGCCGTACTCGAAGCCGTCCGCAAAGCAGGTCGGAAGGTTGACGTAGACCGAGCTGGAGTCGACCTCGCGCTGAAAGCGCTGCGCCGCCGACAGGTCTTGCGTGACGATCGCGTCGGTGTGGCCCGAGCCGTAGCGTGCGATGTGTTCGATGGCGTCGTCCAGCGTGTCGACGATGCGCACGGCCAGGATGGGCGCCAGGTATTCGGTGGCCCAGTCTTCTTCGGTGGCGGGCGTGGCGTGAGGCAGCAGCGCCAGTGTGCGCGGGCAGCCCCGCAGTTCCACGCCGTGTTCGGTGAAGGCGGCGGCCAGGCTGGGCAGGATGGACACGGCGGCCACCGCGTCGATCAGCAGCGTCTCCATGGCGCCGCAGATGCCGTAGCGGTAGGTCTTGGCGTTCAGGGCGATGGCGTGGGCCTTGTCCGGATCCGCCGCGGCGTCGATGTAAATATGGCAGTTGCCGTCCAGGTGCTTGATGAGCGGCACGCGCGCCTCTTGGGACAGGCGGGCAATGAGGCCCTTGCCGCCGCGCGGCACGATCACGTCGATGTGTTCGGTCATAGTGATAAGCGCGCCCACGGCCGCGCGGTCGGCGGTGGCGACGACCTGCACCGCATCCTGCGGCAGGCCGGCGGCGGCCAGGCCCGTTTGCACGATGCGGCCGAGCGCCACGTTGGAGTGCAGGGCCTCGCTGCCGCCACGCAGGATGGCGGCATTGCCGGACTTCAGGCACAGGGCAGCGGCGTCGATGGTGACGTTGGGGCGCGATTCGTAAATGATGCCGATCACGCCTAATGGCACGCGCATCTGGGCGACGCGCATGCCATTTGGCCGGACGGTGGTGGCGGTGATGCTGCCGATCGGATCGGGCAGCGCGGCGATCTGGCGCAGGCCTTCTGCCATGTGCGCCAGCGTCTTGTCCGACAGCGTCAGGCGGTCCAGCAGCGCGGGTTCCAGCCCATTGGCGCGGGCAGCGGCCACGTCTTTCTCGTTGGCGGCTTTCAGTTCGTCGTGGCTGGCGGCCAGGGCGTCGGCCATGGCGATCAGCGCCTGGTTTTTGGCGGCGCTGTCGGCGCGCATCATGGCGCGCGAGGCGCGGCGGGCGTTTTCGCCCAGGGTGAGCATGGCTTGTTCGATGGAGGACGAGGACATGGCGGCGTCGATCATGTGATGGGGCGGCGCGGGCGCCGCCTGGAGATTCAGTGTATATCCGGCTGTCGGGCCGGGCGAGATCCGGTCTGGGGACCGGGTGTGGGAGCGCAAGGGGGACGAGGCGAAGGCGGCGGCGAGGCCGCCTTCACGGTCGTCCGCCGGCGGCGGCCACGCGCAGGGCCAGCCGGGTCATTTCTTCCCAGGGATCCGAGAGGCGGCCGGGCACCGAGAGGCCCTTGATGAGGCGGTCGACTTCGTGGGCGTGCTGCACGGCGGCGGGCCAGACGCCGGGCTGGACCCGGTTCAGGGCCTGCAGCGCCAAGCGTTCGTGGGCGCCGAAGATGCGCAGGCGGCGCATGAGGCCGTTGGCATCCTGTCCCAACGCGCGCGCCTCGGCAATACGGGCAAGCAGGCGGATTTCTTCGCCGACCGCCCACAGCACCAGCGGCAGGGCTTCGCCTTCGGCGCGCAAGCCGTCGATCATGCGGATGGTGCGTCCGATGTCGCCGGCCAGCATGGCGTCGCGCAGGCCGAAGACGTCGTAGCGGGCGACGTTCAGCACGGCGCGCTCCACGTCCTCGGGGGCGAGCTGGCCCTCGGGGTAGAGCAGGCCGAGCTTCTGGATTTCCTGGTGGGCGGCCAGCAGATTGCCTTCGACCTTGTCCGCCATCCATTGCAGGGTGGCGCTGTCGGCGCGCTGGTTCTGACGCGCCAAGCGCATGCCGACCCAGGCGGGCAGGCGGCTGCGTTCGATGTTGGCGATGTCGACGGCCATGCCGGCGCGCACCAGCGCTTGCATCCAGCGACTTTCGCGGGTGGCCTTGTCCAGGCGCGGTAAGGCGATCAAGACGAGCGTATCGGCCTCGGGCTGCTTTTCGGCCTGTTCGGCCAGCTTGGTCAGGGTGTCGGCGCCGGATTTGCCCGGCTTGCCGGTGGGGATCTTGATTTCAAGGATGCGGCGGTCGCCGAACAGCGACACGCTCTGGGTGGCGGCAAGGACCGCGCTCCAGTCGCTTCGCGCGTCCATCACCATGGACAGGCGCTCGGTGTAGCCGGCGTTGCGCGCGGCAGCGCGCAACGCGTCGACGGCTTCGGTCACCAGCAGCGGTTCGTCGCCGGAGACCGTGTACAGCGGCGCCAGCCGATTGCCGGGCCGCTGCAGGTGTTCGGCCAGCCGATCCGCGTCCAGAGGCTGTGCCATGGGCTAGCGGACGTTGGTCGGGTCGGTGACGGACGGCGTCTGCCAGGGAGTGGGCACGCGCGGCCGCTGCGGTTCGTTCGGGTTGAACAGCGGCGTGTTTTCGTCGTCGCCTTCCTGCGCGGCTTCGAATGCCTTGTGCACGTCAGGCGCGGTGATGCGGCGCAGCACGCGCGAGACCAGATCGCGTTGCATGGCCTTGAACAGGGTGTCGATCTGGCCCTGCTTGGCCTGCACGACCTGATCGTCGTACGGCATTTCCCGGTAGATGGACAGCGTCGTGTCCGGGACCAGCGCGCGGCCCTGGGCGTCGATCAGGCGGAACGTGTAGTTGATGCCGAGTTCGTAGGATTCCACACGGCCCTGAGCGTTGAGCGAGACCTCGCGCAGCGTGCGCGAGTCATTGACCTGCTGGAGGATCGCCTGCGCTTCCTTGGGCGTGTCGACCAGCTTGGTGTCGGGCGAGGCCGCGCGCAGCGCGCGGCGCACGTCCGCGCCGAACTGGGTGGTATCGGGGATGCCTACGTACAGGCGTTCGAACGGCATCGGGGTCACGCCGCGCAGCGCGAAACCGCAGGCGGTGAGCAGCATGAACAGCGCCAGGCAGGCGCCGCGCAGCAGCCAGGATTGGCGGGAGAGTTGCGATTGTTGCCCGGCGAAGTACATGCTTGACCTCATCAGCCTACGACGTTGACCAGTTTGCCCGGAACCACGATGACACGCTTGGGCGGACGGCCTTCCAGGAATCGGGCGACCTCTTCCTGGCTGGCGGCCAGTTTTTCGATGTCTTCCTTGGGGGCCTTGGCGGCCACGCGGATGGAGCCGCGCAGCTTGCCGTTGACCTGCAGCATCAGTTCGATCTCGTCGGCGACGAGGGCGGCTTCGTCCACGTGCGGCCACGGCGCATCGAGCAGGTCGCCGAGTTCCTTGGCGTAGCCCAGATCCTGCCACAGGTGCCAGGTGACGTGCGGCACGACCGGGTACAGCACGCGGAGCAGGACGCCGACGGTTTCGGCATAGGCTGCGTCGGCCTCGGCGCCTTCCGGCAGCTTGGCGTCGTCGATGGCGTTCAGCATCTTCATGCAGGCGGACACGACGGTGTTGTACTGGATGCGCTGGTAGTCGTAGTCGGCCTGCTTGAGCAATCCGTAGACCTCGCGGCGCAGATCCTTGACGGCGGCGGGCGCCTGCGTCCAGTCCGTACCTTGGGCCAGGCCACGGGCGATGGCTTCGCGATGGCCGTAGCTGATGGACCAGAGGCGGCGCAGGAAGCGGTTGGAACCTTCGACGCCGGAGTCGGACCATTCGAGGGTCTGCTCGGGCGGGCTGGCGAACATGACGAACAGGCGGGCCGTGTCGGCGCCCAGCGTGTCGATCAGGGATTGCGGATCGACGCCGTTGTTCTTGGACTTGGACATCGTGCCCACGCCGCCGTAGTTGATGGCCGAGCCGTCCGACTTCAGCTTGGCGCCGACGATGGCGCCGCGATCGTCGTAGACGTTGTCGACGTCTTCAGGCCAGAAATACTCGATGCCGCCCTGGGGCGTCTTGCGCGAGTAGATGTGGTTCAGCACCATGCCCTGGCACAGCAGCTTGGTGAAGGGTTCGTCGAAGTTGAGCAGGCCCATGTCGCGCATGACCTTGGTCCAGAAGCGCGCATACAGCAGGTGCAGCACGGCGTGCTCGATGCCGCCGATGTACTGGTCCATCGGCATCCAGTAGTCATTGCGCTGGTCGACCATGGCGTTGTCGTTGCCGGGCGAGGTGTAGCGCATGAAATACCAGGACGAGTCCACGAACGTGTCCATCGTGTCCGTCTCGCGGCGCGCGGGCTTGCCGCACTTGGGGCACGCGCAGGACAGGAAGGCCTCGTTCTTGGCCAGCGGATTGCCGCTGCCATCGGGGATGAGGTCGTCGGGCAGGACCACGGGCAGGTCCTTTTCCGGGACCGGCACCGGGCCGCAGTCTTCGCAGTGGATGATCGGGATCGGGGTGCCCCAGTAGCGCTGGCGCGAAATGCCCCAGTCGCGCAGGCGCCACGTGGTCTGCTTTTCGCCCAGGCCCTTTTCGCCGAGGTCGGCCGCGATGGCGTCCACGGCTTCCTTGTAGGACAGGCCGTCGTACTTGCCGGAATTGATGGTGCGGCCCGATTGCTTGTCGCCGTACCATTCTTGCCAGGCGTCGGTGGAATAGTCCTTGCCGGGCACGTCCACGACCTGCACGATGGGCAGGTTGTATTTCTTGGCGAAGGCGAAGTCGCGCTCGTCGTGCGACGGCACGCCCATGACGGCGCCGTCGCCGTAGGTCATGAGCACGTAGTTGCCGACCCAGACTTCGACCTGCGCGCCCGTGATGGGGTGCGTGACGAACAGGCCCGTGGGCATGCCTTCTTTTTCACGCGTGGCCATTTCGGCCTCGGTGGTGCCGCCAAGCTTGCATTGTTCGATGAACGCGGCCAGCGGCGCATTGTTGGCCGCCGCGTGCGAGGCCAGCGGGTGTTCGGGCGCCACGGCGCAGAACGTCACGCCCATGATCGTGTCGGCGCGGGTGGTGAAGACGTACAGCTTGCCGTCCTGGATCAGCTGGCCGTCCTGGCCGGCGATCTGGTGCGGGAAGGCAAAGCGCAGGCCTTCGGACTTGCCGATCCAGTTTTCCTGCATCAGGCGCACGCGCTCGGGCCAGCCGGGCAGGTCGTTCTGAACGGCGCCGAGCAGTTCGTCGGCGTAATCGGTGATGCGCAGGTAGTAGCCGGGGATCTCGCGCTTTTCAACGAGGGCGCCGGAACGCCAGCCGCGGCCGTCGATGACCTGTTCGTTGGCCAGCACGGTCTGGTCGACCGGATCCCAGTTGACGACCTGGGTCTTGCGGTAGGCCACGCCCTTTTCGAGCATCTTCAGGAACAGCCACTGGTTCCACTTGTAGTACTGCGGATCGCAGGCGCACATTTCGCGCGTCCAGTCGATCGCCAGACCCATCGCCTTCATCTGCTTCTTCATGTAGGCGATGTTGTCGTAGGTCCACTTGGCGGGCGGCACCTTGGACTTGATGGCGGCGTTTTCGGCCGGCATGCCGAAGGCGTCCCAGCCCATGGGCATGAGCACGTTGTAACCGCGCATGCGCAGCTGGCGGGCCATCATGTCGTTGATGGTGTAGTTGCGCACGTGGCCCATGTGCAGCTTGCCGCTGGGATAGGGCAGCATGGAGCAGGCGTAGAACTTGGGCTTTTCGGAGCCGTCGGAGTTCTTGGCGTGTTCGTGGACCAGATAGACGTCGCGGGCCTGCCAGTCTTGTTGGGCGGCCGCTTCGACGGTAGTGGGGAGGTAGCGTTCCTGCATGGGCTCGTGCGCGGTGGCGAAAAAGGGGTGAGCCGCCCCATCGCGCCGGGGCGCGGTGGCGGTCAAAACCCCTGATTATAGGAGGTGCTAGGCGCTGGCAGGGGGCGAGGGCATTTCGGGGATGCGCGCACTGGGCGCAAGCGCGCCATAAGCCAGCGTGAGGGCCGCCAGGACGGCGCCCGCGATCACCACCGCGGGCCAGCCGAAATGGGCGTACAACCAGGACGAAACCAGCGAACCCGACGCGCCGCCGATGAAGTAGCAGGTGACGTAACCGGCGGTCAGGCGGCTGCGCGCCTCGGGCCGCAGGCGGTAGATGGAGCTGGTGTTGGTGACGTGTACGCCCTGGATCGCCAGATCCTGCACCAGGATGCCGGCCAGCAGAGCAAGCACCGACACCTGCCCGAAGGCCATCAGTCCCCAGGAGCCCAGCAGAAGCAGCAGACCAACGCGGGTGGCGAGATTGCCCAGACCGCGGTCGGCGAGGCGCCCGAAGCGGTTGGCAGCGTAGGCCCCGGCGGCGCCCGCCAAGCCAAACAGGCCGATGGTGGTGTTGCTGTATTCATAGGGCGGGCCAGCCAGAAGGAAGGTCAGCGGCGTCCACAGCATGCTGAAGGCGGCGAACAGCAGCCCGCCGATGAGGGACCGGGCGCGGAACAGGGGTTCCTCGACGAACATGCGCAGGATGGAGCCCAGCAGCTGCGGATAGCTCATTGCCGTGGGACTCTGGTAGCGAGGCAATACGCGCCACAGGACGGCGGACATGCACAGCATCAGGATGGCGGCGACCCAATACACCGTGCGCCAGCTGCCCACGTCGGCCAGCGCGCCCGCCGCGGTGCGGGCCAGCAGGATGCCCAGCAGCAGCCCGCTCATGACCGTGCCCACGGCCTTGCCGCGCTCGTGGGGCGCCGCCAGCGTGGCCGCGAACGGCACGAGGATCTGGGCGACGACGGACAGCATGCCGGTCAGCGCGGTGCCGATGATGAGCATCGAGATGCTGGTGGAGAAGGCGGAAATCAGCAGGCCGCCCGCCGACAGCAGGTTCATCAGCACGATCAGCGAACGGCGCTCGAACATGTCGCCCAGCGGCACCAGCAGCATCAGCCCCACGGCGTAGCTGAGCTGCGCGGTGGTGACGATCGTGCCGGCCGTTGCGTTCGAAATCGAGAACTGCTGGCCGATGGTGTGCAAGAGGGGCTGCGCGTAATAATTGCTGGCGACGGCCAGGCCGGTCGCCACCGACATCAGGAGGATGATGGGGGCGGTGAGGGTCGGGGTGGTTTGTTCGGGGGAAGTCACTGATCTGAAGCGCAAATGGTATTGAAGATGAAGCGGTCGCTACGGGTTACGCACCGACGCTGCCGGGCGTGTCCTGGTCCTGCTTGAGCAGCAGTTTCTTCAGCAGACCGGCCAATTGGCGGCGCTCGGCCGCCGACAGCGGTTCGAGAAATTCATTCAGATCGGCCAGATAGTCCTTGAGCACGACCTTGATGACGCGCAGTCCTTCGGCGGTGAGCGACACGATGACGCCGCGCCGGTCCTTGGGATTGGGGCTGCGCACGAGCAGCCCGGCCTGTTCCAGCCTGTCCAGGCGATTGGTCATGGCGCCGGACGTGAGCAACAGGGCTTCGACAAGCTTTTGCGGATTCATGGCGTGGGGGGCGCCGGTGCGGTAGAGCGTGGCGAGCACGTCGAATTCGCCCTGGTGCAGGTTGTATTGGCGAAAGGTGCGGTTGACGTTGCGGGCCGCGAAGGCATTCAGGCGGAAGAGACGCGCAACGACCGACATGGCGGAGAAGTCTTGCGACGGGCACTCTTTGGCCCACTGCGAAATCACGAGATCGACGAGGTCATTCATGGCGAGTGGCTGTTGTTTTAATGTGAAGTATCTTCACGTAAAGACAAAATTCTAGCAGCGGCTCGGGATCAACGCAAAGCGTGGGCGGCATAGCGCAAAGCGCGCGCGAAAAAAAGAAAGGCCCGCCTCTTGCGAGGCGGGCCTTTCCGGCTTGACCGGAGACTGCGCGTAATGAAATTACTGCGCGGCGTCCTTCAGCTTCTTGAGCGGGCGAACCTTCACCTTGACCGAAGCCGGCTTGGCGGGGAACCAGCGCTCTTCGCCCGTGAACGGATCCTTGCCGAAGCGCTTGGCCTTGGCGGGAACCTTTTGCACGGCAACCTTGAACAGGCCGGGCAGCGTGAATTCGCCAGCGCCCTTCTTGTCCACGGAACCCAGCACCGAGGTTTCCAGGCTGGCCAGGACGGCCTTGACCGACTTGGCTTCGACGCCCGATTGCTCAACGATGTAGGCGATGAGCTGGGTCTTGTTCATCGCGGCCTTGATGGCCTTGGGGGCGGCAGCGACCTTCTTGGCGGCGACGGCCTTCTTGGCAGCCGGCTTCACGGCGGGCTTGGCGGCAGTTGCCTTCTTTGCGGGCGCCTTGACGGCGGTCTTGGTGACTTTCTTGGCAGGAGCTTTAGCTTTCGTGGCCATGGTCAAAATCCGTATGTTGAGGACATGGAGCAGCGTGTGCCGGATATCGGCATTTGACGCTACGCGCCCGATGATAGCGGAAGAGTGGCGGTAAAAGCGGCTTTCCACCGGGTTTTAAGCCACTGTTTGTTGTTTTCGACGCAGAAAAGTGCTTTCTGCAAGGGGTTTCGCAAGATGTCGTGACATTCGCCGGCGTTTTCGCGGGCCATAGCCGCAGGCCGCGCGCGCGATGGAAATCGCTGTGAAGGCGCGCGGTCAGACGCCGTCGCGAGGCATGCGGATGAACCTATCTGGCGGCGCATGTTCCAATTGCGGGCGGCGCGCGCGGCAGGCAGGCGCGGAAAGTGCCTGGAATCAGGCCTTTCCCTTGCAATCGCGCGCGCCCGAAGAAAACCAGAACATGGAAGTGAAGCAGCTATATGTTGATGAAGAAGTTGGCGGCGAGCCTGCTCGTTGCGACCGCTTGTATATCCAGCGCAATGGCGCAATCGATGCCCGCGCCAGCGCTGTCGGCCAAGGCGTGGCTGCTGCTGGATGAAACCAGCGGCCAGGTCATTGCGTCGCACGCGGCCACGACGCGCATCGAGCCGGCGTCCCTGACCAAGATCATGACGGCCTATGTGGTGTTCGAGGCGTTGACCAAGAAAGAGCTCACCGCGAACCAGCTCGTCACGATCTCGACGCGGGCCTGGAAGGTGCCGGCGGGAAGCTCGAAGATGTTCCTGGAGCCAAACACCAAGGTGTCGGTGGACGACCTGCTGCGCGGGTTGATGATCCAATCGGGCAATGACGCGGCCGTCGCGCTGGCCGAGGCCGTGTCGGGCAGCGTCGAAGCCTTTGTCGAACGCATGAACGACACCGCCGCGCGTCTGGGCTTGCACGCTACGCGTTTCGCCAGTCCGCACGGGCTGCCGGATCCGAATACGTATTCCACCGCGAGCGACCTGTCGATCCTGGCCACCCGCTTCATCCGCGATTTTCCTCAGCTCTACAAGACCTACGATTCGGCCAAACAGTTCACCTTCAACAAGATCACGCAGCCCAACCGCAACCGGCTGCTGTGGCTGGATCCCAGCGTTGATGGGTTGAAGACCGGACATACGGCATCGGCCGGCTATTGCATCATTGCCTCGGCGCGCCGGCCCAATGGCAGCGATCAGCGGCGGCTGATCACGGTGGTGGTCGGCACCGCGTCCGACAAGCTGCGCACGCAGGAAAGCCGCGAGTTGCTGGAATGGGGCTTCCAGGGGTTCAATACCATCAAGCTCTACGCGAGCGGGCAAACCGTCGCGACGCCGGAGGTCTGGAAGGGCGAGGCGGACAGCATGAAGGTCGGCTTCTCGCGGGACGCGTACGTCACCGTGCCCGCCGGCGCGAAGGTCGAATCGGTCTGGGCGCCGCAGGCGCCGCTGGTTGCGCCGATCGCCGCGCAATCGACGGTGGGCGAACTGCGGGTGACGGTGGACGGCAAGCCCGCCATGCACTTCCCGGTTGTCGCGCTGGAGCCGGTGGCCGAGGCGGGCATTGCCGGCCGCGCGTGGGACTCCATCCGTTTGTGGTGGCGCGGCACGCAGGGATAACGCAACACGATTTCGGAGGTAGGCGATGGCAGTGAGCTTTCCAGGCGGACCGGCCGCGGCGCCGGGCCCTGACGATCCGCTGGCACTGCTGTCGGCGTGCCACGGACGCATCGCGCGCCAATGCGCCACGCTGGCGCGGCTGGCGGCGCACCTGCCCGCGCATGGCAGCGACGCTGCGGCGCAAACTGCCGCCACCAGTGTGCGCCGGTATTTCGACACGGCCGCCGCCCATCACCACGAAGACGAAGAAGAGGACCTGTTTCCCGCCCTGATCGATTCCATGGCGGGGTCCGACGCGGTGTGCCTGCACGCGCTGGTTGACGGTCTGATGGCTGATCATCGGCATTTGGCCGGACTGTGGGAACCCCTGCGCGAGACGCTGTCCGAGATCGCGGCGGGTCGGCCGGCGCAATTGCCGGCGCAGCAGGTCCAGGCCTTCACCGACGCCTACAACGCGCACATCCGGCGCGAAGAGGACGAGCTGCTGCCGATGGCGGCGCGGCTGATACCTGACGATGCGCTGGCCGCGATCGGCCAGGCCATGAAGGCGCGCCGTGGCGGTGAAGCGGGCTAATCCGCTGATTGCCGCGTTGCGTGGTCAAGGTCGAGCGTTTACCCTAGCCGGACCGGCGTGAACGCCGATGCCCAGGGAACAAGACAGGATGATGCAGGGGGGAATGAACGTCGCGCGCCGGCTTTTCGGCTCGTGGGTGGACGACGTCAACCGGTTGACGCTGCGCGCCGATCTGGCGGCGGGCCTGTTGGGGGCGTTGCTGGTGCTGCCGCAGGGCGTTGCGTTTGCCACGCTGGCGGGCCTGCCGCCGGAGTACGGCCTGTATTCGGCCATCGTGCCCTGTATCGTGGCGGCGTTGTTCGGCTCCAGCCGCCATGTGATGTCGGGCCCGACCAACGCGAATTCGCTGGCGCTGTTTGCCGTGCTGGCGCCGCTGGCGGCTGCGGGCAGCCCCGCCTACATCCAGCTTGCGCTTGCCGTGACCGTGCTGGTCGGCGTCATGCAGTGGCTGGTGGGTGTCTTGCGGCTGGGATCGCTGGCGCACTTCATATCACCGTCGGCGTTGTTCGGCTTTACCAGCGGCGCGGCCGTGCTGATCGCGGTGCATGCTTTGAAGGACGCGCTGGGCCTGCCGTCGCCAGAAGCGCACGGCGCGGGGGCGGTGCTGGAAAGCGTCGCCACGCATCTCGGGCAGGTGCATCCGGGTGCTTTGCTGGTGACGCTGGTCACCCTGGTCACGGCGTTGCTGGCACGCGGGCTGGACAAGCGCAAACCTTACATGCTGCTGGGCTTGGCCGCGGGGACGTTTGCGGCATGGGTTTTCAATACGTGGGTCCTGGCCCCCGGGGATGCGCCGGTTCCCGTGCTGGGCGCGATCGCGCAACCGTGGCCGCCGTTTCATGTGCCCAGCGTCGACTGGCGCGCGCTTCCCGATCTGCTGAGCCTGGCGTTCGCGCTGACCATCGTGGCGCTGGCGCAGTCCATTTCCATCGCCAAGGCGGTGGCGACGCGTTCCGGGCAGCGCATCGACGCGAACCGCGAGTTTGTGGGGCAGGGTCTGTCCAACGTCGTCGGCGGGTTCTTTTCCTGTTATCTGTCCTGCGGATCGCTCAATCGCTCCATTCCCAACTTCGAGGCCGGCGCGAAGACGCCGCTGGCATCGGTGTTTTCGGCACTGCTGCTGATGCTGCTGGTGGCGGTGTCCGCGCCGTTGCTGGCGTTGATTCCGCATGCCGCGATCTCGGGGTTGCTGTTGCTCGTGGCCTGGACCCTGCTGGACGTGCCGCGCTGGCGGCACCTGCTGCGCACGCAGCCTGGCGAATGCGCCATCGCCGGCACCACGCTGGCCGCCACGATCGCCATCCGCATGGAAGTCGCGATCCTGCTGGGCACGGTGCTGTCGCTCATGGTGTATCTGCACCGCACGTCGCGGCCGGCGATGCGCACAATGGGATTTGATTCACGCGGGCTGGATCGCCGCTTCGTCGTGCTGGAGCATCAGCCGGACGCGTTGCCGGAATGTCCCCAACTGAAGCTGCTGCGCATGGAAGGGTCGGTCTATTTCGGCGCGGCGGCGCACGTGGCGCAGCGGCTGCATGACCTGCGCTCGGCGCCCGGCGCGCCGCGCCATCTGCTGGTCATGGCCAAGAGCATGAATTTCATCGACCTGGCCGGCGCGCAGGTCTGGGACGACGAACTGGCGGCCCGGCGCGCGATGGGCGGCGACCTTTATTTCCACCGGCCTCGGCCAGAGGTCATGGACATGTGGCGCCGCACAGGATTTCTGGAGCGGCTGGGCGCCGATCACATCTTTCCGGACAAGGCGACGGCATTGCATGCGATCTACGCGAAGCTGGACCGGAACATTTGCGCGGGATGCACGGCCCGGATCTTCTGGGAATGCCAGCCGGACAGCCCGCAGCGAGATGGGTGATGCGATGATTGCGGCGGGCTTGTTGACGCAGGCGCCGTCGCGGCCCTGACGG
Source organism: Achromobacter sp. GQ309 (assembly GCF_059759315.1). Taxonomy (NCBI): domain Bacteria; kingdom Pseudomonadati; phylum Pseudomonadota; class Betaproteobacteria; order Burkholderiales; family Alcaligenaceae; genus Achromobacter; species Achromobacter sp. GQ309. Next base: position 23,541 of record NZ_JCAXDP010000012.1, read on the forward strand.
TCCGCGGCCCGCGTTGACGTCAGGCGCCTTGCGGCGCCTCGGTGCCCAGATAAGCGGCCTTGACCCGCTCGTCAGCCGCGATGGCGGCGGGAGCGCCTTCGGCCAGCAGGCCGCCGCGCACCAGCACCGCGATGCGATCTGCGTGCTTGAACACGACGTCCAGGCTGTGTTCCGTGAACAGTACGGCAATGCGTTGCGTGTCCGCCAGCTGGCGGGTCAGGCGCATCAGCGCGTGGCGTTCGTTGGTGGCCATGCCGGCCGTGGGCTCGTCCATCAGCAACAGACGCGGCTGGTGCGCCAACGCCATCGCAAGCTCCACCCGTTTGACGTCGCCATAGGCCAGCGTGCCGCAGGCCTCGTCAGCCTTGTCCGCCATCTGCACTTGCGACAGCAGGGTCCTGGCTTCATCAGCGGCATGGCGATCGGCGCGCCGCCAAGGGTTGAAGAGCAGCCGGTCGCGGGACAGCAGGGCTGTCTGCACGTTTTCAAGCACGGTCATGGACCGGAACGTGGCCGCGGTCTGGAAGCTGCGGCCCACGCCCAGCCGGCAGATCTTGCCGGCCGACAGGCCAACAAGCTCCTGCCCGTCCAGCCGAACCGAACCCGAATCCGGGCGCAACTGCCCGCCCAGCACGTTGAAGCATGTCGACTTGCCCGCGCCGTTCGGGCCGATCAAGGCCAGCATGTGTCCGGCTTGCAGGTCGAACGACACGTCGGCCAGCGCGTCGATGCCGCCGAAGGATTTGCGCAGGTTGCGCACCTGCAGCAGGGGAACTGCCGTTGTCATGCGGACCTCCTGCGCAGGCGGGCTGCCGCGCCGGCCAGGCCTTCGGGGAAGGCCATGACCAGCGCCAGGATGGCCAGGCCCAGCACTGCGTGCCAGTATTCGGTGCTGCGCGCCGCAGCATCCTGCAGCCAGGTGTAGGAGGCCGCGCCAACGAGGGGACCGGCCAGCGTCTGGATGCCGCCCAGCAGCACCATGACCAGCCCGTCCACCGAGCGGCTTACCGCCAGCACGTCGGGCGCGATGCTGCCCTTGGAAAATGCATAGAGCGATCCGGCCAGGCCCGCCGCGAACGAGGCGGCCACAAATCCGGCCCACTGGATGCGGCGCGTGTCCATGCCCAGCGCTTCGGCGCGCAAGGACGAATCGCGCACGCCGCGCAGCGCAAAGCCCAGTGGGGAAAACGCCAGCCGCCGCAGCCACCAGACCCCGGCCGCGCACAGCACCAGCGACAGGTAATAGAACCACGGTCCTTGCGAGAGCCATGCCGAGGGCCACAAGCCGGTCAGCCCGTTGCTGCCGCCGGTCACGTCATCCCATTGGTAGGTGAGCGCCCACAGGATCTGCGCGACGGCCAGCGTCAGCATGGCCAGGTACACGCCGGACAGGCGCACGCAGAACCAGCCGAACACCAGCGCGCCAAGGGCCGCGGCGAAAGGGCCAAGCAGCAGCGCCGCCTCCATGGGGATGGCGGCCAGTTTCAGCAGCAACGCGGCGCCGTAGGCGCCCAGCCCGAACCACGCGGCGTGGCCGAACGAGGTCATGCCCGCCAGTCCGGTCAGAAAGTGCAGGCTGGCGGCAAACAGCGCGACGATCAGGATCTCGGTCATCAGGATGCTGAGATAGGGCCAGTACAGCGTGGCGACGGGCACCAGCGCCAACAGGACCAGCAGCACGGCGTAGGCCAGACGCAGCCGTGGCCCGGCGGGGGCGATGGGGCGTTCGGGCGGACCGGCGTGCGAGGCCGGCGCGGGCGGCTTGCCCATCAGGCCCCACGGCCGCACGACCAGCACCACGGCCATTACCGCGAATTCAGCCAGCAGCGTGAGCTTGGACAGGTTGAATACCCAGGGGCCGATGGCGACCTGGCCCAGGAACACGAACAGCGCCTTGACCGAACAGATCAGGACGGCCGCCAGGAACGCGCCCGGTATCGATCCGAGCCCGCCCACGACCACCACCACGAAGGCGCTGGCGATGATCTCCAGGTCCAGGCCCAGCGTGGCGGGCACGCGCGGCGCGGCCAGCGCGCCGCCCAGGCCGGCAAGGAAGGCGCCCAGCGTGAAGGCCGACGTGAACAGCCAGGCCTGGTTCACGCCAAGGGCCGCGAGCATCGTGCGGTTTTCAGCGGCGGCGCGCAGCAACCGGCCCCAGCGCGTGCGCATGAGCAGCAGCCACAGCAGGCCCAGCACGATGGGACCGGCGGCGATCAGCAGCAGGTCGTATTCGGGGTAGCGCCGGCCCAGGATTTGCACGGCGCCCGACAGGCCTGGCGCGCGGGCGGAGAAGAGGTCTTCGGGACCCCAGACCGCCAGGGCCACGTCGCCGATGATGAGGACCAGCGCGAAAGTGGCCAGCAACTGGAAGAGTTCGGGGGCGCGGTACAGGCGCTTGAGCACCAGCAATTCGGCCGCGGCGCCGATCAGGCCGGTGGCCAGCGCCGCCAGCAGCAGCCCGAACCAGTAGCCCGCGCCGCCGCCGAAGTGGCTGGTGAAGGTCCAGGCCAGATACACGCCCAGCATGTAGAACGAGCCGTGCGCGAAGTTGACCACGCGCGTCACGCCAAAGATCAGCGACAGCCCGGCGGCGACCAGAAACAGCGCGCTGGCGTCGGCGAGGCCATTGAGTAGCTGCAGCAGCAGCCCGGATACATTCATCAGCGGGCAGGCGCCGGCCGCATCTTGCGCACCTGCTCGTCAGGCGGTTGCAGGCGGGCGCCGTCGATGTAGGCGAAATCCTTCATGATGCCCTTGCCGTCTTCGACCGCCGTCACGCCCACATAGACGCCCATCGTCGATTGATGGTCGATCTTGCGGTACTGGATGGGACCATAGGGCGTGTCCACCTTCAGGCCGGCAAAGGCGTCGACGAGCTTTTCCGTGTCGACGGAACCGGCGGCCTTCAGGCCCTGCGCAATGGACATCAGCGACGCATAGCCGACGACGGAACCGACCTTGGGCGTCTCGTTGAAGCGCTTTTTGTAGGCTTCGACGAAGGTCTTGTTGGCCGGGGTGTCGATGGCGTACCAGGGGTAGCCGGTGACGATCCAGCCGGTAGGCGTGTCGGCGCCCAGCGGTTCCAGGTACTCGGGTTCGCCGGACAAGAGCGACACGACGGGCATGTTTTCAAACAGGCCGCGCGTGTTGCCTTCGCGCACGAAGCGGGTCAGATCGGCGGCGAACAGCACGTTGAAGATGGCGTCGGGCTTGGCGTCGGCCAATGCCTGCACGACCGCGCCGGCATCCACCTTGCCCAGCGGCACGGCCTGTTCGGCGACGAATTCGACGTCGGACTGGAACGACTGCATCATGGCCTTGAACGTGGCCACGGCGGATTGGCCGTATTCGTAATTGGGATAGACGATGGCCCAGCGCTTCTTGCGCAGGGCGAGCGCCTTGGGGGCCAGCGCCGCCACGTGCATCCAGGTGGAGGGACGCAGGCGGTAGGTATAGCGGTTGCCTTCCTGCCAGGTGATCTTGTCGGTCAACGGCTCGGCGGCCAGGAAGAAAACCTCTTGCTGCTTGGCGAAGTCGGTCAGGGCGAGACCCGTGTTGGAAAGAAAGCCGCCGAACAGCAACTCGACTTTTTCGCGCGCCAGCAGTTCCTGTGCGGCGCGGACCGAGTCGCCGGGGTTGCCGTTATCGTCGCGCGAGATGACCTCGAGCTTTCTGCCCAGCACGCCGCCCGCGGCGTTGACTTCTTCAAGCGCCAACTGCCAACCCTTCTTGTACGGGCCCAGAAAGGCGGGAATGGCCTTGTAGCTGTTGATCTCGCCGATGCGGATCGGCGGTTCCTTGTCTTTCGCGGCGGCGGGGGCGGCAGGCGCCAGCGCCAGGGCGATGAGAGCGGGCGCAACGGCGCGGCGCAGCAGGGTGAGGCAGGGACGGATCATGGCGGGTTATCGCAGCGTTGAATGAATCGGGCCCCTGCGCGCGCCTGGGGCGCCGCGGGTGCGGCCTAATTGAAACATGGCCTTCAGCGCGGCGGCAAATGGCGGTGGAAAACGAATGGCACGAAAATAACGGCAATAAAAAAGGCCCTGCATGACAGGGCCTTTTTTGCGGGATACCGGCTGAATTACTTCAGCTTGGTTTCCTTGTAGTCGACGTGCTTGCGAGCGACCGGATCAAATTTCTTGATCAGCATCTTCTCGGGCATGTTGCGCTTGTTCTTGGTGGTCGTGTAGAAATGACCCGTGCCGGCGGTCGACTCGAGTTTGATCTTTTCGCGGATACCTTTGGCCATGTCGTGCTCCTAGTATGTAGATTGGCGGGGCGGCCGATTAGGCCAGTTCGCCGCGGGCACGCATGTCGGCCAGCACGGCTTCGATGCCGTTCTTGTCGATCGTGCGGATGGCCTTGGCCGAAACACGCAGGCGAACCCAGCGGTTTTCGCTTTCAACCCAGAACCGGCGCGATTGCAGGTTGGGCAGGAAGCGGCGCTTGGTCTTGTTGTTCGCGTGCGAAACATTGTTGCCCACCATCGGGCCTTTGCCGGTCACTTGGCATACGCGTGCCATGGATGCACCTCTTTAGTGTCGTTCTTGCCGCGCATCGCTTCGGGGGGTAGACGGGGGTTTAGCCGCCGGGCTGTGTGGGCTGCGCTGTGCGCTGCCTTGGCCGGCCACCCAGTCTTAGTGGATGAGGGGGAAAGTGATTTCACCCCAGTGCTTATACCCGCTGCCTGCCACCCGCTTGAATTCACGCTTGAATTCACAACACGCGGTTGGGGGTCAGAGTGCTGAACTACAAAGCATAGTAGTCCGGCACGGGAAACTTCATGTGAAGACCGCGATTCTAATACGGAATTCTTAAATAAATCAAGCCAAAGGACTAAGTCGTGTGCGAACGCGCCACACGGCCGGCTGTCCAGGACAGGCAGGCGCACGCCGCCAGGGTGGTCGTCAGGGGCAGGGCGGTGTCGGCCTGCCAGGCGCTGACGGCAAAACCCGCCAGGGCGCCGCAGGACAATTGAAGCGTCCCCAATAGCGCCGACGCAGCGCCCAGGCGCTTGCCTTGGTCGGACAGCGCGAGCGCCGCCGAGTTGGGGTTCACGAAGCCCTGGCTGCCCATGTAGGCGATCAGGCACAGCATCAGCAACGGCAGCGTCATCAGGCCGGCCAGCGTCAGGGCGACGGCGGCGAGGCTGGCGCAGGCCAGCGTGACCAGCGCACGGCGCTGCAGTTGTCGCGGCGTGTGGGTGCGCAGCAGGCGGGCGCTGATCTGCGAGCAGATGATGAGCGACAGCGCATTGGTGCCGAACAGCAGGCCGTAGTACTGCGGCGGCACGCCGTAGAGTTCGATGAAGACGCGCGGCGAACCGATGATGTAGGCGAACATGCCCGCCTGCCCGAACCCGCCCGCCAGGCTGTGCGCCATGAAGCCGCGGTGCGCGAAGAGGCCGCGGTAGTTCTGCAGGATGGTGCTCCAGCGCAGCGGCACCACGCGGTCCGGCGTGAGCGATTCCTTCATGATCATGATGACCGCGGCCATCAGCATCGCACCGCCCGCCAGCATCACCCAGAACAGGCTGCGCCACGAGGTGATGGCCAGCAGCTGGCCGCCGATCAGCGGCGCGAGGATGGGCGCGAGGCCCATGATGAGCATCAGCAGCGACATCGCGCGCGCGGCTTCATGGGTTTCGTAATGGTCGCGGATGACCGCGCGCGGGATCACGATGCCGGCCGCGCCGCCCATGGCCTGCACGACGCGCCAGCCGGTCAGGGCTTCGACCGAACCCGACAGCGCGCACCCCAGCGAGGCGATCATGAACAGCGTCAGGCCCACCAGCAGCGGCGGCTTGCGGCCGTAGCGGTCCGCCATCGGGCCGTAGAACACCTGCGCCAGCGCCAGGCCGATCAGGTACGCCGCCAGCGTGCGTTCGACATCGCCGCGGGCCACGCCAAGGTTCGCCGCGATCGTGGGGAACGCGGGCAGATACATGTCGATGGCGAACGGGCCGATGGCCGTCAGCGCGCCCATGAGAATGAGCCAACCGGGCAGGCTGCTGCGGGATGTTTGCATTGGGGGCATGTAGATCGCGGTAAAACGCAGGGACAGGGCGCGTGGCAGTGCAGAGGCTGTATTGGCCGCGCCAAGCCGGGGACTTTATCATGGGCGGGCTTACAGGAAGATTGCGGGCATTTTCCGTTAGCGTCCCTGGTGTCCCTATGCATCCGGAGGATAAGCCGTGAATCCTTTGCTATCTGTCGTGGAGCGCAAACTTCAGGCCTTGCCTGTTTCCGTTCAGCTTGTGCTGCCCGATGGCGCCGTGCTCGGCCCATCCGACCCGCGCGTGCGGTTCGTGACGCATGACAAGACCGCGTTGGCGCATCTGGCCGAAGGGGCCGTTGGCGTGCTGGGCCAGGACTATGTCGAAGGCCGCATCGATATCGAGGGCAGCATGCGCGATGTGATGGCGGCGGCCGCGGCGCTGCTGCCCGGCTCTCCGATGGACGCGGCGCGCGGCGGCTGGCTGACTGACCTGGTGCGCAAGGTGATGTCGGTGTGGCGCCATTCCATCGAGCGCGACGCCCGGCAGATCGAATTTCACTACGACCTGTCCGACGACTTCTACGCGCTGTGGCTGGATCCGCGCCGCGTGTATTCCTGCGCGTACTTCCGCGAACCGGGCATGACGCTCGCGCAGGCGCAGGAAGCCAAACTGGATCTCATCTGCCGCAAGCTGCGCCTGGCGTCGGGCGAGCGCTTCCTGGATGTGGGGGCGGGGTGGGGCGGGCTGTTGCTGTGGGCGGCCGAACACTATGGCGTGGACGCCACCGGCATCACGCTGTCGCGCAACCAGCATGCGCACGTCAGCCGGCTGATTCAGGAAAAAGGCCTGTCAGACCGCGTGCGCATCGAACTGCTGGACTACCGCAAGCTGGACGCGTCACAACCCTACGACAAGATTGCGTCGGTGGGCATGTTCGAGCACGTAGGCCGCGCGCAACTGGAATGCTACTTCGCCACGCTGCGCCGCCTGCTCAAGCCGGGCGGGCTCATCATGAACCACGGCATCACCGCCGCCGGCGTGGATAACGCGGAACTCGGCAACGGCATGGGCGAGTTCATCGAGAAGTACATCTTCCCGGGCGGCGAGCTGACGCACGTCAGCGTCGTGATGCAGACATTGGCCAACGGCGGCCTGGAAGACCTGGACGTGGAGAACCTGCGTCCGCACTATGCGCGCACGCTGTGGGCGTGGAGCGATCGGCTGGAAGCGCGGTTGCCGGACGCGGCGCGCATTCTGGGCGCGGACCAGGGCGAGCGCTCGCTGCGCGCCTACCGGCTGTATCTGGCCGGTTGCGCGATGGCCTTCGAGCATGGGTGGATCGCGCTGCATCAGATTCTTGCGCAGCATCCCGCGACGGGGCGCGCGGATGAACTGGATCTTCCCGCCGATCTGTCGTATCCGTGGCGGCGGGACTATATGTACGGAGACCCGCCCGGGCAGTGATGGCCGGACAAAGCGCATCAACCCGGTGATTTGCAAATCGCCGATCCGTCGTTCGTGACGGCGGACTGGCGGCATACCATCGAACTTGCCCGCCCCGATATGCATGTGAAATAGCTTGGGGGCATGCTACGGAGCGAAGGCTGCGCCGACAAAGAATATCTGGACATATGCTTGTTTCCTTCGGCTGCGCTGGCGCGTTCGGCGTGGGCATTGAGGCTGCGCTGAGCGGCCTGCCATCGGCGCTATTTGGATAGCAGAAATAGTTCGTTCCTCCGCCGCGCGCGCGTTGCTAGGATCGCCGGCCAACCTACGTTGCCACCCTGCGTTGCCACCCTACATCGCGAATGGCGCGGTGTGGCGAACCCACCGGCCCAAGGAGCCCGCGACCTCATGTCCATCAATCCCTTTCCCCTGCGGCGCTTTGCAGCGACCTCGGCGCTGGCCTTCGCAACGCTAGTCGCGGCCGCTGCACCGGCGCATGCCGAAGGCACATTGCGCGTGGCGCAGCAGTTCGGCATCGCGTATTTGATCCTTGATGTGGTCAAAGACCAGAAGCTGATCGAGAAGCACGGCAAGCAGGCCGGCGTGGATATCAAGGTGGAATGGGCGCAGATTTCCGGTGCGTCGGCCATGAACGAGGCGCTGCTGGCGGGCGCGCTGGACATGGTGTCGGCCGGCGTGCCGCCTGCGCTGGTGCTGTGGGATCGCACGCGCGGCAAGCAGAACGTGAAGCTGGTGGCGGCGCTGGGGTCGTTGCCCAACTATTTGCTGAGCAACAATCCGGCAGTGAAGACGCTGGATGACTTTGGCGCCAAGGATCGCATCGCGGTGCCGGCCGCGGGCGTCGGATTCCAGTCGCGCACCCTGCAGATCGAAGCGGCCAAGCGTTATGGCAAGGACAACTTCAAGCGCTTCGACGATATTTCCATCAGCCTGCCGCATCCGGATGCGACCACCGCGCTGATCTCCGGCGGCCTGGAAGTGAACGCGCATTTTTCCAGCGCGCCGTTCTACTACCAGGCGCTGGAGCGCAATCCGGCGGTGCACAAGGTGATCAGTTCGTACGACATCCTGGGCGGACCCGCGACGTTCAACGTGCTGTACACCACCCAGAAATTCCACGACGCCAATCCCAAGACCTATCAGGCGTTCTACGCTGCGCTGGCGGAGGCTGCGGCGTGGATTCCCGGCCACAAGGACGAGGCCGCCGCGATCTTCATTCGCCAGCAGAATTCCAAGCTCCCGGTCGATTTTGTGAAGAAGATCCTGGACGATCCCGAAAACCAGTTCACTATCACGCCGCAGCAGACCAAGGTGTATGCCGACAAGCTGCGCGAGATCGGCGTGCTGCACGGGCAGGCCGACAGCTGGAAGGATTACTTCTTCGCGCCGGCCCACGCCACCGCGGGTAGCTGAGGGTCGGTGGGTTCCTCGATCAACCTCTGCGCCCGTGGGCGCAGGTGCGGGTGATTCGATGCTCCGTCAGAACTCGGCTCCGGCGCAAAGCGGCGCTGGAATACGGCCAGGCCGAAGTGGGCGCGGCGAATTGCCCCGGTGTCTGACACCCCGGTGAGACAGTCTTCAGGTTTAGGCTCTGCCGCAAGGGTGTCTGACACCTCGCCCGAACTGCGGCAGAAAAGCCGGGCCGCTTGCCGGGAAATGCGCGTCCAAACGCCCCCGCCAACTCGCCGTTTCCCGTTCCTGACGCCCGTTTTGGAACGCCCTGTATGTGTTTATCCGAACATATTGTTAACTAAATGTATCGATCATCCAGGGACGAATTTTCCCTGGGGGAAACGGCCATCTACCCAAGTGCATACCGGGTTTTCCCTGACGTTTTTCGTGGCGAATGTATCTGTTTCATTCACCCTCGGGGTTGGTCGGCATGTCAATTTCGTTTAAGATGCCGCCTTCTTCGTTCAGTTTGTTCTCTTTCTCTGAGTTCTCAAAAACCCGTTTTTGAAGCTCCCTGTCTTGCAAGACGCCGCGTCCCTCGCGGGCCGTCTTGTTGCTAGTGTCGGTTTGTATTGGCGGTTCTGCCCGTCTTCCGCACAACCCCCTTAGCTCCACGGTGCCTCCCGGGCCTGTTCCCGGCGTGCGTGCCTGAACCTATGGAGGCAAAAGCCAATGCGTTTTACCCCTGTCAAGACCCTGGCCGCCGCGGCCGTTCTGTTTGCGTTTGCCGGTTCGGCCCAAGCCGCCGACGCGCCGCAATGCGAAATCAAGCGGCCGGTCACCTTCGGCGCCATGAACTGGGAATCCAATCTGGTCCTGGTTGACGTCGAACGTTTCATCATGGAAAAGGGCTACGGTTGCAAGACCGAAACCCTGCCGACCGAAACGCTGCCCGCCCTGGCTGCCCTCGAGCGCGGCGATCTGGACATCAATACCGAAATCTGGCTGAACAGCGTGGCCGACCCCTGGGCCCGCGCCGAGAAGACCGGCAAGGTCAAGCGCATCGGTGACCTGTACATGGGCGCCGAAGGCTGGTACATCCCCAAGTACACGGCCGAGCGCCTGCCGGAACTGAAGTCCGCCGCCGACCTGCCCAAGTTCAAGGACCAGTTCAAGGATCCGGAAGAGCCTGGCAAGGGCCGTTTCTACGGCTGCCCGGCAGGCTGGGGTTGCGAAGTCACCAGCAACAACCTGTTCCATGCCCTGAAGCTTGACGACTCCTACACGCTGTATTCGCCCGGCACGGGCGCGGCGCAGAAAGCGGCCCTGATGTCGGCCTACAAGCGCAAGCAGAACGTTGTCTTCTACTACTGGTCCCCCACGCCGCTGGTCGGCGCCATGGATCTGGTCAAGCTGGACCTGCCGCCCTACGACGCCGAAAAGCACAAGTGCCTGACGTCGCCCAAGTGCGCCAAGCCGGAGCCCAGCGCCTATCCCGACAATCCCGTCTTCACGGCGGTGAACACCAAGTTCTCCGAAGATGCGCCCAAGCTGACCGAATTCCTGTCCAAGGTTTCGGTGCCGCTGCCGGTCATCAACGAAACCCTGGCCCACATGGAAGAGTCCGGCGATGAATCCACCGCCGTGGCCAAGTGGTTCCTGAAGAACAAACCCGACGTCTGGACCAAGTGGGTCCCCGCCGACGTCGCCGGGCGCGTCCAAAGCGCGCTGTAAAGCACTGTGATCCTGGCTGCGCGCCGCGGTGGCGCGTACCGGCCCCTTGAGGGACCGGACCTCTTTGCCGGGATGGCCGCCGGCCGGGCGCAAGCGTCCGGCCCGGCAAGCGTGCTTGTGCCGCCACCTGCGGTGGCAGTGATACCGGTGCAGGGCACCGATGCGGATGTGATCTGCGCGATCCATCATCCGTCCAGGTGCCAGGCACCCGTCTCAGTCTCGTTGTTTTCCGCTGCGCCGGCGCGCCCGGTGGCGACACGGGCGGCGAGCGCGCCAGAATGGAGTCAAAACGATGTTTCCTGAAATTATTCCCGCCCGTCAGGTACGGGGGGCGATCGACGGCTTTGTCGATCATCTGGTCACCAACTATGCCGACACGCTGGAGACGTTGTCCCAGCCCGTGCTGCATGCGTTGGTGTGGTTGGAGCAACTCTTGCGCAGCTCGCCCTGGTGGGCGGTTGTCGCGGTCACCATTGCGATCGCCTATGGCGTGAGCCGCCGCGTCGGGCTGAGCCTGGCGATGGGCGCGCTGCTGTGCGTGATCGGCGTGCTGGGCCTGTGGGACGCCGGCATGCAGACGCTGGCGCTGATGATCATGGCTGCCGGCCTGTCGGTGCTGATCGGCATCCCGCTGGGCGTGCTGATGGCGCGTGTGAACTGGCTGCGTTCGGGCATGCTGCCCGTGCTGGACGTGATGCAGACGATGCCCAGCTTCGTGTACCTGATTCCCGTCGTCATGCTGTTCGGCCTGGGCAAGATTCCCGCCATTATCGCGACCGTCATCTATGCCGTTCCGCCGCTCATTCGTCTGACCGACCTGGGCATCCGCCTGGTCGACCGCGAAGTGCTGGAAGCGTCGCGCGCCTTTGGCGCCAATCCGCGTCAGCAGCTGTTCGGCGTGCAATTGCCCCTGGCGCTGCCCAACATCATGGCCGGCATCAACCAGACCACGATGATGGCGCTGTCGATGGTCGTCATTGCGTCGATGATCGGCGCGCGCGGTCTGGGTTATGAAGTGCTGCTGGGCATCAACCGCCTGGAAGTGGGCCGGGGCCTGTTGGCAGGCCTGGGTATCGTGGTGCTGGCCGTGCTGTTCGACCGGATCACGCAATCGTATGGACAGCGCATGCGCATGGGAGGCCAGCGATGAGCAAGATCGAAGTCAAGAACATCTACAAGATCTTCGGAGCGCATCCGAAGAAGTGGCTGGAAGCCGCGCAGGGCGGCATGAGCAAGGAAGAGCTGCTGGCCAAAAGCGGCCACACGCTGGGTCTGCGCGACATCAGCCTGTCCATCGAAGAAGGCAGCATCTACGTCATCATGGGCCTGTCCGGTTCGGGCAAGTCGACGCTGATCCGTCACTTCAACCGCCTGATCGAGCCCAGCGCGGGCCACATCCTGGTCGATGGCGTGGACGTGGTCAGCCTGAACAAGCGCGATCTGGAAGTCTTCCGCCAAAAGAAGATGAGCATGGTCTTCCAGCGCTTTGGCCTGTTTCCGCACCGCACGGTGCTGGACAACGCCGCGTACGGCCTGACCGTGCAAGGCGTGGGCAAGGCCGAGCGTGAGCAGCGCGCCCGCGAATGGCTGGAACAGGTGGGCCTGTCGGGCTTCGAGAACCAGTACCCGCATCAGCTTTCCGGCGGCATGCAGCAGCGTGTCGGCCTGGCGCGCGCGCTGGCTACCGACGCCGAAATCCTGCTGATGGACGAAGCGTTCTCCGCGCTGGACCCGCTGATCCGCCGCGAAATGCAGGATCAGCTGCTGCAACTGCAGGCCAAGCTCAACAAGACCATTGTCTTCATCACGCACGATCTGGACGAAGCGCTGCGCCTGGGCAACCGCATTGCCATCCTGAAGGACGGCGAACTGGTGCAGGAAGGCACGCCGGAAGACATTTTGCTGAACCCGGCCAACGATTACGTGCAGTCGTTCCTGCAGGACGTGAACCGCACCAAGGTGCTCAACGCCACGCACGCCGTGAATCCGGCGCGCCTGACGCTGACCATGCGCTCGCGCCCCGCGCATGCGGTGGACCGCATGAGCGCGCTGAACTACGAGTACGCGCCGGTGCTGGACGGCAAGCGCCTCGCCGGCGTGTTGACCGCCGAGGCGGCCGCGAAGGCGATGCAGGAAGGCGCACGCGATGTGTCCCGCTTTGTCGAGGACCTGGCGTCGGTGCCTGCCACCGCGGGCCTGGGCGAAGTGCTGGCGCAACTGGTGCACAGCGACCAGCCGGTCGCCGTGACGGGCGAGGACGACGAGTTCCTGGGCATGCTGTCCCGCAAAAAGGTCGTGGAACTGGTCACGCCGGCCCTGACCGAGACGCCGGTGTCGGCTGAAACCCTGACGGAAACCCCGGCTACGGCGGATGCAGACGCGTCGAACGCCCAACCGGAACTGGAACGCGAAGGCAAGGCCGCCGCCTGATTCCGGCGTTCCCCGCATGACCCCTTGCGCCCGCGTGCAGTTGCTTGCACGCGGGCGCAGTCACGATATGATGGCTTGCCGGTCGGCTTGACCGGTTTTCCTTTTATCGGAACATCGGAATCGTCATGCCCCTCTTGAACGTCCAGATCATGCAAGGCCACACGGCCGCCCAGAAAGCCGACCTGCTCAAAGCCGCGTCCAACGCGGTGGTCGAAAGCATCGCGGCGCCGCTGTCCAGCGTGCGCGCCGTGCTGCACGAAGTCCCGGCCGAACACGTGATCGTCGCGGGGGAAATCGGCAAGCGCATGGCGCGCGTGGACGTGGATCTGATCGAAGGCCGCGACGAAGCCAAGAAGGCCGCCCTGATCGCGGCGCTGAACCAGGCCGTGTGCGCCAGTCTCGACATCTCTGGCGAAGACGTCCGCGTGATCCTGCGCGACGTGCCCAAGACCGACATGGGCGTGGCAAATGGCCTGAGCGCCAAGGCCGCGGGACGTTAAGTCGCCCGGCTTACCAAAGCAGTATTGAAAACGCCCGCTTCACGCGGGCGTTTGTCTTGGCGAGTGACGCGTAGGCGCAATTGCGTTCAATCCAGCTTCACGTTCGCCGCCTTCACCACCTCGCCCCATCGCGCGATCTCGCTCTTGATGTAGGCGGCATACTCCTGCGGCGTCGACCCCAGCGCCTGCGCGCCTTGCACCTTCAGCTGCTTCTGCATCTCCGGGGATTTCAGGGCGCGCAGGATCTCGGCATTGAGCTTGTCGATCACAGGCGCGGGCGTGCCGGCCGGCACCACCACGCCTTGCCAAGCCCCCATCCCAAAACCCGGCGCCACGGTTTCCGCCACCGTCGGCACGTTGGGCAGTTGGTCGCTGCGCGTCTCGCTGGTCACCGCCAGCGCACGCAGCTTGCCTTCGCGGATGAAGCCCAGCGAATCGTTCAGCGTATTGGTCATCACCTGGACCTGTCCGCCGACGAGATCCGTCATGGCCGGGGCGCTGCCGCGATAGGGCACGTGGACCGCATCGATATCCAGCGACCGCAAAAGCAGGAGCGCGCCCAGATGCGTGACGTTGCCGGCGCCGGCAGAGCCGTACGACAGCTTGCCGGGATGCTTGCGGGCATAGTCCACGAAGGCCGGCGCCGTGTCGGCGGGCACCGACGGATGCACAAGCAGGACGAGCGGAATGACGGCCGTGGTGGACACCGGCGCAAAGTCCTTGACCGGGTCGAAGGCCAGCGAGCGATACAGGTTGGGGCTGAGCGCGATGGACGAGGTGTTGTACAGCACCGTGTAGCCGTCGGGCTTGGCCGCGGCTGCGTACTGCATGCCGATGTTGCCGTTGGCGCCGCCCTTGTTTTCGACGACGACGGTCTGGCCCAGCTGGTCCGTCAACTGCTTGGCCAGCACGCGCGCCACCAGGTCGGTCGGACCGCCGGGCGGGAAGGGCACCACCATCGTGATCGGGCGGTCGGGCCACGCGGCCTGGGCGCTGGCGGCGCCACCTAGCGCCAGAATGGCCAGCGTGGTCGCCAGCAGTGCTTGTTTCATGGGTTGTCTCCTTGGGCTGTTATGGGTACTGCGGATGGGCGGCGGCGTCCTCTGCGGGATGCCTGCCGCTGATAGCGGTCAGCCTGGTCAGCGCGGCCTGCCGGCCAGCATGCGCACTGCCGTGTAGGCCATCACCGGCTTGCCGTGCTGGTTGCGCACGTCGATGGCGGACGTGACGACCGCGCGGTTGTGCTGCGAGGTCGGGCGCACGCCGGTGACTTCGATCTCGGCCCAGATGGTGTCGCCGGCCACCACCGGCGCAATCATCTTCTTGTGAACCTCCAGCAGCGCCAGACCCGTTCCCTGCACCATGCCCTGCATGATCAGGCCTTCGATCAGGCCATAGGTCAGCGCGCCCGGCGCGGGGCGGCCCTGGATGGCGCCGTGGGTGTAGGTGGCGTCGATGAAGATGGTCTCCAGCATGCCGGTGACGCTGATGAAGTTGACGATGTCGGTCTCGGTCACCGTGCGGCGAAATGTCTGGAAGCGCTGGCCGACCGTCAGGTCCTGCCAGTAAAAACCTTGGCCGAGTTGGATGGCGGGCGAGGTGTCGCGGTCTTGGGTCATGCGGGGTCCTTGGCGTTTTCAGAAAGGAGGGTGTTGGCTTGGCAGGCGGCGCCGGTGTCCAGCAGCGCGTCGACGGCTGCCGGCGAGAGGCCCGCTTCGGCCAGCACGTTGCGCGTGTGCTCGCCCAGGCGCGGCGGCATGGCAGGCGGCACGTGGGAATGCTGCAAACGCACGGGGTTACGCGGAAAGCGGTAGTGACTGCCGGACGCGCTTTCCAGCGGCACGAAGAAGTCCACGCTGGCCAGATGTGGGTCGGTCTCCAGATCTTCCAGCCGGTTCACGGGTGCGGCCGGGATCTGCAGCCGCTCGCACAGCACCAGCCAGTACGCCGTGTCATGGGCCGCGACGAGGCCGGCCTGCAATTCGTACAGGGTCTCGATGTGCCGCGTGCGCGCCGAGATGTCGGTAAAGCGCGGATCCTGCGCCAGATCGGGGCGGCCGGCCGCGTTGAAGAAGTCGCGCCAATGCGCGTCGGTGTAGGGCATCAGGCAGACGTGTCCGTCTGCGGTCTGGCAGGGCCGGCGCCAGGGGGTGAGCACGCGCGGATAACCGGCGTCGCCGGGCTCGTCCGCCAGATGCCGGCCGTAGTAGTGCTCGACCAGCGCAAAGGACGCCATGCTTTCGAACATGGGCACTTCCAGCTGCTGTCCCTGTCCGGTACGCGTGCGCTGGAACAGCGCCGCCAGAATGGCGTGCGCGGCGACCAGGCCGCACGTCTTGTCGGCGGCGACGGTGGGCAGGTAGCGCGGCGCGCCGGTCTGGCGGCCGACAAGATCCGCGAACCCCGACAGGCCCTGGATGATGTCGTCGTAGGCTGGGCGGCCGTCGTACGCGCCGCCTTCACCGAAGCCATACAGGCCGGCATAGACCAGCCGCGGGTTGCGCGCGCACAGCGTGGCGGGGTCCAGCCCCAACGCCGCCATCTTGGCCGGCCGCATGCTGTGCATCAGCACGTCGGTCTGGTCCACCAGCGTCAGCAGCGCCTCGCGCGCGGCGGGCTGCTTCAGGTCCAGCACGATGCTGCGCTTGTTGCGGTTCAGACCCAGAAAGATCGCGGACAGGCCGGGTTCCTGCGCGGGGCCGGTTTGCCGGGTGGAGTCGCCGCCGGGCGCTTCGACCTTGATGACGTCCGCGCCGTAGTCGGCCAGGATCTGCGAGGCATAGGGGCCGAATACGACGGAAGTCAGGTCCAGGACGCGGATGCCGTCCAGCGCCGGGCCATTTGAGAGGGGAGTTGTCGTCATGGCGGAAATCCTATCGGCGCCGCACATACGCGTCTAATATGGCTTCGGTATTGCTTGATACGGAATCTGTTATGGCTATAGATTTGCGCCAGCTTCGGCAATTCGTCACGATCGCCGAGCTGGGGAGTTACCGCCGCGCCGCCGATGCGCTGCACATCGCCCAACCTGCGCTGTCGGTGTCGATCCAGAAGCTGGAGCACGCGGTGGGCGTGCCGCTGCTGGTGCGGGGCGCCAAGGGCGTCACCACGACACCGGCGGGCGACGCCCTGATGGCCGATGCGCGCCGCGCGCTGTTCCATACCGATCAGGCGCGCCAGGCGGCACGCCGGGTGGCGTTGGGGGAATGGGGGACGCTGCGCCTGGGCTTTGTGGGCTCGGCCACGTACATGCTGCTGCCGCGCTGCCTGCCGGCCTTCCGCGCGCAGTACCCGGATGTGCAACTGGACCTGCGCGAAGACAGCACGGTCGGATTGGTGGCGATGCTGCGCGCCAACGAGATCGACGCGGGTTTGGTGCGCGGTCCGTTGGCCGAAGACAGCGAGCTGGATTCATGGGTGGTCGAGCGCGACGACCTGATGCTGGCCGTGCCGGCCCGCCATCCCCTGGCCGACGCGGGCCCGATCGCACTCGAACGCATGCGGTCCGAAAACTTCGTGCTGTATTCGCCAGCCAAGGTGCCGGGGTTGAACGGCGTGACGCTGGCGCTGTGTCACAAGGCGGGGTTTTCGCCTCGCATCAGCCAGGAAGCCATTCAGGTGCAGACGCTCGTCAGCCTGGTCGCCAGCGGCCTGGGCGTGGCGCTGGTGCCCGGCGTGACCCGCGCGTATTCGACGCCGCACGTGGCGTTTGTGCCGCTGACCGACCTGGATGCGCAGGGCGCGCTGTCGCTGTCGCTGGTGACGCATCGCGACACCTCGTGCGCATCCGTGCTGCGCCTGCGCGACAGCATGCTGACGCCGGCGCTTGTGCCTGCCTGACCCGCGCTACACCGCGCTACACCGCATAAACCACCCGGTGTGCCTCCGTGGGCAGCGGCAGGTCCCAGCGGTGCAGCATGCCGGTCAGCGTCTTGTTGGACAGCGACGTATCGCGCCGCGCATTGCGGCGCAGCAGCTCGGCACGCGGCTTTTCCAGATACACCAGCTCCACGTCCGCGTGATAGGCAAAGAGCAGATCCAGTGTCTTCTTGCGCATCAGCTCGCTGAGGTTGGTGGCGTTCCACACAAACGGCGCGCAGGCGCGCAGCAGTGCCTTTGCACGGTCAATGGCCAGGTGCGCGACCATGCCCTCGTTCTTGCCATGGCGCAGGCCCAGTTCCTCGCGCGCGTCGTCGAACGACACCACCGGCAGATCCGGATGATGCGCCGCCACCCACGTGTTCTTGCCGGACGCCGGCAACCCCGACATGACGATGACCCGCGAGCCCGGCTCCTGGAACAACGCATAGTCGGGATGCACGTCGGCGCCGCGGAAATAGCTGACGGCGGTGTGCGCGTCGGCAAAGGCTCGGGGCTGGCCGAAGCATTGCTCGTCGCGCGCCAGCTCGCAGAAGAGGGCGATGTTGTCCAGCACGCGGGCGGAGTCAGCGCATATCCGGCCGCGCATGTCGGCTTCGGCCAGCATGGCGAGCAATGGAAGGGACACGTGCCAGGACAACTCGCGCACGATGAACTCCGGCGAGCGGCCGCGGCGCGAGCCTTCCAGCGCGAAGAACGGCACCTGATGCGTGGCGATCAGCCGGCATATCGCTTCGCGCACCGCGAACGGCACGCCCGCGTCCCACAATGCGATGCGCGCGTCGATGGCGCCCTTGCGCGAATGGCCAGGCTGGCCGATGGCGCCGGTTACCGGGTCGATCACCGTGGTGCTGTGCTTGGCCACGTCGTGCAGCAGCGCGGCCAGGAACACGATCTCCTGCTCGGCGCGGGTCGCGGCCTGGTACTGCGGCAGCGCGAGCAGCGCGTCCACCACCATCTGCGTATGCGTCCATACATCGCCCTCGCCGTGATAGCGGGGGTCCTGCGGCGTGGTCTTGGCCAGCTCCAGCGCGGGGAAGGCGGCCAGGCAGGCCGCATAGTCCGCGCCGCGCCCCGGCTTGGGCACGAGGGCCCGGATGTGTTCGTGATTCATGATGTCTCTCCCGTGCGCGCGTCGCGCAACGTGTCCCAGCCGACTGCAAGGCGCGGTGCGTACAGGTCGACGCCGTCGGCGAGCTGGTTGGAGATGAACGGCTGCTCCGAATGGTGCATGTCCGAATCCAGAATGGCCTGTACGAAGTCGCGGCGCACCCACTTGTAGCGGGCGATGGTCTTGCCGTCCGCTTCGGCCTTGATATACAGGCCTTCCGACAGATCCGACTTGTCGCACTGCTTCCACGCGCGAGCCAGGTCCAGGCCTTCGCGCAGCACGGTGGCCTCGAAGGCATCGCGCCAGCCAGCCGTCTTGGCAAGCGACGGCTTGAGCATGGCCTTCAGTTCGGCCAGCCGCGCGGGCGCGGGGCCTTCGTAAAGCACGGGCACCGACAGCACCGGACCATCGGCCAGCAACGCGCGGCGCGCGCCGGTCGACAGGAACTCGCCGGTGCGCCGGTCCAGCACGTCGAATTCAAAGAAGTGATGCGGCAGGGCGTCGTAGAACACGGAGTGCTTCTTCGACAGCGTTTCGCCGTACATCACATAGCGATCTTCCAGCCGCTCCAGCAGCCAGTCCGCGTGCGCGGCGGCCCAGGCCTTGACGAAGCTGAACTGCCGCTCGCGGCCGCCGCCCACCAGGTAGTGGCCGCGGGATTGCAGCAGCAGTTCGCCGGACGGGCTGAAACTGATGCCGGTGTTGGCGCCGTCCAGCTTTTCTTCGACGACGAGCGTCTGGCCGGCCAGCGTGCGATAGGGCACGTGGTCATGGCCTTCGTCCCCGTCCTGCAGGCGCGAGCCTTCAAGGTGGGGCGTTCGGGGATATCGGAACAGGTCTAGCGATTGCGCGTAGGCGCAGAAATCCAGCGTCATGGGTCTTCTCCAGCAAATGGGAAAAGCCGACGACACAGTCTTTACGGGAGGGGAAGCGGGGATGGGAGGTGTTGCGCTTCCTGGATCCGCGCCTGCCGGGCGGGGGTGTGCTCATTACATGGCGTCGAGCAGCGAATGCGGGCAGGCTGACCGCGGTACCAGGACGGTACTCGTCGGCGTTCAGGCGAATTGACGAATGGCAGACACGGTTGCACCCAAGAAGCGAAAGGCGTTGAAAAAGCAGGGCCGAATGCTAAGTCAGCGCGGCGGCGCTTGTCAATGCGCCGCCGCGTGTGTGGCAGGTCCGCGTCAGGCGGGCGGCGCGGCGCGCAGCACGATCTGCGTGATCTCCGACGGCCGGCCAAGCCGGATGGGAAAGCCTGGCCACAGGCCCGCGCCGTTGCTCACGTAGAGCTGCATGTTGCCGACCTGGTACATGCCCGACACATAGCCTTCGTTGGCCAGTTGGGTGATGAAATGCGGACCCAGAATCTGGCCGCCATGCGTATGGCCCGACAGCTGCAGGCCGGCGCCGGCTTGCGCGTGGCGCTCAGCGCCCACGGGCCGATGGCTAAGCAGGATCACCGCCGACGACGGCGGAACGCCCTTCATGGCCGCGTCGATGTCCGGCAGCGGCTGGTTCACGCGCGCTGCCACGCTGTCGGTGATGCCCGCCAGGACCAGCGGCTGGCCGTCGCGTTCAATTGTCATGTGTTCATTGAGCAGCATGCGCAGGCCGAGTTTCCTGAAGGCCTCGATCCAGCCCAGGTACTCGGCGTAATACTCGTGGTTGCCCGGAATCGCCACCACGCCATATTGCGCGCGCAGATCGGCCAGCGGTTGCACGTCGGCGGCGCGCGCCGCAGGCGTGCCGTCGACCAGATCGCCGGTGATGAGCGTCAGGTCCGGCTTGAGCGCATTGGTGCGCGCCACGACGGCCTGCATCCAGTCGCCCTGCAGCAGGCGGCTGGCGTGCAGGTCGGTCAGGTGCACGATGCGAAAGCCGTCATACGCTTGCGGCAGGTTGGGCAAGGCGACCTCGATCGTCTTGACCTCCGGCACGCGCACGGCCTGCCAGACGCCAACGGCGGACAGCGCAAGCGCGGCCACGGCGGACCCAGCGCGCAGACGCGTGCAGCCCAGCAGCGCGCGTCCGCGTCCGCGCGAGAACAGCGACACGATGATCCCGGCCACATCCGTAATGAAGAGAAAACTGGCCAGCAGAATGAGCGCGCCAAATGCCCAGCCCAGCGTCATCAGCACGGCGGCGGGCACCTCGGGCGACGCCATGGTGCCGAAGAAGTTGCGGGTGATGAGATGGTGCTCGGCGGCCAGCACGACCAATATCGACAGCAGCACTCGGCTGGAAGCGGGCCACTTCAATTGCCAGACGAAGCGCCAGATGACGTAGAGCGCGATAAGCCCTGTGATGACATGAAACACGTGCGAAATCCTGAATCTTGTTGTTGGAATCGCCCGGCCCGGCGTCTCGCTGCCGCCCGGACGAAATTTCCCGCGAGGGAGCGCCGATTAAAACACTGGATTCTGCGCGGCGGCTGAAACATGGCGCGCGTTGATGGCGGGTCGTGGCAGATCGGTGTCTGACTCCCGGCAGAGAGGAGCGTCAACCAGAGCGGGGCGTAGAATCGCATGCGCCCGCCGCAATCTGGAGTCGCCTTGTCCACGTTTATCCGCCCCGCCCGCCCCGAGGATGCTGCGCAGCTGCCCGCGATCGAACGGTCCGCGGGCGCGCTGTTTCGCGCCGCGCCCGGCCTGGAATGGATCGCGGACGACGCGGTGATGTCCGAGGCCGACCATCTGCGCCTGATCGCGCAGGGCACCTCATGGGTGGCGCAAACGTCGGACCACTTGTGCGGATTTCTATGCGCCGAGCGCTTCGAAGACGCGTTGCACTTGCGGGAGCTTGCGGTCGATGCCGGTCATCAGCGCATGGGAATTGGCCGCTCCCTGGTGCAGGCCGCGTGCGGCCATGCCTGGGCATCCGGCCTGGCTGCGGTCACCCTGACGACCTTTCGCGACCTGGCATGGAATGCGCCCTGGTATGCGCGGCTCGGATTCCGCGATGTGCAGGCAGTGCCCGGCTCACGGCTGCATGCGGTGCTGGCGGCCGAGGCCGGCCACGGGCTGCCGGTTGAGCGGCGCGTCGCGATGCGCCTGCAGCAGGCACCGGACGCATAGCCCAAGCGCCGCGTTGGGCGTGCCGAACTGCGGTTGGTGACCGCTGGATTACCCAAAAATAGTTCGGTATTCTGCGTTATCCCGGTGCGCCAGCCCGCGCCGGTGACTGCGCAGTCGTCCTCCGTGGCGCGCGCATCCGGCAGCTACGCCGATCCGGGCGATTCGCGGTGCTCTCCCCTCAGGAGCGACATGGCAAGAGAACGCAGAGTGCGCTTGTTGACCGTGCTTATTTCGCTGGCGGTGCTCAGCGTGGCGGTCGGCTTTTTCAATGCCATGTACGCGGGCTACCAGGCGCAGAAGACGCAGGTCGTCAAGAACACGCTCGACGCCAATCTGGCCTACGCGCAGAAGCTGGCGGACATCATCAATCTGTATATCCAGACGGGCGACCGGCAGCTTACCGCCGGGGCAAACCGCATCCCGCGGCTGGCGGATGCGCCCGGCGCGCTGCAGGCTGAACTGTCGGATCTGGCCGGCACGATCGAAGGCGTGACGGCGGTGCTGCTGGCCGATCCCGGTGGCCGGATCACCAGCCGGTCCAAGGACAGTCCGTCGCCGCTGGCCGCCATCAAGCAACTGGACGAACTGGGCGTACGGGAGCTGCGCGCGGGGCAATGGGCGCGGCCATGCTGCCTGCCCGGCGCGCGCTTTGCGACGCTGACACTGGTGGAACCTGTGCCTGGCCCGCAAAACGCGGTTTCAGGCTATCTCGCCGCCATCGTTGTGCTGGAGCATGGCGGCGGCCTGGACCGGCTCGTCGGCCAGCATGCGTATGCGGACGGCACCTCCGTGTATCTGGTCAACGGCGAGGGTCAGATGCTGTACCGGCATGGCGCGGACGCGGACATTGCGAGCGCGGTCCAGGCGCGCCTGTCGCCCGCGACGGGGCCGGGCGTCGAGCAAGTCATGGACGCTTCCGGCGCGGCGGTGATCGCGGGATACGCGCCGCTGGTCAAGGGCAACTGGGCGGTCGTGGTGCAGCGTCCGCTCGACAGCGCGCTGTCGCCCCTCCAGGACCTGTTGGGCGCGTCGCTGCAGTTCGCCGTGCCGGCTGTGGTGCTGACCTTGTTGCTCGTCAGCGCATGCGCCTACGCGATCGCGCGGCCCCTCGCACGCCTGGCTGACGCCTTCGCCAGCGACGAGCCGGTTGGTCCGACGGCCTTGCGCGCCACCACGCTGAAGACCTGGTATTTCGAGGCCGAAAAGCTGCGGCAGGCGTTGGCCGCCGCGCAAGCGCGCCATCGGGACGAAGTCGGCCGCTTGAACACGGAATCGCTGACCGATCCCATGACCGGGCTGATGAATCGCCGCGCCCTGCGCGCGCGGATCGACGAGCTGGTCGCCGCCGCGTCGCCGTTCGCGGTCATCGCGCTCGATCTCGACCACTTCAAACAGATCAATGATGTGTATGGCCATCCCACGGGCGATAAGGTCTTGGTGGCGCTGGCGCGGACCCTGCAGGAGAACGTGCGCGCCGGCGATCAGGCCTTTCGCATCGGCGGCGAGGAATTCGTGATGATCCTGCCTCAGCGGGGCGGGAAGGACGAAGCGCAGGACGACACGCAGGACACGGCGCACGAAATGACGCAGAACACGACGCAGGACACGACGCAGGACACGGCGCAGGACACGGCGCAGGACACGGCGCAGGACGCCACGCGGTCCGCGGCACGGACTGCAGCCCAGGCGGCCGAGCGCATCCGGGCGGCCGTCGCGGCGCGCCCGATGCCCGACGGCGTGCGTCCGGTGACCGTGTCCGTAGGCGTGGCGCAGTGGCCGCGGGACGGCGCATCGCCGCAGGCCGTCATCAAATGCGCCGATCAGGCGCTGTACCAATCAAAGCAGTCGGGGCGGGATCGGGTGACGATTTGGGAAGCGGCGGCGCAGGCTTGAACACGGCCAGCCGCCCTGGGAATCACGCTTGCGCATGAGGCGGGAAACGCGTCGGAAACGTGGGGAATGGCATGTCGAATCGAATGCAGACGGCCAGGCGGCTGGCCGGTATGACGTCGGCAAGGCTGATCGCGGCGTGCGCGTGCGCAGCGGCGTCGGGCGCGGCGGCGCAGCCAACCGTGCGCTTATCGCAAGACGATCTGCAAAAGCGCGCGAACGGCGTGCTGGCGTTGATGTCTTTTTCTATCGTGCCCGACATCACGACAAGCTCCCTGTCCATCAGCGGCGGCGGGGGATCCACGTCGGGATCCACCGGCTTCTACATGACCCAGCTCGGCGGTGGCGACACGGTGTCCAAGTCGGTGCCCATTTATCTGGAAGGCGTCATCGCGGGCAGCCGCTACGACCCGACGTTCGTCGCCACGCAGGGCGCAGAAACGCGCAGCATCCCGACCAAGTGGAACAGCGTGTCTGCCACGGGCGGCATCGGGTGGGACTTCAAGCTGACCGATGAATTGAAGCTGCGGCCCATCTTCAACTTCGCGCTGGGCAACGTCACCAGCGACCTGCGAGCCGCAAGCTGGTATGTCGGGCAGCGCACGGGCAGGGAGGTGGACTTCCTGGACCGAGGCTCATTGAACGCCTACGGATTGGGCGGATCGCTGATGCTGGACTACGAGCATTACCGGCCCGGCTACGAAGTGGACGTGGAGCTGCGCTATTCCGACATCCGGCTCAAGAGCTTCGACAGCTCGTCCGCCGTGCAGGGCAATGCGGTGGCGCAGTCCGCCAACCTGTGGGCGCGCTACCGGGCGCCCACCGGGTTCGTGCTGTTGCAGCGCCCGCTGCGGTATGTGCTTGAGCTGACGCACTCGGAATTCCTGGGCGACCAGCGCGGGGCGCTCGGCTTCGACCGTTTGACCGCGTTGGGGGCGGGGCTGGAACTGGACTCCAGCGCGTACGACGTGATCATCACGCGCACGCGGCTGGTGGGACGCTATGTCTTCGGCAACAACGTGTCGGGCTTTTCGGTGGGACTGGCGGTCAGCTTCTGACGGCCAGCTTGCCCGCCGTCGGATCAGGCGCCGGCCAGACCCGCGAAGAACCGCTTCGCGTTCGATTCCAGGCCTTCGATGTAGTAGCCACCTTCCTGCACGATCAGCGTGGGCAGATTCAGTCCGCCCACCTCGCGGCCCAATCGCTCGAAGCCGTCTTCGGTCACGCTGACCATGGCCTGCGGATCCTTTTCGAAGATGTCGAATCCCAGCGACAGCACCAGCGCATCGGGCTGAAACAACGTGATCGCGCGGCGCGCCTGCGCCAACCGGTCGAAGAACACGGATTCGGGCGAGCCGTGCGGCATGGGCAGGTTGATGTTGTAGCCGTATCCTTCGCCCGCCCCGCGCTCGTCTTCAAAGCCCGCCACCACCGGATAGAAGTTCTCGGGGTCGCCGTGAATGGACACGTACAGCACGTCGCTGCGTTCGTAGAAGATCTCCTGGATGCCTTGGCCGTGGTGCATGTCCGTGTCCAGGATGGCCACGCGGGGAAATCCCGACGTCAGCCGCTCTGCGGCGATAGCGGCGTTGTTCAGGTAACAGAAGCCGCCCGCGGCATCGCGCCGCGCGTGGTGACCGGGCGGGCGGCAGATCGCGTAGGCGCTGCGGTCTCCGGCCAGCAGGGCATCGGCGCCCGCGATGGCGCATTGCGCCGACCAATACGCCGACTGCCACGTCTTCGGGCCGACCGGACAACTGCCGTCGGCCAGGTAACGTCCGGCCTTGGCCAGCACGCCGCGCAGCGCGTTGCGTTCTCGCACGAAGACGTTCGACACCACTTCGCCGCCCCAGTCGCCGGGCAGCTTCATCCAGTCCTCATGCGCGTCCTGCAGGAAGCGCAGGTAATCCAGGCTATGGACCGCCGCGATCGCACCCGCCCCGTCGTCGGCGGGCGCCTGGACGTCGAATCCCAGCTTGCGCGCCGCCTGCACCAGGCCGTCCAGCCGCGACGGCACCTCCTGCGGCGTGCGCATCTTGCCGCGCGAAAAGTAGGTCTGCGGATGGTGAAGCTTTTGATCGTCGTGGAAGAACGCCTTCATGCCTGGGACCTCTGGGTTGGTTGGCACGCCACATGCGCGGCGGCCGCGGATCAGCAACCCTGAATTCTTATCCAGGGGAAGGGCGCTGCTTATGAGGGGAAACCCGGGGAATGCGCCGAGCAGACAACCCCGGCCGATGATCGGGCATTCATGCTCGGCAATCGACGTTGTCACGCCGCCGCTTAATCAGGATAATTGCGACTGCTTCCTATTTAGATAATTTGCCTGGCGCGATCCATGCCGACTTCCGACCCCTCTCCCGCCATTGCCGTGCAGCGGCTTTACGACGCGCATCACGGCTGGCTGTTCGGCTGGCTGCGGCGCCGGCTGGGCAACAGCGCGGATGCGGCGGATCTGGCGCAGGACACTTTTGTCGGATTGCTTGGCGCGTATCGCCGTCGGGCCCTGCCGGATCTGCAGGAACCGCGCGCCTATCTGACCACCATCGCCAAGCGGTTGATGGTGGACCTGTATCGGCGGCTGGCGCTGGAGCAGGCGTACCTCGAGGTCCTGGCCGCAATGCCGGCGCGGCACGCGCCTTCCGAGGAACAGCGGCTCGCCGTGCTGCAGACGCTGCGCGAGGTGGACGCCTTGCTCGCCGCGCTGCCCGACAAGGTGCGAGCGGCCTTTCTGCTGTCGCAACTGGATGGCCTGACGTACGAGCAGATCGCCACCGAAATGCGCGTCAGCGTCCGCACGGTCAAACGCCACATGGCCGAGGCGTTCACCCATTGCATCCTCGCGGACACATGAACGGCGCGGGCATGCCGATCGACCCACAGATTGCCGGCGAGGCTGCCGAGTGGCTGGTGCGCCTGCATTCCGGGCGTTTCTCGGAATCCGACCGTCTGGCGTGCGAACGCTGGCGCCAGCGCAGCGATGAGCACGACCGTGCGTGGACGCGGGCGCAGGCGGTGCTGGCCAAGCTGGGCGGTCTGCCGCCCGGCCTGGGCCGCGCCACCGTGCACGCCACGGCGTCGCGGCGGGCGGGGCTGAAGGTGCTCGCCGGGCTGATCGTGGCGGCGCCTGCCGGCTGGCTGGCGTGGCGCGCGGCCCCGGCGCAATGGACGGCCGACTACGCCACGCGCAGTGGCGAACGCCGCCGGATCGAACTGCCCGACGGCGCCATCCTGGTGCTCAACACCGCCAGCGCGGTGGATCTGGCCTGCGACGCCGCGCAGCGCCTGGTGTGGCTGCGGGAAGGGGAAATCCTGCTGCGCTCGGCGCATTCGGCAACTGCCGATCCCCGGCCTTTGCTGGTGCGTACCGCCGAGGGCAGCGCGCAGGCGCTCGGCACGTACTTTTCGGTGCGGCAGATGGACGCGCGCACCCGCGTGGCGGTCATCGAAGGCCGGGTCCGGGTGCAACCGCGCGCGGACACGGCAGGCCTCGTGCTGGAACCCGGGCAGCGCGTGGATTTCTCAGCGTTGGCGGTGCAGGCCCCTGCCTCCAGCCGGCACTCTCCCGCAGCCTGGCTGGATGGCGTGCTGTACGCGGACAACCAGCGGCTCGGGGATTTTCTGCGGGAACTGGGGCGATATCGCCCCGGCGTGCTGCGCTGTGATCCCGCCGTGGCCGATCTGCGGATATCCGGCGGCTTTCAGCTGGACGATACCGACGCCGCGCTGTTCGCCGTGGCGCGCAGCCTGCCCGTGCGCGTGGTGACCCGGACGCGATACTGGGTCAGCGTCGTTCCCGCTTGAGACCCGGCGCGGCGCGGTCCGGCAAGTTGTCACCGCAACGCGTGTCCTCCCGCATGTCACCTTTTTTGCGCTCGTCCGACATGTTCATAAAGCACCTTCGCTTGGACTCTGTCGGGATCAGCATGTCTTCCAGATTCACTCCTTCCGCGGCCTGGCCGCAACGCCGCGCCGCCGCGGGCGCGCTATGTGCGGCGTTGGCCGTGACCGCGCCGCAGGCGCACGCGCAATCCGGCGAGGCGGCATCGTCCGCGGCGGCGTCCACCCGCTTCAACATTCCGGCCGGTCCGCTCGGGCCGGCGCTCACGGCCTTTGCCGGTGCGGCGCGCATCAACTTGTCGTTTGACCCTGCCCTGGCTGAAGGCCGCGCGACGGCGGGCCTGCAAGGGACGTGGCCGGTGGCGGAGGGCCTGGCCCGCCTCTTGGCCGGCACCAATCTGGCGGCGCGCCGCGACGCGGCCAACGTCTTCACGCTTCAGCTGTTGCCGCCGGGACCCACGGCCCTGCTGCCCGCGGTGCGGGTGGAGGGCGCGAACGAATCCGCCTACGGACCGGTGACGGGGATCGTCGCGCTGCGCAGCGCCACCGGCACCAAGACCGACACGCCGATCATCGAAATCCCGCAGACGGTCAACGTCGTCACGCGGGACGAGATCGCCTCGCGCGGCGCGCGCAGCATCGTCGAGGCGCTGGCCTACACGCCTGGCGTCTATGCGCCGGGCGGCAGCACGGATCTGCGCTACGACAACATCTATCTGCGCGGCGGCTTCGGGGCGCGCAACAACCTGGACGGCGCGCGCCTGCCCTTCGGCGCTTACAGCTTCGGCATGCTGCAGATCGAGCCCTATGGCCTGGAACGGATCGAGGTGCTCAAGGGGCCGTCGTCGGTGCTGTATGGCCAGAACAATCCCGGCGGCCTCATTAACATGGTAAGCAAGCTGCCCACTGCCACGCCGCAGCGCGAGATCGCGCTGCAGACCGGCAGCTACGGACGTGCCCAGGCCGCGATGGACCTGAGCGGTCCGGTGGGCGAGGCCGGCGTGTGGAGCTACCGCCTGGTGGCGCTGGCCCGCGATGCCGCGCAGTCTTCGCACTACACCAAGGACGATCGCACTTTCGTGGCACCGGCGCTGACATGGCGGCCCAGCGCCGCCACGTCGCTGAGCCTCTTGGGGTTCTACCAGGAGGACCGGCAGGTGCCGTTGTACGGCAACCTGCCCGCCGCAGGAACGCTTTACAGCAATCCCAATGGCCGCATCCCGCGCGACCGGTTTCCCGGAGAACCCGGCTGGGATCGCTATGACCGCGAGCAATATTCGGCGGGCTATCTGTTCACGCATGCGTTCAATGACACCTGGAGCGTCAAACAGCAATTGCGCTACAGCCACATGCGCGGCGAGGCCCGCACCGCCGTCGGCTATCTGCTGAGTCCGGTCGACATGCGGACGTGGTCGCGCACTATGACGCGCGGGCAGGGCACCGGCGCCACGCTGAATGTTGACACGCAGGCCATCGCGCGGTTCCGCACGGGCGCCGTCGGACACGAATTCCTGATGGGCCTCGACTATCTCGACATGCGCGACACCTACAAATTCGCCAACGTCATTGCCGGGGTGCCCGCGCTGGATCTCTTCGACCCCGTCTATGGCAAGCCGCGCCCGAGGCTGCGCGATCTGATCCCGCGCATCGACACGCGGCAAGACACCGAGCAGACGGGCGTCTATATGCAGGACCAGATTTCCTATGGCGGCTGGTTGCTCACGCTGGGCGGGCGCTACGACATGGCGCGCAGCACGACGCGCAACCAGCTGACGTCGGCCAAGACGTCGCAGGACGATTCCGCCTTTACGGGGCGCGCGGGGCTGACCTATCTGATGGCGAACGGCCTGGCGCCGTATGTGGCGTACTCCACGTCCTTCGCGCCAACGGGGGGAACGGATTTCAATTCGAATCCCTTCCGGCCTGCCGAGGGCCGGCAGATCGAAGCGGGGCTGAAGTACCAGCCGCCCGGCAGCGACAGCCTGGTCACGCTGTCGGCGTATCAGCTCACGCAGGACAACGTGCTGACCAGCGACACGACGCCCGGACGGCCGCCGGGCTTTCAGACGCAGACCGGCCAGATCCGCGCGCGCGGGATCGAGCTGGAAGGCAAGGCGAACCTGGCGCGGGGATGGGATCTGATCGCGTCGTACGCTTATGTCGATGCGGTGGTCACGCGAAGCGCCAACGTGGATATCGTCAATGGTGTGCCGGAGTCGCGCCAGGGCAAGAAGCAGTATTACGCGCCGGCGCACCAGGCGGCCGCGTGGCTGGGCTACAAGGTGCAGGGCGGCCCGTTGCAAGGCCTGGGACTGGGGGCGGGCGTGCGCTACATCGGCGCCGATTGGGGCGACCCTGCCAACACCTTGCGGATTCCGGCGGTCACGCTGTTCGATGCGGCCCTGTCCTACGATTTTGGACAGCTGCAGCCCGCGATGCGCGGACTGACGCTGGATCTGAACGCCAGCAACCTGTTTGACCGCACCTACGTGGGCACCTGCGTCACCGCCACGGCATGCACCTATGGCGCGGGCCGCCTGGTGCTTGCCACCCTGAAGTACGCATGGTGACACGCCGCAGGCGCGGCTAGCCCCGCCCGCGGACGCGGATGTCCACTATTGCGGCGTGATATGCGCCGCCTTGACGATGTCGCGCCACTTTTCGCCCTCGGTCACGTTGAACCGGGCAAACGTGGCGGGATCCGATCCCACCGGCTTGGCGCCCAGGCCGGCGTACTGCGTCACGACATTGGGCTGCTTGAGCGCCCGCGCCGCGTGCTCGGACAGCTTGGCCACAATGGCCGGCGGCGTGCCCTTGGGCGCCCACAGGCCGTACCACGTGCTGATGTCAAAGCCCGGGAATCCGGATTCGGCCATGGTGGGCACGTCGGGCAGTTCATCGACGCGGCGGCTGGTTGTCACCGCCACCGCCCGCAGCTTGCCCGACTTGATGAACGGCATCGCCGACGGCATGGAATCGAACATCAACTGAATCTGTCCGCCCACCAGATCCGTCAGCGCGGGCGCGCTGCCCTTGTAAGGCACGTGTTGCATCGGCAGGCCGGAACGCACCTTGAACGATTCGCCCGCAAGCTGTTGCGCGGAGGCCGAGCCCGCCGACCCGAAGTTCAACGGCTGGGCCTTGCCCTGCGCCACAAGGTCCTGCACCGTGCGCACCTTCGACGTTTCAGGCACGACCAGCACGAGCGGCACGTCCGCAAGCTGCGTGATGGGCGCGAAGTCCTTGAAGGCGTCGTAACGCATCGACGCGTAGATGTACGGGTTGATGACGTGCAGCGACGCGTTGGCCAGGAACGTGTAGCCGTCGGGCGCGGCGCGCGCCACGAGGTCCGCGCCGATCATGCCGCTGGCGCCGGGCTTGTTGTCGACGACGATGTTCTGGCCGATGGTCTTGGACATCTCGGCGGCCACCAGCCGCGCCACGATGTCGGTCGGCCCGCCGGGCGGGTAGGGCACGACCATCGTGATGGGTTTGCTGGGATAGGCGTCGGCCGCCACCGCGGCGACGGGCAGGCTGACGCAGCAGGCGGCTAGCGCCGCGGCGGCAAGGTGGCGTGGCCGGGCGGCGCGCCGGAAGTCGTTGGTACGCATGGGGTTGTCTCCGTCGTTATCGTGATCGCCACCTTGCCGACGACTTGTCGGCTTTCCAGGGCGGCGAGTGCTGCGGCAAGACCGGTGATCGGATAGATCGCCGTTACAGCCGGCCGGATCCGCTGGCGGCGGGCCCAGTCGAACAGGGTGGACATGGTCCGCTGCATGGCGGGCGCGTGGACGATGCGTTCGTCCGCGGGCGTCCAGCCGATGTAGCGGCCAAAGAAAAACCCATGCAGGGCAATGTTCTTTACAAGCAGCAGGTTCAGCGGCACGTCGGGGACGCGGCCGCTGGCGAAACCCACCGACACCATGCGGGCATTGGCCGCCGCGGCGCGCACGCTGCGTTCGAAGGCGTCGCCGCCCACCGCGTCCAGCACCACGTCAGCGCCGCGCCCGTCGCTGGCCGCCTTGACGGCCTGCGGCATGGACTCGTCAGCGGCGAACGCCTGCACCGCGCCCGCGTCCAGCGCGGCCTGGCGCTTGGCCGGTGTGCTGGCGCAGGCCAGCACGGTCGCGCCCAGCGCCGACGCAATCTCCACGGCCGCCAGTCCCACGCCCGAGCCCGCACCCAGCACCAGCACCGTGTCGCCGGGCTGCATCGCGGCGCGCCACAACAACGCGCCCCATGCCGTGCCGTACGAGATGGGAATGGGCAGCGCGGTCAGAAGCGGCAGATCCTCGGGCACGGGATAGACGGTGTATTCCGGCAAGGTCAGTCGTTCGGCATAGCAGCCCCAGCGCGCCAGCGCCACGACCTTGTCGCCGGGCTTGAACCGCGTGACCTTGGCGCCGCACGCGATGACGCGGCCCGCGGCCTCCGTGCCGGGCGCAAACGGCAGCGGCGGACGGCTTTGATAGCGTCCCTCGATGAGCAGCTTGGTTGCGTGGCTGACGCTGGCATGCTCGACGGCGATGGTGACTTCGTCGGGCGCGGGCGCCGGCGCCTCGGGAAGCTCGCCGGGCAACACGTCTTCAACCGGACCATGGCGATGGCAGACCAGGGCGCGCATCAGCGGGCCTCCTTGCCGCATTCCGCCTGGCGCAGCACGCCGGCATGCAGCATGGCCTGGATGTCGGCGGGCGCGACGCCCCACTCGGTCAACACATCCACGGTGTGCTCGCCAACCGCCGGCGCCGCGGTGAGCGGCCGGCGTGACAAGGCCCCTGCCGCGCGCGCATAGGGCAGGGGCTGGCCGCCGGGCTGCGCCAGCGGTTCCAGCAGTCCCAGATGCGTGGCCTGCGGATGCGCCGCCAGGCCGTCGTAGTCCCGCACGTACGCGTGCAGCACGTCCTCGCGCGCCAGGCGCTCCACCCAGTGCGCGGCAGGGCGCCGCGCCAACTGTTCCGCCATTTCCCGATGCAGTCGCTCGCGCTGCGCCATGCGGCCTGCGTTGGTGGACAGGGCGGGGTCCGCCAGCCAGTCGGTTCGTTCGAGCGCGCGGCACAAGCGCGCGAACTGGTCGTTGTTCAACGCCAGCACGGACAGGCGCGCATCCGCGGTGTCGAAGACGCCGTTGGGGGCGCTGACCGCCACGGCCTCCCGCTGTCCCGCAATGCCGTACGCAAGGATGTCGTTCACCTGCAAGGCCGCGCAGGCCTGCAGCAGATTCAGCTGCACATGCTGGCCGCGGCCGCTGCGCGCCAATTGGTAGAGCGCGGCGCTGGCCGCCTGCACGGCGTACAGCGCGGTGGCGATGTCCGCCATCAGAAGGCCGATGCGGCGCGGCTCGCCGGCGGGTGTCTGGTTGGCGAACATCAGGCCGCTATCCGCCTGCATCACGGAGTCGGAGGCGGGCGCGTTGGCGTAGGGGCCGTCCGGTCCGTAGCCGCTGATGGACACGTAGACCAGGCCCGGGCAACGTGCGGCCAGGCTGTCGTAGCCCACCCCCATGCGTTCGGCGACCCCAGGGCGGAAATTCTGGATTACGAGATCCGCGCGCCGCGCCATGTCCGCCAGCAGCACTTTGCCTTGCGGCTGGCGCGCGTCCACGCACACACCGCGTTTGCCGGCGTTGTAGGCGATGGATAGCGCGCTCTGGTCGTCGCGGAGCACACCGACGTGCCGGCCCCAGTCGCCGTCTGGCGGTTCCACCTTTACGACGTCGGCGCCTTGCTGCCACAGCATCTGCGCGCAGTACGGGCCCGCGATGCCCTGGCTGAGGTCCAGCACACGCAGTCCGGAATAGGGTCCGCTGGAAGCGTCGGTCAACGGGGTGGGCATGGGTGGATGTCGGTCCGGAGCAAGGGTTCGAAGGCGATGAAGACGATGCTAGACTCGGCCGACGCATTGGACAATCCACCGGTTTGTGCCGGGAATGGTGAACCATGATTGACAATAAGCCGGACCTGAACCTCGTCAGACTGTTTGTCGCGATGGTCGAGTCGCGCAACCTCAGCGCGGCCGCGCAGCGTTGCGGCATGACGCGGTCGAACATGTCGCACCGCCTGAAGCGGCTGGAACTCGATCTGGGCGCGCAGCTGTTCCGGCGCACCACCCGGCATGTCGAGCTGACGCAGGCCGGCCAGTTGCTGTACCAGCACGGCATCCGATTATTGGACGAGATGCGCGCGGTGCAGGCGGCCATCGACAGCCTGGACGGGACCGTGCGCGGCGATGTGCGCATCCGGCTGCCCACCGGCCTGGGCCACCTTTATCTTGCCCCCGTGCTGCTGGATTTTGCGCGCGCGCATCCCGACATTGCGCTGCGTGTGCACATCAACGACGGGATCGGCGACCTGATCTCCGCTGAAGTCGACATCGCCCTCAAGATCACCTCGTCTCCGCCCGAAGATCACGTGGCGCGGCGGCTGTGCGACATTCAGTGGTGCCTGTGCGCGTCGCCGGATTTCCTGGCGCGCAACGGGCCGGTGCAACGCATGGAGCAGTTGGGCCGCTGCGACCTGATCGCGCCGCAATCGCTGGGCCGGCGCTTCGACCTGCGGCTCAAGCAGACGCATGGCGACCCGCTGATCCTGCGCGTCGCGCCGCGGCTGCAGTCGGGCGACTATCCCTTCCTGCGCGATGCGGTGCTGGCGGGCTTGGGTGTGGCGCTGCTGCCCCGCTATGCCGTGTGGGAATTGCTGCGTGACGAGACGCTGGTGCAGGTGCTGCCCGCGTACGAGCCCGAGGGGGTGGGCGACGCCATCTACCTGCTGACCGCGCCCAACCGGTTCCCGTCCATGGCGACGCGCGTGCTGGCGGATTTCATCCGCGCGCACATCGAGCGGCATGCGCCGGATTGGAGCGGAGCGGCCGCGGGCGACTGCGCTTATGCGCCGGCGCGATCCTGACCCAAGCGCGTGATGGCAGCGTGCACGTCATCCACATGCACCATCAGCTCACGCACCTGCCGCAACAGCGCGAACTGGTTCAGCACGGCGCTCCAGCGAGGCGCAACCAGCAACTGTTGCCACACCGGCGAAAGCGCCGACGCATCCGGCGCCTCGCCTGCGGCCAACGCGCTGGCGAAGTCCAGGTTTTCCTGCGCTGACAACAGCTGCATCCGGCAAGCGGCATTCAGCAGCCGCGGCGCGGTATCCGCCGGCGCGTCGGAAAAGTAGAGAATCGTCCCGGCAAGATCAACGTCGTCCACCGACAGCGCCGCCAACGCCGCACCGCGCAGCCGCACCGGCCCCTGGTGGCTTTCGAACACATAAGTGGTCTGTGCGTCTGCGTGCGCAAGCAATCGCAGACCGCGCAGCAAGCGGGGCAGATCCGTCGTCGCCGCGTCCGTTGATGCCTTGGCCTCAACGAGCAGGCACACATCCCAGACCGGCGCCGCGGCGTCGCCGGCCGACTGGCGCAGCAGCGCTACGTCCCATTCGGTTTTGGCGCGGTCTGCGTTGCCCGGGATCGACGCCGGGACGTGCATTGACGTGACCACCCGATAACTTTCGCCCGTCGTTTGCGCAAGCTGCGTGGCCATCGCAGCAATGGCACCTTCGGCCAACGCTTCAACGGCGATGCCGCGGCGGCGCGCGTCCAGCCCCCGCGCGGCGGCCTGCGGCGTGCCGGGGCGGGGACCTTGCCGTTGCCAAAGATGTTGATAGCGTTGCACCAGCGGATCCGTGGACAACGTCTCCATGCGCCGCAGTCGCGCCAAGGCGGGGTCGCCCAGCAACCGGTCCAGCGGCGCGGAAATCGCCGGGCTTGTCGCGGCATCCAATGGCGGCGCCGCAAGCAGGTGTTCGGCGCCTTGCGTCAATGCGGCCCAGTCCTCGGCTGCCGCCGCCGCATGCAAGGACGCCAGCTTGTCCGCCAACGGCCCTGCCGGCATCCCGCGGCGCTTGCCGGGGTGCGCAAACGCATCGACCGCAGTACGTACCGCGCGCCGGTCCGCCTGGGCGAGCGCCGACAACGAAGCGTATTCGCGCACCAGCGGGGATTGATGCCGCAGCACCATGGCCTGAAACGCGGAATCTCCGCCGCTTTCGCGCAGTGCGTCCCGAATCAGTTGCGAGAGCGCGTCTAAGAACAGGCGTTCACAGGCGGATGACGGCGCTGCGTCTGCACTGAGCGCAACGCGGGCCTGTTCGATGGCGATGGCAAGCGCCGTCGCCGGGTCGGAAACTTCAAGCCCGCTGCGCGCCGCGGGCATCGGACCCACGCGATAGCGACGCGGGATGGCGCGCAGCGTCAGGTCCAGCAGGGAATGCGGCAAAGCAGAGGGCATGAAGGTTCCGTGTCATGTCCGGCCTCGCTGCCAAGGAATTACCAGGGAACGACCGACAGGGCGATCGAAGCGACGACGACCACAACAATAATCGTGAGGATGTGATTGGTGCGCATATTCTCTCCTTTAAGCCACCGCTCCACACTACCGGCTTACGTTGCCCCCGTCTGCAACTGAACTTTTAATTTTTCATCGGATGTTAGCGGTGCGTTTTCAGCGCACTTTTTCTGCGTCCTCGCGGGGTATAACCAAAGACATGCGGCCGCGAAACCGTCGCGCCGCGCCGATCGGGAGGTCCCATGCGCGACATCGTGCAATTGCGTCCGGAAGGCCTGTATTGCCCAGCCGGCGGCTTTCATATCGATCCGTGGCGGCCCGTCGAGGTCGCCGTGCTGACGCATGGTCATGGCGATCATGCACGTTCCGGCATGGGGCGCTACCACACCAGCGCCGAAGGCTTGCCTATCCTGCAATGGCGGCTGGGCGACCAGGACTATCGGGTCCATGCCTATGGCGAAGTCTTCACGTTGGGTAACGCGCGCGTGTCGTTGCATCCGGCGGGCCACGTGTTGGGATCGGCGCAGGTGCGCATCGAAGTCGATGGCGAAGTCTGGGTCGT
The DNA here is from genome assembly GCF_059759315.1 of Achromobacter sp. GQ309. Taxonomy (NCBI): domain Bacteria; kingdom Pseudomonadati; phylum Pseudomonadota; class Betaproteobacteria; order Burkholderiales; family Alcaligenaceae; genus Achromobacter; species Achromobacter sp. GQ309. Next base: position 59,762 of record NZ_JCAXDP010000012.1, read on the forward strand.
GTCCGGCGACTACAAGCGCCAGCCCGATCCGACGTGCAGCCTGTTTGAAGTCGTGCCTTGCGACACCTTCATCACCGAGGCCACCTTTGGCCTGCCTATTTACCGTTGGCCCAGCGCCTCGGACGTGGCGCGCGACATCGTGCAATGGCGCGATCACTGCGCCGCGCGCGGCGAGGCCGCCATTCTCTATTGCTACGCCCTGGGCAAGGCGCAGCGCGTGCTGGCTGAATTGATCCCCTTTGCGGACCGGCCCGTCTACCTGCACGGCGCGATCGCCGCGGGGGTGGACGTCTATCGCAAGGCCGGTGTTCCGCTGGCCGACACGCGTCTGGTCATCGACGCGGACGGCCCTTCCGCGGCCTCGGGAACGGGATTTGCTGGAGAGCTGATCCTGGCGCCGCCGTCGGCGGCGGGCAGCGCGTGGCTGCGGCGCTTCCGCAAGGCGCAGCATGGCTTTGCGTCGGGCTGGATGCGGCTGCGCGGCAACCGCCGGCGCCGCAACATGGACCGCGGCTTTGTCGTGTCGGACCATGCCGATTGGCCCGACCTGCTGCGCACTATCCACGACACCGGCGCCAAGCGGGTCATCGCCACGCATGGCGACACCGAGGCGCTGGTGCGTACGTTGAATGAATCCGGCATCGCCGCCGAGACGCTGGTGACGCAGTACGGCGAAGACGATTAGGGCGGCCATCGAACGAAGATCGACAGGGGAACGGACGCAGGCATGAAGCGATTCGCGGCGTTGTATCAGGAGCTTGACCGCAGCACCGCCACCTTGGATAAGCGCGCGGCGCTGGTGGCGTACTTCCGCGATGCCCCGCCGCGCGACGCGGTCTGGGCGCTGTATCTGCTGGCCGGCGGCAAGATCACCAGCACACGCAAGAAGATCGCGGGGGTTGGCGAGTTGCGGGCCTGGGCGGCCGACGCTTCCAACACTGCGCCCTGGCTGCTGGACGCCTGCTATGACCAGGTCGGCGACCTGGCCGAAACCCTGGCGCTGCTCGTCCCGGATCCGGAAGCGGCCGCGCCGGATCGCGGCCTGGCTGACTGGATCGAAGAGATTCTCTTGCCCGTCGCGAACCGCGACGAGATCGAGCGGCGCGAGGTGGTCGTCTCGGCCTGGCTGGGCTTGCCCTATGCAGAGCGCCTGGTCTTCAACAAGCTGCTGACCGGCGCGCTGCGCGTCGGCGTGTCTCAGCGCATGGTGCAGCAGGCGCTGGCCGAAATGTCGGGCGTGCCCATCGCCCGCATTGCGCAGCGCATGCTGGGCGCGTGGTCGCCCAGTCCGGCGTTCCTTCGCGATCTGCTCAGCGCCGAGGAACTGCCAGGCGACCGCCAGCAACCGTATCCCTTTTTCCTGGCGTCGCCGCTCGAAGGCGATCCCGCCGTGCTTGGACCCATCGACGAATGGCTGCTGGAATGGAAGTGGGACGGCATCCGCGCGCAGCTCATCCGGCGGCGTGGCGAGGTGTCCATCTGGTCCCGTGGCGAAGAGCGCCTTGACGGCCGCTTTCCGGAAGTTGAAGCGGCGGCTGCCGCCCTGGACGTGGACTGCGTCATCGACGGGGAACTGCTGGCCTGGCAGGACGGCAACACGGACCCCATGCCGTTCTCGGCCCTGCAGACCCGCATCCAGCGCCTGAAACCCGGTCCCAAGTGGCTGGCCGAGGCGCCGGTGCAGTTGCTGGCCTATGACCTGCTCGAACTTGAAGGCGAGGACCTGCGCGAATTGCCGCAGGCCGAGCGCCGCGAGCGCCTGGAGGCGCTGCTGCGCCGCCATCCCGACCCACGGCTGCGGATGTCGCCGGCCGTCGCGCCGGCAAGCTGGGACGAGGCCCACGCGCTGCGCGGCGAATCGCGCGAGCGCGGCGTCGAAGGCTTCATGCTCAAGCGGCGCAGCGCGCCGTACCAAAGCGGGCGGCGGCGCGGCGACTGGTGGAAGTGGAAGATCGACCCGCTCACCATCGACGCCGTGCTGCTGTACGCGCAGTCCGGCCACGGCCGCCGCAGCACGCTCTACACCGACTACACCTTCGGGCTGTGGGAGGGCGACGCGCTGGTGCCCATTGCCAAGGCCTACTCGGGCCTGGACGATAAAGAGATCCTGGAACTGGACCGCTGGCTGCGGGCACACACGCGCGAGCGCTTCGGTCCGGTGCGCTCGGTCGAACCCGTGCAGGTGTTTGAACTGGGCTTCGAAGGCGTGAACATCTCCAAGCGCCACAAGTCCGGAATCGCCGTGCGCTTTCCGCGCATCCTGCGCTGGCGGCACGACAAGCCGGCGGATCAGGCCGATCAGCTGGACACGCTGAAGGCGCTGGCGCGATGAGCGGCATGGCCCGGGGCAGGGATGCGGCGCTGGTCGCGTGGTTTGCGGCGCGCGGCTGGAAAGCCGCGCCATTTCAACGCGAGACGTGGCGCCGCTATCTGGACGGCGAGTCGGGCCTGCTGCACACGCCCACCGGTAGCGGCAAGACGCTGGCGGCATTTGGCGGCCCGCTGCTTGAAGCGCTTTCGGAAGACGTGCCGGCAAAGGCGGCCACCGGCGAAGGTCCGCGCGTCTTGTGGGTGACGCCGCTGCGCGCGTTGGCTGCGGACACGACGCGGGCATTGACGCAGACGGCGGCCGAACTGGGCATCGACTGGACCGTCGCGTTGCGCACGGGCGACGCCAGCGCGCGCGACAAGCGGCTGGCGCGGCAGGGCAAGGCGCACGTGCTGGTGATCACGCCCGAATCGCTGGCGCTGCTGCTGTCCTACGCCGACGCGTCGACGCGCTTTCGCGCCTTGCGCTGCATCGTGGTCGACGAATGGCATGAACTGCTGGGCAACAAGCGCGGCGTGCTACTGCAGCTGTGTCTGGCGCGGGTCCGCAAGCTGTCGCCGGCGGCTCGAACGTGGGGGTTGTCCGCCACGCTGGGCAACCTGGATGAGGCCCGCGCCGTGCTGCTGCCGCAGGCGCCCGACAGCGCGCTGGTGGCGGGCGCCAAGCCGCGCAAGATCCAGATCTCCACCTTGCTGCCCGAGCGCAGCCGCGCCCTGCCGTGGGCGGGCCACCTGGGCCTGTCGCAGCTCGAACGGGTCTTCAAGCGCCTGTTCGATGTGCGCGCCACGCTGCTCTTTACCAACACGCGGGCGCAGGCCGAGCTGTGGCACCGCGCGCTGGAGTCGATCTGGCCCGAGGATCCGCGCACCCTGGCGCTGCATCACGGCTCGCTGGACCCCAAACTGCGCGCGACGGTCGAGCAAGGGCTGCGCGACGGCACGGTGCGCTGCGTCGTGGCCACGTCCAGCCTGGATCTGGGCGTGGACTTTCCGGCGGTGGATCAGGTGTTGCAGATCGGCAGCCCCAAGGGCGTCGCGCGGCTGTTGCAACGCGCCGGCCGCGCCAAGCACCGGCCCGGCGAGTCCGGCAACGTGGTCTGCGTGCCCGCGCAGGCGCTGGAACTGATCGAGTATGCCGCGGCCCGGCAGGCGATCACGCGCGGCCAGATCGAGTCCCGCGTGCCGCCGATCGGCAGCCTGGATGTGCTGGCGCAGCACGCTGTGACGCTGGCGCTGGGTGGCGGCTTCGAAGCTGGCGATCTGTTTGAGGAGGTGCGCGGCACGCATGCCTACGCCACGCTCGATGCCGCGACCTGGCAGGCCGTGCTGGATTTCATCGTGCAGGGCGGACGCGCGCTCGCGAAGTATCCGGACTATCACCGCGTCGTGCGCGATGAAGACGGCTGCTACCGCGTGCATGACCGGCGCATCGCGTTCCGGCATCGGCTGTCCATCGGCACCATCACGTCCGACGGCGCGGTGGCGGTGAAGTATCTGCGAGGCGGCGGCCTGGGATCGGTCGAGGAGGGCTTTCTGGCGCGCTTGCGGCGCGGCGACCGGTTTCAGTTTGCCGGGCGCACGCTGGAACTGGTGCGGCTCGAGGGCATGGTGGCTTACGTGCGGCGGGCAAAGGGCGGAGACGGACCCGTCGCGACCTGGCAGGGCGGGCGCATGCCCTTGTCCACGCAATTGGCGAGCGAGGTCGAGAGCCTGTACTCCCATCCCGGCGAGCACCCGGAAATGCGCGCCGTTGCCCCGCTGCTCCGCATCCAGGAACAGGCCAGCGCACTGCCCGACCACGGCCGTCTGGTGGCCGAACTGATCAAGACGCGGCGCGGCTCGCATCTGTTCCTGTTTCCGTTTGCAGGCCGCGCCGTGCATGAAGGCATCGCTGCGATGGTCGCCCTGCGCTGGGGCCGGCGGCAGGCCAACACCATCTCCTACACCGTCAACGATTACGGCCTGATGCTGACGCTGGCCGAACCCGCAGCCCTGGACGACACGCTGCTGCGCGCACTGCTCAGCCCGGACAACATGGCCGATGACCTGCGCGAAGGCGTCAATCTGGGCGAAATGGCGCGCCGTCAGTTTCGAGAGATCGCGCGTGTCGCGGGGTTGTTGACGCCATCGCTGCCGGGGCAGGCGGCGCGTTCGCTGCGGCAGGTGCAGGCCTCCAGCGGGCTGCTCTACGACGTGCTGCGCCGCTACGATCCCGATCACCTGCTGCTGGCGCAGGCCGAGCGCGAAGTCTTTGAACTGCAACTGGAGGCGCCGCGGCTCCTGGCGGCGCTGCAGGACTGCCAGCGGCGCGAGCTGGCCTTGTGCGAGCCGCGCGCGCTCACGCCGCTGTCGTTTCCGCTGTGGACGGAAAGCCTGCGCGGGCAGCTCAGCACCGAAACCTGGCAGGCACGAGTCAAGCGCGCCGCCGAGCAACTGGAGAAGCGGTATGCGCGAATCGCCTGAGGCCGGACTTGCGATGGCGCTGGCAGGCGAGCCTGTCGTCCTGCTGGGGGCGCGCGCGTTGCACTGGCCTGCGCGGTCCCGTCTGGTGATCGCGGACCTGCATCTGGGCAAGAGCCATGTCTTTCGGCAGGCGGGCATCGCCGTGCCGCGCGGGGCGACGATGGACGACCTGCGGCGCCTGTCGGCCCTGATCGCCGCGACGGGCGCCACCGAGCTTTTGATTGTCGGCGACGTCCTGCACGGGCCCGCCGCGCAGGCCGCGTGGCGCGATGCGTGGATTGCGTGGCGCGAGGCGAATCCGGACGTGGATGTGGCAGTGCTGGCTGGCAACCATGACCGCGCGCTGGACGCCCCGGCGCTGGGCATGCGCCAGCTCGGCGAGGCGTGGGCCGATGGCCCGTTCCTGTTCCGTCACCTGCCGACACCGGACGCGCAGGGCCGGCACGTGATCGCCGGCCACGTGCACCCGAAAACGCGTGTGCCGGGCGTCCCGCGCAGTTGGCCCGCGTTCTGGCTGCGTGAAGGCATCACCGTGCTGCCGGCATTCTCCGATTTCACCGGCGGCCATGCGGTGCAGGGCGGGCAGGGGGCTTCGTTGGTCGCTTGCGTGGAAGGCGATGCGTTGCCCTTGGGTTGGACGCCGCGCGTACGGTGATGGGCACGGCGCTTGCTGTCCGGGGACATAACCCCAACGCAGCACCTACGCATCGCCATGACCGAACGTCCCGACCCGTCACCTCCACCACAGTCCGCGCACCAACGATTGAATGAGGTCCTGTCCGACGCCCATGCGCCGTTGGATCCCGGCCGTTGGCTGCGCGTCCTGGTGGAACAGGGATGCGATCAACTGCCCCTGCCGGGGTCGGGCCAAACGCTGGATCGGTGGCGTGCACTGACCCGCGTGGCCGAAGTAGACCTGAGTCTGGTCAAACTCTACGAAGGACACACCGATGCGCTCGCCATCCTGGCAGAACTGCAGGCGCCTGTCCCGCCCGCCAATAGCCGCTGGGCGGTGTGGTGCGCGGAGCCCCCGGATCATCGCGTGCAGATCACCCCGCAGCCCGACGGCACGGCAGTGCTGCAAGGCGTCAAGGCGTGGTGCTCCGGCGCGGCCGCCGTCACGCACGCGCTCGTCAGCGGCTGGAATCCAGCGGGCGAGGCGTGTCTGGCCGCGGTGGCAATGGATCAGGACGGCGTGCAGGTGACCAATGCCGGCTGGCATGCCGTGGGCATGCGCGCGTCGGCAAGCGTGGACGTGGTCTTTCGGGACGCGCGCTGCGCGCTGGTGGGTGAGCCTGGCGCGTACGTGCATCGGCCTGGATTTCTTCACGGCGGCGCCGGTATTGCAGCGTGCTGGTACGGCGGATTGCTGCATATCGCACAGACTTTGCACCGGGCCTTGCCCGGGCATTCCGCCGACCCGCATCGGCTGGCGCATCTGGGCGCCATCGACGTGGCCCTGGCGCAGGCCCGGGCCGTGTTGCGCGAGACCGCCGCCGAGATCGACGCGCATCCGCGGCAGGCGTGCGCGTTGGCCTGCGCCCGCGCGCGGCTGGCCGTGGAAGCGGCTGCGTCGGTGGTGGTGGAACGGGCCGCGCGGGCGCTGGGCGCGGGTCCGTTGTGCCGCGACGCGGACTTTGCGCAGGTAATGGCCGATCTGCCCGTGTTTATCCGGCAGAGCCATGCGGAGCGTGATCAGGCCGCGCATGGACAGGCCGTGCTCAATGACCGAGGCACGCCATGGGCTCTGTAGCCGTGGACCATTTTGAACGGCTCTACCAGGCGGATCCCGATCCGTGGCGCGTGGCCAGCGCATGGTACGAACGCCGCAAACGCGGCCTGTTGCTGGCGGCGCTGGGGCGCGAGTTTTATCGCCATGCCCTCGAGCCGGGTTGCGGCACGGGCGAGCTGACGCGGTGCCTTGCGCTGCGCTGCGTGCGCGTCTGTGCGATCGACGCCGCGCCGGCCGCCACCGCGCGTTGCAGCGCCCGGGTGGCCGGCGAAGGCATGGACCATGTCCAGGTCTTGACGCTGGACCTGCCGCGGCAGTGGCCCGAGACGCCCGCCGCTGGCTTTGACCTCATCGTGCTGTCGGAAGTCGCGTACTACCTGGACGGCGCCGCGCTGTGCAGGTTTCTGAGCGCCGTCGATGCATCCCTTGCGCCGGACGGCGAGATCGTTGCCTGCCATTGGCGGCCGGATTTCGATGACCGTCTTCAGAACACGGACGCGCTGCACGCGGCGATCGGCGCGTTGCCCGGCCTGTCGCGCAGCGTGCATCACGTGGAAGACGAGTTCCGCCTGGATGCCTGGCGCAGACACCCCCAATCAGGAAGCCATTCATGATCGGCGTATGCATTCCGGCGCACAACGAGGAGCGCCACATCGAAGACTGCCTGCGCGCCGTCATGCGCGCATCCCGGCATCCGCGTCTTGGCCGGGAACCCGTGCGTATCGTCGTGGTGCTGGATCAGTGCGAGGATGAGACCGCGCGCCGGGCGGCAGGCTGGCCGGTGGAGCTTCTGATGGTCCAGGCGCGCAACGTCGGCATGGCGCGCGCGGCGGGCGCTCAACATCTGCTCAATGCCGGCGCGCGCTGGCTGGCCTTCACCGACGCCGACACCTGTGTGTCGCCCGGGTGGCTGGCCGACCAGCTTTCCCTGAATGCCGAGGTGGTTTGCGGCACCGTATCGGTCACCGGATGGGATGCGCATGGCGAGTTCGCGCAGCGCGCACGCCGGGCGTTCGCCACGCACTACCACGATCGCGACGGTCACCGGCATGTGCATGGTGCGAACCTGGGCATCGCGGCGCACACGTACCGGCGCATCGGCGGCTTTGCGGCGGCGACGTGCAGCGAGGACCAGGCCCTGGTCGACAAGCTGGAAGCCGGCGGGGCGCACATCGCATGGTCGTGCCTGCCGCGCGTCAGCACAAGCGCCCGGCCATACTCGCGCGTCGAAGGCGGATTCGCCACCGCACTGCTGATGGGGTGGGACGCCGAGCCGGACGGCGCCGGTGTTCAGGCTGATCGGGACGAGGAGGGGCGGGCGCCATCCAGCCATTGCTTGTGATAGGCGATCAGCTGCGCCAGGGCGTGTTCGGCGCTGGCGCGGCGGATGGCATTGCGATCGCCCTCGAAGCGCGCCGTCTCGGTATAGATCGCGGGCGAGGCGTCGGCCGGACCCGACTTGAACACCCACGCGTAGCACTGCGTGCCGGCGGGAATTTCCGGGTCGGTATCGTCGGTGACGCCCGTGTTTGAGATCGCTACATTCGCCGGGCTGTTTCGCGCCGCGCCCAGCGCCATTTCCCGCGCCACGGCTTCGCTCGTGAGGTTGTGGCGTTGCAGCGTGCGTGCAGCCACGCCCAGGCATTTCTGCTTGGCCTGCGGCGAGTAGGCGACGAACGCGCAATCCAGCAGCGCGCCCGCGCCCGGTATGTCCGCAAGCGTGGCCGCAATCAGCCCCGCCGTGCAGGACTCGGCCGTCACCAGTTTCAGCGAATGCTCGTGCATGTAAGCGGCGACCCGTTCGATGGCATTCATTCCGATCCTCCTGCGTGAATGCCCGGGCCCAGCAAGCTCCGTGCCGTCCGCCCTCCCGTCATCTTTCTGGCGGTTTGTGCGCAACGGCCACGCCTACCGACCCGCACGGCAAGCGATATTTACCGCCTCCCAGCCACGTTACGGGTTCGCCGGTAGGCAAGGTGCAGACATAGATGGGAACGCTGGAGGCCTCCTGGGTTCTCCTTGCGATCAAACGCCGTTCTACGCGGCATGTGGAGCGATCGGGGAGTTTTACGATTACGTCGGACAGCCTGGATCCTGAAGCCATATTCATCTCCTGAATGTCGAGTGTCGTGTTGCCGGATGCGGTTGTTTTGCCTTGCCACGGCGTTCTGACCGCATGACCCTTTCTTAGCATCGCGGCCGCCTTTGGCCTATCGGCCATAAAGCGTGGACCCTGCCCCCGCTTGCGCAATCGGCACCCGGCACAGCACTTGCTGCCTACACCAAGCGGGCGGGCGACGGCGCGCGTTTCAACGTTTGAGCGCGAGTCCGGCCTGCTTGTTTCGCAACTTGCAACGGGAGAGACGATATGAGTAGAGACCCGAGGAACACGTCGAACTATCGCGGCGACCGGGAACCGTGGCAGGACCCCGCGCCGTCATACGGTTACCAGGGCGAAGGCACGCGACAAGGCGGCACGCGCGAGACCCGGGAACCGGTGCGCAGCCGCAGTGCTGATCCCGGCCAAAGCAGCTATGGCGGGTTTTCGAATGAAGATCCCTCGTTCCAGCGTCAACAGGTCTATGAGGGTCAGGGCCGCGGCCGTGGCGGTGATGATCGCGGATACGACCCGCAAGGAAATAGATATGGCGATCAAGGCCGCGGGGCCGGCGGCCAGGGACGCTTCCAGAGCGGCCGCGACCGTGCCTATGGCGGCCGGGATCAGGCCTACGACGGTCCGACGTCGTTCGGCGATGACGAAGGCGGCTACTACGGCGACCGCCCCGCGTGGCGCGAGGAATCCATGTCGTTCGAAACCGCTGAGCGCGGCGGCTACAACCGCGGTCCGACCGCGTGGCGGGACCGCGCATCGCGCCGGACCGATCCCAAGGGCTACATCCGTTCGGACGATCGCATCCGCGAGAACGTTTGCGAAGCGCTGGCCCATAGCGGCCTGGACGTGAGTGACGTCTCGGTCGCGGTCCTGGACGGCCATGTCGTGCTGGAGGGCACTGTTCCCAACCGGCGCACCAAACATTACGTCGAGGATTGCACGGTCGAGTGCGCGGGCGTCAACGATGTCGAGAACCGGATCCGCGTTGGAGCCGCGGGAGGCTTGAATCCAGGCGCGAGCAGCTCGGGCGCCGGCAGCACCGGCGGTGTCGATGACGTCGGCACCGCGAAGGAATGACTGGTCTCCATGTACGTACCACGTTGACCCTGATGAAAGGAGCACACGATGACCAAACACAAGGACAGCACGCACGAAACGGACGCGCCCGACCGCAGCCAGGACGACACGCCCCGCGAGTCTCAGGCGAGTCACGGCGACACGCAGAACCGCACGAAGAAGGAGGGCCATACCACGCAGATCGGCACTGGCCAGGACCAGCAGAGCCAGCGCAACCGCGGTCAGGGCGCCCGGTCCAAGCCGTGATCCCGGTGCGCAGGTTGTACAGGGACCGTAGCCGATGACGCTTGACGCGTTGTGGGACTTTCTGCAGTGGCCAGCCATGGCGGCGTCGCTTGCCGCCGCCTGGCTGGTCGCGTCGCGTAGCGCCGGGCGCCGCCACTCGGGCTTCTGGATCTTCCTCGCCAGCAACGTACTGTGGGTGGCGTGGGGCCTGCACGATGACGCGTGGGCGCTTATTGCACTGCAACTGGGATTGGCTGTCATGAACGTGCGCGGGGTTCTGAAAAACGATTCGTAGGACTCCTGTCCGCGCGGGCAAAGGCCTATACTTTTCCCCAACGCACGCTCCGGCGCACGGCACAGGGCGTCTGCCGCCTTCCCCCCGCGCGGCGTTCGCCGGGCATTCATGTGCACAGGGTCATGGCCCCTTTTTCAAGGAGGCAACTCCCATGTCGCGCCCCAGCAGATAGACGGCTTGCTTTAGACGCTGTTTGTAAATGCATCGCCTTCGAGGAGATGTGTGATGAACAAACTGTCCAGCAGCACCTTGGAAGATCTGCGCGCCGCGGTCCGGGGCCAGATCCTGTCCGCCGGCGATGCCGGCTACGACGACGCCCGCAAGATCTGGAACGCCACGGTGGACCGGCGGCCCGCCGTCATTGCGCGATGCGCGGGTCCCGCCGACGTGCGCCGCGCCGTGGATTACGCGCGAGAGAATCAGTTGGTGGTTTCCGTGCGCGGCGGCGGCCACAACATCGCGGGCACCGCCGTCTGCGATGACGGCATGATGATCGATCTGTCACCCATGAAATCGGTACGCATCGATCCCGTGCGAGCTCGGGCCTTCGTGGAACCCGGCGCCACCTTGTCCGACCTCGATCACGAAGCGCAGGCGTTCGGCCTCGCCGTTCCCCTGGGCATCAACTCTACGACCGGCGTAGCCGGCTTGACGTTGGGAGGCGGTTTCGGGTGGCTTACGCGCCGGTTCGGCATGACCGTCGACAATCTGGTGTCTGCCGACGTCGTCACGGCCGACGGCCAATTGCTGCACGCCAGCGACTCGGAAAACCCGGACCTGTTCTGGGCGCTTCGCGGCGGCGGCGGTAATTTTGGCGTGGTCACGATGTTCGAGTTTCAGCTTCATCCGGTGGGGCCGGAGGTCTACGGCGGACTGGTGGTGATCCCGCTCGAACAGGCGCGCGACGCGCTGGCGCGATACCGCGATGCGTTGCCGTCCATGCCTCAGGAGCTGACCGTTTGGGCGGTGCTGCGCCAGGCGCCGCCGCTGCCTTTCCTGCCGGCATCCGTGCACGGCAAGCCCATCATCGCCTTTGCGTCGTGCTACACGGGCGGCGTGGACAAGGGGCCGGATGTCCTGCAAGTGGTGCGTGGTCTGGGCGAACCCTACGGCGAACACCTTGGGCCGATGCCGTACGCGGCCTGGCAGAAGGCGTTCGATCCATTGCTGACGCCCGGCGCGCGCAACTACTGGAAGTCTCACAACATCGGGGAGCTGGAAGACGGCCTGATCGACGCCGTCGTGTCGGCGGTACAGAACGTGCCGTCGCCGCAATGCGAGATCTTCTTTGGTCACATTGCCGGCGCGGCGATGCAGGTGCCGGTGTCGGCCACCGCGTATCCGCACCGGGCGGCGCAATTCGCCATGAACGTGCACGGACGTTGGGACGATCCACAGGACGATGCCCGGTGCATCGCCTGGGCGCGCGATATTTTCAAGGCGACTGAGCCCTGGTCGCAAGGCGGCGTGTATGTGAACTTCCTGACGCAGGACGAAACCGCACGGGTGGGAGCGGCCTATGGCGAGAACTTCGACCGGCTGGTGCAAGTGAAGACCCGCTACGATCCGCACAATCTGTTTCGGCATAACCAGAACATCAAGCCGGCCGCGGCTTGATGTCGTGGAGCGATGCGTCAGCTGGGCCGGCGGGAGGTTGCATGGGACCGGCCCCGCTGCTTGCGCCGCCAGATCAGGACGCCGGTTACGGACAGCATGACCACGACCAGCCCGAGCACGCACGCAAAGATCCGATAGGGCAATCCGAACACGTGCGCCATGTGCAGCGCACCCAGCCAATTACTGAACGTGTCTCCCCACGCGCCCCGCGTGGGGAGATACATGCCACGTCGGTCGCCCGTGTTGGCGTCGATCAGGATGGCGGTGTTGCCCACGTGGCGGCGCAGGTCGGCATCGCTGTGGACCAGGTACGCGTACACGCCGCGCCGCCGGTCCAGCATCAAAGATTCTTCGCTGTCCACCGTAAAGCCGCGCTCTCGCGCCAGTTCATCCATTGCACGGCGTGCGGCCTGCAGGGCGTTGGGACCGTTCAGGGCCGGTGAGTCGAGGGGCCGCGGCAGGACGGCGGCGCCGCGCCAGGACGTGTCGAAGGGCATGATGATCGACATGACCGGCTGGTAGACCTGAGCCCGCAGGTTGAACATGACGCTGGACCACGCGTATATCAGCAGCATTGCCCACAACCAGAGACTGAACGCGCGGTGCAGGTCCAGCGTGTATCGCGTCGCCGAGGCGCCTTGCTTGATCAGCCAGGCTGGCCGCCACGCGCGCCAGAATCCGTTGCGTCTGGCTCCGTTGGCGGGCAGGGTCAGGTAGAAGCCGACGAAGCAGTCCAGCGTCCAGATGAGGGCGATCACGCCATACAGCAGCCGGCCCCAGATGCCGGGTAACGTCAGATCCAGGTGCAGGCGGTAGATGAAGGGCAGCAGGTTCTCACGCGCGAGCGATACCGTGCCCTCATTACGCCAGCCCAACACTTTGCCGCTGTACGGATCGGCGAATGCATGCGTGGCAGGCAGCGGCAGCGCGCGGCCGGTGGCGGCATCCGTCCGCGGCGCCAGCCGGAACACCACGGCCCGGTCCGATTCGCGCCGCAGCGGCACCTGTTGAACACTGGCCCACGGCAACTGCGCGGCAACGGCGTCGCGCAGTACAAAGGGATCCAGCGGGACGCGTCCCTCGGCAGGTGCGAGGAACAGATGCGGGTTCAGCCAGGCATCCAGGTCTTCCTTGAATGCCAGAATGCTGCCCGTCAGGCCGGCCACGCACAGGAACAGGGCCGTGGCCAGCCCCGCCCACCGGTGCACGCGGACCCAGAATGGGCGCGCAGCGCTCGCCATGGTGCGCTCAGTATTTGGCGCGCAGCGTCAGCATGAAGGCCTGCGGTTCGCCAAAGATGTTCTGCGAACGCGGCGAGCTGATGGTCGCGTAGTACTTGCGGTCGAACAGGTTGGTGACGTTGAGCGCCAGATCCACGTGGCGGTTGATCTCGTAGCCGATCTTCATGTCCACCGTCGCGTAGCCGCCTTGCTCCAGGCGTGCGCCGTTGTACTGCGGAAAGGCCACATAGGTGCCGCTCTGCACGTTGACGCCGCCGCCGATGGTCCAGCGATTCGCATCGCCGGGCAGCCGGTAATCGGTCCAGACCCGCAGCAGGTGGCGCGGCGCCACCGCAGTCACGTTGGAGTCGTACGAAGCGCTTTGATCCACCCGCGTCTGCAGCCACGTGTAGCCGGCATAGATGTTCCAGCCAGGCTGGACCTCGCCGTTGACCTGCAGCTCGAAGCCGCGGTTGCGGGTCTTGCCGTTGGCCGTATAGACGGTGGTGGAATCCGGCGAGAGCGTGGCGCGGTTCTCATCGCGGATCTCAAAGACCGCAAACGAGGCATTGAGCGCGCCGTCCAGGTATTCGCCCTTGATGCCGGCCTCGATCTGCTTGCCTTCCAGCGGCTTGAGCATGCTGCCGTCCGCCGTGGTAAAGCCATTCTGCGGCAGGAAGATTTCGGAGTAGCTCGTGTAGACCGAATACGTGTCGTTCAGGTCGTAGATCAACCCCACGTTGGGCGTGAACTTGCCATCGAACTTTGCGTCCTGCGACTTTTCGCCGGCCAGGGTGCGCTGCGTGGAGGTCAGGTCCCACCAACTGAAGCGGCCGCCAGCCACCAACGTGAGCGGATCGGCCAGCCGCAGGCGCAGGTTGCTGTACAAGCCCCATTGCCTGGTACGCGCGTGATTGCCGTTGTTGAAGGCGTAGTCCAGGCGGTCGAAGTCCGAGCGCGGGTTTGTGATGTCGATCAGCGGCGCCCAGTTCGGTGTCGGGTAGTTCCATTCATTGTCAAAGCGCGAGTCGGTGTAGTTGGCGCCCAGCGTCAGGTTGTGCTGGCGGCCAAACAACTGGAACGGGCCGTCGGCGTAGGCATCGTAGGACGTCTGCGTCTGGCGTGTGGGACCCTTGGCCGACAGCAGCTGGATCAGGTTGTTCGACGTGTTGGCCGGGCCCCATCCATACGCCTGCTCACGATCGAGCTTGTTCTCTGCATAGCGGCCGGACAGCTTCGCCGTCCAGCCGTTGTCCAGACGGTGCTCCACATCGGCGAACGCTTCGGTGGATGTGAACTGGTCGCGGTTCCAGTCGGCGCCGATGAAGGTCGAGCGCTTGATGTCGGCCAGGGAAAAATGGGGCTGACCGCCGGGGACGGCGGTCATGGTGGCTGGAAGCGACCACATCGACGCATGGATGTCGCGCTCCTGTCGCCCGCCGCCCACCGTCAGCGTGGTGCGCGGCGTGAAATCATAGGCCAGCGCGCCGTACAGCACGGAATGCTGCTCGTTGGTCTTGTCATAGAAGAAGCGGCGGTCCTGGTACACGCCCACCAGCCGCCCGCGCAGCGAGCCGTCTTCATTCAGGCCGCCGGTCAGATCGACCTGCGATCGGTAGTTGTCCCACGACCCCGCCGAGACGCTGCCTTCGAAGCCGAAGTCCTTTTGCGGGCGTTTGTGCACCAGGTTGATCGCACCGCCCAGTCCGCCCGCGCCGTTGTACAGCCCGGCCGGTCCTTTCAGGACTTCGACGCGATCGTAGATGGCCAGATCGGTGGACGACAACATGCGCCAGTCGTATTGCGTGGGAATGCCGTCGACCTGGTACGACGTCATGTCAAAGCCGCGCGAATGGAAGATCGAGCGGCTGTTGTCGCGCCGTTCCACCGTGACGCCTGCCGTGTTGCGCATCGCGTCGTCCAGTGTCTGCATGGCCTGCTGCCGCATGCGTTCCTGGGTGACCACGCTGATCGACTGCGGACTCTGGCGCTGCGTGAGTGGCGTTTTTGAACCCACGGTCGTGGGCGGGTTATAGCGCTCGGCGGCCGATTCGCCCGTCACCGTCACCGGCGCCAGTGTGCTGACTGACGGGGCGGCCGGGCGGATGACGAAATGGCGTTCGCCGGTCTGTTCCGCGATCAGGCCGCTGCCGGCGAGCAACGCCGCAAAGCCTTCTCCCGCGGCATAGTTTCCGCGCAACGCGGGCGCCTGGCGGCCCGCCGTGAAGGCGGGATCGAACGACAGCGTGACGCGCTGCGAGGCGGCGTACTGGTTCAACGCGGACTCGAGCGGCGCGGCGGCCTGTTCGACCGTCATTCGGGTGGATTGGGCATGCGCGGCGGGGGCAAGCGCCAGCGCGGCGCACAGCGGCAGCAGACGGAAAAAGCGTGGGGGCGTGACGCGGGCAGGGCGGGACATGACGTAGGCGATCCTGGTTCAAACGATGGGTGTCATTCCCTATGTCGAACGAGGAAGCCAAAACCCGTAAAGCGGGAGGCCAGAAACTTGTAACGGCATTCAGGCGGGCAGCACGCGGGTCCAGACGCCGCCGTAACGCTGGATCCGCGTGGGCAGCGCGCGGGCCAGCGTGTCCAGCGCGCCCGGCAAGTCATCCAGCAGGAATACGCCCGAGACGCGCAGGTCGGCCACGGCGGGGTCACAGCTGATCCAGCCGCGTTGATAGCGGGACAACTCCTGCAGAAAGTCCGCCAGCCGCATGCCGCGCACCGTCAGCACGCCGTCGGCCCAGCCGCCGGTGTCGAACGCCGCCGCAGGTTCGCGCCGTGCGTCGCGCTCGCTCACGCGATAGCGGCCGCCGGGTTCGGCCAGCGTGTCGGGGCCGCGCACCGGTGCAATGCGCAGGTTCCCGCGTTGCAGGTCCAGCAGCGTTGCGTCCTCGATCTGGCGCAGCAGGAAGCGCGCCTGTGTCGCGGTGAAGCATGCCTGGCGCGTGCGCACTTCCCAAGGCGCGTCCGTCGTTCCGGTGTCCATGCGCAATTCACCGGCCAGCAGGGTCAGGCGTCGCCCGCCGGGGTCGGTCCGCACCGCGCTGCCGGTGTTCAACCACAGTTCGGCGCCGCCGGCCAGCGCGAAGCGTCGCTGCTCTCCGACGCCGCTGCGGAAATCGGCGGTCATGCGCTCCCAGGCGCCGTCGCGCCATGCCAGGGTTGCGCCGGCGCCTACCGTGCCCAAGGCCAGCATCGCGAGCACGCGGCGGCGGCCTCTGGATGGCGCCGCGCGCAAGGCCGACGCCGCAGCGGACCCGGACACCGCGCGCAGATCCGTCTCGATCGCCTGCAATTGGCGCCAGACGCGTTCGTGCTCGGCATCGGCCTCGCGCCAGCGGCGGCAGGCCTCGTGCTCGGCCGCGTCGGCGTGGCCGGAGTTCAGGCGCACGGCAAAGGAAATGGCGCGTTCCAGCACCACCGCGCGATCAGCCATAGCGCAGCTCGTAGCAATGACGGATGGCGGCGGCCATGTATTTTTCGACCGAACTGAGCGACACGCGCAGCGTCGCCGCAATGTCGGGATAGCTCATGCCGTCCAGCCGCGACATCAGGAATGCGGCCTTCGCCTTGGCGTTCAAGCCGTCGAGCATCCGGTCGATGCGCACGAGGGTCTCGAGCAGCAGCGCGCGGGTTTCGGGAGAGGGCGCCTGGGCTTCAGGCAGGAGGGCGAGTTCGTCGAGATAGGCGCGCTCCAGCTTGCGCCGGCGGATGTGGTCGACGGCTAGGCCGTGCGCCAGCGTCGTCAGGTAGGCGCGCGGTTCCTGCAGTCCGCGGGCGCGCTCCGGCGCTGCCAGCAGGCGATGGAAGGTGTCCTGCGCGATATCGGCGGCGTCAAAGCCGCAGCCCAGTTTTCTGCGCAGCCAGTTCACCAGCCAGCGGTGGTGGTCCACATAAAGTGCGCGCACATGATGGTGATCCGGCGCCAGGCAGCGAGTCATGGAAGGCGGAGAAAGGGGAGACGTTGAAATCCCGGCCCGAGAAAGTCGAGATTGAGAATGGTTCTTATTGTATCAGCGGAGGCGCTTTGGCGGCGAATGGCACTCCGTCGGTTCGGCCGGCTTTCTTTTTCGTTGAAAAGATCGATCAAGCCCGGAAACGGCGGGTTTATTCGGCTTTACGAAGGCATACCGTCCCTATAATTTAAAAGTTACTAGAATTTTCAAATTGGGCGTTTATTGCCGCTTATGTCGCAAATTATTGCAATAAACCCGATCAAATCGCTGTGAACGCGTCTGTTTGCTCAACCCCTGAACTTGTGCCGGCGTTGTTACACGCGGCATGAAGGAAGGGGCACACCGGCGCCCCTCGTACGTCCCACGCATTTCCATTTTCAGTAATCGGCTTGGCCTGTCGCTGTCCATGCGGTCCTGCCCTCCAAGAGATCCTCATGAATCACCTGTATCGCGTCGTGTTCAACGCTGCCACCGGAGTGTGGCAGGCCGTCAGTGAAATCGCCCGTGGACCTGCCAAGAGCAGCAGTCCCGCTCGACGCGCGCGCCGCGCGGCCTACGCCTTAAGCGCTGTGCTGGCATTACCGGCGGGCGCGTATGCGCAGCAGCAGTGGGATGGCGGCAGCACGGTGGCCAATGGCGTGGTTGACGGCGGGGCGGGTGTGTGGGACGTGCAGGCCAGCAACTGGACGACGGTGGATGGGTCCGCCAATCAGATCTGGAATAGCGGCACGGCCGTTTTTTCCGGACCCGCGGGGGTGGTAGCGGTCAACGGCAACATCGGCGTCTCGGGCCTCGATATCAAGACGGATGGCTATCGCCTGGTGGGCGGGTCGGGCAGTCGGCTGACGCTGGTGAACAGTCTGGACGGCTACACGGCCATCCACACCGACAGCGGCGTCTCCGCCGCATTGGACGTGGAACTGAGCGGCGCCGGCCAGCTGAACAAACAGGGCAGCGGCACGCTGGTGCTTGGAGGCGTCAACAGCTACACCGGCGGCACCGCGTTGTCCGCCGGCACGTTGATCGTGGATAACGACGCGGCGATCGGCTCGGGCGACCTCACGTTGCAGGGCAATACCCAGCTGGATTCGACGCGAAGTGTCACGCTATACAACGGCGTTCATCTGCAAGGTCAATCGATCGTGGCGTCGACAGGCGACCTGACCTTGGCCGGCACGGTGAATGGCGCAGGTTCGCTGATCAAGAACGGCAGCGGCCGATTGACGCTATATGGCGCCAACAGCTACGCGGGCGGAACCACGTTGAATGGCGGTACGTTGCGCGTGGGTCACGGCAGCGCGTTGGGCTTCGACGCCCTGACCGTTGCTGGGTCGGGGACGATCGAGGCGATGCCGGGCGGCGTCACCTTGTCCAACGCCGTGGCGCTAAACGGTGCGCTGACGGTTGCCGGCGCCGACTCCCTTCGGTTGAACGGGGAGGTCTCCGGCGCGGGCAACCTGATCAAGACCGGTAGCGGCACGCTGACGCTGAACGGCGCTAACGGCACCTTCTCCGGCGGAACAACACTTCAGCAAGGCGCGTTGGTATTGGGATCCGGTGGATCACTCGGCACCGGTCAACTGCTGGTGGATGGCAAGGGCTCTTTGCTACTCCCCAATGGTGCGACCCTGTCCAACGCTTTGCGAATCGATGGCGAACTCACACTGCAGACGGATCACACTACCCTCTTGATCGGACCTGTCACCGGCAATGGCAAGCTGGTCAAGACGGGCGTTGATGAGTTGATCACAATGGGGAGCAAAACCTTTACTGGCGAACTGGAGATCGCTGGGGGCATTGTGACCACGCTGGTCCCCGACGCATTGGGCAATCCGTCCAACGTGACGGTAGGGGCTGGGACGACGCTCAACATCAATGGCAATTCGTACTTCGGCGGACTTACCGGCGCGGGGACCACCAACATAGGCATACACAGCACGCTTTCGGTGGGCAATAACGAAACCTATGGTGAGTACAGCGGTGGTGTGACGGGCCAAGGCATGCTGAACAAGGTCGGCACCGGTACGCTCAGACTGACCGGAACGAGGACCAGCGACGGCACAACGATCGTCAGCGGCGGGACGCTGCTCGTGGACGGCAGCATCACCTCCACTGGCGGCGTGTCGGTTGAAACCGGCGCAACCCTTGGTGGGACTGGAAACATCTCCGGTATGACCACGGTCAACAACAACGCGCACCTGGCCGGCGCCAGCGGGCAGACTCTCACATTCAACCAGTTGACGTTCAGCCAGGATTCGAACATCGACGTCAAGCTGGGCTCGCCGTTCACGGGCAATGTTCCGTTGTTCAAGGTCGACGGCAACCTGATTCTGGATGGAAAACTGAACGTCGTGGATGGCGGCGCGATGGGCAATGGCGTCTATCGCCTGTTCGACTACGCCAGCAGTCTGGTCAACAACTTCGCCGAGTTCGGCACGTTGCCCCTGAACACGTCGCCGACCGACTTGACGATACAGACTGCATTCCCGGGCCAAGTCAACCTGGTGGTCAGTTCGCCCAATCTCACCCTGCAGTTCTGGGATGGCTGGGATCAGATTGCAGACGGCGTTGTGGCAGGCGGTACTGGCGTTTGGACCAATGCGTCGACCAATTGGACCGACTTCAGTGGCAACACGAATACGGGTTGGCAGCAGCAGTTCGCGGTGTTCATGGGAAGTGCTGGCACGGTGATGGTGGATGGCACCCACACCGTCGAGGGCATGCAGTTCATGACGGACGGCTATCAACTCATCCCTTATGGCGGCGCTTCGCTGAACGCTGTCAATGGCAGCACCGGAACGTTTGCCGTACGCGTCGATCCCAACGTCACTGCAACGTTGGATCTGCCTATCGACGGGACCGCCACGCTGCAGAAACTCGATTTCGGCACGTTGGTGCTGAACGGCGCCAACGCCTACACGGGCGGCACGAAGCTTACCGGTGGCACGCTGGTGCTGGGCAATGACACAGCGCTGGGCATGGGTGAATTGCGCGTTGCCGCCGGCACGGTGCTGGATAGCAACCAGGCTGTCGCGCCGGCGAACGACATCATCCTGGATGGCCAGCTTACGCTGCCCGGTTCCAACGACATGTCGCTGACCGGCAACATCAGCGGCAGCGGCGGACTGCTCAAGGGCGGCGCCTCGACGCTGACGCTGGCAGGCGTGAACAGTTTCATCGGCCCGGTGGCGCTCAATGCGGGCACCTTTCAACTCGCCTCGGCGAGCGCGTTGGGCAGCAGCGCGGTCAGCGCCGCCAATGGCACGCGTCTTACCGTCACGCACGCAATGACGCTGGGCAACCAGATCTCGATCGACGGCTTTTTCGACGTGGCCGGCGCCGGTCCGCTGACCTTGAACGGCGGGATCCAGGGGGCGGGCATGCTGATCAAGCGCGACGCGGCAGACGTGACCCTGAACGGCGTAAATACGTACGCCGGCGGCACGCTGCTGAACGCCGGCAAGCTCGTGTTGGGCAATGATGCGGCACTGGGCTCGGGGACGTTGACGGTTGCGCAAGCGCCCGGCATTCTCTCGACCGGTTCTGCCGTGACCCTTGCCAATCGCGTGGCGTTGAATGCGCCGCTTACGGTGGACAGCCCCAACGACCTCACGCTGAATGGCCAAGTCAGCGGCACGGCGGGCCTCGTCAAGCAGGGGGCGGGGACACTGACCTTGAACAGCTTCAACACCACGTATACCGGCCCGGTCACGCTGGCCGGCGGCAGTCTGGCGTTGAGCAACCCCTATGCAATGGGCACCGGATCCCTCACCGCGCTGGGCGCGTCGCAACTGATTGCATCGCGGCTGCTCACGCTGGGCAATACGGTCGACGTCATCGGCGATCTTTCTGTCGCGGGCGCCGATGCGCTGACGCTGACGGGTGAAGTGAAGGGCGCCGGGACGCTGAACAAGACGGGCGCTGGCACGCTGACGCTGAGCGGCGACAACACCTTCGGTGGCCAGATCAACGTACAGCAGGGAACGCTTGTCGGCTTTGGCGATGCGTCGCTGGGGCAAGGCGCGGCAAGCCTGTCGCTGTCCGCGGGCGCCAATGCCGTCCTGAGTGGCTCTGCTGCCCTGGCCGGCCTGCACGGCGCGGGTAGCCTGACGCTCGGCGCGGGCAACACCCTGAACGTGGGCGGCAGCGGCTTGAACAACGTCTTCGCGGGCCAATTGAGCGGTGCCGGCGCGCTTGCCAAGTCGGGCGCCGGCAACCTGACTCTGTCGGGCGCAAACACCCTGAGCGGCGCGGCCACGGTGGGCGCCGGCAGCCTGACCGTGGATGGCTCGCTGACCAGCACGACCGTTCAGGTCAAGAACGGCGCAACGTTGGCCGGCAACGGCAGCCTTGCCGGCCAGGTGACGGTGGCCAATGGCGGCCATCTGGCGCTGGCAAGCGGCCAAACGCTGACGATGGGGGGGCTTACGCTGCAGAACGGGTCGAACCTCGACGTGGCCCTGGGGGCGGCGGTTCAGAACGCGAATGCGGTGCTTCAGGTCAACGGCGACCTGACGCTTGCCGGCACGCTGAACGTCAGCGATATCGGCGGTTTCGGCTCCGGTCTCTATCGACTGATCAATTACACGGGAATGTTGACCAACAATGGTCTGCTCATCGGAGCGACGCCGGTGGGCACGGACGCGCTGACCTTGCAGTTTGCGCAGGGTAATCAAGTCAACGCGGTGGTGGCCGCGCCGGGCACCCGCGTGCAGTTCTGGGACGGCGCGCAAGCCGCGCCCAACGGAATTGTCGACGGCGGCAGCGGGACGTGGGCAAGCGCCACCAACTGGACCGACGGCAGCGGCGCTGCCAACGGGGCCTGGACCCAGGGCTTTGCCGTGTTCCAGGGCACCCCCGGCACGGTCACCGTGCAAGGGACGCAGAACCTGACCGGCATGCAGTTCGTGTCCGACGGCTACCAGCTGACCGGTTCCACGGGCGCGCTCAACCTCGTCAACGGCGCGTCGGGCGAGGCGTCGTTCCGGGTCGATCCCAACGTGACCGCAACGCTGGATGTCGCGCTGACCGGCAGTGGGACGTTGGGCAAGATCGACAGCGGCACCCTGGTCCTGAATGGCGCCAACAGCTACACCGGCGGCACCTCGCTCAATGGCGGCACCCTTGTCGTGGGCAACGATCTGGCGCTGGGCACGGGTGCGCTGATCGCTGCGGAAGGCGTCACGCTGGACAGCAACACCGCCGTGTCGTTGAACAATGGCGTCGTCCTGAATGGCGCCCTGCAGGTTGCGGGCACCAATGCGCTGACGCTCAACGGCGCGATCTCCGGTGCGGGCAGTCTGGTCAAGTCCGGGCCGGCCACGCTGAGCCTGAACCATGCCAACGACTACAGCGGCGGCACGCTGCTGCAGGCGGGTGGATTGAATGTCGGAAGCGGTACGGCCCTGGGCAGCGGCACGCTGCAGGTCGCGGGAACGGGCACGCTTGAAGCGAGCCAGCCGCTGGCGTTGGGCAACCAGATCCTGCTCGATGCGGGCTTGACGGTGCAGGGCAGCAACGCCCTGACGCTCAATGGAAACATCGCCGGGGTTGGCAGCCTGAAAAAGAGCGGTGCCGGCACGCTGACGCTGAACGGCGTCAACAGCCATACGGGCGGCACGCAGGTCTCTGCCGGCACGCTCGCGCTGGGCGCGAACGGCAGCTTCAGCGGGGCGGGCGGCGTCAACATCGCCAGCGGCGCAACCTTGGACCTGTCCGCCGCCACGGGTACGCAGGTGCTGGGCCGGCTTGCAGGCAGCGGCGCGCTGAAGCTGGGCGCCGGCGCCACTCAGGTGGGCGACGCCACCGACAGCAACTTTGCCGGATCCATCAGCGGCGCCGGCATGTTCGTCAAGCAGGGCGCCGGCACCACCACCCTGTCGGGCAGCAACAGCTACACCGGCGGCACGCTGGTGGCGGCCGGCACGCTGCAGATGGGCGCCGCGTCGGCCGTCGTGCAGAACACCGCCTATGAGGTGCTGTCAGGTGCGACGCTGGACCTGAACGGATACGCCTTGCAAGCAAGCAGCCTGACGGGCCTGGGCAACGTCGCGCTGGGCAACTCCAACCTGACCATCAACACGGCAGCGGGCACGATCTCCAGCTATGCAGGATCCGTGGCGGGCAGTGGGGACCTCATCAAGACCGGCACGGGCACCCTGGCCCTCAATGCCGCCAGCACCCTGACCGGTGACGTCCAGTTGAAGGAAGGCCGTATCGATCTGGGGCACGCGCTGGGCCTGGGCACGGGCACGCTGGTCATGGATGACGGCACGCTGCTCGGCCTGACCGCCAACGGCATGACGGTGGCCAACAACCTGCACATGTCGGGCACCAATGACCCTGTCCTGGACACCGGCGCCAACAATACGACGTGGGCGGGCGCGATCACGGGCGCGGGCTTGCTGACCAAAGCCGGCACGGGCACCCTCACGCTGACCAGCACCGCCAACACCTACACCGGCAACACGGATGTGGCCCAAGGCACGTTGAAGGCGGGCAGGGCAGGGGTGCTCAGCAGCGCATCCGCCTACAACGTCGCCACCGGCGCGACGCTGGACATGGCGGGCTACAGCCAGACTGTCGGCGCGCTGACCAATAGCGGGACCGTCAATCTGAGCGGCAGCACCCCTGGCGCGGTGCTCAAGGTCACGGGTCCGTACGTCGGCAGCAACGGCACGCTGGCAGTATCCACCGTACTGGCCGCGGACGGCAGCGTTACCGACAAGCTGCTTCTGAGCGGCCCGGCGGCGGTGGCCAGCGGCACCACGCAGGTTGCCATCACCAACGCGGGCGGCCTCGGTGCGCAGACCGGCGCGAACGGCATCGAAGTCGTCGGCACCGAAAACGGCGCCAGCCTCCAATCCGGCAGCTTCACGCTGGCCGGCGGTCATGTGGATGCGGGCGCCTACGAGTACCGCCTGATCCAGACGGCGCAAGGCGCGGCGCTGCATTCCGCCGCGCCGGCGCAAGAGCCGCAGCAACCGCAGCAGCCTCAACAACCGCAGCAGCCGGCCTATCGCGACGAAGTGCCGCTCCTGTCGGCGTTGCCCGAGCAATTGCGCGTGGCCGACATGGCGATGCTGGGCGACATGCGCCGCCGCGCGGGCGATGGCAGCGTGGACGACGGCCATCGCGCCTGGGGCCGTGTGCTGCGCATTGCGCCGACGATCTCGCAGCAGGGCACCGTCAATCCCGAAAGCACCGGCCACCTGACCGGCTTCCAGGCCGGCGTGGACGTTTACGCCCAGCGCAACTTCAATGCGGGCCTGTACGTGGGCCAGCTCGAGGGCGAGATGGACGTGCGCGGCTTTGCCAGTGGCATGGATCGCAAGTACGCGGGCTACAACAAGCTGCGCAATCGCTACCTGGGCATCTATGGCACCTGGCAGCACGATTCGGGCTTCTACGCCGACGCGGTGCTTCAGGGGGCGGACTACCGCAACAACCTGCGCACGGGCGACACCGGTGCCGGCGCGCGCACCAAAGGCCATGGCTGGCTCGCGTCACTGGAAGTCGGCAAGTCCTTCGATCTGGGCAATGACTGGAAGCTGGAGCCGCAGGCGCAGCTCACCTATCACAAGCTCAACCTCGACGACACCGACCTGAGCCTGGCCACGGTCAACAATGACGCGGACGATCAGTGGACCCTGCGGCTGGGCGCGCGCGTCCAAGGCAGCTTCAACGTCGGCGGCAGCGTGGTGCAGCCGTTTGGTCGCGTGAATCTCTATACGTCGTCCGGCACGACGGACGTCGCGCAATTTGCGACGTCCAGCGCGTCCACCGACATCCGTGCCAAGGGCGGTTCCACCTCCACCGAGCTGGCCACCGGCGCCCAGGTGCAATTGACCAAGCGCACCAGCCTGTACGGTGAAGTCGGCAAGTTGTGGGCCAACGGCGGCGACAGCCGTATCAAGAGCGGCGTGCAGGGATCGGTCGGCGTGCAGGTGCGCTGGTAATGGCTTCAAGCGCCGCGGCAGGTGCCGCGGCGCTTGACCGGCTTCAGCGAGTCCCGGCGTCGTCCGCCCGGTTGGCGCCGCCGCCTGGTGTCCTTCAATGCAACTGATCCGACCCCTTCGGCTGCAATCCCGCCAAGGCATTCCAGTCGGGATCCTTGAACATGCGCAGTTCAACCGGATAGACCGGATGCCCCGCAAGGCATGCGTTGAACGCATCCAGGAACGCTTCGACATTCGGTGTGTAGTACCGCCACTCCTTCTGATGATTGCCCGTCAGGCAAGCCACCTGCACACCGGCGTCCGAATTCTCGAAGCCCTGTTCGACGGCTTCTTCAAACGCATTGGTGCGCTGCTTGTCTTCGTCGTTCGGCATGCCCGTCTCGATGCCCTCATACGCCCAGGTGATGATGATCAGGTTTTCATTGACCTGACGATCGGACTCGGACGGCAGACCGGTGCGAAAGCGAACGACGACCGGCAGACCGTTGATCTGGGCTTCGCCCACTGCCCACATGTCTCCTGGAAATAGGCTGCTCATTGCGTGTAACTCCTGCTGATTCAAATGCCGAACAAGCCGGGAGTCTATCGCAACGCATCGCGCGGTCAGGTGGCGTGCGGGAACAATGCGTTCGTCTTGATCTGCGTGGAACCGCCATGCCATGTGGCGCAGATACAATCGCCCGGTCGTTTGCACCCCAGCGACAGCCGTTGTTCACAGGGAGGCAGTAGATGTACACGTATTTGAAGCTCGCCGCCGCCGCGGTGCTGGTGGGATCCGCCTTTTCGGCCTTCGCCGAGCCAGGCCACCAGGCCGAACGCCTCTATGACCGCGCCGTCCAGCAAGACGCCGGGGCGCTGAAGGCGCTTCAGGACCTCGCCAAGGACAACGATCCCGAAGCGCTCATGGCGCTGGGTTTCATGTATGAGCACGGCGTGGGCGTCAGCCGCGACGTCAAATTGGCCATCGCCAACTACGCGCTGGCGTGCCATCAGGGCGGTCAATTCGGGTGTGCCAACGCCGCCTACTTCTTCGAGTACGGCATCGGTGTCGACAAAGACGCCAGCATCGCTGAGCGCTACATCGGGCTCATCGCCAAGGACGACATCGACAACATCGACGACATGAAAGAGCTGGAGCGCCAGCGCCACATCGTTTACGAGGGCAAGGCCGCAGCCGAGACGGACGTCGAAATGCGGCTGCCGGTCATCGAATACCTTGCACGTCACGTCGGGTCGGCCTCCTCCGATGCTCGCGCGATGATGGCGCGGATCGGCTTCACCAAGCTGGACACCCTGCGGTTGGCGCGCGTCTGGGCAGAGCGGGACAAAGAACCCGAGATGCTGTTCCGTGTTGGCAGCTTCTACAACTTTGGCTACTCGCACGTCGAGAAGAAGGACGCCGAGGCCTTCAAGTGGTGGCAACGCGCGGCAGAAGCCGGCGAGCCGCAGTCGCAGAACCTGCTGGGCCTTGCCTACTTGCAAGGCAAGTGGGGCGTGGATCAGGACCCGCCCGTCGCCGTATCATGGTTCGAGCGCGCGGCCGCGCAAAGCGACCGGGATGCGTTGGTCAATCTGGGCGAAATCTACTACCTCGGCGAGATCGTTCCGGTCGATTACGCCCGGGCGCGTTCCCTGTTTGAAGAGGCGATTGAGCAGGGCTCCGCCCGTGCTTCAAGATTCCTGAGCTGGATCTACTACAACGGCCAGTCGGTAAAGACCGATTGCCAAAAGGCCCTGCAATACCGCCAGGAGCGGCGCAACCATCAGCCGGATCCGCAGGACGATGCCAAGTTCCTGGGCCAATGCAAAAGCGATCTGGACCAGCGCAAACAGGCGGGCAAAGCGGCGCCCACGCTGCGCCTGCAGCACAAGTCGACGTACCACGGCGGCAACGGCGGCGCCTTGGCCTGCGAACCGCATTTTGTCGTCACCACCGACAAGCTGGGTGAAATCGCCAACCTGCGGGTGACGGTCGAATTGAAGAATGACCAGGGCGCGACGACGCAGCGCACCCTGGCGTTCAGTCCGTTTGGCATGAACACGATGAACGAAGGCCTGGATGGCCGGGCATGGGATTCGTTCAGTTCAAGCACCTTGTTGCCGATGAAGACCCAGGAATTCTGCGATTTTCAGGCCGACTACCGGATCACGGAAGCGACCGCGCTCGTGAATGGCCGGCAAGCGGATCTGGTCGCGGAAGGGATGTTCAAGAAGTAGAGCGGGCAGTCGTCCGCCGCCTTCACCAGCGCATCCGAAAGCCCATGGTCCCCGACAACGAGCGATTGCCGCCTGAGTGCGCCAAGCTGGTGTTCAGCAACCCCTCGGCATAGATCGAATACTTGTCCTTGCCCCAGTTGTAGGACGCGCCGGCGCCGATGCCGCCCCAAAGGCGATCCGGCCGCGACTTGAATGCCGTCCCGCCCACATCCACCTGGCTGCCATTCAGAAACTCGTAGTACAGGTTGGCGACACCATAGACATGCGAGCGGTCCATCCCATCCTTGCCGCCGCGCGTCTCACGGTCCAACGTCACGCCCAGCCGGCTTTGCAGGCTGCCGCCCCGGCTTGAGCGCACCGTCGCGCCGAACGCATCGTCGAAGCGATCAAAGTGCACGCCCGAATAGGTCAACTGCGCCTGCGGCGTCAGCGACCATACGCCGTTCAGCGCGATGCGCTTGCCGCTTTCGACGGACAGGGCGTAACCGGCGCCATCGTTGTCTTTGACCAGGCGGCGGCCAGCCAGTCGCGAACTCAGGTCCGAGTTGAACCACATGACCTGCGCCAAGCCATCCACGTAGAGGCCGTCGTTGCCGTACCACGTCAACGTGCCGCCCAGGCCGTAGCCGTCGGTGGCGATGTCGCCATTGCCATATACGGAGCGCGTCGACGTGTTGCCGTGTACGTATTGGAAGTATCCGCCGCCCACCAGCGCGCCATTCTCGCGGCGGGACAACAGAACGTCCGAGCCCGCCTGCACCTTCGAGTAGTTCAGCGTGAAGTCGGTGCCGCTGGTCGACGTGCTGGGCTCGACCCGGCGGTTGCCGCCTTCGATACGTGCCCACGCGCCGGTGCCGTCGAGGTGAGCGCCGGCGTCCTGCGTGCCACCCGCGCGGGCATCGCTGCCTGCTCCTTGCTCGCCACCCGCGCCCGACCAATAGCGGTTCCCGACACGGCGCTGCAGCGTTGACACTCCGTTCAACGCCAGCAACGCCTGTGGGTAGGCCTCGTAGGCCGATACGCCGGCCTGATACAGCGGTTGCGGCGCGGGGTTCACGCCCGGCGCGGACGGTGCGTCGTCCGTCCGTTCAGACCTCAGATACCAGTTGCCCAGTTCCGTGCCGGACGCGTTGCCCTGGTAAAGCTGATAGGCGTACGAGCCCGCCACGACTGCGGGCTTGCCATTCACTTGATAATCGCCGGCCAGCGAGAAGGCGCCGTTCGAGGCGCCGCCCACCGACACCAGCATGATGCCTTCCGTGGTTGCGGCCCCCGCGCCGCCCGCGTTGGTTACCTTCAACACCGAGGTGCCGGCCGTATCGCCGCTGACCACCACCTTGTCGGTGATCGACGCGTCGTTGCCCAGTACGGTGTTCAAGGCGATGACGCCGGCGCTGCCCACGTAGCTGCCGCCGATGGTCAGCACGTTGCCGGGCGCGGCCCCGCCCAGCGTGATGGTTCCCGCGTTGGTGACGGTGCCGCTGATGGTGGAGGTGCCGCCGCTGATGGCCGGTCCGAACAGGGCCGTGCCCGCAGCCAGGGACAAATTGCCGTTCAGGACGAAACCGCTCTGCTGAACCGTCAGCGACGATCCGCCACGCAGGAACACACCGGTCGTCGTGTCGGCGGGTGTGCCCACTGCCAATCCGGCATCCGTCAAGGTTAGACCACTGCTGGCCAAGTTGAAGACGCTCCAATTGCGGATGTCGCTGCCGGCGCGCGTCGCGTCCACGGCATCGGACACGTTGAGGGTGTCAACGCCGCCACTGCCGCCGTCCAGCGCGGTGATGCCGGAGAACCCGCCGTACAGGTCCACCGTATCGTTGCCCGCGCCGAGGTTGATGGCGCCGTTGACGACGGCGCCGTTTCGGACGATGACATGGCTGTTCCCGCCATTGTTCGAAATGGCAACGCCGGAGGTTGATTCGACGCGGCCAGCCGGCCTGACGTCGACGGTGCTCATGCCGCCGGCATTCGAGGCTGTAGAGATCGCGGCGCCGGAACCTCCCGCCACGTGTCCCAGCACGACGACGTTGGTGCTATTGGCGGTCGGCGAGGCGCCAGCGCCATTCACGGCATACACGCCACTGCGTCCGCCCTGGGCGTTATTGACGGTGATGTCCAGCGCCGACCCAAGGCCGCGGGTTTCGGCATACACGCCATCCATGCCGGCGCCCGTCGAGGTGTCCGTGCTTGTGATGCTGACATCGCCCGTGTCAGTCGTCACCAGGTAAATGCCATACAGTCCGCCGTTCGTGGCCCTTCCGGTAACGGCAACATCTCCGGCCCCCGCATTCGCGACCGAGATCCCCGACGACGTCGTGCCAGTGGCGGTACCGGTCGACCTGACCGAAATGGCGCCGCCGTTGCCGGAGACCGCAATGCCGAATTCACCGCGTGTATCCATGGCGTCGATAGTCGTGTCCACCCCGGAATAGGTGAACGCGGCGATGCCGCTGAAGCCGCCGGTCGCCGTGCCCGTGGAGTCGATCTGCACCGCGCCGGATCCGCTATGGTCGACCAGAATTCCCATGTTGCTGGCGCCATTGCTGTTCACCGCGCGGACCGTGGTGCTGGTGCCGGTCGCGTTCGTGACGGCAATACCGTCGCTGGCGCCATTCGCCGTGCCGGTCGAGCTGACCTGGACGGCGCCGGTGCCGGCGTTGTTGTTGACGATGATGGCCGCGCCACTCAGGCCTGCCGTGTCCGCCGCGGTGACGGTCGTATCGGTGCCGCCTGCGATCTGCACGCCGATGCCGTCGATGGACCCGGTGGCCGTGCCAGTGGACGTGACGCGGACAGCGCCCGTACCGCTGTTCGACACATAGATGCCGTTGCCGTTGCCACCGTAGGTGTCGCTTGCGGTAAGCGTGATAGCACCGCTTTGCCCGTAAAGCGCGATGCCATGGCCGTTCGTCGCGGTGGCCGAGCCTGACGAGGTCACGGTCAGCGCGCCGGTTCCGGACATGGCGACGATGCCATTCTCATAGCCCTGCGTGTAATTCGCCTCGATCGTCAGATCGGTGCCGCCGACCATGTTGGCGTAGATGCCTGCCTTGCTCACGCCCGTGGCCGTCCCCGTCGAGACAATCCGAACCGACCCGCTCCCGTAGCCGTTGGCGCCGATGCCGTTTTCCCCGCCCTGGGTGTCATTGGCGATGATCAGCATGTTTGCACCATAGCTGTCGCCTCGGATTCCTTCGCCGGACGGGCCCGTCGCAGTGACGGCGCCGGTGGAGGTGATGTTGAGGTCGCCGCTGACGTCGTTCAAGCCATAGATGCCGAAACTGCCTGCCGTGCTGATATTCGACTGATGGTCGTCGACGAACGACACCCCGCCTATACCCTGAAGATCGATCCCGTTATCTGCCACGGATACGGACAGGCCGAATCCGGGTTGGGTGGTGACAGAGATGGGAGCCCCCGCATTGATGGCCTGCGGGACGTCCGTAACGGCAGCCGGGCCAGCGCAAACGGAGGTGGGGCTTACGGTGCAGTCCCCGGCGAGGGCGGTTTGCCCGATATAGGCGCTGGACGCGAGGTTCAACAGGGGAGCGACCACAAAGCCGGCCAACCGGAAAGGGGCATTTTGATTCGCAAGAACCTTCGACGGAAATCCCGGCATGCCGAACCTCTCCAACAGTCGTTGCGCAGCGGTGCACCGCTACGATCTCTTGATGGAACTACGGCAATTCGTCGACGAACTTAATGGGACGGATAACTGGTACGGTCCTGTCGCCCCGGCGGGCACGCCCAAACCGGTGCTGGAAAGGTTGAATGCGGCCTTTTTCGCGGCCTAACGCAAACGCCAGCCCGTTGAAAACTCGCAGCAGCTTTCCGCCAATTCCGCCACGCTCTCGCAAAACGCCACATCCGCATCCCGGCGGAACATCGCGCTGTACACCGACTGTGGCGGCGCGACGGTGGTGCGCGCGATGACGAGTTGCCGCGTGCTGACCATGTCTGCGAAGTAGTCGCGGGGCAGGCAGCTCACGCCAAAGCCCGCGGCGGTCAATCCGGCCATCGCGATGAGACTGTTGATGGTGAAGATGTTGCTCGCCGCCGTATGCGGACGCAGCCAACCGTCGTAGATCATGTTCAACCCGGACTCGCGGCTCTGCCGCAGCAGCGGCAGCTTGGCAATGTCGGCCGGGGTGTAGATGTGGCTGGCGTCGATCAGGTCCGGACTGCCCATCCAGGCAAACTCCAGGCGCTGCAGCGCGACGACCTGCAGATTCGGTTCGGCAAACTCGCCGTGCAGAAATGCCATGTCCAATTGCCCGGCCTGCAGACGCTTGAGCAGGTCCGCGCCCAGATCGATGTGGGGTTCCAGCGTAATGCGCGGATAGTGGGCGCGCAGCAGGCGGATCAGGGCGGGCAGCCAGGTCATCGCGGTGATCTCGGTGATGCCGAAGCGGAACGTGCCCGTCAACGTGTGCTGTCCCTTCAAGCGAGCCAGCAGCCGGTCGCGGTGGCCCAGCATCTGCTCGGCCAAGGCGTAGATCTCATGCCCCCGGGCCGTCAGTTCGGCCCGGTGGCCCGACCGGTCAAAGAGGGCGATGTCAAAGTCGGCTTCCAGTTCCTGGATACGCTTGGTGATGGCCGATTGCGTCGTATGCAGCTTCTGCGCCGACGCAGAAAATGTCCCCAGCCGGACGGTCCAATAAAGGGCTTCGATCTGTTTGAAAGTCAGCATGCGCGTGCCCGGCAGATCTTGAGGTTCATTCCGAAAGTTCCGATAAGGGGTAACCCCTATATTCTGAAAAGTGATGAAGTTCGCTGAAATTTAATCCCTTTTTTGGAATCGCAAAAGCTCGCACCATTCGGTCTGACTCATTACCGGCCGCCCCGCCTCGCAAGCGACAGCGCGAAAAACGGAGCGTCCTTCGACTCAGGACAAGCAGACCGACATGGCTTCCATTTCCACCGGCGCGCGCCAATTGCCCGCCTCTCCCGTTGCGCCCGCTGCCGTACTGCAAGCGCTGGCAGGCATCGTCACCCCGCACCTTAGCGACAACCTCGCGCGCCGTGAGGGCATCACCGGACTGCGCCGTTACAACGGAAGCGGCAAGCTGGTCGGCACCGCGCTGACGGTCAAGACCCGGCCCGGCGACAACCTGATGATCTACAAGGCAATGATGCAGATCCAGCCGGGTCACGTGCTGGTTGTCGACGCCGGCGGCGATCTATCCAATGCCGTGCTTGGCGAAATCATGAAGCGCTATCTTCAGATCCACGGCTGCGCGGGCGTTGTCGTGGACGGCGCCATTCGCGACGTTGCGGCCTTTGAAGCCGACAGTTTCCCCTGCTATGCGCGCGGCCATATCCACCGCGGGCCCTACAAGGACGGCCCCGGCGAGGTCAACGTGCCGGTGTCGATCGGCGGGCAGGTCATCAACCCGGGCGACATCCTGGTGGGCGACGAGGACGGGCTGGTCAGCTTCGCGGCGTCGGACGCCGAGGCGCTGATCGCCGCCGCGCGTGCGCATGCCGACAAGGAAGCGCGCATCATGGCTGAAATTGCCACGGGCGAGAAAAGCCAGAGCTGGATGCAGGCCGCGTTTGCCGCGAAGGGGCTCGCATGAACGCCGTCACCGCAGATTTCCTGGCCGAACGCACCCGCGCCATCAAACCTTCGCCCAGCATGATGGCCAAGAGCCGGGTCGACCAATTGCGCGCCCAGGGCCGCGACATCGTGGACTTCACCGTCGGCGAACCGGACCTGCCCACGCCGGGGCATATCGTCCAGGCAGGCATCGACACGCTCAACAGCGGCGACATCCGCTACACGTC
This sequence comes from Achromobacter sp. GQ309, assembly GCF_059759315.1. Classification (NCBI taxonomy): domain Bacteria; kingdom Pseudomonadati; phylum Pseudomonadota; class Betaproteobacteria; order Burkholderiales; family Alcaligenaceae; genus Achromobacter; species Achromobacter sp. GQ309. The sequence continues at coordinate 92,762 of NZ_JCAXDP010000012.1, forward strand.
GTCCGTCGGCGCCAAACCGCTGCTGGAAGCGGTGCGCGCCAAATTCAAGCATGAGAACGGGCTGGAATATGGCACGGACGAACTCATCGTCGGCGTGGGCGCCAAGCAGCTGATCTTCACCGCGCTGGCCGCCACTGTGCAGGCAGGGGACGAAGTCATCATCCCGGCGCCGTACTGGGTCTCGTATCCCGACATGGTGCTGGTCAATGACGGCACGCCGGTCGTGGTGGTCTGCCCCGAATCGGACGGCTTCAAGCTGACCCCGGAAGCACTGGAACGCGCCATCACGCCGCGCACGAAGTGGGTTCTGCTGAATACGCCCAGCAATCCAACCGGCGCGATGTACGGCGCGGACGAGTTGCGTGCGTTGGCAGCAGTGCTGGCACGCTATCCGCACGTTTGGCTGCTGACCGACGAGATCTACGAGCATCTGGCCTATGGCGAAGCGCGGCATCAGTCCCCGGCTGCGGTGGCGCCCGAACTGGCCGCGCGCACGCTGACCATCAACGGCGTGTCGAAGGCCTACGCGATGACGGGCTGGCGCCTTGGATATGCCGGCGGCCCGAAGGCGCTGATCAAGGCCATGGCCACGTTGATCTCGCAAAGCACCAGCTGCGTCAGCGCGATCAGCCAGTCGGCCGCGCGCGTCGCGCTGACGGCCGACCAGCAGTGCGTGCGTGACGCCAATGCGTTGTTCCATGACCGCCGCGATCGCATCGTGGCGTTGCTGAACGAGGTGCCCGGCATTCGTTGCCCGGTGCCGGAAGGCGCGTTCTACGTGTATCCGTCGGTCGAAGGCCTGCTGGGCAGAACCACGCCGGCCGGCCACAAGCTGGGCAGCGACCTCGACGTCGTGATGTATCTGCTGGACGAGGCGGGCGTGGCTTGTCTGGACGGCGCGGCTTATGGGCTGTCGCCGTATCTGCGGCTGAGCTTCGCGACCTCGATGGAAAACATCGAAGAGGGCTGCCGCCGCATTCGCGATGCATGCGCGCGCCTGGGCTGAAGCCGTTTTTTGCAGCACCCATACCTACATACCAAGGGAATTCCATGAAGACGTTCATCTCCTCCTTCGCCGCCATCGTTGGCCTTGCCGCAACGCTGGCCCCCGCCGCCAATGCCGACACGCTGCAGGACATCAAGGCGCGCGGCAAGTTCATCTGCGGCACGATGGGCACGGCCGAGCCGTTCAGCTTCCAGGATCCGAAGACGCGCGGCATCGTCGGCTATGAAGTCGACGTGTGCCAAGCGTTGGCCGACAGCCTGGGTGTGCCGCTCGAACTCAAGCTGATTGCCGTCGAGGCGCGCATTCCTGAACTGATCGCCGGCCGCGTCGACGTGGTGGCCGCCAATCTGGGCTGGACGCCCGAGCGCGCCAAGCAGATCGATTATTCGCACCAGCATTTCGTCAGCCCGCAAAAAATCCTGTCGCGCGAATCGGACAAGGATCTGAAGGCGCCCGCCGATCTCGCCGGCAAGCGGGTCAGCGCCGTGCGCGGTTCGTCGTCGGAGCAGGGCGCGCGCAAGAACATCCCGAATGTCGATCCGGTCACGTTCAAGGATCCCAGCGGCGCATTCCTGGCGTTGCAGCAGGGCAAGGTCAGCGGCTTCGTCGGTTCGGAACTGATGCTGGTCAAGCTGCAGCACCAGGCCGCCTCGAGCGCCGTGCCGGTCAAGATCCTGGAGCCCGCGCTGTTCATCGAACCGTGGGGCGTCGGCGTGCGCAAGGGCGACACGGCAATGCTGAATCAGGTGAACAAGGTGCTGGACGGCATGGAAGCGTCCGGACAGGCTGCCAAGACCTTTGACAAGTGGTTTGGCGCCGGCACCCAGTTCAACATCAAGCGCGACTTCCGCATCGAAGAAATCAAGGGTTGATGCGCCGCGCGCGCTGGAGCCTGGTTCGATGCATTACATCTTCGACTTCAGCGCCATTTTTCAGGGCGAGTATCCGGACTGGCTGCTCAGGGGGTTGATCACCACCCTGGCGCTGGCCGGGCTTTCCTGGATTCTGGCGTTCTTCGTGGGCAGCCTGCTGGCGGTGATCCGCCTGACGGGCTCGCCTGTCGCCAATGGGTTGGTCGCGACGTATGTCGCGTTCCACCGCAACGTGCCCATGTTGGTGCACATCATGTTCTGGTACTTCGGCGTACCCGCGCTGCTGCCGTTCTCCGTCACCGACTGGCTCAACAGCCACGGCAGTGAATTCATCCTTTCCTGCATCGCAATCGGGCTGGTGATGTCGGCCTATGTCTGCGAAGACCTGCGCAGTGCGGTGCGCGGCATTCCTGCCGGCCAGGTCGAGGCTGCCCGCGCGTTGGGCCTGAGCTTTCTGAAGACCATGCGCAAGGTGGTGCTTCCCCAGGCCTTTCGCATTGCGATCCCGCCGTTGCTCAACCAGACCCTGTTGCTACTCAAGAACACGAGTCTGGCGATGGCCATCGGCGTGACCGAGCTGACTGCGGCCGCTCGCGAAATCGAGAACAACACGTTTCGAACGTTTGAGGCCTATGCCGTGGTGACGGTGATCTATCTCGTGCTCTCGTTCCTGATCATGGGCGGCGGCGCGATGCTGCAGCGACGCTATCGTCCGCTGGGAGTGCGCTGACCATGTGGGACATCCTTAAAGACAATTGGCTGCTGCTTCTGATCGGCCAGTATCCGCATGGTCCGATCGGCGGCCTGGCCGCGACCTTGGGTCTGGCTGCCATCAGCCTCGCCCTGGCGCTGCCGTGCGGCGTGCTGCTGGCGCTGGGCCGCATCAGCCCCTACCGGATCTTCTATTGGCCTTCGTCGGCCGTGGTCTACCTGGTGCGCGGCCTGCCGCTGCTGATGTTCATCTTCTGGGCCTACTTCTTCGTGCCGATCATCATCGGCCGTCCTGTCGCGGGCACGACCACGATGGTGGTGGCGCTGGTTTGCTACGAAAGCGCGTATCTGGCCGAGATCATCCGCGCCGGCATCCAGGCGCTGCCGCCCGGCCAGCAGGAAGCCAGCCGCGCGCTGGGCCTGTCGTACATGCAGACCATGCGGCGCGTCATCCTGCCGCAGGCGCTCTACAACATGCTGCCCAGCATGCTGAGCCAGTTCGTGTCCACGGTGAAGGAAACCTCGCTGGCTTATGTCATCAGTGTCCAGGAGCTGACGTACGCCGCCAACCAGATCAACAGCGTATTGCTGACCAAGCCGTTCGAAGTCTTTGGGCTGCTTGCGCTGACTTATTTCGTCCTGAATTTTGGCCTGAGTTCCCTGGTGCACCTGACCGAACGCCGCATTGGCCGACGGCGCGCCGGACTTGCGCCTGCCCAGAAAGTGGTGCCCACATGATCCGATTTTCCGAAGTGCAGAAGTGGTATGGCGAGTATCAGGCGCTGGCCGATGTGACGGCGCAGGTCGACCGGGGCGAGGTGGTCGTGGTGTGCGGGCCCTCCGGCTCGGGCAAGTCCACGCTGATCCGCACCGTCAACCGGCTGGAGCCCATCCAGAAGGGCGTCATTGAAGTCGACGGCAAGGACATCTACGGCAAGGACGTGCACCTGGACGCACTGCGCAGCCACATCGGCTTTGTGTTCCAGCAGTTCAATCTCTTTCCGCATCTGTCTGTGATGGAAAACCTGATGCTGGCGCCGCTGCAATTGAAGCGCGCCCGCCGCCCCGAAGCGCGCGAGCGTGCCATGCAACTCTTGGAAAGAGTGGGGCTGGCCCACAAGGCAGAGGCCTATCCCTCGCAATTGTCCGGCGGTCAGCAGCAGCGCGTGGCGATCGCCCGCGCGCTGGCCATGAATCCGCCGGTCATGCTGTTCGACGAGCCGACCAGCGCGCTGGACCCGGAAATGGTCGGCGAAGTCCTGCAGGTGATGAAGGGCTTGGCGAAGGATGGGATGACCATGGTGTGCGTGACGCACGAGATGGGCTTTGCCCGTGAAGTGGCGGATCGCGTCTGGTTCATGGACGCCGGTCGGATTGTGGAAACCGGAACGCCGGATGCGTTCTTCAATCGGCCGCACACTGCCCGCGCGCAGAAGTTTCTGGCGGAGATCCGGCATTGAAACCGGGGCTGCCGTGCGGCAGCCCTGCTATCGCGCGACCGTCAGCCGCAAGGCGCCTGCCATCCGGCCATGGCGTCTTCCGTCACTGTAAAAACGATGATGCTGTTTTTATTTCGCAGCAGTATATTCATCCGCAGAATCAGCATCTTTGGGATGATTGAGACGGTCGCAGGCGTCGGGTAGATTTCGCATCAAGCATGGTGCGATGCGCCTGGCGCCCGACCAGAACAAGTCCCAAGTGACAAATCGCATTCCGGAACTTGCCGCGCTTTTGGCGCCGCGCAAGACGTATTTTCATTGACCGTTGTTCTATGCATCGGAGGCCGCAATGAATATCCGCGATACGTCTCATCCAGCCAGGCTTTCCCCGTTCGGATTGAAGGACGAGCTTTTCAAGCTGGCCGGCCGCATCACCAACAGGCTGATGCTGGACGCCGGCAGGGCCGCCAGGACACGCTAGCACCCCCGAACTGCATGACACGGCGCTTTCCATCTTTGGATCGGCAAGGAGAAAGTCATGGACTGGTTTGTTGCTACGTTGAAGGCCTACCCTGAAATCGCCATCTTTCTCGCGCTCGGTATCGGTTACTGGGTAGGCGGAAAGAGCTTCAAGGGCTTCAGCCTGGGTGCGGTGACCTCGACCTTGCTGGTCGCGATCGTCATCGGCATTCTCGGCGTCAAGATATCGCCCAATGTGAAGTCGGTTTTCTTCCTGATGTTCCTGTTTGCCGTGGGCTACGGCGTGGGCCCGCAGTTCGTGCGCGGTATTGCAAAGGATGGGCTGCCGCAGGCGATCTTCGCGGTGATCATGGCGCTGCTGTCGTTGGGCGCTGCGGTCGTCGCGGCGATGCTCGCCGGCTACGACCTGGGTTCCGCGGCCGGGCTGTTCGCGGGCTCGCAGACCATTTCCGCCTCCATGGGTCTGGCGACCGATGCGATCAACCGGCTGGGCCGCACGCCGGAGGAAACGCAGGCGTTGCTGGACGCCATGCCGATCGCGTACGCGGTCACGTACATCTTCGGCACCGTAGGGTCGGCGATCATCCTGGCGCAGATCGGCCCGAAATTGCTTGGCATCGATCTGGTGGCGGCATGCAGGGCCTATGAGCAGAAGCTGGGCGCGGGCCAAGGCGCGGCGGATGCTACCCACTGGTACGAGTTCGAGGTCCGCGCCTACGCCATCGCCGAGAACAGCCCCTTCATCGGCAAGACGGTGGGAGAAGTGGAGGCGGGCACGCAGGCCGGCTTCCGGGCCTTTGTCGAGCGGATACGGCGGGGCGGCAAGATCATCGAGGTGGACCACGCGACCGTCATCGAAGCCGGCGATATCGTCGCGGTAGGCGGCAAGCGCGACCAGATGATCGCCAGGCTGGGCCCGAGCGGCCGGGAGGTCGAAGACGCCGAACTGCTCGACATCAAGACCGAGGGTGTCGATATCTACGTCTCGAACAAAAATGTCGACGGCAAGCGGCTGGAGGAACTGGCGCACTGGCCCGGCGCGCGCGGCGTGTTTCTGAAGAAGATCCGTCGCGGGCCGACCGAGACGGTGATCCCCATCCTGCCGAAGACGGAACTGTTCCGCGGCGACGTGATCACCGTGGTCGGGCGGACCCAGGACATCAATGCCGCGGCCAAGAATCTGGGCTACGTCGACCGGCCCACGACGGTGACGGACGTCGCGTTCGTGTCGTTGGCGATCACCATCGGCGCGCTGGTCGGCGCGATCGTGATCAACGTCAGCGGTATCCCGCTCACGATTTCGACCGCGGGTGGCGCATTGATTGCCGGCATCGTGTTCGGCTGGTTCCGCGCCATCCATCCCACTTTTGGCCGGATACCGGAACCTACGCTGTGGTTCATGAACTCCGTGGGTTTGAACGTATTCATTGCGGTGGTCGGGATTTCTGCGGGGCCGGGCTTCGTCGCCGGTTTGCAGAAGCTGGGCATCAGCCTGTTCCTGTGGGGCATCTTCGCGACTGCCGTCCCCTTGGTGCTGGGCATGTTCATTGCCAAGTTCATCTTCCGCTTCGATCCGGCCCTGATCCTCGGGATCTGCGCGGGCGCCCGCACCACCACCGCTGCGCTCGGCATGGTATGCGAAGCGGCCAAGAGCCAGGTGCCGGGACTGGGGTACACGGTGACCTATGCCGTCGGCAACACCTTGCTGACGATATGGGGGATGGTGGTGATCATGATTCTTTCGTAGAGACATTGCGAGCCCCGCCCGCGTGGCCAGTGGGCTTGCGCAAACCATTTGGGGACTGCCATGTCGACCGAAACACACGAAGGGCATCAACTCGACCATTTGTTCTCCATCTCTGCCGCGCGGCTGGACCGATGGCGCGACTTGAACGCCAAGGCGCAGACCTGGGCCGCCGAAGTGCGCAGCGGCAAGGGCTCGGGCGGATCCGGCCCCGTGCAGGAAGCCTTGCGCGACCTGCGGCCCATGGAGAGTTATTTTGCGTATCCCGGCCTGCAGTTGCTGCGCACGCTGGACGACCGGATCGACGATGGCGACGCGATGGGCGCCGCGCGGCTGGTGCTGCGCATGAGCAACGCATTGCTATCGGGTAGCTACCGTTATGACGAAGGCGAGTGGGAGGCGGCCGAGGAGTCGGCGGGGGAGGGGCCGGACCGCACGCCACCCGGGATGGCCGGAAGCCTTGCGCGGCGGCCCTACTTCGAGGCGCTTTTCGTCAGCCCCGCGCCGCCCGCGCGCGCCGCCGCCATATGTCGAGAAATACGCGAGCTGCGGCGTCACGACGATACCCTGATCTACGAGCCCGTGATGGTGGGCAGCGTCGAAGATGCGCTGCTGGCGACCATTCTCAACGGCAAGCTCGAGGCAGTGGTCATCTATGACGGCATACCCGTTCCGTCCAAGCACGATGCGTCGCTGCTGCGCGATTACCTGTCCGTCTACCAGCATCTGGACACCACGGTGGACTCGCCGAGAGAGATCGGCGTGAAGCTGGCCCGCCTGATTGCCAACATACGGCCCGAGCTGGACATCTATCTGCTCACCGACCGGAAGGTGGAGCAGCTTGCCGGAGACCCCAGCGCGTCGGCCATACGCCGCGTGTTCTATGAGGTCGAGGAACCCATGGAGGTGCACCTGAACATTCTTGAAGGGGTGCGAGACCGTCAATCCACACCGCACTTCGACAACCTCAAGCAATACGCCGCCAAGCCGATCAGCACCTTCCATGCGCTGCCCATCGCACGCGGCAAGTCGATCATCAAGTCGAACTGGATCCGCGACTTCGGCGAGTTCTATGGCCTGAATCTGTTCCTGGCGGAAACCTCCGCCACGACCGGCGGTCTGGACAGCATGCTGGAGCCGACCGGCAACATCAAGGTCGCTCAGGAGAAGTTCGCGCGTGCAGTCGGCGCTGACCACGTATTCTTCGTCACGAACGGCACATCGACGTCGAACAAGATGGTCTACCAGGCGGTGACCAAGCCCGGCGATATCGTCATCGTGGACCGCAATTGCCACAAATCGCACCACTACGGCATGGTGCTGTCTGGCGCGCAGCCGCTCTACGTGGAAGCCTTCCCGATGACGGAGTACTCAATGTACGGGGCCGTGCCCCTACGCACGGTCAAGCAGGCGCTGCTGGACCTGAAGGCGGCGGGGCGCCTGGACAAGGCCGCCATGGTCACGCTGACCAACTGCACCTTCGACGGCCACATCTACAACACCCGCCGCGTCATGGCCGAATGCCTGGCCATCAAGCCGGACCTGATCTTCCTATGGGATGAAGCGTGGTTTGGGTTTGCGCGCTGGTCACCGTTCCTGCGCATGCGCACCGCCATGGGCGCTGCAGCGGCCTTGCGCGAGTGGCGGGACGACCCCAAGGCGCAGGAAGCCTGGGAGGCCCAGTGCCGGGAACTGGGCGGAGACCTGGATCCCAAGGATCCGCGCCTGCTGGACCGGGAGCTGACCCCGAACCCGAAGACCATGCGGATACGGGTCTACGAGACGGATTCCGTGCACAAGTCCATGTCCAGCCTGCGGCAGGGGTCGATCGTGGCGGTGCGCGACGAAGACTACGAACATCATGTGTCGGCATTCCGCGAGGCGGTTTTCATTCACGCGTCCACGTCGCCCAATGCCCAGATCATTGCGTCGCTGGACGTCGCACGCCGGCAGATGGAGCTGGAAGGCTACGAGCTGGTCATGCGCGCCATCGAGGTCGCGTTGGCCATTCGGCGCGAGGTGTCCAATCACCCGCTGATTTCCAGATACTTCAGTGTCCTGGGCGCCGACAAAATGATCCCTGAGGAGTTTCGGGCATCGGGGTTCGCCGATTTTCTGGCGCCCGGCACGAACTGGCTGACCGCCGCCAAGGCGCTCAAGGACGATGAGTTCTGTCTGGATCCGACGCGACTGACGCTGGTGTGCGGCACGGCGGGGTATGACGGCACCGCGTTCAAGAACCTGCTGGCCTCGCGCTACAACATCCAGCTCAACAAGACCTCGCGAAATAGCGTGCTCTTGCAGAGCAATATCAACAATACGCGTAGCGACGTCGCGTCGCTTATCAAGGTGCTGCTCGAAATCTCGGAAGAGATCGAAACGCGGCTGAGGGAAACGGGCGAAGCCGGGCGGGCCGCCTTCGCGGAAAAGGTCCGGAGTCTGATGGAGGATGTGCCGGACTTGCCCAATTTCAGCCAATTCCACGATGGATACCGCGACGATCCCGGCAGCATCACGCCGGAGGGCAACGTCCGCGCTGCATTCTTTGCCGCCTACAACGAAGAGGACTGCGAGTACCTACCGTTGGCGAGCCCGGAACTGGACCAACGCCTGGAAGCCGGGCCGGCGCTGGTGTCCGCCAATTTCGTCATTCCGTACCCACCGGGGTTTCCCATCATGGTGCCGGGACAAATCATCGATGCCCACACCGTCGGGTTCATGCGCAAGCTCGATGTGAAGGAGATCCACGGCTACAACGCGTCGCGGGGCATAAAGCTGATCAAACCCTCCGTCATCGGGAAATGAGCGCCGCCGACCCGAGCAATGCGGACCTCTGTGGCGCGGCCGGAATGCTGGGAGGCATCGGCGCGCCACGCCAATTTGCTCGGGCGAGGGATGCCGCGCTCCGAGAATCCCGGACTTTGATATCAGGGAGCATTTCATGAACAAGTCGATTTTCCCTTGCATGGCGGTCGTGCTCTCAGGCGTCTGCCTGTCGACGGCCGCCCAGACCGTTACGCCGCTCAAAGGCCAGACTCCCGAATTGACCCAGCAGGACATCGCCGCGTGCCAGGCGCAGTCGGCCAACACGTCGAGCGCGGCGGCCGCCGACACGCCTTCGGCTGGCGGACGAGCCCGTGGCGCAGCAGCCGGCGCCACGGCGGGCGCTGTCGTCGCAGGCGCGCGTGGCCGCCAGCACGAAGAGGTGTATGACCGTATGGATGACGACACCAAGCAGGCGTACCGGCAGAACCAGGCGAAGGACGCCGCCGCGGCGGGCATGGTGGTGGGCGGGTCGCGCCAACGACAGGACCGGCGTCAGGATCGTGCGAACCAGGCGCAGCAGAGTGCGAACGCTTCGTCGGCGTATGCCGCTTGCATGCAGCAGCGCGGCTATCAGGTCGGGCCGTGAACGCGCAGGGCGTGTTTTTTCATGCGTTACCCAGTTTCCCGTGCGACACACCACAAAAGGAGTACGTCATGTCTCATAAATATTCCGCAGTCTGCCGGACCGGTATGGCCCTCTTCACCATCATTGCGGCAGGCTTTCTGTTTGGCGGCTGTACCACGACACCGCCGTCCAAACCGTCTGCTGCGCCCAAGACCGATACGCGGGCTGCTTTGGACGACGCGGCCAATGCGACCTTATCCAAGCTTTACGAAGCCGCGCCTTCATCCCGTGAGCTGGTCGCCCGCGCCAGGGGCGTGCTGGTGTTCCCGGATGTGCTCAGCGGGAGTTTCATCGTCGGCGCCGAGCATGGCAAAGGTGTGCTCCGCGTAGGGCAGTCGGCGGTAGGCTACTACCGCACCACGTCGGGGTCGATCGGCTTTCAGGCGGGCGCGCAATCAAAGGCCATGGTCCTGCTGTTCATGACGGACGACGCCTTGAACAAGTTTCGCAACAGCAGCGGCTGGACTGTCGGCGCCGATGCCACGGTGGCGATCGTCAATATCGGCGCCAACGGACGCATCGACACGAATACTGCGAAGCAGCCGATTGTCGGCTTCGTGATGAACAACGGAGGCCTGATGGCTGGCGTCTCACTCGAGGGAACGAAGATCTCGAAATACGAGCCGTGAAGGCCGAAGTGGACCGCCCGCGGAGTCACTTTCAGGACGACGGTGACTCTTGCGGGTCTGTGGTTTCGATGGCAGATGCCCTGGGCCGGCAATCGCGTGAGATCGCCTCCCGCGGTTCGCTGGCTCCTTGCGCTGCGCGGTATTATCGCGAGTCCACCAGCCGCAAGGAAGGGAATGAATCAGCAGCAGCGCACGACCAAACGCCGCCGGATTCCGCGCAAGGCCTGGGCCTTGGGTCTGGCCATCGCCGCAGCCGTGGGGTTTTATGCCTGGAAGGAATCCCCGCTGGGTCCAGGCCTGACCGAAAGCAAGATACATAAGATTCTGGTCGCCGCCATGGAAACGCCCACCAATGCCCCAGGCAGCGCCTGCGTCAATGTGGTGGGTGTGCGGCCTTTGCCGACCGATGTCTACACGGTCTTCCTGGAAGAACAGGACAAGGTCGTGCAAGGGCTGATCAAACACGGACTCATCACGGTCAAGCGCGTCAGTGCTGACGGCGATGGTTCACCTCCAAAACCGGATGAGGATCCCGACGACGCCACCAGCCACATGGCGCTGACCGAAAAGGGCCGTGCGTACTACACCGATGGCGAGGTCCGCCTCGCTTCCAAGCTGGTCTATACCGCGAAGTTCTGCGCCCCTGGCCTGCAGGTCGGCAAGATCCTGGACTACTCCAAGCCGGGCAAGAATCCGTTCGACGACAACCCCAACGCGGTGTCGGCGGTGAAGTTCGAATGGCGGCTGGATCGCGCCACGGCGGATTGGGCAGCGGACCCCGCGTTCTATCCCCAGATAAGCGGCTTTGCTTCGAGGGATCAGCCTGACGAGTGGCAGACCCGGCACATCATGCTGGAACGGAAAAACGGTGTATGGGGGTTGGGGGACGATCCGTATAAGATCCGCTGGTGAGGCAGACGGCTGCCACGACTTGAGCGGGTCTCGTCAACACGCCTACGCGCCGTTGCCGAACTTATCGCGGTAAGCGGCCGGACTCGTCATCACGATGCGCCGGAAGTGCCTGCGCATCGACTCCTCGGAGCCGAACCCGGCGAGTTCGGCGATGCGGCCAATCGGCAACGGCGTTCTGGCCTCCAGCATGTCACGCGCCGCGGCCACGCGTTCGCGGACCAGCCATTCATACGGCGCCATGCCCGTGGCGTCTTGAAACTGCCGTTGCAACGTGCGCGGGCTCATGGCTGCACGCTCTGCCAGTGATCGCAGGGTGTGTGGCAAAGCAGGATGAAGGCGCATCCAGTCCATCAGCTTGGCCAATCGCCCGCTCTCATCGTGCGGCATGGGGCGCGGCACAAATTGCGCCTGCCCGCCGTCCCGGTGCGGAGCCACCACGAGCCGTTGCGCCACGCGATTTGCCACGGCCCCCCCATAATCGCGTCGCACCAGGTGGAGCAACATGTCCAGACCGGCTGCCGAGCCCGCCGATGTGATGATCTGCCCTTCGTCGACATACAGCGCGTCCGGCTGAACGCGCACTTGCGGGTAGCGCTGCTGCAGCTTGGCGGCGTATCGCCAGTGCGTGGTGACGGTCTTTCCATCAAGGACGCCCGCCGCCGCCAGCACGAACACACCGGAACAAATCGAACAGAGCCGCGCACCGCGCTGGTACGCCATCCGGAGCTTTTTCAGCAAGGGCGCAGGCGGCAACTCGTCCGCGTCGCGCCAGCCGGGCACCACGATCGTATCCGCCCGATCGAGCAGCTTGAGCGAGTAGGGCGCCGCCACGGTGATGCCGCCTGCCGCGCGCAGCGGGCCGGGCTCGACTGCGCAGACCGCGAAGCGATACCAATCGACGTCAAGCTCGGGACGCTCGAGCGCAAACAGCTCGGTCACACAGCCGAATTCGAAAGTACACAGCCGGTCATAAGCCAGCGCGACGACAAGGTGTTTTTCCATGGCGTGATGTTACCGGTAATTGTCATTTACGCCACTTATCCGGAGCGCGGCTTGACGTCAGAATGAGGCCCCTGGATCGATCTTTCAGCATCGCTTCTTTGGCCCATTCACACAGAGTTCAAACATGCCGACCCCCAACCCCGTCACCGCCATCCCCGCCGCCGACAGCGCATCTGCGCTCGCCCACTTTCGCGCAGAACTGCAATTCGAGACCGATTGTTCCGATGTCGCCGGCGCGTTCGCCAGCGGCTCACCCGGCTTTGTGCTGCTGGACGTGCGTAGTCCCGCGCTGTTCGCGCAGGGCCATGTGCCGGGCGCGGTGAATCTGCCGCACGGAAAGATTGTCGAGTCGAAATTGTGGAGCTATCCCGTGGACACGCTGTTCGTGACGTACTGCGCAGGTCCGCATTGCAATGGCGCGACACGGGGCGCGATACGGCTTGCTCAGTTGGGGCGGCCGGTAAAGGTGATGCGCGGCGGGATCACGGGATGGCTCGACGAGCGTTTGCCGCTTGCGGGAATTGATGAGGGGCAGGGCGGTGAAGGATCTGAGCGCAAATAGCCTTGAAATCCCGCTCCTTTCGGGGGGGGCGGAGGTATCGTTTCGCGCCAGTCAGGGCAAAGATCATTTTGACCCTACGCCTCCTGAATTCTCGCTATCATCCACGGCACCATGCCGACTAAAACCTCGCTCCCCGCCGCCTGCGCCGCAGCGCTGTGCGCACTCTCCCTGACCGCCACGGCGGCGCCGTTGGCTTCGCCTTCGTTCGACTGCGCCAAGGCGCGCACGGGCGCAGAAAAGGCCATCTGCGCGAACCCGCAACTCGCGGCGCTCGATGCGAGCATCGCCAAGCGCTACAACGAGGCGCGTAAATCTCTGGACGCCGTCACGGCCGAAGTGCTGTTGCGCGACCAGCGCGATTTCACCAAGGTGCGCGACGATGCCTTCGAGCAGCCGTTCGACAAAGACAAGTCATTCGAGGAAATCGAGACCCGCATGAAGCACCGGGACGCGTTCCTTGCCTCGCTGGATTTGGCTGAACGCAAGGGCTTTACCGGCAGATGGCGCAACATCTCGGGCGAGATCACGCTTTGGAAGAAGCCCGACGGCGACATCCTGTATGAAGGATCGGCCGAAAAGCCGCGCACCGGAAGCTGGTCGTGCAACGTGGAGGCTTCCGGCAAGGCCAAGGGCGAACGGCTGCAGGTCAAGAGCGTCGACACGAAGGGCTGGGTACTGAACCTGAAGCGCCAGGGCGATGCCTTGGTCGTGGAGGAACAGCCGCCCGGCGCGGGTGCATCGGGTCCGCCTTATTGCGGCGCGAATGGAACCTTGGCCGGCACGTTCTTCCCGATACGCTGAGCGATAGCCGAAATGCGTGCATGCGGGTCGAGGCGGAAGCGCCATGCCCGCACAGCCGCAAAGACGGGAATAGCCCAGCAGCAAGGTATTGCTCATACGCTCGACTGCTGGCTGGTAGTGGCGTTGTTGTGCGTGACGGGTTTTCTGGTGTGGCGCGTGCGGCGCAAGGCGCGCCGGGGCGCGGGAGGGCGGGGCCAGGGCGGCATCTGAGAGGCAGGTCGGAATCCCCCGCTAGAGACGGCTCCGCAGCGGTGATGCCCAGGTCGCCGGCAGCGAGTCAGGCCGCAGTCGGTATCATTTCGCTTGGCTTCAACGAGGGATCACCCTCGTCACCCCTTTGAGTCCTGCCGCCATGAAGAGCTCTTCTACCGCGTGGGTCATGCCTGTAGTGGCGATTTTCACGCTACAGACTGTCTCCGCATTTCTTTCACGCCTGATCCCGATCGTTGCGACTGCAATGTCCGAAGAGTTCGGATGGAGCGGGAGTTCCATCGGCTACCTGACTGCGAGCAACGCGCTAGGCGGCCTGATGATTCTCGTTGTCGGATCGTCCATGCTTCGGCAAATTGGAGGAACGCGCAGCTTGCAGCTGGCTCTGGTTGTGGGAACGGCAAGCATGGCGTTTTTCTATTACCCGAGCATGGCCGTGGCCCTGGTGGCCTGCTTTGCCATGGGGATGAGCAACGGGGCCGCGAACCCGGCGGGAAGTGAGGTGCTGCAGAGATTCTCGCCGCCGGAGATGCGCAATCTCATGTTCTCGGTCAAGCAGGCGGGTGTGCCACTGGGCGGAATGATCGCGGGGCTGTGTATTCCGGTAGTCATCGCCCTGGTCGGGTGGCGCCTGGCCCTCATTGTCTGTGCGGTGATTGTTTTGGTGCCTACCGCGCTGACCTGGCGATTGAGCGGGATCCTGGATGTGAAGGGCTCGGCGAAGAAGCGGCGGCCGTCCATCGTGCCTACGCTGCACTCGTTACGCATGCTCAGCGTGCCGTTGGCGTCGCTGAGAAGCAATCGCGGCTTGTTGAAGATGTCGATTGTGGGCAGCCTGTTTGCCGTATCCCAAAGCTGCTGGTTCGCGTTCACGGTGGTTTACCTGGTGGACCGGCTGGGCTTTTCATTGAGCCTGGCGGGAGCGGTATTTGCCGTGATGCAGGTAGGAGGGGTCGTCGGCAGGATTGCGTTGGGTTGGCTTTCGGACCGCTTGGGGTCGGCCACCGGAAGTTTGTCGATTGCTGCCCTGTTCTCGGCAGCCACGACGATCCTCTTGGGATTTACCACCCCGCAATGGCCGCTCTGGTCTCTCATGGTTCTAGCCTTGGTCGCCGGGTGCTCTGCGGCAAGCTGGAACGGTGTGCAGATTGCGGAGGTCGCCCGCCGCTCGCCTGCCCACCAGATCGCAGAAACGGCTGCGGGAGCCTCGATATTGGTCAGTTTGGTGAACATCGTGGCGCCCGCTGCTTTCGCGGCCACGGTGGCGTTCAGCGGCAGGTACGATATCGCGTTCCTTTGCGCCGGCGCTTGCTCGCTGTTGGTGCTGTTTTTCTTGCCCCGGGACGGGCGTACTTCCCCAGCGCCTTCTTGAACATCGTGCTGAACGCGGTGACGGATTTATCCGTCCCGCGACCGGTCGGCCCGCGCGCCTAGCCGATTGCAGACGACTTGCCTTGCACATTCACCGGGGATCCCGGCTCCCCCGTGAACGCCACTTCGATGCGGCAGGGCATGCCCATAGCCTCGCCTTGCAGGATGACGATTTCGCCATGGGCTTTCCGGCCCAGGTCGCGCAGCATTCCGGCAAAAGCCGCGGCGGCTGCGCCGGTTGCCGGGTCTTCCAGCACGCCGCCAATGGCAAACGCGTTGCGCGCGTGGAACAGGGTATCGCTCTCGCTGAACACGAACGCGATGGTTCCGATGCGATGCGCTTGCATGAAGTGCCGTCCTTGGTCGAGGTCGTAGTTCATGCGCGCCAATGCGGCGCGTGAAACCAGCGGGACAATCAAGTGGTCGATCCCCGCGTTGGCCATGCAGGGCGCGAGCGTGGGATCCAGGTCGTCCATTGCGTAGCCGAAGAGTTCGAGCGCCTCGGCTAACAACTCGGGGCTGGCGAGTGCGCTGCGCGTCGGCGGCGAGCGCAGCACGCTTACCCATTCGCCATCCTGGATTTCAGCCGACACTTCGATTCGGGCGTTTGCCAGGGCCAGCGGATACCGGGCCGGCCCCACGGTCTGCCCAAGCACCGCGCCTAGCGCGATGGTCGCATGCCCGCAGAAGGCGACTTCGGCTTCAGGCGAGTAGTACCGGGTGCGCCACGAACCATCGCCGTTTGGACAAGAGAAGACCGTTTCCGAATAGCCGACCTCGGCCGCCACCCTTTGCATTTCGTCGGGCGAGGGGAGTTGATCCGCAAGAACGACGCCGGCGGGATTTCCGCCTTGGCCCTGGTTGGTGAATGCAGCGATCCGGTGAATGTGCATGAGGTTTTCTCTTTCGTCTCGGTGTGGCAATTGTGTATAGGGGGCAAGAATAAGGCAAAGCGCTGATGTTCAGCCGGGCTGTTTCACGTGCAGGCCAGGCCCAGGCCAGAGCATTGCTGAAGTTGACTTTGCTGAGCAAACGCCGCCGCAGGCAGCACCAGCATGGGGGCTCAAGGCTTGGGCGGCACGGCGTGCCTGCGCTTGAAACGGCAGGCCTCGCGTAGATTGAACACAAAAAAAAACGGCCAAGGGCAAAGCCCTTGGCCGCTGATACATCAACGCTGATACATCAATAACGCCAGCGAACGTTCAGCGAGCCGGCATGTTCCCGATTGCCGCCGCCGTACTGACCGTTGTAGGTCAGCGCCAGCGTGGTGTCACGCGACATGGCCATTTCGGCGCCCAGCTCCGCCAGCGCGGCATTGCGGGCGATGGGCGTGCCGGCCACCGTGAAGGACTGGCTGCCTTCGAAGGCCAGGGTGCTCACTGAGGCCAGGCCGCCAAAAGCGTGGCGCCAGCCGGCCATGGCGTGCAGACGCGCCTCGGCGCTGCCCAGCTTGAAGTCGGTCTGCGTGCGCAGGCCCAGCGTGCTGCTGGTCTGCTTGTCGCTGCTGCCCTGGCCGCTCAAGGCGGCCGAACCGCCCGACTCGGAGAATCCGCGCGTGCGCAGATCGCTCCAGGCAAAGCCGACGAAGGGCTCGAGACGCGTGCTGTCGGTCAAGGACATCGAATAGCCCAGTTCGGTAAAGAGCTGGGTGGTATTCGCGCCGTAATCGGCCATCAGTTTTTCCTGCTCACCGGCCACGCTGGCATAACGCTTGGTGCTCACGTCATGCCAGGTGTAGGCAGCACCGGCCAGGAAATTCAGCTTGCCGGCACCGACGGCGAACGACTTGCCGCCGTACAGGGTGGCGCTGTAGCCTGACACATCGGCCTGGGAGGAACGGTCATCGACGCGGATCTTGCTGTCGGTGTAGCCGACAGCACCACCCAGACGCCAGCCGCTGTGGCCCACTTCGTGGTCAGCGCCGATGAACACGCCGCCCGTGTGCTGACGCACTTGTGCGGAGTTGCCGTTGTCCTTCTGCGTCTGCCAGTTGCCCACCAGTTCGGCCCAGGCCGGCTGTGCGTTCGACGACGGCAGGGCCGAGGCCGGCAGCGGGCCGCCGGCTTGTGCGGTCGGCGCTCCCGGGCTCATGCCTGCATTCAGGTTCAGGCGCAGACGCTGCATCGGCAGGGTGCGCGGCGACGAGGTGCCGCCCAGCAGGTTGGACACCACGCTGGCGTGCGCCTCACCGGTCAGGCTGTTGAACACCTCGGGCGGCAAGCCCTCGGGCAGGGTCAGGATGTACTCATGCAGCGCGCTGCCCGAGGGCAGGCTGTCCAGCGCTTTGGCCACCGAACGCTGGTTCGACGTATTGGCCGCGTCTTCAAAGCGGATCGGCGTATTCGGCGTGACCTGCTTGCGCTCCAGTTGCAGCGTGACGTTCTTGTCGGTGTAGCTCAACGTCGGGTCGAGGTAGGCGTAGTTGGACGATACGGTGTCAAACGTACCGTTGACGCTGTTGGCCGTCAGGATGGTGTACTGGCGCGTGGTCGCGAAGTTGCCCTCCGGCCCGATGTGGACCACGGAGCCGGCCAGCGTGGCCAGGCCCGTGACATCCACACGCGAACTGAGCGACGACGCGGGGTCCGCCGACACGGCGTAGATGGAACCCGGCGAGAAGGTCAGGTCACCGGCGACCTTCAAGGGGCCTGTGATTGCGCCCGGCGTCAGCACAGCGCCGCTCTGCAATGTGGTCGTGCCGACCTGGCCCGAACCCGACAGCCACGAGCCGCTGGCGACGTTCACGGCGCCGCCCAGCACGCTGCCAGCCGCCACGTTCAAGCCGCCGGACTGTACCGAAACGGTGCCCGAGTAGGCGCTGCCATTGCCCGACAGATTCAGGACACCGCCGCCCGTCTTGGTCAGATTGCCCGAACCGGTCAGTTTGCTGGCGATGTTGAAGGCCGTATCGGCCGCCACTTCGAGACCGCTCGACGCGGTGACCGCGACGCTGCGATCGGTGGCGAAGCTGCCTGTCGTGGCCAACGTGCCGCCGCTCAGGGTCAGGTTGCCGTCCACATTGCCCAGGTTGCTGTCCTTGGCCACCGAAAGCACGCCCGAACGCACTTCCGTGCCGCCGGTGTAGCTGTTGTCGGCCGTCAGCACCAACGTGCCGGTATCGGTCTTGATCAGCTTGCTGGCGCCCGTCAGCTTGGAGTCGATAGTCGCCGTGACAACCGGATCGGCATTCACAGTGCGCGCAAAGATCTGGCCTGCGCCGACGCGGATGACGGTTTCGCCGCCTGCGCCTTGCAGGGCAATCGAATCCCCCGTGATGCGATAGCCGTCGCTGGCCAGTTGCATACCGGTCACGGCAACTTCGCCATCCGCATTGCTGACCGTGACGGTGCCCGCCGTACCTTGGAAGATGGCAAAGGTCGGAGCCGGTTGCAGGCTGCCATTGATGGCGCCGTCGACATCGGTCCAGTTGCGGCCGCTGGCGGTCCACACGCCCGAGCCGCCATCGACCACGCCGTTGTCGTGCTTGCTGCCGTCGGCGCCGTCCCAGAAGCTCAGGGTCGCGCCGCCGGTCGAGATCAGGTTGACCTGACCTTTGACGGCGGACTGCACATACAGGTCGCTGGCCGCCACGCTGGCAGGCGTGCTGCCCACGGCCAGGCCGTTGTTGGTCAGCGTGCCGCCGTAATCAAAGAGGCGGTAGACACCCGCGCCAAAGCCGCCCTGGTCGGTGACATTCAGCGTGCCGTCCAGCGTCAGGTCACCGCCCACCTTGAACAGCGTGGCCGTCGACGTGCCGCCCAGCGCCACATTGACCTGGCTGTCCTGGCTGAGGGTCAAGGCGCCGCCGACGCTGAGCGTCTGGCCGTGTTTGCCTTCCAGCGCGCCGCCAGCCAGCGTCAGGTTGCCGCCGATGGTGCCCGTGCCGGTGACCACGCCCAGATTGCTGCCCGTGGCATTGCCACTCAGGATGCCATCGACTTGCAGACGGCCACCCAGAACCGATGCCGAGCCGCCGAGCTTGCTGGCGACCACCAGGGTGCCATCCTTGACTTCAGACAGGCCGGTGAACGCGCTGCTGTCCGCGCTCAGCGTCAGCATGCCGCTGCCGGTCTTGGCGAAGAGGCCCGCGCCAGCGAGCTTACCGCCGTAGGTCGTATCGGTCGTTTGCTTGAAGCGCAGCGCGCCGTCGGCCGCAATCGAGGCATTGCCCTTGAAGACATCGGCATTGGCCAGCAAGGTGCCCGTTTCAACAGTCCAGTCCAGCGCATTCTGGCCCGATAGGGTCAGCGAACCGCTGCCACGTTTGGCCATCATGCCCGTACCCGTCACCGCGCCGCTGAAGTTGCCGTCCACGCTCTGGTTGAAGACGACCGAGCCGGTGTTGTACAGATCCCCCTGAATGGAAGCCGTATTGCCCGCCAGCGTTCCAGCCAGCACATTCGTGCCGGCATAGCTGTTGTTGCCGGTCAGCACCAGCGTGCCCGCGCCCGACTTCTCCAGCAGCGCATTACCGGCGATCGCGCCCTGCAGGCCCAGCTCCGTACCCGCCGCGACCTCAATCTGCCCCGCTTGCGACAAGGTGATGGCGCGTTCGCTGACGAAGCTGCCTGTCGTCAACAGCTTGCCGCCATTGAACGTCAGGCCACCTGCAGCCGCGCCCAGATTGCTGTCCTTGGAAATGGACAGCACGCCGGAACGAATTTCAGTGCCGCCGGTATAGCTGTTGTTGCCTGCCAGCACCAGCGTGCCGGTATCGGTCTTGGCAAGTTTGCTGTCGCCGGTCAGTTCGGCCGCGATCGTGCCGATGACATTGGCGTCAGGCACGGCGCGCACGAAGATGGGAGCGGCCGCACCGACGCGGATGATGGTCTCGCCGCCCGCACCCGCCAGAGCAATCGAATCACCCTCGATGCGATAGCCATCGCTGGCCAATTGCATGCCGGTCACGCCAATGGCGCCCGCCGATGCATCCACTGTCACCGTCCCCGCCGCGCCTTGGAACACGGCAAACGTCGGGTTGGGCTGATACTTGCCGTTGACTGTGGCGTCGATGCTGGTCCAGTTCTGGCCATCGGCTCGCCACGTGCCCGTGCCGCCGTCGATGGATTTGTTGTCGTGCAACGCGGTGTTGCCGCCATCCCAGAAGCTCAGTTGCGCGCCGGAGGTATTGGCCAGGTTGATCTGACCAGCCACAGCCGTCTGAATGCGCAAATCGTCGGTGGACACGCCGCCGGGCACCGAGCCCAAGGCCAGCGTGTTCGAGGTCAGGGCGCCGGTGTAGTCGAACAGACGGTAAACGCCTGCACCGAAGCCGCCCAGATCGGTCACGTTCAAGGTGCCGGCCAGCGCCAGATCGCCACCGACCTTGAACAGGCTGTTGGTCGTGGTGTTGGCGCCCATCGCCACGTTGATCTGGCTGTTCTGGCTCAGAGTCAGATCTCGACCGACCGTCAGGGTCTGGCCCTGCTTGCCGGCAAGCACACCACCGTTGAGGGTCAGGCTGCCGTTGATATTGCCGCCGCCGCCGATCAGGCCCGCATTGCTGGCGTCGACATTGCCGTCCAGCGTGCCGTTGACCAACAAACTGCCGCCTAGCACCGAGGCCGAGCCGCCCAGCGCGTTGTTCACCACCAGCGTGCCGGCCTTGATCTCCGTGCCGCCGATAAAGCCGCTGTTATCGCCTTGCAGCGTCAACAGACCACTGCCGGCCTTGGCCAGCAAACCGCTGCCGAACACCTGGCCGGCGTAGGCGCCGTCCGTGTCCTGTTCGAAACGCAGGATGCCCTGGCTGTTGATCTGCGCGTTGCCCTTGTAGACATCCGAGGTGGTGCGCAGGGTGCCAGCTTCAATGGTCCAGTCGTTCGTGCTGGAACCGCTCAGGGTCAGGGTGGACGAGCCCATCTTGGCGATCGCGCCCGTGCCGGTAATCGCGCCGCTATAGGTGCCATTGACTTCCTGATTGAAGATCACGGCGCCCTGGTTGTACAGATCGCCCCGGATCGACGCGCTGCTGCCGACCAGCTTGCCGGCCAGCACATTCGTGCCGCCATAGCTATTGTTGCCGCTCAAGACCAGAACGCCGGTGCCCAGCTTCTCCAGTGCGGCATTGCCGGTGACCGGGCCTGCCAGGCTGACTTCCGTCGCTTCCGCCACGTCGATCTGGCCTGCCTGCAGCAGGCTGACCGCCCGGTTGCTGGCAAACGTGCCGGTCGCGACCAGCTTGCCGCCATTGAAAATCAAATCGCCTTGCGCCGCGCCCAGGTTGGCGTCACGCGACACCGACAGCTGGCCACCATCCAACGTAACGCCACCCTCGAAGGTATTGCTTCCAGTGATCGTCAAGGTGTTGTTGTTCTGTTTGACCAGACGGCCCTGCGAACCGCTGATCACACCCGACAGCGTCAGGTCGTCGCTGCTGTTGACTGCCAGCGACGAACCAAGCTCGATGTCCTTGCCGATCTCCATTTGCGCCAGTGGATTCAGCGTACTAACACCAGAGACCTTGATGCTGCCGCTGCCTAGGGCAGCGAGGTTATAGAACGCCAGGGTGCCGCCCTGCAGTTCCGTCTTGCCGGTATAGGCGTTGCTGTTCTGATTCAGCGTGAGCGTGCTGGTGTCCGACTTGATCAAGGAACCGCTGCCCGAGATGGGACCGCTCAGCGTCAAATCGGCTGTGCCCGCAACGGTCAGGCCGTTGTCTCCGAGCGAGATAGTGTTGGCAACCGTCAAACCGTCCAGCGAAGACTTCAGCGTGCCGCCATTGGCGCTGATGGCGCCGGCACCAAACGCAGCGCTGTTGGTGATGCTGAGCGCCCCGCCATTGAGCGCGGTCGAGGTGGAGCCGGTCAGCACCTGGCCCATCATCGTCCAGGTGCCGCTATTGACCTCAAGACGGCTGAAATTGGTGTAGTTGGCGCTGGAAATCGCGCCAGAACCAGCGGTGCCGGAGTTGGTGTTGTTTTCGAGTTTCAGCAGATTGCTGCCGCCCCCGCCGCCGTCGATCTGGCCAGTCGGCGCATAACTCACGTTGAGCCCAAGGATAGGCGTTGCGGATGCAACGCCAAGGCCCCAGACCGATGAGCCAGTCACCGCAACAAAGGTGTTATTGCCGCCGCCGGCGCCTAGCGAAACGCTACCGTTGATGGAGCCTGCATTGGTGAAGGTATTGCCGGTTGCGTTCGCCTGAAACGCGATGCGGCCGGTGATTGTGGCGCCCAGGGTGTTGGTCATCAAGACCCGGGAGCCACCATACACGGCGACAACCGGCGTATCGGCGTCATTCAGCGTCAGGCCCAATAGCCCCTTGGAGCCAATATTGCCGGTGTTGGTGATGGTAGTTGTCCCACTGGCTCCGTTGCGGACCGCCAGCGCCACACCCGTGACGGCCGGGCTCGTCGGGGATTGAACATCGCCGGTGCCACGCATGGTCCCGCTGTTGGAGATGTTGACAACGCTGTTGTTCGAATTGCCGATGGTCACGCCGCTGGTCAACAAGGACACCAGGCCGAGACCCGAGGGATCGATTTCCCCGGCATTGCTGAACCTCACATTATTGCCGTTCAGGTTGACCGCGGTAGTCTGACCCAGGCCCGGCGTGACCAGGGCCCCAGCCAGCACGTTGACCGTCAGATTATTGACCGGGGTGGTAATCCCGGTGGTGATGATGCCGGCGCAATTGGTTGTCTGATTCGCCACAAATGGATCGCAAGCGGCCTGCGCCGACAGGGGCACAGCCACCAGTACGCTGAACGCCGCAGCGATCGCCAGACTTAACCCTCGGATGCGCGGGATGGCGCGAACCTCAACGTCTTCCATGCCTGCGCCACTACCAGCCGCTCCCTTGCCGCGCGCACGCGCGTTTTCAGGGACAGCCACCCAGGCGCCCAAGGCCTGATTCCAAATCGAACGGAAAGTCTTGTTCATGTCGTTTAATTTCTGTTTTTTGCAACAAATCGTCAAATAAAGGCCAAATTTCGCGCTATTTGCAACGCCTAGTAACGTTTCAATTATAGGGACAGTAACGCTCCGTAAGCGACGAAAAACGGAGACTTTCCGGGCTTGATGACGGCTTTCTGAACAGGATTTCCCTAATCAAATTCCTCTTGCGGAAAATCAATGATCTATAGGACACTTTGTGTCATAGCGCCACGACGGCGCACACAAGGGGAATGGCATGAAGGTCTTGAGCTTGGTGGCCGCACTGGCGACAACAGCAGCTATGTCCGGAGGCGCGCAGGCCGCGTTTCCTGATCGCCCGATCCGGTTAGTGGTGCCGTTCGGCGCCGGCGGCATCACGGATATCGTTGCCCGGCAGGTGGGCAAGGGAATGGGAGACGAGTTGGGGCAGGGGGTCGTGATCGAGAACCGGCCCGGCGCGGGTGGCGTGATCGCGGCGCAGGTGGCAGCCACGGCGCCGGCCGATGGCTACACGATCTTCATGGGGACGGTGGGCACGCAGGTCGTGAATCCGCTGATCTACAGCAAGCTCAGTTACGACGCGGACAAGTTTGCGCCGGTGGGCATGGTGTCCGGATCGCCGTACCTGCTGGCCGTGCGATCGGGGGTGCCTGCGGCGTCGTTCGCCGAATTCGTCAAATATGCCAAGGCCAATCCGGCCAAGCTGAACTTCGGCTCGGCGGGCAACGCGAGTTCGCCGCATCTGGGGTTGGAGTTGCTGAAGCTGACGGCGGGCGTCGACATTGTCCACGTGCCGTTCAAGAGCGGCAGCGAGGCCGTGAATGCGGCGATCGGCGAGCAAGTGGATGTGGTGATGGACGCCAGTCCGGTCATCATGCCGCACGTGGCGTCGGGCAAATTGCGTGCGCTGGCTGTGGCCTCTGACAAGCGATTGCCGTCCGCGCCGGCCGTGCCGGCCAGCACCGAGGCGGGCGATGCGGGCCTGCAGATCAGTTCGTGGAATGCCTTCTTTGCGCCGGCGGGCACGCCGCCCGAGGTTATGGCCGCACTGAATGCGGCGCTGCAGAAGACCCTCGCGTCGCCCGAGCTGAAGGAAAAGCTGGCCGCGCAGGGCACGCAGCTCTACACCGGCACGCCCGACGAATACCAGCGCTTTATCGGCGGCGAAAAGACCAAGTGGGCCGAAATCGTGAAGCGCGCCAATATCAAAATGGATTAGGCAACGCGCATATGAAAGGGAGCCTTATATGAACAATGGGGTGACTCACCCGCTGGCGGGCAAGCCGCTGGAGCTGGCGGATACGCTGCGATCGGGCAACGCCTGGAAGATCCGGCTGGCCTGCGGGCTGATGGGCCTGCCGGTCAAGCGGCGCACGTTCGACATCGTCCAAGGCGACCTGGAAACCGATGCGTTCGCGCGCATCAATCCGTGGCGGCAGGTGCCCGCGTTGTTGACGCCGGAGGGGCAATGGCTGGCGGAGTCGCAAGCCATTCTCTGGTATCTCGGAAAAGGGACGTCCTGGCTGCCCGAAGGCCGGCTGCCACAAGCGCAGGTGTCGAGTTGGCTGAGCTTCGAGCAGACCCAGCACATGCACGCCTTCGCGCAGCCGCGGCTCTTGATCCACCTGCGCCAGACCGCAAAAAAAGACGATCCGGAGATGGTGGCGTGGCGCGTTACCGGCATGAAGGCCGCCGCGCTGATGGACGCTCACCTGGCGGGCCGCGACTACCTGGTGGGCACGGCGCCGACCATCGCGGATATCGCGCTGTACCCTTACACGAGCATGGCCGAAGAGGGCGGTTATGACCTGTCCGGCTTTGCGCACATTACAGCCTGGCTGGCGCGCATGCGCGCATTGCCGGGATTTACGCCGTTGATCGAAACGGCATGACGGAGACATGATGGCCGATACGATGCACTTGGGAAAAGACGAACTGATCGCGCGCGCGCAGGCGGAAATGCAGCGCCAGTTCGAGACCCCGCAATGGACGTTGCGCGAGCGGCTGGCGCTGACCTGCCGCATCCTGTTCGACGGCGGGCACGATTCGGGCCTGGCGGGCCAGATCACCGCGCGCGCGCCAGAACCCAACCGGTACTTCACGCAGCGTTTAGGACTGGGCTTTGACGAGATCACGGCCAGCAATCTGCTGCTGGTCGACGAAGACCTCGTGGTCCAGGAAGGCGGCGGCATGCCGAATCCGGCGAACCGCTTCCATTCGTGGATCTACCGCGCGCGTCCTGACGTCAACTGCATCATCCACACGCACCCGCTGCATGTGGCGTCGCTGTCGATGCTGGAGGTCCCGCTGGAGGTCTCGCACATGGACAACTGTCCGCTTTACGGCGACGTGGCCTTTCTGAAGGACTGGCCCGGCGTGCCGGTGGGCAACGAGGAAGGCGTGATCATTTCCAAGGCGCTGGGCGACAAGCGCGCCATCCTGCTGTCGCACCACGGCATGCTGATCGCCGCCGGGACGGTAGAAGAGGCCTGCGTGCTGGCGCTGCAGTTCGAGCGCGCGGCGCGCATGCAGCTGCTGGCCATGGCCGCCGGCAAGATCCAGCCGATTCCGCCCGAACTGGGGCACGAGGCGCACGACTGGATCCTGACGCCCAAGCGGTCGCAGGTGGGGTTCTCGTATTACGCGCGCCGGGCGCTGCGGACGCACGCCGACGTGCTGAGCTGACGAGGGCGGGGCGGGGCCGCTCGACGGCGACGCCCTTTTGGGGCATTCTTGCCGGTTGTATTTGCGCCTTTCCGCCCCATGATCGACCTGCCGCACCGCCTACGCACCTTGCGCCGCCAGCAAAGCCTGTCCCTGGAACAGCTTGCGCAGCGCACGGGATTGACCAAGAGCTACCTCTCGAAGCTGGAGCGGGGCCTGAGCGAGCCCTCGATCTCGACGGTCCTGCGCCTGGCAGAGGCCTATGGCGTGGGCGTGTCGCAACTGGTGGGCGCGGACGACGCCGCGCAGGATGAAGTGGTCAGCGTGGTCCGGGTTGCCGACCGCGAGGCCCTGCAACGCCGCGGCCTGGGCAGCGAATATCATTACGAGTCGCTGGCTGGCCGCCGCAAGGTCAAGGCGATGGAGCCTTTCGTCGTCCATCCGCCGCGCGAATTTCCGGACGCCGCGGCCGTATTCCCCCACCCGGGCGAGGAATTCCTGCTGGTGCTCAAAGGCGCCATCGAAGTCCACGTGGGCGAACGCCAGTTCCGCCTGGAAACCGGCGACTCCGTCTATTTCGACTCCGAACTGCCGCATCGCATGCGCACTGTCAGCCGTGCGATGGCCGAAGTGCTCGTGGTGGCGGCGCACTGAGCGCGCGGGCGGCGTATCGAATCCATGAATGACACAGGAATAACCATGAAGAACGATCAATCGCGGCTCGTCCGCATCGATGCCGGCCCGATGAAGAATCCCGTGCCCGGCAAGCCGCGCCGTCCGATCTCGGGCGATGCCGCCTTCCGTACCGTGACCGCGTTTGAAGGCAACGCCGGCAAGGCGGAAGCCGGTGTGTGGGAAAGCACGGCCGGATCGTTCCAGTCCAACACCACCGGCTACATCGAGTTCGGCTACATCGTCGAAGGCGCGGCACGCCTGGTGGACCCGGACGGCACGGTGCATGAGCTGACGGTGGGCGAGGCCTTCGTCATGCCTGAGGGCTACACCGGCCGCTGGGAAGTGGACGAGTTCGTCAAGAAAATCTATTTCATTACCCGCATGGCCTGAAGCTGTCGGCCTGTACCCAGGAGCCATCCTCATGACCGCAATTCCCGCTGCCCCCGCGCCGGGCGCAGCGCTGCCCGCCCGCACCGCGCAGGTGGACGTCGTCTCGATCCAGTCCCAGGTTGTCTACGGCTATGTCGGCAACAACGCCGCGATGCCGGTGTTCCGCAAGGCGGGGCTGCGCGCGATTGCACTGCCCACCGTCATCCTGAGCAATACGCCGCACTATCTCACGCTGCATGGCGGGGCCGTGCCGCTGGACTGGTTCGAAGGCTTGCTGCAGGGGTTGAACGAACGGCGCGTGAGCCAGGTGGCGCGCGCGGTGGTCTGCGGGTATCTGGGGCAGCCGGGTCAGGCGAACCTGCTGGCGCAATGGCTGACGGACGTGCGCGCGTCGCGTCCGGAGCTGCGCGTATTCATCGATCCGGTCATGGGTGACCGCAACGACGGGCTCTACGTCAATGAAGGGCTGGTCGCGCAATACCGCGATCTGCTGGTGCCGTTGGCCGAGGGCATGACGCCCAATCATTTCGAGCTGGAATTGCTGGTTGGCCGGGCGCTGTCGTCGGTGGACGAGGTGGTGGCCGCGGCGCGCGAACTCATGGCACGCGGGCCGACCTGGATCGTCGTGACCAGCGCCGCGCCGATGGCCGCCGCGCCCGGCACACTGCAACTGGTGGCCGTGACGCGGGATGACGCCACGGTGGTCACGCATCCGGAGATCGCCATTCCGCCGTCGGTGCATGGTACGGGCGACGTGTTCATGGCGGGCGTCGCGTCGCGGCTGCTGAACGGGCTGGACCTCATCGAGGCGGTGCGCGAAGCGGCGGCCCAGGTCACGGTGACGCTGGAGCGCACCCGCGAACTGGGCTGGGAAGAACTGGCCGCCGAAGGCTAGCGACAGGCGGGCCTTGTCCCGCCTTGCCCGCTTCAGTACGTCTTGTACGGCAGGAACTTGCCGCTCATCACGATCTGCACCCGGTCACCCTTGGGGTCGGCTTCGCGCGACAGATCCATCTTGAAGTCGATGGCGCTCATGATGCCGTCGCCAAACTCTTCATTGATCAGCGCCTTGAACGTGGTGCCGTAGACGTTGATCAGTTCATAGAAGCGGTAGATCAGCGGGTCGGTGGGCACGGTGCTGGGCAGCGAGCCCTTGTAGGGCACGACCTGCAACTGCACGACGGCGTCTGCAGGCAGATCCAGTACTCGGGCGGCGGCCTGCGCCTGCTCTTCGGTCATGGTCATCTGGCCCAGCAGCGCGGCGGTGGTCCATTCCTTGCTCTGGCCGACGGCTTCGGCGATGGCGCCCCATGACAGTTTTTTTTCCAGCTTGCGGGTGACGACGAGTTCGGTGACTTCAGCGCGGGACATCATGATGGTTCACTCCTTGTGATGGGCCTTGTCGACCAGGAAGTCGACGAGATGGTTGCGGATGTCGTAATAGCGGGGTTCGTGATGCAGGCTGGCGCGCGTGCGGTCGCGCGGCAGGTCCACGGTGACGGATTCGGCGATGCGGGCGTACGGACCCGCGCTCATGAGCAGTATGCGGTCGGACAGCAGGATGGCTTCGTCTACGTCGTGCGTAATCATGAAAACGGTCTGGCGGGTTTCCTGGACGATCGCGCGCAACTCGTCCTGGATGGCGCCGCGCGTCAGCGCGTCGAGGGCGCCAAAGGGTTCGTCCAGCAGCAGCATCTTGGGCTGGATGGCAAACGCGCGGGCGATGCCGACGCGCTGCTTCATGCCGCCGGAAAGTTCGCAGGGCTTCTTGCCGGCGGCGTGACCGAGGCCAACCATGTCGAGGTAACGCTGGCTGTGCACGCGGACCTGTTCGCGGTTGTAGGCCGGCCAGCGCGATCGAACGCCGAATTCCACGTTCTGCAGCGCCGTCAGCCACGGCAGCAGCGCGTGCGCCTGGAACACGACGCCGCGTTCAAGCGACGGCCCCGCGACCTCGCGGCCGTCCATGATGACGATGCCTTCGTTGCTGTCGTCGATACCGGCCAGCACGTTCAGGATGGTGGTCTTGCCGCAGCCGGAGTGGCCGATGACGCAGACGAACTGGCCCTTGTCGATCTGGAAATCGATGTTCTCGAACACGGGCGGCTGCGGACGGCCATCGCGTCCGGGGTAGCGCTTGCCCAGCCCTTGGACCTGCAGGAAAGATTGGCTCATGCGCGTTACTCCCGATAGCTCACCAGCCGGGCGGCGCGCGCCAGCAGGTTGTCCAGCAGCATGCCGATCAGCCCGATGAAGAAGATCGCGCAGATGATGTTGGAGATGGACAGGTTGTTCCACTCGTTCCAGACGAAGTAGCCGATGCCCGTGCCGCCGATCAGCATTTCGGCAGCGACGATCACCAGCCATGCGATGCCGACCGAGATGCGCATGCCGGTCATGATGGTGGGCGCCGCGGCGGGCAGGATGACCTGCAGCGCCGTGCGCAGCCGCGACACTTCCAGCGTGCGCGCCACGTTCAACCAGTCCTGCCGCACGGCGCCTACGCCAAACGCCGTGTTCACCAGCATGGGCCATAGCGAGCAGATGAAGATCACGAAGACGGCGGAGGTGTTGGCGTCCTTGATCGTGTAGAGCGCCAGCGGCATCCACGCCAATGGCGAGATCGGCTTGAGCACCTGGATGAAGGGGTCGAACGCGCGGTACACCGTCCGGGACATGCCGATCAGGAATCCCAGTGGGATCGCGACCAGCGCGGCCAGGCCGAAGCCAGTCAGCACCCGCGCGACGGAGTAACCCAGCTGGATGCCGATCCCCTTGTCGTTCGGCCCGCGGTCATAGAACGGGTCCTTCAGGTGCTGCCACAACTGCGCGCCGACCTCGGCAGGACCGGGAAACGGCGTCTTGGACCCGCTGGCGGCGGCATTGCCGACCAGTGCGGCGTAGGCCGGATCCACCGTTGCCTCGCCCGAATCGGGGCGGGTGGTGGCGTGCCACAGCAGCAGAAACGCCAGGAACAGGGCGATGGACAGGAACGTGGCCCGCCAGTGTTGCACGGACCCCATCAGGTCCTCCGGATCTTGAAGCTGGCGAGGTAGGCCTCGGGCTGGCTGGGATCGAAGGGCTTGCCCATGACGCTGAAGGTCTTGCCGGTTTCCGCGGGCGGGGTCAGTCCGGCTTCGCGCATCAGGTGCACGGCGTCGGTGGCCAGGAAGACGTCGCTGGCGATCTTCTGATAGTCCACGTCACCCTTGACCTGGCCCCAGCGCTTCATCTGCGTCAGGATCCACACGGCGAACGACTGCCAGGGCATGGGATCGAAGTCGATGCGGTTGGGATCGGTGATCACCTTGCCCAGGCCGTCGGCGTAGGTGCCGGTCAGCACCTGTTCGACCACCGTGACGGGCTGGTTCAGGTAGTTGGGGGCGGCGATGGCGGTGGCGATTTCTTTGCGGTTCGCGGGATTGCGGGCGTAGGCGGTGGCCTCGATGATGGCTTTCAGCAGGGCCTGATAGGTGTTGGGCATGGTGGTGACGAACTCCTTGCTGGCGGAGAACGCGCAGCAGGGGTGGCCGTCCCAGATGGCCTTGGACAGGGTGTGGATGAAGCCGACGCCGTCGTACACGGCGCGCTGGTTGACGGGATCGGGCGCCAGGAAGCCGTCGATGTTGTCGGCGCGCAGGTTGGCCACCATTTCGGGCGGCGGCACGGAACGGATCTGCACGTCGGTGTCGGGATCCAGGCCGTGTTCAGCCAGGTAGTAGCGCAACAGGTAGTTGTGCATGGAGTAGTCGAAGGGGACGGCGAACTTGAAGCCTTTCCAGTCCTTCGGGTCGCGCCGGTCCTTGTGCTTCATGGACAGCGTGATGGCCTGGCCGTTGATGTTTTCGACGGCGGGCATGGTCCACGGCACAGCGCGGCTGGCGCCGACACCCATGGAGATGGCGAGCGGCATGGGCGACAGCATGTGCGCGGCGTCGTATTCGCCGGACATGGCTTTGTCGCGAATGAGCGCCCAGCCGGCGGTCTTGACGACTTCGACGTCCAGGCCCTGCTTGCCGTAGAAGCCCATGGGGTGCGCCATGATGATGGGCGTGGCGCAGGTGATGGGGATGAAGCCGACCTTGAGTTTCTGCTTCTCCAGCGGGCCGGCGGTCTGCGCGAAGGCTTCCTTGGCGGCGGCCAGCGGAAAGATCGACGCAATGGCTGCCATGGCGGTGCCGCTGCCGACGGCGCGCAGGAAGCGCCGGCGCAGCGCATCCTGCGGGAACAGGGCGCGCATGACGGCCTGCTCGACGGCGCTGGCGGCGGTGTCGCCAGTCAGACCGGCTTGCGCGGCGCGTTCGTGTTCGGCCTGCGAGGCGTGGCGGCCGCAGCCGCAGGCAAGGCGGCTGTTGGCGTCGAACGGATTGCTGAAGAGGGACATGGTGGCTCCTTCGATCGGGAATGGAGCCATCATGGGGCTGCGTGGCGGCAGCCGGTATCGCCGGTTCAACGATACGCGTGTAGGGGACTTACTACGTGGTGCGCGCGGTGCGCCGCGGTAGTGCGTGCGCGCTCAGATCGCACCCAACTGGTGCGTGTTGGCGTAGGAGACCAGTTCCACCAGGGTGCGGACGTTGAGCTTTTCGAAGATGCGGCTGCGGTAGGTGGAGATGGTGTTGACGGACAGCGCCAGCTGTTCCCCGATGGCCGAAACGGAGCGGCCGGCAACGAGCAGTTGCAGGACCTGGAATTCGCGGTTGGACAGGAGTTCGTGCGGGGGGCGGGAGCTGTCCTGGCGCACGGTGTGGGCAAGCAGTTCGGCGACGGTGGGCGTGACGTACATCTTGCCGGCGGCGGCGTTGGTCAGCGCGGCCAGCAGTTCTTCGGGTTCGCAACCCTTGTTGAGGTAGGCGTGCGCGCCGGCGCGCAGGGCGCGGACCGCAAACTGGGATTCGGGGTAGACGGACAGCATGACTACGCCGAGTCCGGGGTGGTCGGCGCGCACGCTTTTCAACACGTCCAGGCCGTCGCGTTCGCCGAGGGCGACGTCCAGGACGATGGCGTCGTAATGCGCCTGGCGCAGGGCGCGCAGGGCGGCGGGGCCGTCGGCGGCTTCATGCACGAGGGCGACGCGCGGGTCTTCTTCAAGGATGCGGGCGAGACCTCGGCGGATGATGAGGTGGTCGTCGACGATGAGCAGGTTCAGGGGCATGGCAGGGTGTCCTTCATGCGGCCAGCGGGTTCAGGCGCAGGCGGGCGCGCATGCCGGCGCCGGGGGCGCTGTCGAGCGCAAGGTCGCCGCCGATGGCGCGGGCGCGCTCGCGCATGCCCAGGATGCCGAAGGTGTGGCGGTCTTCGGGCAACTGCATGCCGACGCCGTCGTCTTCGACGGTGAGGACAAGGCCGTCGGCGCCCCAGGCGGCGCTGACGCTGACGCTGCGTGCGCGGGCGTGCCGCTGCACGTTGGTGAGCAGTTCCTGGACGATGCGGTAGATGGCGATTTCAGCGTTGCGGTCGAGGCGCAGGCTTTCGGTGTCGGGGGGGCAGAGGTAACGGCATTGGAGGCCGCTGCGGGTTTGCAGGTCTTGCAGCAGGGCTTCGAGGGCGGCCCAGAGGCCAAGATGGTCAAGGACGACGGGGCGCAGGTCGTTGAGGATGCGGCGGGTGGCGCCCATGGCGGTCTGGGTGACTTCGAGCATGCGGTCGAGGTGCGTCTGCAGGGCGGGGGTGGCGCTTAGCTGGCGGCGCAGCCAGTTTAAATCCAGTTGCAGGGCGGTGAAGGAGGCGCCGAGGTCGTCGTGGATGTTGCGGGCGATGTGGGCGCGTTCTTCTTCGCGCAGGGTGCTCAGGTGGGAAGACAGGCGGCGCAGGGATTCGTGGGCGGCGCTGAGTTCGGCGGTGCGTTCGCCGACGCGGCGTTCTAGCAGGGCCTGGGTGTTTTGAAGCTCACGTTCGATGCCTTTGCGGGCGGTGATGTCGGAGAAGGTGACGACGGCGCCTACGACGTCGTGGTCGTTGCGGATGGGGTACGAGGCGTATTGAGCGTCGAAGCACGTGCCATCGCGGCGCCAGAGCACTTCGTCGTCGGCGCGTTCGCCTCGGCCGTCGCGGAAGGCTTTGAAGATGCGGCAGTCGTGGACCGGCATGAGGGTGCGGTCGGCGTGGGAGTGGTGGATGAGGTAGTGCATGTTGCGGCCGACGAGCTCATCGGGGGTGTAGCCGAGCATGTCGGCGCCGGCGCTGTTGATGAAGATGCATCTGCCGCGCAGGTCGATGCCGTAGATGCCTTCGCCGGCGGATTCCAGCAGCATTTCAAGCTGACGGCGCCAGGCGGCGTGGTGCGAGAGGTGCTTCAGGTCGGCGAACATGAATGGCCTGGTGCTTGTTGAATCTGCCGGGGGGTTGCCCCGGATCCCCTTGGTGCGCGGGTTTTTGGTTGCGCTTTTGCGCGGAGTTTACGGGAGTGGGTGGGAGTTGCGGGGGGAGTGAGGGAAATCCCTTCTTTGAATCTGTCGGCGTGGGGAATGGTTCTTTCGACGACCGGTTTGTGGTTGGTGCGGGTTCTTGAGGCGCTCGGTGCGGCTTCGGTGCGGGTTCTTGAGGCGCTCGGTGCGGCTTCGGTGCGGGTTCTTG
>NZ_JCAXDP010000013.1:0-47888 GCF_059759315.1 Achromobacter sp. GQ309
CCCCAGGCCGACGACGCGCCGGGCGTCTTAAGAACCGCAATCGACACCTAAAACACCCGCCGAGCGCCACAAGAACTGCAATCGACAACTAAAACACCCACCAAGCGCCACAAGAACCGCAACCGACACCCAAAACACCCGCCGAGCGCCACCAGAACCGCAACCGACACCCGCCCCCGACTTTCGCCGAAAATCGACGCGCCGGCCGGCTGAAAACCTCACATCCGCAGCCCATCCCCCTCAACAGCCACCACATCATCCCCGCCAAGCGCCTGATAAACCGAGACCTGATTCACCAACCGATTCAGCATATTCTCATCGCTGGCCACCTCAGCCACCCGCCGTTTCTCCTGCGCATCCAGCCAATCCCGCAGCGGCACCGCCCCCGCCCGATACCTGACTTCATACAGCCGCTCAGCCTCCCGAGCCGCCCGCAACGACAGATCCAGCTGCGCAGCACGAATCGACAATTGCGTCCGATTCGACAGCGCATTCTCCACATCCGCCATCGCCTGATACAGCGTCTGCCGGAACGTCACCACCCGCTCATCAAAATCCGCTTTCGAAATCCGGATATTGAGCTGCATCTGGTTCCATTGCAGAAATGGCAACGTCAACCCCGCCCCCAACGTCCCGATCGGATTCTTCAACACATCCGACAACGTCGGGCTAGAAGTGCCCAGCGCCCCCGTCAACGTCACCGGCGGATAAAAGCTAGCCCGCGTCGCATCCACGGTAGCCAGCGACTCCCGCAACCGCAGCTCCGCCGCCCGCAGATCCGGCCGCCGCCCCAGCAACTCCGCTGGCACCCCCGCCCGCGCCTCCGGCAACGCACTCGACGGCAACCGCATCGGATCTGCCGTAATGTGATCCGGCGGCCCATCGAACAGAATCGTCAACGCATTGATGTACTCCACCCGCTGCTGCACCAGCAACGCATGCGCCGCTTCCTGGCTGGCAACCGTCTGCTCCGCCTCAGCCAGCTCCAGCGCCGACGCCCCGCCCGCCGCGTACTGCGCCCGCACCAGATCCTGCGTGCGCCGCGCGTAGGCAATGCTCTCCTCGCTGCTGGCGATGCGTTGGTTGATGAACGCCGTCTGCCAATACAACGTCGCCGTCGTCCCCACCAGCGACAGCGCCGCGGCCTGGCGGTCCTGCTCCGTCGCCAGCGCCTCCCACTGCGCCGCATCCCGCTGGCGCGCCAGCTTGCCCCACAGGTCCACCTGATAGCTCACCGTCAGCTCGGCCGAATTGGCCCGCGTGATCGCGCGATCCCCATACAGATTGCGCACCCGAGACACGTTCGCGTCCCCGCCAAACTGCGGCATCAGCTGATCATCCGCCAATCCCGCCTGATACTGCGCCCGCCGCACCCGGATCGCCGCCGCCGCCAGATCGTTGTTGCGCGCCAGCGCCGTCTCCACCAACCCGTTCAGCACCGGATCCTCGAAATTGCGCCACCAGTCGCCACCATCGGCCAGCGAAGCCTGCGCGCCCGCATCAGCGCCCGCCCCCGCATAAGTCCAGGACGCCGGCACACTTACCGCCGGCCGCTCGTAATCCGTACGCAGCAGACCGCACCCGCCCAGCGCCAGCAACAGCACCACGCCCAGCGGTTTGCACACAAGAGAAACTGCTTTCATCTTCCTCATTCCCGGGCCAACGCCTCGACGGGATCCAGGCGCGCCGCGTTGCGCGCCGGCAGATAGCCAAAAATCACACCGATCAGCGTCGAGCACGTGAATGCCGCCACCATCGATGCCGTGGAATAGATCATCTGGAACGAGCCGCCCGTCGCCTTGCTGACCAGCACGCCCAAGCCCAGCGACAACAGGATGCCCACCGCGCCGCCGATCAGGCACACCAGCACCGCCTCGATCAGGAACTGCTGCATGATGTCGCTGCGCCGCGCGCCCACCGCCATCCGCACCCCGATCTCGCGCGTGCGTTCGGTCACCGACACCAGCATGATGTTCATCACCCCGATCCCCCCCACCATCAGCGAAATCAGCGCGATCAGCGACACCAGCAGCGTCATCGTCGCCGTCGTGCGCTCGATCGTCTTGCGCACCGCATCCGTGTTGAACACGAAAAAGTCCTTCACTACGTGCCGGCGCGTCAGCACCCGCACGATGGCCTGTTCGGCGGCGGCCGGCGGCGTTGCGTCGTTCACGCGCACCGTGATGCTCTTCAGGTGCTGCTGCCCCAGCACCCGCGACAGCGCCGTTGTATAGGGAATCCACACGTTCAGCGAATCGTTGCTGCCAAACACCGTGTCCTTCTTCTGCGTCACCCCGATCACGCGCGCCGGCATCGACCCAAGGAAAATCACCTGCCCGATGGGCTCCGTATGCGACCCGAACAGCGCACGCCGCGTGCCCTCGTCGATCACCACTTCCTGCGCGCGGCGCGCCACGCTGGTCTCGTCAAAGAACTTGCCCTCGGCCAGTTTGATCGCGCGCACCCGGAAGTATTGATCGCCCACGCCCTGGATCGACCCATTCACCGACACGTTGCGGTAACGCAGCGTATTGCTCGTGCCCACTTCCGGCGTCACGCTGTCCACATACGACTCGCGCGCCAACGCCTCGGCGTCCGCCGCCACCAGCGTGCGGATGTTCACCGCCTTCTCGTCGCCGAAATCCTTACCCGGAAAAACCTCAACCGTGTTCGTGCCGATCGCGCTGATGTCTTCCAGGATCTTGCGCCGCGAGCCCTCGCCCAGCGCCACCACCGACACCACCGCCGCAATGCCGATGATGATGCCCAGCATCGTCAGTGACGTGCGCAGCCGATGCGCGTTCATCGCCAGCAGCGCCATGCGCAGCGCCTCGCCGCAGCGGTCCAGATACGCCTGCCAGGCCGGCCGCTGGGCCATCGCCGGGGCCTCGTCCAATGCCGTCTGATGGCGCGGCGCGTCCGGATTGCGCTTGTCCGCGACGATCTCGCCGTCACTGATCTCGATGATGCGCTGCGCGTGGCGCGCCACGTTCATATCGTGCGTGACGATGATGATCGTGTGTCCCGCCGCGTTCAGTTCTTCCAGGATGCGCAGCACCTCCTGGCCCGTATGCGTGTCCAGGGCGCCCGTGGGCTCGTCGGCCAGGATGATGTCGCCGCCGTTCATCAGCGCCCGCGCGATACTCACGCGCTGCTGCTGACCGCCGGACAACTGGCCGGGCCGGTGCTCGGAGCGATCGGCCAGGCCCAGGCGCGCCAGCAAGGCCGAAGCCCGTTCCAGCCGCGCCTCGCGGCGCTTGCCCGCGTAGACGGCCGGAACCTCCACGTTGCCCTGCGCGCTCAGGTCCGCCAGCAGGTGATAGCGCTGGAAGATGAACCCGAAGTGCTCCCGGCGCAGCTCTGCCAGCTCGTCCGGATCGAGCTCGCCCGTGCTGCGGCCGTCGACTTTGTAATCGCCGCGCGTGGGCCGGTCCAGGCAGCCCAGGATGTTCATGAGCGTCGACTTGCCCGAACCGGACGCCCCCACGATCGCGACCATCTCGCCCGCCTCGATCGTCAGGTTGACGTCCTTCAGGACCGCAATCGTCTGGTCGCCCGCCGGAAACTCGCGGCGCACGCCCGACAGGGAAATGAGCGGACCGCTCATGTCAGGCTCCCGGCTTGGCGGCGGCCGGCGACGAATCCGCCGACACGACGCGTTCGCCCACCTCCAGGCCTTCCAGCACCTGCGCCTGCACATTGTTGTTCATGCCGATGCGGACCTGGCGCGTCTCGGTCTTGTTGCCGTCCAGCACCACGCGCACCTCGTAGCGCCCGTCCGCGCCGCGCTTGCCCAGCGCCGACGCCGGCACCACCACCGCCCCCTTGGCCTCGCCCAGCACGATGAAGACCTGCGCCGTCATCGAGATGCGCAGCTTCTCGTCGGGGTTGGGCACGTCGAACAGCCCGTTGTAGTAGACCGCGGCGCTGGTGGAGGTGCTGGTCGAGGACGTCAGCGACGACGCCGCGTCATCCTTCTGGATGGAATCCGGGGCCGGTTCCACCGCGCGCAGCGTGGCGCGGTAGCGCTCGTCCGGTTCGCCCAGGATCGTGAAGTAGACCGGCAGCCCGGGCTTGACCCGCGTCACGTCGGCCTCGGAGATCTGCGCCTTGATCGTCATGGTGTCCACCTGCGCCACCTTGATGATGGTGGGCGCGCTCTGGATGGAGTTGACCGTCTGGCCTTCTTTGGTCACCACCGCCACCACCATGCCGTCGATCGGCGAGACGATGCGCGTGTAACCCAGGTTGACCCGGGCCGTGTCCACCTGGATCTCGGCCTGCGCGATCTGCGCGTCCAGCGACGCGATCTCGGCACGGGTCACGGCCAGCGTGGCCTCGGCGGTTTCATAGGCCTCGCGCGAGCTGGCGTCGGCCGCCAGCATCATGCGCTGGCGCTTGAACGCCAGTTCGGCCTGCTTCAGCGTGGCGACCTTGGCCGCCCGCTCGGCGCGCCGCGTCTGCAGCGCCGCTTCGGCGTTGCGCAGCTCGTTCTGCTGGGTCAGGTCATCGATCTCGGCGACCAGTTGTCCTTTCTTGACGCGATCGCCCAGTTCCACCTTCAGGGACTTGAGCTGGCCCGTGGCCTGCGCACCGACGCTGACGCGTTCGATGGCGTCGATGGTGCCGCTGGCCAGGACGCTGTCTTCCAGGTCCGCGCGGGACACCTCGGCCACGGCGAAGGTAGGCGGCGGCGGCGCCGAAAAGAATGCGGCGCGCGCACCGAAGACAAGAAGCAGGAGGATGACGGCTATCAGGACGTAGCGCTTGAACTTGCTGCGGGACTTTTTCATTGAACCTGGACGATGGGAACGGCAAGGCGCCACGGGCGGCGCCGGTAATGCTGCAAACAAGCGGCGTAATTCGCAGGTGAATTGCGCCGGGCGGACGTGTTCCGTTGCGTGAACGATACAACGATCCCAGGACGGTTGCGGAACCGTTTTACCGCACCTGCCGCGAACGTGCCGTCATCTTGCCGAATAAGCGCGAGACTTGTCCGGTAGAGACCGTTAACTTCGCAATGTGACTAGTCACTGTCCGCTGCAGCGCAAAATCGCATCGCCTCGACATAGCCGGACGTTACGAACAGAATGAATGCAGTTAAGCCGTGTCTACCTCCAACAGATCCCCCTCCTCGCCATCCAGTTCCCCGGAATTTTCCGGGGCGGTGCTTTTGTGCCTGCTGGCAATGATGAATCATGTGGCGCTGACCGGGGGACGGATCACCGTTTCCCTGACGGCGCTTCAGATGGGGCTGTCCACATTCACGGTGGGCACGCTGGTGGCGGTGTTTGCCGTGCTGCCCATGCTGTTTTCGGTCCGCGCGGGTCGCTGGGTGGACCGGGTCGGCATCGTCCGTCCGCTGGTCATCGGCACCACATTGGTGGCCTTCGGCACGCTACTCCCCTCTATTCCACAAACCCAGTCCGCGCTGCTGGTGGCGTCCTGCTGCATCGGCATCGGCTTCATGCTGCATCAGGTCGCCACGCAGGATCTGCTGGGACACGCCGAACCCGAAAAGCGGCTGCGCAATTTCTCGTTCATGTCATTGGCCCTGGCAGGGTCGGGATTTTCCGGTCCTTTGATCGCCGGTCTGGCCATTGACCACCTGGGTACGCGCACGGCCTTCGGCCTCCTCGCCGTCGGGCCCCTGGTCTCGGGAATCGGCCTGTATGCGCTGCGGCATCAGTTGAAGGCCGTCGACGCTGCCATCACCGGCGTGCGAGAAGCCCAGCGCCGCCGGGTGACCGAGTTGCTCGCCGTGCCCGCCTTGCGCCGAGTCCTGATGGTGAACACCATCCTGTCCGGCGCGTGGGATACCCACCTGTTCGTCGTACCGATCTTCGGCGTGGCGATTGGCTTGTCCGCCACCACCATCGGCGTCATTCTTGCGTCATTCGCGGCGGCAACTTTCGTTATCCGGCTGGCTTTGCCGCTGATCCAGCGCCGGGTGCGATCCTGGACACTGGTGCGAGTGGCCATGGCCACCGCGGCGATCGACTTTGTGCTTTACCCGCTGTTCACCGACGTTACCGTCCTGATCGTGCTGTCTTTCATCCTGGGACTGGCGCTGGGCTGTTGCCAACCCAGCATGCTGTCCCTGCTGCACCAATACTCGCCGCCGGGCCGCGCCGCCGAAGCAGTGGGCCTGCGCATGGCGCTGATCAACGGTTCGCAGGTGTCCCTGCCGTTGACCTTCGGCGCGCTGGGTGCGGTAATTGGCGTTGCCCCGCTTTTCTGGGCCTATTCCGTGGCGCTGATGGCCGGGGGCTGGGCCAACCGAAATCCTCCGCACGAGCCTGAACGGAAAACGTAGTTGTGAACAAGCAGTCCTCCCCCTCCGACATCTCCGGCGCGTCCTTGCCCTTCCGGCTCTGGACGGCAGAAGAACGCCAAGCCTCGCTCGACGACGCGCTCAAACACTGGCAAGCCGGGGAAGACGTCTGGGTATTCGGGTACGGATCCCTGATCTGGCGGCCGGATTTCGACTTCCAGGAACGGCGCCTGGCCACGCTGCGCGGCCACCACCGGGCGCTTTGCCTGTGGTCGCGGGTGAACCGGGGCACGCCCGAATGCCCGGGCCTGGTGTTTGGACTGGATCGCGGCGGTTCCTGCCGGGGTGTGGTCTACCGCCTGGCCGGCGACCAGGTCCCCAATTACTTTCCCGCCCTCTGGGAACGCGAGATGTCCACGGGCGCCTACCTGCCCCGCTGGATCAACTGCGCCACGGACGAAGGGGTCGTCCGCGCCCTGGTCTTCATCATGAACCGCAGCAATCCCGCCTATATCCGCGCACTGCCCGAGCCGGAACTGCTGGAGATCGTGCGCCGCGCGGCGGGACGCTACGGCCCGTGCACGGACTATGTGGTGCAGACCGCCCAGGCCCTGCGGTCCGCCGGCATCCACGACGCCCGGCTCGACGCGATCGCACGCCGGCTGGAACTGGACGGCCACCCGCTGCCCGAAGGTCCCTAACGCCCAAGGGGCAAGCAGGCGCGGCGAACTTGCCCGGGGCCTGCGCGGGGTCAATGAGGGGCCGGTCTTCCAGGCGGTATAAACTCCCTGTTATCAACGCTGAACCCCTAAGACCATGTCCGTCTCTGATCTGCGTCAAAGCTACGAAAAGAATGTGCTCCTGGAAAGCCAGGCCGCCCGCTCCCCGTTCGAGCAATTCACCCGCTGGTTCGACGAGGCCCTCGCGGCCAAAGTGCCCGAACCCAACGCCATGACCCTGGCGACGGTGGATGCCAGCGGCCAGCCCAGCGCCCGCATCGTCCTCATCAAGGGCTTTGACGACCAAGGCTTCACGTTCTTCACCAATTACGAATCGCGCAAGGGCCTGGATCTGCTGGCCGAACCGCGCGCCAGCCTGCTGTTCTTCTGGCAGCCGCTGGAGCGCCAGGTCCGCATCGAGGGCGTGGTGGATAAAGTGGCCGCCGAAGAGTCGGACGCTTACTATCACAGCCGCCCGGCCGGATCGCGCATCGGCGCCTGGGCTTCGCGCCAGAGCCAGCCCATCACCCGCGAAGAACTGGAAGCCCGCGAAAAGGAATTCCGCGAACGCTTCGGCGAACAGCCGCCGCGTCCGCCGCACTGGGGCGGCTACCGTCTGAAGCCCACCGCCTTTGAGTTCTGGCAAGGCCGGCCGTCCCGCCTGCACGACCGCCTGCGCTACGTCGCGGACGGCGCGGACTGGAAGATCGAACGCCTGTCTCCCTGATACAGGCGCCCCCGACGCGGGGCGTCCCCACGCCGGGCGCCTCCCGCGCCCGACCGAACTGTCTACTGCATGTCCGCCTCCTCCCCTGATTTCGATTCCGTCTTCTTTCGCACCGCATTGGGCCGTTACGCCACCGGCGTGACGGTCGTGACGACCGCCGGCCAGGACGGCGCGCCCATCGGCCTGACGGTCAGCTCGTTCAATTCGGTCTCGCTGAACCCGCCGCTGGTGCTGTGGAGCCTGTCGCTGGGCTCCTCGTCGCTGGAGGCCTTCGAACAGTGCGAGCGCTACGTGGTAAACGTGCTGAGCGCGGATCAGATCGCGCTGGCGCGGCGCTTTGCGACCGGCAAGACGCCGGACCGCTATGCCGGACTGCAGGTGCATTACGCGCCGGGCGGCACGCCGATGCTGGACGGGCACTGCGCCGCGTGGTTCGAGTGCCGCAACCGCAGCCGCTATGTCGAAGGAGATCACGTCATCATGGTCGGAGAAGTCGAACGTTGCGGTCATAGCGGCGAGCCGCCGCTGGTGTTTCACGCTGGCGGATTCGACCTGACGCCGGCCGGCACGCGCGCCGAGAAGGCCAAATCATGAGCGTCGACGTCGATTGCGTCGTCATCGGCGCCGGCGTGGTCGGGCTGGCGATCGCCCGCGCGCTGGCCCAATCCGGCCGCGAGGTGCTGGTGGCCGAGGCCACCGAGGCCATCGGCACCGGCACCAGCTCGCGCAACTCCGAAGTCATCCACGCCGGCATCTATTACCCCGCCGGAAGCCTGAAGGCGCGGCTATGCGTGCGCGGCAAGCATCTGCTGTACGCGTACTGCGCCGAGCGCGGCGTGCCGCACAAGCGGCTGGGCAAGCTCATCGTCGCCACCAGCCCCGAACAGGCCACGCAGCTGGAAGGCATCGCCCAGCGCGCCCGCGCCAATGGCGTGGACGACCTGCAGTACATCGCGGGCGAAGAAGCCATGCGCCTGGAGCCCGCGCTGCAATGCACCGCCGCGCTGGTGTCGCCGTCCACCGGCATCGTGGACAGCCACGCGCTGATGCTGTCTTTTCAGGGCGACGCCGAAAACGCGGGCGCCCAATGCGTCTTCCATACCCCGCTCGTGTCGGGGCGTGTGCGTCCTGAAGGCGGCTTTGAACTGCAGTTCGGCGGCGATGACGCCATGCAACTGACCTGCAACGTGCTGATCAACTCGGCCGGCCTGCAGGCGCCCGCCCTGGCGCGGCGCATCGAAGGCGTGCCGGCAGACAGCATCCCCACCGATTACCTGTGCAAGGGCAGCTATTTCACGCTGTCCGGGCGCGCGCCGTTTTCGCGCCTGATCTATCCCGTGCCCCAGCATGCCGGCCTGGGCGTGCACCTGACACTGGACATGGGCGGCCAGGCCAAGTTCGGCCCCGACACCGAATGGGTCGGGACCGAGGACTACACGCTGGACCCATCCCGCGCCGAGGTGTTCTACGAAGCCGTCCGCACCTATTGGCCAGCGTTGCCGGACGACGCGCTGGCGCCCGGTTACACGGGCATCCGGCCCAAGATCTCGGGCCCGCACGAGCCGGCCGCCGACTTCGTCATCGCCGGACCCGCCGTGCATGGCGTGCCCGGCCTGGTGAACCTGTTCGGCATCGAATCCCCCGGGCTGACCTCCAGCCTGGCCCTGGCGGAAGAAACCCTGGCGCGCCTGTCCGCCTGATCTCCGCCCGCTTCCTCTTTCTTATTCATCCATTTCCGCCATGCAGCACAACGACTACATCCTGACCCTGTCCTGCCCCGACCGCACCGGCATCGTCTACCGCGTCAGCGGCCTGTTGTTCGAACTGGGTTGCAACATCCTGGATTCGCAGCAGTTCGGCGACGAAGAGACCGGCCGGTTCTTTCTGCGCGTGCACTTCGACCTGCCGGTCGGCGCCTCCGCCGACGACCTGCGCACCCGCCTGGACGCCATGTCCGCCGACTACGGCATGGAACTGAAGCTGCACGACGCGCGCCGCAAGGAACGCCTGCTCATCATGGTCAGCAAGCAGGGCCACTGCTTGAACGACCTGCTGTTCCGCGTGCACAGCGGCCATCTACATGCCGAAGTGGCCGCCATCGTCTCGAATCACAACGACTACGCCGGCCTGGCCGCCACCTACAACATCCCGTTCCACCACCTGCCGGTCACGCCCGACACCAAGCTGGAACAGGAAAAGCAGGTGCTCAAGATCGTCGACGAGGCGAACATCGACCTGGTCGTGCTGGCGCGCTACATGCAGATCCTGTCCGCCGACATGTGCCGCGCGCTGACCGGACGCGCGATCAACATCCACCACAGCTTCCTGCCCAGCTTCAAGGGCGCACGCCCCTACCACCAGGCGCATGCGCGCGGCGTGAAGATCATCGGCGCCACGGCCCACTACGTCACCTCGGACCTGGACGAAGGCCCGATCATCGACCAGGACATCGAACGCGTCGACCACACGATGACCGCCCAGGACCTGACCCAGGTGGGCAGCGACATCGAATCCCTGGTGCTGTCTCGCGCCGTGCGCAGCCACGTCGAACACCGCATCCTGCTGAACCGCAACAAGACCGTCGTGTTCCGCTGATCCTCACGCCTTTGACGGGACCGCGGCGGGCGGTTGCAACGGCGGAAACGCCTGGGCCACCAACGCCACCGCGCGCTCCTGCAAGGGCGAGCGCGCCGCATCGGGCCAGATCACCTGGCTGATCGAGCGCGCATCGTGTTCAAACGCAATGAACCGCGTGCCCGCCAGCCCGCTGCGCGACAGGCACGCCGGCACGATCGACACCCCCAATCCCTGCGACACCAGCGACGCCACGCTCAGCCAGTGGCGCACCTCGTGCCGGATCGCCGGCATGAAGCCGGCCGACACGCACATGGCCAACACGGTTTCGTAATAGCTGGGCGAGGCCGCCCGCGCGAAGAAGACAAAGTCATCCTCCGCCAGCTCCGCCAGCCGCAGCGTCGTGCGCTGCGCGAGCCGATGCGCGTCCGGCAGACACACGACGAACGGCTCGGCCATCAGATCACGCGCCTGCACGCCGTCCGGCACCGGATTGGCGTGGATGAAGCCCAGATCCTGCTCGCCGCGCCGCACCGCCTCGATCTGGTCATGTGAGTTCAGTTCGGTCAGCACGTGCTCCACGTCGGGCAGTTCCGTGCGCATGGCGCTCAGCAGCGCGGGCAGGCCCCGATACAGCATCGACCCCACGAAGCCGATGCGCAGCCGGCCCCGCAGGCCCGCGTCCACCTGGCGCACCAGCGTGCGGACCTCTTCAGCCTGGCGCAGCAGAATCAGGGCCTCGTGGTAGAGCGCCTGGCCGGCGTCGGTCAGCTCGACATGCCGGCTGGTGCGGGCCAAGAGGCGCGCGCCGATGTTCTCTTCCAGCTGGCGGATCGCGTAACTGAGCGGCGGCTGCGAGATGTGCAGGCGCGCCGCCGCGCGGCTGAAATGGCGCTCTTCGGCCACGGCGATGAAGTAGCGCAGCAGCCGGGGTTCCAAGTCCATGCGTCCCTCCTTAAGGCATATCTATATTTTTTTTGGATTG
The DNA here is from genome assembly GCF_059759315.1 of Achromobacter sp. GQ309. Classification (NCBI taxonomy): domain Bacteria; kingdom Pseudomonadati; phylum Pseudomonadota; class Betaproteobacteria; order Burkholderiales; family Alcaligenaceae; genus Achromobacter; species Achromobacter sp. GQ309. Next base: position 11,280 of record NZ_JCAXDP010000013.1, read on the forward strand.
ATCTACATCAAAACAGTATTTGAATAGATAAATCAAGGCCCTCACCATAGGACATCTCCCCGTTCGACCCGGATGCCGCCATGGATACCCCTGCCTTGCCCGTTGCCGCCACCGCCACGCCCGTCCCGGATTCCCGCGGGCTGAACCTGTTCAGCGCCGACCCATACGCCGAGGCGCTGAGCCGACGCTACCTGCCGCCCGCCCTGCACGCGCATCTGTTGCCGCACCTGAGCCGGTTGGGCGAACTGGCAGGCGGGGTGATGGACGAACTGGCTTCCGTGGCTGACAAGCATCCGCCCACGCTGTCCGTGCGCACCCGGGCCGGCACGGACGAGTCCCGCATCGACAAGCATCCGGCCTACGTCGAACTGGAACGCCTGGCCTATAGCGAATTCGGGCTGGCCGCCCTGTCCCACCGGGGCGGGGTGCTCGGCTGGCCCGAGCCCATGCCCGCCGCCGCCAAATACGCGCTCAGCCATCTCTTCGTGCAGGCGGAGTTCGGCCTGTGCTGCCCGGTCAGCATGACGGACTCGCTGGCGCGCACGTTGCGCAAATTCGGCGACCCGGCACTGGTCGAACGCGTGCTGCCGCAGGTGACGTCGCAGGACTTCGACACGCTGCGCCAGGGCGCCATGTTCATGACCGAACAGGGCGCGGGCTCGGATGTCAGCGCCACCGAAGTTACGGCGCAAGCGCAGGACGACGGCACTTGGCGCATTCACGGCGACAAGTGGTTCTGCTCGAACCCCGACGCCGGCTTTGCGATGGTGCTGGCCCGCAGCGAAACGGACCCCGGCCTGAAGGGCGTGTCGCTCTTTCTGCTGCCGCGCGACCTGGCGGACGGCACGCACAACCACTACCGCATCCTGCGCCTGAAGGACAAGTTGGGCACGCGCTCCATGGCCAGCGGCGAAATCCGTCTGGAAGGCGCGGTGGCCTGGCTGGTGGGCGAACGCGGCCGCGGCTTCAAGCACATGGCCGACATGATCAACAATTCGCGCCTGTCCAACGGCATGCGCGCCGCGGGCCTGATGCGCCGCGCTGTCACTGAAGCCGTCTATGTGTCGCAGCATCGCCGCGCCTTCGGCAAGCGGCTGATCGACATGCCGCTGATGCAGCGCCAGCTCGTCAAGATGATCGTGTGGGCGGAACAGGCGCGCAGCGTGATGTTCCAGACGGCGCGCGCGCTGGCCGACGCCGATCAAGGCGCGGCGGACCCCGCGCTGGCGCGCATCCTGACACCGCTGATCAAGTTCCGCGCCTGCCGCGACGCGCGCAAGGTCACCGGCGACGCGATGGAAGTACGCGGCGGCTGCGGCTACATCGAGGAGTTCACCGACCCGCGCCTGGTGCGCGACGCGCATCTTGGTTCCATCTGGGAAGGCACCAGCAACATCGTCGCGCTGGATGTCCTGCGCGCCATCAAGAAAGAACATTCCCTGCCCGCGCTGCGCAGCCACATCGACCGCCTGCTGGCGGACGGCGCGCCCTGCCCGCCCGAACTGGCCGATCTGCAGGCCAGCGCCCTGGAAAAGACCTACGCGCTGGCGGAACATGCCGCGCAAGGCGACCATGCCCAGCTGGCGCGCCAGGCCGCATCGCTGCTGTATCACGCGGTGTCCATGGCCGCGTTGCGCTGGGAAGCCACCGGCACGGGTCTGGAAAGCCGCGCGCGGCTGGCCGACCAGGTGCTGCTGCACCGCCTGGCGCCGCGCGATCCCTATGCCATCCCGCCTGACGAAAGCGCGGCCTGCCAGGCCATCCTGCAGTACGCGCTGTAACGCCCATCCGGCTTTTGCAGTAACCCGACGCCGGCGGCACAGCCGGCGCGCCATCCACTGGAGACATGCATGAAACGCTATTTCACCCCCCTGTTCCTGGCGGCCGCCGCCATCGTCGCGGCCACCCCGGCCGTTGCCGCAGACGCCTACCCCACTGCGCGGCCGGTCACGCTGGTCGTGCCCTTCCCGCCCGGCGGCCCCACCGACGCGCTGGCGCGCCGCCTGGCCGAAAAGCTGCGCGAGCCGCTCAAGCAGAACGTCATCGTCGAAAACCGCAGCGGCGCGGGCGGCAACATCGGCTCTGAATACGTCGCGTCCGCCAAGCCCGACGGCTACACCATTCTGTTCGGCACGTCCGGCCCGCTGGCCATCAACGTCAGCCTGTACAAGAAGCAGAACTACAACCCCGAGACCAGCTTCGCGCCCATCATCCGCATCGGCCACCTGCCCAACATCCTGGTCGTGAACCCGTCGGTGCCCGCCAACAACATGCAGGAGCTGATCGCCTACGCGCAGAAGAATCCGGACAAGCTGAGCTACGCCTCGTCCGGCAACGGCGCGTCGTCGCACCTGGCCGGCATCCTGTTCAACCGCATGGCCGGCACCAAGATCATGCACATCCCGTACAAGGGCACGGGCCCCGCGCTGAACGATCTGCTGGGCGGCCAGGTGTCGATGTCGTTCACCGACATCCTGACTGCGCTGCCGTACATCAAGGCGGGCAAGCTGCGCGCCATCGGCCTGGCCAGCGCGCAGCGTTCCGACGCGCTGCCCGAGCTGCCGACGCTGTCCGAGCAGGGGCTGAAGGGCTATGACGTCAGCGTCTTCTTCGGCATCGTCGCGCCCAAAGACACCCCGGCCGATGTGGTGAACACGCTGAACCAAGCCTTCAAGACGGCGCTGTCCGATCCCGCGATCGAGCAGACGCTGCGCATGCAGGGCATCGTCGAAGCGCAGGACAAGACGCCGCAGGGTCTGTCCACCTTCATCACCACCGAAGTCCCCAAGTGGCGCGAGCTGATCCAGAGCGCCAACGTTTCCATCGACTGACGCGAAGAATTCCATGGCTCACACCCTACCCAATGCCGGCGCCCTTGCGGGCTGCAAGGTGATCGATCTGTCACGCGTGCTGGGCGGTCCGTACTGCACGCAGATCCTGGCCGACCACGGCGCCGACGTGCTGAAGATCGAGCCGCCCGGCGGCGACGAGACGCGCGGCTGGGGTCCGCCCTTTCTGGGCGAGACGGCCTCGTACTTTGTCGGCGTGAACCGCAACAAGGACGGCATGACGCTGGATCTGTCGCAGCCCGCCGGGCAGGAACTCCTGCGCCACCTGCTGGCTGACGCCGACGTGCTGGTCGAGAACTTCAAGCCCGGCACGTTGGAAAAGTGGGGCCTGGGCTATGAAGACCTGAAGGCGGCCTTCCCCGCGCTGATCCATTGCCGCGTCAGCGGGTTCGGCTCGGACGGCCCGCTGGGCGGCTTGCCCGGCTACGACGCGTGCGCGCAGGCGATGTGCGGGCTGATGAGCGTAAACGGCGATGCGGACGGCGAAGCGACGCGCGTGGGCCTGCCGGTGGTGGACATGGTGACGGGGCTGAACGCAGCGGTGGCGATCCTGCTGGCGCTCAATGAGCGCACGCGCAGCGGGCTGGGGCAGTTCCTGGACATCACGCTGTACGACTGCGCGCTGTCGCTGCTGCACCCGCATGCGCCCAATTATTTCTACAGCGGCAAGGTGCCGCAGCGCAGCGGCAACGCGCACCCGAACATCGCGCCGTACGAAACCTTGCCGACCGCCAGCGGGCCGATCTTTCTGGCCGTGGGCAACAACCGCCAGTTTGCGATGCTGGCGCAGACGCTCGATGCGCCGGCGCTGGCCGAGGATGCGCGCTATGCCACGAATGCAGACCGCCTGCGCCATCGCCAGGCGCTGCGGGACGATCTCTCTGCGCTGCTTGCCCGCCATGAAGCCGCCGCGCTTGCCGACCAACTGCTGCGCGCCGGCGTGCCTGCCGCCGCCGTGCAGACGGTCGATCAGGCGCTCGCGCATCCGCATACGCGGCATCGCGGCATGGTGCTGGAACAGGGCGATTACAAAGGCGTGGGCTCGCCCATCAAGCTGTCGCGAACGCCCGCCACGCTGCGCAAGCTGCCGCCAGACCTGGCGCCGCCAGCCGGGCAGGACTGATCCCGCATCGATGACCCCGCCCGGCGCCCGCCGGGCTTTTTTTGCTGCAGCGTTTCCGCTTGGCCAGGTGTCAGACACCCGCATATCCGGTGTCACAGACTGACGGCCCACTCGCCCGGGTGTCTGACACCGTCCGAAATGGACCGCTATCCCCGCGCGCAACAACTTAGACATTTGGTTTCAGCACATCGCCCTATTGCCGCCGTAGACTTTTTTTGCATTTTGCGTCGCATCTGCACGCTTTCCCGAGCCACATAAAAAGGCGAGCCACATAAGAGGAAATAAAAGACTATGGCCACGACAGACTCACAAGACCACGGCCAGCTGAAACGGGTGATGGGCCCGAAGCTGCTTCTGCTATTCATTGTTGGCGACATCCTGGGCACCGGCGTCTACGCACTGACAGGGCAAGTGGCCGCTGAAGTCGGCGGCGCGGCCTGGCTGCCGTTCCTGGTCGCCTTCGGGGTGGCCCTGCTGACCGCGCTGTCCTACCTTGAATTGGTCACCAAGTACCCGCGCGCCGCGGGCGCCGCGCTCTACGTCCACAAGGCGTTCGGCGTGCACTTCCTGACGTTCATCGTCTGCTTTACCGTCATGTGTTCCGGCCTGACGTCGGCCGCCACCGCCTCGCAGGCCTTCGCCGCCAACCTGTTCGCCGCGATGGGCATCGAGGCCGAAAAGCACTGGATCACGCTTGGCGCGCTGGGCTTCATGACGCTGGTCATGCTGGTCAACTTTCGTGGCGCGACTGAAAGCGTTCGCGCCAACGTTGTGCTTACGCTGATCGAGCTGTCGGGTCTGCTGATGGTCATCCTACTTGGCTTTTACGCCATCTCCGGCGGCCAGGCGGACTTCTCGCGCGTCGTCGCGTTCGACACGCCCGAGGACAAGAGCGTGTTCCTGGCCGTGACCTCGGCCACCGCGCTCGCGTTCTTCGCCATGGTCGGCTTCGAGGATTCGGTCAACATGGCCGAGGAAACGCACGATCCCAGCCGCATCTTCCCGAAGGTCATGCTGACCGGCCTGGGCATCACGGCACTCATCTATGTGCTGGTGTCCATCTGCGCCGTTGCGCTGGTGCCGGTGGGCGAACTGGCCAAGAGCAGCACGCCGCTGGTGCTGGTGGTCAAGCGCGCCGCGCCGGATCTGCCCGTGGAGTACATCATGCCGATCATCTCGATGTTCGCCGTGGCGAACTCGGCGCTGATCAACATGATGATGGCCAGCCGCCTGTTGTACGGCATGTCGCGTCAGGGCGTGCTGCCGTCGTTCCTGGCGCACGTGCACCGCAAGAACCAGACGCCGTGGACGGCCATCCTGTTCACGACGGCGCTGGCCTTCGGCCTCATCATCCTGGTCTCGCTGACCGACTCGCAGGCGATCCGCGCGCTGGGCGGCACCACCGCGTTGCTGCTGCTGGGCGTGTTCGCGTTCGTGAACGTCGCGGTGCTGGTGCTGCGGCGTGACAAGGTCAAGCACAAGCACTTTTCCATCAACCGCATCGTCCCGTGGCTGGGCGCCGCGGCCTGCCTGTTCCTGGTTACGCCGCTGACGGGCCGTGACGTGATCCAGTACCAGGTCGCCGGCTGGCTGCTGCTGCTGGGCGTGGTGATGTGGTTTGTGACCTGGCTGGCACGGCGCCGCGAGGCCAAGATGGAGCTGGATCCCTCGGCGCTGGAGTGATGCGTGGCGCCACGGCTGAGGCACCCTCAGCCGGGCGCCTCAGCCTCACGTATTGGCCGCGGCGTCTCAGCGAGGACGCCCCCCGCCGGGCCTGGCGCCGCAGCGCGGCGTCAGCCGCCCACCGCCAGCCCTTCGCGGCGCGGGTCCGCGCCGCCTTGCAGGCCCTTCGCGTCGATGACGATGCCGTGGATGCCGCTGGGAAACTCGGTGATGCGCACCGGGTGCCCCATGCTCTCCAGTTCCAGCGCCAATGCTTCCAGCGCCGTGCCCTTCTCCAGTTCGGTTTCCTTGTTGCGGCTGCCCATGTTGGGCAGGTCGATTGCCGACTGAATATCGAGATTCCAGTCCAGCACGCCCACGAGCGTCTTGGCGACGTAGTTGATGATTGCGCTGCCGCCCGGCGAGCCCACCAGCACGTAAGGCTTGCCATCGCGTAGCACCATCATCGGCGCCATCGAGCTGCGCGGGCGCTTGCCCGGCTCGATGCGGTTGGCGACGAGCCGGCCTTCCGGGTCCTTGAACGACGACGAAAAATCGGTCATCTCGTTGTTCAGCAGAAAGCCTCGCACGAAAATCTTGCTGCCAAATTCGCTTTCGATGGTCGTCGTCATGGTGAGCGCGTTGCCTTGCGCGTCGACCGCCACGAGGTGGCTGGTGGACGGCAGTTCCAGCGCGTTGTCCTTGCCCAGCGACAGCAGCTTGCCTTCGGGGTCACCGGGCAGCGCGACCTTCATGCTGCGATCCGGCTGGATCAGCGCGCCGCGCGCGCGCAGGTAGGCGGGGTCCAGCAAGGCGCGTACCGGGACGCGCTCGAAGTCCGGGTCGGCCACGTAGAAATCGCGGTCGGCGAAGGCCAGCCGGCCGGCTTCTGAAAAATAATGCACCGCCTGCGCCGTGCCCGGCGCGTAGCGGCTCAGCGGAAACTGCTCCAGCTCGCCCAGCATCTGCAGGACGGCGATGGGACCGCTGCTGGGCGGACCCATGCCGCAGAGTTGATAGCCGCGGTACGCGCCGCACACGGGGTCGCGCGTCTTCGCGCGATAGTCTGCAAGGTCCGCAAGGGTAAGGTCGCCCGGCTTCTCATGCTTTTGCACCGCGGCCACGATGTCGCGCGCGATATCGCCTTGGTAGAACGCGTCGGCGCCTTGCGTTGCCACCGCGCGCAGGGTGCGTGCAAATTCCGGGTTCTTCAGCACGTGGCCCACGGGCCAGGGAGCGCCGTCCGGCGCATAGAAATACGCGGCCGCCGCGGCCTGCTGCGGCAGCGCCTTGTTGCCGGCCAGCAGCGAATGCAGGCGCGGCGACACCGCAAAGCCCGCTTCCGCCAATTCAATGGCCGGCTGGAACAGGTCGGCCCACGGCAGCTTGCCGTGCGTCTTGTGCGCCAGTTCCAGACCGCGCAACAGGCCGGGCACCGCCACCGACATGCCGTTGTTGACGGCCTGCGCAAAGGGCAGCGGCTTGCCTTCGGCATCCAGGAAGCGATCAGGCCGCGCGGCCGCGGGCGCGGTCTCGCGGCTGTCGATGGTGCGGATCTGGCCGTCCGCCGCGGAGTACAGCACCATGAACGCGCCCCCGCCAATGCCCGACGATTGCGGCTCGACCAGATTCAGCACAAGCTGCGTGGCAATGGCGGCGTCCACCACGCTGCCGCCGCGCCGCAGCATCGCTTCGCCCGCGCGGCTGGCTAGCGGGTTGGCCGACACCATCATGAAATGCGGCGCGCGCACCAGCTGGCGCGCCTGGACGCCGCTGGCGGCTTCGGGATTGATGTCCTCGGCTGCGGGCGGCGTGCGCGCCCAACTGGCGGAAACAAATGGCAGGCCGGTTATCGCGGCGGCGAGCAGCAGGGCGGCGTGGCGGCGTAGGCGCATGGATGGCTCCGGTGGTCGCCGGACATCCGGCTGGCGTCCATGATAGTCAAAGGGCCGCGCCGCTGTCGCGGTTCAACTGCAGCGGTTTCGCGGCGGTGGCAGTTTCACGGCGGTAGCGGTGCCGCCCCTGTGGCGGCGCGCGGCGCGCCATCCGGCTTAGAATCGCGGTTTCGGATCACCCCCCCCCATTTCCGCGCCATGCGCCTGCGCCACATCGAGATATTCGAAGCGATCCGCCGCACCGGATCCCTGACCGAAGCCGCCGCCGCGCTGCACATTTCCCAGCCTGCCGCGAGCAAACTGCTGGCGCATGCCGAAAGCCAGCTGGGCTTCAAGCTGTTCGACCGTGTGAAGGGCCGGCTGGTCGCCACGCGCGAGGCCGAGATCCTCACCCCCGAGATCGCGCGCCTGAGCCAGGATCTGAACAGCGTGCGCAGGCTGGCGACCAACCTGCGCGACCGGCCCCACGGCCATCTGCGGCTGGGCTGCGCGCCGGCGTTGGGACTGGGTCTGTTGCCCGGCGTTGTGCGCGACAGCCGCAACGCGCAACCCGGCATCACCTTCGACATCCACACGCACCACAGCGCCGAACTCGTGCAAGGGCTGCTGACGCGGGAGCTCGATCTGGCGATCACGTTCGACACGAACGATTATCCCGGCCTGACGCGCATGGGGCTGGGGCACACGGAACTCGTGCACCTGAGCCGCAAGCCCGGGAATGGGCCGCTAAGACTGTCGGAATTGTCTGAAACCGCGGACGCCACAGCATCCGGCGACACGCTCATCGTGCTGGACGCGGGCGACGCATCGGGCGCCCTGCTCCAACTGGCGCTGGACGCGCAGGGCCTGGCGCCGCAGGTCGCCATCCAGGTGCAGACCCATTACGTGGCCTGCGCGCTGGTCGATGCAGGCTGCGGCGACGCCATCGTTGACGCCATCACCGCGCGCGCCATGCTGCGTCCCGGCATGACCCTGCGCCGTCTGGAACCGGCGCTGCGCGTGCCGATCAGCATCATGACGCGCAACCAGGATCCGCTGTCGGCGTTGCACCGCGACCTGATCGAACGTCTGCGCACGGCGTGCGCCGCGCTGCTGGAAGGGCTGGACGCGCCCGTCTGACCAACCGCGCGCGGCCCGCAAAGCACAACGGGCGCCCGAAGGCGCCCGTTGCTGTGTCGATCGGGGCAACCCAGGCCGCCCCGCGCAGCATCAGTCCAGCTTGATGTTCTGCTTCTTCACGACGTCCTGGGCCCAGTTGAACTGTTCCTGGATTTCCTTGGCGAACTCTTCCGGCGTGTTGCCCGACGGCGCCGAGCCTTGCTCGTCCAGCGCCTTGATGACCTTCGGGTCCTTCAGGGCCACGACGGCGGCGTCACGCAGCTTGTTCACGACTTCCATCGGCGTGCCCTTGGGCGCCAGCAGGCCATACCAGACGGGCTGGTTCAGCACCGGGAAGCCGGCGTCCTTGAAGGTCGGCACGCCCTTCATCGTGCCGATCTGCTCGGGCCACGCGATGGCCATGGCGTTCAGCTTGCCGGCCTGGATCTGCGGCATCGAGGACGGCAGGTTGTCGAACAGGATTTCGATCTGGCCGCCGACGGCGTCAGCCAGCGCCGGGCCCGAACCCTTGTAGGGCACGTGCACGATGTCGGTGCCGGTGGCCATCTTGAACGACTCGCCCATCAGGTGCAGCACGCCGCAGGTGCCCGAGCTGCCGTACGAATACTTGCCCGGGTTCTTCTTCAGCTCTTCGATGAAGCCCTTGAAGTCCTTGGCGGGGAACTTGGGGTTCACGGCCACGACGTTGGCGGTGTTGGCGAAGTTGGTGACCGGCTGGAAGTCCTTGATCGGATCGTACGGCAGGTCCTTCGGACGGCAGGCGGGGTTCACAGCCATCGTGGAGACGGTGGCGATGGACAGCGTGTAGCCGTCGGCCGGTGCGCGCGCGGCTTCGGCCGCACCGATGGCGCCGCCGGCGCCGCCCTTGTTTTCAACGACCATCGGCTGGCCGAGTTCCTGGCTCATGCGCTGCGTCACGAGGCGCGCAATGATGTCCGTGGAACCGCCAGGCGCGAACGGAACGATCACGCGGATGGCCTTGCTGGGGTACTTGTCTGCGGCGTGCGCGACCGAAACGCCCAACGTGCCGGCAGCACCGGTAGCAAGGGCGATGGCCACTGCCAGGGAGCGGACCTTATTCATAGTTGTGTTTCCTCCAAGATTGCGAGCCCGTGTGTAGACGGACCGTTGTGTGTTGTGCCCGCCTGTAGACGGACCAGCAGATAACGGTGCGGGCGCATTGCTTGTGCGCAGCGTGTCTACGCCGCATTTATAGGTTGCTTGTGGCACACGCGCCCGCCAGAATGACGGAGAATAGCAGCAAATGCTTACACCCGCATAGCGCGCCCGACGCCGCCCGGCGCCAGACGAAAAACCACTCCCTCATGTCTGTTGCACTCCTGGTTCTCCCCGATTTCATGCTGGTCGCGCTGGGTTGGGCGCTACGTCACAAACTGGGTTTCTCACGCGAGTTCTTCGCCGGCACGGAACGTCTCGTCTACTTCGTGCTGTTCCCCGCGCTGCTGTTCCAATCGATCCTGCGCACGCCCATCACGGCGGGCAACGCGGCGCTGCTGCTGCAGGCCACCGCGTCGGTCATTGCCGCCGGCGTCGCGATGGCGTGGCTGGCGGGCCTGGCGCTGCGGCCCTCGTCGCTGGGTCTCGCCTCCTCCGCGCAATGCGGGTACCGCTTCAACACCTACATTGGTCTGGCGCTGTCGGCCAGCCTGGCGGGCGCGCCGGGCCAGACCGTCATGGCGCTGATCGTCGGCTTTGCAGTGCCCATGGCCAACGTCGCCGCCGTATATGGCCTGGCGCGCCACAGCGGCGGCAACCTGCTGCGCGAACTCGCGCGCAATCCGCTGGTGATTTCCACGCTGCTCGGCCTGGCCTGCAATCTGGCGGGACTGCAGCTTCCCGGCCCCGTCGACACAGTGTTCGGGCGCTTGGGCGCGGCGGCGCTTGCGCTGGGCATCATCTGCGTGGGCGCCAGCCTGGCGTGGGAAGGCGGCAAGGGTTATGGCTCTCTGATCGCGTGGATGCTGACGGTCAAGCTTGTCGCGCTGCCCGCGGTGGCGCTGCTGGTGGCGCACCTGCTCGACCTGCCCCCGCTCGAAGCGCGCATGTTGCTGCTGTTCGCGGCGCTGCCCACGGCATCCGCGGCGTATGTGCTGGCGATGCGCATGGGCGGAGACGGCCGCATGGTCGCCGTGCTGATCTCGCTGGGCACGTTGTTTTCAGCGGTCACGATCCCGATGTGGCTGCTCGTGGCGGGCCGCTAGCCCGCTCACAAGAAAAATGGCCGCCCTTTGCGGGGCGGCCATATTCACGGGACCGGCGGCGCGGGCCGGCGTATGACGATTACGACGGCTTGTGCGCGTTCGTCATCGAGCCCGGCACGACCCATTCGGCAAACTGCGCTTCGGTCACAAAGCCCAGCGCCAGCGCCGATTCCTTCAGCGACAGGCCTTCCTTGTGCGCCTTCTTGGCGATCTGCGCGGCCTTGTCGTAGCCGATGTGCGGATTCAGCGCGGTCACCAGCATCAGCGAACGGTCCACCAGTTCCGCGATGCGCTCGTGGTTGGGCTCGATGCCCGCGGCGCAATGCTGGTCGAAGCTGGCCATGCCGTCCGTGAGCAGACGCACCGATTGCAGGAAGTTGTGGATCACCAGCGGCTTGTAGACGTTCAGCTCGAAATTGCCGCTGGCGCCGCCGATGTTGATGGCCACGTCGTTGCCCATGACCTGCGCGGCCAGCATCGTGATGGCTTCGCACTGCGTCGGGTTGACCTTGCCCGGCATGATCGAGCTGCCCGGCTCGTTCTCGGGGATGCTGATCTCGCCCAGGCCCGAACGCGGACCGCTCGACAGCCAGCGCACGTCGTTGGCGATCTTCATGAGGCCCGCCGCCAGCGACTTCAGCGCGCCGTGCGCGAACAGCAGCGCTTCGTGCGACGCCAGCGCCTGGAACTTGTTGGGCGCCGAGACAAACGCCGTGCCGGTGGCATGGGCCAGTTCGGCCGACACCTTGGGGCTGAATTGCGGATGGGCGTTCAGGCCGGTGCCGACTGCCGTGCCGCCGATGGCCAGTTGGTGCAGCCCGGGCAGCGTGGCGCGGATCTGCTGCTCCGCCAGATCCAGCTGCGCCACGTAGCCGGACAGTTCCTGGCCCAGCGTCAGCGGCGTGGCGTCCTGCAGGTGGGTGCGGCCGATCTTGACGATGTCGTAGAACTTGGCGCTCTTGGCCGCCAGCGTGGCGCGCAGGGCCTTCAGCGACGGCAGCAGGCGGTGTTCAACTTCCACGGCGGCCGCCACGTGCATCGCGGTCGGGAAGGTGTCGTTCGACGATTGTCCGCGGTTGACGTGGTCGTTCGGGTGCACCTTGCGCTCTTCGCCGCGCACGCCGCCCAGCAATTCCGAGGCGCGGTTGGCCAGCACCTCGTTCATGTTCATGTTGCTTTGCGTGCCCGAACCGGTCTGCCAGACGGACAGCGGAAACTCGTTGGGCCACTTGCCCGCGACGACTTCATCAGCGGCGCGCATGATCGCATCGGCGATCTTGGGGTCCAGCTCGCCCAGGTCGGCATTGACCTTGGCCGCCGCGCGCTTGAGCCTTGCCATCGCATTGACCAGCGGCTCCGGCATCTTCTCGGTGGAAATCGCGAAGAAATGCAGGGAGCGCTGCGTCTGCGCGCCCCACAGGTGGTCTTCCGGCACCTCGATGGGGCCAAAGGTGTCTCTTTCGATGCGGGTCTTCATGGCGCGTACAACTCCGTGGCGGCGTCAGTCGCGTGCGGCGGAAGGCCGCATAGTCGCGACATTATTGAGAATAGCAATCGTTATAGGTTAGCAGAAACCCGCATTCCTATAATTGCTCCCATCTGTGCTCCGATCCTCGTTTTTTACCACTGCTCCCGCGCCATGTCCGCCCCCCTCGCCACCCTGACCCTGCACCTGCCCGACGAAGCTGCCACCGAGGCGCTGGCGCGCCAGCTCGCCCCGATGGTCACCGGCGCCAAAACCGGCCTGCCAGGCGCATGTATTCACCTTCGAGGGGACCTCGGGGCAGGAAAGACGGCCTTCTCCAGGGCATTGTTGCGGGAAAGCGGCATCACAGGCCGAATCAAGAGTCCAAGCTACGCGCTGCTTGAATCCTATAAAGTTTCTAACTTATACTTCTATCACCTTGATTTTTATAGATTTAGTGATTCGCGCGAATGGTTGGACGCAGGATTCCGGGATTTACTGCGTGACGAAGCAGTCGTTTTGATCGAATGGCCGGAGCGGGCGGAGGGTCTTTTGCCCCCGCCCGACCTGCTGATCTGCCTGGACTATGCAGGCGACGGACGTGACGCCAGCCTGACCGCGTACACCGCTCGAGGACAAACATGGTTGAACGCGATTGTCCCCCCGCCCCTGACGGCGCCCTCCCCTCGGCAGGCGCCACCCGCCGACGCCTGATCAGCGTCGCCGCCACCCTGCTCGTCCTGCCGGTCGTGCCAAGGCTGGCGCAGGCTGCAACGATCCTGGCTGTCCGGACCTGGCCGGCAGACGAATACACCCGGGTCACGCTGGAACTCGACAGCGAACTCAAGGCCGAACAATTCACCCTTGAAAATCCCCACCGCCTGGTGGTCGATATCGAGGGACTGACCCTCAGCGCGGCACTAAACGACCTGGTTTCAAAGGTCCGGCCCGACGACCCCTACATCCAGAGCCTGCGCGTGGCGCAGAACCGTCCGAACGTGGTGCGGCTGGTGTTCGACCTGAAGCAGCCCGTGGCGCCGCAGGTGTTCACGCTCAAGCCGGTGGCCGATTACCAGTACCGCCTGGTGCTCGACTTGTATCCCAAGATCGCGCAGGATCCGCTGATCGCGATCCTGAATAAGTCTAGTGGGCCCGACGTGGACGATCCGCTGGCGCGCATCCTTGAAGACATCCAGCGCAACCCGGTGACCCGCGCGGATCCGCCCGAGCCGCCGCGCGTGCGCGGCCAGCAGCCGGCGCCCGCCCTGCCCACCCCGCCCAAGCCCCCCGCCACCGCCAGCCGCGGCAAGCCGCGCATGCTGACCATCGCGCTGGATCCCGGGCACGGCGGCGAAGACCCGGGCGCCATCGGCAAATCCGGGCTGCGCGAAAAAGACGTGGTCCTGCGCATCGCACGGCGCCTGAAGGCGCTGATCGATAGCCAGCCCTACATGCGCGCCTACCTGACGCGCGACGACGATTACTTCGTGCCCCTGCACGTGCGCGTGCAAAAGGCGCGCCGCGTGCATGCGGACCTGTTCATCTCGATCCACGCGGACGCCTGGGTCAAGCCCTCGGCCAACGGCTCGTCGGTGTTTGCGCTGTCCCAGCGCGGCGCCACCAGCGCGCAGGCCCGTTGGATGGCCGACAAGGAAAACGCGGCCGACCTGATCGGCGGCGTCAACCTGGGCAGCCACGATCGCCAGGTCGCGAAAGTGCTGCTGGACCTGTCCACCACGGCCCAGATCAATGACTCGCTCAAGGTTGGCAACGCCTTCCTGGACGAGATCAAGAAGATCAACCGCCTGCACAAGAACAGCGTCGAGCAGGCCGGCTTTGCCGTGCTGAAGGCGCCGGACATCCCGTCGGTGCTGGTCGAAACCGCCTTCATCAGCAATCCGCAAGAAGAAGCGCTGCTGCGCAGCTCCTCGCACCAGGACAAGCTGGCGCAGGCCATGATGACCGGCATCCAGCGCTACTTCACGGCCAATCCGCCGCTGGCCCGTTTGGGCGATCTGAGCTAGCCGGGGTCGGCCCCGCGCTCGGACTCATTTCAGGGTCCACGAAAAAAGGCTATGCACCTTCCGGCGCATAGCCTTTTTGTTTGCGCTGCGCGGACGCTATTGCGTGCGGCGCGCGCGCACCAGCTTGAGGACACCGGCCCCCACTACCGGCACGACCGCCGCCGCCAGGCCCACCAACACGATGGTGTTCAGGTGATCGCGGATGATCGGGATGTTGCCAAAGAAGTAACCCGCCGCCACCAGGCTGATCACCCACAACAGCGCGCCCATGATGTTGAACAGCTGGAAGCGCGCCATCGACATCTCGGCCACGCCCGCCACGAAGGGCGCGAATGTGCGCACCACCGGAATGAAGCGCGACATCACGATCGTCTTGCCGCCGTGCTTTTCGTAGAACGCGTGCGTGCGCATCAGCGCGCCCCGGTCCAGAAAGCGCAGGTTCATCGAGAACACCCGCGGCCCGATGTAGCGGCCGATGGCGTAGTTCAGCGAGTTGCCGGTCACGGCGGCGACGATGAGCAACACCGACATCAAAACGGGGTCGATATGCCCTGTCGCACCAAAGGCCCCGGCGATGAACAGCAGCGAGTCGCCCGGCAGGAAGGGCAGCACGACAAGCCCCGTCTCCGCAAAGACGATGAGAAACAGCACCAGGTACACCCACACGCCGTACTGCTCGACCCAAAGGCCAAGCGTCTGGTCGATGTGAAGCACCATATTGAAAAACTCAAGCATTGAAGCGGCCCTGATATCCGAGTGGAATTTGTCAGCGACTATAGCCGACCGGGGCATGACGCTAAAATCGTCCGCACTGCTACATAAGATCTGGGCCTCATGACCGAACGTCGTTCCATCCTTGCGCTTCCCGACCTGCTGATCAGCCAGATCGCCGCTGGCGAGGTCATCGAGCGCCCCGCGTCCGTGCTCAAGGAAATCCTTGAAAACGCCATCGACGCGGGCGGGCGCGCCATCGAGGTCCGCCTCGAAGGCGGCGGCATCCGGCGTATCGCCGTCACGGACGATGGCGGCGGCATTCCGCCCGAGGAACTGCCCCTGGCGCTGGCCCGCCACGCCACCAGCAAGATCCGTTCGCTGAACGAGCTGGAATCGGTCGCTTCCATGGGGTTTCGCGGCGAAGCGCTGGCGTCCATTGCGTCGGTCGCCCAGGTATCCATCATTTCCCGCACCCGCGACGGCGATCACGCCTGGCAGATCGACGCGGGCAGCATGCAGGTCGGCCCCGCGTCCGGCCCGCCCGGCACCACGGTCGACGTGCGCCAGCTGTTCGACGCCGTGCCGGCCCGCCGCAAGTTCCTGCGCTCCGAAGCCACCGAATTCGGCCATTGCGTCGACGCCATGGAGCGCATCGCGCTGGCGCATCCGCAGATCGCCTTCCGCCTGTTCCACCACGACCGCGCACAGCGCCAATGGCTGCCGGCCGACCCGCCGCAGCGCATCCGCGACGTGCTGGGCGCCGAATTCGCCGAGCACGGCCTGCTGCTGTCGCATTCGGTCGGCACGGTCAGCTTGGCCGGCATGATTACCCGGCCGACCGCCGCCCGCGCCCGCGCCGACCGCCAATACCTCTACGTGAACGGCCGCTACGTGCGGGACCGCACCGTCAGCCACGCGCTGCGCTCGGCCTATGCCGACGTGCTGCACGGCGACCGTCAGCCCGCGTACGTGCTGTTCCTGGACATCGACCCCGCCGCCGTGGACGTGAACGTCCACCCGGCCAAGCACGAGGTCCGTTTCCGCGACAGCGGCGCCGTGCACCGCTTTGTCTCGCACGCGGTCAGCCAGACGCTGGCCCAGATGGGCGGCTCGTCGGCCGTGGCGCCTGCGGGGCACGCTGAAGACGCCGAATTTGAAACCGTGGCGCGCCCGGCGGGCGACGCGACCTCGACCGACTCCGCCGCACCGGCTTACCGGCCGGCCTCGCCGTCCACGACGGAATCTCCGCGCCCGGGCTACGGCGGCGTGAATGGCGGCTACGGCAGCACGATTGGCGGCAATGGCGGCTTGAACGGCGCCGCGGCTGGCGGCTCGAATGCCGGCGCTTACCCTGGCGCAAGCGGCGGCCCGGGCAACGGCGCCGCCTACGGCCTGCGCCCCTCTCCCGCCCCCCAGCGCCCGCACACCCAGGTCCCCTTCCGCCTGCACGCCGAACCGGCCGGGATCCCGGCCGCCGACTGGCAATCGCTCTATCGCCCGCTGACCGACGACACCACGGCCCGCACCGCGCCCCTGCGCGAACCGGCGCCCGCGTCCGCCGCGTTACCGGCCGACGAAGAACACCCGCTGGGCATGGCGGTGGCGCAGCTGCACGGCGTCTACATCCTGGCGCAGAACCGCCGCGGCATGGTGCTGGTGGACATGCACGCCGCGCACGAGCGCGTGGTCTACGAGCAGCTCAAGCAGGCCCTGGACGCGCGCAGCCTGCCGCGCCAGGACCTGCTGGTGCCCGTAGTGTTTCACGCGCAGGAAAAGGATGTGGCGCTGGTCGAGGAGTTCGAAGAACAGTTGAACGACCTGGGTTTCGAGATGCGCCCGTCAGGCCCCACGTCCATCGCCGTGCGGTCGGTGCCGGCCATCCTGGCGCGCGGCGACATCGAAACCCTGGCCCGCGCCGTGCTGCGCGACCTGGGCGCCGTCGGCGTGTCGCGACTGCTCACCGAACAGCGCAACGAACTGCTCTCGACCATGGCCTGCCACGGGTCCGTGCGCGCCAACCGCAAGCTCACGCTTGAAGAGATGAACGGCTTGCTGCGCCAGATGGAAACCACGGAACGGGCCGACCAGTGCAATCACGGGCGGCCCACCTGGGTGCAGTGGTCCATGTCGGACCTGGACAAGCTCTTTCTGCGCGGACAATAGCTTGTCGTCTTCCCAATCTCCCGCATCGCTCCCGGTCATCTGCCTTGCCGGCCCCACCGCGGCCGGCAAGAGCGCGTCCACGCTGGCGCTCGCCGAACGCTGGCCGCTCGAAATCGTCAACGTGGATTCGGCCACGATCTACCGCGGCATGGACATCGGCACGGCCAAGCCGTCTGCAGAAGAGCAGGCCCGCGTGCCGCAGCACCTGCTGGACATCCTGGATCCTGCCCAGTCGTATTCGGCCGCGGAATTCCGCGCCGATGCGCTGCGCCTGATCGGGGAGATTCGCGCGCGCGGCCGCATTCCGCTATTGGCGGGCGGCACGATGATGTACTACAAGGCGCTGCGCGACGGCCTGGACGATCTGCCGCAGGCCGATCCTGCCCTGCGCGCCGAACTGGAAGCGCGCGCCGCCCGCCTGGGCTGGCCCGCCCTGCATGCCGAGCTGGCGGTGCTGGACCCCATCACCGCCGCGCGCCTCGCGCCCAACGACAGCCAGCGCATCCAGCGCGCTCTGGAAATCTGCCAGTTGTCCGGCCAGCCGATGTCGGCGCTGCTGCAGCGGGCCGAGCGCAAGCCGGACGACGGCGCCAACCGGTATCTGACCATCAGCCTGGAACCTTCGGACCGCGCCGCGCTGCACGCGCGCATCGAACAGCGCTTTGACGCCATGCTGCGGCAAGGCCTGCTTGACGAGGTGCGCGGCCTGCACGCCCGCGCCGACCTGCATCCCGGCCTGCCGTCGGTGCGGTGCGTGGGCTACCGGCAGATGTGGGCGCACCTGGACGGCGAGATCGACCTGGATACCGCCCGCGAACAGGGCATCGCGGCGACGCGGCAACTGGCCAAGCGCCAGATCACCTGGCTGCGCGCCCAGCCTGAGCGCCTGATCGTGGACTGCCTGGCCGCCGACGCCGTCGCGCAGACGATCGACGCCGTGGCAGTGGCGCTGGCGGATTGACGGGCGGCAACACTTCCTGATTCGAGGGTGTCTCTCGAAGGTGTCTGACACCCCCTGAGTCAGCATCGCAGGATGAAGTCGGTCTCGTTGGGGTGTCAGACGCCTTCGAGAGCGTGGCGCCCAGGCGACCGCTCGCGCCACAAAAAAAATGACCGCCATCACGGCGGTCATTTCATTTCAGCGCTATCGCCGCGGCATCACACCACGAAGGTCTGCGCCATGCCGGCTTCCTGGGGAACGATCTCGCCCAGCTTGCTGACCGTCTCGCCCTGCTCGCGCAGCGTGGCGGCGATGGCGTCGGCCTGGGCCGGGTCCACCACCAGCACCATGCCGATGCCGCAGTTGAAAACGCGGTACATCTCGGTGTCTTCGACGCCGCCCTGCTCCTGCAGCCACTGGAACAACTTGGGCATTTCCCAGGCGTCGCGGTGCAGCTTGGCGGCCAGACCGTCCTGCAGGATGCGCGGCACGTTGTCCAGCAGGCCGCCGCCCGTGATGTGGGCCAGGCCCTTGATGTCGGTGCCGTGCTTGGCCAGCGCAGCCAGCACCTGCTTCACGTAGATGCGGGTCGGGGCCATGACCACGTCCACCATCTTCTGGCCGTGGAAATCGTCGTCCGGCTTGGCGCCGGCGCGTTCCAGGATCTTGCGCAGCAGCGAGTAGCCGTTGGAGTGCGCGCCGCTGGACGCCAGGCCCAGGACCACGTCACCCGCCTTGATGGACTTGCCGTCGATGATCTTGGACTTTTCCACCGCGCCCACCGCGAAGCCGGCCAGATCGTATTCGCCGTCCGGGTACATGCCCGGCATTTCGGCGGTTTCGCCGCCGATCAGCGCGCAGCCCGACAGTTCGCAGCCCTTGGCAATGCCGCCCACCACCGCCGCCGCCGTGTCCACCGACAGCTTGCCGCAGCCGAAGTAGTCCAGGAAGAACAGCGGCTCGGCGCCCTGCACCAGGATGTCGTTGACGCTCATGGCGACCAGGTCGATGCCGACCGTGTCGTGGCGGTTCCAGTCGAACGCGAGGCGCAGCTTGGTGCCCACGCCGTCGGTGCCGGAAACCAGCACCGGCTCCTTGTAGGTCTTGGGCACTTCGAACAGGCCGCCAAAGCCGCCGATACCGGCCAGCACCCCGGGACGCATGGTGCGCGCGGCAAGGGGTTTGATTCGGTCGACCAGGGCGTCGCCTGCGTCGATGTCGACACCGGCGTCGCGGTAGGTCAGGGGGGCTTTAGGTTGGTTCGTCATGAGAAATGCCGTGGGGTATGTAACAATTGCTGGGATTTTGGTGGAAC
Organism: Achromobacter sp. GQ309; assembly: GCF_059759315.1. Classification (NCBI taxonomy): domain Bacteria; kingdom Pseudomonadati; phylum Pseudomonadota; class Betaproteobacteria; order Burkholderiales; family Alcaligenaceae; genus Achromobacter; species Achromobacter sp. GQ309. The sequence continues at coordinate 30,771 of NZ_JCAXDP010000013.1, forward strand.
GCCCTGCATTTTACGATGACGCGGGCACGGACAGGCGCGTAAGGCGCAAACCCACGCCAGGCCGTGCGTTCCGACGCGACATCAGCGCCCCAGGTGGTTTAAAGTGTAGGGTTGGCCGGTATTGATTTTGCCAGTTTCTACATGGCCCTTGCATCACCGATTTTTCTTGGCTTTTTTTCCTGGCTTTTTGTGGCGCCCCGAATTGGCTATTCCGGCGCCTTTGAAAATGGCTCTTCCGGCGCCCCTGAACATGGCTATTCCAGCGCCCCTGAAAAGCCCGATTGCTAACTCTCATGAACCGCCAGCTGCTGCTTGACGTTCTCCCCGCGCCAGCGCCATCGCTGAACAACTACATCGCCGGCCCCAACGGAGAAGCGGTGGCGGCCGTGCGTGCGCTCAAGCCCGGACGGGCCCTGTACATCTGGGGCGCCGCCGGCTGCGGCCGCACCCACCTCTTGCGCGCGCTGACCGCCCGCCCCGATGCCGTCTACGTCGACCCTGCCAACGGCGAGAACATGCTGCGCCGACTGGCCGAGGCCGATTCCAAATCGCCCATGCCCAAATTCGTGGCGGTCGACGACGTGCACCGCATGGACGACAGCCGCCAGGCCGCGCTGTTTGCGCTGTACAACCGGTGGCGGGAATCCGCGGCCACGCAGCGGGCGTTTGCGCTGGCGCTGGCCGGCGACCGCGCGCCGCTGTCGATGCCGCTGCGCGAAGACCTGCGCACGCGACTGGGCTGGGATCTGGTGTTCCGCCTGGATCCGCTGTCCGACGCCGACAAGCTGGCCGCGCTGTCCGCGCAGGCCGCCGAACGCGGGCTGCATCTGGCGCCCGAAATCATCAACTGGATGCTCACGCACCACGAACGCGACATCCGCAAGCTTGCCGCGTTGCTCGACGCGCTGGACCGTTATTCATTGGCCACCGGCCGCCCCATCACCCTCCCCCTGCTGCGCGCCATGCTCGCAGATCCTGATTCACAACGCACATGACCACCCGACGTCTCGCCCTGTTCGACCTGGATCACACCTTGCTGCCGCTCGACAGCGACTACCAATGGGCCGACTATCTGGCGCGCACAGGCCGCGCGGGCGATCCCGTCGAAGCCCGCCGCCTGAATGACGATCTGATGGACCGCTACAACCGCGGCGAACTCACGGCCGAACAGGCCGCCGAATTCATGCTGGGCCTGCTGGCTGCGCATTCGCCGTACGACCTGGCCGCCTGGCACGAAACCTTCATGGGCGAAGTCATCCGCCCGTCCATCACACCGGCTGCCCGCGACCTCGTCGACAGCCACCTCGAAGCCGGCGACCTCTGCGCCATCGTCACGGCCACCAACAGCTTCGTCACCGCCCCGATCGCCCGCGCCTTCGGCGTGCCCCACCTGGTCGCGACCGACGCCGAGTACCTGCGCGGCCGCTACACCGGCCGCATCCTGGGCACGCCCAGCTTCAAGGAAGGCAAGGTCGTGCGCGTCAACGACTGGCTCGCCGGCATGGGCCTGGGGGTTGCGGATTTCTCCGAATCGTTTTTCTATAGCGATTCGGTCAATGATGTGCCGCTGCTCGAAAAAGTGACCCGTCCAATTGCCGCTAACCCCAGCCCCACCCTGCGCGCCATCGCACAGGAACGCGGCTGGCAAGTGATCGACCTGTTCGACCACATGGAAGATTCGAAGTCCTAAATGATCACTGAAACCATAAGAAAATTCGTCGGCCGGCTCTTCGCGCCGACACCCAAGGGGCCGTTGCGCATCGCGCGCGACAAGCACGGCATCGATCGCCGCAACGTGTCGCGCCACGCCATCAAGGTGTGCGAGGTGCTGCGCCAGCACGGCTACGAAGCCTATATCGTGGGCGGCGCGGTGCGCGACCTGATCGTCGGACTGGAGCCCAAGGACTTCGACGTAGCCACCAACGCCACGCCCGAACAGATCCGCCCGTTGTTCCGCCGCGCGCGCATCATCGGCCGCCGCTTCCAGCTGGTGCACGTCGTGTTCGGCCAGGAGATCATCGAGACCTCCACCTTCCGCGCGCCCGCCTCGGAAGACCAGGAGACCGACGAGCACGGCCGCATCCTGCGCGACAACGTGTTCGGTTCGCAGGAAGAAGACGCCAAGCGCCGCGACTTCACCATGAATGCGCTGTACTACGACCCGCACAACGAAGAAGTCATCGACTACCACGACGGCGTGGCCGACCTGAAGAAGCGCCAGATCCGCATCATCGGCGACCCCGTCAAGCGCTACCGCGAAGACCCGGTCCGCATGCTGCGCGCGGTGCGCTTTGCCGCCAAGCTGAACGGCACGATCGACCCGGCCACGCGCCAGCCCATCAGCACAATGGCCGACCTCATCGAAAACGTGCCGGCCTCGCGCCTGTTCGACGAGATGCTCAAGCTGCTGACCTGCGGCCATGCCATGGACTGCCTGCGCCAGTTGCGCGCCGACGGCCTGCACAACGGCCTCTTGCCGCTGCTGGACGTCGTGCTTGAGCAACCCGGCGGCGAACACTTCGTGGAACTGGCGCTGGAACGCACCGATGCGCGCGTGCGCGCCGGCAAGACCATCAGCCCCAGCTTCCTCTTTGCCGCGCTGTTGTGGCAGCAGGTGGACGTGCGCTGGAAGCAGCTGCGCGCCCAGGGCGAGCACACCATCCCCGCGCTGTCGACGGCGGCGGACTCGGTGCTGGACGAACAGACCGAGAAGCTCGCCATCCAGCGCCGCTTCTCGTCCGACATGCGCGAAATCTGGTTCATGCAGCCGCGTTTCGAGCGCCGCATGGGCAAGACCATCTACCGCATGATCGAGCAGCCGCGCTTCCGCGCCGCCTGCGACTTCCTGCAGCTGCGCGCCGCCGCCGGCGAGTTCGACAGCGTGCTGGCGCAGTGGTGGATGGATCTGGCCAATGCCGACGACGACACCCGCGCCGAGATGATCGAGGAAATCTCGCGGCAGCCGCGCGAAGCCTCCGATGCGGCCACGGGCACGGCCTCGCCCGCGCGCCGGCGCCGCCGTCCGCGCCGCAGCGGACCGCGCAGCGCGCCCGCCGGCGAGTAACCCATGCCGCAGCCGTCCGTGCGCGCCTACGTCGGCCTGGGCGCCAACCTGGGCGACAGCGCGGCCACCCTGCGCCAGGTCCTGGCGCAGTTGCAGGCCACCCCGGGCATCACCGGGGTAACGGCTTCGCCGTTCTACCGCAGCGCGCCGGTGGAGGCCACCGGCCCCGACTTCATCAACGCCGTGGCGGCTGTGGACACCGTCCTCGCGCCGCTGGCATTGCTGGACGTCCTGCAGGCGCTTGAAAACGAACACGGCCGCCTGCGCCCCTACCGCAATGCCCCCCGCACCCTCGATCTGGATCTGCTGCTGCACGGCGATACGCGGCTGGATGACGCGCGGCTGATCCTGCCGCATCCCCGCCTGCATCTGCGCGCCTTCGTGCTGCTGCCGCTGCGCGATCTTGCGCCCGGCCTGTCCGTGCAAGGACGGCCGCTTGACGCGTGGATCGACGCGATCCACGATCAGCCGATCGAACGAATCGCGCCCTGAGCGCAGGATCAGCAGCGCGGCACAATGCGCGCCCGCGCAATCGCGCGGCACATTGCGCAGAACATTACGCAGCACGTGACGACACATAAGGCGAAACATAGCGCGACACATGGCGCGCCGCGTACCAGCCGTCACGCCTTCGGCGTAAACGCCATCATCGCCCGCTCGACGTCTTCCACGCCCGGCAGCCCCGCCTCGTTCCCCAGATGCTGGATCTTGTGCGCGGAGGCCGCCCGCGCAAACGTGAAATGCTCGATCCACGGTTGTTCCGGCCGTGTCAGGTAAGACCACACATACGCGCCGTGAAACACGTCGCCCGCGCCCGACGTGTCGATGATGCGCGCAGCCGGCACGTCAAGCGACGGCAGCGTGTCGACGCGCCCCGTCTCGTCGTACCACAGCATGCCGCGCTCGCCGAGCGTCACCGCGCCGATGCGGCAGCCGCGCGCCTTCAGCAGATCCAGCAGCCGTTCCGGAGACAGACCTAGCTGCTCGCACATGCGCTCGGCGCACACGGCCACGTCGATATGGCGCAGCAGTTCGTCGGTGTTCTCGCGCATGCCGCCCCCGTCCAGCGAAGTCAGCACGCCGGCCTGGCGGCAGGCGCGCGCGTAATGCAGCGCGGCGTCGGGCTGATGGCCGTCCAGATGCAGGGCGCGATAGCCACCGATGTCCAGCCGGGGGAAGTCGTTCAGGTAGCCCGCGTCGCGCGCGCGGACGATGGCGCGCTTGCCGTGGTTGGGCATGATGAACGACAGCGAGGAGCGCCGTACCTGGCGCGCGTGCAGCGTGACGCCATGCGCGGCCGCCATGTCCGAGTACATGTGGCCGAGCCAGTCGGGCGCCAGCGAGCAGATCAGATCGGGCGGCAACCCCAGCCGCGCGCAGGCAAACGCCGCCGTCACCGCATTGCCGCCGAACGAGACCGCGTAGTCGCGCGCCACGCTTTTCTGGTCGCCCGTGGGCCATTCGTCGGCCAGCACGGTGACGTCGATGTAGGTATGTCCGATGAAAAGCGCCTCGCCCATGGGCTCGCCTTGTCAGGTTGTATGCGCGGGGCGCCTCGGCGCAGGGTCTGGACGAGGCGCCGGCGCGGGATTCAGCCGCGCGCGGATTCGCCCGCCTGCGCCAGCACCAGTCGCGCTCGTGCGATGACAGGTGCGTCGACCATCTTGCCATCCAGCATGAACGTGCCCGCGGCCGTGTCGCGATGCGCGGCGATGACCCGCCGCGCCCAGTCGAGTTCCTGCTGGTCCGGCACGAAGGCGGCGTGGATGACGGGGACTTGCGTGGGATGGATGCACAGCATGCCGCCAAAGCCCATCTGCTGCGCACGGCCGGCTGCCGCGGCCAGTCCGGCCTGATCCTGCACACCGGGAAAGACGCCATCCAACGCAGGCGCCAGGCCCGCGGCACGGGTGTGCAGCAGCACCTGCACCCGGGCGTGGTCCAGCACGGTTTTGGCGCCCGGCGTGTCGGGCGTCAGGCCCAGGTCCAGGCCGTAATCCAGACTGCCGAACGCCAGCCGCGCGACACCAGGGGTGGCGGCGATCTCGCCGGCATTGAGAATGCCCTGCGCGGTTTCAAGAATGGGAATCACGGGACAGCCGGTCTGGGCTGCGTGCCGCACCTGCATCATGCTTTCGGCCTTGGGCAGCAGGATGCCTGCCACGCCGGCCCTGCCGCGGCAGGCCTTGAGATCGTCGTCGTGCCAGGACGTGGAGGCGTCGTTGATGCGCACCCAGAGCCGGGCCTCGCGATTCAAGCCCAGGAAATCGCACAGGGCTTCTCGGGCCGACGCCTTGGCCAAGTGCTCCACGGCGTCTTCCAGGTCCACGATGACGGCGTCCGCGCCCGCAGCCAGCGCTTTGGGGATGCGTTCGGGCCGCGAGGCCGGCACAAACAGGGCGCTACGAACGACGGGATGCGTCACACAACCTCCGAGGCATGGAACTGCGCCACCTGATCCGGCGCGTATCCCAGAGATGCTAGCACCGCATCGGTGTTTTGGCCCACTGCGGGCACGGGCCCCATGTGCGCCGTGAACGCGTTGCTGGTGGCGGGCGGCAGCAGCGCCGGCAGCATGCCGGCGGGGCTATCGACCTCGCTCCAGCGCTGGCGCGCCTGCAATTGCGGATGCGCCCACACGCCGGCCATGTCGTTGACGCGCGCATTGGCGATCTGCGCGTCTTCCAGGCGCTGCGTCACCTGCTCGATGGACAGGTCGGCAAACGCGGCCACGATCAGCGCGCGCAGCGCGTCGCGGTTGGCGGTACGCAGCGAATTGGAGATGAAGCGCGGGTCTTCGGCCAGCTCGGCCTGCCGCAGCACCTGAGCGCAGAAGACGCGCCATTCGCGTTCGTTCTGCAGGCCCAGCATGATGGTCGAACCGCCGCCCACCGGGAACGGCCCGTACGGATAGATGGAGGCATGCGCCGCGCCCGCGCGCACGGGCGGCGCCGCGCCGTCAAAGGCGTAGTACATGGGGAAACCCATCCACTCGACCATGCTTTCCAGCATGGACACGTCCAGCCGGCTGCCCTGCCCCGTGCGCTGGCGCAGCAGCAGCGCGTTCAGGATGGCCGAATAGGCGTACATGCCCGCGGCGATATCCGCGATGGAACACCCCGCCTTGACCGGATCGTCCTTCGTGCCGGTGACCGACAGGAAGCCGCTTTCGCTCTGGATGAGGAGGTCGTAGGCCTTCTTGTCTTGGTAGGGGCCGCCCTCGCCGTAGCCCGAGATGTCGCAAACGATGAGGCGCGGGTATTTCTGGTGCAGCGCCTCGAACGACAGGCCCAGGCGCGCCGCGGCGCCGGGCGCCAGGTTCTGCACCAGCACGTCGGCCGATTCCAGCAGACGGTCCATGATGCCGCCGGCTTCGTCGCGCTTGAGGTCCAGCGTCAGGCTTTCCTTGGAGCGGTTGGTCCAGACGAAGTGCGAGGACAGGCCTCGCACGCGCTCGTCGTAGCCGCGGGCGAAGTCGCCGGTCCCGGGGCGTTCGATCTTGATGACGCGCGCGCCCATGTCCGCCAGTTGGCGGGTGCAGAAAGGCGCGGCGATGGCGTGTTCCAGGCTGACGACGGTGATGCCGTCCAGCGGGCGGGAGGCCTGCATGTTCATTCGGTGAACCTCAATTCGGCTTGATGGGCCAGCGTGCCGTCCTGCTCGGCCCAGAGCTGGGCGACGCCCGGCTCGGACAGGCGGCCGGCAACCTGGAAAGGCGCGGGGGAAATCAGCGGACGCAGGCCGCGGTAGGCGAGATGCGTGAGGCGGGCCTTGGGATGCGCCCGCGCAAAGGCGGCAACCATCTCGGTGGCGATGAGCGGGCCGTGGACCACCAGGCCGGGATAGCCTTCGACGCCGGTGACATAGGGATGGTCGTAGTGGATGCGATGGCCGTTGAAGGTGACGGCCGAATAGCGGAACAGCAACACCGACGTGGGATTGACCGTGTCGCGCCATTGCGCCTGCGGCGCCGGCTCGCTGCCGGTGAGCTTGGGCGGCGTGGGCTGGCGGTACACGATGTCCTGCTCTTCCAGGATGGCCACTTCGCCCGACTGCCGGTATTCATGCTGCACGGTCACGAACAGCAGGGAGCCGGTGCGGCCGGTCTTTTCCTTGACCTCGGCCACGGTGGACACGCGCTCGGCCGGCACGCCGACCTTGAGCGGCTGGCGGAATTCCACCCGGCCGCCCGCCCACATGCGGTTGCGGTCCTGCGCGGGCGGCAGGAAACCGCCGCGCGACGGGTGGCCATCCGTCCCCAACCCGTCCATGCCTACGGTGGAGATGAAGAATGCCCATTGCCACAGCGGCGGCAGGTCGTCGCCCTCGGCCGGCCCCGGACCGCCCAGGGTGGCGGCGATACGCGCGGCGTGGCCGGGATCCATGGCGTCCGCCTTGCGTTCGCCGCTGCCGATCCACGCGGCCGGATCTGTAGATGTCATGCCGAGTTCCTCTGGTGGTGTTTTTACAGCCTGAAGCATGCCCGCAAGCCGACGGGCGTGTGAATTCGTTTTTCCTCAAGGCGGGGTTTGCTGCGCCTGAATCGGCCATCCGCGCCGGCGGCGGCCGCCGTAATATATGGCCCATGCACTTCGACCTTGCCGACCTCCGACTGTTCATCCACATCGCCGAATCCCCCAGCCTGACGCAGGCAGCCAAGCGGGCGCATCTGTCCCTGGCCGCGGTCAGCGTGCGAATCAAGGCGCTGGAGAACCAGCTCAATTCCCGCCTGCTCTACCGCGACAGCCGCGGCGTGGAAATCACGCCTGCCGGGCAGAAACTGCTGCAGCATGCGCGCGTCATCATGCGGCAGGTGGATCACCTGAAACACGACTTCCAGGAACAGGCCGACGGCGACGCCGGCCACATCCGCATCTTTGCCAACACCACGGCCGTCACGGAATTCATGCCGGACATCCTGGCGCAATTCCTGTCGGGCCATCCGGGCGTCACGGTCGATCTGCAGGAACGCCTGACGCGCGACATCGTGCGCGGCGTGCTGGATGGCACCACCGACCTGGGCATCGTCGCGGGTCCGGTGGATGCACCCGAATTGCAGACCATCCACTTCAGCACCGACCGCCTGGTGCTGGTGGTGCCCAACGGCCATCCGTTGCAGGACCAGGACAAGGTCAAGCTGGTGGACGCCGTGCGCTATCCGTTCATCACCATGCACGAAGGCTCCACGCTCGTGGCCTTCCTGCGCGACCAGCTGGAACGCGTCGGCCAGCGCCTGCCGCAGCGCATCCAGCTCTACAGCTTCGACTCGATCTGCCGCATGGTGCAGGCGGGCGTGGGCGTCGGCGTCATTCCCGACTCGGCCGCGCGCCGCTACGGGGCAGACACCAAGCTGCAAGTTGTCGAGCTGGACGAGCCGTGGGTGGTGCGCGAGCGCAAGCTGCTGGTGCGCGACATCGACGCCCTGCCCGGCTGCGCGCGCGAACTCATCGACCAGATCCAGACGCCGCAAGCGCCCTGACGTTGCGCCGCGTCATTTGCCGGTGAACGCCGGCGGCCGCTTTTCCGCGAAGGCGCGCATGCCCTCCAGGTAATCGTCGGTGTAGCCCAGCTCGCGCTGCAGGCGGCATTCCAGATCGAACTGCTGCGCCAGCGTGTTGCCGCTGGACGCCTGCAAGGCCGCCTTGGTGGCCCCATAGGCGCGCGTGGGGCCGGCGGCCAGCGTGTCCGTCACCTGCTGGATCGTTTCCGCCAGCGCCGCGTCGGGCACCACCCGCCAGATCAGACCCCAGGCCTCCGCCTGCGCGGCCGACACCGATTCCCCGAACAGCGCCGCGCCCATCGCGCGCGCCGACCCGACCAGGCGCGGCAGGAACCACGTTCCGCCCGCATCGGGCAACAGGCCGATCTTGCTGAACGCCTGCACGAAGCGCGCCGACTCCACCGCAAACACCACGTCACACGCCAGCACCAGACTGGCGCCCGCGCCTGCCGCCACGCCGTTCATGATGCACACCACCGGCACCGGCAACGCGCGCAGGCGGTTGATGAGCGGGCGATAGCACTTTTCCAGCATCAGGCTCAGATCGCGGCGCGAGCCGTCTTCGGCAGGCTTGCGTTCGCCCAGGTCCTGGCCGGCGCAAAATCCGCGGCCCGCGCCGGTGATCACGAGGCCGCGCAGGTTTTCATGCCCTTCCAGCAGGTCCAGCGCGCGCGACAGCTCGCCGTGCATGACCTCGGTGAAGCTGTTCATGCGCTCAGGACGGTTCAGCGTAATGACACCCACACCGCGGTCCAGCGTGAACTGGATCTGAGTAAAAGCCGGTACGTGCGCGCTCATGCCAACTCCTCCAGCACGGCCAGCTGCTCGGCCGTATCGCCCATCAATTGATCCACGACGGTCAGGCGCTTGAAATAATCGCCGACCTCCAGTTCGTCCGTCATGCCCATGCCGCCGTGCAACTGCACGGCCAGCTGCGCGACCAGACGGCCGGCGCGCGCGGCTTCCAGCTTGGCCGACGCGATCATGCGGCGCCGCTGCGCCGCGTCGGATTCGGTCAACGCCGCCACCGCCACATAGGCCATGGACAGCGCGAGCTCCTTGGCCACCAGCATCTCGGCCATCCGGTGCTGCAGCGCCTGGAACGACGCCAGCGGCTGGCCGAACTGCTTGCGGGTCTTCAGGTATTCCACCGTGATTTGCAGCAGCCGCTCCATGGCGCCGGCCGCGTGCGCGCACAGCGCGGCCGTGCCCCATTGCAACGCCTGCGCCAGCGCATCGTCGGCCGCAGCGCCTTCTGCGAGCAGCGCCTCCGCGGGCAGCGTCACCGCATCGAAGTCCAGCCGCGCGCAGCGCGCGCCATCCAGCGTGGGCGTGTCCGTCACGCGCACGCCGGCCGCATCGGCCGGCACCGCCAACAGGACGGTCTGACCGTCACCACCGCGCGCGCTGACGAACCACGCATCGGCGGCCGCGCCGTGCCAGACCAGGTGTTTGGCGCCGTCCAGCCGCCAGCCTTCGGCGGTCTGCGCAGCACGGCAGTCCTGCGGATCAGCCGCATATCGCCGGCCGGGCTCCTGCCACGCCACGCTGACGATGGCCTCGCCCGAGGCAATGGCCGGCAGCCAGCGGCCGCGTGCCGCCTCGCCGCAGCCGTCCGCCAACGCCGCGCCCATCACCGCGCTCGGGATGACCGGCTCGGACACCAGCCCGCGCCCCAGCTCGACATGCACCGGCAGCAGGCTGGCCGGCACCTCGCCAAAGCCGCCGTGGTCCTGCGAAATGGTCAGGCCCAGCACGCCCAGTTCTGCCAGTGCATTCCAGGCCTGCCGGTCCAGCGTACCCGCGGCCTGGCGGGCGCGCCGCTGGGGAAAGGGCCATGCCTGGTCCACCAGGCGGCGCAGGCTGTCGGCCAGCATGCGCTGTTCTTCCGTGTAGATGAAATCCATGCGTCGTGTTCCTGTCGGGGTTGCGCGGCGGGCCTACACGCCCAGCACGAGGCGGGCGATGATGCCCTTCTGCACTTCGGTCGTGCCGCCGTAGATCGAGGTCTTCCGCATATCGGCATAGCCGGCGCCCGCAGCGGCAGCCATCTCGGGGCCGGGGCCGTGAAAATCGTTGCCGGCCACCAGCCAGTCGGGGTCATAAGGCCAGGCGTCCGGGCCCGCGACTTCCATCTGCAGCATGGCCAGGTCCTGCTGGATCTCGGACCCGCGGATCTTCAGCACCGAGGCCTCCGGCCCGGGCGTGCCATCGTTGCTGGCGGCCACACGCAGCAGCAGCATTTCCAGCGCCATGATGTCGACCTCGATACGCGAGATGCGGTCGCGCATCCGGCTGTCATGCAGCAGCGGCCTGCCGCGCGACTGCGCGCGCGCCGCCATGTCTTTCAGGATGCCCAGTTCGCGGTGGCAATGGCCCAGGCCCGCAATGCCGGTGCGCTCGTGGCCGAGCAGGTACTTGGCGTAGGTCCAGCCCTGGTTTTCCTCGCCGACAAGATTGGCGACCGGCACGCGCACGTCTTCCAGCCAGACCTCGTTGACGTCATGGCCGCCGTCCAGCGTGCGGATGGGCCGCACCGTGACGCCCGGCGAGCGCATGTCCAGCAGCAGCATCGAGATGCCGCGCTGCGCGCGCGCATCGGGATCGGTGCGCACCAGGCAGAACATCCAGTCCGCATACTGCGCCAGCGTGGTCCAGGTCTTCTGGCCGTTGACCACATAGTCGTCACCATCGCGCACGGCGCGGGTTTTGAGGGACGCCAGGTCGGAACCGGAACCCGGCTCGGAATACCCCTGGCACCACCAGTCCTCCACACGGATCATGCGCGGCAGCAGCCGGGCCTTCTGCTCGGCGCTGCCGTATTTCATCAGCACGGGGCCGATCATGGACAGGCCGAACGGCAGCAGCCGCGGCGCGCCCGCCTTGAAGCATTCCACTTCGAAGATCAGGCGTTGCAAGGCGTTCCACCCCGTGCCGCCGTGCTCGACCGGCCAGTTGGGCGCGCCCCAACCCTGGTCGGCCAGGATGTTGTGCCACCGCACGTAGTCGTCGCGTTCCAGCCGCTGGTGCCGCAGCACCTTGGCGCGTATGTCTTCCGGCAGCTTCTCGGCGGCGAAGGCGCGCACGGCTTCGCGGAATTGGCGCTCTTCTGGCGTCCAGGTCAGGTTCATGGTCCACCTCCTTTGCCCGGTATCTAGCCACGGCGCGTACGGCCGGACAATCTGCCTCTCCCGAAGACGGGCTTCGCGTTGCGTGTAGGGCGTGCGGTCCACTACGGATTGGCAAAAGTCCTGCTTCAGCAATGAAGAATGGCCGAAGCCGTTGGCAGTGCGGACACTAGGCGCTGTTCAGCTTCACGCTTCAGATTCACGCTTCAATCACTGGAATCCCATCGCACCATGACTGCTCCCGATCAGACGGATGGCGTCTCGCAAGGCGTCGAGGCGCAATACCGCCAGGCGCTCGACGACGGCCGCTTCCTCATCCAGCGCTGCGGCGGCTGCGACCGCGCCGTGTTCTATCCCCGCATGATCTGCCCGCACTGCGGCGCGGACAAGCTTTCCTTCGCGGCGCCCGACGGGCGCGGCACCGTCTATTCCACCACCGTCGTGCGGCGCAAGCCCGAGGCGGGTGGCGACTACAACGTCGCGCTGATCGACCTGCAGGAAGGCGTGCGGCTGATGAGCCGCGTCGACGGTGTGGCGCCGGACGCCGTTCGCATCGGCATGGGCGTGCGCGCGCAGGTGATCCAGCAGGACGGCCGCGGGCTGGTCGTCTTTGTTCCCAACAAGGAGGCGGCATGACGCTGAACGAATTGCGCGGCGCTGTGGCGGTGGCCGGCGTGGGCCACGCGGGCCTCGGACAGGCCACGGGCTTTACCGAAATGGAAATCCTGGTGCAGGCGGCGCAGCGCGCCGTGGCGGACGCGGGCCTGACGATGCGCGACATCGACGGCATCTGCACGGCCAGCGTGGCCGCGCCGATGTGGGCCATGCCGGTGATCGAACACCTGGGCATCCGCCCGACGTTCATCGACAGCACCATGCTGGGCGGGTCGAGCTTCGTGGCGCATCTGATGCCGGCGCTGCACGCGCTGGCCTCCGGCCAGTGCAATGCCGTGCTGGTCTGCTACGGCAGCACACAGCGCACGTCCACGCTCAGCCGCGCCGAGGTAGGACGCGTGCGCAAGCAGTTCGATCCGCAACCCTACGAGTCCCCCTACGATCCGCTCAACCCGTTGTCCTCGTACGCGCTGGCAGCCGCCCGGCACATGCATCAGTACGGCACCCGGCGCGAAGATCTGGCGCGGGTGGCGCTGGCGGCCAACCAGTGGGCGCAGCTCAATCCGGAAGCGCAATTGCGCGAGCCGGCCACGCTGGATCAGATTCTGTCTGCGCGCATGGTGTCCGACCCCTTGAGCGTGCGCGATTGCTGCCTGGTCACCGACGGCGCGGGCGCCTACGTGCTGGTGCGCGCCGACCGCGCGCGCGACTTGCCGCGCCCGCCCGTCTATGTGCTGGGCAATGCGACGGCGGTGTGGAACCGGCAGATCTCTTCGATGGAAGACCTGACGGTCACCGCCGCGTCCGAGTCTGGCCGCCGGGCTTTCGCGATGGCGGGCCTTGCCCCCAAGGACATCGACGTCGTCGAACTCTACGACGCGTTCACCATCAACACGTTGCTGTTCCTGGAAGACCTTGGCTTCTGCGCCAAGGGCGAAAGCAAGGAGTTCATCGCGGACGGCGCCATTGCGCCCGGGGGCCGGCTGCCGGTCAACACCAACGGCGGCGGGCTGTGCTGCGTGCATCCCGGCATGTATGGCGTCTTCATCATGATCGAGGCAGTGCGCCAGCTTCGCGGCGAATGCGGCGAACGGCAGGTTTCGGACGCACAGCTTGCGCTGGTGCATGGCAATGGCGGTACCCTGTCCAGCCAATCGACCGCCATCCTGGGCACCCAGGCAACTCTTTGATCCTGACGTATCAACCCATGTCTCACGCAGAACCCATCACCCGCATCCACGACATCCTGGCGCTGCAGGCGCGCCGGCAGCCCGACGCCATCTGCCTGTACGAGGAAGGCGGCGGCACGGTGACCTACGCCCAGTTGTGGCAGCGGGTGCAGGACACAGCGCAATGGCTGCGCGGCCAGGGCGTGCAGCCCGGCCATCGCGTGATGATGGTGGGTGAGAACTGCACGGCGATGCTGGCGGCGCTGTTCGGGTGCGGCGTGGCAGGCGCCTGGCCGGTGGGCGTGAACGCGCGCCTGTCCGGCCGCGAGATCGACAACATCCGCCAGCACGCGCAGCCCGAACTGGTGCTGTTCACGAGCGGCGTGTCGGCGGCGGCTGCCGCCCATGCCGCCGCGGCGGGCGCGGTCGACGCGGACGCGGCCGTCTGGGGACCGGGCGTCGCTGCCGCGCGCGCGGCCGAGCCGACGCACGCTGAAACCGGCGAGCTGGCCGGCGAGGTCGCCACGGTGATCTACACGTCAGGCACCACTGGCGCGCCCAAGGGCGTGATGGTGCCGCATCGCGGGCTGATCCACTTTGCGCGGGTGTCGGCGGCGTCACGCCGGCTGACGCCGCACGATATCGGTTACGCGGCCCTGCCGATGTCGCACATCTTCGGCATCGCGACCGTGTTGATGGCCACGCTGCATGCGGGGGCCAGCCTGGTGCTGCGCAGCCGCTTCGATCCGGAAGACGTGTTCAAGGCGCTGGCGCATCCCGGCGTCAGCATCCTGCAGGGCGTGCCGACGATGTTCAGCCGCCTGATGGCGGTGGCGCCGCCCCGCACGGAACTGCGCGCGCCGGCCTTGCGCTACCTGTACACGGGCGGCGCGGCGCTGGATCCGACACAGAAGCGCGATGCCGAACGCTACTTCGGCGTGCCGATGCACCACGGCTACGGCATCACGGAGTACGCGGGCTCCATGTTCATAACGGACATCGATTCGCCGCGGGACGATTGCTCGGCGGGGCATGCGGTGGACGGCGTGGAACTGCGTATCGGCAGCCCGGACGCGGCGACTGCGCCGGGCACGCGCGGCGACCTGCTGATCCGCGGTCCGGGCGTGATGCTGGGCTATTACCGCAATCCGGAACAGACAGCGCAGGCGCTGCTGCCGGGCGGCTGGCTCAACACGGGCGACATCGGCTTTGTCGACGCCAGCGGCGCGCTGTTCATCTCGGGGCGGTCGAAGGACCTGATCATCCGGTCGGGCTTCAACGTTTACCCGATCGAGGTCGAGTCGGTCATCAACGCGTTTCCCGGTGTGCGGCTGTCGGCCGTGGTGGGACGCGACACCGAAGATCACAACGAAGAGGTCATCGCTTTCGTCGAGCCGCTGCCGGGCGCGACGATCGACACGAATCTGCTGATGCTGCACCTGCGCGCCCAGCTTGCGCCGTACAAGCGGCCGGCGCGGATCATTCCCATCGAGACGATTCCCACCACCGTCAGCGGCAAGATCCTGAAGCAGCCGCTGAAAGAAAGGCTGGCGTAGGCGCGGACAGCTGTTCCGCTCTGACGACCGGCCACCTATGCACAAGGAGACAAGAGCGTGAACATCAAGACCCTGATCGCCGCGGCCTCGGCCGTGGCCGCGCTGGCTGGCGCGCAAACCGCCTCGGCGCAGACGTACCCCGACCGCCCCATCCGCCTGCTCGTGGGCTACGCGCCGGGCGGCCCGGTGGACACGACGGCGCGCGTCTTTGCGAAGTATCTCGGCGACAAGCTGGGACAGACCGTGGTGGTGGAGAACCGTGCAGGCGCGAGCGGCATGATCGCGTCAGACGCGACCGCCAAGGCGACGCCGGACGGCTACATGTTGGGCTTTGCAGCGAGCCCGACGCTGACGATGTCGCCGCTGGTCCAGCGCAGCACGCTCTTTGACCCCCGTAAGGACTTTTCGCTGATCGGCCTGGTGGTGGATTATGCGAACGTGCTGCTGATCGGGCCGCAGATTCCGGCGAAGAATGTGGGCGAACTCGTCACCTATGCGCGGGAGCATCCGGAGGCGGTGTCGTTCGGGTCAGCGGGGATCGGGGCGTCGAATCATCTTTCGGCTGAATTGCTGAAGAAGCAGAGCCAGGCGTCGATGCTGCACGTGCCATATCGGGGGAATTCACCGGCGATGATGGACGTGGTGAGCGGGAAGGTGACGTTCATGTTCGACATCACGAGCACGGCGATTCCATTCGTGAAAAGCGGCAAGGCGCGCGCGCTGGCGGTGACGTCGAAGACGCGCAATCCGGAGCTGCCGGACGTGCCGACGATGATGGAAGCCGGGATGAAGGATTACGAGGTGGTGGGCTGGTATGCGCTGGTGGGGCCGAAGAAGCTGCCTGATGCGGTGACGGCGCGGCTGACACAGGCGCTATCGGATGTGTCGAAGGATCCGGCTTTCCGCCAGGCGATGACGGAAGGCGGGTACACGATCAACGCGGGCGATTCGAAGGCGCTGCAGGCGCGGATCGACCGCGAGTACGCGTTGTGGTCGGACGTGATCCAGACCGCGAACATTCAGGCCAATTGATTTTCCCCGGAGCATCACGATGAATTGCCCGTCCGCATTGCGAGACCAGATCCGCCTGCCTGTGATTGGCGCCCCGATGTTTCTGGTGTCGGGGCCGCAACTGGTGGTCGCGCAGTGCGCGGCGGGGATCATCGGGACGTTTCCGTCGCTGAACGCGCGGCCGCAGGAGCAGTTGCACGAGTGGATCACGCGGATCGAAGATGGACTGGCGGCGCGGCGTCTCGCGGCGCCATCGCAGAAGGTGGCGCCGTATGGGGTGAACCTGATCGTGCATCCGAGCAATCCGCGGTGGCAAGGAGATCTTGCGATCTGCGCGGAACGGCGGGTGCCGTTGCTGATTACTTCTCTGCACGCGCCGGAGGCGGTGGTGAAGGCGGCGCATGCCTATGGGGGGGTGGTCTATCACGATGTGACGAACGTGCGGCATGCGAAGCGGGCGCTGGATGCGGGGGCCGATGGGTTGATCCTTGTTGCCGCGGGGGCAGGCGGACATGCGGGGCAGATGAATCCGATTGCGCTGGTGAATGAGATACGGGCCTTTTATGACGGGCCATTGGCGTTGTCGGGGTGCATCAGCCATGGGAAGGATATCTTGGCTGCGCAGGTGCTTGGGTGCGATTTTGCATATATGGGGACTCGGTTTATTGCTACCCGGGAGTCGCTTGCGGGGGATGCTTATCGGGAGATGGTGCTGGCTGCGCAGGCGGGGGATGTGACTTATACGGCTTACTTTTCTGGGGTGCCGGCGAATTATTTGTCGGCCAGTATTTTGGCGGCGGGGTTGGATCCGGTTGTGTTGGGCAGCAATGGGGTGACGCCGCCTCCGAATATGGATAAGAGTTCTCGGCCTAAGGCTTGGAAGGATGTTTGGAGTGCTGGGCAGGGGGTGGGGGCTGTGCAGGAGGTGTTGGGGGTTGCTGATCTGGTGGCGCAGTTGGAGGGGGAGTATCTGGGGGCTATTGGTGCTGTTTCGCGAACGGTTTGAGTTCTTTTGACGCCCGGCGGTTCGTCGGGCTGAGTTGGTTCTTTTGACGCCCGGCGCGGCGTCGGCCTG
>NZ_JCAXDP010000014.1:0-23256 GCF_059759315.1 Achromobacter sp. GQ309
GCAATACCCGGATGGGTAGGGTGGGCATTCATGCCCCTCTATCCATCTTTGCTGTAAAAGTAGTACTATGTATGGTTCCGCGAGCCGATGCAGGCGGAACAAGAGTTTGATGTGTTTAGGGGCATAGCTCAATTGGCAGAGCGTCGGTCTCCAAAACCGAAGGTTGTAGGTTCGATTCCTACTGCCCCTGCCACCGCCAGGATAAACCCGCGGGAGATCATCGCGAGTTACGCATTCACGGCGGCTCGCGTCGCAATATGTCTAATACCAGCGTTGAAACCGTAACCAGTACCGCCGACCGGGTCAAGCTCGGGCTGGCGGTTCTCGTCGTTATTGCTGGCATCGTCGGGTTTTCCGTGCTTAGCGCACAGCCGATGCCCGCTCGTATCGGTGTGTTCGTCGGCGGCCTCGTGATCGCAGCTGCGATCGCCTGGTTCAGCGAACCCGGTCGCCGTACCCTGAGCTTTGCCAGCGAGTCCTACAACGAAGTCAAGCGTGTCGCGTGGCCCACTCGCAAGGAAACGACCCAGATGACGGGCATCGTTTTCGCGTTTGTCGCGGTCATGGGCATTTTCATGTGGGTGCTCGACAAGGGCATCGAATGGATTCTCTACGGCCTGCTGCTGGGCTGGAAATAAGGACGGCAAATGAGTAAGCGTTGGTATGTCGTCCATGTGTACTCCGGCATGGAAAAAAGCGTACACAAGGCCCTGAACGAGCGCATCGAGCGCGCGGGCCTGCAAACGTCTTTTGGCCGCATTCTTGTGCCCTCCGAAGAAGTCGTCGAGGTCAAGGGTGGTCAGAAGTCGATCACCGAGCGCCGCATTTTCCCCGGTTACGTCCTGGTTGAAATGGACCTGACCGACGAAACGTGGCACTTGGTCAAGAACACCAATCGAGTCACCGGCTTTTTGGGTGGCTCGGGCAATCGTCCGACCCCGATTTCCGAAAAGGAAGTCGAAAAGATCCTCTCCCAGATGGAAGAGGGCGTCGAGAAACCCCGCCCCAAGATCCTGTTCGAAGTGGGCGAGATGGTTCGGGTCAAGGAAGGTCCGTTTGCGGACTTCAACGGCAACGTCGAAGAAGTCAACTACGAAAAGAGCAAGGTTCGTGTGTCCGTCACCATTTTTGGTCGCGCCACGCCCGTCGAGCTCGATTTCAGCCAGGTCGAAAAGACCTGAATTTAACCCCCGGGGAGCCCTTTCCGCACAGGCCAGGGCGATATAACCCGCAAGGAGCAAAGCATGGCGAAGAAGATCGTCGGCTTTATCAAGCTGCAAGTGCCGGCTGGTAAGGCTAACCCCTCCCCCCCGATTGGCCCGGCTCTGGGTCAGCGTGGCCTGAACATCATGGAATTCTGCAAGGCGTTCAACGCCAAGACCCAAGGCATGGAGCCTGGTCTGCCGATTCCGGTGGTGATCACCGCCTTCGCGGACAAGAGCTTCACCTTCATCATGAAGACCCCGCCCGCGACGGTCCTCATCAAGAAGG
The DNA here is from genome assembly GCF_059759315.1 of Achromobacter sp. GQ309. NCBI lineage: Bacteria > Pseudomonadati > Pseudomonadota > Betaproteobacteria > Burkholderiales > Alcaligenaceae > Achromobacter > Achromobacter sp. GQ309. Next base: position 1,492 of record NZ_JCAXDP010000014.1, read on the forward strand.
CCGCTGGCGTGCAAAAGGGTTCGCCCAAGCCGCATACCGACAAGGTCGGCACGCTGACGCGCGCACAAGCTGAAGAAATCGCCAAGGCCAAGGGTCCCGACCTGACCGCCGCCGATCTGGAAGCCGCAGTGCGCACGATCGCTGGCAGCGCCCGCAGCATGGGCATCACGGTTGAGGGGATCTAATCATGGCAAAGTTGTCCAAGCGCGCCGCCGCTATTGCACAAAAGATCGACCGCACCAAGCTGTACCCGGTCGCTGAAGCCCTGACCCTGGTCAAGGAAACCGCCGTCGCCAAGTTCAATGAATCCATTGACGTGGCCGTGCAACTCGGCATCGACCCGAAGAAGTCGGACCAACTGGTCCGCGGTTCGGTCGTGCTGCCCGCCGGCACCGGCAAGTCGGTTCGCGTCGCCGTGTTCGCCCAAGGCGACAAGGCTGAAGCCGCCAAGGCTGCTGGCGCTGACATCGTTGGTCTGGACGACCTGGCTGACAGCATCAAGGCCGGTCAAATGGACTTTGACGTCGTCATCGCCTCGCCCGACACGATGCGTGTCGTCGGCGCCCTGGGTCAGATCCTGGGCCCGCGCGGCCTGATGCCGAACCCGAAGGTCGGCACCGTGACCCCCGACGTCGCAACCGCTGTCAAGAACGCCAAGGCCGGTCAGGTTCAGTACCGTACCGACAAGGCTGGCATCATCCACGCGACGATCGGCCGTGCGTCGTTCGGCGTGGAACAGCTGCAAACCAACCTGGCCGCTCTGGTCGACGCCCTGCAAAAGGCGCGTCCCGCAGCTGCCAAGGGCATTTACCTGCGCAAGCTCGCCGTTTCGTCCACGATGGGCGGCGGTGCGCGTGTGGAAATTGCCTCGCTGTCGGCTTCCAACTAAGCCAACAGCAGTAAACGTACTTTGGGCTGCATCCGGACCCCTCCGGATGTTGCTGTCAAAGACCGCTGGAGCAGGGCAGTGGAAGGGATTCTTCCTTCCGCAAGGAAAGCAGCATCGCCGCTGCCCCGCTTAATCCCGGAGCTCGCATAGTCCGGATCCAGCGTAGACGGCGTCCCCAGGAAGATTTCTTTACCCGAAGAACTCGTCCAGGCGCCGCATTCGGTTGACGCGCAAGGCTCCGGCCCCAGGCGTCTTTTGATGGAGTGTTCAAACCGTGAGTCTCAATCGTCAAGAGAAAGCGGTGGTAATCGAGGAAGTCTCGGCGGAAGTCGCCAAGGCCCAATCGATTGTTATCGCTGAGTACCGTGGTCTGGACGTCGCCTCTGTCACCGTACTGCGCAAAACTGCGCGTGAATCGGGCGTGTATCTGCGTGTTCTGAAGAACTCGCTGGCCCGTCGTGCTGTTGCCGGCACGGCTTTCGAGCCGTTGGCTGAGCAACTGACCGGTCCGCTGATCTATGGCATCAGCACCGATCCGGTCGCGGCGGCCAAGGTCATCGCTGGCTTCGCGAAAAGCAACGACAAGCTGGTCATCAAGGCGGGCGCTCTGCCCAACAACTTGCTGAACCAAGAAGGTGTGAAGGCTCTGGCCACCATGCCCTCGCGCGAAGAGTTGCTGTCGAAGCTGCTTGGCACCATGCAAGCCCCCATCGCGCAATTCGTGCGTACGCTCAACGAAGTTCCGACCAAGTTCGCCCGTGGCCTCGCTGCCGTGCGCGACCAGAAGGCAGCGGCCTAATCGCCCTGCTGTCCGGAATTCGCTGAACGACGAAGCGACACCCAAACCCTGGCATTACCAAAATATTTGGAGTTCTGAAAAATGGCACTTAACAAAGCTGAAATCCTTGACGCCATCGCTGGCATGACCGTGCTCGAGCTGTCCGAGCTGATCAAGGAAATGGAAGAGAAGTTCGGCGTGTCGGCTGCTGCCGCTGCCGTCGCTGTTGCTGCTCCCGCCGCTGGTGGCGCTGCCGCCGCTGCTGAAGAGCAAACCGAGTTCACCGTCGTCCTGCAAGAAGCCGGCGCGAACAAGGTCAGCGTCATCAAGGCCGTGCGCGAGCTGACCGGTCTGGGTCTGAAGGAAGCCAAGGACCTGGTCGACGGCGCTCCGAAGCCCGTCAAGGAAGCTGTGGCCAAGGCTGACGCCGAAGCCGCCAAGAAGAAGCTGGAAGAAGCTGGCGCCAAGGTCGAAGTCAAGTAAGACCTGCGTCAACTGCCCGGGGACAGCACAGTTTGCAGTCCCCGGGCTTTTGCGTTTCCAGGAAACCCCTACTGAGGGTATGCCCATTCAGTGGGGTTTCCTGGAGTCGTATCACCTGGGGCCGTGGTTGACGGCCCATGCAACCTCGAGTCGGAGTGCTCATGCCTTACTCGTACACCGAAAAAAAGCGCATCCGCAAAAGCTTCGCCAAGCGTGAAGACGTTCAAAACGTTCCCTTCCTTTTGGCGACTCAGCTTCAATCCTACCTAACTTTCCTGCAGGCGGATACCGCCCCGTCCGAACGCGTAGCCGACGGTTTGCAGGCGGCGTTCTCGTCGATTTTCCCGATCGTTAGTCACAACGGTATGGCGCGCTTGGAGTTCGTGAGCTACGTGCTCGGCGAACCGGTGTTCGATGTCAAGGAATGTCAGCAACGTGGCCTGACCTATGCCTCGCCCCTGCGAGCCAAGGTCCGCCTGGTGCTGCTTGACCGCGAAGTCAGCAAGCCCACCGTGAAGGAAGTGAAGGAACAGGAAGTCTACATGGGCGAAATTCCGCTCATGACGGGCACGGGTTCCTTCGTCATCAACGGCACGGAGCGTGTCATCGTTTCGCAGCTGCACCGTTCGCCGGGCGTGTTCTTCGAACACGACCGCGGCAAGACGCACAGCTCGGGCAAGCTCCTGTTCTCGGCCCGCGTGATTCCTTACCGCGGCTCGTGGCTGGACTTCGAATTCGACCCGAAGGACGTCCTGTTCTTCCGCGTCGACCGCCGTCGCAAGATGCCTGTCACGATCCTGTGCAAGGCCATCGGCATGACGCCGGAATCCATCCTGGCCAACTTCTTCGACTTCGACAACTTCGAACTGAAGAGCGAAGGCGCGATGATGGAATTCGTGCCTGAGCGCTGGAAGGGCGAAATGGCCCGTTTCGACATCGCCGACCGTTCGGGCAAGGTGATCGTCGAAAAAGACAAGCGCATCAACGCCAAGCACCTGCGCGACCTGGCTGCCGGCGGCATCCAGCGCATCTCCGTGCCGGAAGATTTCCTGTACGGCCGCGTGCTGGCCAAGAACATCGTCGATGAAGACACCGGCGAAGTCATCGCCAACGCCAACGACGAGATCACGGAAAGCGTGCTGGGCGCCCTGCGCGCGGCCAACGTGCACGATTTCCAGGCGCTGTACACCAACGACCTGGACCGCGGTCCCTATATCTCGCAAACGCTGCGCACCGATGAAACCGCCGACCAGATGGCCGCGCGCGTTGCCATCTACCGCATGATGCGTCCTGGCGAGCCGCCCACCGAAGAAGCGGTGGAAGCGCTGTTCCAGCGTCTGTTCTACAGCGAAGAGACGTACGACCTGTCGCGCGTCGGCCGCATGAAGGTCAACAGCCGTCTGGGCCGTGGTGAGGACATCACCGGTCCGATGACGCTGACCAACGAAGACATCCTTGAAACCATCAAGGTGCTGGTTGAGCTGCGTAACGGCCGTGGCCAGATCGATGACATCGATCACTTGGGCAACCGCCGCGTGCGTTGCGTGGGCGAACTGGCCGAAAACCAGTTCCGCGCCGGTCTCGTGCGCGTCGAGCGCGCCGTCAAGGAACGTCTGGGCCAGGCCGAGACGGAAAACCTGATGCCGCACGACCTGATCAACTCCAAGCCGATCTCGGCTGCCATCAAGGAGTTCTTCGGTTCGAGCCAGCTCTCGCAGTTCATGGACCAGACCAACCCGCTGTCGGAAATCACGCACAAGCGTCGTGTTTCCGCACTGGGCCCGGGCGGTCTGACCCGTGAGCGCGCCGGCTTTGAAGTCCGCGACGTGCACCCGACCCACTACGGCCGCGTCTGCCCGATCGAAACGCCGGAAGGCCCGAACATCGGTCTGATCAACTCCATGGCGCTGTACGCTCGCTTGAACGAGTACGGCTTCCTGGAAACGCCTTACCGCAAGATTGTCGACGGCCGCGTCAGCGACCAGATCGACTACCTGTCGGCCATCGAAGAAAGCCACTACGTCATCGCGCAGGCCAACGCCGCGCTCGACGAAGAAGGCCGTTTCGTTGACGACCTGGTCGCCTGCCGTGAAGCTGGCGAAACGATGCTGACCGCCCCGGCCAACGTGCACTACATGGACGTTGCTCCGTCGCAGATCGTGTCGGTCGCTGCCTCGCTGATTCCGTTCCTCGAGCACGATGACGCGAACCGCGCACTGATGGGCGCCAACATGCAACGTCAGGCCGTGCCTTGCCTGCGCCCGGAAAAGCCGGTCGTGGGTACGGGTATCGAGCGCACCGTGGCCGTTGACTCGGGCACCACCGTGCAGGCGCTGCGTGGCGGTCTGGTCGACCACGTCGACGCCGAGCGCGTCGTGATTCGCGTGAACGACGAAGAAAACGTCGCCGGCGAAGTGGGCGTCGACATCTACAACCTGATCAAGTACACGCGTTCCAACCAGAACACGAACATCAACCAGCGTCCGATCGTCAAGCGTGGCGACCGCGTTGCCAAGGGCGACGTGCTGGCTGACGGCGCATCGACCGACCTGGGCGAACTCGCCCTGGGTCAGAACATGCTGATCGCGTTCATGCCCTGGAACGGCTACAACTTCGAAGACTCGATCCTGATCTCCGAAAAGGTCGTGGCGGATGACCGCTACACCTCGGTGCACATCGAGGAACTGACGGTTGTCGCTCGCGACACGAAGCTCGGACCGGAAGAAATCACCCGCGACATCAGCAACCTGGCTGAAACGCAGTTGAACCGTCTGGACGATTCCGGCATCACCTACATCGGCGCCGAAGTCAGCGCCGACGACGTGCTGGTCGGCAAGGTCACGCCCAAGGGCGAAACCCAGCTGACGCCGGAAGAAAAGCTGCTGCGCGCCATCTTCGGTGAAAAGGCGTCCGACGTTAAGGACACCTCGCTGCGCGTGCCTTCGGGCATGACCGGCACCGTGATCGACGTGCAGGTGTTCACGCGTGAAGGCATCGTGCGCGACAAGCGCGCTCAGTCCATCATCGACGATGAACTGCGCCGCTATCGCCAGGACCTGAACGACCAGCTGCGCATCGTTGAAAACGACCAGTTCGACCGTATCGAAAAGATGCTGGTCAACAAGACCGTCAACGGCGGCCCGCGCAAGCTGGCCAAGGGCGCGACGATCACCAAGGCCTACCTGGCCGACCTGGATCGCTGGCAGTGGTTCGACATCCGTCTGGCCGATGAGCCGCACGCTGTCGTGCTGGAACAGGCCAAGGAATCGCTTGAGCAGAAGCGTCACCAGTTCGATCTGGCCTTCGAAGAGAAGCGCAAGAAGCTGACGCAAGGCGACGAGCTGCCCCCGGGCGTGCTGAAGATGATCAAGGTCTACCTGGCCGTGAAGCGTCGTCTGCAGCCTGGCGACAAGATGGCAGGTCGTCACGGCAACAAGGGTGTGGTCTCGCGCATCACCCCGGTGGAAGACATGCCCCACATGGCTGACGGCACGCCGGCCGACATCGTTCTGAACCCGCTGGGCGTGCCCTCGCGGATGAACGTCGGCCAGGTGCTGGAAGTTCACTTGGGCTGGGCTGCCAAGGGTGTTGGCCATCGCATCGCCGACATGCTGCGTGACGAGCGCACGGCGCAGGTCAAGAACGTCCGCGCTTATCTGGACAAGGTCTACAACACGACCGGCTCCGGCGCGCGCATCGACGAACTGACCGATGACGAAGTCATGGAAATGGCCCAGAACCTCAAGAACGGCGTGCCGTTCGCGACGCCCGTCTTCGACGGCGCGACCGAAGAGGAAATCACCAAGATGCTGGAACTGGCCTATCCGGACGACGTCGCCGAGCGCATGGCGCTGACGCCTTCGCGTACGCAGGCATGGCTGTTCGACGGCCGCACGGGCGAGCAATTCGAGCGCCCCGTGACTGTCGGCTACATGCACTACCTGAAGCTGCACCACTTGGTCGACGACAAGATGCACGCCCGTTCCACCGGCCCGTACTCGCTCGTGACCCAGCAGCCGCTGGGCGGCAAGGCGCAGTTCGGCGGCCAGCGTTTCGGGGAAATGGAAGTGTGGGCGCTGGAAGCATACGGCGCCGCCTACACCCTGCAGGAAATGCTGACGGTGAAGTCGGACGACATCAACGGTCGTACCAAGGTTTACGAGAACATCGTCAAGGGCGACCACGTGATCGACGCCGGCATGCCGGAATCGTTCAACGTTCTGGTCAAGGAAATCCGCTCGTTGGCCCTGGACATGGATTTGGAGCGTAACTAATGAAAGCGCTACTCGACCTCTTTAAGCAAGTCTCTCAAGACGAGCAGTTCGATGCCATCAAGATCGGCATCGCCTCGCCCGAGAAGATCCGTTCGTGGTCCTACGGCGAAGTCCGCAAGCCCGAGACGATCAACTACCGCACGTTCAAGCCCGAGCGTGACGGCCTGTTCTGCTCCAAGATCTTTGGCCCGATCAAAGACTACGAGTGCCTGTGCGGCAAGTACAAGCGCCTGAAGCACCGTGGCGTGATCTGCGAAAAGTGCGGCGTTGAAGTCACCGTCGCCAAGGTTCGCCGTGAACGCATGGGCCACATCGAGCTGGCCAGCCCCGTCGCGCACATCTGGTTCCTGAAGAGCCTGCCGTCGCGTCTGGGCATGGTGCTCGACATGACCCTGCGCGACATCGAACGCGTGCTGTACTTCGAAGCCTGGTGCGTGATCGAACCCGGCATGACGCCGCTCAAGCGCGGCCAGATCATGTCGGACGACGATTTCCTGGCCAAGACCGAGGAATACGGCGACGACTTCCGTGCCCTGATGGGCGCCGAAGCCGTGCGCGAACTGCTGCGCACCATCGACATCGACCGCGAAGTGGAAACGCTGCGCGGCGAACTGAAGGCCACCAGCTCGGAAGCCAAGATCAAGAAGATCTCCAAGCGCCTGAAGGTGCTGGAAGGCTTCCAGAAGTCCGGCATCAAGGCCGAGTGGATGGTCATGGAAGTGCTGCCCGTGCTGCCGCCGGACCTGCGTCCGCTGGTGCCGCTGGACGGCGGCCGCTTCGCGACCTCCGACCTGAACGACCTGTACCGCCGCGTCATCAACCGCAACAACCGTCTGAAGCGTCTGCTCGAGCTCAAGGCGCCTGAGATCATCCTGCGCAACGAAAAGCGCATGCTGCAGGAAGCGGTCGACTCGCTGCTGGACAACGGCCGCCGTGGCAAGGCCATGACGGGCGCCAACAAGCGCCAGCTCAAGTCCCTGGCCGACATGATCAAGGGCAAGAGCGGTCGTTTCCGTCAGAACCTGCTGGGCAAGCGCGTCGACTACTCGGGCCGTTCGGTCATCGTGGTGGGTCCGCAGCTCAAGCTGCATCAGTGCGGTCTGCCCAAGCTGATGGCCCTGGAACTGTTCAAGCCGTTCATCTTCAATCGTCTGGAGATGATGGGCCTGGCCACGACCATCAAGGCTGCCAAGAAACTGGTCGAAAGCCAGGAACCGGTGGTCTGGGACATCCTGGAAGAAGTCATCCGCGAACACCCGGTCATGCTGAACCGTGCGCCGACGCTGCACCGTCTGGGCATCCAGGCGTTCGAGCCGGTGCTGATCGAAGGCAAGGCCATCCAGCTGCACCCGCTGGTTTGCGCGGCGTTCAACGCCGACTTCGACGGTGACCAGATGGCCGTTCACGTGCCGCTGTCGCTGGAAGCCCAGCTGGAAGCGCGCACGCTGATGCTCGCGTCCAACAACGTGCTGTTCCCGGCCAACGGCGAACCGTCGATCGTGCCGTCGCAGGACATCGTGCTGGGTCTGTACTACACGACCCGCGAGCGCATCAACGGCCGTGGCGAAGGCATCTTCTTCATGGACGTCGCTGAAGTCCAGCGCGCCTACGACAACAACGAAGTCGAGCTGCAAAGCCGCATCACCGTGCGCCTGAAGGAACATGAGCGCGACGAGAACGGCGAATGGCAACCGGTCATCCGCCGTCACGAGACGACGGTCGGCCGCGCGCTGCTGTCCGAGATCCTGCCCAAGGGCCTGCCCTTCACCGTCCTGAACAAGGCGCTGAAGAAGAAGGAAATCTCGCGTCTGATCAACCAGTCGTTCCGCCGCTGCGGCCTGCGCGACACGGTGATCTTCGCCGACAAGCTGATGCAGTCGGGCTTCCGCCTGGCCACGCGCGGCGGTATCTCGATCGCCATGGGCGACATGCTGATCCCGACCGCCAAGGAAGGCATCCTGGCCGAAGCCAGCCGCGAAGTGAAGGAAATCGACAAGCAGTACTCGTCGGGTCTGGTCACGTCCCAAGAGCGCTACAACAACGTTGTGGACATCTGGGGCAAGGCTGGCGACAAGGTCGGCAAGGCGATGATGGAACAACTGGCCACCGAGCCCGTGACCAACCGTCACGGCGAGGAAGTGCGCCAGGAGTCCTTCAACTCCATCTACATGATGGCTGACTCGGGCGCCCGCGGTTCGGCTGCCCAGATCCGCCAGCTGGCCGGTATGCGCGGCCTGATGGCCAAGCCGGACGGCTCGATTATCGAAACGCCCATTACCGCAAACTTCCGTGAAGGCCTGAACGTACTCCAGTACTTCATCTCCACTCACGGTGCGCGTAAGGGTCTGGCCGATACGGCACTGAAGACCGCGAACTCGGGTTACCTGACCCGTCGTCTGGTCGACGTGACGCAGGATCTGGTCATTACCGAAGACGACTGCGGCACGTCGCAGGGCTACAACATGAAGGCCCTGGTCGAAGGCGGTGAAGTCATCGAACCGCTGCGCGACCGTATCCTCGGCCGCGTCGCTGCCGTGGACATCGTCAACCCGGACACGCAGGAAACGGCTATCGTCGCCGGCACCCTGCTGGACGAAGATCTGGTCGACACCATCGACCGCATCGGCGTGGACGAAGTCAAGGTCCGCACGCCGCTGACCTGCGAAACGCGTCATGGTCTGTGCGCGCACTGCTACGGCCGCGACCTGGGTCGTGGTTCGCCGGTCAACCAGGGCGAGGCAGTTGGCGTTATCGCTGCCCAGTCCATCGGTGAACCGGGCACGCAGCTCACGATGCGTACGTTCCACATCGGTGGCGCGGCGTCGCGTTCGGCCCTGGCCAGCGCGGTGGAAACCAAGTCGACCGGTACCGTCGGTTTTGCCAGCACGATGCGCTACGTCACGAACGCCAAGGGCGAACGTGTCGCGATCTCGCGCTCGGGCGAACTGGCGATCTTCGACGACAACGGCCGCGAACGCGAACGTCACAAGATCCCGTACGGCGCGACCGTGCTGGTGGGCGATGGCGAGGCCGTGAAGGCCGGCGCGCGCCTGGCAACGTGGGATCCGCTGACCCGTCCGATCGTGTCGGAATACGGCGGCGCCGTCCGCTTCGAGAACATCGAAGAAGGCGTGACCGTTGCCAAGCAGGTGGACGAAGTCACCGGCCTGTCGACGCTCGTCGTCATCACGCCGAAGACCCGTGGCGGCAAGATCGTCATGCGTCCGCAGATCAAGCTGGTCAACGAGAACGGCGAAGACGTCAAGATCGCCGGCACCGATCACTCGGTGAACATCTCGTTCCCGGTGGGTGCGCTGATCACGGTGCGTGACGGCCAGCAGGTTGCCGTGGGTGAAGTTCTGGCGCGTATTCCGCAAGAATCGCAAAAGACCCGCGACATTACCGGCGGTCTGCCGCGTGTGGCCGAACTGTTCGAAGCCCGTTCGCCGAAGGACGCCGGCATGCTCGCCGACGTCACCGGTACGGTTTCGTTCGGCAAGGACACCAAGGGCAAGCAGCGTCTGGTCATCACCGACCTGGAAGGCGTGAGCCACGAGTTCCTGATTCCGAAGGAAAAGCAGGTGCTGGTGCACGACGGCCAGGTGGTGAACAAGGGCGAAATGATCGTGGACGGCCCGGCCGATCCCCACGACATCCTGCGCCTGCAAGGCATCGAGAAGCTGGCGACGTACATCGTCGACGAAGTGCAGGACGTTTACCGTCTGCAGGGCGTGAAGATCAACGACAAGCACATCGAAGTGATTGTTCGTCAGATGCTGCGCCGTGTGAACATCGTTGACGCGGGCGACACCGAGTTCATCCCGGGCGAGCAGGTCGAGCGCTCCGAGCTGTTGAACGAAAACGACCGCGTCACGGCTGCCGACCTGCGTCCGGCTACGTACGACAACGTGCTGCTGGGTATCACGAAGGCCTCGCTGTCGACCGACTCGTTCATCTCGGCTGCTTCGTTCCAGGAGACCACCCGTGTCCTGACCGAAGCCGCCATCATGGGCAAGCGCGACGACCTGCGTGGCTTGAAGGAAAACGTCATCGTCGGCCGCCTCATCCCGGCGGGTACCGGCCTGGCTTACCACCATGCACGCCGCGACAAGGAACAGCTGGAGGCGGCGGAACGCGAAGCCGCTCGCCAGCAGGCCAACCCGTTCGAAGACGCACCGGTCACGGTGGGTTCGGACGCCGAGACGCCTGCTTCCGACGTGGGTACCGACGACGCCGCCGAATAAGCGGATCGTCTGGACAGGTTCCACCGCGAGGCTGCGGTGGAAGCCTGAAAATAAAAAGGCCGCTGATGCGAATCAGCGGCCTTTTTGCTTGCGAAAAGAACGGGTGCGGCAGGACTACTTGGCGGCCTGCGCGCGGGCGCGCTGGAAGACAGGTCCCCAGACCGGATGACCGGCTTCGGCGGGGGCGAGTTCAAATGCCGGATCCAGCACGAGGATACGCGCGAAGCTGTCCTCGCAAAGCTGGGTATAACGCGTCACGCAATAGCTGAACGCCTGAAGCTTGTAGGCCTCTATGCGTACTGCTTTGGACGAGGTGGCTAGCGTATCGGACCGGGCAACGCCGCGGATGACTTCGCCATATTGACCGGCGCTGTATTGGTCGCGCACCTGCTGCAGCTCGGCCAGGGCTTCGGCCGTCGGAGGGCTCTCGGGTTTCGGTTTGGAGATGCCCGCGCAACCGGCCAGGAGGGCCGATACGCCAAGCAGACTGCTCAGGATGCGAATTTTCATGGCTTCCAAAGATGTAGGGTGATGACGCAGTACGCTATCGTGCCACAGCCTGATGCGCTCGGACATTTTCGGCAATGTCCTGACCTTGCGGATTGGATAATATTCCGCCTAAATAGCCCCTGAACCCGTTTTGGCGCGCACGCGCAGCTTCGATGATGTCTACTCCCGCCGGCTTGTTGACGCCGCGTGGCCCCTTTTCCGGCGCCGCGCCGTTGGCCCTGCGCCCGTTGAGCGCCATTGCCGCCAGCGCGGCAGGCGGGGTGCCGGAGTCGCGCATCAAGCGGCTTCTCTCTGACCTTTTGCCGTCTCTCGTCGCACTGCATGCGCAGGACGAAATCTGTGGCGACATTTCGCTCGAAACCGTCGGCATGGACGAGAACGCGCGCGCGCATCTGCTGCCCGAACTGGCGGTGGCGCGGTCGCGCCGTTCCAGCCGGACGCCGGCCGCCGGCTTCGCGCCGTTCGAGCTGTACACCGATTCAATGGAATGGCCGCGCGGCCCCTGGTCGGACATCTACTCCCTGTGCGCGGTGGCGTACGCCCTGGTGATCGGCAGCCGGCCGCCGCCGGCGCCGGAACGCCGCGCCCACGACGAATACGAAGCGCTGGCAGACATGGGGCTGCCCAAGTACAGCCAGGAATTCCTGCGTGTCATCGATGCCGGCATGTCGATGGACACCAAGGCGCGGCCGCAGTCGTTGGCAGAGCTGGCCAGCCTGCTGGGCGTTGCGGCCTACGACGAACCCGAAGCGCCCGAAGACGAATTGGACGAAGTGGCCAAGGTCGCGCCCATGGCGGGTTTGCCGGAACGGCGCGAGCCCGCCCGCCGGCGGGGACCGTTGCTGTTCTGGCTGTTGATCCTGGCGCTCATCGGCGCAGGCGTTTACGCGTGGTTTCAGTGGGGCAAGGGTACGCCCAACGCCCTCATCACGCGCTCGGAAGTCGTGCAGCCGAATCCGCCCGTCGTGCATCCGTTGCCGCAGACTCCGCCGCCCGCGCCACCGCCGGCGCCAGCGGCCGCCCAGGCGCCTGCGGATCTGCCGTCGTTGACGGCCAGCGGCGCCGCATCCGGCCAGCCAACCGCCGCCGGGTCTGCCGCGACGGCCGCCGCCTCATCCGCGGGGGCGCAGTCAAATCCGGCGAGTACCGCCGAGGCGCCGCCAACCCCCGAAGTGCAGGAACCGGCGCCGCCCGCCGCCACTGAAGAAGCGCCCAAGCCCAAGCCCGTGCCGGTCACCGTGCGGCTGGACATCCGTCCATGGGGTGAAGTCTGGATCAACGGCGTGGCGCGCGGCATCAGCCCGCCCGTGAAGGACCTCAAGCTGATTCCGGGCAAGTACCAGGTGGTCGTGCGCAACGCCGACCTGCCGCCGTTGCGCATGACGCTCGAGGTCAAGCCGGGCAAGCCGGCTGTCATCTCGCACACCTTCCAGTAAATAAGGCGGACTACACCTTCGGCAAGTGCAGGATGAATTCGGAGCCGACGCTCGGTTCACTCTGCACCTCGATGCGCCCGCCATGCCGTTTGGCGACGGTGTGCACGAAAGCCAGTCCCAACCCGGCACCGCCCACATCCCCCCGCGTTTCAACGCCCACCCGCGCAAACGGTTCGAACAACCGGGCCACGTCCTGGGCCGCGATCCCCTGGCCTTGGTCCTTGATGCGCACGCGCCAGAAGCTGGGCTGTTCATCAATGCCGCATTCGATCCGCGTGCCGCTGGCGCTGTACTTGATGGCGTTGTCGACCAGATTGCAGAGCGCGCGTATCAGCAGCGTCTGTTCGCCGCGGGTGTAGGCAACCGGCAGCGGCATCCGGGTCTCCAATGCGATGCCGCGTTTGTTGGCAGACGGCCAGAGATCGTCGACGGCGTCCTGCAGCAAACTGCCCAGATCCAGCTCGATGGTGCTGATCGGCATCGATTCGGCACGTGTCAGATGCACGAAGTCATCGACCAGCGTGAGCGTGCGGTTGGCCAGCATCGCAATGCGCTCGAGCGTGTCGGGCCGCACATCCTGCTGCCCGCTTTCCCGCGATAGCTCCACCAACGCAAGAATCGAGCTTTGCGGCGCGCGCATGTCGTGCGAGATGAAGCGCAGCGTTTCTTCGCGTTGGCGCTCGGCCTGGCGAATGCTTGAGATGTCGGTCAGCGTGGCGACCGTGCCTGCGAACTGGCCCTCGGCCGTGTGGATGGGGGCGCATTTCAGGATCAGATCGCGGCCGGCGCGGTCGCGCACTTCGACGTCCGCGCTCCAAGGCGAGGCGGCTTCGGCGGGCGGGCGGCCGCTTAATGCCTCTGCCACGCGTGTCCGCGCCGCCTCGTCGGCGAGGGTATGTTCCAGCAGGTGCGCTGCCGGCCGGCCGATCCGAGGCGGACGGATGCCAAGCCGCTGGAAGAACAGGATGGCGGCCTGGTTGCGGAATCGCATGCGGCCTTCCTGGTCGAACACCAACGTCGCATCCGGCATGCCGTCCAGCCCGTCAGCCAGGAACCGCCGCAGGTTGCGCACTCGCGCCAGCGCACGCCGAAGTTCGCCGACCCGGCTCTCCAGCGACGCATTCGGATTGGCAAGCTGCACGCGTGCTTCGTTCAGAATCGGGGGGTATTCGCGCTGCAGGCGCTGCAGTTCCGTATCCATATAGCGCAGCGCGGCTTCCTGATTGCGCCAGCTCCAGAGCGGATAGCACAAGGCCACGCCCGCCAACGCCGCGGTCGGTGCGAACCACAGATAGGCCTGGGCAAGCAGCAGCCACGATGCAAGCGGGATGGCGGCCAGCAGCGCAAGGCTGACCAGCAGCGCCTTCTTGGGCGACAGGCGCCACAAGGCCAGGCTGGCGAGCAACACCGGCAACAGCGCGAAAAGCGCGCTCCACCAGGCCGGCGGCCGCTGGAAGGCGATATCGTCCCGCGCGGCCTGCAGAACGTTGGCGATGATCTCCACGCCCGATATGCCGCTGACGTCGTGCGACACCGGCGTCGGATATTCGTCGCCCAGGCCCGTCGCCCAGGCGCCCACCAGCACATACTTGCCGCGCAGCTCCTCGGGCGTCCAATCGCCCCGCAGCACCGAAAGATAGGAGACGGTCCGCACGTGGCCGGGCGGGCCTGCATACGGGATCAGGATCCGTCCGTCGGCGTTTGCACGCTTGAGCAACCGTTGGGCGCGATCAGCTTCGCCGCCGACCTCGAGCATCGAGATGGCCAGATGATTTCTGCGGTCGCCGGCAAATTGCGCGGTGAGGGCGGCTTCGCGCACGACGCCGTCCGGGTCGATGACTGCATTGATGAAGCCGGTGGAGGCCGATGCCTGCGCCAATTCGGGGATCGGCAGGCCGATGGCCGTCGGGCTTTTCAGCCGGTCCAGGACCACGGGCAGCACGGTGTGCGCGTTGCGCCGGATGCTGTCCGCCAGGATGGCATCGTCTGCGGCATTGATCTTGTCTGGCTCGGCAAAGATGAGATCCACCCCTACAGCCCGCGCGCCCGCCAGCCGGTCGAGCAAGGCCGCGTGGATGGCACGCCGCCACGGCCAACGTCCCAGCGCGTCGATGCTCGCGTCGTCGATCGCCACGACCAGGATGTCCGGATCAGCCGGACGGCCCGTCATCATCACCGCGCGGTCGTAGAAGACCTGATCAAGACGGCCGAGCCCGTTGAAAGTGCCCAGGAAAGCGGCCAGCGCCGCCAACGCCAACGTCAGCCACAATCCGGACCGCCAGGACCGGTCGAGCGAGTCGGCGGGGGCGGCCATGGCGCCTGTCCTAGTACGCGGTCAGCGTCACAAGCCCGCCAGAGCCGCTGCCAACGCCAAGGCCGTACGACGTCATCAACATGTTCGCGCCCTCGAAGGATCGGACCGAATCCGCCCCGTGCAGGCCAAGCGCATCGACGGCGCGCACCGACACGTAGAACGTGCCGGGGCCCGGCGCGGAAAAGCGGATGTCGTTGGCGGGAAAGCTGGCGGACGACACGGGCAGCGCGCCATCGGCATCGCGCGAGACGCGAACCAGATAGCTTTGCGCCCCTTCGACCTGCGCAAACGGCACTGACCACGTGCCGCCGGCGCGTACCGGATCGCCCAATTGCGGCGCGGCGAGCAGCGGACGCAGGGCGGACATGGCGCCGTCGGCGCCCACCGCGGCCCCGTAACCTTGCGCCACCGCGACCGGCTTGGCGGGCGAATCGCCGGGCGCGTGCGCCTGCAAGCGCACGCTGCCTTCCAGGACTTCGCTATGGACGCCTTGCGCGCTGCTCTGCACGCGGAATCGCGTGCCGCGCACACCCGTCACGGCGACCGGCGTGCGGATCTCGAAACGGCCCACACCCTGGCCCGCTGGCGCGACGCTGGATTCCACGCTGCCGCGCCGCACATTGATCACCGAATCCGTCAGCGCAGTGCCCTCGAACTGGCGCAGGCGTGTGAGGTCCACCGCGCCGTTGGACGGCAACGTGAGCCGCGATCCGTCGGCAAGCTGCAGCGTGACGAAACCGTTGGGGGCGGTTTCCAGCGTGCTGCCTTCGGACACGGGCGTTCCGGGCTGCACGGACTTGCCATTCAGGCTGGCCTGGCCGCTGACGTGCACGACCTGCGCCTGCGCGTCGCGCACCGGAATCATCGCCAGCGGGATGTGCAGTTCCAACCCGATGGGCAGCAGTTCCGGGGTGGCGACCTTGTTGAGCGTCTGCAACCGGTTCCAGTTGGCCTGGTTGCGCGTGTACTGCGTGGCCAGTTCGATCAGCGTCTCGCCCTGGCGTACGCGATGGATGAAGTCGTCGCCCAATGCGCCGGCGGGCTGGCTGTGCGCGGGGGCGGCCAGCGTCATGCAGGAAGCCAGGACAAGCAGAGAAAGCGCGCGGAAGCGGCTCATGGCAAACGATTCTCCAGGGATTCGGGCGACGCCGTTACGGCGAGAGGTTCTGGCCGTCGTCGGACGGGCTGACCAGTTCGAGCCGGTAGCCAAGCGCATAAGAGGAGGTCAGGCGCACGCCGTGCTGCGGACGGAGCTGCAGCTTCTGCCGGATGTTCGACAGGTGCGTGTCCAGCGTGCGCGAGGTGGCGGGGATTTCGCGGTTCCAGACGCACTCGGCGAGCACGTCGCGCGACATGAGCCGGCCGACATTGCGAAAGAACAGCAGCGCCAGCTCGAATTCCTTCGGGGCCAGCGAAATCGCGACGTCGTCCAGCGAAATGGCGCGCGCCGCGGGGTCGACCCGATACCGCGCGACTTCAATGGTCTGGTCGACGGGCTCGGCGATCTGGCTGCGGCGCAACAGCGCCGCGACCCGTGCCAGAAGCTCGAGCGGACGCATCGGCTTGACGATGTAGTCGTCCGCGCCTGCACGCAGGCCTTCGACCAGATCATCCTCGGCCGACCGGTTGGTCAGGAAAATCACGGGAATGCGCGCGCCGATGTGTGTGCGCAGCCAGCGGACGACGTCGTCGCCGTCGATGTCGGGCAGGTGCCAGTCCAGCAGCACCAGGTCATACGTTTCAGTGCGAAGGGCGGCGAGCAGATCCCGGCTCTGGTGATAGCTGGTGCAAGCATAGCCGGCGGCGGTCAGAACTTGCTGGATGCGCCGAGCCTGGTCCAGGTCGTCTTCCAGCGACGCGATTTTCATTAGACGAGTTCTCGCGAAAGTTGGCTGCGCAGGCGCGCGTGTGGCGACCTAGCAAAACGAAGGGGGGATTTATGTAAACGAATGATAACTCGGGAAAACCCTTCGGCGGCTACGTTATGGCAAGAACTGTCAAACATTGCAAAGTTGACGAATCTTGACTGGAGTTGTTGCATAGGGCGACGCCAAACTGTTCCAACGATGTCACCAGCCGCGACACAGCAGGCGGTGCAAGGGGAGGGAATGCAGACCGGAACAGATATGAATCAATTGCGCATACTTGTGATGTCACCGGACGAAACCGTGCGCGGTTCGTCCGTGTCCACGCTGTTGCAGGCCGGCATCTCGGCCCGCGGGTGCTCGACCTCGTTGGAATTGTTCGGCCTGCTCAGCAGCGGCCACCACGACGCCGTGGTTCTGGACATCGGCGCGTCGGGCGAAATCGGTTACGCCCTCATTGCGCGGCTGCATGGCTCCGCGCCGCTGGGCATCGTGGTTGTCGGCAAGGGCATGCCGGTGGACAGCCGCTTGCGCTGCCTGCAGAGCGGCGCCGATGCCTGCCTGCCCGATCCCCAGGATCCTCGGGAACTCGTCTGCATCTTGCTGGCGCTGGCGCGCCGCCTGCCGGCGGCCGCCGATCCCGCCGAGCCGCAGGACGCGGGCAGCGGCCGCTGGGAACTCCACGACCAGGGCTGGACGCTGGCCGCCCCGAATGGCGTCACGCTGTCGCTGTCCGCCAACGAGCGCCTCATCGTTCGCGCCCTGCTGAACGTGGCGGGAAAGGCGGTCGACCGCGAAGCCCTGGGGAACGAATTGCAGGTGGAAGGGGGCGCTGCACGAGCCAGCAGCGCGCGCAGCATCGACGTTATTGTCAGCCGGCTGCGGCGCAAGGCCGAACAGGCAGGCGTGGTGTTGCCGATCCGCACGGTATACGGCAGCGGCTATCTTTTTACAGACCGCTAAACGCGCACGCTGTACACTTCGCGGAGCCATGCCGGAGGGCAGGGATTGCCCGGATAGAGCGTCACGGCCGGCCGCACTTGCCGGTCCTGGATCTGCCCGCTACGTGGCCCCAATTTTCGCCAGCGGCGGTCAAATGCCCCGCTTTTCGCGCCAACTCGCCGCTGCGCGACACTTACAAAAAACTTTGACAGTAGCCCTTGATCTCAGTTATGCTAAAGGGCTTACTGCTTTATTTCGCGCGCAAAATCCGCACGCTCAGGCAGACAGTTCAGGATCAAGGCCCAAAGGCGCGTCACGAACCTTTGTCCTTGGCCCAGCTAGCACCAACTGTTTTTCTGGCTGCACCCGATTTTGTGCGTTTGTCATGGTTTGTTGGCAAGCCCGCTCTTTTACGTATTTGAACGTTTGAGGCGGTTTTGCGCGAACTGCCTTCTCCGAAAGCTCACCCGCTCCAGGAGACGAGTACGTAAGTACTTACCAGTGGTACGTAAAAGGGATTTCAAAGGTCATGCCTACCATTAGCCAACTCGTGCGCAAGCCGCGCGAAGTCAGCATCATCAAAAGCAAGAGCCCCGCGCTCGAAAACTGCCCGCAACGCCGCGGCGTGTGCACCCGCGTGTACACCACCACCCCCAAGAAGCCGAACTCCGCTCTGCGTAAGGTTGCCAAAGTGCGTCTGACCAACGGTTACGAAGTCATTTCGTACATCGGCGGTGAAGGCCACAACCTGCAAGAGCACTCGGTGGTTCTGGTGCGTGGCGGCCGTGTGAAGGACTTGCCCGGTGTGCGTTATCACATCGTGCGCGGTTCCCTTGACCTGCAAGGCGTCAAGGACCGTAAGCAAGCCCGCTCGAAGTACGGCGCCAAGCGCCCGAAGAAGGCTTAATAGCAAGTCGGCAGTACCCCCACGTGACGGAAGTCCGTCACCCGGGAAGTGCGACCGCGCCGTCCAGATGATGGGAAGGTGCGCGGCACGTAAGGGGTCGTCCCAATGGACGGCCATGGCCGTGTAATGAAACACGGTTCAACTGAACAGACACAAGGAAGCAACAATGCCCCGTCGTCGCGAAGTACCCAAGCGCGAGATTCTGCCCGATCCCAAGTTCGGCAGCGTCGAGCTCGCCAAGTTCATGAACGTCGTCATGCTGGACGGCAAGAAGGCCGTCGCCGAGCGCATCGTTTACGGCGCCCTCGAGCAAGTCGCCACCAAGACCGGCAAAGAGCCGATCGAGGTTTTCAGCCTGGCGATCAACAACATCAAGCCGATCGTCGAAGTCAAGAGCCGCCGCGTTGGCGGTGCCAACTACCAAGTGCCGGTTGAAGTGCGCCCCGTGCGCCGCCTGGCCCTGGCTATGCGTTGGCTCCGTGAAGCCGCCAAGAAGCGTGGCGAGAAGTCGATGGATCTGCGTCTTGCTGGCGAACTGATCGACGCCTCCGAAGGTCGTGGCGCCGCGATGAAGAAGCGCGAAGACACGCACAAGATGGCAGAGGCCAACAAGGCCTTCAGCCATTTCCGCTGGTAATTTAAGGACTAATCCACCATGGCCCGCAAAACCCCGATCGAGCGCTATCGCAACATTGGTATCTCTGCGCACATCGATGCAGGGAAGACCACCACGACCGAACGTATCCTGTTCTACACCGGCGTCAATCACAAGATTGGCGAAGTGCATGATGGCGCAGCCACCATGGACTGGATGGAGCAAGAGCAAGAGCGTGGCATCACCATTACGTCGGCTGCTACGACGGCGTTTTGGCGTGGCATGGCCGGCAACTACCCCGAGCACCGCATCAACATCATCGACACCCCGGGGCACGTGGACTTCACCATCGAGGTGGAACGTTCCATGCGCGTCCTGGACGGTGCTTGCATGGTCTACTGCGCGGTGGGCGGTGTTCAGCCGCAGTCCGAAACCGTGTGGCGTCAAGCCAACAAGTACGGCGTGCCGCGTCTGGCCTTCGTCAACAAGATGGACCGCACCGGCGCCAACTTCTTCAAGGTCTATGACCAGCTGAAGAACCGCCTGCGCGCCAATCCCGTGCCGATCGTCATCCCCATCGGCGCCGAAGACACGTTCCAAGGCGTGGTCGACCTGGTCAAGATGAAGGCGATCATTTGGGACGAGGCCAGCCAAGGCACCAAGTTCGACTACAAGGACGTTCCGGCCGAGCTGGAAGGTCTGGCGAACGAATGGCGTGAAAAGCTGGTTGAAGCCGCCGCTGAGTCGTCGGAAGAGCTGATGAACAAGTACCTGGAAACGGGTTCCTTGGAAGAAGCCGAAATCAACCTGGCCATCCGTCAACGCACCATCGCTGGCGAAATCCAGCCGATGCTGTGCGGCACCGCCTTCAAGAACAAGGGCGTGCAGCGCATGCTGGACGCGGTCATCGACTACCTGCCTTCGCCCGTGGACATCCCCCCGGTCGACGGTCAGGACGACGATGGCAACGCGATCAAGCGCAATGCCGACGACACCGAGAAGTTCTCGGCCCTGGCATTCAAGCTGATGAGCGATCCGTTCGTGGGTCAATTGACCTTCGTGCGTGTGTACTCGGGCGTCCTGAAGTCGGGCGATACGGTCTACAACCCCATCAAGGGCAAGAAGGAACGTATCGGCCGCATTCTGCAGATGCACGCGAACAACCGCGAAGAAATCAAGGAAGTGTTGGCAGGCGACATCGCCGCCGTGGTCGGCCTGAAGGACGTGACCACCGGCGAAACGCTGTGCGACATCGACTCCCACATCCTGCTCGAACGCATGATTTTCCCGGAGCCCGTGATTTCGCAGGCCGTCGAACCCAAGTCGAAGGCTGACCAGGAAAAGATGGGTCTGGCGCTGTCGCGTCTGGCTCAGGAAGATCCGTCGTTCCGCGTGCGCAGCGACGAAGAATCCGGCCAAACCATCATTTCCGGCATGGGCGAGCTCCACCTGGAAATTCTGGTCGACCGCATGAAGCGCGAATTCGGCGTGGAAGCCAACGTCGGCAAGCCGCAAGTGGCCTACCGCGAAACCATCCGCAAGGTCTGCGAAGAAGTCGAAGGCAAGTTCGTCAAGCAGTCGGGCGGTCGTGGTCAGTACGGTCACGTTGTCCTGAAGGTCGAGCCCCTGGCTCCTGGCGGCGGCTACGAATTCGTGGACGCCATCAAGGGCGGTGTGGTTCCTCGCGAATACATCCCCGCGGTGGACAAGGGCATCCAGGAAACGCTGCCTTCGGGCATCCTGGCCGGCTACCCGGTCGTGGACGTCAAGGTCACGCTGTTCTTCGGTTCGTACCACGACGTCGACTCGAACGAAAACGCGTTCAAGATGGCCGGTTCGATGGCATTCAAGGAAGGCATGCGCAAGGCTAGCCCCGTGCTGCTGGAACCGATGATGGCCGTCGAAGTCGAAACGCCGGAAGACTACGCTGGCACCGTGATGGGCGATCTGTCCTCGCGTCGCGGCATGGTCCAAGGCATGGACGACATGGTTGGCGGTGGCAAGACCATCAAGGCTGAAGTGCCCCTGGCCGAGATGTTCGGTTACGCCACGAACCTGCGTTCGCTGACGCAAGGCCGTGCTACGTACACGATGGAATTCAAGCATTACTCCGAGGCTCCCAAGAACGTCGCTGACGAAGTCATCGCCGCTCGGGCCAAGTAAATAACCCTTGCCGGGTCCGTCCATCCGGACGGCCCCGGCAGAAATCAAGTTTCCTTGAAAGTCAAAGGATAGAGATCATGGCAAAAGGCAAGTTTGAACGTACCAAGCCGCACGTGAACGTGGGTACGATTGGTCACGTTGACCACGGCAAAACGACGTTGACGGCGGCGATCACGACCGTTCTGTCGACCAAGTTCGGCGGCGAAGCCAAGGGCTACGACCAGATCGATGCAGCTCCTGAAGAAAAGGCCCGCGGCATCACGATCAACACGGCCCACGTCGAGTACGAAACGGAAACGCGTCACTACGCGCACGTTGACTGCCCGGGCCACGCTGACTACGTCAAGAACATGATCACGGGCGCC
>NZ_JCAXDP010000015.1:0-3358 GCF_059759315.1 Achromobacter sp. GQ309
GCATTGCTGATGAAGATGGGCACGGGTTGTGATTGCATTATTTTTTGTTCCAAGTTCTCAAGACTGGGGTGCAAACCTCAGACTGCTTTGAAACTTATGAACGGCACAAACGCTAATACTCAGGTCCTATAGCCTACAGCGTTATAGGATCAAGCGACTAAGTGCATATGGTGGATGCCTTGGCGATCACAGGCGATGAAGGACGTAGTAGCCTGCGAAAAGCTGCGGGGAGCTGGCAAACAAGCTTTGATCCGCAGATATCCGAATGGGGAAACCCACCGCAGCAATGCGGTATCCCTAGCTGAATACATAGGCTAGCGGAAGCGAACCGGGTGAACTGAAACATCTCAGTAGCTCGAGGAAAAGAAATCAACCGAGATTCCGAAAGTAGTGGCGAGCGAAATCGGATGAGCCTTTACGTTTTAGCGCGCAGGATAGTCGAACGGAATGGAAAGTCCGGCCGTAGCAGGTGATAGCCCTGTAGACGAAATTCTGTGTGTGGAACTAAGCGTAAGACAAGTAGGGCGGGACACGTGAAATCCTGTTTGAAGATGGGGGGACCATCCTCCAAGGCTAAATACTCGTGATCGACCGATAGTGAACCAGTACCGTGAGGGAAAGGCGAAAAGAACCCCGGAAGGGGAGTGAAATAGATCCTGAAACCGTATGCATACAAACAGTAGGAGCCTCCTTGTGGGGTGACTGCGTACCTTTTGTATAATGGGTCAGCGACTTACATTCAGTGGCAAGGTTAACCGAATAGGGAAGCCGTAGCGAAAGCGAGTCCGAATAGGGCGAATTAGTCGCTGGGTGTAGACCCGAAACCAGATGATCTATCCATGGCCAGGTTGAAGGCACGGTAACACGTGCTGGAGGACCGAACCCACTAATGTTGAAAAATTAGGGGATGAGCTGTGGATAGGGGTGAAAGGCTAAACAAATCTGGAAATAGCTGGTTCTCTCCGAAAACTATTTAGGTAGTGCCTCAAGTATTACTGCGGGGGGTAGAGCACTGTTATAGCTAGGGGGTCATGGCGACTTACCAAACTATGGCAAACTCCGAATACCCGCAAGTACAGCTTGGGAGACAGAGCACCGGGTGCTAACGTCCGGACTCAAGAGGGAAACAACCCAGACCGCCAGCTAAGGTCCCAAATTATCGCTAAGTGGGAAACGAAGTGGGAAGGCATAGACAGTCAGGAGGTTGGCTTAGAAGCAGCCATCCTTTAAAGAAAGCGTAATAGCTCACTGATCGAGTCGTCCTGCGCGGAAGATGTAACGGGGCTAAGCGATAAACCGAAGCTGCGGGTGTGCACTTTTAGTGCACGCGGTAGGAGAGCGTTCTGTAAGCCTGCGAAGGTGGCTTGTAAAGGCTGCTGGAGGTATCAGAAGTGCGAATGCTGACATGAGTAGCGATAAAGGGGGTGAAAAGCCCCCTCGCCGTAAGTCCAAGGTTTCCTGCGCAACGTTCATCGGCGCAGGGTGAGTCGGCCCCTAAGGCGAGGCAGAGATGCGTAGCTGATGGGAAGCTGGTTAATATTCCAGCACCGTCGTACAGTGCGATGGGGGGACGGATCGCGGAAAATCATCAGGGTGTTGGATGTCCCTGTTGCTGTATCGAAGATGGCGCTTAGGCAAATCCGGGCGCGTAAATCAAGGGTATGGCACGAGCGAGCATTGCTTGCGAAGTGATCGGAAGTGGTTCCAAGAAAAGCCTCTAAGCTTCAGCTGTACGAGACCGTACCGCAAACCGACACAGGTGGACGGGATGAATATTCCAAGGCGCTTGAGAGAACTCAGGAGAAGGAACTCGGCAAATTGATACCGTAACTTCGGGAGAAGGTATACCCCGGTAGTGTGAAGCGCCTGCGCGCTTAGCATGATGGGGTCGCAGAGAATCGGTGGCTGCGACTGTTTATTAAAAACACAGCACTCTGCAAAGACGAAAGTCGACGTATAGGGTGTGACGCCTGCCCGGTGCCGGAAGGTTAAGTGATGGGGTGCAAGCTCTTGATCGAAGCCCCGGTAAACGGCGGCCGTAACTATAACGGTCCTAAGGTAGCGAAATTCCTTGTCGGGTAAGTTCCGACCTGCACGAATGGCGTAACGATGGCCACACTGTCTCCTCCTGAGACTCAGCGAAGTTGAAGTGTTTGTGATGATGCAATCTACCCGCGGCTAGACGGAAAGACCCCATGAACCTTTACTGTAGCTTTGCATTGGACTGTGAACCGGCCTGTGTAGGATAGGTGGGAGGCTTTGAAGCGTGGTCGCTAGATCACGTGGAGCCATCCTTGAAATACCACCCTGGTTTGTTTGCGGTTCTAACCTTGGTCCGTTATCCGGATCGGGGACAGTGCATGGTGGGCAGTTTGACTGGGGCGGTCTCCTCCCAAAGTGTAACGGAGGAGTTCGAAGGTACGCTAGGTACGGTCGGAAATCGTGCTGATAGTGCAATGGCATAAGCGTGCTTGACTGTGAGACTGACAAGTCGAACAGGTGCGAAAGCAGGACATAGTGATCCGGTGGTTCTGAATGGAAGGGCCATCGCTCAACGGATAAAAGGTACTCTGGGGATAACAGGCTGATACCGCCCAAGAGTTCATATCGACGGCGGTGTTTGGCACCTCGATGTCGGCTCATCTCATCCTGGGGCTGTAGCCGGTCCCAAGGGTATGGCTGTTCGCCATTTAAAGAGGTACGTGAGCTGGGTTTAAAACGTCGTGAGACAGTTTGGTCCCTATCTGCCGTGGGCGTTGGATACTTGACGGAGCCTGCTCCTAGTACGAGAGGACCGGAGTGGACGTACCTCTGGTGTACCGGTTGTCATGCCAATGGCATTGCCGGGTAGCTAAGTACGGAAGAGATAACCGCTGAAGGCATCTAAGCGGGAAACTCGTCTGAAGATTAGGTATCCCGGGGACTTGATCCCCCTGAAGGGTCGTTCGAGACCAGGACGTTGATAGGTCGGGTGTGGAAGCGCAGTAATGCGTTAAGCTAACCGATACTAATTGCCCGTGAGGCTTGATCCTATAACACTGATGGTTATTGACCTGGTGATATAGCGTTCCAAGTGTCGTTCAATACAAAATACTGGCTGCACCGTCAGCAGCCAGCCAACACAATTACACCCCACTGTGCGTCGATCATCGAGCCCTAGCGCTCTGATCGCCACACGTTGCGCTTCTTCCAAGATTGGAGCAGTTGCCTGAACCGCAACCGCTCAACCAGTTACGCCTGACGACCATAGCAAGGTGGTACCACTCCTTCCCATCCCGAACAGGACAGTGAAACGCCTTTGCGCCGATGATAGTGGACGGACGTCTGTGAAAGTAGGTCATCGTCAGGCTTTTATTGC
>NZ_JCAXDP010000016.1:0-1390 GCF_059759315.1 Achromobacter sp. GQ309
GGGAGTGTCCGGATTTTTGTGTGCAGGCCTATGATGGTTTTCAAGGAGACCGACCATGGCACGCACCCCGAAGTCCGCGAAGCAGTCCAGCAAGCCGGCGCTGCCGGCCAGTGCTGAGCAGTTGCTCGATGAACTTGTAACTGGGCCGATGACGGCTGAGGCGGTCCAGGACACGTTCATGCTGTTGAAGAAGGCGTTGATCGAACGCGCGCTGGGCGCCGAGCTGGGTCAGCACCTGGGATATCCGGCTGGACAGGCCCGGCCCGAGGCGTCCAGCAACCAGCGCAACGGCAAGAGCCGCAAGACGGTGTTGACCGATGACGGCCCCCTGAAGCTCGATATCCCGCGTGATCGCGACGGCAGCTTTGCTCCAATCTTGATCCCTAAACACGCTCGGCGGTTTACGGGGTTCGATGACAAGATCATCGCGATGTACGCCCGAGGCATGAGCGTGCGTGAGATCCGAGCATTTCTGGACGAGCAATACGGCACCGACGTGTCGCCGGAGTTCATCAGCTCGGTGACCGATGAGGTCATGGAAGAGGTGCAGGCCTGGCAGAACCGGCCGCTCGATCCGATGCTGCCGGTGGTGTTCTTCGACGCGCTGCGGGTCAAGATCCGGGATGAGGGCCTCGTGCAGAACAAGGCGGTCTACCTGGCGCTGGGCGTGCTGCCGGATGGCTCACGCGAGATTCTAGGCCTGTGGATCGAGACTACTGAAGGCGCCAAGTTCTGGATGCGGGTGTTCAACGACCTTAAAACGCGAGGTGTGCAGGACATCCTGATCGCGGTCACCGACGGTTTAAAAGGGATGCCGCAGGCGCTAGAGGTCGTGTTCCCGGCCACGACGCTGCAGACGTGCATCGTGCACCTGATCCGCAACAGTCTGAGCTACGCCGGCTGGAAGGAGCGCCGCGCTGTCGCTGCAGCGCTGCGTCCGATCTACGCCGCGGTGAACGCTCAGGCAGCGCAACAGGCGCTCGACGAGTTCGCCTCGAGCCCATGGGGACTGAAATACCCCATGATCGTCAAGGCCTGGAAAGACGCGTGGGAGCAGGTCATCCCATTCTTCGTGTTCCCACCTGCGATCCGACGCGTGATCTACACGACCAATGCGATAGAGAGCGTGAACGCGCAGCTTCGCAAGATCATCAAAACGCGCGGCCACTTCCCCACCGACGATGCAGCTATTAAGCTGCTCTGGCTGGCGCTCAGAAACATCGCCGTCAAATGGGGATCGGCCACACACCACTGGACCGAGGCCATGCAGCAGTTCGCCGTCCTCTATGAGGAACGATTTACCCGGCCCCGCATCGACTCACAGCCGGCAGGCTAGCTAATGATGCAACGTCAGAGCAAATGCCTAGAACACAAAAATTCTGACACTCCC
>NZ_JCAXDP010000018.1:0-533 GCF_059759315.1 Achromobacter sp. GQ309
GGGAGTGTCAGTATTTTTGTGTTTGAGGCGTTAGAAGCCTGATAGTTGGTTCTATCAGGCTTATTGATGCTATCTCAGCGATACGGGTCAGTGAAGCGTTCTGCATAAATCACGGCGAACTGGTTCATAGCGGCCTTCCAGTCGTGCGTGGCGCTGCCCCAGGCCCCGGTGATGTTGCGCAAGACCAGCCACAGTAGCTTGGTGGCGGCTTCGTCGCTTGGGAAGTGACCTCGCGTTTTCACCGCGCGGCGCAGTTGGGCATTGATGCTCTCGATCGCATTGGTGGTGTAAATCACCTTGCGGATCGCCGGTGGGAACGTAAAGAACGGGATCACACGGTCCCAGGCCCGGCGCCATGCGTCTGCGATCGGCGCGTAGCGTTGGCCCCAAGGGCCTTGCTCGAACTGCACGAGCGCGGCCAGCGCTGCCTCCACGGTCGCCGCCGTGTAGATCGGCCTCAGCGCCGCAGCCACCGTCCGGCGCTCCTTCCAGCTGGCGTATTCCAGGCTGGAGCGGATCAGGTGCACGATGCA
>NZ_JCAXDP010000019.1:0-446 GCF_059759315.1 Achromobacter sp. GQ309
TCGCGCACCGTCATGCCGCGGGCGTACATGGCGATGATCTTGTCGTCGAACCCGGTAAAGCGGCGCTCGTGCTTGGGGATCAGGATCGGGGCGAAGCTGCCATCGCGGTCGCGTGGGATCTCCACCCGCAGCGGCCCGTCATCGGTCAGGACCGTCTTGGAGCTCTTGCCGTTGCGTTGATTGGTGGCCTGCTCGGGGCGCTCGCCGCCCGCCGGGTAGCCCAGATGGTGGCCCAATTCCGCTCCAAGGGCCCGTTCGATCAGCGCCTTCTTGAACGCCATCGACAGGTCCTGCACCGCCTCGGCGGTCATCGGGCCTTTGACGAATTGATCAACCAGCTCGGCGGGAATCGCCGGCAGTTCCCTCAGCGGTGTCTTTTTCTTGGTAGCCATACATGCTCCTTGAGCAACATGTTAGGCCCCAAACACAAAATTTATGACACTCCC
>NZ_JCAXDP010000002.1:0-897103 GCF_059759315.1 Achromobacter sp. GQ309
CGTCGAAGGGCACTCACTTCATCTAACGGAGCGCCCAAGGAAATTGGGCGCATCGGCAAATTGGGCGCTTGTAAAACAGACGTCCGTCAATCGTTATGCCCGCAGAAGCTTTCCCGACGCACCGACGCGACATACAAGCTACCAAATAGTCTAACTTTTTGAAACATCGGGCGCCAGTCTGCTTCGTTTCGCGTGTTGAAGGGCAAAGGCTGCCCTGGCTTCCACTATCAGCTTTCGCCAGAATTGGCGCTTTGCGAAAAAGCCCAAAGGCTCGCAACCAGAACAAAGCCGTCAATACACCAAAATTTGGAATGTCCGCTCCTGGCCGATTTCGGTCGTTGCCGATATCGCACCTGAGTCCGATCTCGATATTCCCGGGAGCATTCGGGACGCCTGCAAGTCGCGGAAAGTGATGAGACGCAGAGTCATACGCCGCTGCTCGCGCCACCTCTAAGGCCAATCCGTCGCCAATTAGACGTTCCAAAGCGACCGCTACGGTCCGGCGGTCCTCGAGGCTCCCCACCGCCATTCCTGCCCCCGCCAGCAAATCCCCCCAACAACGCTAAAATACCGCCTCGCGGCATACCGCCCGCTTTCCCGGCTTTCTTCAATCCTGCGCCTCGCGCCCTCACAACGATGAAAAAACTGACTGCTGTACTTCTTGTGTCCGCCACTGCTTTGCTCACGGCCTGCGGTCCCAGCGACAACGCGCCTGCCGCTGGCGCCCAAGCGCCGGCGACGCCCAAGAAGGTCGTCGTTGGCCTGGACGACAACTTCCCCCCGATGGGATTCCGCGACGCCAGCAACCAGATCGTCGGTTTTGACATCGACATGGCCAAGGAAGCCAGCAAGCGTCTGGGCATTGAAGTGGAATTCAAGCCGATCGACTGGAGCGCCAAGGAAGCCGAGCTGAACGGCAAGCGCGTCGACGTGCTGTGGAACGGTCTGACCATTACCGAAGAGCGCAAGAAGAACATCAGCTTCACCGCGCCGTACATGGCCAACCACCAGATCATCATCGTGGGCAACACGTCGCCGGTGAAGGTCAAGAATGATCTGGCTGGCAAGGTCATCGGCGCGCAGGACGGCAGCAGTGCCACCGACGCCATCGCCAAGGACCCGGTTGCCGCGCAGATCAAGGAAGTGAAGAAGTTCGGCGACAACGTCACCGCGCTGATGGACCTGGCTGCTGGCCGTCTGGACGCCATCGTGGTGGATGAAGTGGTTGGCCGTTACCTGATCAGCAAGCGTGCGGGCGAGTATCGCGTGCTGGAAGAGAACTTCGGTACGGAAGATTACGGCGTTGGCGTGCGTAAGGACGACACCGAGTTGCTGGCCAAGCTGGACAAGACGCTGGATTCGATGAAGCAGGACGGCACCGCCGGCCGCATCGCCACCCAGTGGTTCGGCGCCAACATCATCAAGTAAGCGGGAAGGCGCCTGTGGCCTAGCCGGCCGCGGCGCCTTTGCCGTTGCAGTTCGCAGCCCGCCGCAGTGCCGCAAGGCCAGGCGGGCTTGCCCATGATTCTCTCTTGCCCTCGCGGCGCGAACCCACTGCATGGACTACGTAATCTCCCTTCTGGGGCCCTTGGCGGAAGGCGCGAAAGTCACCTTGACGCTGTTTTTCATCACGCTGGCGCTGGCGGTGCCGTTGGGGCTGGTACTGGCCCTGGCGCGCATCTCGAAGTGGCCGCTGCTGAGCCGCGCGGTCAATGGCTATATCTGGTTGATGCGCGGCACGCCGTTGATGCTCCAGATGCTGTTCATCTATTTCGCGCTGCCGTTCGTGCCGGTGATCGGCATCCGGCTGCCGGATTTTCCGGCGGCGGTGGTGGCGTTTGCGCTGAACTATGCGGCGTATTTTGCTGAGATCTTCCGCGCCGGTATCCAGTCGGTGGATCGGGGGCAGTACGAGGGCAGCAAGGTGCTGGGCATGACGTACCTGCAGACCCTGCGCCGCATCGTGCTGCCGCAGATGGTGCAGCGCGTGCTGCCGCCGATGAGCAACGAGACGATCACCCTGGTCAAGGACACTTCGCTGATTTACGTGCTGGCGCTGAACGACATTCTGCGCACCGCGCGGGGCATCGTGCAGCGCGATTTCACGACCACGCCGTTCCTCGTCGCCGCTGCCTTCTATCTGTTGATGACGCTGCTCCTGACGTGGTTCTTCCAGCACATGGAAAAGCGCTATGCAAAATATGACCAATAATTCCCCGGCCGGGCTTAGCCAGCGTCCGGTCATGATCGAAGCCCGCAATATCGTCAAATCGTTCGGTTCCAACCGCGTGCTCGACAACGTGTCGCTGAACCTGGAGCAGGGCGAAGTCGTGGCGGTGATCGGCCCGTCGGGGTCTGGCAAGAGCACGTTTTTGCGCTGCTTGAATCATCTTGAGACCATCGACGAAGGCAGCATCCAGATCGAAGGCGAGACGATGGCTGCGTCTGTACCGGGTGGCCGCAGCCAGTACGCCAGCGACGGCGACGTGCGGCGCATCTGCCGCAAGATGGGCATGGTGTTTCAGTCGTTCAATCTGTTCCCGCACATGACGGTGCTGCAGAACATCATCGAGGCGCCGATTACCGTGAAGGGTATGTCGCGCGCGGAGATCGTGCCGAAGGCCGAAGAGCTGCTGCGCAAGGTGGGTCTGTCGAACAAGCGCGACAACTATCCGACGCGTCTGTCAGGCGGCCAGAAGCAGCGTGTAGCGATTGCGCGGGCGCTGGCGATGGAGCCGGACATCATGCTGTTTGACGAGCCGACGTCGGCGCTGGACCCGGAGCTGACCGGCGAAGTGCTGCGCACCATGAAGCAGCTGGCCGACGAGCGCATGACGATGCTGGTCGTGACGCACGAAATGGGGTTTGCGCGTGAAGTGGCGCACCGGGTCATTTTCATGGACGATGGCCGCATCGTCGAGGAAGCGCCGTCCGCCGAGTTCTTTGCCGCGCCTCAGCATGCGCGCAGCCGTGAGTTCCTGGCGCATATGCTCTGATCCGAGCCGCCGCCGCATACCGTGAAGCCCGCCTTGCCGCGGGCTTTTCTATATGATGCCTACCCATGCAGTCCGCGCCGATTCCCTCGCAAGTTGTTTCTGACGCGCCGCCGTTGCTCAGGCTTCGAGGCCTGTACAGCGAGCGCCTGGCGCCCGTTAGCCTGGATCTGGCGGCGGGCGAGTGCGCGGCTGTGGTCGGCGCGTCGGGATCGGGCAAGTCGCTGCTGTTGCGGCAAATTGCGGATCTGGACCCCGGGCATGGTGAAGCGGAACTCGACGGGCGCCGCCGGTCGGCCATGCGCGGTTTCGAGTGGCGGCGTCTGGTGGTGTATTGCCAGGCCGAGGCGGGATGGTGGGATGACCACGTGTCCGCGCACTACGCGGACCGCGCGGGCGCGATCGCCATCATGGCGCGCCTCGGGCTGGCTGAGGTCAAGTTCGACGCATTGGTTCATGAGCTGTCCACGGGCGAGCGCCAGCGGATGGGCTTAGTGCGCGCGCTGATGCAGAACCCGCGCGTCCTGCTGCTGGATGAGCCGACCGCCGCGCTGGATCAGGAGGCGACAGCGTTAGTCGAGGCGGAACTGTCACGCGTCCTGGCTGCCGGCGCTGCCATTCTGCTGGTGACGCATAGCCCGGAACAGGCGGAGCGCCTGGCGCGCCGGCGTTGGCGGATGACGCAAGGCCACATGGAGCCGCTATGGACGTGATCAAGCTGCAGGCGCTGGATCTGGTGATCGCGTCGCTGCTGGTGCTGCTGAGCGCTGGCATTTCCTTCGCACTGCGGTTGAATCTGCAACGGCAGGTGCTGTGGGCGGCGGTGCGCACGGTGGTGCAACTGCTGCTGGTCGGTCAGATCCTGCGCATTGTGTTCGCCCATGCCGCGCCGTGGCTGACGGCGCTGGTGGTGGCGGTGATGATGGCGCTGGCCGCGCGCGAGGTCGCGGCCCGACCCAAGGCGCGTTTGACCGGGCATGGCAATGGTTGGGTCGGGACGTTGGCGGTGGTCAGCACCACGCTGGTAACTGCGTTGTTCATTCTGAATACGGCGCTGCGCCCGGACCCTTGGTTTGATCCGCGGTACACGATTGCACTGGTTGGCATCGTGCTGGGCAGCGTCTTGAATGCGGCCAGTCTGGCATTGGACGGAATGCTGTCGGGCGTGCGCCGCGAAAGGCTGGGCATCGAAGCGCGCCTGGCGCTGGGCGCGACCGTGCATCAGGCGTTTTCGGCCTTGCTGCGCGAATCGGTTCGGCGTGGCATCGTGCCCAGCATCAACCAGATGTCGGCGGCCGGGATCATCACGTTGCCGGGCATCATGACCGGGCAGATCATTGCGGGCATGGATCCGGTGGACGCGGCCAAGTATCAGATCCTGTTGATGTTTCTGCTGTGCGGCGCGAGCGGCATGGCGGCGATGGGAGCGGCTTATGGCGCGATGCGCCGATTGACGGACGAGCGGGGGAGATTGCGGTTGGACAGGCTGATGCCGGGAGTTGCTGCGAAGCGATAGCAGGGCGTCAGAGGATGGCTTGCAGGCCTTTGTCCGCCAGGATGTTCAGCAGTTTAAGGGCCGGCCCTGTCGGGCGGGTGTCGCCTTGTTCCCACTTTCGGACGGTCGAAGCGCTGGTATGCAGATGCAGGGCGAATACGGGCTGGCTGAACCGTAAATCTTCGCGAAGCCGCTTGATGTCGCCAGGACTAAAACTTCGGACAGGTGCGGGGCAGATGGCGTCAAAGTCTCGCATTGTGACTTTGTCTATCGACCCGGCGCGGTAAAGCGCGGCGAGATCGTCGCGCAAAGATTCAATGAGTTTGGTCACAGTTCACCTCAAGTAACACGCCTGCCTGTAGTGCGCTCAAAAGGGCGGATTCCGTCAAGCCAAGAAAGACCTTGCCGGCGAATTGCAGGGCCTTGTACCCGTAACGGGCATGTTTATGCCGTGTATTTTTTACGCAGGCATTCGCTAAAGCATACGTTTGAAAGAGGCGAAAGAGGCTATCCAGTGGGCCGTAAGTCAGTCGGATTTTGGATAACGGCAGAATAGGTGGTGCTAGGTGTCAGACACCCATCCGAGGACGCAGGCATTCAGAGAGCGCCCCATAAAAAAACCGGCAGCCCTCACGGGACTGCCGGTTTTTCACATGCCCGCCAGCCAGCAAACACTGGCCAGCAAGGGCAGGGGGCTTAGCCGATCGAGGCCAGCACCTTGTTCAGCGTGGCGCTGGGGCGCATGGCCTGGCTGGCCTTGGCTTCGTTCGGCTGGTAGTAGCCGCCGATGTCCACGGGCTTGCCTTGGGCGGCCTTGAGCTCGTCCAGGATCTTGTTCTCGCCTTCGGAGAAAGCGATCGCGGCGGGGGCGAACTGGGCGGCCAGGGCGCGGTCTTCGGTCTGGGCGGCCAGGGCTTGGGCCCAGTACATCGCCAGGTAGAAGTGGCTGCCGCGGTTATCCAGGCCGCCGACCTTGCGCTCGGGCGACTTGTTCTCGTCGAGGAACTTGGCCGTGGCCTGATCCAGCGTCTTGGCCAGGATCTGGGCGGTCGGGTTCTTGTACGTGCGGCCCAGGTGGTCGAGGGACTCGGCCAGCGCCATGAATTCGCCCAGCGAATCCCAGCGCAGGAAGCCTTCTTCCAGGAACTGTTGCACGTGCTTGGGGGCCGAACCGCCCGCGCCCGTTTCAAACAGGCCGCCGCCGGCGACCAGCGGCACGATCGACAGCATCTTGGCGCTGGTGCCCAGTTCCATGATGGGGAACAGGTCGGTCAGGTAGTCGCGCAGCACGTTGCCGGTGACCGAGATGGTGTCCAGGCCTTCGCGGATGCGCTTGACCGAGAACTTGGTGGCTTCGACGGGGTCGAGGATGCGCAGGTCCAGGCCGCTGGTGTCGTGGTCCTTGAGGTACTGCTTGACCTTGGCGATGACCTGGGCGTCGTGGGCACGCTTTTCGTCCAGCCAGAAGACGGCGGGCGTCTTGGTGGCGCGGGCGCGGGTGACGGCCAGCTTGACCCAGTCCTGGATCGCGGCGTCCTTGGTCTGGCACATGCGCCAGAGGTCGCCGGCTTCGACGGCCTGTTCCAGCAGCACGGCGCCAGCGGCGTCGGTGACGCGCACGGTGCCGGCAGCCGGGATGACGAAGGTCTTGTTGTGCGAACCGTATTCTTCAGCAGCCTGGGCCATCAGGCCGACGTTGGGCACGCTGCCCATCGTGACCGGATTGAAGGCGCCGTTGCGCTTGCAGTCGTCGATGACGGCCTGGTAGACGCCGGCGTAGCTGCGGTCCGGGATGACGGCCTTGGCGTCCTGCAGCTTGCCTTCGGCGTTCCACATCTTGCCGGAGTCGCGGATCATGGCGGGCATGGATGCGTCGACGATGACGTCGCTGGGCACGTGCAGGTTGGTGATGCCCTTGTCGGAATTCACCATGGCCAGTTGCGGCAGCGTCTTGTAGGCGGCGTCGATGTCGGCGGTGATCGCGGCCTGCTGGTCAGCGGGCAGCGACTGGATCTTGGCGTACAGGTCGCCAATGCCGTTGTTGGGGTCGAAACCGGCCTGCTTGAGGGCGTCGGCGTGCTTGGCCAGAACGTCCTTGTAGAACACGGAGACCACGTGGCCGAAGATGACGGGGTCGGAGACCTTCATCATGGTGGCCTTCAGGTGGACCGAGAACAGCACGCCGTTGGCGCGCGCGTCGTCGATCTGGGCCTGCAGGAAGGACTTGAGCTTGGCGGTCGACAGCACGGCGGCGTCGATGATCTCGCCGGCCTTGACCGGGGTCTTTTCCTTCAGGACGGTCTTGGTGCCGTCAGCGGCGGTCAGTTCGATCTTGACGTCGCCGGCGTCGGCGATGAGAGCCGACTTTTCAGTGCCGTAGAAGTCGCCTTCGCTCATGTGGGCAACGTGCGACTTGGAGTCGGACGTCCAGGCGCCCATCTTGTGCGGGTGCTTGCGGGCGTAGTTCTTGACCGACAGCGGGGCGCGGCGGTCGGAGTTGCCTTCGCGCAGGACCGGGTTGACGGCGCTGCCCTTGACCTTGTCGTAGCGGGCCTTGACGTCGCGCTCGGTGTCGTTGGCGGGGGCGTCCGGGTAGTCCGGCAGCTTGTAGCCCTGGTCTTGCAGTTCCTTGATGGCCGCCTTCAGTTGGGGCATCGAGGCGCTGATGTTGGGCAGCTTGATGATGTTGGCTTCGGGCTTGACCGCGAGGGCGCCCAGCTCAGCCAGGGCGTCGGACAGCTTCTGGCTGTCGTCGAGGTAATCCGGGAACAGGGCGATGATGCGGCCTGCCAGCGAAATGTCGCGGGTCTCGACCGTGATGCCTGCGGGTTTGGCGAATGCCTGGACGATGGGCAGCAGCGAACGGGTTGCCAGTGCCGGAGCTTCGTCGGTGAGGGTATAGATAATCTTCGGAGTAAGAGACATGATCCTTGAATCTGTTCGGCTCAGGCGATTAACGCGCAAACCCGAACATGCTATGCGGCGTACGCCGGTAGATGTTGTCGAGAGTGGGTTCGTATGGCGGGACGCGCAGGCAAGCCGTCCCACCAACATGACTGCCGCCCGTCCTATTGTTTGGCTGGACCGGCCGGCCGATAAATGGGCCGTATCCGGGTCCGCCTTGGAAGGTGCGACCGCCACGAACCTTCCATTGTAATACCGTGCTACGCATTGCGCCGGGAAATGGTTCTGTTTCTTGATGGCGACGCAATATGCTTATGACAGTTTTTGGGGGACGCATTGGGCGGGGCGGGCGGAATTTGGCATCAAAGCGTCTGCAATCGCCGTTTGACAAAGCCGGGCGATAGGAGGAAAGTACGCCCCATGAATTTCCGCGCCGTCCGCATTTCGCTGATTATTACCATCATTCCTGGAATGGTGGGTTAGCGCGCGACCGCAACAGTCACAAGCCACCCGCCCCACGAGGCGGGTTTTTTGTGGCCGCCTCTGCCGGGCAAGTAACCCAAGCAGAGAAACCATGTCCGATTCATCCTCCCACGCACCCTCGGCATTCCAGGCTGGCTCCGCCACGCCGATGGAGTACCTGCGGCAGATCCTGACCGCCCGGGTATACGACATTGCCCGTGAAACCGAGCTGGATCTGGCGCGTGGGCTATCCGCCCGGTTGGGCAACACCGTTCATTTCAAGCGCGAAGACAACCAGCCGGTGTTCTCGTTCAAGGTGCGCGGCGCCTACAACAAGATGCGCAACACGCCGCGCGCCGCGCTGGAGCGCGGGGTCATCACGGCGTCGGCGGGCAACCATGCGCAGGGCGTCGCGATTTCGGCGGCCAAGCTGGGCGTGCGGGCCATCATCGTCGTGCCGCAGACGGCGCCGCAGGTGAAAGTGGACGCGGTGCGCGCCCACGGCGGACCGACCGTGACGGTGGTGCAGGCCGGCGATTCGTACAACGACGCTTATGCGCATGCGCAGACGCTGGCGCAGGAGCAGGGCCTGACGTTCGTTCCCGCGTTCGACGATCCCTATGTCATCGCGGGGCAGGGCACGGTGGGCATGGAGATCCTGCGCCAGCATCCCGAGCCGCTGCACGCGATTTTCGTGCCGATCGGCGGCGGCAGTCTGGCGGCGGGCGTGTCGACCTATGTGAAGGCGGTGCATCCCGGCGTGAAGGTCATCGGCGTGCAGACCGAGGATTCCTGCGCGATGGCGCAATCGCTGCGAGTGGGCGAGCGGGTCATCCTGGCCGATGTCGGCCTGTTTTCGGACGGGACGGCCGTCAAGCTGGTGGGCGAGGAAACCTTCCGTCTGTGCCGCGAGTATCTGGATGAAGTAATCCTGGTGGACACGGATGCGGTCTGCGCGGCGATCAAGGACGTGTTCCTGGATACGCGCAGCGTGCTGGAACCCGCGGGTGCGTTGGCGGTGGCGGGGTTGAAGAAGTACGTGGAGCGCGAAGGCGCGCGCGGGCAGTCGCTGGTGGCGATCACGTCGGGCGCGAACATGAATTTTGACCGCATGCGCTTTGTGGCGGACCGCGCCGAAGTGGGCGAGGCGCGCGAGGCGGTGTTCGCGGTCACCATCCCCGAAGAGCGCGGCAGCTTCCGCCGGTTCTGCCGGGTGATCGGGCAGCGCAGCGTGACCGAGTTCAATTACCGCATTGCCGATGCG
Organism: Achromobacter sp. GQ309; assembly: GCF_059759315.1. Lineage (NCBI taxonomy): Bacteria > Pseudomonadati > Pseudomonadota > Betaproteobacteria > Burkholderiales > Alcaligenaceae > Achromobacter > Achromobacter sp. GQ309. The sequence continues at coordinate 9,119 of NZ_JCAXDP010000002.1, forward strand.
CGCACAGCCCGCATCTTCGTTAGCGTGCAGATTGCGCGGCGCGGTGAATCCGCCGAAATCCTGGCCGCGCTGCAGGCAGAGGGATTCTCGGCCTCCGACCTGACGAACAACGAAGTCTCGAAGCAGCACATCCGCTACATGGTGGGAGGACGTTCGCCGCTGGCAGGTGGCGAGCGCCTTTTCCGCTTTGAGTTTCCGGAGCGGCCGGGCGCGCTGATGAAGTTCCTGTCGGCGATGGCGCCCAACTGGAACATCAGCCTGTTCCATTACCGCAATCAAGGCACTGACTTCAGCTCGGCGCTGGTGGGCATTCAGGCGCCGGTGGCCGATGATGCGGCGCTGGATGGGTTCTTGCGGCAGCTTGGGTATGCGCACGCCGAGGAAACGGATAACGAGGCTTACCGGCAGTTTCTGATCTGAAGTTCAACCGGCCGTTCCGCCGGCCTTGCAGCCCGGCTTGCGCGGTAATTCCACGCCCGGCTTCAAGCGCAGCGTCGCGCGGCCCTGCGTCTGGGTCAGTTCCAATGCGCTCGCGCGCCACGCCGGGACATCGTCGAACGCGATAGCGGGCGTGGCGCTGGAAGCGGATTTCGCGTCGGACCGTTCGAATTGCAAGGCTGGCAGGCCCACACATTTGTCGTCGAAATCCAGCCGCGCCAGCTCGCGCCCATCGCTCAGGCGCACGGCCCGAAACGCCAGCGGCGTGTCCACGAACTTGGTGACTTCGGGCACGTATTGCAGGTCGCCGTGCGCGTCTTTTACGCGGGCGGCCGGCTGCAGCACGACGACCTTTCTGCCCGGCGGCACTGCCAGATAGGCCACGTCGCTGGCGATATCCAGCAGTTTTCCTGGGCCAAGGTTTTGCGCCTTCAGCGGCGCATGGCGGATCATCACGGTTTCGTTCCAGGCCGAGTCCACGCGCGTCCAGCCGGGCAGGCGGGCGTCCTCGAACCGCGTGCCGTGGATGCTGTCGCGGTCCGGCTTGTCGGAAAGCGGCAGGCGCTGCACACGTAGGGAGCCGTTGACGACCTGCAGATGCGCGAGCACGGTGCTGGCGCTGGAACTGGTAAAGAACGCCAGCACCGCATCGGTTTCCAGCATGGCGACCGGACCAGGGCAGAAGAACGCGCGAGCCTGCCGTGCATTGCTGCCAGGATAGAGTAGCGCGCCGACGTCGGTGCCGCACAAGGGCTTGCCTTGGAAGGTGATGGTGGTGGCGCGCGTGGTCTGGCGCTGACCGGTGTTCCAGTCGCTGCGGCTGCCGGTTTTCACGTCGACGACCAGGCCGTGATTGTCGTAGACGATGGCGGCGCCAGAGGGCGCGGCAAGCAGGCTGAGCAAAAATGCAAAGGCGCGGCGGCTCGTCACGGCGGACTCCCTGAATGGCACAAGGGATGACTATATACCGGTGCGCCTGCGCTGGTGTCTGGCTCCGATGATGAAGGCGGACGCGCGTTCGCCCGGTGTCTGGACACCCGTTTGAGAGGATCTTCACCCTGCAGAGCTAAGGCAAAGGTGTCAGACACCTCGATGCGGATACAGCTGTCATAAACCTACGCTGATGGGCGATCAGCCAGCCCATCCACGTGGATCTGCGCCTGGCCCTGCGGACAATGCTCGACGCGCGCACGCACGCGGTATATGCGGCGCAGCGTATCGGGCGTCACCACATCGCCCGGCAGCCCCTCGGCTTCGATCGCGCCAGCGTGCAGCAGCAGCGCGATGTTCAAGTCGTGCAGCACCACCAACGTGATCAGGCGGTGCAGCCGCGTCTGGCGGCGCAGCACGTCCATGACGTGGAATTGATAGTTCAGATCCAACGCCGACAAGGGCTCATCAAGCAGCAGCAGGCGCGGACGCCGCACCAGCGCCTGCGCCAGCGACGCCAGCTGCTTCTGCCCGCCGGACAGTTCGTCCAGGTGGCGGCTGGCGAGCGGCGCGATGCCCAGCTCGGTGATGACTGCCATGGCGTCTTCCATCAGCGCATGGCCAGGCTGTCCGTGACGGCCGGATCGCGCCGCCACGAGCACGGATTCGAAGACGGTCATGTGCACGCCCTTCGGCAGGGCCTGTGGCATGTACATCGCGCATTCGGCGCGGCGGGACGGGCTGGCGTTGGCCAGGTCCTCGCCGTCCAGCCAGATCGCGCCTTGCATTACCGGGTGCAAACCGGCCAGCGTCTTGAGCAGCGTCGATTTCCCGCTGCCGTTCGGCCCCAGCAGCGCGGTGACGGCGCCTTCGGCCATGGGACCGGCGCTGGCGTTGCGCAGCACCGGCCGCCCGCCATAGCCGGCGGACAGGGCCTGGATGCGTAGCTGCGTCATCGTCAGGGTTGCAGCACCAGCGTGCCGCGCATGTGCTGCGCGTGCGCGGGGAACGAGCAGTAGTAGGTGTACGACTGGCCCGCGCGCAGGCGGCTGACGGGGAAGGTGACGGTGGCCGTTTCGCCGCCGCCCAGCATGGGCGTCTTGGCAAGGATGCGGGCGTCGCCCGGCGCCAGGAAGTCGCTGCTGGCGCCGGCCTTGATGCCGTCGACCATCACTGCATCGATGTCTTCCGTCTTGGTCAGCACCCAGTTGTGGCCCGCTTTTTCCTTGCTGTTCTTGCCAGTGTGGATCAGGCGCACGGTGAAGTCCTGGCAGGTCGCGGGCACGACGATGTGGTCGGGGCCGAATTGCTTGCCGGGACGGCCTTCGACGTCGATGGAGCAAGCGGGCGCGGCATGGGCGGTGCCGGCGATCGTCAGGGCCGCGAGCGTCAGCGTCAGGCGGAATTTCATCGGGGTGTCTCCTTGTTGCGGTTGATGCCGTCAGGCGCGCTTGAGGGCGCGCACGACGATGGTGAGAAAGAAGGGAATGCCGACCAGCGAGGTCACGATGCCGACCGGGATGAGCGCGCCGGGCAGCACGGTCTTGGACGCCACGGACGCCAGCGACAGGATGAGCGCGCCGGCCAGCGCGCTGCCCGGCAGGTAGTAGCGGTGGTCTTCGCCCAAGAGCAGCCGGGCGATGTGCGGCGCGACCAGGCCGACGAAGCCGATCGTGCCGACGAACGACACGGCAAGCGCGGCCAGCGCGCTCACGCGCAGCAGGCTGACAAGCCGCAGCCGCTTGACGTCGATGCCGAAGCTGGCCGCGCGTTCCTCGCCAAGCCGCACGGCGGTGAGCTTCCAGGCGTCGCGCATGGAGAACGGAATAGCCAGGACCAGCGCCGCGGCCATGACGCCGACGGTGGTCCAGTTGGCGCGCGCCAGGCTGCCCATCGTCCAGAAGACGATGCCTTGCAGGGCCTCCTCGCTGGCGACGAACTGCAGCAGCATCACCAGCGCCTGGAACGAATACACCAGCGCGATGCCGAACAGCACCACGCCCAGCGTCGAGCCGCCACGCCAGCGCGCCACGCGTTCCAGCACCAGCACGGACAGCAGGGTGCAGGCGAAGGCCGATACGGAAACCGTCATGCCGGCCGGCAGCGCGGGCAGATGCCAGTCCAGCGTGATGGCAAGCGACGCGCCGAACGCCGCGGCGGCCGATACGCCCAGGGTGTAGGGGCTGGCGAGCGGGTTGTCCAGCATGGTTTGCATCTCGGCGCCGCCCAGGCCCAGCGCCACGCCGACCAGCAACGCCATCAGCGCATAGGGCAAGCGGAACTGCCAGACGATGACGCGCGTACCGGTGTCTGACACCTCGGGGTGCAGCAGCGTGTGCAGCAGGTCGGGCAGGGACAGCGAAGCCGGTCCGCTGGCGATGTCGGCCAGCAGGCTGGCCACGATGGCCAGCACCAGTACAACGGTCAGCAGCAGGCGCTTGCGCACCGCGCGCCGGTACGCGGCGATGGGATCGTCAGGCACTGACGCCGCGGGCGATGCGGCGGCGGGGGCGAATCCGGTCATGGCGGACTACTTCGCAGGTGCGGCCGGAGACGTCCAGAAGGCGCCCGCGTTGTCCAGATCCAGGAACTGGCCGTACAGCGCGTCCAGCGTGCCTTGCGGATCCAGCGCGGCGGCGCGTTCGGGATACAGCCATTTCGCCATCGCCTCGATGGCAGCAACGTTATAGGGCGAGTTGTAGAACGCGTGCCAGATGCCGTAGGCGCGATGCTGCTTGACGGCGTCCAGATCGCGGATGCCGTCGCGGTCCAGCAGCGTGGCCAGGCTGTCGGCGGATACCTTCGGATCGGCGCCGGGACCAGCCAAGAGGCCCGGACGGCCGGGTTCGGAACGGCTTCCGGTGGCGATGTAGACATCCGGCTTGGCGTCGATGACGAACTCCAGGCTCACGTCGCCGATCGCGCCGGGCAGCACGGGGGCCGCGACATTGACGCCGCCTGCGGCTTCCAGCAGGTCGCCGAAGCTGCCGTTGCCGGTGGTGTGGCAGCAGGCCGGCCAGACGCCCGCCAGCATCTCCACGAAGACGCGCGGCCGCTGCGCGGGCGGCACCGGTTCCACGACCTTGCGCACGCGGGCCAGGCGGTCTTCATAGAAGGCGATGTAGCTTTCCGCCTCGGCTTCGCGATCGAGGGCCTGGCCGAGGATGCGCATGCTGGGCACCGTGTTGCGCACGGGGTGCTGGCGGAAGTCGATGAAGACGATCGGGATGCCGGCTTCCTGCAACGCCGGGATCATCGGATTGTTGCGGCCCGGGCCATGGCCGCTGACGCTGAAAATCGCCACGTCGGGCCGCAGCGAGACGATCTTTTCGGGGCTGACGCTGGCTTCCGACGTCTTGCCGATCAGGGGTACGTCGGCCGCCTTGGGAAAGCGCTTGACGAGCTGGTTCCAGGAGTAGGGATCCTGTTGCTTCAGCTCTCCCTGCCAGCCGACTACACGCGCCACGGGATCGTGCCGGTCCAGCAGCGCCATCGCAAAGGCGAAGCGGCCTTCGCCGAGCAGAATGCGTTTCGGGTGGTCGGGCACTGTCACGACGCGGCCGGCCAGGTCGGTGACCTCGCGGGCATGGGCGCCAGGCAGGGCGCAGAACAGGGCGGCGGCGGTCACGGCCGCACGGAAAAGGGCAATCGAACGCATGGCGAATCCTTCAGGGGCGTCAGCCGCGGGGTGCAGGTAACGCGAACCATTCTTATCGCCGGGCAGTGTCCGCCAACCCTCCTCAAGAATTCGTTAAGACGCGCAGCGGCTGTGGCAATGGCGCCGCAACGCCGCCGCGCTCTTGGCCGCGCCCCTACAATGTGAGATTGATTGTTATTCGCCGAGCGGTTCCGCCATGCGCGTTCTCGTCATCGAAGACGACCCCGACATTCTTGCCAACATCACCCATCACCTGACGCGGCGCGGCTACATCGTCGATTGCGCCGAAGACGGCCAGCGCGGCTATGCGATGGCGGCCTCCGGCGAGTTCGACCTGATCGTGCTGGATCTGATGCTGCCGCGGCTGGACGGCTACGAGTTGTGCCGCCGGCTGCGCACCGAGGCCGCGTGCAACACCCCCGTCATCATGGTCACGGCCCGCGATACGCTGGACAACCGGCTGACCGGCTTTGACGCGGGCGCTGACGATTACCTGGTCAAGCCCTTTGCGTTAGCCGAGCTGGCCGCGCGGGTCAAGGCGCTGCTGCATCGCGCCAGCGGGGCGGGCGCGGCCCGCGTGCTGCGTGTGGGCGACCTGACGCTGGACACCGGCACCTTGGCGCTGGCGCGCGCGGGCCAGCCGCTGCGCCTGCCGCCGTCTCCGCTGCAACTGCTGACCCTGCTGATGCGCGCCAGTCCGGCCGTGGTCCATCGCGCGCGGCTGGAAGAGGCGTTGTGGCGCGACTCGCCGCCTGACAGCGATAGCCTGCGCACCCACATCCACCAGATCCGCCACGTGGTCGACAAGCCCTACGACACGCCGCTGCTGCACACGGTGCATGGCATCGGCTACCAGTTGCGGGCCGCGAATGATGGTTGACCGGGGCAGACGCGCGGCGCGGCGCGGGCTGGCGCGCCATCTTGTGTTGACCTATGTCGCGCTGGCGCTGCTGGTGGCGGGCCTGCTGACCTGGTTGTCGGTGTGGAGCGTCGGCAAGCTGGAGGCGCATCTTCAGCGCATCGACATGGGCATGGCGGTGGAGCGGGTGCGGGGCGATTTCCTGGCGGGCATCGACCCCGGGCGGCCCAACCGCTTCTTTCATGGCGATCCGGGAAGCAGGGCGTTTCCCGATTGGCTGCGGCCGCTGGCGCCGGGCTTTCACAAGATCGAGCGCAACGATCGCGTGTGGCACGTGATGGTCGACGACTTCGAGGGCCAGCGCTACATGCTGCTGCGCGACTACACCGAATACGAGCAGAACCAGTCGGCGTCGCACTGGACCGCAGTGACGGGACTGGCGGCCAGCCTGGCGCTGGCGTTCGTCCTGGGCATCCTGGCCACGCGGCGTCTGCTGCGTCCGCTTGCGCGGCTGGCTGCCCAGGTCAATACGCGCGGCGCGCAGCCGCCGCAGACCCGGCTGGCCGAAGACTATCCGCCGGACGAGATCGGCCAGCTTGCGGCGGCCTTCGACTCGACCTACAACCAACTCGAACAGGCGCTCAGGCGCGAGCAGCTCTTCACGGCCGACGTGGGGCACGAGTTGCGCACGCCGCTGATGGTGATCTCCAGTTCCTGCGAACTGCTGCGCGAGGAGCAGACGCTGGACGCGGCGGGACAGGCGCGCCTTGCCCGCATCGAGGCGGCGGCGGCCGACATGGGCGAGCGGCTGGACACCTACCTGATGCTGGCGCGCGGCGGCGACGCGGCCGGTCTGTTTCCGCGCGAAAGCGCCGCGGACACCGCGCGCGGTCAGTTGGCCGCCTGGTCACCGGTGGCGCAGCGGCGCGGCATGCAGTTGACGCTGAACGCATCGGGTGCGCCGGAAGCGGCCTTGCTGTTTCCCGCGCCGCTGCTGCGCGCCGTGCTGTCCAACCTGATCCGCAATTCGCTTCAGTACGCTGGCCCGCAGGCCAGCATCGTCGTCACGGCAGGACCCGATTACGTTCAGGTGAACGACAACGGTCCCGGCATTCCGGTGGAACGGCAGGCTTCCATCTTCAACCCCTTCGTACGTGGCGATCAGCCGGATGACGGCAATCTAGGGCTGGGCTTGTCGCTGGTGCAGCGCATCTGCGAGCACCAGGGCTGGCGCGTGTCGCTTCAGTCGCGCCCCGGGCAGGGGAGCCAGTTTCGGGTGGACCTGGCCGGCCCCGCGCCGGCCCCTGCGGGTTAGAACGCGACGTCGGCCGTGAACAATGCCGTGCGTCCCGCGCCCGGCACCCCGTACAGCTGGAAGCCATCCAGCGAGGCCCCGATGCGGCTGTAATAGAACTTGTTGAACAGGTTGTCCACGTTCACCCCCAGCGTCACGTTCTTGTTCAACCGGTAGCGCGCCGCCACGGAATGCAGCCAGTAGGACGGCGCCTTCTCGTTGTCGCGGACCCAGACCGGATGCGTGCCGTACGGACCGGACACGGTGGAACTGTTGTTGTTCTTGCCGCCGACGTACTTGTTGTCCGTGTAGCGCCGCTTGCCCACGTACTGCGCGCCATAGCTCAGCGACAGGTCTTCCGTGGCCGCGTAGGTGGCCCACAGGTTGAACGTCAGGTCTGGCACGTTCTTGGCTTCTTCGCCCTGGTTCGCGCCCTTGGTGATGCGGCTCTTCATGGCGCTGACGCCGGCAAAGGCGGACCAGCGCGGCGTGATGTTGCCCGACAGGCCCACCTCGATCCCGTCCACGCGCTTGGCGGGCAGGGCGCGCACGACATCGGTGGCGTCGTCGCCGTATTCCCATGAGTCCGTCAGTTCCGTGCGGAAGATGGCGCCGGTCAACGACAGGTCACCGCCCGCCACGTCCCACTTCGTGCCCAGTTCCCACGTGCGGGCGACGGCTGGCTTGTAGGTGTCGGAGCCGGTGGCGCCATAGATGTTGTTGTTGGTGGACGCGCCCATCGCCGACGGTTGCGCGGCCTGGCTGTATGACACGTAGACGCTGCCGTTCTCCACGGGCTTGTACGTCAGGCCGATGCGGCCGCTGAAGGCGCCGTCGGTGACGCGTTGCGTGGCGGCGCCGGCAGTTTGCGTGACGCGGTAGCGGTCGTAACGCAAGGCGCCTTGCAGCATCCATTGCGGGTTGAAGGTTACGGTGTCCGCGGCGTACAGGCCGGCATTGAAGACTTCGGCCTTGTTTCCCGAATCGCCCTTCAGCGTATCCACGCCGCCCATGTCCACGCCGCCGGTGTTGCGCAGGTCGAGCACGGGATTCACGGACGGGGCGCGGATCGTACGCGCATGGTCGCCGTAGGTTTCCTTGTAGAACTCCACGCCCGTCACCACGGCGTGCTTGATGGCGCCGGTATGGAAGTCGAGGTTCAGGTTGGTCTGGTTGGCCAGGATGGTGTAGCGCTTGGACGTGCCGAAGTCGTTGCCGCGCAATTGGGCATAGGGCGAGGGATCGCGCAGCGGCGTGAAACCGCTGTACGAGGCAATGCCGTCCGCGCTCTGCACCAGCGGGCCGGCGCCCACATAGCCGTACGAAATGCGCGACGTGGAATTGAAGCGTGCGGGGGCCAGCACGCCGATGCGGTCGGTCTGCTGCCAACGGCTGATGTTGGTTACGCGCGCCGCGTGGGTGAAGTCATGCTCGACCTTCATCGTTGCCTGATCGGTGCGCGTCTGCTCCGTGTACAGGCCGGGGTCGCCGTACCAGGCATTGCGTGCCACGTTGGGCATGCGCTTGCCGCCCGTGCCGCGCTGGATCGGCACGCCGCCGTCGGGGATGTTGTCGTCTTCCTGATGCAGGTAGTTCACGGTGACACGGGTGGGTGAACCCAGGCCCATTGCCAGCGAGGCCGCGACGCCAGACCGGTCAAACTCCGTCACGTCGCGCTCGGCCACGCCGTTGTGATGGCGCATGAGGTTCACGCGCAGGGCGGCGCTGTCAGACAGCTCCTGGTTCAGGTCCGCGGTGATGCGGCGGTAATGATCCGTGCCCAGTCCGCCGGACAGTTTGTAGAACGAGCCCAGTCGCGCTTCCTTGCTGGCCAGGTTGACGCTCCCGCCCACGGCCGAGATGCCGGATTCAATGGAGCCCGTGCCCTTGAAGACCTCGGCCTGTTCCAGGTTGAAGATGTCAGTGCGGCTGGACAGGCCCGCGTCGCGGATGCCGTCCACGGTAATGCTTTGCTCCGCCGAAAACCCGCGGATCGTGAACATGTCGCCCCAGCCGAGATTGCCTTCGCCCGAACTGAACGTGATGCCCGGCACGTTGCGCAGCACATCCTGCAGGCTCTTGGCCTGCTGCTCTTCCAGCACCGCGCGCGGCACGACGGTGATGCTTTGCGGGGTGTCGAGCAGCGGCTCGGTGAACTTGCCGGACTGCACGCGATCCGCCTTGAAGGGCGGGGCATCGGCCTGCACGGTGACGGGCGCCAGCAGTACGGCGTTGTCCGCCGGGGGCGTCTGGCCGTGGGCCTGCGTGGAAGCGGCGGCGCCCAGCGCCATGCCCAAGGTTTTCAGGGCGAACGCGCCCTGGGTGTGTGTTTTTTGTTGTTGCGCCATGGCGATCTTGAGTGCCTCAATGAGAATCGTTCCGGATTCTAGGGAGGCGTGTCTCAAGATCCTGTTAAGACAGCGCTGATAAGACGATCCTGCAATTGCGATCGTGGCAAGCGGCGGCGAAAAGGCGCAAGCGTGAAGGGCGGCGGCGCAGTGCGCGCCAACCGCACGGAATATGCGCGTCGCTCACATGCGCGATGTATCGAATGCGAGCAGATTGCGTTTGACGATGCCCAGCATGTCGGCAAGCTGGTGACGCTGTTCGGCATTGAGCCCCTGCAGGATCGCTTCGCTCATCACGTCGCTCTTGACCCGCATGCGCTCGATCATGGCGCGGCCTTCGGGCGTCAGCAGCACGAGCTTCGTGCGGCGGTCCTGATCGTCGGCGCCACGCCGCACGAAGCCGAGCGCCTCAAGCCGGTCGACCAGCCCGCCCAACGCCGCGCGTCCTAGATCCAGCACGTCGGCCAGATCGCTTTGGGACATGCCGTCATGGCGCGACAGGTGCGCCATGACCCACCACTGCGACCGCGTGATGCCCTCGGGCTTCATGACCTCGTCGAACACCTTGCGGCGCAGCCGCGAGACGTCATGCATCAGAAAACCCAGGCGCTGGTCCCAGTTTTCCGCGTGTGCTGCCACCTTCTTGGCCATTCAGGCATCCTCCAGCCGGATCAGGCGTTTACCCATGTTCTTGCCCTGGTACAGATCGGCAATCGAGCCCGGCGCGGCCTCGATGCCGTCCAGGATCTCTTCGCGATAGCGCAGCTTGCCCTCGCGCACCAGCGGGGCGAGCGCGGCGATGGCTTCCTCGTAGCGGTGCTCGTAGTCCCACACCAGAAAGCCCTGCATGCGCGCGGCCTTGTTGAGCAGGTGCCGTTCGATGCGCGGGCCTTGGGGCCAGGGGTCCCAACTGCTGACGGACGCCGTGCCGCAGATAACGATGCGCGCGTGCCGGTTGATCAGCGGATGGACCGCGTCGCTGATGCGCCCGGCCGTGTTGTCGAAGTACACGTCGACGCCGCCGGGGCAGGCGTCGGACAACGCTTGTTCAAGGCCGGGCGCATGATAATCCAGCGCGGCGTCGTAGCCGAAGGCCTCCACGCACAGACGCGCCTTGTCTTCGCCGCCGGCGATGCCCACGGCGCGGCAGCCCTGATGTCGCGCCAGTTGGCCGACGACAGAACCCACGGCACCCGCTGCGGTGGACACGACGACGGTCTCGCCGGCCTTGGGTTCACCGCAGGCATTCAGCGCGAAATAGGCGGTGATGCCATTCAGGCCCAGCACGCCCAGCGACAGCGAAAGCGGCAGGTCGGTTTCCCGGACCTGGCGGCGAATCGCCTTGCCGTCCGTGACGGCGTAGTCCTGCCAGCCGAGCAGGCCCATGACCAGGCTGCCTTCCGGATAGCGCGGATTGCGCGAGGCCACGACCCGGCCCGCGGAAAACGCGCGCATGACCTCGCCGATCCCGACCGGCTCCGAGTAATTGGCCGCGGCGTTCACCCACCCGCGCATCGCGGGGTCCACCGACAGGAACTGATTGCGCACCAGCAGTTCGCCGTCCTTGAGTTCGGGCAGGGGCGCGCTGCGGATCTCGAAATGTTCGGCCTGAGGAATGCCCAGCGGGCGGGCTTTCAGGACGACTTGGCGGTTGATGGCGGGGCTGGCGGGCATGGGATGTCTCCTCGGGTTGTTCCCAATATTGTATGCACACATACAGTATGTTAGCGTTCAGTTTAGCGCAACCGGCATGGTCCCCATGCCAAGACGGGACAGTATCCCGCGAGCGCGCAAGGAGACAACGATGGCCGGGTTGTATTTCGAGCAATTCCACGTCGGACAGCACTTCACGCACGATGTGCGGCGCACGGTCACCGAGACCGACAACGTGCTGTTCACCACCATGACCTTGAACCCCGCAGCAATCCACCTGGATGCGGAGTACGCGAAGACCACCGAGTTTGGCCGGCCGCTGGTCAACAGCGCCTTCACGCTGGGGTTGATGGTCGGGATCTCGGTTGGCGACACCACGCTGGGCACGACGGTCGGGAACCTGGGTTGGGATGAGGTGCGCTTTCCGGCGCCGGTATTCGCCGGCGACACCTTGCGCGTGGAATCCGAGGTGCTGGAACTGCGCGAGAGCCGGTCACGGCCCGAGAACGGCATCGTCGTCTTCGGCCATCGCGCCTTCAATCAGCGCAACGAACTGGTGGCGACCTGCCGGCGCGTGGCCCTGATGCTGCGCCAGCCGGCCGCGCGCGCCGCTTGACCCTTCCATTTTTCCGAGAGCTAGCCCATGGACTTTTCGCTGACTGACGATCAGACGGCCATCCGCCATGCGGTGCAAGACCTGTGCGCCGGGTTCGACGACGATTACTGGACCCGCAAGGACAAGGAGGGCGGCTTTCCCGAGGATTTCTATGCTGCCATGGCGGGCGCCGGCTGGCTGGGCGTGGCGATGCCTGCCGAATACGGTGGCGCGGGCCTGGGCATCCTGGAAGCGGCACTGATGATGGAGACGGTGGCGGCGTCCGGCGCGGGCATGTCCGGCGCGTCGGCCATCCACATGAACGTGTTCGGCCTGCACCCGGTGGTGGTGCATGGCAGCGACGCGCAGCGCGCTCGCTGGTTGCCCCCCATCATCAGCGGCGAGCAGAAGGCCTGCTTTGGCGTCACCGAGCCCAATACGGGACTGAACACGCTCAAGCTGCGCACGCTGGCCGTGCGCCAGGGCGACCGTTACGTCGTCAACGGCCAGAAGATCTGGATTTCCACGGCGCAGGTGGCCAGCAAGATCCTGCTGCTGGCGCGCACCACGCCGCTGGATCAGGTCAAGGAGCCGACGCAGGGCCTGAGCCTCTTCTATACCGATCTGGACCGCACCCGCATCAGCGTGCGCGAGATCGAAAAGCTGGGGCGCAAGGCCGTGGATTCCAACGAGCTCTTCATCGATGGGCTGGAAGTGCCGGTCGAAGACCGCATCGGCGAGGAGGGCAAGGGGTTCTCGTACATCCTGCATGGCCTGAATCCTGAGCGGGTGCTGCTGGCGGCCGAGGCCACCGGTCTGGGCCGTGCGGGCTTGAGGCGGGCCGCGGCCTATGCGGGCGAGCGCGTCGTGTTCGACCGGCCCATCGGCCAGAACCAGGGCGTGCAGCATCCGCTGGCCGAGCGCTGGGTGGAGCTGGAAGCGGCCGAGCTGCTGTTCCGCCGCGCCGCGTGGATGTATGACCAGGGCCTGCCGTGCGGCGCCGAGGCCAACGCGGCAAAGTTCTTCTGCGCCGAGGCGGGCTTCCGGGCGTGCGAGACCGCGGTGCTGACGCACGGCGGCATGGGCTACGCGAAGGAATACCACGTGGAACGGTACTTCCGCGAAGCCATGCTGCCGCGCATCGCACCCGTGTCGCCGCAGCTGATTCTTTGCTACATCGCCGAGAAGGTGCTGGGATTGCCGAAGTCGTACTGAACGTCGTACAGCGCGCGGGCAGGACCCCGTCCGAGGTCCGCGCCAGTGCCGCGCACCAAGGCGCGGCAAACACATACACACGGGAGACGGACGCGATGGATGCGTTGAAAGGTTTACGGGTGGTGGACTTTTCCAAGGTGCTGGCCGGGCCGTTGTGCACGCAGTACCTGGGCGACATGGGCGCCGAGGTCATCAAGGTCGAGCCGCTCAAGGGCGACGACACGCGGCGCTGGCCGCCGTTCCGGCAGGATGACGGCACCGTGTTCCTGAGCGTGAATCGCAACAAACGCAGCATCGCGCTGGACCTGAAGTCGCCGGAAGGACGCGAGGCCGCGCAAAGACTGATCGCCACCGCCGACATCGTGGTCGAGAGTTTCGGGCCGGGCGTCGCCGGCCGCCTGGGCATCGACTACGCCAGCGCGGCGGCGCTGCGGCCCGACGTGGTCTATTGCAGCATCTCGGGCTTTGGCAGCAAGGGGCCGCTGCGCCGCGGCAAGGGCTACGACGTCATCCTGCAGGCGTTCTGCGGCATGATGTCGATCACCGGCGAGGAGGACGGACCCGCCATCCGCAGCCCCATCTCGCCCATCGACCAGGCCACGGGCATGCACGCCGCCACCGGCATTCTGGCCGCTGTGGTGCGGCGGCTGCGCACAGGCAAGGGCTGCCAGGTCGAGGCGTCGCTGTTCGACACGTCCGTGGGCTTCATGGGCTACGTCATGCAGAGCTACTGGGAGCGCGGCACTGAACCCCGTCGTTGGGGCTCCGCGCACGAATCGCTGTGTCCGTATCAGGTCTTCGACGCCAGCGACCGTCCCTTGCTGCTGGGCGTGGCGAACGATTCCCTGTGGCGCACCTTCTGCGACGAGGTCGGCAAGCCTGAGCTGGCGACGGACCCGCGATACGCCACGAACGCGGATCGTGTGCGCAACCGGCCCGAGGTGCTGGCACTGGTGGCGCAGATAATGCGCGAGGACACGCGGGACGGATGGATCGAGCGGCTGGCGCAGGCCGGCATTCCCTGCGCGCCCATCCAGGCGGTGGGCGAAGTGTTGGCGCACGAACACATGGCCGCCAGCGAAATGATCTACCGCTTTGCGGATTCGGCGCACGGCGAACTGAACGTGGTGTCGCAGCCGCTGCGGTTTGACGGCGAACGGCCCAAGCCCACATCGCCGCCGCCTAAGGTCGGCCAGCACACGCGGCAGGTCCTGACGGAACTCGGCTATGACGAGGCGGCGATACAGCGCCATCTGGACGCGGTGGCGCCCACGGCTGGGGAGGCGGTCTGACATGTCGATCGACTTTCATGTGGAAGACGGCATTGCGCTGATCACCATCAACCGGCCCGAGAAAAGCAATGCGCTCGACCATGCGCACTACGAAGCGCTGTCGCAGGCGTGGCAGCGGGTACGTGACGAGGACGCGGTCCGCGTGGCGGTGATCACCGGCGCGGGCGAGAAATCCTTCTGCGCGGGGGCGGATCTGAAGTCCTTTGTCGGCGCGCCGCCCAGCCTGGGGGCGCTGATGAACACGCAACAAGGCCAACTGCTCAATCGCGGGCTGGAAGTCTGGAAGCCCGTGGTGGCCGCCGTCAACGGCTACTGCCTGGGCGGGGGTATGACGCTGCTGCTGGCCACCGACCTGCGCGTGTGCGTGCCGACGGCGACGTTCGGCTTGACGGAAGTGCAGCGCGGCGTGTTTCCGGCCAACGGCGGGACACAGCGCGTGGCGCAGCAGCTTCCGCACGCCATCGCCATGGAAATGCTGCTGCTGGGCGACGCGTTCGACGCCGATGCCGCGAGCCGGTGGGGGCTGGTGAACCGGGTGGTGCCGCGCGATGAACTGATGCCGGCAGCCATGTCCTATGCGCGCCGTCTGGCCGCCAATGCGCCGTTGGCTGTGCAGGCCGCCAAGGAACTGGCGTTGCGCAGCCGGGACGCGGACCTGGCCACCGGCCTGCGGATGGAGCAGCTGTTTTTGCGCCTGCTGCAGGACTCGGAAGATGTCACGGAAGGCAGGCAGGCGTTCGCCGAACGGCGCGCGCCCCGATTTCAAGGACGGTGAGGAGCAAGGATATGGCGTTGAGATCGTTGTTGTTCGTTCCCGGGGACAGCGAGCGCAAGCTCGCCAAAGCCCCAGCCAGCGGCGCGGACGCGCTGATCCTGGATCTGGAGGACGCGGTGGACGCGGCGCGGCTGCCCATCGCGCGCGGGATGGTGCGCGAGTATCTGGCGGCGCGTCCCGCGTCGGGGCCCGCGTCTGGTCCCGAACTTTGGGTGCGCATCAACCCGCTGGATTCGGGGCTGGCGCTGGACGATCTGGCGGAAGTGGTCCGAGGGCGTCCGGACGCAATCCTGCTGCCCAAAGGGCAGGGGGCGCCGGACATCGTCGTGCTGGACCACTATCTGTCGGCACTGGAAGTGCGCGAGGGGCTGCCGGCCGGCGGCATCGGCATCATGCCCGTCGCCACCGAGACGGCCGGCGCGATGTTCAACCTGGGCGGCTATGCCGGATGCAGCCCGCGGCTGCGCGGCCTGACGTGGGGCGCGGAGGATCTGGCCGCCGTTCTGGGCGCGGCCAGCAACCGGCGCGAGGATGGCGAATACGACCTGACCTATGAACTGGCGCGCTCGTTGTGCCTTCTCGGCGCGACGGCGGCCGGCGTGCCCGCCATTGACACGATCTGGGGCAACTTTCGCGACGCGGAAGGGCTGCAACGGGATGCGGCGCGGGCGCGGCGCGCGGGCTTCACGGGCAAGATCGCCATTCACCCCGATCAGGTGGCGCCCATCAACCAGGCGTTCACGCCCGACCCGGCCGACGTGGCGCGGGCGCGGCGCATCGTGCAGGCCTTCGAGGACGCGCCGGGGGTGGGCACCTTGCAGCTCGACGGCGAAATGCTGGATCGCCCGCATCTCAAGCAGGCCCTCCGCATCCTGGCCAGCGCGCCGGCAGGCGGCTGAACGGCGCAAAAAACCGCAGGATCCGCGGCGGTTCCGCCGCAGCCACTTATCGCGACCGCCCGGCACAGGCGCGGCGCGCCACCAAGGAGACTGACATGTTGCGTGATGTGTTCAAGCCGCTGTGCGCGGCGGCGTTGCTTGCGTGCGGCCTGACGGGGCCTGCCGCGCAGGCGGCGGATTATCCGAATCAACCGGTGAAGCTGGTCACGGCATTCGGGGCGGGCAGCGCCAGCGACATCGTCGCGCGGCTGATCGCCGAGCGGTTGCAGGCCGCGCTGGGACAGCCCGTGATCGTCGAGAACAGGCCCGGCGCTTCGGGCCAGGTGGCCACGGATCTGGTCGCGCGCGCCCAGCCGGACGGCTACACGATCATGCTGGCCACCAACACCACGCATTCCTCCAATCCGCATCTATACAAGAGCCTGCGCTACAACCCCGTCAAGGACTTCACGCCGCTGGTGCAGGTGTGCAATTTTCCGTTCGTGCTGGCCGTCAGCGCCAAGCTGCCGATCAGCAGCGTCGACGACCTGCTGCGCTACGGCAAGGCCAATCCGGGCAGCCTGAATTACGCCTATGGCAACAGCACCGGCCAGATCTCGGCCGCGTCGTTCGACAAGCTGACCGGCCTGGGGGCGACGGCTGTGCCCTACAAGAGCACGCCGCAGGCAATGACGGACATCATCGGCGGGCGCGCCACGTTCATGTTCGTGGATCTGGCGTCGGCGGCCGCGCATATCCAGGCCGGTACGCTCAAGGCCCTGGCGGTGTCTACGGAGAAGCGCAGCGCGCTTGCGCCCAATCTGCCCAGCGTGTCCGAAGCGCTGGCGCAACCGGGCTTCGACCTGGCCGCGTGGGTGGGCATCTTTGGCCCCGCGAAACTTCCGGCGCCCATCGCGCAGCGGCTGGGCGACGAACTCTACAAGATCGTGTCGGCGCCGGACTTCAAGCAGAAGCTGACGCAGATGGGCGCGGAGCCCACACCGGCGCAGGCGTCGGCATTCGGACCGTTTGTCGTGCAACAGGAAAAGGTGTGGGGCGACAAGGTCAGGCAGGCGGGGATTCAGGCGGAATAGCGGGGTTCGGCGGGCAGGGCGGGTGGCAAGCCTGCAACCCGCAGCAAGGAGGGCCGTTCTTTTCGACGGCCCTTTGCATTTGGAACGCTTCGGATCTCCCGACCGAGCGCAGGCACAATTCAGTCAGGCACCATTATTGTCTTGGAATAGTAATGTTATTACATTACTATTCTGGCTTTTTTCGCGCGGCCCGCCGCCCGGCGTGCCACCGGCATTTCAAGCATCTCCCGCATTCCTCCATGGCTTCTCTCATTTCCCCTCCCGCCGCCACCCGGCTGCGGTCCATCGACGCGCTGCGCGGCCTGGTCATCGTCATCATGCTGCTCGATCACGTGCGCGAAACCTTTTTCCTGCATCACCAGGTCGGCGACCCGATGGACGTGTCCGCCACGCCGCCGGACCTGTTTTTCTCGCGCCTGCTGGCGCATCTGTGCGCGCCGGTGTTCGTGTTTTTGACGGGCCTGTCGGCCTGGCTGTATGGGGCGAAGGCGGGTGACCGCAGCGCCACGGCGGCGTTTCTGGCGAAGCGGGGCGCATTCTTGATCGCGCTCGAAGTCATCGTCGTGAACTTCGCGTGGACCTTCCAGTTTCCGCCGTCGGTCGTGTACCTGCAGGTGATCTGGGTGATCGGCCTGTCCATGCTGTCGCTCGCGGCCTTGCTGTGGCTGCCGCGCTGGGCGCTGGTTGTCGTGGGCGTGGTGCTGGTCGCGGGTCACAACGCGCTGGATGCCGTGCACTTTGCCGCCGGCCACGCGATGCACGTGCCGTGGGCTGTGCTGCATGATCGCGGCTGGATTGAAGTCAGCGACACGTTGCGCTTGCGCACGTCGTACCCGTTGCTGCCGTGGATCGGCGTGATTGCGCTGGGGTATGCGGCCGGCCCGTGGTTCCAGCCGGGTTCGGACGCCGCCGAACGCCAGCGTCGTTTGTGGACGGCCGGGCTGGCGGCAGTGGCGGGCTTTGTGGTCCTGCGTGCGCTCAATGGCTACGGGCAGTCGCAGAAGTGGGCGGTGCAGGATGACACGCTCCATACCGTCATGAGCTTTGTGAACATCACCAAATACCCGCCGTCGCTGATGTTCCTGCTGCTGACGCTGGGGTTGGGACTGTGCTTGCTGGTGCTGATCGAACGCGCGCAATCGGCGGCCTGGGTCCGCGCGTTGTGCGTGTTTGGCGCCGCGCCGATGTTCTTCTATCTGCTGCACCTGTATGTCTTGAAGGCGCTGTACCTGGGCGGCGAAGCGATCTGGGGCCTGAACCAGGGCAAATACTTCGGCGTGGATGGCATGGCGTCGGTGTGGGTGATTTCGATCCTGCTGGCCGTGGCGCTGTTCTGGCCGGTGCGCTGGTTCGGACGCCTGAAGGCCGCGCGGCGCGATATCGCGTGGCTCAAGTATCTGTGAGGCAGGCGATGGCAGCACGCAAGTTTGCCGTGGGCGTCGCGGCATTGATGGCGCCATGGGCGGCCGACGCGCAGCAGAATGCGGTGACGCTGTATGGCGTCGTCGACCTGAGCATCGCGGGGTTTTCCACGCAAGAGCGCGGCACGGCCATCAACATGCAGTCGGGCGTGCAGTCCGGCTCGCGCTGGGGGCTGCGCGGCAGCGAAGACCTGGGCAACGGCCTGCGCGCGAACTTCCAGCTGGAAAGCGGCTTCCTGGCCAACAACGGCAACTCGGCGCAAGGCAGGCGCCTGTTCGGCCGCGCGGCGTGGGTGGGCGTGTCGGGCGGTTTCGGCGATCTGCGGCTGGGGCGGCAGACCTCGGTCTCGTCCGCCACGCTGGCGGACTACGATGCGTTCCTGGCGTCGTACCTGATCACCGGCGCGCAGACCGCGCTTCTGCCGTACAACGCCAATCGCGCCGACAACACGGTGTCGTATTGGAGTCCATCCGTGGGCGGCCTGCGTGCGGGTGTGGATGCCAGCATGGATTACGACGGCGGCGGCGGATTCAAGACCGCGTCCACCAACAAGCTGTACAGCGCCGCCGTTGTGTTCGACCAGCCGGGCTATTCGATTGCCGCTACCTACGAAGGCGCGAGCTGGGCGGACGGGACGGTGCAATCGGCCGCCATGGCGAACGCCGGGGCCGACCGCCGGCCATATGCGTACACGCTGGCGGGCCGCGCGAGGGTGGACGCGTTCACGCTCTATGCCGGCTGGTCGGTGATGCGCAATGGCTCGACCATCCCGGCGGTGCCGTCACCCGGGCAGCGGGTGTACTTTCCGGGCAGCACGGTGCACGGCGTGATGGCGGGCGCTGCCTGGCGCACGGGCGCTAGCACCGTGATGGCATCTTGGCAGGGCAGCCTGCCGGGCGGTGGGGCGCTCGAGCGCGAGGGCGCCACGCATTCCCAGCAGATCTATTCGGCAGGCTACGTGTATGACCTGTCCAAGCGCACCAACGTGTACGCCATCTACGGCTATATGCGGGGCGCCTGGGACGATCCGTCCTGGCATCAGTCCCAGTACGCGGTCGGCATGCGCCACCGCTTCTGACGGGGTATCAGTAGGCCTTCCCGGCAATCGAATCCGCATAACCGAGATCCAGCCATTTGCCATCGGCGGGGATGCGATCCAGATTGCCCAGGTCGATCTGGGTCTGGAGCGCGTCCTTCAAGGCCTGCTCAGGCACCGCCACGGAATCGGCGAACACACCGTCGTCAATCAGACGTTGCACCGACGCGCGCACGACGGCGGGATCCAGGTTGGGAAAGAGCTTCAGGCCGCTGGCCACGGCGGCGGCAGGGTCCTTGCGGATCGTCTTGAGCGCGCGGTCGATGCCGGAGACGAGCTTCTGCGAGACCTGAGGGTCGATGTCCTGGCGCGTGGAAATGGCCGAGAACGTGTACGGGCCGATCTCGCGCGAGAACGCCGAAACCACCTTGAAGCCCTGGGCCTGCGCTTGGGATGCGCCCGGCTCGTAGAGCACCGCGCAATCGGCCTGGCCGGAACTGAGCGGGCCGATCTCGTTGCCCAGCGGCACTTCCAGCAGGTTCACATCGCGCTTGGGGTCCAGGCCGGCGTTCTTGACCAGCTTGATGAACGCGGACGAACTGGTGGTCGGCATGGCGCCGGTGGCGATGGTGGCGCCTTTCAGGCTCTTGAAGCCGTCGAACGCGAAGGCGGGCTTGCAGGTCAGCCACACGCCCAGGCGGTTCAGCGTGCCGCCCACCACCTTGACGGGCGCGCCGCGGCCGAAGGAGATTGCGGTCCATTCGGGGCCGTGCAGGGAGAAGTCAGCACTCTTGGAGATGACGGCGGCCAGCGCGTTGGTAGACGACGACGCAACGTCGATGCGCACGTCCAGGCCTTCGTCCTTGAAGTAGCCGTGTTCCTCGGCGAAATACACCGGCAGGTAGAACACGGACTTGAACGCGGCCGAGACAACGGCCTTGTCATTGGCCATCGCCGACACGGACAGCAGGGAGGCAGCCGCGGCGGCGGCGATGCGCAGGGTGGTACGGATTTTCATGGGTTTGCAGCGGCGCAATGTGCGCTTCACAGTTTGAATTGAGTGGCGTAGGTCTGGTCTTTCCAGCGCAGCAGGCGCTTTTCGGCGATGTCCACGCCGGCATACAGGACGAAGCCCAGCGCCATCAGCGAGAAGATGCCGACCCAGACCGTGTTCAGGTCATAGAGCGACGAGGCGACGAAGATGATGTGGCCCAGGCCGTACTTGGACGAGATGAATTCGCCCACGACCGTGCCCACCAGCGCAAAGCCGATGTTGATGCGGAACGTGGCGATGATGGCGGGCAGCGCCGACGGCACGACGACCTTGGCGAAGATCTGCCGTTTGGTGGCGCCCAGCGACACGAGCATCTTCTGGATGTCCGGGTCCGCGTCCTTGGCGGCCTGAAAGGCGGCCAGCAGCGCGACGATGGACGTCAGGGAAATCGACAGCGCCACCTTGGAAATCAGGCCCGTGCCGAACCACAGGATGACCAGCGGCGCGAACGCGATCTTGGGCACGCTGTTGATCGCGACCAGAAAGGGCTCGACCACCTTGGCGCCATAGGGCGAATACCACAGCGCCAGGCCCGGAATGGTGCCCACCACGGTGCCGACGACGAATCCAGCGGCCGACGCCCACAGCGTGTAGTTGGCGTGCTCCCAGAGTTCGCCGGACACGATCAGCTTCCAGCCTGCCTGCACCACGCCGGCGGGGGATCCAAAAAGAAAGCCAGACACCGCGCCGGTGCGCACGGCGGCTTCCCACGCGCCAAACAGCACGGCAAGAATGAACAGCTGCGTCGCCAGGACAGGAACGCGAAAGCCCGGACGCGGGCGCGCGGGTGCGGGCGAAGCGACGCCCTGGGCAAGAGATGCGGAGGTCTGGGTCATGCGTGGGTGCCGTCCTTGCGGGCGGTCTGTATGTCGAGTTCCTGGCACAGCAGGTCGAAGTAGCCGGGAAAGCGGCTGTCGTGGCGCGCATGCAGCGGCGAGCGTGTACCCAGCTCGATCCGGTGCTCGCTTTTCAGGCGGCCGGGGCGGGCGCTCAGGACGAAGATGCGCTCGGACAGCGCGATGGCCTCGTCGATGTCGTGGGTCACCAGCACTACGGTCTTGCCCTGCTTGCTGACCGTGTCGGCCAGCATCGATTCGAGGAACAGGCGGGTCTGGTAATCCAGCGCAGAAAAGGGTTCGTCCAGCAGCAGCACGTCCGGATCTGGCAGCAGCGTGCGCGCCAGGGCCACGCGTTGGCGCATGCCGCCGGACAGCGCCTTCGGATAGCTGTCCTGAAAGGGCAGCAGGCCGAAGGTGTCCAGGTACTCGCGGGCGCGTTCCACGGATTCGGCCTTGGGCGCGCCGCGGATTTCCAGGCCGACCAGGACGTTGTCCAGCACGGTGCGCCACGGCATCAGCAGGTCGCGCTGCAGCATGTAGCCGACGCGCCCGCGCAGGTTGGGCAGCGGGCGGCCGTCCAGCGCGATGGTGCCGGCGTCGTGTTCCAGAAGACCGGTCAGGATGTTGAACAGCGTGGACTTGCCGCAGCCGGACGGGCCGATGATGCTGACGAACTCGCCGCTGGCGGCGTTCAGGCTGATGTCGTCCAGGACCTGCACCGGGCCGGTGTCGGTGTGGAAGCGCTTGGAGAGATTGCGGATCTCAAGTTTCAGGGGCGGGGTAGGGCTCATGGCGAAACGACTGCACGCCGCCTCAAGCCGCGCCATGCTCCAGTTCCAGCGCCACCACGTCTTCGTGCGGCACTTCCAGCGCCTCGTTGAAGCGCTTGAAGAAGCTGCACAGCGCAATGCGGATGGTCAGCTCGACGATCTGTTCTTCGCTGAAGAACGATTGCAGCTTCGCGTAGAACGCATCGCTGACCTGCGCCGGCGTCAGCGTGACCAGCACCGCGTAGTCGCGCACCACCAGGTCTTTCTCGTCCAGGCCCGGCACCTGCGGTTCCAGCAGGCGGTCGATGGCTTCCTGCGAGATGCCGTGCGCCGCCAGCTTGGGCGTATGCAGTGTGACGCAGTAATGGCAGGCATGCGCCTTGGACGCGGTCAGCAGCGCGATTTCCAGGTGGCGCGGCGAGATCAGCCCGTCTTCGCGCGACTGCACCAGGTACGAAAAGAAGTGCTTCAAGGCTGGCGGGCGGGGCGCGAACGCGCTCAGCATGTTCGCGTACGGGCCGTAGTCCTGCAGAAGCTGATTGAAGAGTTGGGCGGTCGCGGGATCCAGCTTGGCGGGATCCAAAGGAGTGAGGCGTGACACGGCAATTCCAGCGTAGGGAAGAAGAACGCAGGAATCCTAAGAGACATGCGGCCGCGTGAAAAATACCGATATCACATATGTATATGGGTATGCCGGCGTGGCGGGCGGCTCCGCTGCCATGCCGCGCTAGCGTCGCGCCTGTCTACAGCCGCTGTCCTCCCGTCGCGTCGATGCGCTGTCCCGTGATCCAGCGCCCCTCGTTGGACGCCAGGAATGCGACGATGTCCGCGATGTCTTCGGGCTGGCCCACGCGGCCCAGCGCGATGCTCTGTGCGATGACGCGGCTCAGTGCCGGGTCGCGGGCGCGCTGGTTCAGATCAGTGGCGGTGGCGCCGGGCAAGACCGCATTCACGGTAATGCCGCGCGCGCCCAGTTCGCTGGCCAGCAGCAGCGTCAGCGCTTCCAGGCCCGCCTTGGCTGGTGCGTAGACGCTCATTTCGGGATACGCGGCGCGCGTGCCCATCGACGAGATGTTGATGATGCGGCCGCCATCGCGCAGGAAGGGCAGGCAATGCTGGATCAGAAAGAACGGCGTCTTCAGGTTCACCTGCAGCACGCGGTCGAAGTCCGCCGGCGTCACCTCGGGCAGGCGGGCGCGCAGGCCTACGCCCGCGTTATTGACGAGGATGTCGAGGCCCTCGTCGCCGGTGCGTTCGCACAAACTGGCGCGTGCCTCCTGCGCCAACCGCTCGGCCGCCTCGGGGTCCGCCAAGTCGGCCTGCAACGTCCAGGCCTGGCCGCCGGCCGCCCGGATCTGGCCGACGACTTCATCGGCGGCGTCGGCCTGCGCGTTGTAGTGCACGGCGACGAGCGCGCCGCGGCGGCCCAACGCCAGCGCGATCGCGCGGCCAATGCCCCGGCTGGCGCCGGTGACGAGGGCGGTCTTACCCGCCAGGGAATCTGGTGTGGCGCTCATGCGGCCTCCTTTTCGGGTTGTGTCCAGGCTTGCCGGGCTTCCAATGCCCGCGCCTGCAGCAGCAAGGCATTTCGATCGACCTTGTTGGTGCCCGCCCACGGCAGGTCGTCCAGGAAGCGGATGCGGCGCGGGTGCTGGTAAGCCGGACCGTTATCGAGAGCGTGCTGCTTGAGCGTGTCGGCGTCCAGCGTGCTGCCGGCACGCCGTACGACGAACGCGACCGGGATGTGGCCGCGCTCTTCGTCCGCTAATGGCACCACGCAGCTCTGTCGCACGTCGGGGTGCGATTCCAGCAGCTTCTCGACTTCAACGGGATAGATGTTCTCGCCCGCGCAGACGAACATGTCGTCCGCGCGGCCTACAAAGTAGTGGAATCCGTCGGGGTCGCGGCGCATCACGTCGCCGCTGTAGTACCAGCCGTCGTTCAGCACCTGCGCGCTCTTCTCCGGCAGGTTGTGATAGCCGCCCAGCACGGCGGGATTCTTCATTTCCAGCACGCCTTCGTCCGGGGTGGCGCCGCCCGTCAGCCGGACCTGCGCGGCGTCCAGCGGATAGCCGACCGACAGCGGCGGCGTGGGCAGGCCATCAGGATGCGGTCCGAACACGGCGGGACCGGCCTCGGTCGTGCCATAGCCGTGGGTGATGCGCACGTGCGGCAGCGCGCGCTGGATGCGGTCGAACAGAGCCGTCGTCATCGGCGCGGAGCCCAGCATCACGCGCTCCAGCGCCGACAGGTCGCGGTCCTGCAGCAAGGCGGGATCCTTGACCAGCCGCGCAAACATCGTGGGCACGGCGGTCAGGATGGTGATGCGATAGCGCGCCAGCGCATCCGCGTAGGCGGCCACGTCGAACCCGGGCTGGATCACCAGCAGGCTGTTGCTGGCAAATGCGCGCTTGGACATGAAGAGACCATTCATGTGAAAGAGCGGCTGCGCCAGCAGGTAGCGCGCTTGCGGCGCGTCCGGATTCGCGGGGCCGGACGTGGCGGTCAGCGCCCACAGTTGTCCGGCATGGGTCAGCGGCACGCCCTTGGGTTTGCCGGTGGACCCTGACGTGTACAGCATCTGCGCGATGTCTTCGGGCGCGGGCGTGACGCTCGTGAATGTGGTGGGGACGATCTGCGCCGCAAACCCCTGGGGGCCCGCGTCATCGAAATCCAGCACCGGCACGGTTGCCTCGAAGCCGGCGCGGCGGGGGCCATCCACGAACGCGAGCGCAATGTCCGCATCGCGCAGCACGTAGTCGATATTCTCTTGCGACTGCTTGATGTTGATGGGCACGGCCACGTAACCGGCGCGCATGATGCCGAAGTAAGCCAGCAAGTATTCGGCGCGGTTCAGCGCGGCGATGGCGATGCGCGAGCCGGGCGGCAGGCCACGCTCCGTCAGCCACGCGGCCACGCCGCCGCCCAGCTGGTCGGCCTCGCCATGTGTCAGTTGCCACGGCGCGTCAGGCAGGCGCAGGTCGATGAGCGCGGGCAGCTCGGCCGGCAGGCGCGGATCGGCAAGATCGCCCAGGTTTCGGGGGGAATGCGTCATAAGAAGGACTTCCAGAAGTTGGCGGCTCAGCGCTTTTGCAGCTTGGGATTGAGCGCGTCGTTCAGGCCGTCGCCGACCAGGTTCAGCGACAGCACGGTAAGCATGATGGCCACGCCGGGCACGGCGCAGATGTACCAGGAGGATCGGATCAGGCTGCGGCCTTCGCCCACCAGCCGGCCCCAGCTTGCGATGTTGGGATCGCCCAGGCCCAGGAAGGACACCACCGACTCGTAGAGGATGGCGCCGGCCACGACCAGCGACGACATCACGATGACCGGCGGCAGCGCATTCGGCAGGACTTCGGCGGCGGCGATGCGCCACGGGCTCATGCCGACGGCGCGGCAGGCCTGCACGAACTCGCGCTCCTTGAAGGACAGGAATTCCGCGCGGGTCAGGCGGGCGATCGGGGGCCACGACACCAGGCCCACGGCGAGCGTGATGTTCTCGATTCGCGGCCCCAGCACTGACACGACCGTCAGCACGAACACCACATTGGGAATGATCTGGAACAGCTCGGTCAGGCGCATCAGCCCCTCGTCGATCCAGCCGCCCGCCCACGCAGCGGCCGCGCCGACGGTGACGCCGATCAGCGTGGCGGTGGCGGCGGCCACCAGGCCGATCAGCAGCGTGGCGCGGGCGCCGTGGGCGATGAGTGCGGCGATGTCGCGGCCCATCGAGTCCGTGCCCAGCGGATAACGCCAGGACTCGAACGGCCAGATCTCGGGCGCGCCCACGATGCGCAGCGGATTGACGGGGTAAAGCCAGTCGGCGCTGGCCGCCACCAGCGCGACCAGCAGCAGGACCAGCGCGCCCGCCACGGCGCCGCGGTTGCGGGCAAAGCGCACGGCGAACGCGTCCGGGCGGCGGGCGGCGGGCGCGCCGGCAGGAACAGTTGCAGCGGAAGTAGCGGACATGTCAGGCGGCCTTGATGCGCGGATCCAGGCGCGTGTATGCCAGATCCACGAAGATGTTGGCGATGATGACCACGACCGAACTGAGCACCAGGATGCCCAGCACGACGGGATAGTTGCGGCTCATGACGCTGTCGAACAGCACGGCGCCGATGCCGGGCCAGCTGAACACCGACTCGATCACGATGCTGCCGCCCAGCACGGCGCCCAGTTGCAGGCCAAGCAGGGTGACGATGGGAAGGACGGCGTTGCGCAACACGTGGCGCAGCACCACGGCGACGCGCGTCAGACCCTTGGCGTAGGCGGTGCGCACGTAATCCATGCGGCTGACTTCCAGCATCGAGGCGCGCATCACACGCGCATAGGCTGCCGAATAGAACAAGCCCAGTGCCACCGCCGGCAACGCCAGATGATGCAGGATGTCCAGCGCCTGCCGCCACAGCCCGCCGTCCAGCCCGATGGTGACCATGCCGCCCACCGGAAACCAGCCCAGCTTCACCGAGAACATGATGATCAGCATGATTCCCAGCCAGAAGCTCGGTGCGGCAAAGCACAGCACGGCGAAGGCGGACACGGCGCTGTCCCACCATGTGTTGACCTTGACGGCCGACACGATGCCGGCCGCCACGCCCACCAGCACGGCGATAGCGATGCTGGCCAGCATCAGCACCAGCGTGGCGGGCAGGTGCGCCAGGATGACGTCCAGCACCGGCAGGTTATGCCGGTAGGAATAGCCCAGGTCCAGCTGCGCGACCGACCCGATGTACTTGAGCAACTGCACTGCCGGTGGCTGGTCCAGCCCGTAGGTCACGCGCAGGCGCTCGATCAGCGCCGGGTCGGTGACCTGCTGCTCGGCCGTCATGACGTCCAGGAAGGTCCCCGGCACGGACTGGATCAGGGCAAAATTCAGGACCACCACGCCCAGCAGCAGCGGGATGGCCTGAAGCAGCCGGCGCGAGATCAGGCGCAGAGCCATGTCGTCCTCAGGCCTGCAGCCAGACGTCGGCCAGCGTTTCGCCCTGGACGTTGGCGCCGGTCGTGAAGTTGCGCACGTTCCTGCCGGCCAGGGTGAACGACTGGATTTCCACCAGCGGCACGATCGGCACATCGGTGGACGCCAGGCGGGCGAACTGCGCGGCCAGATTGCGGCGGGCCTCCGGGTCGGTTTCGACGGCCAGCTTGCCGACGATGCCATCCATCTCCGAACTGGAATAGCCCGTGGCATTGCGGAACGCGGCGCCTTTGACGATGCCGTCGGTCGTGAAGAACTGCGTCACGGTGGGCACCAGCTCCAGCGGTGACGTGAAGTTGGACACCGCGATGTCGTAGTCGTATTCGCCATAGATGCGCTTGAGCGCGGTGGCGCGGTCCACGGAATCGAGCTTCACGGCGATGCCCACGTCTTCCAGCGCCTGCTTCAGGTACTGGCCGAGCTTGGCGTTTTCCTCGAACCAGGCCGCGGCCAGCAGGTTGACGGTGAAGCGCTTGCCGTCCTTGACCGGCAAGCCTGCCGCGTCCAGCAGGGCGGCCGCCTTCTTCGGATCGAAGGCATAGCGCGGCACGTCCTCGGTGAAGAACAGCGGATTGCTGCTGAAGATGGGCGCAATCGCAGGCTTGCCGCGGCCGTAGTAGATGGTGTCGACGATGAACTGGCGGTCGATGGCGTGCAGGATGGCCTGGCGGACCTCGCGGCGGTTGACGATGTCGCGCCGCTGGTTGAACTCGACGGTGACCGTCCACGCGGTGTTCTGGTAGCCGCGCGTGTCCACGACGACCTTGCCGGTCTTGACCAGCCGGTCGATGTCGCGCGCGGGCACGGGGTTGGAATAGGCCAGACCCAGCTCGCCGGTTTCCAGCGCCGCGCCGCGCGAGGCGGGGTCCGCCCACCAGCGGATCACCAGCTTGTCCAGGTTCGGCTGCGTGGCGTTCCAGTACTTGTCGTTGCGCAGGTACTCGACATGGCTGCCGCGCACCCACTTGCCGTACTTCCACGGCCCGGTGCCCACCGGCGTGTTGTTCAGCGGGTTGGTGATGAGGTCCTTGCCGTCGTACAGGTGCTTGGGCACCAGCAGCTGATACTGGCCCGACAGGGTGGACTTCAGGAAGAACTCGGGCACCGGGGCGTTGAAGGTCAGCACGACCGTGTGCGGATCCGGCGCCGAGGCTTCTGTCAGCGACTTGAGCGCGATGCCGGCAGAAATGGGCTTCCAGTGCTGCAGCACGTTGTAGACCACGTCGGCCGACGTGAACGGCGTGCCGTCGTGCCAGGTGACGTTCTCGCGCAGCTTGATCGTGTAGCTGCGGAAATCAGCGGACGGCGTGACTGACAGGGCCAATGCGGGCTGGAACTTCAGGTCGGCGTCCAGCTTGAGCAGGCGTTCCAGGATCTTGGTGGACGTCTGAAACGGGCTGGAACCGCCGCCGCCCGGTACGAACAGGGCTTGTGGCTCCAGGCCGCCCCACGTGGCGACGAGCGTGCCGCCGCGGCGGGCGGGGCCGGCGTCGGACCCGGGGCGGTCCGTGGCGGCGAGCAGCGTGCGCGGCGCGACGCCCAGGCCGGCCGCAGCCAGACCGCCGGCGGCGGAGCGGGTCAGAAAGGCGCGCCGTCCGGCGCGGGTTGCTTGTGTCATGACGGAAGTCCTTGTCTTGAGCGCGCGGCTCAGCCCTGGCTGAGCGTGGCGTAGGTGGCGCGGCCGATGGCCACCAGCGCGCCCTGGTCGTTGTAGAGGTCGACGTCGGCCACACCCACGCTGCGGCCGTTGCGGCGCACGCGTGCCACCGCGGTCAGCGAGGTATTGATGGCAGGGCGCAGATAGTCGACGCGAAAGTTGATGGTGGGCAGGCCGCGTCCAAGCAGCATGCCAACGGCAAAGTCGCCGACCGTGTCGATCACGGCGGCCAGCGGACCGCCATGCCATTGGCCGCTCTGCGCGCCGCGTTCGAACTCCGGACGGAAGGGGGCGACCACGGTCAGTTCACCCTGATCGTGGTCGACATTGCGTACCGACAGGTCCAGCCACGCAATGAAGGGCGATCCGTCGAACTTGGCCTGGATATCCACGGCGTTCAGCTGCGCGCTCATGACGCCACCAGCACTTTGCCGACGATCTTGCGATCTTCCAGCGAGGCCAGCGCCTCGGCGCCTTGTTCCAGCGGCCACACGCGGTCCACTTCGACACGCAGGCGGCCATCGCGCACCAGCGCCAGCAGCTCGTGCAGGTCCTCGCGGTCCCACCCGTTGGAGCCGCGGATCTGCAGCTCGAACGTCCAGATGTAGCGCAGGTCTTCCTTGGGATCGAAGCCCGCCGTCGCGCCGCAGGTCAGGAGGCGTCCGCCCAGGCGCAGGCAGCGCAGGGACTTCACCCACGTGTCGCCGCCCGTGAAGTTCACCACCACGTCCACGCCGCCCGGCTTGCCGCCGCGCCGGCGCGAGGGCTTGCCGAAGCGTTCCTGCACGGCCTTCAGGAAGTCTTCCTCGGTGTACAGGATGATGTGGTCGGCGCCCAGCGCGCGCAGCGCCTCGCCTTTCTCCGGCGTGCCGGCGCAGGCGATGACTTCGGCGCCCGCCAGCTTGGCGAGCTGCACCGCGCACACGCCCACGCCGCCGCTGGCGCCCAGGATCAGCACCTTTTCGCCGGCCTGCACCTGGCCGATACGGTTCATCATGCGCAGCGCGGTGCCATAGGCCACCGGCAGCGCGGCGGCCTGCTCGAAGCTGACTTCGTCGGGCAGGCGCAGGAGCTGGTGCGCGGGCACGCGGCACAGTTCGGCCAGTCCGCCGTGGATGGTCTCGCCGACCAGCCCGCCGTCCACGCGGTCGATCGGGTCGACCAGCACGCGGTCGCCGGCCTTCCAGTCGCGCACGTTCTCGCCGGTCTTCACGATCTCGCCGGCCACGTCCAGGCCGATGATGACGGGGAAAGGCAGCTTGATGCCGGGCATGCCGCGGCGGGTGAAGACGTCGTGGTAGTTCAGGGACGAAGCCTTGACGCGGATCACCACGTCATCGGGGCCGGCCACGGGATCGGGGAAGTTGGTTTCCAGGCGCAGCTTTTCGTTGCCGCCGTGCTCACGCAAAACAATCGCTTTCATGAATGCCAGATAAAAGGGGATTTAGAGAAAGGAAGTCACCAGCCCGCGACGCCGTCGATGGCCTGGCGGGTGATGTGCAGGCCATGCGAGACGACGCTGCGCCGCCACACGCTGGATACCGGTACAAACGCGTCCACCAGGTCCGCGCGCAGTTGCGCATCGCGGGCGGCATCGGGCGTCTGCGGCGCCTTGAAGCGCAGCCATTGGTCCAGCCGCAGCGCGGGCCGCATCTGCAGACCGCGCGTGCCGAATTCGACGACCGCGCCGGCCAACGGACGATCGCCCAGGGCCTGCTGCACGCCGCGGAACACCAGGCCCTGATAGTCGGGGCGTGCCAGGCCGTGCGGGCGCTGGTCGCGCACGCGTTCAGTACCCCACCAGCGCGCGGCCTGCGTTTGCTCGGCGCTGTCTTCGTCGTTGAAGCACAGGAAGAAGGGCTCGCCGTATTCGCCGATGCCGGTGTGCCAGTCGATGAACGCGACACGCTCGCTGGCCGCCAGGTGCTCGTCCACAATGCGCCGCAGCGTGCGGTTGGACCATTCCGGCCCCTGGCCGCCGTAGACGAGGCCGTCCGGATGCGTGTACTGGCCGCTGGCCGTCACGTTGAACAGGGTATCCGCGCCATGTGTGGCCTTGAACGTGTCCAGCGCCTGCGCGGCGGCCTCGTGCGTGGCCTCGGTCCATTGCGCCGGAATCAGGTGGGGATGCAGCGTCGCGTAATGCGGATTGGCGGGATAGGGCCGCGTGTGGTCGACG
This sequence comes from Achromobacter sp. GQ309, assembly GCF_059759315.1. NCBI lineage: Bacteria > Pseudomonadati > Pseudomonadota > Betaproteobacteria > Burkholderiales > Alcaligenaceae > Achromobacter > Achromobacter sp. GQ309. The sequence continues at coordinate 40,083 of NZ_JCAXDP010000002.1, forward strand.
AAGTTGCGATTCAGGTCGACGTTGTTTTCGGTGGTGCGGGTGTCGTGGGCGTAGCCGTACGGGTTCAGCGCGTGCACCAGGACGACGTTCACGTCGTCGGGCAGGAGCTTCGCGCCGTCGGCGGCCAGCCATGCGCGCTGCACCGCGGACCCGGCCGCGCCTTCCAGCCCGTGGGTGCCGCTGATCGCGAGGTGCGTGCGCGGCGCATCGCGGCGGCCCAGGATCGCGACGTCCACGCTCAACGCGTCGCCCTGCGGGTCCTTGAGCGTGGGGTGTTCATAGCGGAACAGCGCGGCCCCGCGCGCGGCCGCGTCGTCGACGAAAGCCTGCCGCGCGGACGAATAGTCGTTGGCAAAGCAGTTCCAGTAATCGGGCAGGGGCTGGCTCATCTCACGCCTCCTGCACGAAGACCTGCAACGCGCCGCCGGCGTCGTCCGGCGCCACGACCAGTTCGCCGCGTGCGTTGGCGCGGTACGTCACCTGGTTGGCGTCGAACAGCGCGCGTGTCTTGTCCAGATCCCGAACGCCGATCACGGAGCCCGCGAACCATCCGCCCTGCGACGCGGCGGGCAGGCCAGTGGGCACGCGAACCTGCGGATAGCGCTGCTCGAACGCGGCCGGCGCAAGAAAGTCGATGCGCAGGCTGCCGCGCCGCACCTGCAGACCGCTGTCGGGCAGCTCGCTGGTCGCGATGGCGCCGAAGACGCGCTCGTATCCTGCGCGTAGCGAACGGGGCTCGGGATGCACGACGATCAAGGACTCGATGCGGCGCGCGCCGTTGGCGTGGTCCTGCCATTCGGGGCGGTAAACCAGATGGCGCGTCAGATGGCCGCAGGTGAAGAAGTCCGGCACGCCAAGCAGGCCGGCCGGAAACTGGGTGTTGTTCCAGGCGGCGTCTTCGCTGCCCTCAGGCAGATGCACCGGGCGGCCGCCGCTGATGGGCGGTTCGGCATCGATGCCCAACTTCGCCAGTTCCGCGTGCACGGCCGTGCTGTCTGTGGTCTGCAAGGCAGTGGCCACCGGGCCTTCGTACGCATCGTCAAATCCGCCGAAGCGCGACTGCGCCTTGAGTTCTTCGGGGAACGTCAGCAGTTCAAGATAGTTGGCATCCAGAATGATCGTCTGGTTGCGCGTGCCGCGATGGTGCCGGCCCTGCGGGGCCAGGCTGAAACCCAGCTTGACGTAGCGGTCGGTCGCCGCCTGCAGGTCGTTGACCCGGATGATGTAGTGGTCCAGGCCCGTGACTGAAGGAAGGGACATCGGTATTCCTGTATGCGCTTAGAGAAAGACGCAGTCTGGCCGATGCGCCGTCGCGCTAGAACGATTGAATTCTCATGTCGATATCTGATTTCTGATTCGGCGCCCCTGGGCCGCAGCGGGGCTGCAGCGGCATATTCAAATCACTAATACGCATTCCGGGGGGATGCGGGGCGGCAGCGCCGCGTTCTGGTTCTTTCGGCCGCTTGGTGCGGAGACGCCAAGCAATCCCCAAAAGAAAAAGCCGCCTTGCAGGAAGGCGGCTTGAAGCACTGCTTGGCGGTTTTTCAGCGCGTCAATGCAGGATCTGGCTCAGGAACAGCTTCGTCCGTTCGCTCTGCGGATGATCAAAGAAATCGTCCGGATTGTTTTCCTCGATGATCTCGCCGCGGTCCATGAAGATCACGCGATTCGCCACCTTGCGCGCAAAACCCATTTCGTGGGTCACGCAGATCATCGTCATGCCGCTTTCCTGCGCCAGCGTCACCATCACGTCCAGCACTTCCTTGACCATTTCCGGGTCCAGCGCCGACGTGGGCTCGTCGAACAGCATGACCTTCGGGTTCATGCACAGCGACCGCGCGATCGCCACGCGCTGCTGCTGCCCGCCGGACAACTGGCCGGGGAATTTGGCGGCCTGATCGGGAATGCGGACGCGCTCCAGGTACTTCATGGCCGTGGCCTCAGCCTGGGCGCGCGACTGCTTCAACACCCACATCGGGCCCAGTGTCAGGTTTTCCAGCACCGTCAGGTGCGGGAACAGATTGAAGTGCTGGAACACCATGCCGACTTCGCGGCGGATGGTCTCGATGTGCTTGAGGTCGCTGGTCAGCTCGGTGCCGTCGACGATGATCTGGCCCTTCTGGTGTTCCTCCAGCCGGTTGATGCAGCGGATCATCGTGGACTTGCCCGAGCCCGACGGGCCGCACACCACAATGCGCTCGCCCTGAGCGACGTTCAGATTGATGTTGCGCAGCACGTGGAACTGGCCGTACCACTTGTTCACGTCCTGCAGACGAATGATGGCATCGGACATGCCTGTTCTCCTTCGGGTTTACCGGGCGTGCCCGGTGGCCAGGCGCTGCTCGAGCGCGCGGCTGTATTTGGACATGGAATAGCAGAAGACGAAGTAGATCAGCGAGATGAAGAGATAGGCCTCCACCCCGAAACCTCGCCATGCCGCGTCGGACAGAGCCGCCTTGGCCGCCAGCGTCAGATCGAAGATGCCGATGATCACGACCAGCGACGTGTCCTTGAACAGGCTGATGAAGATGCCCACCAGCGGCGGGATCACGATCTTGAGCGCCTGCGGCAGGATGATCTTGCGCATCTGCTGCCAGTAGTTCAGGCCCAGCGAATCCGCGCCTTCATACTGACCCTTCGGAATCGCCTGCAGGCCGCCGCGCACCGTTTCCGCGATGTAAGCCGCGGCAAACATGATGATCGCGATCTGCGCGCGCAGCAGCTTGTCGATGGTGAAGCCCTCCGGAAGGAAGAGCGGCAGCATGACCGACGACATGAACAGCAGGCTGATGAGCGGCACGCCACGGATCAGCTCGATGTACACGACGCACAGGGCCTTGATGGCCGGCATTTTCGAGCGGCGTCCCAGCGCCAGCAGCACGCCGATCGGAAACGCGAAGGCAATGCCGAAGGTCGCCAGGATCAGCGTCAGCGGCAGGCCGCCCCAACGGGCGTTCTCGACGTAGGCCAGGCCAAACACGCCGCCCCACATCAGCACGGACACGGCCGCCAGTCCCAGCGTCCAGATGAGCGCCAGCTTGCCGTTCCAGAAACGGCGCATGCCGCTGGCCACGATCACCGCGATCAGGATGCCGGTGGCGATCAGCGGACGCCATTGCTCGTCGAACGGATAGGTGCCGAACAGGATGAGCCGGTGCTTTTCCACGATGAACGCCCAGCAGGCGCCGCCCGCGCCGCGGCATTCATGCGCGTTGGTGGCGTCAAAGCTCGCCTTGATGAAGGCCCATTCCACCAGCGCCGGCACGGCCATCAAGAGGCACCATGCCAGCAGCACGGTGATCAGGATGTTGAGCGGCGAGGAGAACAGGCGCGACCGCATCCAGGCCCAGGCGCCGGTTTGCGCGCCGGGCGGAGCGACGTTGGCGCTCAGGGTTTGCGTAGTGCTGCTCATCTCAACGCTCCACCAGCGCGATGCGCTTGTTGTACCAGTTCATGAATATCGAGATCGACAGGCTGACCGTGAGATAGGCGGCCATGATGATGAGGATGCCCTCGATGGCCTGGCCCGTCTGGTTCAGCGTGGTGTTCACCACCGACACGATGTCCGGATAACCGATGGCCACCGCCAGCGAGCTGTTCTTCAGCAGGTTCAGGTATTGGCTGGTCATCGGCGGGATGATGACGCGCAACGCCTGCGGCAGGATCACCAGGCGCAGCACCAGCCGGCGCGGCAGACCCAGCGAACCGGCGGCTTCCCACTGGCCGTTGTTGACGGCCTGGATGCCCGAGCGCACAACTTCGGCGATGAAGGCGGACGTATAGACGGTCAGACCCAGGAAGAGGGCGACGAACTCCGGCGAGAGCGTCAGGCCGCCCACGAAGTTGAAGCCCTTGAGCGCGGGCATGTCCAGCGTCAGCGATGCGCCGCTGGCGAGCCAACCGACGACCGGAAAGGCGACCAGCAGGCCGATGGCCGTGCGTCCCAGCTTGAACGGCTGTCCCGTCGCTTCCTGGCGCTTGGTGGCCCAATGACCCACGGCGATGATCGCCAGGATGGCCAGCCCCAGTCCGCATAGCACCCAGTCCAGCGATGCGCCTTCCAGCCCCGGCACCTTGAGGCCGCGGTTGGAGATGAAGACGCCCGGCAGCGGGTTATGCGCCTGGCGCGGGCCCGGCATGTTCTCGGTGATCAGCGCATACCAGAAGAACAACTGCAGCAGCAGCGGCACGTTGCGCATCACCTCGACGTACACCGAGGTGATCTTGTTGACCAGCCAGTTCTTGGAAAGGCGGCCGATGCCGATGAAGACGCCCAGGACGGTCGCGGCGATCAGCGCCAGCAGGCCCACGCGTAGCGTGTTCAGGATGCCGGCGAAGATGGCGCGTCCGTAGGTGTCGGCGGGCGTGTAGGCGATGACGGATTCGCCGATGGCAAAGCCGGCCTCGCGGTTGAGAAAGCCGAAACCCGTCGCGATGTTGCGCAACGACAGGTTGTGCAGCGTGTTGTGGACCAGGAACCAGACGGCGGCCCCGACGAGCGCCAGGGCCAGCGCCTGGTACACCAGCGCCCGCGTGGCCGGATCGTTCCAGGAAACCCGGCGCGGCGGCCGCTGCACCGGGTGTTGAGCGGTGTGCTGCGCCACGGTTCAGCCCGCCATCAGGGCGCTGACCGCGACGGCCAGACGGTCCATGCCTTGCTCGATGACCTCGGTGGAGGTCGCGAACGAGAAGCGCACGTACGGCGACAGGCCATACGAACCGCCGTCGATCACGGCCACGCCCGCTTCGCGCAGGAAGAACAGGCTCACGTCCAGGTCCGTCTTCAATTCGCCGTCGGGACCCTTCTTGCCGATCAGGCCCTGCACGTTGGCGTACACGTAGAACGCGCCGTCCGGCATGGCGCACGAGATGCCGGGGATGGCGTTCAGGCGGCTCACGATGAGGTCGCGGCGCTTCTTGAAGATCCCGACCATTTCCGTGACGCTGGACTGGTCGCCTTCCAGGGCTGCCTGCGCTGCCGCTTGCGAGATCGCGCTAGGGCACGAGGTGCTTTGCGACATCACGGTGCTCATGGCCTTGATCAAATCGGCAGGCCCGGCGCCGTAGCCGACGCGCCAGCCGGTCATGGCGTAGGACTTGGACATGCCGTTGACGATCAGCGTGCGCTCAACCAGCCTGGGTTCGACCTGCACGGGCGAGGCGTGGGCCTGGCCGCTGTACGTGAAGGGCGCGTAGATCTCGTCGCTCAGAATCCACACGTGCGGATGGCGCAGCAGCACGTCGGTCAGCGCGCGCAGCTCGTTGGCGCTGTAGACGGCGCCGCTGGGGTTGCTGGGCGAATTCAGGATCAGCCAGCGCGTGCGCGGCGTGATGGCCGCTTCCAGCGTGGCGGCGTCCAGCTTGAAGCCTTGCGACTCGGGGCCGGTGACGACGACAGGCTTGCCTTCGCCCAGCAGCACCATGTCCGGATAGGAAACCCAGTACGGCGCGCAAACGATCACTTCGTCACCCGGCTCCAGGCTGGCGGTCAGCGCGGCGGCGATGATCTGCTTGGCGCCGGCGCCCACGGTGATCTGGTCCATGCCGTAGCGCACGCCCACGGTCCGTTCGAGGCTGTTGGCGATCGCTTTGCGCAGACCCACGGTGCCGTTCGGGCTGGTGTAGCGGATGTCGCCGCCCGCGATGGCTTCCTGGCCGGCGCGCGCGATGTGCGCGGGCGTGGGCATGTCGGGCTCGCCCAGCGTGTAGTCGGCGATCTCGCGGCCCTGGCGGCGGAGTTCGTCCACGACGATCTTGGCGGCCATGCTGGGCGAGGGTTTGATCTGTTTGAGACGGGCGTTGACGATGCTGTTCATGGTGTTGCTGCGTAAAGAGTGTTCTGGCGCGGGCGTGCCCGCAGGCCGGGGAAATGAAGCGCGGCCCCGCACAGGGCGGAGCCGCGGGAGCGATGCTTAGCGCACCGGCCAGCCGTACATCAGGCCGCCTTGCGTCCACAGCTTGTTCAGGCCGCGGTCCAGCTTCAGCGGGCTGTCCTTGCCCATGGCGCGGTCATAGCTTTCGCCGTAATTGCCGACTTGCTTGATGATGTTGTAGGCCCACTTGTCGTCCAGGCCCAGGTTCTTGCCCATGCCCGGCGTCACGCCCAGGATGCGCTGGACGTTCGGGTTGGTGCTCTTCAACATTTCATCGACGTTCTTGGACGTGATGCCGTATTCCTCGGCTTCCAGCATCGCGTTCAGCGACCAGCGCACGACGTTGAACCACTGCTCGTCGCCTTGGCGGACCATGGGGCCGAGCGGTTCCTTGGACAGGTTCTCGGTCAGGATTTCCCAGTCGTCGGGCTTGGCCAGGCGCGTGCGCATGTTGGCGGCGGTATTGGACTTGTCGTTGGTGTAGGCGTCGCAGCGGCCCGATTCCAGCAGACGGAAGTTTTCGTCGTAGTTCTCGACCAGCACGGGCTTGAACGTCAGGCCGCGGCTGCGGAAGTAGTCGGCCAGGTTCAGTTCGGTGGTGGTGCCGGGCTGCACGCAGATGGTGGCGCCGTCCAGTTCCTTCACGCTCTTGACGTTCATCGCCTTCTTCACGATCAGGCCCTGGGCGTCATAGAAGTTCACGCCCACGCCGATCAGGCCCAGCGTGGTGTCGCGGGTCAGGGTCTGCGTGGTGTTGCGCGACAGCATGTCGATCTCGCCGGATTGCAGCGCCGTGAACTTCGCCTGCGCGGTCAGCACGTTGCCCTTGACCTTGGAGGCATCGCCAAACATTGCGGCCGCGACGGCGCGGCACATGTCCACGTCCAGGCCGGTCCATTCGCCCTTGCTGTCGAGCACCGAGAAACCGGGAATGCCGGCAAAGCCGCACTGCAGGAAGCCCTTTTTCTTGACGGCGTCAAACGTCACGCCGGCCTGTGCGCCAGACGCGACGCACAGCAGGGTTGCCGCAACGGCGGAGCTCAGAAACTTGCGCATGGAGATTTCTCCTGGGGATCGAAAGTGATTGAAAAGCGGTGGGGTCGAAAACGGCCAAGCGTGCGGGGTCCGCCCCGGCAAGCCGGGGAGGGTGCGTCGCGCATTCGGACGGGGTACGGGAATTGGGGGGAAAAGCGCCGGCTCGTGGCCGGTCAGGCGGTGCGCCGGTGAATGCGCGTGGCGTAGGGGTGGTACGTACTGCGGAGGGTAAGAATGGGGCTCATCGGCGGCACTGGTACGGCAGGTCTTACGGATCGCGGAAGACGCAGGCAGTACTGAAGCCGCGTCGTATTACGCTATGCAATAAGACGTATGATGGCAGCCGTCATACAAGTAAACAAGTAAGGGGATTCCCGTAATTGGCATTACGGGAGGGCACGCGAGCGTGGCTTAAATCGCTGGGGGATGGGACAGCAGCTTGCGGTACCGCGCGATGCTGTCGCCCAGGTGGCGGGCCATGGCGGCGCGCGCGGCGCCGGGGTCGCGGCGCATGATGGCCGTGAGGATGGCTTCGTGCTCGCGCACGTTGCGCGTCTCGTACATTTCAAGCTCTTCGGGCGTCTTGCCGCCGTGCTTGATGTTCAGATCGAGCATGACGTCGCGCACGGCCGCCTTCAGCAGGGCCGGAAAATGCGGGTTGTTCGACGCGCGGGCGATCGACAGGTGGAATTCATAATCGGCCTTGACGGCGGCTTCCATGTCGCGCGTAGCGCGGTTGAAGGCGTCGAAGGCTTCGACGATGCCGCTCAGATCCGCCGCGCTGCGGCGCTCTGCCGCCAGTCCACAGGCTTCCACCTCAAGGCCCGCGCGCAATTCCATAATGTGCAGCGCCCAACGCGGATCCGTGGCGGGTTCGACGACAAAATCGATGGGCTTTTCGCGGTCTTCGGTCACGAAAACACCGATGCCGGGCTTGCTGACCAGGCGGCCGCTCAGGCGCATGGAAGCCACGGCTTCGCGGATGACGGTGCGGCTGACCTCGAATTCGTCGCACAGCGCGTGCTCGGAGGGCAGCTTGTCGCCGGCGCGGTACTGGCGCCCATCAAGGCGCTTGGTCAGTTCCTCGATAACGAAATCGGTCAGGCGCGAGCGGGGTGGCCGGGAGGGAGTTTGCATTGTCTCTCTTATACGGAAAATCGCTGCGGGCGAGGCTGGCGGCCTGGCGCGCAGCCGCAAGTGTACGCGTTCCTCTGATGCCCCACGGGTGTCCGGCCCGATGGGTTCGGCCGCGCCGATAGCACGCGACCGCAAGGATGCACTGGGGCCATATGACAACATACGGGGCGAAATCCGCCAACTTTTCTTTGCATCAAGAAGCAAAACGCCCTCCAGGGGAGGGCGTTCTGGCGGCTAGTCACGCACGGTCAAGTGCGGACGGTTTATTCGGCGCCGGACTTCTTGATCAGCGCGTGCAGCATTTCCATTTCTTCGCCGGTCAGGTCGGTCAGCGGTGCGCGCACCGGGCCCGCGTCGTGGCCGACCAGCTTGGCGCCGGCCTTGACGATGCTGACGGCGTAGCCGGCCTTGCGGTTGCGGATTTCCAGGTACGGCAGGAAGAAATCGTCCAGCAGTCGGTTGGTGGTGTCGCTGTCGCCGGCGGCGATGGCGTTGTAGAACTCCATGGCCATCTTGGGCACGAAGTTGAAGACGGCCGACGAGTAGACCGGCACGCCCAGCGCGCGGTAGGCGGCGGCATAGACTTCAGCGGTGGGCAGGCCGCCCAGGTACGAGAAGCGGTCGCCCAGCTTGCGGCGGATGCGGACCATCGATTCGATGTCGCCGATGCCGTCCTTGAAACCGACCAGGTTGGGGCAGCGATCAGCCAGGCGGGCCAGGCTGTCGGCCGACAGACGCGACTGGGCGCGGTTGTAGACGATGACGCCGATGTTGACCGACTTGCAGACCTGCTCGACGTGGGCGGCGATGCCGTCCTGCGAGGCTTCGGTCAGGTAGTGGGGCAACAGCAGGACGCCCTTGGCGCCTTGGCGCTCGGCTTCTTGTGCGTAAGCGATGGCGGTGCGGGTGGGGCCGCCGGCGCCGGCCAGGATCGGCACCTTGCCCTTGCAGGTCTGCACGGCGGTGCGGATGACGTCGGAGTATTCATCAGGGGCCAGCGAGAAGAACTCACCGGTGCCGCCGGCTGCGAACAGGGCGGTGGCGCCGTAGGGGGCCAGCCATTCCAGACGAGCCGCATAGCTCTTGGCGTTGAAATCGCCGTTCTGGTCGAAGTCGGTCACGGGGAAGGAGAGCAATCCTTCCGAGACGATGGCTTTGAGTTCCTGGGGAGTCGTCATGGCTGTCTTCCAAATATAAGGAATGGGTATTGAAAAGGCGGTATGCCGTGGCCGCGGCGTTGTTCGATCCGCGATGTCAGTCATCGTACAACATATAAGTCGGGCATACAACGGCTTCCCGGGAGAAATGTTGTCGTACAACAAGCCGAATGTATCTTTTGAATCTAGGAATTTCCCTATATTGAACGGAGAAGTCGGCCGCGCTATCCTCAGCGCTCATTGTCGTACGACAACGTACAAGAACGGCGACAATTCCAATCTCTAGGAGACAAGTTTGAAGGCATTCCCCCTGTTGAGCCGCCTGTCGGCCGTCCTGGCCGTCGCCACCGCTTTTGCCGCACCTGTCCACGCCGCTGATGACTGGCCGTCTGCGAAGGCCATCACGCTGGTGGTTCCGTTTGCGGCGGGCGGCACGTCCGACATTCTGGGGCGCTTGATCGCCCAGGAACTGGGCACGACGCTCAAGCAGACCGTCGTCGTTGAAAACAAGGGTGGCGCCGGTGGCGTACTGGGCGCGGACGCCGTGGCGCGCGCCAAGCCGGACGGCTACACGCTGCTGCTGGGCACGATCGCCACGCACGCGATCAACCCGTCGCTGCTGCCCAGCATCAACTACAACGCGGCCAAGGATTTCTCGCCCGTGATCCTGCTGGGCAGCATTTCCAATGTGCTGCTGGTAGGCGCGAACCAGCCCTATAAGAGCGTGCAGGATGTCGTTGCCGCCGCCAAGGCCAATCCCGACACCATCGCCTTCGGCTCGGCCGGGCAGGGCACGTCGCAGCATTTGTCGGGCGAAGTGTTCAAGCAGCTGACGGGCGCGCACCTGACGCACGTGCCGTACCGCGGCAGCGCGCCGGCCATTTCGGACCTGATCGGCGGGCAGATCCCCAGCTCGTTCGAAACCGCCCTGGTCGCGTTGCCGTATGTGCAAAGCGGCAAGGTCCGCGCGCTGGCGGTCACGTCCGCCAAGCGCACCGCCGTGCTGCCGGACGTGCCCACCATGCAGGAAGCCGGCGTGCCGGGCTTTGACGTCAGCAGCTGGCAGGCCATCTACGCCCCGGCCAACACGCCGCCGGCCGTGGTCGAAAAGCTGAACAAGACGATTGCCGAGATCGTGGCCAAGCCGGAAGTCACCGCCAAGATGCAGGGCCTGGGTCTGGCCTACACGCCGAACACGCCGGCGGAATTCACGGCATTCCAGGCGGCCGAGCAGGCCAAGTGGGCCAAGATCATTGCCGATGGAAAGCTGAAGGCGCAGTGATTGCGTTGTTAGCTATGAAAGCCTGGCGCGGGGAGTCGATCCTCGCGCCAGGTTTTTTTTATTGGGTTGGAGTTTTGACGGGGTGAATCGGGGTTTGCAATGGGCGTCTCAGTAGGTGTCTGACGCCGGCGCGAAATGGCGTAGGCCCCGGGCCGCGTGGGGCGGCGCCGGGGCCTATTTGTTGATGCGACGCCCGAAATCCAGGCGTCAACCCATTACGCCTTGACCAGCGTGCCGTCCACCATGCGCGTCAGACCCAGCGGGTTACCGCGCTGGACGCCTTCCGGCAGCAGGCCGTCGGGCAGGTCCTGGTAGCAGACCGGACGCAGGAAGCGACGGATCGCCGTGGCGCCCACCGAGGTCGAGGCCGGGTTCGACGTGGCCGGGAAGGGGCCGCCGTGGACCATGGCGTGGCTGACTTCCACGCCGGTCGGGTAGCCGTTGGCCAGGATGCGGCCGGCCTTGCGTTCCAGTACGGGCAGCAGGGCGCGGGCATCGTCCAGGTCGGCGCCGTCCACGAACAGCGTCGCGGTCAGTTGGCCTTCCAGGTGCTCGGCCACGGCGCGGACCTGCGCGGCGTCCTTGCACGCGACAACCAGCGAAGCGGGGCCGAACACTTCGGCTTCCAGCTCGTGCGAGGCCAGGAACTGGTCGGCGCTGGCGCCGAACACCACGGCGCCGGCGGCGTTGCATGCCGGGTTCGAGGGTTCGCCGCGGCCGACGGTGGACACGCTGGCGTGGCGCGCGAGGGCATCCGCGCCTTGCTCATAGGCCGAGAAAATGCCCGGCGTCAGCATGGTGGCGGCGCCCTTGGCCTTGACGGCCTCGGCGGCAGCCTGGCGGAAGCGGTCCAGCGCCGGACCTTCGATGCCGATCACCAGGCCAGGGTTCGTGCAGAACTGGCCCACGCCCATCGACAGCGAATCCACGAAGCCCTTGGCGATGGTCTCGGCGCGCGCTTCCAGCGCGGCGGGCAGCAGGAAGACGGGGTTGATGCTGGACATTTCCGCGTAGACGGGAATCGGCACGGGGCGGGCGTTGGCGGCAGCGACCAGCGCCAGGCCGCCGCGGCGCGAGCCGGTGAAGCCGATGGCCGTGATGGCCGGGTGCGTTGCCAGTGCCGTGCCGATTTCATTGCCGGCGCCAAACAGCAGCGAGAACGTGCCTTCCGGCAGACCGTGCTTGGCGACGGCTTGCTGGATGGCGCGGCCGACCAGCTCGGACGTGCCGGGGTGGGCGTTGTGCGCCTTGACGATCACCGGGCAACCGGCGGCCAATGCCGATGCGGTGTCGCCGCCCGCAACCGAGAAGGCGAGCGGGAAGTTGCTGGCGCCAAACACCACCACGGGGCCCAGGGGAACGTTGGCCAGGCGCAGGTCGGCGCGCGGCAACGGCTGGCGCTCGGGTTGGGCCGGGTCGATCGTGGCGTCCAGGAAGTAGCCATCGCGCACGACGCGGGCGAACAGACGCAGCTGGCCGACCGTGCGGCCACGCTCGCCTTGCAGGCGGGCGACGGGCAGGCCGGTTTCCTGGTGCGCGCGCTCGATCAGCGCGTCGCCGATGGCCACGATGTTCTCAGCGATGCTTTCCAGGAATTGGGCGCGCGTTTCCAGCGGCAGGGCGCGGTACGGGTCGAACGCGGCGCGGGCCAGTTCGGCGGCGCGCGACACGTCGTCGGCGGAGCCGGCGGGGTAGGCGGGTTCCAGGCGTTCGCCGGTGGCGGGATTGATGGCGTGCTGGGCAGCGCCCGCGCCCAGGACGGCGGTCGAGCCGATCAACATCTGGCCGGTCAGGTTCATGGTCATCTCCAAAAATAGGCGCCGATCCGAAGGATGGGCGTTGTCGCCCCCGACGGGTCCGGGGAAAAAAATGCCCCCGGACCGGGGGCAGATAGCAGGTGTCAATGCGGACCGATTACTCGGCGCCGGACTTCTTGATCAGGGCGGCAAGCATTTCCATTTCTTCGCCGGTCAGGTCGGTCAGCGGTGCGCGCACCGGGCCGGCGTCGTGGCCGACCAGCTTGGCGCCGGCCTTGACGATGCTGACGGCGTAGCCGGCCTTGCGGTTGCGGATTTCCAGATACGGCAGGAAGAAATCGTCCAGCAGTCGGTTGGTGGTGTCGCTGTCGCCGGCGGCGATGGCGTTGTAGAACTCCATGGCCATCTTGGGCACGAAGTTGAAGACGGCCGACGAGTAGACCGGCACGCCCAGCGCGCGGTAGGCGGCTGCGTAGACTTCGGCGGTGGGCAGGCCGCCCAGGTACGAGAAGCGGTCGCCCATCTTGCGGCGGATGCGGACCATCGATTCGATGTCGCCGATGCCGTCCTTGAAACCGACCAGGTTGGGGCAGCGATCAGCCAGGCGGGCCAGGCTGTCGGCCGACAGACGCGACTGGGCGCGGTTGTAGACGATGACGCCGATGTTGACGGACTTGCAGACCTGCTCGACGTGGGCGGCGATGCCGTCCTGCGAGGCTTCGGTCAGGTAGTGGGGCAACAGCAGAACGCCCTTGGCGCCTTGGCGCTCGGCTTCTTGGGCGTAGGCGATGGCGGTGCGGGTGGGGCCGCCGGCGCCGGCCAGGATCGGCACCTTGCCTTTGCAGGTCTGCACGGCGGTGCGAATGACGTCGGAGTATTCATCGGGGGCCAGCGAGAAGAACTCACCGGTGCCGCCGGCGGCGAACAGGGCGGTGGCGCCGTAGGGAGCCAGCCATTCCAGACGAGCCGCATAGCTCTTGGCGTTGAAGTCGCCGTTCTGGTCGAAGTCGGTCACGGGGAAGGAAAGCAAACCTTCCGAAACAATGGCCTTGAGTTCTTGCGGAGTCGTCATGTTGCGCTCATCCCTAAATGGCCGTCGCAGGCGAAAGGTAGGTGCTTGCGAACGGGATGCGGTGGTAAAAGGTGAGTCATCGTACAACATCAATTTGCCGGATTCAAGGCGTGTCCCCATGTGGCGCAGCATTTACAAGGGGAAACCCGAAATTCCTTTCTAGAGCCTTTCAGCGATATTCTCTTGGTTGTACGATAACGTACGGTGCCCGCAGCGGGGCATCCATCAGGCTAAAGGATTCATCATGCAGGTTGCAGTCGAGCAGGCGCCCGTTCTCATCAAGATTCATCCCGACGACAACGTCGCCATCGTGGCCAACGATGGCGGATTGCCGTCGGGAACCGTTCTGCCCGATGGGCTTCAATTGGTCGACGCCGTGCCGCAAGGGCATAAGGTTGCCCTGACCGATCTGGCCGAGGGCGACGAGGTCCGGCGCTACAACGTGGTGGTCGGCTACGCCGCCAAGGCGCTGCCGCGCGGCAGTTGGATCAACGAGCGCGTCACCACGATGCCGACGGCCCGCACGCTGGAAGACCTGCCGGTCTCCACGCGGATTGCGCCGCTGCCGCCGCTCAAGGGCTACACCTTCCAGGGCTATCGCAACGCGGACGGCACCGTCGGCACGCGCAATATTCTTGCCATCAGCACCACGGTGCAGTGCGTGCAGGGCGTCGTCGAGCACGCGGTTGCGCGTATCCGCCGCGAACTGCTGCCGCTGTATCCGAACGTGGACGACGTGGTGGGCATCGAGCACACCTACGGCTGCGGCGTGGCCATTGACGCGCCCGGCGCGGCGATTCCCATCCGCACGCTGCACAACATTGCCCGCAACCCGAACTTCGGCGGCACGTCCATGGTCGTCAGCCTGGGCTGTGAAAAGTTGCAGCCGGACCGCCTCCTGGCGCCCACCGCCATTCCGATCCGCGCCGGCTCGGGCATGGGCGGCGACGGCGTGGACACCATCGTCCTGCAGGACGAAGAGAACATCGGCTTCGATTCGATGATCCAGCTCATCATGCGCACCGCCGAGCGCCACCTGCAGAAACTCAACGCCCGCCAGCGCGAAACCTGCCCGGTGTCGGACCTGACCGTCGGCGTGCAGTGCGGCGGCAGCGATGCGTTTTCCGGCGTGACGGCCAACCCTGCCGTGGGTTTTGCCACCGACCTGCTGGTGCGCGCCGGCGGCACGGTGATGTTCTCCGAAAACACCGAGGTGCGCGACGGCATCGACCAGTTGACCGCGCGCGCCGAAACGCCCGAAGTCGCGGACGCATTGATCCGCGAAATGGCCTGGTACGACGCGTACCTGCAGCGCGGCATGGCCGACCGCAGCGCCAACACCAGCCCCGGTAATAAGAAGGGCGGCCTGTCCAACATTGTCGAAAAGGCCATGGGCTCGATCGTCAAGTCGGGGTCCTCGCCGATTCATGGCGTGCTGTCGCCCGGCGACCGCCTGACACGCAAGGGCCTGATCTTTGCGGCCACGCCCGCCAGCGACTTCATCTGCGGCACGCTGCAGCTGGCTGCCGGCATGAACCTGCACATCTTCACCACCGGCCGCGGCACGCCCTACGGGCTGGCGCAGGTGCCGGTCATCAAGGTCGCCACGCGCTCGGCGCTGGCGCGCCGCTGGCACGACCTGATGGACGTGGATGCCGGCGTCATCGCCACCGGCCAGGCCTCGATCGAGGAAGTGGGCTGGCAGCTCTTTCAGATGATGCTGGACGTGGCCAGCGGCAAGAAGCAGACCTGTGCCGAAAAACTCAAGCTGCACAACGCCCTGGCGCTGTTCAACCCGGGCCCCGTGACCTGATCGGGACCCAACCCGTCCGTAGCGCCATCGCAGAATAAAACCACCGAGAGGAGACAGCCGATGGAAATTGACCCGCAAGTCCAGGCCGGCCGGCGCCGGCTGCTGGGCGCCGCGCTTGCACTGGCCCCCGCCAGTCTGGTGCACGCGCAGTCTTTCAGCTTCACCCCGCAGCAGCGCTACCCGGACCCCTCGGTCCGGATCCTGGACCCGGAATTCGCCAAGTACCGCATCTACAGCAGCAGCGTGGAGCAGCTTGCGACCGGCTTCCGCTGGCTGGAAGGTCCGGTGTGGTTTGGCGACGGGCGCTATCTGCTCGCCTCGGACATTCCCAATAACCGCATCATCCGCTGGGACGAAACCACGGGCGAAACCAGCGTGTTCCGCCATCCGTCCAACTTCAGCAACGGGCTCGCCCGGGATCGTCAGGGCCGCCTGCTGGCCTGCGAACACCTGACGCGCCGCGTCACGCGCACGGAATACGACGGCAGCATCACGGTGCTGGCGGACCGCTTTGACGGCAAGCCGTTCAATTCCCCCAACGACATCGTGTGCCAGCGCAATGGCGCCATCTGGTTCACCGATCCGCCCTTCGGCATCGGCGGGCACTGGGAAGGCGACAAGGCCACGCCCGAGCTGCCGCATTCCGTCTATCGCATCGATCCCGGCAACGGCCGTGTGACGCTGGCGCTTGCCGATCTGGCCGGTCCCAACGGCCTGTGCTTTTCGCCCGACGAGAAAGTGCTGTACATCGTCGAATCGCGTCACCAGCCCAATCGCGTGATCTGGGCCTTTGACGTGGGCGCGGACGGCGCGTTGTCCAACAAGCGCCTGCACGTTGACGCGCAAGGGCCCGGCGCCATCGACGGCATCAAGTGCGACGAGGCCGGCAACCTGTGGTGCGGCTGGGGCAGCAACGGCTCGCCCGACGCCAAAGCCGAGGACCTGGACGGCGTGATGGTGTTCAACCCCGCGGGCAAGGCCATCGGCCACATCCGCCTGCCGGAACGCTGCGCCAATCTTTGCTTTGGCGGCGCCAAGCGCAACCGCCTCTTCATGGCGAGCAGCCATTCGCTCTATGCCCTGTACGTGGAGACCCGCGGCGCGGCATAGGCACATCCCCACCGCGGCCTCACCAGGCCGCGGGACACTTCAACACACATACCAAACAGTGTGGAGACAGCATGAACCCGAGCAAGAGACAGTTCCTGGGCAGCGCCGCGGCGCTTTGCCTGACGCCCCTGGTGCCGGCATGGGCCCAATCGGCGGAATGGCCGACGCGGCCCGTGCGCATCGTCGTGCCTTACCCGCCCGGCGGCTCGTCGGACATCATCGCGCGCATCCTGGCGCCCCGGCTCGCCGAAGTGCTCAAGCAGACCGTGGTCGTCGAGAACAAGCCCGGCGCCAACGGCAACCTGGGCGCCGGTCTGGTGGTGCAGTCGGCTAACGAAGGCCACACGGTCCTCTTGTGCGACGTCGGCGCGCTGGCGATCAGCCCGTCCGTCTACACGAAGCTGACCTTTGATCCGTCCAAGGACCTGCGCGCCGTCGGCATGCTGGCGTACTCGCCCCACGTGTTGGCCGTGCATCCCGACGTGAAGGCCAAGACCGTGCAGGATCTGGTCGAGCTGTCCAAGAAAGAACGCATCAACTTCGCCGTCACCGCGATCGGCAGCGCGCCTCACCTGGCGGCCGTCGCGGTTCAGCAGGCCACGGGCGCGCAGTGGGAATACGTGCCGTACAAGGGCGGTTCGCAGGCGGTCACCGACACCATCGGCGGCCAGACGCAGATCATCATGAACGGGCTGCTGGCCACGCTGCCGCACATCAAGTCCGGCAAGCTGCGCGCGATCGCGATTTCCAAGAGCGAACGCATGAAGCTGGTGCCGGACATCCCCACCATCTCCGAGCAGGGCGTGAAGGGCTTTGAGTCCGGCACGTGGCAAGGCGTGATGGCCCCGTCCAACATGACCGACCCGGTGGCGGCCCGCCTGCAGATGCTGATGGCGCAGATCGTCACCCAGCCGGACGTCACGGCGCAGTTGAACGAGCAGGGCGCCGAGATCGTCACCAAGAGCCCGGCCGAACTTGCGCAGTTCTTCAGCAGCGAGCGCGCGCGCTGGGCCAAGGTCGTGGCCAGCACCGACATCCGCCTGGATTGAACGGCGCCGATCCCGCCTTGCTAGGGGCGGGGTTCGGGAGCACACTGGAATTGCGTCCAGGCTTCGGCCTGGACCGATTCCGTGGAGCCCGGTCAATGAAACCCTTGTTTGCCGCGGTGCTGGGAGCCTTGGGTGCGTTGTCGGCGCTGACCGCTGCGCCTGCGCTGGCGCGCGATCCGCTTCCGACGGTGCCATCCCCGCCAACGTCAGCCCGCACCTTGCCGGATACGTGCCTGGGCACCGATTGCCCGCGCATTATTGACCCGGGCAAGATCAATCGGGATTGCCTGGGCACCTCGTGTCCGGGGTCCCGCTATCCGTCGCCGGCGGCAACGCCCACGCGGCCGCAGGATCAGCCCGGGCTGAAGGCGCCCACCCGGACCTGGCTGCCGCCGATGCCGCCCCGGCCGGGTCAGACGCCAATAGGGCCGCTGACGCCCGCGCCGGCGCTGCCGCGATAGTCGCAGGGCGTGCGCATTATTCGTCGCCTTGCGGCGATCACGAAACGGCATGGTCGGCGCACGGCGCCCCAGGCCGCAGGTATGATGGCCTGCTTGCGCCTGTCAATCTCCGCGCCGGCCCACACGCGCCGGGCTTTCCGAAGACACCACACCCCATGAACGACCGCCTGCAGCAGACTCTGCGCCGCTTCGACGACTACAACGCCGCCGACCCCAACACGTTTACCTGGGAAGGCGAATCCTGTCCGCAGGAGCTGTTTCTTGCGCAAAAGCTGCACGAATGGGTCATGAAGCTGGCGCCCGATGCTTCCGAACCGCTGATCCTGGCGTCCCGGTGCCAGCATATCGGCCGCTGGGAAATCGCACGCGCCAGCTATCCCGAAGGCCGCATCGGCTACCTGACGTGGCGCAAGGCGCTGGCACGGCATCACGCCGGCATCGCGCAGGAGATCATGGAGGAAGCAGGCTATCCGCAGGCAGATTGCGAGCGCGTGGCGGCGATCCTGATGAAGCAGGGCATCAAGCAGGATCCGGACGTGCAGGTCATGGAAAACGCGCTGTGCCTGGTGTTCCTGCAATACCAGTACGAGGCCTTTTACCCGGCCCACGAAGACAAGATCGTCGAGATCCTGCGCAAGTCATTGCTGAAGATGGACGGCGCGGGGCATCAGCAGGCCATGACGCTGACCTATTCCGAGAAGGGCATGGGCTACATCAAGCAGGCGCTGGCGGCGCTGGAGCCGGCAGGCTAGATACAGCCGCATCAATGCAGAAAGGCCTGCGCCAGGCCGGGAAACATTGTCCCGGCCTGGCGCAGGCCTGAATTGCTTTTGGCGGGCTTATTCGGACGCTTGGGGCGTGACGTCTGCGGACGTCGCACCGGCGGCCTTCGTGTCGGCGGCTTTCACCTCTGCGGCTTTCACATCCACGGCTTTCACATCAGCGGATGGCACGTCGGCAGGTTGCGTGTCAGGGGCGGCGTCAGCAGCCGGCGCCGGGGTCTGCTCAGCAGCCGTCTGCGCCTTTTTCTCGGCCCGTGCGCGGGCGGCGTTGCGCGACGCGTTGCGAGATGCCATGCGCTTGGCGTGACGCGCTTCGTTGGCGGTCACGGCGCCGGCGGGTTCGCCGTTCAGGTCCACGCGCGGCGCGTCCTCGACCATGCTGGCCCAGTAGCGGCGGCCATCGCACCAGGTCTTGACGGCTTCCTTGATCTGCGCCTCGTCGAGTTGCAGCTGCTCGGCATGTTGCACCACGTCCGCCAGCACGCCCAGCTTGAGCGGCAGCTTGGGCGCGGGGTTCTTGGGGAAAGCCTTGGGAAAGTGACGTTGCAGGCGCGAAATGGCGACGACCACGGGATCGACCGGCGTCTCGCGCTTTTCGGGACGTGGCGCACGCTGGCCCTTGTCGCCGCCTTGCGCGCGCTTTGCCTTGTCGCCGCCTTGCGGACGCGGACCCTTGCCGGCGCCTTGCGGGCGGCGCGGCTTGTCCGTGCCTTGCGGTCGCGATTCGTTCTTCGAGCCTGCCTTGTCAGGCGACTGCTTGATAAGCAATTCCCGGATCGCGGCTAATTGTTCTAGTCCCATGTGCTACACAAAAAAAAGGTTGAGGCGGCGAGCGTATCCGCTGCGCCGCCAGTTGTCGGCCTTTCAGCAGCCCTGAAAACTTCTACCCGGAGATGACCACGAGCAGCGCCAGCGACAGCAGGATGCCGAACGCGGCCAGGGCAAACGGCAGTAGTAGAACATACACGCCGCGTTCTTGCCCCCGTCCATGCGCCAAACCGGCCGCAATCGACATCCGGACCGGCGAAAAAATCCCCATCGACGTGCCCGAGACGTGCAGCAGCGCGGCGGCCGCGGGCACGTTCAGACCGGCCTGAAGCGCTAATGATAGCTGGGAAGACATGAACAGGCTGTTCGGCGCATTGCCGCTGTTGGCCAGAATGCCGAACGCGCCGGCCAGAAGCGGCGTGATCAGGATAGCCCAGTCGCGCAGGCTCGAGAATAATCCATCGGCATACGCCCGGGAAATGCCCGCGCCCGCGAGTACCTCGGCCATCATCGCAAACAGAAAGACGGACATGACGGCATGACGTCCTGTCATCCACGCGGCGCGTGCTTGAGCCCGCAGCGCGCCCGGGTGGCGTTGCCAGGCAGCTATGGCGACCGCGCCCGCGATCAGCCAGCTTCCGGCGTGCAGAAAAGGCATCCAGGCCGGCAGGTCCGGATAAGGCTTGAAATCGGCCACGCCGGCAAGGCCGCGATTCAGGCCGGGGACGAGCCGCGTAGCCACCAGCCAGGCGATGAGGGCGATGTAGGGCAGGGCGCGGCGTGCGGCGTCCAGCGCTTGCCCGCGATCGGGCCTGCGGTCCGCCAGGAAGCGCAGCACGATCAGCGGACCATAGGCTGTCAGCAGCGCCGTTTCCGGTCCCAGCAGTGCGGTCGCTGCCGTCAGCAAGGCCAGGCTCGCGGCCATCCAGCCCGCTTCACGCCCCAGTTCGGCCGCAGGCGCGGACAGCGCCGCGCGTGCGGCAGTGCGCCAGTACAACGCCAGCCACACCCCCATCAGCAGCGCCACGGGCACCATGCTGTAAAGAGCAAGCTGCGTGGCCGGCACCCGCGCGTAGGCCGAGGCCAGCAACGTGCCGCTTCCCATCGCGCCCCACGGGATGAGTGTCTGGCTGAGCAGCGCGAACACCATGGTCTCGCGCGGCTTCAGGCCCAGCGGGCGGATCAGCATCACCGTTCCCAGCATGCCCACGCCGAAGCCCGTGGCGGACTCGGCAAACGGGCCGACCAGGAAACAGGCGAAGAAGAGCAGCCGGCGCCGTGCGAGGGGTTCGAGACGCATGGCGTCCGGCGGATTGCCTGCCGCGCCCTTGCTCATGCCGCCCTGCGCCGCCATCTGCCAGAACAGCAGGCCGCCGAGGATGTAGGGGGTGATGATCCAGCCGATCCAGAGTCCGCGTTCCAGGGCAACGGCCAGTTGCGCCAGCGCGAACGGCGCGGGCGCGGCGAGCAGGGCGATGGGCAGCGCCGCCAGCAGGCCCAGCGCGGCGGCGATGGTCGTGTTGACGCGCCCGCTCGCGATCGCGGCGATCACGGTCAGCGCCGGCAGGGACCACAGCAGGTACATCATGAAAGAAACATCCGCATCGCCCGGGTGAAGTCGCGGCGCAAAGCGTATCAGTCTATGGCCGCAGCGGGTAGCTGTGGCGATGGGCGGCGCGAACGTGGATGACGAAGGCGGCGGGCGGGGTGCAGGCAGGGACGCGGACGTGCAGGCAGACCCCAGACGCAAGAACGCCGGCTGGCGTTTGCACGCGAGCCGGCGTTCGGGGTGACGGGTCAGGTCGGGATTGCGTTGTCTACTGGTTCGCGCCGCGGATGTTGCCGGCGATACCGCCGGCTGCACCGCCAATGGCGGCCCCGGTCCAGGCACTGCCCCCCGCGATGGCGGCAATGCCGGCGCCCGCCGCGGCGCCCATCAAGCCACCCGTGACGGTGCCTTGCTGTTCCTTGGTCATGTTGGTGCATGCGGCCAGCGATGCCATCGCAATGGCCAGGCCTATCGTGCGGATAGTCTTCATGGCGGCTCCTAGGGGGTGCGTTTCGTCTTGGTGGCAGGCACGACGATCTCAAACCAGATCGTCTCCATGACGGGGCGATCCAATTGGCCCGGATTGGCGGCATACCAGCGGTCGATGGTCTCGCGCACCGAGTCCAGCGTCTGGTTCTGAAGGCCCGCGGAGAACTTGGGCACCAGCGTCTGGGTATCCGGCACGGCCCGGCGTTGCTGATAGGCGCGTTCAACCTCAAGCGCATTGGCCACGCCCAGCAGATAGGCCTTCTTGAGGTTGGCGTCGGAATCGGTCCAGTGCTTGCCGGTGATGATCGGGGCGGGGTCCGAGGGGGCGGCCGTGACAGCCGACCCGACAAGCATCGAGAGGGCTACGGTCGCTGGGCCAAGCAGGTGTTTTACTCGCATCGCATCGCTCCTGTTGGGGGAACAAAAGATAGAAAACAACCTTCGCGCGCGATTCGGGCGGGGGGATCGAGATGACCGATCGAAAAGCGGTACCGATCAATTTATGCCTGAATGCGTGGTCATGCAAGACCGGATTACAGGACGGATCGGCCGCTTCGGGATGCTCAATAGGCGGCGGACGGGGCGGGCGCCGCGGCGTTCGGGTCCGCGCAAGAGAAGCTTGCCGCCAGCCGGCGGGCGCTATTTGCGTAAAGCAGCACGTCAACGCCTACCGCCACGAAGGTGCAGCCCAGTTCCAGGTAACGGCGCGCCAGCGCGGGGTCCGATGTCAGGGTGCCGGCTGCTTTGCCGTGTTCGATGATGACTTGCATGGCGCGCTCGATGGCGCTTTGCACGTCCGGATGCCCGGGCCGCCCCCGATACCCCATGGACGCGGCCAGATCGGCCGGCCCGATGAACACGCCATCCACGCCGGGCAACTCGCAGATCGCCTCCAGGTTCGACAGCGCCTGCACCGTTTCCGCCTGCACCAGCAGGCAGATCTCGTCGTCGGCGATTTCCAGGTAGTCCTGACGGGCGCTCCAGCGAGATGCGCGCCCCACGGCGCTGCCCACGCCGCGTATGCCTTGCGGCGGATAGCGGGTCGCGGCCACCAGGGCGCGGGCTTGATCGGCGGTGTCGACCATCGGCACCAGCAGGTTCTTCGCGCCGATGTCCAGCATCTGCTTGATGAGTGCGGTGTCTCCGGCCACCACGCGCACCACGGGCTGGGCGCGGTAGGGCGCGACGCTCTGCAGGGCGGCCAGGGTGCCGCGCAGGTCGTTCGGTGCGTGCTCGCCGTCGATCAGCAGCCAATCGAAGCCTGCCGTGGCGGAAACCTCGGCCAGATAGGGGTCGGCCATCGAGAGCCACAGGCCGACCTGGGCCTGGCGCGCGGCAAGGGCCGTCTTGAAAGGATTGTGTGCGGGCATGCGAGAAGGTTCCTGAAATGACGGGTCAGCTGACGATGCCCAGATGCCAGGGCACGAATTCATGGTTGCCCAGGCCCAGTGCTTCGCTCTTGGTCGGCGCGCCGGAGGCCGCGCGCAGGATATGGTCGAAGATGCGTTGTCCCATCTGTGCGATGTCTACCTCGCCATCGAGCACCGCGCCGCAATTGATGTCCATGTCTTCCACCAGGCGCGCATACATGCTGCTGTTGCTGGCAAGTTTGAGCGTGGGCGCGGGCTTGGAGCCGAACATCGACCCGCGGCCTGTCGTGAAGCAGATCAGGTTGGCGCCGCTGGCGATCTGGCCGGTGACGGCGACGGGGTCGTAGCCGGGCGAATCCATGAAAACCAGGCCTGCGCGGTCGATGGGCTCGGCATATTCATACACGGCCTGCAGCGGCGTCGTGCCGCCTTTCATGGCGGACCCCAGCGATTTCTCGAAAATGTTGGCCAGGCCGCCTTGCTGGTTGCCGTGGCCGACGACGCCGTTGAACTGCGCGTTGTGTCCGGCCGTGTACCTTTCCCACCAGGCCAGCCGGTCCAGCAGTTTCTGGCCCACTTCCGGCGTGACGGCGCGGCGGGTCAGCAGGTATTCCACCCCGTGGATCTCCGGGGTTTCGGACAGGATCGCCGTGCCGCCGTGCCGCACCAGGATGTCCATGGCTGCCCCCAGCGCAGGATTGGCCGTGATGGCGGAGTAGCCGTCCGATCCGCCGCATTCCAGACCGATCTTGAGGTGGCTTGCCGGCACGGGGCTGCGGCGCGCGGCATCGGCCAGCGGCAGCATCTCGTTGATGGCCCGGATGCCGGCCTCGATCGTGGCCCGGGTGCCGCCCGTGTCCTGCATCACGAGCGTACGCACCCGCGCGTCCCCGGCCAGATCCTGCGATTCGATCAGCGCCGACACCTGATTGCGTTCGCAGCCCAGCCCTACGATCAGCACGCCGGCCAGGTTCGGGTGCCGCGCGTAGCCGGCCAGCGTGCGTCGCAGGACGTCGAAATGCTCGCTGGGCGACGACATGCCGCAACCGCTCGTCTGCGCGAACGCCACTACGCCGTCCACGTTGGGAAACGCGGCAAGGCGTTCGGGCGTGAAGTGCTGCGCGATGTGGTGGATGACCGTCGCGGAACAGTTCACCGACGCGAGGATGCCGATGAAATTGCGCGTGCCCACCCGGCCATCCCCCCGAACGTAGCCCTGAAACGTCGCGCGTTCGGCCTCGGGCAGGATGTCGACCGGCCGCACATCGCGGCAGAAGCCCGGATCCCGCTCGAAGTCGGCGAGCGCAAGATTGTGTGCATGCACGTGCTCGCCGGCTTCGATATCGCGCGCGGCCACGCCGATGATCGCGTCGTACTTGCGCACGGGCGTGCCTGCCGGAATCCGGCAGGCCGCAATCTTGTGGCCGCCCGGCACCTGCGCGCGTACCCGCAGGCCCAGCGCCGGGATAGGCATGCCCAAGGCCAGGGCCTCCCGGGCGACCAGCACATTGTCGTTGGCGTGCAGCCGGATCAAGGGATTGGAAGTCACCGGGGATCAGCCTTTCTGCAGCATTTCTTTCAGTTTCAGGCGCGCGATCAGCGCGGTCTCCTGCGCATAGACCGACGCCACATAAGCCTGGTAATCCGGTCCGTCCAGGTACATCACCGGCGCATCGATGCGGTCGGCCACCTGCTTGAAGGCGTCGCTCTTGACCGCAGTGCGGAAGGCCTCGCGCAGCTTGCGCTCGACGGCGGGGTCCAGGCCCTTGGGCGCGCCGATGCCGTTGGGGGCCTCGACCACGACGTCGTAGCCCAGTTCTTTCAGGGTGGGCGCCTCCTTGAAACGCGAGGCGCGCGACTCGCCCCAGGTCGCCAGAAGCCGCAGCTTGCCTGCCTCGACATGCGGCGCCCACGAGCTTGAATCCGCCAGCAGATCGATCTGCCCGCCCAGCACATCCTGCAAAGCGGCCGCGCCGCCCTTGTAGGCAATCGCATTGAAACGCACGCCGGCTGTCATGGCGAACTCTTCCATGCCCACATGCGTCGCGCCGCCGATGCCGGCGTGGCCGTATGTCAGCTTGCCGGGATTGGCCTTTGCGTAAGCCACGACCTCCTGCAACGTCTTGAACGGCGAGCTGGCAAGCACTGCGATGCCGAAGGTCTGGCCCGACGTACGGGCCAAATAAGTCAGCTCGCTGCGCGGATCAAGCTGCAACAGTCCCAATTGCGAGAAACGCGCCACCGAAATGGGAATCTGGCCGATGTTGTAGCCGTCGGGCTGCGCCTGCGACAGCGACTTCGTGCCGATCATGCCCGAGGCGCCCGCGCGGTTCTCCACCACGATGGACTGGCCGAGCACGCCCGACGCTACTTGGCAGAGCGCGCGCATGGACTGGTCCGCGGTGCCGCCGACGGGCCAGGGGCAGATGAAGGTGATGGCGCGCTGCGGATAGTCCGCGGCGCGTGCCAGGCCGGGAGCCAGCAGGCCGGCCGCGCCGGCGCCAGCCATGGCGCCCAGACAGGCGGCGCCCGCCAGGAACCTGCGCCGGTCCCGGTCAGGGGTGGGGATGTGCCTCATGGTTTGTCTCCGATGTGATTATTTTTGTGAGCACCCTCAAGGCTACAAGGCCGCCCGGATCTATTCTCGTGAGCTTATATATAACTATCCAATAGAATTGCCGCATCGATAGATAACAAGTCTGATATGTAAGGACGTTGGTATGGCGCACCTGGACCGCGTGTTCCGCTCAAACCTGAAGCTGCGTCACCTCCAATTGGTGGTGGCGCTGGACGAGTTCCGGCATTTGGGGCGCACGGCCGAGTTCATGGCGGTCAGCCAGCCGGCGGTGTCGCGCATGCTGTCGGAGGTGGAGTCCATGCTGGGTCTCGCGCTGTTTGCGCGGTCCGTGCGCGGCACGGAGCCCACCGACGCGGGCGCTGCAGTGGTGCGCTTTGCGCGCGGCGTGCTGGCGCAGTACGCGCGCACGCGTGATGAGATCGACGCCGCCGCAAGCGGCGCGGCCGGCAAGACGCGGGTGGGGGCGATGGCGGTCGCGTTGCCGGTGCTGCTGGCGCGGGCCGTGCATGCCTTGAAGCTGCGGTCGGCGCGCGCAACCGTCCTGATCGAAGAGGGCGACCTGACCCATCTGCTGCCCAAATTGCGGCTGGGCGAACTGGATCTGTTCGTGGGAAGGCTGGAGCCAGGCTACGCCGCGCCCGATCTGCATGCCGAAGCGTTGTTCGAAGAGCCGATGGTAGTGGTGGCGGCGCCCGGCAGCGACGTGGCAGGCCGCAGCGCACCGGGGTGGGCGGATCTGGCGGCGTTGCCTTGCGTGATGCCGCCACCGTGGGCGTCATTGCGGGTAAAGCTGGAGCAGCAGTTCCATCATCGCGGCCTGCAACCGTCGTCCGATCTGATGGAAACGTCGTCCTACCTGTCTACGCTGACTTTCATTCGTGAGCGCAATGCGGTGGGATTTCTGGCGAAGTCGGCCGCCCGCAGTTTCGAGCGCCAGGGCCTGTGCCGGATCCTGGACGTGCCGTTGGACTTGGCGTTGCCGCCGGTCGGCATCATCACCTTGCGTGAAGCCCGGTTGCCTGCGGCCAGCGCGCACCTCATCGAATGCCTGAAGGGCGAGGCAACGGCGCTGATGGCTGATGCGGCAAACGGCGCCGGTTAGGCCGGCGCCGTTCCCGCGATGGGCTTTACTTCGCGGCGGTGGTCTGGGCTGCGGCGGGCGCCAGCGCCTGCAGGAGCAGCTTGGCGTTGGCCTGCAGGTCGGCAACGGGATCGGCCCCGTCGGTGGCCAGCACGACGGCCTTGGCGCCGCCGGCTTCGATGGCCTGGCGCAGTTCCGGCGTGGGCTCGCGGTGCAGCAGCGCGGCGGCCGCGCCGTTGTCCTTGAGAGTGGCGGTCAGCGCCGCCAGCGTCTCAGGTGTCCAGTCCTTGTCGTCGCGCGCGTTCGTGTCGATCAAATCCAGATTGAACTCGGCAATCAGGTAGGGCAGGCGCTCGGATAGGCTGACGACGGCCACGTTCTCAGCCTGAGCCAATCCGGCCTGGCTGCTGGCGTTCAATTCGACCAGCGTGCGCTTGATCTGCGCCAGGTTCTCGGCGATGCGCTTGTCGTCGGACGGGGACAGGCGCCCCAGATCGGCGGCGACGATGTCGGCCATGCGTCCCAGGTTGACGATGCTGAGCCACGGGTAGGCGGCAAACTGTCCGCCGGGGCGCGTGTCGCTTTGCAGGGCAATGCCGTTCAGCGCACCATCGAGCGGGCGGGCGGCGTCGATTTCGACGATGCGGATGTTGGTGCGCCGCGCGTTGGCGTAGAGCGGATCGTCGGGCCAGATGGAGCGCAGGCCGACCGCGGCGTCCGCCGATGCGGCGGCCTTTTGCAGCGCAGCGCCGCCGCGCCCGCTGAAATACGACGTGAGGCGGGTGGCGGGCAGGTTGGCGGGCGCGGCGCGCTCCACACGGATGGTGCTGCCTTTGGCCAGGCTGTCGGTCAGCGCAAACACGACGGGATGCGCGGCCAGCACGGTGACGCTGCCCGTGGCGGCGGCCGTGGCTTCAGGCTGCGCGGCGCGCGCGGCGCGGCCGGATTTGGCCGCTTCCTGGGCCTGCGCCGTGACGGCGGCGCCCAGCGCGGATGCCAATGCCACGGCCAGGGCGGCGCGGCGCAGGGTGACTGACTTCAAACTCATGCTGCATTTCC
Organism: Achromobacter sp. GQ309; assembly: GCF_059759315.1. Taxonomy (NCBI): domain Bacteria; kingdom Pseudomonadati; phylum Pseudomonadota; class Betaproteobacteria; order Burkholderiales; family Alcaligenaceae; genus Achromobacter; species Achromobacter sp. GQ309. The sequence continues at coordinate 67,505 of NZ_JCAXDP010000002.1, forward strand.
TTTCAGGCCGGGGACCAGGCCGCGTGCCAGGGCCGAGATCGCAAACAAAACACCCGCGACCAGAATGATGGCCGCGCCGGATGGGATCGGCAGTTCCAGCTCGATCGGCAACATGATGCCGGCCAGTGTGCTGAACAGCGCGAACAGCACCGACATCGTGAAAAAGCCCTTGAGCGACTGCGCCAGCATCCGCGCCGCAGCCGCCGGAATCACCAGCAGGGCGCCGACCAGAATGGCGCCGATCACCTTGACCGAGGCCACCGTGACCAGCGTCACCAGGATCACGAACAGGTAGTCCATGGCCTTGACAGGCACGCCGCGCACGGCGGCCAGCTGCGGATTGAAGCTCGCCAGCATCAGCCGGTTGTAGTTGGGCAGGGCCAGCGCCAGCGCCAGGATCGCCACGCACGTCAGAACCGACAGGTCGTTGCTGTTGACGGTAAGCACCGAGCCGAACAGCACGTTTTCCAGGATGTGGATGTTGATGCGGCCTGACAGCACGAGCAACAGGCTTGCGCCCAGCGCCAGCGACACCGACAGGAACACGCCAATCAGCGTGTCGGGCGTGAGGCGCGTGCGATTGCTGAGGAAATTGAGCAGGATGCCGAAGATGAGGCAATAGCTGAACAGGCTGCCATACGGCCCGGTGTAGGGCTCGCCCAGCAGGATGCCGATTGCGACGCCGGTCAGCGCGGCATGGCCAACGGCTTCCGAGAAGAACGCAAAGCGCTTGACCACGACCAGCGTGCCCAGGCCGCCCAACACCGGTCCGATGATCAGGCCCGCAAGCAGGGCGTTGATGACGAAGCCGAAGGCCAGCGATTCCGGCAACACGCCGGATTCCGCCGCGCTCTGAATGAGCTGGCGCAGGTTGTCGAAAAAGGCGTTCATGCGGCGCGCTCCTGCGGCTGATTGCCAACGCGCGGCCGGGTTGAAAAGAGCGCAAGCAGGCGGTCGGGCGTCAGCACCTGCGCGGGCGGGCCGTCGCAAAGCACCTGGCGGTTCAGGCCGGTGACGCGATCGGCCAGGCGGCCAACGGCCTCGAGGTCGTGTTCGATCCACAGCACGGTCACGCGCTGCGCGCGCCAACTGTCCAGCAGTTCTTCAAACACGCGCACGCCGGCTTCGTCCAGCGCCGACATGGGTTCGTCCAGCACCACCATCGACGGGCTGGGCACCAGGCCCTGGGCCAGCAGCACGCGCTGGCGCTCGCCGCCCGACAGCGCGCCCATGCGGCGGTTGCGCTTGTCCTGCATGCCAACGCGTTCCAGCGCGTCGCCGATTTCTTTCGATTTCGCGCGCGACAGGCCAAGGAACGCAGGTTTGCGCTGGCACATCGCGGCCATGAAATCGTTGACGGTCATGGGCAGGCCACGATCGAACTCAAGGGCCTGGGGGATGTAGCCGATGACGCCCGCCCGGTCGCCCGGCCACGCCACGCTGAGCTTGCCGCGATGCGGCATCTGGCCCAGCAGCGTCTTGACCAGCGAACTCTTGCCGCCGCCGTTGGGGCCGACCAGCGCATGCACGCTGCCTGCCGCAACGGTAAAGGCGACGTCGCTGAGGATGTCGGTACGGCCGAGCGTCAGGGAGATGTGGTCGAAGGTCAGCGTGGGACCCATTGCGCCGCCCGGGTGAGCTGTCACGGGGCCGGTCACGCGCCGGCCTCTTCGATGGCGCGCACCACGGTGGCCAGGTTCTGCTTCATTTCTTTTTCGAACTGCTCGGGGCTGTATTCGCCATACGAGATGTGCGACAGCGCATACAGCTTCACGCCGGTCTCGCGCTGGATCGTCTCGACATACGCGGACGGGAAGTTAAGCTCGGAGAAGATCACCTTGACGTCCGCCGCGCGCAATTGCTCGATGGTGCCCTTGAGCTGCGCGGGGCTGGGCTCGATGCCGTGCGCCGGTTCCACGACCGCAGTGACTTCCAGGCCGAACTCTCGCAAGAGGTAGTCGTAGGCGCCATGGATCGTGGCCACGCGCAGGTCCGCGTTGGGCGCTTTTGCAAGCTGGCCAAGGGCGTCGGCGCGCAGCTTGCGCAGACGCTGGCCATAGGCGCGTGCATTGGCGGTGTAGGTCTGCGCGTTGGCCGGGTCGATACGGCCCAGTTCGCGTGCAATGGTGTTGATCTGGGCGATCGAGGCGGTGATCGACAGGAACGTGTGCGGATTCACGACCTTGCCGGAATCGCCGCCGCCGCGTGCGGCCATGCCCACGGCCGCCAGCAGCGGCACCTGCGCGTTCGCTTCGATCACGGGGATCTTCGGCGTTTCGCTGGCGGCGATCATGCGGTCCGCAAAGTCGTCATGGCCGATGCCGTTGAGCACCACGACATCCAGGGTGCCGATGCGCTTGATGTCTTCGGCACGCGGCTCGTAGGCGTGCGGATTGAAGCCCACCGGAATCAGCGGCACGACCTCGGCCTTGTCGCCCACGATGTTGGCGACGTAGCTGTAATAGGGATGCAGCGTCACGCCGATCTTCAGGCGCTTGGCCTCTTCGGCGTGGGCGGGCGCGGCGAAGGCGCCGGCCAGCAGCGCCAGCGCGGCGATCGGCGCGGCGCAGCGGCGCAGGAGCTGTGAGAAAGACGAAAAGGCAGACATAAATCCGTAGGCTCGTGTCGGAAGACGAAGGGGGAGGGGCCCGGTCAGGGCTTGTTCTGGCGGGTCACGCCGGCGTCGAACTGAGCGACGACCTGGCGCCAGCCCGCGGCGGCCAGCGCGGCGTCGTCGGTGGCAGCGGGCACGCGGGCCGCGGCATCGCGGGCCAGCCAGACATCGGCTTGGGCGTCCGCGCCATGGTCATGACCATGGCCGTCCTTGGCGTGGCCGTCTTCGGTGCGCAGCAGGAATGATCCGGCCAGCGCAACGTCGGCCGTCTGGCCCACGTATAGCGCCTTACCGCTCTGGCGTTGGAGCCGCCAGGCGTGTCCACCGCGCACGGCGGTGCTGTTGTCCGCCACAAACGGCGGCAGCCCCTGCGCGGCCAGTTCTTCAACCGAAGGCAGCGGCTCGCCGGCCTGCAGCGCGAAGCCGATTTCCTCGTAGGCGACGCGCAGGTCGGCGTAAATGCCTTGTTCGGCGGGCGTCAGGTCGCGCCGCGCATCGATCTGGGTGGCGGCGAGCGGCGCGCTTTCGGGCGGCGCTTCACGCAGGCCGATGTAACCTGCGGCGGCCGCGACGATGACCAGGCAGGCGCCCAGCACCGCCAGCGTCTCGTGTCCGGCGCCCGCGGGTCGGATGACTTGTGTATGCATGCTGCGAAGGGCCGGGGCTTACTGGATGTCGACGTGGTCGATTTCAACGACGTGGCCGGGGCCCGCGTCGAACAGCACGTAGAACTCGCCGTTGGGCCGCTTGAACGACATCTTGGAATCGGCATCCAGCTTGCCCGGCACGATGATCTGTTCATCGTACGAGATCACGTCCATGGTGACGCCGGCGGCGCCGCTGCCGTCGGAGAATCCGCCGGTGCACTGGATCTGTTCCTTGCCATCGGCCTTGCATTCGGCCATGGGGTTGTGCGCCAGGGCGGTGGCGCTGGCGCTCAGCAGCGCGCCCAGCAGGGCAGCGCGAAGGCCGTTAGCGAAAATTGCATTCATCGGGATGCTCCTTGTTTCTTCAGCCACTCGACGGTGGCGGGGGAGGCCATGGCAAGCGGCCAGGCCGCCTGGTGCACCGAACCGTCCCAGCCTTCCGCGGTGACCCAGAGCTCGGCGTCCGGGGCGGTGCGCGGCGGGATCGGCACGGTGGCAAAGGCCCGGTGCGGGCTGCCAAAGAAAATCGAACCTGCGGCACGCAGGCTGCGCGGTTTGCCCACGCGCACGTAGACCGCGCGGATCTGATCCTTGCAGCCTTCGCACTGGGCCATGGTGAAGGTCTTGACCATGCCGGCGGGGTCGGACTGGGGCGGCTCGACCTTCCACTCGGCAAACTTCAACTTCCAGGGACCCACGTCCAGCTCGCCCGCGGGGCGCTGGCCCAGCCCCATCAGCCCGCGCGACAGCGCCAGGTTGTCGAAATACTTCGGGACGTAAATGATGGGCAGGATGAGCAGCAGCGCGCTCAGGTGGAAGCGCCAGCGGCGCCAGAAACTGGGTTTGGCCGCGGCGGCGTCCAGGGTGGCGGTCTTGCTCATTCGGTCACCTCGCGAGCGGCGGTACGGTCTGCGCGGGCAGGGCGCAGGGCTTTGGCAGTGGCTTGCGCGGTGCGCTTGGTCCAGATCAGGAGGCCGCTGAGCGACATCATGGTCAGCAGGAGGCCAAACAGGAACCACACCAGCTTCAGCCAGAAGCCGCCGAAGTCGCCGGTATGCAGCGGCCGCATGGATTCGGTGAAGAACTCCAGGCCGTTGCGGTCGGAGAGGCGGCGCACTTCCTCGACCGCGCCGTTGTACGGATTGATCTTGGCGTACTGGAACATCAGCGGGTACGCGCCGCGGCCCGAGATGGTGATCGGGTCATACGCGTTGCCGGGGAAGAAGACGTGCTGCGTTTCCAGGCCGGGCAGTTCGCGCTCGGCAATGGCAACGATCTCGTCGAGCGGCAGGCGTTTGACGGTTTCGCCGGCGGCGACGGTGGGCACCTGATCGCGGGCTACGACAGCCGGCACGCCCTGGGTCGAAATGGTGGTCGCCGTATCGGACAGGATCGCCTGCGCCAGGAACCAGATCGCGCTGACCGAAATCAGCAGGATGAACCAAACCGACCACAGACCCGACAGGCGGTGGAAGTCGCCCCAGAAAATGCGAGCGCCCTGGCCGACGCGCAGACGCGGCTTCTGGAAATAGGCGCGCCAGAACCGCTTGTAGACCACCAGTCCGGTGATCAGCGACAGCAGCATCGGAATCGACAACAGCGAGACCAGATACCAGCCCCAGCTATAGCCATTGTTGAACGGGATCAGCAGCCAGCCGTGCAGCGCGCGCATGAATTGGCGCAGGTCGAAGTTCAAGGCCGGACCTTGCACGTGGCCGGTGTACGGGTTGACGTAGATCGAGGTGAAGCGTGCGCCCGGATAACCCACGGCGGCCGTCAGGGCAAACTGCGATTCCTCAGGCCAGGACAGGCGCTGAACCGACGCTTCGGGTTCCTGTTTGGCGATGGAGTCCATCAGGGCCTGGTAGCCCATGCGGGGCGTATCGGCATCGGGCGCCTGGGCGCGAACGGCGGGGTTGATGAGCCAGACGATTTCCTGGCTGATGACGGCGATGGTCCCGGTCGCACAGATGAAGAAAAGGAAAATCCAGATTGGCAAGGCCAGCCAACTGTGGACGAGAAACCATAATTTGGAGCGCGATGGCTTGGCCATTCAAAAGCTATCCGGTAGACAGAAGAGGGTTGCCTGGTCCCCATTTAAGGGAGGCGTCAGGCGGAATTCTAGCAATAATAGTTCTCAATTGTCTTAGTCGCCCCTTTGCTCCGGCGCGCCGCGCCGGCGCAAAGCATCCGGAATTGACGGCCCGATGTTTAAAATGCCGGCTTGGCGACGGAATCGGCCGTCGCCCGGAAATCCCGCATGCCCGCCCGATCGTCCTGTCCGTCCTCCCGTCCAGTCTGCGCCGCCACCCTCGTGCGGCTGTTGCTGCTGCTTCTGCTGGTGGTGCGGGCGTTCGTGCCGGTCGGATACATGCCGGACGCGCAGGCGCTGAAGCAGGGACGCCTGGAACTGGGCTTCTGTGCCGCGGGCGGCGGGGTGTTTCCCGGCATGTCGGGCAGGGCCGATGCGCACACTGCCCACACCGATTCCTCTCATGACCACCATGAGCACCACGATTCTTCCCAGCACGTGGGCGCCGGCCAGGAATGTCCGTTCGGGCTGAGCGCACACCCGGCGTTGCTCGTGCCGCCCACCGTCGCGCTGGTTCCTGCCTTGCTCGGCTGGTGGGTGCAGGCGCCCCGACTGACCGACAGTCCGCGGCCGCCCATGCCGGCCGCCGGGCCGCCGCTGGGACAGCGCGCTCCGCCTCGAATCACCGGATGACATCCGTCGCCGTGCGCGCCAAGCGCACGATTGCCGCCTGCTGCAGGCGGCGTCCGTTGTTTTCGAGATCATCATGTCCACCGAGACCCTGGTTAGTCCGGCCGCCTCCACGCGGCCGAGGGCGGCAAGCGGCAGCGCGTTGCTCGCGCTGATCACCCGGCTGCATTTCTATATAGGCCTGTTCGTCGGCCCCTTCATCCTGGTCGCGGCCGTGACCGGCACGCTGTTCGTGCTGACCCCGCAACTGGAAAACCTCATCTACGCCGAGCAGTTGCGCACCACTTCCACGGGCGCGGCGCAACCCCTCGCGGCGCAGGTCCAGGCAGCGCAAAGCCAAGTCGGACCGGGTCCGCGCCTGTTCGCCGTCCGGCCCGCGCCCGGCCCCGGCGAAACCACGCGCGTGATGTTTACGCAGCCCGGCATGGGCGATTCCGAAGCCCGCGCGCTATTTGTGGACCCCGTCACGCTGAAGATCCAGGGCGACATGGTCGTCTACGGCACCAGCGGCACGCTGCCTTTCCGGACCAAGCTGGACTACCTGCACCGCAACCTGATGCTGGGTGACCTGGGCCGCAACTACAGCGAACTGGCGGCGTCGTGGCTCTGGATTGCGACGCTGGGCGGTCTGGTGCTGTGGTTTGCCCGGCGCGGGCGCGACAAGACGTTGGAAGCCCGCAGCCCGCGCCTGCGCGCCCGGCGCTGGCATGGACTGCTGGGGTTGTGGATCGGCATCGGCCTGGTGTTCTTCTCGGCCACCGGGCTGACCTGGTCCAACTGGGCCGGTGCGCGCGTGGACCAATTGCGCGCGCAGTTGGGGTGGATCACGCCGGCGGTGTCGTTGAAACTGCCCGACGCCGGGATGCCCGCCATGGCAGCCATGCCCGAGGGCGGCGAGCATGCCCATCATCATGGCGACCAGCATGACCACGCCGCCATGTCGCCGGCGCCGGACACCGTGCCGGCGGGCTTTGACCGGGTGTTGCAGGCCGCGCGCCAGGGCGGCATCGACAGCAGCCTGCTTGAAATCCGGCCGCCGCGCGGCGCTGGCCAGGCGTGGTTGGTGCGCGAGGTGGACCGCTCCTGGCCCACCCAGGTCGACACCATCGCCGTGGATCCGACCACCTATGCCATCACCAGCCGTGCCGACTTCGACACCTTTCCGCTCATCGCCAAGCTGATCCGCTGGGGCGTGGACATGCACATGGGCATCCTGTTCGGCTGGCCCAATCAACTCCTGATGGCCGCCATTGGCATCGCCCTGACGACGATGATCGTGCTGGGCTACCGGATGTGGTGGCTGCGCCGTCCGGCCGCGGGCGCGACAGGGCAGACGCTGACTCACGCCTGGCGCGAGCTGTCCTGGCCCGGACGGATCGGCGTGGCGGCCATCGCGCTGGCGCTGGGATGGAGCCTGCCGGTGATGGGCGTGAGCCTGGCCGTATTCCTGGTCATTGATGTGTTGCGCTGGGTAGCCGCCAGACGCGCTTGATATGCGTCAACGGGCAGTGCAGATGGGCGCGGGCAGACCGGATTCGGGGCCGGAACCGCGCTACCATCTGCGGCGTCAAGGGGATTTGATGTACACAAGCGCCACTGCTGCCAGACGATGGGTTTCGCTGTTCGCGGCGGCCCTGTTCGTCTTTCAGGCGCTGATTGCCTCTGCGGCACTCGCCGCACCAAGTCCCGCCGGTATGTCGGGCGCCGCCGGCGCCACCACCATCATCTGCACGGCCAGCGGGCCGCGCGTTGTCACCATCGGCATCGAAGGCGCCACGCAAGGCGCCGAGCAGCACAGCGGCGCCATGCCGCATTGCTGCGTCGCCGGCTGCGCCATGTTGGGCGGCGCCACGCTGCCCGGACTGTGGCTGCTTGCCTGGCTGCTGCCTACGCTGGCGCAGCCTGCTACGGCGCCGGCCGCCGACGTTTCTTACTTCTCCAGTGCGCACGCCCGGCTGCAGCAGCAGCCGCGCGCGCCGCCACCCGTCGCCTGACGGCACCTCTCTCAGCATCACCGGTTTGCATCGCGGCGCCCACGGTTGACGGCCGCGCCGCCGGTTAGCGCCTGCTCATATCGCCGCTTTTGGCACGGATCCGTTTGAGGGCCCGGGCGCCGAGGCGCGCCCATGCATGGCCCGTCCGCGCGGGGGCGACGCCCCGATTGCAGATTCCGACTCAGATTCCAAGTTGATCCAGATTCCCTATGCGTAAGCAACCGCAATTCGTCCGCATGACCTGCCTGGCCGCCGCCGTGGCCGCCACATTTTCCGCCGCCGCGCAGCCCATCCAGGACGGCGTAACCACGCTCGATCCCGTTGTCATCATGGGCGTGGCGCCCAGCGCGCCGCTGACCTTCACGACCGATCCGAAGCTCCCGCGCCAGCCGCTGCCAGCCAGTGACGGCACCGACTACCTGAAGACCATTCCCGGCTTTTCGGCCATCCGGAACGGCGGCACCAACGGCGACCCGGTGCTGCGCGGCATGTTCGGTTCCCGCCTGAACATTTTGACCAACGGCACCTCCATGCCCGGCGCCTGCCCGTCGCGGATGGACGCGCCCAGTTCCTATATTTCGCCCGAGAACTTCGACCAGCTCATCGTCATCAAGGGACCGCAGACAGTGCTGTGGGGGCCGGGCGCGTCCGCCGGCACCGTCCGCTTCGACCGCGACACACCCCAGTTCACCGAGCCGGGCGTGCGTTTTGACGGCAGCCTGACCGGCGGCTCGTTCGGGCGCAACGACCAGACGGCGGACCTGACCATCGGCAACGAAAAGGTCTACACCCGGATCACCGCCAACCACTCGCATTCGCAGGACTACAAGGACGGCGACGGCAACACCGTGCCGTCGCGCTGGGACAAATGGAACGCGGATGTCACGCTGGGCTTCACGCCCGATGCGGACACGCTATATGAACTGACCGCCGGCACGGGCGACGGCGAGGCGCGATATGCCGGGCGCGGCATGGACGGCTCGCAATTCAAGCGGGAAAGTTTTGGACTGCGCTTTGAAAAACGTAACCTCGGGCCCGTCCTGAGTCAGGTCGAGGCACAGCTCTATTACAACTACGCGGACCACGTCATGGACAACTACACGCTGCGCGCGCCGGACCCGTCCAGCGCCATGGCGATGGCGATGGCCTCGGACGTGGACCGCGCAACCTGGGGCGGACGTGTCGCCAGCACCTGGAATCTGTCGCAAGACACCAGCCTGGAGGCAGGGATGGACTTCCAGCAAAGCCGCCACCGCGCCCGCAGCGGCTCGGACACCATGTCCTATCGCAGCCAGCCGTGGGTCAAGGACGCCGATTTTTCCAATACGGGTGTCTTTGGCGAATTGACCTGGCGCGCCGCACCGGACAGCCGCGTGATTGGCGGCGCCCGCGTCGACTGGGCGTCCGTCAAGGATTTCCGGCAGACCACCGGCGGCATGATGATGGTCATGCCCAACCCCACGGCGGGCGAACGGCGCAACGACACGCTCCCCAGCGGCTTCCTGCGCTATGAAAAGGATCTGGAATCGCTGCCCGCCACGCTCTATATCGGGCTGGGTCATGTGGAGCGGTTCCCAGACTACTGGGAACTGTTCTCGCCCAAGCGCGGTCCGGCCGGCTCGGTCAACGCCTTCCAGGGCGTCAAGCCGGAAAAGACGACCCAGCTTGATTTTGGCGCCCAGTACAAGACGGAAACGCTGGATGCGTGGTTCTCGGGGTATGCGGGGTACGTGGACGATTTCATTCTGTTCAATTACACGTCCGGCGGGATGATGGGGGCCACCTCGCAGGCGACGAACGTGGATGCCCGGATTTTTGGCGGGGAGTTTGGCGCGTCCTATGCCGTGACGCCGAGCTGGAAGGTGGGCGCCACATTGGCCTACGCCTGGGGCCAGAACCGCAGCGACGGCCGCGCGCTGCCGCAGATTCCGCCGCTGGAGGCCAAGCTCACCGCCGCCTATGACGACGGCACCTGGTCGGCGGGCGCCTTGTGGCGCATCGTCGCCCCGCAAAAACGCTACGCGCTGAACGAAGGCAACGTCGTGGGCAAGGATTTCGGTCCCAGCGCCGGATTTGGCGTGTTTTCCCTTAATGCGGGTTACGTCGTGAACAAGCAGGTTCGGTTGTCGCTGGGCGTGGACAACGTGTTCGACAAGACCTACAGCGAACACCTGAACCTGGCGGGGAATGCCGGATTTGGCTATCCGGCGGGCACGGCGGTGAACGAACCCGGCCGCAGCGTCTGGGCTCGGGTCAGCGTCCGATACTGACCGAAACGGGGTTGGGCACGCTACTTGCTGAAAGGGGGGTGAGGGTCATTCCTTGTCTTATGGAGAAGCATCATGGAAGAGTTCAAGTACACGCCCACCTTGTCCACCCCCCAGCCGATGACAAATGGCGAACGTTGCGCGTTGCGAACGCTTGCTGCGGCGCAGCAACTTTTGCACCCGGATCGTCCGCCGGCCGTCCTGATGTCGACGGTCGAAGCCGAATTGGCCAAATATGTAAAAGATACCTACCGGCCGCGCACGGCTTGGTAAGGCGCCAGGGCGGGGCGCCGCGCACTGACGGCGCCCGTCACGCGATCGGCGCCCGCATCACCAGCGCCGAGATGGTGTGATTTTTCCAGAACATCTGGTGGATACGGGGCAGCAGGGCTTGCAGCTCCGGCTCCGTCACGCCGTCGAACGTGACCAGTACGGCGGGACGATTTCCTTCGCTGGGGACGCGCTTCATGCCGTCCGGCGAAGGAAAGCCGTACTTGACCAGGAACGCCCGGACATCTTCGTCGCTGGTGGTGTCTTCCACCTGATTGATGAGCAGCGCTGCCATGGCGCAACCTCCAGAGGTCAGAATTTTTCGGGCACATACCGGAACGGATGTTCCGGCTGCGTGTAGCCCTTGGGCTTCTGTCGTTTGGGCAGGGTGATTTTTTCCCTGGCGCTGACGGTGTAGGGAATGTGTTCCAGCAGGTGGGTAATGATGTTCAGCCGGATTCGCTTCTTGTCGTCGGATCGTCCGACGTACCAGGGCGAGATCGACGTATCCGACGCCCGGAACATCTCGTCCCGGGCACGCGAGTAGTCGTACCAGCGGCTGTACGAATCCAGGTCCATCTTCGTCAGCTTCCAGGTCTTGCGCGCATCGTTGATGCGCGACTGAAGGCGGCGTGTCTGTTCCGCCTCGGTGACTTCCAGCCAGTATTTGAAGAGCAGGATGCCGGAGTCGATCATCACGCGTTCCACCAGCGGCACGGCTTTCAGAAAGGCGTCGACCTGCGCCTGGCTGCAAAACCCCATCACGCGCTCAACGCCAGCCCGGTTGTACCAGCTGCGGTCGAAGATCACGACTTCGCCCGCCGCGGGCAGGTGTGGCAGGTAGCGCTGCATGTACATCTGGGATTTTTCGCGCTCGGTGGGGGCGGGCAAGGCCACGACGCGAAAGACGCGGGGGCTGACACGCTCGGTCAGCGCCTTGATCGTGCCGCCTTTGCCGGCGCCGTCGCGCCCTTCGAACACGATGCAGACCTTGGCGCCCGTATCGACGACCCATTGCTGCAGCTTGACCAGCTCGACGTGAAGTTGGGCCAGTTCCCTTTCGTACTGCTTATTGGAAAGCTTGCCCGCCTCGGCGGTCTCGGGATTGTCCTTCTGCTTTTTCTTGTCGCCCATCGTCGCGCTCCGGAAGTCTTCCTGCCACGAATGAACGGCGCACGCGGGCGCCACATTTGATCTGAATATATTGCCGATTCAAGGCGGTTTGGGAGCGCGTTACCAATGGAATTATGGTGCCGCAGTCCGCCGCGCCATTGGGTGGTGGTCACCCGACGAAGGCTTCGGGAACGTTATTTGCTGTCGGGGTCCCCGGCCACGTTTCCGCTGGCCGCAGCGAACCTGAGGTGACGAAAATGGAACCAGATCATTCCGTTGGGCAGACATCTTCCCAGGACAACGCCGTAGAGGCGACCTCGACGCCCGACGATCTGCCGGTGCGGCCTGGGGCAGGCTCGCCGAGTACGGGCGGCGCGCCGTCGGTCAAGCCGTCGGATGCCAGCGAGAACACGCAGGGCAACGAAGTCAGCAACGAGGACATGGAGCCATCGGACGCCTCCGAATCCAATCCCGATCCCGCCGACTCGCAACGCACGTCCTGAACACCAAGAGACCCCGAGGAGATCCGATCATGATCGTAAAGACTGCAATGCTGGGCGTGGTTGCGATGCTGGGCGCCGCTGGCGCCGTGTCCACCGGCTGGGCGCAGGGTGCGCCGCAGTCCGTGACCGAAGTGCGAGTCGATGTCGCCAAGGTCGAGGCCGGCTACCGCGCCTCGAAGATCATCGGAGCGACCGTCTACAACGGCAAGAAGGAAAAGATCGGCACCGTGGATGATCTGATCCTCGGCCCGCCCGATTGGGCGCCGTATGCGGTGTTGTCGGTGGGCGGGCTGCTTGGCGTCGGCAATCATCTTGTGACGGTTCCGCTGTCGAAGATGCAGGTCGCCGGCGACCAGTTCCAGCTGCCGGACGCTACGAAGGACACGCTCAAGGCGCTGCCCGAATTCAAGTACGCCAAGTAAACCGGCGCGGGGCAGCACGCTCCGCACCCCATGCCTGATCCACGCCCGCAGGAGGCCACATGCAGATCGAACCCGTCGACGAACCCCGCCGTTACGAATCGCCCTCGCGTTCTTCATTGGTTGCGCAGATCAAGGACATCGACGCCCGCAGGCCGGATTTTCCAGGCGAACACATCATCGTGTTTGGCGTGGGCGTGCTGCTGATGTTGTCCGGCATGCGCAGCCGCACGCTGTTGCGGCGCACCCTGGTCACCGCCGCCGGGACCGCCTTGATCGGCCGGGCGGCAAGCGGGACGGGCGGTATTGCCCGCGTCGCCCGCATCGTCAAGCGCCTGGGCTGATCACGCGCAGGAGACCGTCATGGCAGCAAGAACGATATGGAAAGGAGCGATTTCCTTCGGGCTGGTCCACATTCCCGTGGGCCTGCACACGGCCACGACGGAGTCCGGCGTGGACTTCGACTGGCTGGACAAGCGCTCGATGGACCCGGTTGGTTACAAGCGCATCAACAAGCGCACCGGCAAGGAAATCGACAAGGACAACATCGTGAAGGGCGTGGCGTACGAGGACGGCAAATACGTCATCGTGTCGCCCGAGGAGATAGCCGAGGCCTATCCTCGCACCACGCAGACCATCGAGATCCAGCAGTTCGTGGACGCCGGGGGCGTGTCGTTTGTTTATCTGGAGCGACCCTACTACGTCGCGCCCATCAACAAGGGCCACAAGGTGTACGCCTTGCTCCGGGACACGCTGGTCAAGACAGGAAAGATCGGCATCGCCAAGGTCGTGATCCAGACCAAGCAGCACCTGGCGGCGCTGATTCCGTCAGGCGACGCGCTGGTGCTGAACTTGATGCGCTGGGGCGACGAGGTGAAGTCGGTGGAAGGGCTGGATCTGCCCAAGGCCGGCGCCAAGAACATGACGCCCAGCGCCAGCGAGATGAAGATGGCGAAGATGCTGGTCGACGACATGTCCGGCGAATGGGATCCCGAACAGTACAAGGACGAGTTCAAGGCCGCCGTGATGGAGCTGGTGGAGCAGAAGGCGCGCGCCGGCGAGACCGAAACCGTCATCGAGCCGCAGGAAGCGTCGCCCGCGTATGCGGACAACGTCATTGACCTGACCGAGCTGCTGCAGCGCAGCCTGAAGGGGGGCAAGGGCGGGTCCAAGGCGGCCAAGTCCGACGAAGGCGATGACAAAAAGGCAGCCAAGGTGCCGGCCAAGAAGACGGCGGCCAAGTCGGCCAAGAGCGCAAGCAAGACGGCCAGCAAGTCGGCGAGCAAGGCGACGGGTAAAACCGCCAGCAAGTCGAGTGACAAGAACACCGGCAAGACAACGAGCAAAACGCGCAAGGCGGCCTGACCATGGCTGACACGCTGAAGAAGTACCGCGAAAAGCGCAACTTCGAGATCACGTCGGAACCCGCCGAGGGTGGCGAGGCCAACGAGGATGCCCGCGCCTTCGTCATCCAGAAGCACTGGGCCAGCCGGCTGCACTACGACTTCCGTCTGGAACTGGACGGGGCCATGAAGAGCTGGGCGGTGCCCAAGGGGCCTTGCTACGACCCGGCGGTCAAGCGCATGGCGGTCCAGGTCGAGGATCACCCCATTGCCTACAACCAGTTCGAGGGGCAGATTCCCGAAGGGCAGTACGGCGCCGGCAAGGTCATCATCTGGGACGAAGGCAAGTGGATGCCGGTGGGCGATCCGCGCAAGGGCTATCGCGACGGCCACCTGAAGTTCGACTTGCAGGGCGTGAAGATGCAGGGCCGCTGGGCGCTGATCCGGCTGAAGGGCAAAGAGTCGGAGAAGCAGCCGCCCTGGCTGCTTATCAAGGACCGAGACGATTTCGCGCGGCCCGAGCGGGAATTCAGTGTGGTGGACGAAATGCCGGATAGCGTGGTGCCACTGCGCAAATCTGCGAAGGCCAAGCCGGCAGGCAAGGGCGGCGAGGCGACAGCCAAGCCGAATTCCGCAGCCAAGACGTCGCCTCCCGCAGCGAAATCCCGCGCCAAATCCAAAGCTCCCGCGGAGGCGGCGGCTGACGACCAATCCCAGGATCAGGACGACAACACCGCCGACGATCAGTCCGCGTTGCCCGGTGTAGCCGCCGACTTGCCCGCGCAACTGAAACCCCAGCTCGCCACGCTGGTGGACGGCGTGCCTCAGCATGCGCCGGACTGGCTGTACGAGATGAAATTCGACGGCTACCGGCTCGTCGTCCGGATCGAAGGCGACGATGTCCGGCTGTTTACGCGCAACGGCCACGACTGGAGCGCCAAAATGCCGCATCTGGTCGAAGCCATGCGCGCATTGCCCGCCAAATGGGCGTGGATCGACGGCGAAATCGTGATGCTGGACCGCGAAGGCATTCCGAACTTCCAGTCGCTGCAAAACGCCTTCGACAACGATCGGACACAGGACATCGTGTTCTACGCCTTCGATCTGCCGTTCATCGGGATGCGGGACCTGCGCCAGGAACCGCTGGGTGTGCGTCGGGCCCTGTTGCAGCAACTGATGGACGCTGCCGAAGACGACCAACTGCGATTCAGCGAGGCCCTTGAGGCCGCGCCGTCAGATCTGGTGGCAACCGCGTGCAGGATGGGGCTTGAGGGCATCATGGCCAAGCGCCTGTCGTCCCCGTACGTGTCCCGGCGCAGCGACACCTGGGTCAAGGTCAAGTGCGCCCGGCGTCAGGAGTTTGCGATCGTCGGCTACACGGCGCCCAAGGGCAGCCGGGCCGGGCTGGGCGCGCTGCTGCTCGCGGTCACCGAGCAGGATGGCAGCCTGCGCTATGCCGGCAAGGTTGGCACGGGGTTCGACGACGCAAGTCTGGTGTCCCTGCAGAAGCGTCTGGCGGCCATCGAGACGGACAAGAAGCCGGTCACGAATGCGCCCGCGGCGGGTGGCGTTCGCTGGGTCAAACCCGAACTGATCGCCGAAGTGTCGTTCGGCGAATGGACGAGCGGCGGCCACATCCGTCATTCCGTATTCCGGGGCCTGCGGCAGGACAAGCCGGTGAAGGCGATTTCCCGGGAGAAGGCGGTGCCGGTCGAGGACGTAGACGGCGACAAGGGCAACAGGAAATCCGCTTCGAAGGCGGTGCCTGCTGCCAGATCCGCAGCCAGATCTGCCACGGCATCTGCCGGCACATCAAAGGCATCTTCAAAAGCATCTTCAAAGGCGCCCACACCCGACTCCGATGTCAAAGCCGCGCCCGGCGGCAAAACCAGCCGCGCCAAGGGCGGCAAGCTCACCAATCCGGACCGGGTCATCGAACCGTCCACCAAGCTCACCAAGCTGGATCTCGCGCGCTATTACGGCCTGATCGCGCCGCTGATGCTGGAGCATCTGAAGGGCCGGCCCGTGTCATTCCTGCGCGCGCCCGCCGGCATCCAGGGCGAATTCTTCTTCCAGAAGCATCTGGAAGCCGCGATGCCCGGCGTCAAACCGTTGCCCGCCAAGCTCGATCCGGATCATCCGCCGCTGCTCGAAGTCCCGACCGCAGAGGCCATCATGTCCGCCGTGCAGATGAACGTCGTCGAATTTCACACCTGGAACGCCGTCAAGACGTCCATCGACAAACCGGATCGCATGATGTTCGACCTGGACCCGGGCGAGGGCGTGCCATGGCCGACCATGCAACAGGCCGCCAATCTGGTGCGCGTGCTGCTGCAGGAGATCGGCCTTCAGGCCTGGCTGAAGACCAGCGGCGGCAAAGGGCTGCACGTGGTTGTGCCGCTACGCAAGCAGTACGACTGGGACACGGTAAAGCGGTTTTCCCAGGCGATCGTGCAGCACCTGGCCCGGACGCTGCCGCAACTCTTCGTCGCCAAGAGCGGCCCGAAGAACCGCGTCGGCAAGATCTTTGCGGATTACCTGCGCAACGGGTTCGGGGCGACGACGGTATGCGCGTGGTCCGCGCGGGCGCGGCCCGGTCTGGGCATTTCGGTGCCGGTGACGTGGGACGAGCTGGACAAGCTCACCAGCGGCGCGCACTGGACCATTCAGGATGTGCATTCCCGGCTGGATGCGGGCAACACGCCTTGGGACGACTACGCGCCGCAGTCGCTGACGGCCGCCATGTCGGCGATGGAGTTCGAACCATGATCAGAACGCGTCCACTGCCGTCCTGCTGGCCAGCCGCCATTGCAATTGGTTGCACTCCGCGCCGGGCGCGTTGGCACAATGCCCGGAGCAGGTTTTCCCTTGCGCAGCATGGATCTCCGAAGGAGCCTCCCTATGCCACCCCGCGTCGCCGCCTCAAGCGTGATGGACCACCCGGACGGGTATGGAATCGTCAGCCGCGTCCTGCATTGGCTCATGGCCGTGCTGCTGGCGTGGCAGTTCACCAGCGCGGCGTCGCGGCAGTTTCTGCCGGACACCCCGATCGAGGATTTCTTCTGGGCCTCGCATACCTCGCTTGGCCTGTTGCTGCTGATCCTGGTGCTTGTACGCGGCGCCTGGGCCATCGCCAACTGGGGCAAGCGGCCGGACAGCGGCCTGCTGGCGGGCTTCGGGCATCTTGTCCTGTACCTGATGATGATCGCCATTCCCACGCTGGCGCTGTTGCGCGCCTACGGGCGGGGCAGGGGATATTCTGCCTTCGGCATCCAGATCTTCAGCCCCCGCGACCAGGAGATCGAAGCCCTGGTCGAACTTGGCAACGCCTGGCATGGGCTGTTGGGCTGGACGTTGCTGGCGCTGGCCGCGGGCCACATCACGATGGCCTTCGTGCACCGCAGGGCGGATGGACGGCGGGTCTTGACTCACATGACCAAGGGATGACGGCCGGCGCGGCGGCGGTCACAGGAGGGAATCATGCAGCGCGATGAGCTCTTGGCACTGATGATCTCAGTTTCCGCACCCGCACCCCGTCTGGACGAGTGGGACCGGGTGCTCTCCATCTACGCGGGATACCTGGAAGGCGTCGCGCCCAAGCTGTCTGAAAAGGAATTGGGCAACTTCATCGGCGCCGGCGCCATGTTCTACCGCACGCTGTGCCAGGCGGATTCCTATCGGCAGGAATCCGTCTGGGGGCGCCGCAAGAAGGAGGTTTAGTCCCCAAGGAGGGTTAGTCCCCGGATGCAAATATTTACATGGGCATGGGGCTTGCTGTCCTGCCGGCACGAAACCATTGATTCGTGCCAGGAAATGGCCAGCGAGAAGGACAGAACATGCTACGCAGACGGGTAAGACAGCCAATCCGCCGACATTCCATCACCCCAGCAGCGGCCTTTGCCGACGATTCGCCTTTGGCGGACGACGCAGCCGAAGCACCACGGCCCGCCATCTGGGCGATCGGCGACGTGCATGGCTGTTGTCAGTCGCTGGACGCACTGCTGGCCAGTCCGGAGATCGCGGGCGACCCCAACTGCAGATTCTGGTTCGTCGGCGACCTCGTCAATCGGGGGCCCGAAAACGCGGAGACGCTGCGCCGGGTCATGTCCCTGGGCGACCGCGCCACGGTGGTGCTTGGCAATCATGATCTGCGCGCCCTGGGGGTCGCAGCGGGATGTGTGCGGCCGGACGCCCGCGACACCCTCAACGATCTGTTCGACGCGCCGGATGCAGATGTCCTGCTCGACTGGCTGCGCGCGCTGCCCCTGATCCATGTGCAGGATCGTCACGTCCTGGTGCACGCGGGGCTGTATCCCGGTTGGGACGTGCTGCAAGCCATGGCGCACGCCGGGGAGGTCGAGGCCATGCTTCGGGACAATGACTGGCGCCGTCACCTGCGAACCCTCTTGGGAGCAGCGCCGCTCGCCTGGAACGCCAGGCTGGAAACGCAACTGCGTCTGCGCTTCATCGTCAGCGCGTTCACCCGCATGCGCCTATGCACCCGCAATGGGGCGTTGGCGCCCGGCGCCAAGTCCACGCCGGGGCGCTGGCCCCGCGAGACCCTGCCTTGGTACAACCTGCCGCGACGCGCGGGCGCCGACAAGACCATCGTGTTCGGCCACTGGGCGACGCTGGGCCTGCTGGTGCGGTCGGACGCCGTGTGCCTGGACACGGGCTGTGTGACGGGCGGCCCGCTGACGGCCTATTGTCTTTCCGACCGAAAACTGGTACAGGTGGCGCGCGAGGCGCTCGCCCAGGTTGCCTGACCGCAGCCGGTCACGCGAACAGACGGTAAGCCACGCCCAAGCTGAAGAGCAGCGCCGTGCCGATGGCGTAGAACGCCAGCGACAGCCAGGCGCTCAGCGGCACGCGCGCCGGCGCGTCAGCGTCTGCGGGCAGGGCCGATTGCGGCGCCGTCAGCACTGCTTCATTGGCGGCTTTGGGGCTGAAGCCCGGGCGGGCCACGGCATCCGCGGTGCGGGCAACGGGCGCAATGCCCAGGGAGACAAGGCGGGTGCCGGCGGGAGTCGGCGTCAGAACGGGTTCCGGTGAGCTCATGGGAAGCCTCCGCAGTGGGGTTGGGTAACGAAAGGCGAAACCCCTACAGCAAGCTGCGTGCCCAACTCTTGCCCGTCAGCCGGACGGTCCGATCACGGCCCACTTCCCGTCTCCCGCCCAAAACACTTACGATACGGCAGGCGCCGGGTGTTTATCGCCGCGCTTGCCCGAATCGACTGACACGTGACGGCCGCATTTCAACCACGGAGCATTCATGAACGGTTACCCAGATACTCTTCTCCTGATCGACAACGAATGGCGCGAGGCCCGCGGCGGCGCGCGCATCGACGTCGTCAATCCCGCCACCGGCCAGAAGATCGGCCAGGTGGCCAGCGCCTCCCGCGAGGACCTGGACGCTGCGCTGGCGGCAGCGCAACGCGGCTTCGAGACGTGGCGCGACACCTCCGCCCACGAGCGTTGCGCGGTCATGCGCAAGGCCGCGGTCCTGCTGCGCGAGCGCGCGGACGACGTGGCACGCCTGCTGACGCAGGAACAGGGCAAGCCGCTCGCCGAAGCGCGTGGCGAAGTGCTGGCCGGTGCGGACATCATCGACTGGTTCGCCAACGAAGCGCTGCGCGTCTACGGCCGCATCGTGCCGTCGCGTAATCCCGCCGCCCAGCAATTGGTCATCAAGGAACCGGTCGGCCCCGTCGCCGCGTTTACGCCGTGGAACTTCCCGGTCAACCAGATCGTCCGCAAGCTGGGCGCCGCGCTTGCCACGGGCTGCTCCTTCCTGGTGAAGGCGCCTGAGGAAACCCCGGCCTCGCCGGCCGCGCTGCTCAACTGCTTTGTCGACGCCGGCATCCCGAAGGGCGTTCTGGGCCTGGTGTTTGGCTCGCCGGCCGAGATTTCCAGCTACCTGATCCCGCATCCGATCATCCGCAAGGTCACCTTCACGGGTTCCACGCCGGTCGGCAAGGAGCTGGCCGCATTGGCCGGCCGCCACATGAAGCGCGTCACGATGGAGCTGGGCGGTCACGCCCCGGTGATCGTGGCGGAAGACGCCGATGTCGAACTGGCGGTCAAGGCGTCGGGCGGCGCCAAGTTCCGCAATGCCGGTCAGGTCTGCATCTCGCCGACCCGCTTCCTGGTGCACAAGAACGTCAAGGCCGCCTTCGAGCAGGCCTTCGTGGCCCATGCCGAAAAGCTCAAGCTGGGCGATGGCCTGACCGAAGGCACGACGCTCGGCCCGCTGGCCAACGACCGCCGTCTGGCCGCCATGGACAAGATCGTCAAGAACGCGGCCGAGAAGGGCGCGCGCGTGGCCACCGGTGGTCAGCGCGTGGGCAGCGCAGGCAATTTCTTTGCGCCGACCATCCTGACCGACGTGCCGCTCGAGGCCGATATTTTCAACGAAGAGCCGTTTGGTCCCATCGCGGCCATCCGCAGCTTCGAGAACCTGGACGAAGCCATCCGCGAAGCCAACCGCCTGCCGTTCGGCCTGGCCGCCTATGGTTTCACGCGCTCGATCAAGACGGTGCACGAGCTGTCGCGCCGCCTTGAAGTGGGCATGCTCTGGGTCAACCAGCCCGCAACGCCTTCGGCTGAACTGCCGTTCGGCGGCGTGAAGGATTCCGGCTACGGTTCCGAAGGCGGTCCCGAGGCGCTCGAGGCGTACCTGGTCACCAAGGCCGTCTCGGTCGTGGGCGTCTAAGCCCGCGTCAGACCTCGCCTGACTAGAAACAGGCCGTATCCGGAACACAACCGGTTACGGCCTTTTCATTTGTGCCGTTGATTCGGGTTTTGAGCTGGATTTCTTGTCGGCGGCCATCCTTTAGATGTCTTTCGTCTGGGCGATTGGCGCGGTCGCTCGCATGCCGCAGAATCGGCGCTGCACCATCCGGCGCCTCGCGCGTTGCGATCTTTCGATCCTTTCGCCGTTCTTCATTTGACAGGGTCGCTTACGCACCGTTGCCGGTCGCGCCCGCCGCCCGCAGGTAAGGTCTCCCTGACCATGTCGCCCCGGAGATAGACGTTTCGATGTTTTCCATGTCGCCCCTCAAGACCCTTGCCCGGCACAAGTCCCACGCTGGCCCGGCCATGAACTGGCTGAAGGAACGCAAGCAGTTCGTCAAGGCGCTGCTGTCCAACCCGGCGGCGGTCGGGGCAGTGGCCCCTTCGAGCGCGGCGCTGGCCGCCGCCATCACGGAATCGATTCAGCCCCGAGCCGGTAAGGTCCTCGAACTGGGCTGCGGAACCGGCGTCTTCACCCGGGAGATGCTGCGCAAGGGGATTGCGCCGTCCAGCCTGGTCCTGGTGGAGCAGGACTCCGAAATGAGTTCCAGCCTGCGCAGCCAGTTCCCGGAGGCAGCCGTCCTGCAGGTGCCGGCGCAGGAGCTGTCCCGGGACAGCCATCCGGAGCTTCACGGCATCAGCGCGGCCATCTGCGGTCTGCCCCTACGGAACATGAGCGGCGCGCATCACCATAAGCTGCTGACCGCCGTGTTCGAGGCGATGCCGCCGGGCGGGTCCATGCACTTTTTCACCTATGGCGTGAAGTGTCCGATCTCGGCACGGGTGCTTGAGGATTGCGGCCTGTACGCGCGGCGGGTGCGCTTTGTTCCGATGAACCTGCCGCCGGCCTCGGTATACAGCCTGAGCCGGTTGCCCTGAGGGCAGGGCGGGCGCGCCGCGATCGAGGATCGGTTTGCGCGCCCGACGGGCCGTTTTCGGGCGGGGTCCGCTATGCCAGGAAGGTCAGCATGCCGTTGCTCAGGTCGTACATCGACCCGACGATCTTGATCTTTCCTTCCTTTTCCAGCCCGGCAAGAATCGGGCTGTTCTTGCGGATGGCCTCGACGGTGTGTAGCACATTCGTCCGCGCCACGGCGTCCACGAACTGGCCATTTTTGCCGTTTCGTTCTCCGGTGTACTTCGTCGCCTCGACCGCCGGTTTGATGACGTCCAGCAGGGCGGTCAGATGGCCTAGCTGAACGTTGTCGATCGCCCCGGCCACTGCGCCGCATGCCGTGTGCCCCATCACCAGAATCACCTTGGCGCCCGCCGCCGCGCAGGCGAACTCCATGCTGCCCAGCAGGTCGTTGTTGGAGATGTTGCCGGCGATGCGCCCGTTGAAGGTTTCGCCGATTCCCGTGTCCAGGATGATCTCGGCGGGGGCGCGCGAGTCGATGCAGCTCAGGATCACCGCCGCAGGAAACTGGCCAATGGCGCTGGAACGCTTCTGCGCAAGATAGTCGTGCTTCTGAGGCTTGCCCGCCCGAAAGCGCGCATTGCCCCGTTTCATCATGTCAATCACCTGGTCCGGCGTCATCGCGTCACGCTGCGCCTGCGTCAGTGATGCGGCTGGCGCGTCGCCGGGCGCAAACGCCAGGCCAGCCATCGCCGCCGCGCCAACGCTGGCCTTCAACCAGCCGCGCCGTCCCAGGTCCAGAGGGTGCCCAGCCATGCAACAATCCTTGATCGCTTCCATGAGGTGTCCCCTATAAGCAGCCCACAACGATAGACCGCGGGACGCGGCTATTCGATGATGGGCCGGCCACACATGCCGTTTTTGCGGCGAGAGACATTCTGTTCCTGTTTGCGGCGGCGAACAATGACGGCTGCACGCGGCCCTGTTTTTCTTGTTTTCGCGCCGGATGAGTGGCATAGTTTTTCGCACGACGGGCCCCAGGGTGGCTTCGGGGCGGTTCGACAACGAATACGAAAGGTGCCTCATGCGTTACCTGTACATCGTATTGATCGTGTTGCTCACGGCAATGGTTTTGTCGTTCAAGATCCAGAACTTCGAATCCGTCACGCTGACGCTCTGGACCTCCACCTTCACTTTGCCGGCGTCGGTTCTCGTCATCGGCGTCTACATCCTGGGCATGCTCACAGGCGGCTTTCTGCTCAGCCTGCTGCGTTCCGCCTTCCGAGGGGCAACCGGCCGTCCCGCCGGGCCCACCCCCTGACGATTCCCCAAGCGCCACCCGGCTTGCCGCCATGCGCCCGCAGTCAGGGCGCGAACGCGTACTTAGGAGCAATCCCGATGAAAAGGCTATTCCTTGTCCTGACCACGTGCGTGCTGGCCGGCTGCGCCGGCACGGTCGCAACGAAGAACGACCTGGCAAAGTACGGCACGCCACCCAGCGACGACGACCTGTACCAGTACATGTCGTCGCTGCGCGACACCATGCCGCCGACCCGGTATGTCAGTTATCGCGACAAGGGGTACGCGGAATCTGTGAAAAAGACCACGGTCATAGCGGAGGATGGCAAACCGGTGTCCGCCTGGCAGTACGACTTTGAAGTCGCCGGCTACGACCAGCCTGGCCCCGAGCAGCCGCAGTGGACCGCGCGGCGCGTCGTGTTCTTCAATGGCCGCGCGATAGGCGGTTTCGATGCGAACGGGAAGTTCATGCGCACGAGCGCCCAGCCGCCAGCAGCGGCCGCGCCCGCACCCACGCCGGCGCAGCCGCGCTAGGCCTCGGCATACCCCATTGCGCCGTTCCGGAGAACCCACCATGCAAAAGCCTCAGCAGGCCGCCCCGCGTCGTCCCCTGACCCTTATCGCCGCATCCGGCGTTCTTGGCCTGGCAACCGTCCTTGCCGGTTGCGCCAACCCGTCCGCGTCGTCCCGCGTCTACACCTTCGACCAGGCGCAACGCGCCCAGACCGTCACCCTTGGCTACGTCATCGGCGTGCGGCCCGTCACCATCCAGGCCGCCCAGACCTCGGGCCTGGGCGTCATCGCCGGCGGCGCGCTGGGCGCCGTGACGGGCAGCGCCGTGGGCGGCGGTTCGGGGCGCCGTATCACCACCGTCGGCGGCGCGGTTGGCGGCGCCATGGCAGGCAACGCCATCGAAAACGCCAGCGCTCGCCGGGCAGGGCTGGAAATCACCGTGCGCCTGGATTCGGGCGACGTGCGCGTCATCACGCAGGAGGCAGACGTGCCGATTTCGACCGGCCAACGCGTTCAGATCGTGACGCAGGGCGGCGTGAGCCGCGTGGGCGGGATTTGACGTCGATGTAGTGCCATTCAAACCGTGATTGCCGCTGGATGCGGAGATTAGGCGGCTTATTCTCCGCAAATTTTGCGGAGAATAAATCGCTCGAAGCTCACCACCACCCAATGGGCCGCCATCGCCAACTGTTCGCCCGATACGGCACTGCGCGACATCACCGATCTCCTGAATCGGAACATGCTCCGCAAAGCGGCCGCGGGCGGACGCAGCACGAGCTACGAATTACCGGAATGACGTCCCGCCGCCAGGCTTAAGATTCGCTTCATCCTGTCGCGTATAGTCAGCGCATGCGTATCCTACTGGCCGAAGACGATGTATCCCTGGGCGAGTCGATCGAATCGTGGCTGGAGCTGGACGGCTACGTCGTCGACCGCGTCACGCGCGGCGATCTTGCCGAGACCGCGCTTGCCACGCACGACTATCATTGCGTCCTGATCGACCGCGGGCTGCCCGGCATGACGGGTGACGACCTGCTTCGGCGATTGCGGGCGCGGCGCGACAACGTGCCGGCCATCATGATCACCGCGCGCGACGCGGTGCCCGACCGCATCGAAGGCCTGGATCTGGGTGCGGACGACTATCTGGTCAAACCGTTCGATCTGGAGGAGCTGTCCGCCCGCATCCGCGCCGCCTTGCGCCGCCGCGACGGCAACGCCACGCCGGCGCTGGAACACGGCGGTGTCTCGCTCGACGTGGCCGGCAAGCAGGTCCGTTACCACGGCGCGCAGGTGGAGCTGACGGCGCGGGAG
Organism: Achromobacter sp. GQ309; assembly: GCF_059759315.1. Lineage (NCBI taxonomy): Bacteria > Pseudomonadati > Pseudomonadota > Betaproteobacteria > Burkholderiales > Alcaligenaceae > Achromobacter > Achromobacter sp. GQ309. The sequence goes on from NZ_JCAXDP010000002.1 coordinate 92,168, forward strand.
TTCGCCATCCTGCACGCGCTCATCCGCCATCCCGGCCACATCGTGTCCCGCGCGCAACTCGAAGAAGCCCTGTACGGCTGGGGCGACGAAGTCGAAAGCAACACGATCGAAGTGCACATCTACAACCTGCGGCGCAAGCTGGCGGCCGACCTTATCAAGACGGTGCGGCGCCAGGGTTATCGCCTGGCCGACTGACATGCGCTGGCGCAAGAAGACATCCAGGACTCCATCCAACGCCGCGTCGAAGGCCCCGCGCGGCTATTCGCTGCGGCGGCGCCTGATCGGCACGACACTCGGCTCCAGCATCCTGGTCGGACTGGTCAGCACCCTGATCGTGCTGGCCATCGCACGCAAGGAGGTCAACGACGCCTACGACGACTGGCTGGAAGAGGGCGCGCGGCTGGTGCTGGCGCTGGGCGAAGGCAGCATCGGCCGCGTGGCCGGCGAGCGCTCCCCGGCCGACACGCAATCCGCGCTGCGTCTGGACTACCAGCTGGTGTCGCGCACGGGAGAAGTGCTGTTGCGCGGCGAAGACGCGCCCAAGCGGCCGTTCGTGGACCCCGAGCGGCGCGGCGACCGCTATTACGACGTGCGCGCCGACGGCGAGGACTGGCGCGTGTATGTCCGCCACCACGACACGCTGGGGTTTTCGGCACAGGTCGGTCAAGAGATGGACGAACGCACCGATCTGATCTGGGACATGCTCGAATCGCTGGCCTGGCCGCTGGTCGGCCTGTGGGTCCTGTTGGGGCTGATCAACTGGTTTCTGATCTGGCGGCTGCTCAAGCCCCTTGCGCGCATGACGCGCGGCATCGAGGGCAAGTCGCCGACGGACCTGTCGCCCGTGGCCGAGGAGAGCAGGGCGTATGAAGTCCAGTCGATCACGGCGGCGCTGAACCGTCTGCTGGGCCGGCTGGATCATGCGCTGGAAGCCGAGCGGCGCTTCACCGCGGATGCCGCCCACGAACTGCGCACGCCGCTCGCCGCGCTGGCGTCGCGGATCCAGGTGCTGCAACGCAGCCATCCCGCCGAACAGGCGCCGGCGCTTGCCGCCCAGTTGCAACGCCTGCGCGCCGACATGATGCGCACGACCAGCCTGGTCGAAAACCTGCTGCAGCTGGCGCGCCTGGACCCGCAATCGGCCGATGCCATGCCCCGCGAGCGCGTTGAAGTGCCCAGCCTGCTGCAGGACGCCGCCGACGCCTGCGCGCCCACGGCGGCGGCGCAGGGCACTACGATAACGATCGATGCGCGCGAAACGGCACTGGCCGGCAACCGCGATGCGCTTTTTACCGCCTTGCGCAACCTGATCCATAACGCGGTGTCGTACGGCCGCCAAGGCGGCCAGGTGCGGGTCGCTGCCGAACGCGCGGGTCAATACGTCGCGCTCAGTGTGAAGGACGACGGCCCGGGCGTGGCCCCGGCCGATCTCGAGCGCTTGACGCAGCGCTTCTATCGCGTGCTGGGCACCAATGTGCCGGGAAATGGCCTTGGCCTGTCCATCGTCGCGCGCGTGGCGGATATGCACCGCGGGCAATTGCAGTTCGGGCCGGGGCTGGGCGGCCGGGGGCTGGGTGTGACGCTACTTGTGCCCATCGATACGAAGGCGTGACGACATCACGGTCGCATCCGAGCCTAAAGCTAAGGTCTGCTTCATCTTCGGGGCGTCAAATGACGCCATGTTCAACAACGAAGCGCAATCCGCGCAAGGAGCTGCACCATGACCCAGACTACCCGTCGTTCCAAGTTCATCCGCACCTTCCTGGCCAGCGCCGTGCTGGCCGGCGCCGCCGTGGCAGGCGTGGCGCACGCGCAGGGCTACACGGGCCCCAGCACCGGCAAGCCGGCGGCGCAGGGCTATAGCGGCCCCAGCACGGTGGCCGTCACCACGGTCAAGGAATTGCTGGCCAACGGCCGCGATGACCAGAACGCCATCCTGCGTGGCCGGATCGTCTCGCACGACGGCGACGATCACTACACCTTTGACGACGGCACGGGTCAGATCCGCGTCGAAATCGACAACGACGACTTCCCCGCCGGCCAGAAGATCGACGACAAGACTCAGGTCGAGCTGCGCGGCGAACTGGACCGCGATCGCAACAACGTCGAGTTCGATGTGGACAGCGTCCGCGTGATGTAAAGAGCGTGCGGCGGGCGCATACGGTATTCTGTCGGCCTCAAGTCGATACCCGTACCTGTTTGTCGTGAACCCCGTAACGCCCCCCGCCGCGGTCCAGCTGCCCGAAGCCACCATCCGCGCCACCGTCGGGTTGCCCATCCGTCTTGCCGACGGCTCCGAGGCACAGGCGTTGGCGTACAGCTTTCACGGCCTGGCCGACGCTCGCGACCATCTCGCCCTCAAATTCGGGCAACCCGGCCCGCAGCCGCTTGTCCGCCTGCATTCCGAGTGCATGACCGGCGACGTCTTCGGCTCGTTGCGCTGCGACTGCGGCCCGCAACTGCAGGAAGCGTTGCGTCTTATGAGCCAGGAGGGCGGTTACCTGCTGTACCTGCGCCAGGAAGGGCGGGGCATCGGCCTGTATTCCAAGATCGACGCGTACCGGCTGCAGGAATTGGGCTACGACACCTACACCGCCAATCTGGAACTGGGCCACGGCCTGGACGACCGCGACTACACGCCGGCGGCGCAGATGCTGCGGGCGCTGGGCGTCGATGATCTGGAACTGCTGACCAACAATCCCGACAAGCGCACGCAGTTGGAACGCATGGGCATCCGGGTTAGCGGTTGCCGCCTGACAGGGGTTTATCCGAACGAACACAACAAGGGCTATCTGCTGGCCAAGGCGCTGCGCACGCAGCATCGGATCGAGCTCGGCCAGACCGAGGAGTGATGGCCCGCAAGTCCGCTAGCCGCCCCCCGGGCGGCTTTGCTTTTCCCGAATGTAAGGACAAACCCTTATACTCTGGGCCGGTCGATGGGCCGCATTGCCGGCTGCATGGCCGTATCGTGTTTTGGAATTCCTATGAATCAACAACATAAAGACCTGTCCGCGCTCGCAAAAGCGTGGCTGTTTGTGCTGGGCGCGTGCATTCTGGCCGCCGGGCTCTTTTTCGGTTACCACGGCGCTCGCCTGGTGGCCCTGAATGGAAGCTGGTATTTCGTGGTGTGCGGCGTCGTACTTGCCGTCTGCGGCATCCAGATCGCCCGCCGCCGCCCCAATGGCGGCCTGCTTTTCGCGTTGGCGCTGGTCGGCACCGCGATCTGGGCGGTCATCGACGTGGGCCTGCAATTCTGGCCGCTCGTCTCCCGCGTGCTGGTGTTCGTGGGCTTCGGCATCCTGGTCGCGCTGTCGCAGCCGCTGCTGCGCCGGGCACAGAAGCTGCCCGCCAACCCGGCGCCGTCCCGCATTGCGGCCGCCGTGCTGGCGCTGGCCTTTATCGCGACCGTGGCCGGCATGTTCGTGCCGCACGCGCCCGTGTCGCAAGGCGAGACCCTGGCGCTCAAGCCCGTCGCACCCGGCCAGGAACAGAAGGACTGGGCGCACTACGGCAACACCGCCGGCGGCACCCGCTTTGCGGCGCTGGACCAGATCACGCGCGACAACGTGAAGGACCTTGAGGTTGCCTGGACCTACCGCACGGGCGACACCCCCGTCAGCCCCGGTGGCGGCGGTGCCGAAGACCAGCAGACCCCGCTGCAGATCGGCAACCGCGTGTTCCTGTGCACCCCGCACAACAACGTGATTGCGCTGGACGCCACCACGGGCAAGGAACTCTGGAAGGTCGAGATCAACGCCAAGCAGAAGAAGTGGATGCGTTGCCGCGGCCTGGCCTATTTCGATATCGATGCGCCGCTTAAGCAGCCGACCGTCGAAGGCGCGACGCCGGTCAAGGCCGTGAGCCTCGCCGCCGGCGCCGCCTGCCGCCGCCGCATCCTGATGAACAGCGTGACGCCCGAGCTGATCGCGCTGGACGCCGACACCGGCGCCTTCTGCGCCGACTTCGGCGACCAAGGCCGCGTGGACCTGCGCGCCGGCATGGGCAAGGGCGCCGACAAAGGCGAGTATTACCCGACCTCGGCCCCGACGCTGGCCGGCACGACCATCGTCATCGGCGGCCGCGTGGCGGACAACGTCAGCACCGACATGCCTGGCGGCGTGGTGCGCGGTTTCGACGTGGTGACCGGCGAGCTGCGCTGGGCCTTCGATCCGGGCAACCCGGAAGACCAGGCCGCGCCCGCAGACGGCCAGACCTACGTACGCTCGACCCCGAACGTGTGGGCGCCGATGTCGTATGACGCCCAATCGAACACCGTGTTCATGCCGGTTGGCAGCGCCGCGGTGGACCTGTGGGGCGTGAAGCACACCGCGCTTGACCGCAAATACGGCGCCTCCGTGCTGGCCGTCGATGCCAGCACCGGCCGCGAGAAGTGGGTCTACCAGACCGTGCATGACGACCTGTGGGACTTCGACGTCCCGATGCAGCCGTCCTTTGCCGACTTCCCCGTCGACGGCAAGACCGTGCCCGCGCTGGTGTTCGGCACCAAGGCCGGCCAGATCTTCGTGCTGGATCGTCAGACCGGCAAGCCGCTCACCCGCGTCGAAGAACGCAAGGTGCCGGCCGGCAACATCCCCGGCGAAACCTATTCGCCGACCCAGCCGTTCTCGGTCGGCATGCCTTCGATCGGCGCGAACGACATGAAGGAATCGGACATGTGGGGCGCCACGCCGTTCGATCAGCTGCTGTGCCGTATCCACTTCAAGTCCAAGCGCTACACGGGCCTGTTCACGCCGCCTGGCACGGATCCGTCGTTGAACCTGCCCGGCTCGCTGGGCGGCATGAACTGGGGCGGCATCTCGATCGACCCGGTGAACGGCTACCTGTTCATCAACGACATGCGCGTCGGCCTGGAAGTGCAACTGGTCGAAGCCGGCGCCAACGCCAAGAAGAGCGACGGCAATGAAGCCGCCGCCATCCAGGGCCCCGTGGCGCTGTCGGGCACGCCCTACGCGATCAACGCCAAGGTGCGCTTCATGTCGCCGCTGGAGATCCCGTGCCAGGCGCCGCCGTTCGGTACGCTGACCGCCGTGGACCTGAAGACGCAGAAGATGGTCTGGCAGGTGCCGGTCGGCACGGTGCAGGACACCGGTCCCTTCGGCGTCAAGCTGGGTCTGCCGATTCCGATCGGCATGCCCACCATCGGCGGCACGCTCGCCACGCAGGGCGGCCTGGTGTTCATCGCCGCCACGCAGGACTACTACCTGCGCGCGTATGACGCCGGCACGGGCAAGGAAGTGTGGAAGGTCCGCCTGCCGGTCGGCAGCCAGGGCACGCCCATCAGCTACAAGTCGACCGTCGATGGCAAGCAGTACATCGTCATTTCGGCCGGCGGCGCGCGCAACTCGCCGGACCGTGGCGATTATGTGATCGCCTACGCGTTGCCGGGCGAGGTCTGAGCCTTGCGGTAGGTTGAACGCTAGGGCGCTCCACGGAGCGCCCTTTTCGTTGTGGGCGAGGGCAGCGGACGTGGTGCTGCGGGACCTAACCGCTGTGCCGATGCTTGCCGGTCTTGATGAACAGGTCCGAGAAACTTTCCCAGTCCTGCAGGTACACGAACATCTCGCCGTCATCGCCTTCACACAGCGCGGATCCCCGGCTGCTTTCCTCCCAGAATGCGAAGAAGGGAAGCCGGCGGATGTCGTCCAGGCGCACCAGACGGTCTTTCACGATGGGCAGCCCAAAGTAGGTTGTGGTCATATGCCGAGCCTCGATGTTGCGACAGGGAGGAAAAATCTTACCGGCGAAAGCGAACAGCCAAGAAGAGCTAAAGAAGGTAGTGCGCCAGGACTGCTGCGGGTCAACACAATGGCGTGAGCAGCGGCTCGTCGGCGTATAGACGGTCCGTGTTATCCAGGAACATCTGCACCATGGCCTGCATGGCCTCGGGCGACCACCCGGCAACGTGCGGCGTCAACACCACGTTGTGCTGATCAGCAAGGCCCGCAGGCAATTGCGGTTCGCCTTCATAAACATCCAGCGCAGCACCCGCAATCGTCTGCTCGCGCAGCGCGCACTCCAGAGCGGCGGTGTCCACCACGCTGCCGCGCGCGATGTTGATTAGATATCCATTCGCGCCCAGACGCGAAAGGACGCCGGCATCGATCAGGTGGAAGGTCGCGTCGCCACCGGGGATGGCGACCAACAGCACGTCAGACCATTGCGCCAATTCTTCCAGCGTTGAAAAGTAACGATGCGCCGAACCCGTGCGTGGACGGCGGTTGTGGTATCCGATCTGCATTTCGAATGCCTGCGCTCGCAATGCCACTTTTTCGCCAATTCCGCCAAGGCCGACAATGCCCAGCTTCTTGCCCGACACGTTGGGAGGCAGCGGCAACTGGGTGCGCCACACGCCTTGCCGCGTAAGCTGGTCCAGACGCGGAATGCCACGGATAACCGCGATCATCAGGCCCATGGCGTGGTCGGCGACACAACTGTCGTTGGTGCCGGCCCCGTTGGCGACCTTGATGCCGCGCTGCCTGGCGTGATCCAGGTCGATTTTTTCGTAACCGGCGCCCATCGAATACACCAACTTCAAATTGGGCAAGGCGTCCATCTGCTCCGCCGTCAAGCCAATGGCGCCGATGGTCATCACCACCTCAACGCGCGAGGCGTGGTCGGCAATGGCCTGCGCGTACTGCTCTGGCGTCGGCGTGAAGATGACTTCGAAGTGGCGGGCGATCTGGTCGCGGTCGGACTGCGTGACCGGATTCATGATGATGAGTAGAGGCTTTGGGGAAGACATGCTGGGAGGGGAATCCATATCAAATTTCGGTGTGCCGGGCGACCAGACCGACGCGCACGTTGCTCAAGTGGGCTTGCATCGCCGCGCGCGCGCCTTCCGGGTTGCGGTCCACAATAGCCTGCAGGACGGCAATGTGCTCGTCGCAGCCAGGGATCAGCCGCTCCGGCGCGCCATTCTGGTCAAAACATCGCGCCTTGATGCGCAGGTCGTGGATGGCCTGCGCCATCAGCCGGTTGCCGCTAGCCCGGGCGATGCTGTCGTGCAGCAGGTTGTCGACACGATGATTCTCTTCGTGAGTGGCGTGTTGCCGGCGCCGGATCTCTTCGACCTGCTGGAGCAGGGCAGCAGTCTCAGCCGGGGGCATGCGGGTCGCGGCCGCGGCGGCCGCGTCGCCTTCCAGCAATACGCGCATCTGGAAGATTTCCAGGTACTGGCGCAGCGACGGTTCCGGCACGATCAGTTGGCCGCGGGCGGTGCGAACCGCAAAGCCCGCCCCGATCAGCCGGCTCATCGCTTCGCGCAGCGGCGTGCGCGATACGCCGAGCGCGCTGGCGAGCGTGCGCTCCTGCAGCGGCCGGTTAATGGGCAATTTGCCGAGCTGGATCATGTCCAGCATGGTCGAATAGGCCTCTTCGACCAGGTCTCGCGCGTCGGCGGAGGGGGCAGTTGCCGCCTGCCGAAGGTGGGGCGGGGATGCTTCCATGGCGTGCGTGATGGACATGGGGATCAGGGAAAGAGTAGGGGGAAGATGGGAAAGTTCGGATCGGCCCGTAGCGCAGCTTCACGGTCGCGGATCCAATCCAAATAGTCCCGCCAGCGTTGCACGGCCTGCGCCGGTTCCAGCGGCTCGAAGCGCACCCGCTGGCCCGGCCGCATCTGGGCGAGCCGGGGAAGGTCGGCGGAGATCACGGTTGCGATCTTCGGATACCCGCCGGTGGTCTGGCGGTCATTCATGGCAATGAGGGGCTGCCCCGCGCCCGGGATCTGGATGCTGCCTGCCGCAATGGGGTCGGTGATGATGTCGGCGCCCTTGGCGTGCGCGATGGCCGGGCCTTCCAGGCGCAAGCCCATGCGGTCGGACTGAGGCGCCAGGCAATACGTGGCTCCAAGAAAGCGTTCGATTTCAGCCGGTGCAAAGTGGTCCTGCTGCGGCCCGAGCACGATGCCGACGGGCTCGTCCCGGTAGAACCAGCCGGTGTCGCGGGCCGCCAGCCACCGTCGTGGGAAGCGGCTTCGGCTATCGCCCGTGCCGAGCAAGTCGCCTCGCGCCAGCGCACGGCCATCGAGGCCCCCGAGCCGGGCGCGCGTAAGCGTGGACGCGCTGCCCAGGACGGGCGTGACGGCAATGCCGCCACCGACCGCGAGATAGCCGCGAACGCCGCGCTCCAAGGGCCCGATCGTCAATGTGGCCCCCGCTGGCAGACGATGGGACTGCCAAGGAGTCAGGGCGCGCGCGGGCAATGCGCCGGTTGCGGCGATGTGCAGAGTGGCAGTACCAGCGAAAGCGATTGCACAGTCTGCGTCCAGCACCGTCAGCCGGCCGCCCAGCAAGGTGAATTCCAGCGCTGCGGCGTTGGGCGTGTTGCCGACGAGCGCGTTGGCCAGGCGCAGCGCACCCGGATCCATGGCGCCCGATGGCGGCACGCCCATGTGCTCATAACCCGCGCGGCCCAGGTCCTGCACCGTGGTCAGCATCCCGGGCACTTCGACGCGTAGCCGGGCTTTCATGGCCGGACTTCCCTTTGTGGCTGCGGACGGCTGGCGGGATCGTCCTGCTGGGCGGCCAAGTGTTCGAACGCGTCGGCGTCGATTGGCGTGAACACGACCTCGTCGCCAGCTTCGAACAAGAAGGGCTGGGCATGGCGCAGATCAAAACTGCGCCAGGGCGTGCGGCCGATCAGGTGCCATCCGCTGGGCCCGGGCACCGAGGCGATGGCGGTCTGCTGCCCGCCAATGTTGACGCTGCCCGCGGGCGTGTGCGCGCGGGGCATGGCGCGGCGGGGCGTGTGCAGCAGGGGATCGAGGCCCCCTAAATACGCGAATCCGGGCAGGAAACCTACCATGTAGACCCGGTAGACGGGCGCCGTGTGGCGCGCGATGAGCTGCGCGGGGGCCAACTGGTGTAGGTCCGCGAGCGCCTGCAGGTCCATCCCGTGGTCGCCGCCATAGCAGACGGGAACCTCCCAGCGGCGTGGAACGGGCATGGGCGCGCCAGCACAGGCGTCAAGGCTGCGTGCGATCAGGTCGCGCACTGCGCCGTGCCCAATCAGGAGCGGATCGAAGCCCACCGCCAGCGAGCGGTACGCGGGGACCACGCTCGACAAGCCTCGAGTCTTGCGCAAGGCGCTTCGCAGCTTGTGCGCCAGCGCCAGCACCTGTGCGTTCGTGTCGGCGTCGATACGGTCGGCGAACTCGATCAGCAGCGTGCGGTCACCTGCGGGAACGATGCGAGGCACCGGGGAAGGCGTGGAGATTGGCGCGGCGGTCATCATGCTGCGTTGGCGAATTCCATGGCGTCAGCCGGATGAAAACCCCATGTCACGGCCTGGCCCGGCGTGCGCTGAGCCACGTCCTCGTTCAACGGCGCATAGGCCAGGATGATCTTGTCATAGGCTGCGATGAAGACCTTCCAGTGCACGCCGCAGAAGGTCGACGCCACCACTTTTCCCGAATGCCGCTGATCGCCGCCGGCCAGACGGCTGCCCAGGCGCAGATGTTCAGGACGCACGCCCAACACACCGTCGTTGGCGGGCAGGAAATTGCATTCGCCCAGGAAGCCGGCGACGAACGCACTGGCAGGCGTGCGGTACAGGCTCTCCGGTGATCCGGCCTCGACAATGCGGCCCTGTTCCAGGATGACGATGCGATCCGACAGGTTCATAGCCTCTTCCTGGTCATGCGTGACAAAGACGACGGTCAGCCCCAATTCCTGGTGCAGCCGGCGCAATTGAAGCTGGATGGACTGGCGCAGGTTCTTGTCCAGCGCGCCCAGCGGCTCATCCATCAGCAGGATGTCCGGGTTGAACACCAGTGCGCGGGCCAGCGCGACGCGCTGCTGCTGACCGCCCGACAGCGCACCCGGCTTGCGGTCCTGAAGCGGAGCGAGGCTCACCAGATCCAGGGCTTCCAGCACGCGGCGGCGGATGTCTCCATCGTTCAAGCGACGCATGCGCAGCGCAAACGCCACGTTCTCAAACACGCTCATGTGAGGGAAGAGGGCGTAGTTCTGGAACACCATGCCGATGTTGCGATCCGCGATTGGGATGTGCGTGACGTCGCGTCCCCCGATCGTCACCACGCCCGCATCCGGATGTTCGAATCCGGCAATGATCTTGAGCAGCGTGGTCTTGCCAGAGCCGGACGCGCCCAGCAGCGTGCAGAACTCGCCTCGGGCCACGGCCAGGTCGACGTCGGGCAGGGCGACTGAATCGCCATAGCGCTTGTGGATGCCCGCGAGCGTCAGCGGCTTTCCTTGGCTTTCAGGCGGGCGTTGCGGGAGGATGTCGTTAGCGTTATGCATGTCAGTGTTCCTTCTTTTTGCTGATCAGCAGGTTGGCGAGTAGAATGAGTGCCGTTGCGCCGACCAGTAGGCAGGAGGCGGAGATAACGGTGGGATCGAAGTCGTTGGCCAGGCCTTCGAACATCAGTTTTGGGAGGGTGCGGTTGCGTATCGTCGTCAGGAATAGCGCCATGACCACGTCGTCGAAAGAACTGACGAAGGCGAAGACGGCGCCGCCGATCAGGCTGGGGATCAGCGCCGGCAGCATGACCAACCTGAACATCGCGGGCCAGGTGGCGCCCATGCCCAGCGCAGCAAGCTCGAGGCTCGGATCCAGGCTGCGCAGCGCCGCGCGCATGGTGATGTAGACGTACGGCGCGGCCAGCACCGTATGACCAAGGATCACGGCCATGGAGTTCGCGACCCAGCCGACGGGCGCGAACAGGTAGTACAGCGCGACCGCCGTGACGATGGCTGGGACAGACATGGGGACGATGAAGAATGCGTCCAGCCAGCCTTGATGGCGCTTAGCCAATCTGCTGACCCCCAAGGCTGCTGCAGTGCCCAGCGCCGTCGCAAGCAGGGTGACGACGATGGCTATCCGAGTGCTGGACGCCAAGGCGGCCAGCCACTTGCCATCGGTAAAGAAGTTCTCGTACCACCGCAGCCCATAGCTGGGTGGCGGAAAGATGGGGAAGTCCGTCGTGCCGAAACTCATCGGGATGACGACGACGATGGGCAGCAGCAGGAATACGGCGCATATCACGCCCAGCACTGCGGATACCCGGCCGCCCGGCGTGCGTCGATAGCCCGTGTGGTTGCTGCCCTTGCCGGAGCTGGCGCTGATCAGATTGTTCAGGCCGAACAGCCGGTTGAACAGCCACAGCGATAGCAGCACGGTGGCTAGCAGCACGCCAGCCAGGGCCGACGCCAGCCCCCAGTTCAGCTCTTCCGTGATGTTGTGCGAAATCAGTTCGGCAGCCATGCGCTGGGCAGGCCCGCCCATCAGCGACGGCGTGATGTAGTAGCCGACCGCGTTCATGAAGACGATGATGCCGCCCGCAACGGCGCCGGGACTGGTCAGAGGCAGGATGACCCTGCTGAAGATGCCTGCGGATCCTGCACCCAGGCCTTGCGCGGCCTGCACCAGACTGCCGTCCAGGGACCGGAACGAGGCATAGAGCGGTAGCACGACAAAGGGCATGAGCACGTGCGTCATGCCCACCATCACACCGGTGAAGTTATAGAGAAATGCCATCGGCTGGTCCAGAATGCCCACTGTCGTCAGCAGCGTGTTCAACGGCCCGTTCTTGCCCAGCAAGGCGATCCACGCCGATGTGCGCACCAGCGCGCTGGACCAGAAGGGGAGCAGCACCGTGAAGAACAGCACGCGCGCCACCGTGGGCGACACGGTCGCCATCAGGTAGGCCAGCGGATAGCTCAACAGCACGCAGGCCAGCGTGACCGCCGCGGCGATCGTGAACGTGTTGACGAGCACGATGCGGTAGATCGGCGTGTCCAGCAGATGGCGATAGTGGCCCAGCGTCAGTCCGCCGTCCTCTCCCTTGAAACCGTTGCCGAGCAGACCTGCAATCGGGCCGGCAAAGAACAACAGCAGGAAAAGCAGCAGCGGCAGCGCGGCAAGGGCCGCAACGCGGCCGCGCCGGGAGGCGGCGGCCCGGCGCGGTGTGGCGACGGGCAGGGAAAGGGCGTCGGTGCTCGTAGTCATGGCATCTTGGCGCCGGCGCGCACACCGGCGTCTGAGTGAAGAGGCAGAAAGATCAGCGGGCGCGGACCTGGTTGTAGCGTTCGGTGATGGCCGGGCCGTTCGTATCCCAGAACTCCGAATTCAGGAAGATGCTGTTCTTCAGGCGCTCGGTGGTCGACGGCAGACGCTCCAGGCGTTTGGCGTCGATCAGCGGCAGCGCTTGCTCGGTGGTCGGGCCGTACGCGATGTACTTGCTGAATTCGGCCTGGTGCTTGGGCTGGATCATGTAGTTCAGCAGCTTGATGGCCGCGTCTCGATTTGGCGCGCCCTTGACGATGGCGAAGTAGCCGACCTGGGCGATGCTGTCGCCCCAACCCATGGCGATGGGCAGACCTGAATCGATGCCTGCCTGGAAGCGGCCGTTCCAGCCCAGCGCCATCACCACTTCGCCGCTGCCCAGCGCGTTGACCGGTTCCGCGCCGCTCTTCCACCAGCGGGCGACGTGCGGCTTGATCTCGTCGATCTTCTTGAAAGCACGATCCAGGCCTTCAGGGGTGGCCAGCACCTTGTACACGTCGGCAGGCGCGACGCCGTCGGCGATCAGCGCCGCTTCGATCACCGTCGCGGGATCGTCCTGGAGGGTGCGCTTGCCAGGAAACTTCTTCACGTCCCAGAAATCGGCGAACGTGCTGGGCTGAGGCTTGCCGGCAGGGAACGCCTGCGTCGAAAAGCCGATGTTGGTGGAGAAGATTTCGGACGGCACGCCGTAATCGTTGCGGGCATTTGCGATGACGTGGTCCTGGTTGACCATGTCCGGCGTGATCTTCTCGAAGACGCCAAGCTTGATGCCGCGTGTGAGGCGGGCGCTGTTCTCAGTCACCACATCCCACGTGATCGACTTGGTGTCGATCATGGCGCGAATCTTCGCGACCTGCGGATCGGTGTCCTCGTGAACCGTAATGCCGGCCTCCTTGGAAAAGGGCTTGAGCCACGCGTCCCGGATTGCGCCTTGGTAGTTGCCTCCCCAGCTTGCGAAATTGAGCTCGGCCGCTTGTGCGGCGCCCGTGGCCATCGCCAGCGCGGCGGCGACAGTGCACGTGACGTTCTTCCATGTGAAATTCATTGCTTGGACTCCGTTCCATAAGAAAAGCGCGGTGGGCAGACTCGCCCCGATCCAGGGCATTTCGCCTCGGCAAGTCCTTGGCATGCAATTTGCATGCCAACGGTATGCCAAACATTCAAACTCGCCTTTTCTCGGAGTCCTTCAGATGCACGATGTAGACCTCAATTCCGACCTGGGAGAGAGCTTCGGCCACTATAAGATCGGTGCCGACGAGGCCATGCTGGATCTCATCACGTCGGCCAACGTGGCCTGCGGTTTTCACGGTGGTGATGCATCCGTGATGCACCAAACCGCAGCATCCGCCCTAAAGCGGGGCATCGACGTGGGCGCCCATCCGGGCTTCAACGACCTCTGGGGATTTGGACGGCGCAAGATCGTCGGCGACAGCCCGCAGGCTATCGGCGACATGCTCGCGTACCAGATCGCCGCAATGCAGGGCATGGCGCGCGCGGCCGGGCATCGCGTGACGCACGTGAAGGTGCACGGCGCATTGGCCACGCTGGCGTTCGAGGACCGCGCGCTTTCCGAGGCGCTGACCTGGGCGATGCGCACGCTCGATCCGGAACTGGTGCTCGTCTGCACGCCGTACAACGAAACCGAGCGCGCGGCGCGCCGGGCGGGCATCCGCGTGGCCTGCGAGGTCTTCGCCGATCGTCTCTATGGCGACAACGGGCTCACACTGCCGCGCAGCGAGCCGGGCGCCGTCATCCACGATCCGGCCGCGGCGGCTGCGCAGGCGCTGCGCATGGTGCGAGAACAGGCAATCCGCACAGTGGGGGGCAGGGTGGTAGAGATGCCGGTGCACACGATCTGCGTGCACGGTGACAACCCGCAAGGCGTGGAGATTGCGCGCGCGGTGCGCGATGCGTTGCTGGAAGAGGGCGTGCGCCTGCGGCCGATTTCGCAGCTGGACTTTCAGTAGGGCGCGTCTTTTTGCGCTTGCCGGATCAGCGTCTTCAGCACGGTCGCGAAACGCTTCGCCGTGTTGGAGAGCGGGCTGCTGGCCGAATGCAGCAGATGAATGGCATGGCTGAGCGCGGGTTCGGTCGGCAGCAGGATGAAGTCTTTGCGGAAGCTGGGGTGATAGCCGAACGACTCGATCAGCGCCACGCCCACCCCCTGGCGCACCAGCGACAGCGCTTCGGGCGTGGAACGTATTTCGATCTGCGGGTGCACTGACGCCGCTCCCGAATGGAGGAACCGGCTGGCCAGACGTCCGAACGGCGTGTCTGCGCCATAGCCAATGAGCAGATGGCCTTGCAGGTCGTCGGCCCGCAGCCGGCTGCGCACCGCCAGCGGATGACCGCGCGGCACTGCGCACCCCAGCCACCCTTGGCCGATCTCCTCGCTGACGATATTGGCGTTCACCGGCGGGGGCATCGAGGCGATACCGAAATCGGCCTGTCCCAGCAACAGGTGCGGCAGCAGCGCGTCGAAGGCCAGCGGGCGGTAGCGGATGGGCGTATCGGGATGCCGTTCGCGAAACTTCTGGATCGCGTGCGGGATGAGCCATTCGCTGAAGCTGGGGCTGGAAACGAGGCTTACGGCGCCAGCCGAACCCGCGCCCAGCGCGCCCGCCAGATCGTTGAAGCGATTGACGCGGCCGAAGATCTCTTCGGCCTCGACAAAGAGGCGGCGCGCCTCGGGAGTGGGATGCAGACGCCCCTTGACGCGCTCGAACAGCCGGTAGCGCAAACGGTTTTCGGCCGAGGCGAGCAGACGGCTCACGGCGGGTTGCGTCACGGACAGCATGCGACCCGCTTCGCTGAGCGAACCGGTCAGCATCACGGCGTGAAAGACCTCGATCTGGCGAAGCGTCAGCGCTCCGGGCGCAGAGGGAAGGGGGCCGGACATAAGAAAGAGCTCGTGGACGGGAACGCGTTGCCGGCCATTTTATGCCTGGGAAGCGCGGCTGCGTGCACACAACGGACCCGCCATGACCTTTTGCGCGCAACCCATAACTAAATGCACAGTCCCGACGCCGGGTCCGCAAGGCCTGCGTAGCGCACAAAACGCTTTGTTTTCAAGGCTTGGCGAGTCCCGGGTGCGAGCGCCGGACGGGGCATTTCGCTTGGCGGGCCGTCTTTGCGCACCGCCGGCGCCGCGTCATGCTGCGAGCCATATCGCAACCCATCTCAGGATTTTCCATGTCCCGCATCGTCACCGTCGCTGCCGCCCAATTGGGTCCGATCCAACGTTCCGAAGGTCGCGATGTTGCGATCGGCCGCATGATACGGCTGATGGAGCGCGCGCATCAGCGCGGCGCGCAGGTCGTGGTGTTTCCGGAGCTGGCGCTGACGACTTTCTTTCCCCGCTGGTATTGCGAGGACCTGGACGAGGCCGACGCCTGGTTCGAACCCGGCCTGCCGTCACCCGCCACACAGCCGCTGTTCAATGCCATCAAACGCTTCGGCTTGATGGTTTACCTCGGCTACGCCGAACTGGCCTGGGAACCGGACGAGCAGGGCGTGGTGCGCAAGCGCCGGTTCAACACGTCTGTCGTGATCGCGCCAAACGGCGAAATCGTGTTCAAGTACCGCAAGGTCCATTTGCCCGGCCACGCCGAGTTTGCCGAACATCGCCAGGTCCAGCATCTGGAAAAGCGCTACTTCGAAGTAGGCAACCTGGGCTTTCCCGTCGTACGCGCGCCGGTCGCATCCGGTATCGACGCCAATCTGGGCATGCTGATCTGCAATGACCGGCGGTGGCCGGAAGCCTGGCGCGTGCTCGGCCTGCAACAGGTCGAACTGGTGATGCTAGGCTACAACACGCCCAGCCGGAACCAGGACAACCGCGGATTTGAGGCGCACCACCTGAGGGTGCTGCATTCGCATCTGTCCATCCAGGCCGGCTGCTACCAGAACGCCACCTTTGCCGCGGCCGTCGCAAAGGCCGGCACCGAGGACGGCCACGAACTGCTGGGCCATTCCATCATCGTCAATCCGCAGGGCGAGATCATCGCGATGGCTGCGACGTGGGACGACGAGCTGATCGTCGCCGACTGCGACCTGGACTTGTGTGAATTGGGCCGCAGCACGGTCTTCAACTTCGCCAAGCATCGCCGTCCCGAAGCCTATAGCCGGCTGATCGAGCAGACCGGCAGCGTCGCGCCCGCCGTCTGGACGCCGTCCGCCTGATGCGTCCCAATTCTTCTCCCTTGCTGGATAGCTCCATGACCGCGATGCCCCTGCCTCTGACCATCGAACACGAAATGCTCGGCACCCTGCGCGTGCCGGTATACGCCGACGTGACCGCCGCCGCCCAGCGGCTGGCGCCCCATGTGCGCCGTACCATGCTGTTGCGCTCGCCCGTCCTTGATGAACTGGCGCAGGCGCCAGTCTGGCTGAAGCTGGAGAACCTCCAGGTGACGGGTTCGTTCAAGGCCCGTGGCGCGTTCAATGCCTTGCTGAACATGGAGCCAGCCCAACGCGAGCGTGGCGTGGTGGCGTATTCGACCGGCAATCACGGCCAGGCTGTCGCGTGGGCCAGCCGCTGCCTGCGCGTTCCCGCCACCATCGTGATGCCGGTCGACGCGCCGGAAAACAAGGTGGACAAGGCGCTGCGCCATGGCGCCAGGGTCGTGCGCTACGACCGCACTCGCGAAAGCCGCGAAGAGATTGGCATGCGTCTACTGGCCGAAACCGGCGCCACGCTGCTGCCGCCCGGCGACCATCCCGACGTGCTGGCAGCCCAGGGCACGCTGGCGCTGGAAGCCCTGCAGGACCTGCCCGCCGCAGCGCTTGCAAACCTGGGTCTGTTCGCGACGCCGTGCGGCGGCGGAGGCATGGCGGCGGGCTGTTCACTGGTGTTGCGCGAGCTTGCTCCACAAGCCCGGATGGTGGCCGTGGAGCCCCTCGAATTCGACGACACGGTGCGGTCGCTGGCCTCCGGCAAGCGTGAAACCAATCCGGCGGGCGCCAAGACCTTGTGCGACGCGCTGCAGGCTGCGACGCCGGCCGAACTGCCCTATGCGATCAACAGCCGGTCCCTGAGCGCTGCCGTGTCCGTGAGCGACGACGAAGTCGCCGCCGCCATCCGTTTCGCGCTCGAAGAACTGCGCCTGGTGATCGAGCCGGGTGGGGCGGTTGCGCTTGCCGCGTTGCTGGCGGGAAAGCTGTCGGCCGACGGCCGCGATGCGGTCATCGTGCTCTCAGGCGGAAACATCGATCTACCGCTTTTGCGTCAGATCGCCCTGGACTGAGCGCTCGCGCCGCAGTCCGGAACGGCGGGACCCTTTCAGGCCTGCCGAGCAGTAACGGCGCCCATCGGGCGCCTTGCAACCCACGCGGGACGCAGAGCCCGCGCGGATACACCTATAACAGTCCAAGGAAGAAAACCATGTCCACGTATCAAAGCAGCGCCAAGCGCTGGCTCGCGGCCGCGAGCGCAGCATTTACCTTGATGGCGGCGTCCGCCGCGCAGGCCGCTTATCCCGAACATCCGGTCACGATCGTCGTGCCGTTCAATACCGGCACCACGCCCGACCTGGTGTCGCGCCTGCTGGCCGCGGAAATGGCCAAGCAGACGGGCGGCAACTTCGTGGTGCAGAACCGCACCGGCGCGTCGGGCATCATCGGAACCCAAGCGGTAGCGAACGCCGCGCCAGATGGCTACACGATTGGGTTTGCCAACGTCGCTACGCTTGCCATCAATCAAAGCCTCTACGCCAAGCTGCAGTACGACGCCGACAAGCAGTTGGCGCCTGTCGCGCTGACGGGCTCCGTGCAGAATCTGCTGGCCGTGCGCCCCGGCTTGAACGTCAAGAGCGTCGCCGAGCTGATCGCCATGGCCAAGAAGGACCCGGGCAAGCTGGTCGTCGCCTCGGGCGGCAATGGCACCACCGGGCACCTGAGCGCCGCGATGTTCGGCACGATGGCGGGCGTGGAATTCATGCATGTGCCGTACAAGGGCGGTGTCGAAGCGGATCTGGCCGTGCTGCGCGGCGAAGCCGACCTGGTGTTCGACAACATTTCGTCCATCGCGGGTTTCGTGGAGCAGGGCAAGGTCGTGCCGCTGGCCGTCACCGATCTTCAGCGCGATCCGTCGATGCCCAATCTGGCGACGCTGGATGAGCAGGGTCTGAAGGGCTACCGTGCGGTGGCCTGGACCGGGTATGTGGCGCCGGCGGGCACCGATCCGAAGGTGCTGGACTTTCTGAACGCCGCCTTCAACAAGGCCCTGCAATCCCCCGGCGTGCAAGAAAAGCTCAAGAGCATGGCCTATGTGCCGAACATCGGCCCGCGCCAGCAGCTCTTTGAGCGCGCGCACGCGGAGCGCCCGGTCTGGGCTCAGGTGATCCAGCAAGCCAACGTCAAGATTGACTGAATCTTATGAACCACGAACGCTACGACCTGCTGATCCGTGGAGGCACGGTAATTGATGGAACCGGCGCTGACCGCGTCCGGGCCGACGTGGGCGTGAGCGGCGGCCGCATTGCGGCCGTCGGCGACCTGGACGGCGCCACCGCCGATCAGGTGCTGGAGGCGGGCGGCCGGATCGTGTCGCCCGGCTTCATCGATACGCACACCCACGATGACCGCTACCTGTCGATGGATCCCGGCATGCCCGCCAAGCTGAGCCAGGGCGTCACCACGGTCGTGACCGGCAACTGCGGCATCAGCCAGGCACCGTGGCGTCCGGGTTGGCGAGACGAGGTGCCGGCGCCGATCAACCTGCTGGGCAACGAGTTGGCCGACTTCCCGTACGAGACCTTCGGCGCCTACCTGGAAAACCTGGACCGGCATCCGCCCGCCGTGAATGCGGCTTGTCTGGTGGGACACACGTCGCTGCGCGCCGCCGCGATGGCCGACCTGAACCGCCCCGCGACGGCGGCCGAGATCGAACACATGCAGGCCTTGCTTCGCGAAGCCATGGAGAGCGGCGCGATCGGCCTGTCGACCGGCACTGCATATCCTGCGGCCATGCCAGCCACGTTGGATGAACTGATGGCTGTTGCCAGCGTGCTGCGCGAGCATCGCGGGCTTTACGCCAGCCATATCCGCGACGAGGGCGACCGCATCTTCGCCGCGCTGGATGAGGCCTTCGCCGTGGGCGCCGCCGGCGATGCGCCCGTCCTGATCTCGCATCACAAGCTGATCGGTCCACGCAATCATGGCCGCTCGGTTCAAACGCTTGCGCACATCGACAAAGCGGGGCAGGGGCAGAAGGTGGCGCTGGATTGCTATCCCTACGTTGCAGGATCCACCATCCTGCGCAAAGACCGCCTGGCGGTGTCCAGCCGCGTCATCGTGACCAAGTCGGTGCCATATCCCCAGTACGCAGGACGCGATCTGGACGACATCGCGCTTGATATGGGTCTGAGCCCGGAGGACGCGGTCGATGCACTGCAGCCGGCTGGCGCGATCTACTTCATCATGGACGAGACGGACGTCCAGCGCATCCTGGCGTACCCGGGCACAATGATCGGCTCGGACGGCATGCCGCACGATCCCGCGCCGCACCCGCGTCTGTGGGGCACGTTCCCGCGGGTCCTGGGCAATTACTGTCGCGACATCGGATTGTTCACGCTGGAGCAGGCCGTGCACAAGATGACGGACAAGCCCGCCGCTTACTTCCGCCTGCCGCAACGCGGCCGCATCGCGGAGGACTACGCGGCCGATCTCGTCGTGTTCGATGCAAACACCATCGCCGACACCGCAACCTGGTCGTCGCCGACGAGCCAGGCAGTGGGCATCGACTACGTGCTGGTCAACGGCAGCGTTGCGTGGCAGGCGGGAGCCGCCACTGGATCGCGCCGTGGCAAGGTGATTCGGCCGGGCCGCTGAGCACGCATGACCGGCGGTTTGACCGGCTGATTGCCCCGGGACAAAGTGGGCCACGAGGAAGGTCTCTCGTGGTCCTAGCCATATTACGCATAATGTGTATTATGTAAAGTACTAAATAGGCGTTTTTGTCCCGCCACCACGCCGCCATCAGATAAGATGCGCGCCAAGCCTCCCCAACCCATCCCCATCCAGACCCCATGACCCCGCGCGTCGCCATCATCGAAACCATGGAGAACACGCAGCTCGGCCTTCTGCTGAGCGCGCTGAATGAAGCCCAGGCCGACATCACCTGGTTCCGCGTTTATCGCGACGGTCTTGGCGACATTGCCCTTGACGACTTCGACGCCCTGATCGTTCCCGGCGGCTGGCCGAGCGCGCAGGACGATGATCTTTATCCTTACCTGCCCAAACTCGTCGCGCTGATGCGCACATTTGGCGACGCCGGCAAGTCCGTGCTGGGCATCTGCTTAGGTGCGCAGGTGCTGGCCCGCGCCTACGGCGCCGACAACCTGTTGGGAGTGGCGCGGGAGTTCTCCTGGACGCCGCTGACCGTGACGGACGATGGGCGCGCCGATCCGCTGTTTGCCGAATTACATGGCGGCTTCACCAGTTTCCAGTGGCACGTCGACACCTACACCCTGCCCCCGTCCGCCCTCCTTCTGGCCCGATCCGAAATGGTCCAGAATCAGTGTTTCCGCGTGGGGCGGGCAACTTACGGCATGCAGTTCCACTTTGAAGCCAGTGGCGACGTGGTTCACGACTGGACGCGCGGCAATCCCGAGCGGGTCAATCGCATTGCGCCGGGCTGGCTGGAGACCCAGGCGGCCGAGGACCGGGCCCGCTTTGCCGCCGACGCCGACGAAGCCGGCGCGCGGATCGCCCGCGCATTTGTGGCCACCATCGGCCAGCGCGCGCGGACCTGATCGACACCGGCCCGAACAAAAAAGGCGATGCCAGGTTTCCCGGCATCGCCTTTTTGCTTTCACCGAGGGTCAGCGCTTCTTGGACGCCTCGTATTTCGCCTTGTTGGCTTCGTTCGGCGGGTACAGGCCCGGCAGCACGGCGCCATTGTTGACCTCGTCCATGATCCAGCCTTCAAACCGTTCCTGCTCGACGGCGGCGTCAACCACGTCGGCCAGCAGCGCGGCCGGGATGACGACGGCGCCGTCCTGGTCGGCAACGATCACGTCATCGGGAAAAACGGCCACGCCGCCGCAGGCGACGGGCTGCTGCCAATCCACGAACGTCAGGCCGGCCACCGACGGAGGCGCCGCCGCCCCGCTCGCCCAGACGGGCAGCTTGGTTCCCAGTACACCGGCCAGATCGCGCACGACGCCGTCGGTCACCAGTCCCGCGACGCCACGCTTGGCCATGCGGGCGCACAGGATGTCGCCCCAGATGCCGGCGTCTTTCACGCCCATGGCGTCGACCACCGCGATGCAGCCAGAGGGCATCTGTTCGATGGCGCCGCGGCTGGATTTGGGCGAGGACCATGATTCCGGCGTGGCCAGGTCTTCGCGGGCCGGCACGAAGCGCACCGTGAACGCGCGGCCGACGATGCGTTCGAGGCCTTGCGCCAACGGGAAGGCGCCGCGGATCCAGACGTTGCGCAGCC
This sequence comes from Achromobacter sp. GQ309, assembly GCF_059759315.1. NCBI lineage: Bacteria > Pseudomonadati > Pseudomonadota > Betaproteobacteria > Burkholderiales > Alcaligenaceae > Achromobacter > Achromobacter sp. GQ309. Next base: position 113,661 of record NZ_JCAXDP010000002.1, read on the forward strand.
CTTTCTTCAACAAAATGGTGGTCAGTGTTGCCGTCGTGACGCCGGACAGCGCCTTGAAATGAACCTCGTCCGAAACGGTCATGGGTTTTTCTCCCTGTGAAATCAGAATGGGCGCTCAGCGCGCCCGAGCTCGATGCGGCAGATGCCTTAAACCAGATCCCGCGCGCGCGCGTCGCGCTTGCCCAGGCGCGCCAACAGATGATCGACCTCGGTCCGCGCCTGCTTGGTCAGCGCAGCACCCGGCCGGCGTTGCGCCGCACTGGTCAGGATGCCCCGGCGCATCATCACGTATTTGCGCACGGCCAGGCCGACACCCGGCTGCTGTTCGTAGCGCAGCAGCGGCAGGTGCGCATCGAACAGATCATGCGCCTCTTCGGTCCTGCCCTCGCCTACCCATTTGACGAAGTCGCACAGCATGTCGGGAAAGCAGTATCCGGTGTTGGCGCCGTCGGCGCCGCGCGCCATTTCGTAGTCCAGGAACAGGCCGTTGTTCCCGCACAGGATCGAGATATGCCGCATGGCGCCTTCGGCTTCAAAGCGGCGCAGCGCCGAGATCTTCTCCAGGCCCGGCCAGTCTTCGTGCTTGAGCATGACGCACGAAGCCAGATCGGTCACGATCCGCCGGATGACCGTGGGCGCCATCTGCACCGAGAACGTCAGCGGATAGTCCTGCAACACAAACGGAACGTCGTCGCCAATGGCCTCCACCGCCTGGTGGTAGTAGTTGACGATCTGATCGTCGGTGCGCAAGGTGTTGGGCGGCGCGATCATGACGCCGGCCGCGCCACGGTCCATCACCTCGCGCGTGAGCGAACGCATGGAGGCGAAGCCGGGCGCGGACACGCCCACCACGATGGGAATGCCCTGCGATTTGCCGATCACCTGCGAGGCGATTTCCAGGGATTCCGCGAAGTCCAGTTTGGGCGCTTCGCCCAGTTGGCCCAATACGGTCAGGCCGGTCGAGCCGCAAGCCAGATAGAACTCCATCATGCGGTCGATCGAGGCGTGGTCGACGGAACCATCGTCAAAGAACGGCGTCGGGGCGATGGGATATACGCCTTTCGCGTCAGCAGTCAGTTTCATGGTCTGTTTCTTCAAGAAGTGGGTTGAGTCAGGCGTCAGGCCTTAGATGCTTGCGATGAGGCCGCCGTCCACCCGGATCGTCGATCCGGTGATGTAGCTGGCCCGCGCGCTGGCCAGAAACGCAACCGCATCGCCGTATTCCTGCGGGTCACCGTAACGACCCACCGGAATGGCGCTGGTGCTTTCGCGGCTGACGTCCTCTACGCTGCGCCCTTCGCGCTTGGCCCGGGCTTCGTCCAGAAAAGAGATGCGCGCCGTCGCAATGCGGCCCGGCAGCACGATGTTCGACGTGACGCCGTCCTTGCCCACTTCGCGCGCCAGCGTCTTGGACCACCCCACCAGCGACATGCGCAGCGCGTTGGAGATGCCCAGATTCGGAATCGGCGCGATCACGCCCGACGAAGTGCTGGTGATGATGCGGCCCCACTGCCGTTCCCGCATGCCCGGCAGGATGCGATCAGTCAGCTTGATGACGGACAGCACCATGCCTTCAAAATGCTCGCGCCAAAGATCGGCTTGCTGCCCGAAAGACGGCGTGGGCGGCGGGCCGCCGGTGTTGTTGACCAGGATATCGACAGGACCCACGTTGGCCTCGATCCACGCCACCTGGCTGTCAAAGGCGTCCAGTGCACGCAGATCCCATTGCAGGGCAAAGGCAGACAGGCCCTGAGCCTTGATGCCGTCGGCGGTGGCCGTTGCGGCGTCAAGGTTCAGATCGGCGACGACCACCTTGGCGCCTTCGCGCGCCAGCGACTGTGCAATGGCGCTGCCCAGGCCACCGCCGCCGCCCAACACCAGCGCCGTCTTGTCTTTGATACCCAAATCCATCTTTACCTCCGTACGAAAAAAGCTTGATCAGTCAGCGCTGAGCGCTGGCCGGCCTATCTTGACCGCGTCGAGCCACCCTGCGCCTGATGGATCGCAAGGTGAACCATGTAGACCTCATTTTCTTGCCAAAGCGCGTCGCGGAAAAACGGAAAATTGTTGGATAGATCATTCGTTTTATGAATGATTTGCCAGTTGCAACGTATGCGTCTCCCAGCGTGAAAACTGTCAACGCGGGCAATTCCGCTATATTGGGGCCACCATTTTCATGCACGAATTGAATGAACCCGCGCCGCCTCACCCCCTCCATGTCCCTGCTGTTGGCCTTTGAAGCCAGCGCCCGTCATCTGAGCTTTACGCGAGCGGCTACCGAGCTTGCGCTGACGCAAAGCGCGGTTAGCCGGCAGGTGCAGGCGCTGGAGGATCTTCTGGAAGTCGCGCTCTTTCGCCGGGAAAAGCGGCGGATTGTGCTGACCGAGGCGGGCACGGGATACCAGAAAGAACTGGCCGCCGCCCTGCAGCGCATCCGCAGCGCATCGCTTCAGGCGATCTCGCACCGCACTGGCCGAGGCGCCTTCCACCTGGCCGCGTTGCCCACGTTTACGGCCAAGTGGCTGATGCCCAGGCTGCACCGCTTCTATGCGCGCCATCCCGGCATTCTGGTTCACCTGCATTCACGCGTGACGCGCTTCGACCTGGATCTGGCCGGCATCGACGCCGTCATTGCCGTGGGCGATGGCGACTGGCCGGGACTGGTCCCGCATCGGCTGATGAATGAACACGTCATCCCGGTCATCAGCCCCGACATCGCCGCGCGCCAGACCATCCGCAGGCCCGCAGACCTCATCCAGCACGTGCTGCTGCAAGTCGCGGCCCGGCCGGCCGTGTGGCAACGCTGGTTCGAAGCCCACGGCCTGCCCGTGCGCTCGATGCGCTGGGGCGCGCAGTTTGAACTGACAACGCACCTGATCCAGGCGGTGGCGTCGGGCTTGGGCGTGGGGCTGTTGCCGACCTTCCTGGTGGAGGATGAGTTACGGCAAGGCGTGCTGGCGCCCGCATTGGATGAGGAATTCAGCACGGGCGCGGGATACTTTTTCCTTGCGTCGCCAGACAAGTTGGCCATCCCGGCGGTGGCGGCGTTTCGGGATTGGTTGCTGGATGAGAGCGCGGGGGGTGAATTCCCGCGTTGATCTCAAGCGGGCCGCATCCGCGTTCACCACTATTCAACAGTTCAACAATCGTTGTATTATCCGGCGCATGAATGAAGAACATGCCGTGCTCGCCCTCGCCGCCTTGGCCCATTCCCAACGCCTGCGCGTATTCCGCGCCCTGGTCGTCGCCGGACAAGAAGGCCTGACCCCCAGCGTGCTTGCCGACCAGCTTGCCGTGGCGCGCAACACGTTGTCATTCCATCTGAAAGAGCTGGCGCATGCGGGACTGGTCTCCATCGAACAGCAAGGCCGCAACCTGATCTACCGCGCCGACTTTTCCCGCATGAACGGCCTGCTGGGCTATTTGACCGAGCACTGCTGCGCGGGCGCGCCTTGCGCAGTCACCGATCGCGGCGCGTGTGAATCCTGCTGACCCAGCCCCCCTACCTACCGCCCTTCTCTCCTGCAACCCATGCCCTCCACCGCACCCGCCGCACGTCTGGCGCCCCAGCGCCCTTCCATGAGCGTCTTCGAGCGCTATCTCACCTTGTGGGTTGTTCTCTGTATCGTCCTGGGCGTGACATTGGGCCAGGCGGCCCCCGGCGTGTTCCAGGCCATCGGTCGCATGGAAGTCGCCCAGGTCAATTTGCCGGTCGGCATTCTGATCTGGGTGATGATCATCCCGATGCTGCTGAAGGTGGACTTTGGCGCGCTGGATCAGGTCAAGCAACACTGGCGTGGTATCGGCGTGACGCTGTTCATCAATTGGGCAGTCAAGCCGTTCTCCATGGCCTTTCTGGGCTGGCTGTTCATCCGCCACGTTTTCGCCGCCTGGCTGCCGGCCGACGAGCTCGACAGCTACATCGCGGGTCTGATCCTGCTTGCCGCCGCCCCGTGCACGGCAATGGTGTTCGTCTGGAGCCGGCTGACGGGCGGGGATCCGGTTTTCACGCTATCTCAGGTGGCGTTGAACGACACGATCATGGTGTTTGCCTTCGCCCCGGTGGTTGGACTGCTGCTCGGCCTGTCCGCCATCAGCGTGCCGTGGGACACGTTGCTGGTTTCCGTTGGGCTGTACATCGTGGTGCCGGTCATCCTGGCACAGGTGTGGCGCCGCGCGTTGCTGCGGCGCAGTCAGGCGGCGTTCGATGCCGCGTTAGCGCGGATCGGTCCGTTCTCGATGGCCGCCCTGCTGCTGACGCTGGTCCTGCTGTTCGCGTTTCAGGGCGAAGCCATCATCGGGCAGCCCTTGGTGATAGCGATGCTGGCGGTGCCCATTCTGATCCAGGTGTTCTTCAATTCCGGCCTGGCGTACTGGCTCAACCGGCGCGTCGGTGAAAAGCACAGCATCGCGTGCCCGTCCGCGCTGATCGGCGCGTCCAACTTCTTCGAACTCGCGGTCGCAGCTGCGATCAGCCTGTTTGGCTTTCAGTCCGGGGCGGCGCTGGCAACGGTGGTCGGCGTGCTGATCGAGGTCCCCGTCATGCTGCTCGTCGTGCGGATCGTGAATCGGAGCAAGGGCTGGTACGAAGCCGGCGCCACGCGCAACTGACGCTGCGATGGCCATCGGACATGCCATGAGTTCGATCACGATCAATCACAACCCTGCTTGCGGAACCTCCCGCAAAGTCCTTGCGCTCATTCGCAACAGCGGCGAAGCCCCCACCATCGTCTGGCCCGGACGATAGGCGCCGCCGCCCTCCGCTGCGGATCACTGCCAATCCTGCGCGTAGATCCGCTTCCACTCCTTCTCCATATCGACGACCGTCCATCCACTGGCCCGCGCCGCGTCCAGGGCCTTGTCCAGACGACCGACGCTCGAATCCCGGTCGTAGGCCCATTCGCGCTTGGCGTCGGTGTGGTGAACGATGCCGCCGAACCGCTTGCCCGGCCCGGCGGTGGTCCATTGCAGCATCTGCAGGTCGCCGTCCGAGTTGCCGAAGGCCAGTATGGGACGCTTGCCGATGTGACGCTGGATGGCCACGGGTTTGCCGGGGCCGTCGTCGTTGAAGTCCAGCTTCGGCAACCGCATCAGCGCGTACCCGTTGCCGCTTGCCACGAATTCGCTGCCGAACGCCGTGCCGATGACCTGTTCCGGCTGGATGCCGTAGGCCTTCTGCGTCCAGGCCCGCATGAACTCGGTTTCGCCGCCCGACACGATGTAGGTCTTGAAGCCGCGCGCGCGCAGGTAATCCAGCAGCTCCCGCATCGGCACGTACGTCATGCTGTCGTACGGCAGTTTGGTGCGCGGATGGCGCGCGGTTTGCAGCCACTGATCGACGCGCTGCGTGTATTGCGCGACGGGCATGCCGGTGTTGGTCGCCAACACGATTTCCATCATGCCGCGCTCGCCGGACTTGGCCACCGCGGCATGATCGTTCTGCAGCACCGCCATGAACGGCTGACGCGTGGCCCAGTCCGGATGCGATGGCGCCAGCGCGTGGACCTCGTCCATCGAGAACATCACCTGGAAGTAGATCGGCTTTTCGCTCCACAGCGTGCCGTCGTTGTCGAACACGGCGATACGATCTTCCTCGGGCACGAAGTCCGGGCTGCCCGGTTCGGTGACTGCCTTCACGAACGCGACGATGGCCACACGGGATGGCCCGTCGGTCCAGGACGCCAACTCCGCCTGCTTCTGGCGGTCGGACGCGGCGCAGCCGGCCAGCAGGCACACGATGCAGAGCCACATCCTGGCTAGCCGCCGCATGGAGCGATATTGAATCGAAGCTTGCATGACGATCTCCCGAGCGCGCGCATGGCGCGGTGGTGACATCCTTTGAACGATTTCCCCTGTCCGCGCCCCGCACGGCGAACAGGCGTCAACGGCTGGCGATGCTGCCTTGAGACGCCTGCGCCGCCTTCCACTGCTGCGGTGTCATGACGGTGCGAAAGCCGATATGCGACATGGGGTTGAGCGGGTCCGTGCCGCGCCGCGCGCTGGCGCGGTAGCTGATGCAATACGTGTCGCTGCAAAGAAAGGATCCGCCGCGGGTCACGCGCTTGGGCGCCGACACGGGCGTGCCGCCGTCGTCGGGATCAAAGCTGTCGGCGGGTCCGGCCGGGTCCTGCGGCGGCTGGCGGTACTGCGCCTGAAACTTGAAGGCATCCGCGCGATACCAGTCCGACGTCCATTGCCAGACGTTCCCCGCCATGTCGTACAGGCCATAGCCGTTGGGGGCGAAGCTGCCTACCGGCGTGGTGCCGACCTGCACCTTTTCATCCTTGACGACGGGAAACGGCTGCGGCTGCCGGGTGTCCCAGATGTTGGCCATCGCCTTGCCCTGCGGAAGCAGCTCGTTGCCCCACGTATACGTAGCCTGCTCCAGGCCGCCCCGCGCGGCGAACTCCCACTCGGCCTCCGTCGGCAGCCGCTTGCCCGCCCACGTGGCGTAGGCTTGCGCATCCGCGTAAGACACCTGCACGACCGGGTGATCGTCCTTGCCGTCGATGTTGCTGCCCGGCCCCTCGGGGTGCCGCCAGTTTGCGCCCGGAACAAAGCGCCACCAGCGCGAATAGTCGCGCAGCGACACCTCGGTCTCCGTGCCGGTGAACACCATGGCGCCCGCCTGCAAGGCGCTGTCGTCCGGACGCGGCGTGCCAGCCGGAAGCTGGACACGCAGGTCTTCCCAGCGTGGTTTCTGCTCGGCGGTCGTCACATAGCCTGTCGCCTCGACGAAGCGGCGGAACTGCGCGTTGGTGACGTCGTGCACGTCCATCCAGAACCCGCTGACGCGCACTTTGTGCGCCGGGCGCTCGTTCGGCTGGGACATCTGGTGGTCGTTGCCCATCAGGAATTCGTTGCCGGGTATCCAGGCCATCGCCGCCGGTCCCTGCTTGCCGTCTCCCAACGTGATGACGTGCGGCCCCGCCGGTGGCGCGGAGACCACGACATACGCGCCGATCGCGCCTGTCGCGCCCAGTATTGCCACCAACGCCAACCCGATCTTCGCGTGCTTTTTCATGCGCGTTCTCCTTGAAGAGAATCCTTTCGCAATGCAGGCGTATCTTTTGATGCCGTTACAGCGCCGCAGCCCGCGAGGCCAGCTTGCGGTTGCCCTCGCTGTTGGGCTTGAGACTCATGCGTTCGGCGGTCAGCACCTTCGCAAGCGACCGCGCGCCACCACGCAGCGCCGCCTCGACCAGCGTCAGCGCCAACACGTCGCGCTGGGCGTGGCTGCCGCCGAACCGGTGCGCAATCAGGCGCACGTCGCGCAACAGATCCGCGGCCAATGCGTAGTCTTTGCGCGTGAAGGCCACCAGCGCGTGCGCCACCGGCAGCCCCACGTCGCGCGTCATCATCGCGTTGGTGCCGGCGCCCTGAGCGGCGGCTTCCATGGATTCGATCAACGACTGTGCCGCTGCCCCGTCGCCGGCGCCCAGGTAGGCCATCAACGCATGCACATCGTTAAAGGCGTAGTAGCCCGTGCCGCCGCACGCCTGCCAGACTTCGGCAAGCTGCCGCCACCGCCAATCGACATCGATCCCACGCAGCAACAGGCGCCACAGCATGGCCGACGCGTCGATCAGGTCAAGCACCTGCCCGGTGGATGTTTCGCGCAGCCGGTCGTCGTACATGGCAAGCACTTCGGCGATGTCCTCGCGGTCGAGGTGGAACAGGGCCAGGTGCCACCAGTTGTGGATGGACAGCATGTTGTCGCTGAACCAGTCGTCGCGCCGGCCGTTCAGCCAGGCAATGCCCTCGTCCACCCTGCCCTGCATTTCCAGCACATGAGCCACCGCGTGCACGGCCCACGGATCGCGGGGGTTCAGGTCCAGCGCGCGGCGGCCCTGGGCCTCCGCTGCGGCATAGAGATTGGTCTCTTCCAGCCCGAAGGCGTGCATGCCCAGCACGTAGCCGTAGTCGGGCATCTTGCAGGTCCACGCGGGCAGAATGCCGGCCACGCGGTCGCGCAACATGGCCGAGCGGCCAAGCAGGAAGTCGCCGATGTGGCCCACCTGCAGCGCCAGGGTGTCGTGCGGGTAATCCGCAAGGATGTCGGCGTAGCGCCGCAACGCGGTAGAGAAATTGCCGTCGAGCCAGGCGCGCGCCGCCGCCGTATGACGGCGCTCGCGATCATTGGCGATATCGACGAGTGCTTCGGCAGCCTCAACGCTTTCGCGTAGCAGCGGTTCGACGCACTTGTCGCTGGCGGTGATCATCATGCCTGCGCGCAGCAGGTGGCCCATGACGAAGACGGGGTCTTCGGAAAGCGCCCCGTCGATGATGCCCAAGGGATCGCCGTAATAGCCGTGGAACAAGCTTTGCGCCTGTTCGTATGCGGCCATCGACGCCGGTTCATCGCTGGAAACGGGATTGCCCCGCACATCGCTCAGCGCCATGGTGATCTCCCAAAGGGCCGGCCCGCGATGGGCTTCGGAAATATAAGCACGGATGCCGTGTGCCGGCAAAACGCAACTGCGCTAGTGCGACTGCACCGAGTTCGCGGGTATGGGCATACGCCCGCGCTTACCGCAGCCTCGGCGTCACGGGCGGGAAGACGGCGGGTCAACCATCGCCTGGCGTTGCGACACCAGCAACGCGTCGCTCTGGTCGATGCGTATCGTGCCGATTCGTGGAAATTCAAAGTCGATGATGATGTACAGCGCCGCGGTCATGACCAGCGCGTAGATCAGCTCGTGCAGTAGCGTCCCCCGTTGCGTTGCGGCCAGCTTCACGCCCACCAGCCCGGCGCAGATCAGCGCAAGAAACCCCAGGAAAACGTAGGCCGCCATGGGCGGATGCACCTTCTGGGCGGCGACAAGCGCGGTCGCCGCATCGAACATGTCATTCACTGCCTGCACGTACGAGGCCGCCAGCGGCGGCGCAACATCGTCCCGCGCCGCCCCGACGGAGGCCCGCCAGATGTCCATTTGCAGCGCGCTGGCCTTGGCCGCAATTCCGGTCCGCGCATCCAGATCGGCGACATGGCGTTCATAAAGGATCCGTTGATCGACGTAGTGGCGAAATTGCGCCCGCAGCGCCGGCTGCGCAGCGGGAGGCAGCAGATCAACCCGCAGCCATGCCGTGCCGATGGCGTTGACTTCCTGGATCAAGAGATCGCGCCGGTCCGACATACGCTGCGCCGCGCCCGAGAACGTAAACGCGACCAGCAGCCCCAGCAGCGCAAACACCGATGCCTCGATCGCCGCCACCCCTGCCCCGCCGTTCTCCTCAAGTTTTCTGCCCAATCGCTTGCCCATTGCGATGGCGCCAAACAGCGCCACAAAGAACGCCGCCGCCAAGCCTGCCAGGAGAAATGAGTAGTCCATGGGAACCTCGCGAGTGCGATTACCGGAGGAACGTGCGAGCGGTACGCTGGCGCGTCCGGAACGCATCAACGATAAGAGCAACGCGCGCAGGCTGGCAATCGCGCAAGCGCAGTCAACGCGTGATACAGCCGTGCCGGTCCGTGTTGACCAATGCGGCGCACGCATGCAAGCGCATCGCAGAATCTCGTTGACAGGCGGGAAAGGAAGATGAAAATTATTGCAGTTCAAATCCCGCGGACGATGCATGGCGGATTGCAAGTCCCGGACTGCGCGTCCCGGATTGAACACCCCCAAGTACGTAGGCCAATGTGAACCGCACGGTTTGCAGCTTCGTGCGGTTGATTTCACTCTCACACGACGGAGTTGAAAATGGCGACCAAACGAACGCTCACTTGCGGTGCCGCAGCACTTCTCATGGCGGGAGCGGCAATCTGTGCCCCCGCCTCCGCGCAGGATCAGCGCAAACCCAACATCATCCTGCTAGTCTCCGACGACACCGGCCTCGGCGATCTCGGTCCGTATGGCGGCGGCATCGGCCGCGGCATGCCAACGCCGAACATCGACCGGCTCTCTTCCGAAGGCATGACCTTCTTCTCGTTCTACGCGCAACCCAGCTGCACCCCCGGCCGCGCAGCGATGCAGACCGGCCGCATCCCCAATCGCAGCGGCATGACCACCGTGGCCTTTCAAGGCCAGGGCGGCGGCCTGCCGGCGGCCGAATGGACGCTCGGGTCGGTGCTGAAGACCGCCGGCTACAAGACGTTCTTCACGGGCAAATGGCATCTGGGCGAAGCGGACTACGCCTTGCCCAACGCCCAAGGCTACGACGAGATGAAGTATGCGGGCCTCTATCACCTGAACGCTTACACCTACGCGGATCCCACGTGGTTCCCGGACATGCCCGCGGACGTGCGCGAGATGTTCCAGCGCGTCACCAAGGGCGCATTGTCCGGCAACGCCGGCGAAAAGCCGCGCGAGGAGTTCAAGATCAACGGTCAATACGTCGACACGCCCATGGTCAACGGCCGCGAAGGCGTCGTCGGCATTCCGTTCTTTGACCGGTATGTCGAAAAGGCCTCGCTGGACTATCTGGACCGCAACGCCAAGTCCGAGCAGCCGTTCTTCATGAGCATCAACTTCATGAAGGTGCACCAGCCCAACATGCCGGACCCCGACTACATCCATAAGTCCATGTCCAAGAGCAAGTACGCGGATTCGGTCGTGGAACTGGACGCACGGATCGGGCGCATCATGGACAAGATCCGCGAGCTGGGCCTGGACAAGAACACGCTGGTGTTCTACACGACGGACAATGGCGCCTGGCAGGACGTCTACCCCGATGCGGGCTACACCCCGTTGCGCGGCACAAAGGGAACGGTGCGCGAAGGCGGCAACCGGGTCCCCGCGATCGCGTGGATGCCCGGCAAGATCGCCGCGGGCGCCAAAGATCACAGCCTGGTGGGTGGCCTGGATCTGATGGCGACGTTTGCCGCGGTTGCCGGCGTGAAGCTGCCCACGAACGACCGCGAAGACAAGCCGATCATCTTCGACAGCTATGACATGTCGCCCGTCCTTTTTGGCACCGGCAAGTGCGACCGCAAGTCGTGGTTCTACTTCACCGAGAACGAGTTGTCGCCGGGCGCCGTGCGCGTTGCCAACTACAAGGCGGTGTTCAACCTGCGCGGCGACGACGGCGCGGTGACGGGCGGGCTTGCCGTGGACACGAACCTGGGGTGGAAAGGCGCGGAGTCCTATGTTGCGACCGTGCCTCAGGTGTTCGACCTGTGGGCCGACCCGCAGGAGCGTTACGACATCTTCATGAGCAACGTCACGGAGCGAACCTGGACGATGGTCATGATCAACGACGCCGTCGCGCCGCTGATGAAGACGTACATCGACTACCCGCCCCGCAAGATGCAAAGCGAAGGCTATGACGGACCGCTGACCTTGTCCGGCTACGAGCGGTTCCAGTACATCCGCGACAGTCTGGCGAAGGACGGCTTCAAGCTTTCCCTGCCCACTGGAAACTGACGCCGGCACGCCGCGGTTCACCTGATTCGGGTGAACCGCACGGACGCGGGACCCGCCCGGGCAGGCGGCTTGCTGCTACAGGCGGATGGACGCGGCAATTCCATCCCGGCAAGCTAGCCGCCTGCCAGCTTGCGACCCGGCTACAGGAGGTCCCATGTGGGAACCCAGCGAACGCTATCCCGATCCGGCCATTGAGGTGCTGGATCTCCGATTCCGCAATATCCGGCTCAATAACGCGGGCATCGAACGCCTGGCGACCGGTGTCCGCTATGGCGAGGGCCCGATCTGGTTCGGAGACGGCAGGTGCCTGATCTGGAGCGACATCCCCAACAACCGCCTCTTGAAATGGGACGAGGAAACGGGTGCGGTATCGGTGCACCGTCAGCCTTCCGGGTACACGAACGGCAACACGCGCGACCGCCAGGGCCGGCTCGTCAGTTGCGAACATGGCGAGCGGCGCGTGGTGCGGACCGAGTACGACGGCTCAGTGACGGTGCTGGCCGACCGGTTCGAGGGCAAGCGCCTGAATGCGCCGAACGACGTGGTTGTGCGGCGAGATGGATCGATCTGGTTCTCCGATCCGGTATTCGGCATTCTGAGCAACTACGAAGGCTTCAAGGCCGACCCGGAACTTCCGACACACGTCTATCGGCTGGACCCCGGCACCGGGGAGCTGCAGGTCGTGGTCCGGGGCGTCCACAATCCCAACGGTCTGTGTTTTTCGCCGGACGAACGGCTGCTGTATGTCGTGGACAACGGATCTTCTCCTAACCGCATCCTGGTCTACGGGGTTGGAGAGGACGGCACGCTGGATGAAGGGCGCACGTTTGTGGAGGCAAGCGTTGAGGCGATCCCGGACGGCATCCGCTGCGATACCGACGGCAATCTTTGGGCCGGCTGGGGGCCGGGTCCGGAACTGAGCGGCGTGATGGTCTTTGCACCGGACGCCACGGCCATCGGCCGCATCGCCCTGCCCGACCGCTGCGCCAATCTGTGCTTTGGCGGCGCGCGGCGCAACCGGCTGTTCATGGTGACCGGCCAATGCCTGTTTGCGCTGTATGTGAATGCGCAGGGCGTCCCTTACTGCTGACCGGGCCGCTACAGAAACCCGATCCAGCGCCCCGCGATCAGGCATCCCAGCCAAAGCGCCAGCGACGCACCTGCCTGCGCGCGAAGCATCCCGGTTGGCCGGCCGCCGTTTTCGACGCCGGCCCACGCGCGGCCCCGGTGCACGAGCCAGGCGTTGACCGCACCGGCGGCCAGCAGCGCCATCTTCACCAGGAATGCGGGATTTTCCAGATACTCAAGCGGACGCACCGAAAACAGCAACGCGCCCGTCAGCACCGCCAATGCAAGGCCCGTTGCGGCTGTGCGCGCCAGCACCGGCGCCAGAACGGCCAGCGCGTTCGGCTTCAGGATGCCGAGCAGGCGCAGATCCAGCGGCACGATAGACCCGATCAACAGGCCGATGGCGCCAATATGCGCGGCGTTCACCAGCAGATAGAGAACGCCGGACCGGCGCAACCACAGCGCCGGCGGAACGGATTCAAGGTGTTCGAGCGCAAGCCGCAGCAGTTCAGGCATCCGGCGCGGGTGCTCAGGGTTTCTTGATGCGGCTTGGGTAAATGTCGTAGGTCTTTCCGCCCACGGTCACCTGGACGGCCTTCATGCGTTTGGCGGCCGCGTCCTGGTCACGGTTGCCGACGGCGGTGATCGCATCGCCGGGCTTGGCGGAACCTTCCACGAATCCGGCTTCCTTTGTCTGGCTGGGGTTGCCGAGTTCCACCGTCCACACGCCGTCCTTGGCCCGGACCTTGAGCGTGGGGTGCGGCGGGGCGATCTGCACCTGTTCGACCGATCCCTGCAATGTCATTTGTTCGGATTCTGCCCACGACCAGCCGTGGTGCGCCATGGCCGAGGGGACGACGCCGCCGATGGCAGACAGCGCCAGTGCGGCGATCAACGCGCGATGGGAAAGCTTCATGTCGATGCTCCTGAAGTGCGGTGGCTGCCGTTCGTCCGCGCGAAGGCGCAGGCGTGAGCGCGAAAAAGCAGGATAGCAGCCGACTCTTGAGATGGGTGTGAATTTATTTGGCGGTCGGGAGGCGAAAAATCAGCGCTCGAATCCTGAGAATTTACTTCTAAGAATTTACCTTAGCTTGCGGCTGTTCCTTTTTAATTATCTGGTAATTAATCAATAGCTTAACGCCGATTAATGAGATAACGGATGAAGTCGAAATGGCGCCCCGCGTCGCTTGCGCCTGCCGCGTTCACCCAGGAAAACCCTGCGGAACTTTCCCTGTTCGGTAACGGTCGCTTTATGTTCAGGCAATTGTCAGCATATGCCGACATTTGCCCAGAAGCCGTTTCCGCGCGTCCACCCCCGGGAGAATTGCATGTCATTGCTCCGCTCGCGTTTCCTCGCGAATCTGCCCTCCACTTCCACCGCGCGCCCCCCTGATCTCCTTTCTCTCCACGCCCTTTCGCTGCATGCCGATCCATGTCCACGCGGCGTGCAACCATGAGCGCCGTTCCTGACGCCGTGAACAATCGCGCGCCCACCGGCCTGTCGGTCATGGACGCAACCATGGTGCTGGTCGGCGTCGTCATCGGCATCGGCATCTTCGGTTTCCCGCCTCTTGTCGCGCAGCATGCCCATTCAGACGCCATGTATATCGGCCTGTGGTGCGCGGGGGGGCTCGTCATGCTGGTGGGCGCCCTTTGCTATGCCGAACTTGGCTCGGCGTATCCCGGCGCCGGGGGCGAATACCTGTATCTGACCCGGGCTTGGGGTGCGCGCGTTGGGCTGATGTTTGCCTGGGCGCGCTGCTCCGTCATCCAGACGGGGGCGATTGCGGTCGTGGCGTTCATCTACGGCGACTATGCCAACCGGCTGTTGCCACTGGGATCACAAGGGCCGGCCGTGCACGCGGCCATCTCGGTGGTCGTGCTGACGGGCCTGAACATGATCGGCACGCGTTATTCCAAGCGGCTGCAATGGGTCTTTACCCTGCTGACGGTGATCGCCCTGGCCGCGGTGCTGATCGCCTGCCTGACGGCTTCGGGTGGCGAGGCGCTCAAGACCCCGGACCCCGCGCCGCTGTCGGGCAACACCGCAGGCCTGCTGGGCATGGGCATGGTGTTCGTGCTGCTGACCTATGGCGGCTGGAACGAAGCCGCGTACCTCAGTGGCGAACTGCGCGACCCCGGGCGGAATATGAGCCGGGTGCTGCTGATCGGCACGGCGGTCGTCACCGGCGCCTATGTGCTGACCAACATCGCCTTGCTGGAAATCTTTGGCTTGCAGGGGCTCCGCGACACGCCCGCGCTGGGCGCCGAGGTCATGCAGCTTGCGGCCGGCCCCTATGCCGCGGCACTGCTCAGCCTGACCATTTGCGCCACGGCGCTCAGCACCATCAACGGCACCATCATCACCGGCGCGCGGGTGTATTACGCGCTGGGCCGGGACGTGCCGCGGCTGCAGGCGCTTGCCGGCTGGAGCGACCGCAACGAAACGCCGGTCAGCGCGTTGGTGGCCCAGGGACTGATCACGCTGGCGCTGGTGGCGCTGGGCGCCTTCAGCCAGAACAGCGTGCAAACGATGGTGGCGTACACCGCGCCCGTGTTCTGGCTGTTCATGATGCTGGTGGCCGCGTCCGTCTGGCGCCTGCGCCGCCTGGATCCCGATCGCCCCCGGCCCTTCCGCGTGCCGCTCTTTCCGCTGCCTCCCTTGCTGCTGGCGCTGACCTGCGCCGGGCTGGTGGTTTCCAGCGCCATGTACGCCGGCGCCGGCGCCCTGATCGGGTTGGCCGTGCTGGCAGCCGGCGTGCCGCTCATGCGACTGCTCAAGCCCGCCCAGGCCATCGGCTAACTGGTTCTTCCCTGTCCTCTTCGTCCAAGGAACCCTCACCATGCAACGCTCCAACGTACGCTTCAACGCATCTTCCAAGTCCGCGGTTCAGGCGTTCACCCCGCGCCTGCGTCTCGCAATGCTGGCCTCGGCAATGGCATTCGCGCTGTTGGGCGCGAGCGCCGCCATGGCGCAGACCGCCGCGGCGCCCGCCAAGGCCGGGGAACAAAAGGCCTATGTGCCCGACGTCGGCCAGGAAGGCAAGGACGTCATCTGGGTCCCGACCCCGCAAAGTCTCGTGGACAAGATGCTGGACATGGCCAAGGTCACGCCCAAGGACCGGCTGATGGACCTGGGATCGGGCGATGGCCGCACGGTCATCACGGCCGCGCAGCGTGGCCTGACCGCGCAAGGCATCGAGTACAACCCCGACCTGGTCGAGCTGTCGCGCCAGAACGCCAAGCGCGCCGGCGTGGCCGACCGGGCCACCTTTGTGGCGCAGGATCTCTTCACCACAGACCTGTCGCAGGCGGACGTGATCACGATGTTCCTGCTGTCGACCATCAACGAGAAGCTGCGGCCAAAGCTGCTGGAACTGCCGGCCGGCACCCGCGTTGTGTCCAATACGTTCCGCATGGGCGACTGGGAGCCGGACGCCTCCGAGACCGTCACCGAGAACTGCCAGACCTATTGCACGGCGCTGTTGTGGATCGTGCCGGCCAAGGTTCAGGGCAAATGGGATCTGGGCGGCCAGACGCTGCAGCTGGATCAGCACTATCAGGTGCTGTCCGGCAAGCTGGGATCCGTGCCGATCTCGGACGCCCGCCTGGACGGCACGTCGATCACCTTCACCGCCGACGGCGTGCGTTATGCGGGCGTCGTGAACGGCCGCACCATGAGCGGCACCGCCGCCGGCAAGGGCAACTGGCAGGCCAAGCGGAGCTGATCTTCGTGCGTTGGACGTCGCGCGCGGCGCGGCCTTGTGTGGCCGCGTCGCGTTGACCGTCCCCGGCGTCATGCAATAGCATCTGTTGCATGAGAAGAGACAGCAAGCTTTCCGGCGTCCTGCACGTTCTGCTGCATATGGCCGAGCACCCCGGTCCCATGACCTCCGACGACCTGGGCCGCGTCATGCAGACCAACCCCGTGGTGATCCGCCGCATCATGGCCGGCCTGCGAGAGCAGGGTCTGGTCCGCTCCGAAAAAGGCCACGGCGGCGGATGGACGATTTCCTGTGACTTCAACGCAGTGACGTTGCGCGATATCTACGACGCCCTGGGCGCACCGGAGATCTTTGCGATGGGCAATCGCAGCGAGTCGCCGGGATGCCTGGTGGAAGAGGCGGTGAATGCGTCGCTGGACGACGCGTTCGAAGAGGCGCAGCGTCTGCTTCTGGATCGGCTCGGCAAAGTCACGCTGGCCGCCCTGAGCCGCGATTTTCACGCGCGCATGGTGGAACGCGGGCAAGCGTTTGATCCGCAGGCCATCCACGAGGGGTGATCGCCCCCTACTTCCACGGCTGACGCCACGCCATCAACGACGCTTCGACGTGAGCAATTTCGGCCTGCGACATCCCGGCTTCTTCGTAAAATCGCTGGCGCTCGCGCACCACATCCAGGACGCGGTCGATGATCGATCGGGCGGCCGCTTCCGACCGGAGTCCGAAACGCCGGTACTCGGTCAGGCAATTGGCAAAGGTGCTGTCACGGCCCTCAGCACCGATATGCAGGTAATGCCGCGCCGACCCTTCCTGGGTTACCACATCAAACAGCGGCGACATCCGGTAGGTGTGCGCGCCTTCGTCCTTCAGGAAGCCGACGTTCTTCAGGTGATCGTCCGTGTTGTGAACGGCCACGTTCAGGACCATCCGCGCATAGAGCTCCAGCAGATCCTGCACAGGATTCGACGAGATGCGGCGCGCCACGTCGGCCAGCCGCGCGTAGGAATACGTGGCTTTACCGCGCGGCCCGTCCAGCTCGCGCTTGCCGATGTGGACCGACGGGCTGATCAGGGAAGCGCCACTCAGGAAATGCCGCCGCGCAATGACTGGATCCGCCCCTTGCTGGACCGGCAATAGCTCGCGGTCGAACCGGTGCGTCAGCAGCACCGCGCCAAGATGCGTCTGCGCCAGGCGGATCTCGGGCACGTTCAGCCCGATGGCGCGGGCCATCTGCAGGTTGGCGTACTCCACGCGCTGGCGGTCGTAGGACTCGCCCTTGCGGGGAAACTTCGCGATCCACATCTCGCCTTCCGCATCCCGGACGATCGTTTTGGGACGCGCGCCGCCGATATCCCACGAACTACCCAGGATGTCGCGATACAGCCCCTTGGGCTTGATGCCCTGGTCGATGTCAGTCAGCAGGTCCGCCAGGGATTCGAGCTGGCTGACTTCGGGCAGCCGGTAGGTCTTGCGCATGTTGGGCGTCAACTGGCGGGCGCTGAAAAACAGCGCTCCTACGCCCATGCCGCGGCCCTTGAGCAGGACTTCGTTTTCGCTCACCCGGGCGCCCGCATTGTCCACGCGCATCACATTGCGGCCCCAGGCATCCGGCGCGGCATCGAAAATGGCGCCCAGTGTTTGATAGCGGCTTTCGGTGCGGAATGTGGTCGTCGAATCGGTGAGGGGCAGATTCAGCGGGTCCAACGAAAACGCGCGCGGATCGTTCACGTAGGACTGCACATACGTGAACTCGGCAAAAAAATGGTTCTCGTCGGTGTCGTCCAGGGTCAGGATTCCGGCCAACACGGCCTCGCCCCGGATATCCACGTAGACGAAAAGCTCGCTTTCGACGGTTTTATGCTTTTTGGCTGGCACGATGGCGACCGCCGCGTTACAGGCTGGAAGGATCGGCGCGATGCGAATGCTGCGCCTTGCCGCTGCCCCGGGCGGGCCGGCGCATGGCATCCAGCCGCTTGCCGACGCCATCGAGGTCAGGATCTCCCAGCGCGAACAACTGGTCGCCAAAGCCGTACTGCAGCAACGCTTCAAATGCCAGCGCCAGGGATACGCCCCCATCGCCGCGCTCAAGCCGGTTGATGGTCGCTCGCGAAACCCCCATGCGGCTGGCCAGCATCGCTTCTGTTTCGTTGCGGCGCAAGCGCGCGGTGCGGATGCGCGCACCTAGACGAGCCAAAGCTTCGGCCGCCTCGAAACTGGGTTCGATCTTCTTTTTCATGACGCAATAATAGTGCTTTAAACGCGTTAATGCACTATTAATAAGTCAAACTTCTCACGGAGGGAAGTCGCTTTTATAGTGCACAAATGCACCTAATGCGCCATTAATGAGGCAAACCCCTGTCCCGCGGCGCATTCCTCACCGCGTCACGGCCTGATCCAGCCGCAACGCCGCCCGCCCGGTGTCCAGCGTGACGCGCGCGCCCAGCGGCAGGGTCAGATTGGGTTCGCCGTGTCCGCTGGGCCAGCCGGCCAGGACCGGGATGCCGCGCGCGGCAAACTGTTCGATCACCAGCGGATACAGCAGGCTTTGCGCCTGCGCATCCTCCAGATTCGTGCCGATGATGCGGGTGAAATTGCCCACGATCACGCCCTTCAAACCGTCAAACTTGCCGGCGGCGGCCAATTGACTCAATAGCCGGTCCACGCGAGGCAGCGCCTCGTTGACGTCTTCAAAAAACAGAATGGCGTCGCGGGTATCGATCTCGTGCCGGGAGCCGATCAATGCGGCGATGAGCGCCAGGTTTCCGCCGACCAGTCGTCCGCTTGCCGTGCCCGCAACCAGTTCCACCGCCCGTGTATCCGGGGGAGGCTGAATCCAGGCGCCCTGCCCGATCTGCCCGCCCAGCATGGCCAGCAGATGGGATTCAGTGGGCTCGCGCTTGCCCGCGACCAGATCCTGCGCCAGCATCGGCCCGTGAAACGTCACAAAACCGGCGTGGCGCTGCATGGCCAGATGCAGGGCCGTGATGTCGCTGTAGCCGATGAAGGGCTTGGGATGTTGGTGAAGCAACGCGAAATCCAGCTTGTCCAACAGCCGCCATGAGCCGAAACCGCCCTGCAGGCACCACACCGCGCCGATATCCGGCGCGGCAAACGCGGCATGCAAGTCGTCCAGACGCTGGGCGTCGGTACCGGCGAGGTATTCATAGGGGGCGTCGAGCCGCGTGCGCGATGCCGGCATGACCACCGGCACGAAGCCCCGGTCTTCCAGCCATTCCGCGGCAAGATCGCTGGCGTTTGGCGCCGCGGACGCAGGCGCCACAATCGCGACCTTCGCGCCGGGCCGCAGGGCAGGCACGGGTGCGGCCGCCGGTTTCGCGTGAGAAGGCGGCGGCGCGGTGTCGCGCCGTGCGGCGGCATTCTGGGCAGACTGGGATGTGGCGTTTGGTGAACCCTGCCGCCCGCCTGCGCAACCTGCCAGGCCAAAGCCGGCCAGGCAAAGCGCGCCGGCATTGAACAACATCCGTCGACGTCCGGCGTCCGGGGAGCCGCCATCAACGCGCGGCGTGGTCTGCGGATGCGCCGCGAACACAGAATCGGCAATCTGGGAGCTGGTTGGTCCGCCCATCAGAATCGCTCGTAGTCCAGCCGGTAGCGCCATTGTCCCGCGGCAAGGCCTGCCATCGGCAAACGCCCGATCCGCAGACGCCGCAATGCCAGCAAGCGCAAGCCCGCCGCATCGCACACGGCTTCAATGAACCCCGGCGGGGGCGACTTCAGCGCAAAGCGAAGGTGGTTCTCGTTCTGCCAGCTGACCTTCATCGGCGTGGCGGCGCGCCCTTCATAGGCCATGCCGCGCTGCATACGGGCCAAGTCCGCTTCGCTGAGCTTGCCTTCGACATGCGCGATATATTCCTGCTCCACGTGCCGGCCCTCCTCCACCAGCTTGCGGGCCACGGCGTACTCCTGGGAATAGACGACCAGGCCGCTCGCAGCGCGCTCCAGCGGCGTCACCAGCTTGAGCCCATTGAACATGCGTTTCAGGTAGCGCTGGCCCGACCGGTCTCCGGGCATCAGGTTCTCGGGCAGGATGAGGTCGCGCGCCGAGCCGGGCTGGTCGTCGGCATACATGCCGGCCGGCTTGTGGACCAGCACGGTGACCGGACGGCCTTCTTCGAGCCGTGCGCCGGGCAGCAAGCTCACAACCTGAGAGGGCGCGACTCGCAACCCCGGCTCTTCCTGCACTTTGCCGTCGACGGTTACCCAACCGCCTTCGATGTAGCGCTCGGCATCGCCGCGCGAACACGGCAGCTCGGCCGCCAGGCGCTTGGCCAGGCGATCGGTGTTGCTTGCGGCAGCTTGCGCGGAGGGGTTGGAGCGATCGCGGCGTTCGGAAGTGTTTCGCACGGGCCGGGCGGCGGCGCCCTTCGCGCTGGCTTTGGGCCCGCCCGCTTGCGATTTAGCGCCATAGCATTCACCGGGCTTGCGGTCGCTTGCAGCGCGTCCGCTGCTTTGGCGTTCGGTGGCTTTCGGCCCGCCGCTTTTCGCCTCAGTGGCTCGACGTGCTGCTCCCTTGGATTCGATGGCCCTGCGCTCAAACGCGTCAGTCTTTCCGGCGTTGGAGACGCCCCGGCTTTGACCAGCCGGGGCACGCTGGAACGGTTTGCTCGTCGCAGCGGACTCGTCCGATCTCGCCGGACGTGCACTGCGGTTTGCCGCGCTGCGCTTGGCGGGACGAGAGGTCAGCGTGAGCGTGCCGGGCTTGGTGGGCCGCATCGTGTTGCTCATCGTCCCCCCTCCTGATGCAGCGGATTGAAACGGTGAAGGAAAAGGTCAGTCACGCCTGCAGGCGCCAGGAGAGAAAGCATTGTCATCGGTGTTGCCGGGTATTGCGAAAAGCGGGCCACATGGCCCGCACCTTGAGACGGATGTTACGCCCTTTTCTGCCGCGGTCCGTCGGGCGGGTCCACGTTCAAGGCGGCTTCGTCTGGGTAGACGTCTGCGGGCGGCGGCACTTCATCGATCCACGCCTTGAGCAGCGTCGACGTCACCGCCAGAATCACCGGACCAATGAACAATCCGACGATGCCGAAGGCGAACATGCCGCCCAACACGCCGGAAAGTATCAGCAGCATCGACAGGTTCACCCCGCGCTTGATCAGCAGTGGCCGCAGCAGGTTGTCCAGCGTTCCCACCACAATGGCCCAGACCAGCAGCACGGCGGCCGCCAGCTTCATATCGTTCTGGAACAGCCAGGCGACCCCGCCCAGCATGGGCAGAAACGGGCCGAGCTGCGCCAGGCACAGCATCACCATGAGCGCGGTCAGAATCCCCGCCGCAGGCACGCCCGCAATCCAAAGCCCGATGCCGCCCAGCGCCGATTGCACCACGGCGGTCACAACGATGCCTAGCGCCACCGCGCGGATCGCAGACGCGGCCAGCCTGATCGCGGCAACGCCGCGCTGGCCCGCAAGCCGGTTGGCAAAGCGCCGCGCAAAATCGGCCGCAATGTCGCCTTTGCTGTAGAGGATGCCAGCGATGATCACGGTGATCAGCATATGCATCACGAACACGCCGACGATGGCGGCGTGACCGAGCAGCCAGTGCGCGGCGGTGGTCAGGTACGGTTCAATCCGCGCCAGCAACCCGCCAGCGCCCGCGTCCGACAACGTCTGCCACTCCTGGGCGATGCGGGGGCCGGCCAGCGGAATGCTGCCGATCCACGCCGGCGGCGCCAGCAGTGCATAGTCGGGCAGGCTCTTGACGGCCGCCATGATGGCGCCGCCGTGCAGCGCCAGCGTGGAGATCGCCTGATACAACGGCAGCACGATCACGAACAGCAGGATGAGCAGCATTGCCACGGTGGCCAGCCAGCGCCGCCCGCCGCAGTGCCGCTGAATCGAGAGCAACACCGGCCAGGTGGCGACCACGATGGTCGTGGCCCAGATCAGCCCGGGCAGAAAGGGACGCAGGACATACAGGCTGCCGATCATCAAGGCCAAGAGCATGACGATCACAAGCAGAACCCGGGCTATGTCGACGGACTGGCGTGGTATCACCCGCGGCTCCTGGCGGGGCTTTCGCCCCAGGTTGCGGTGGATGCGGACTGGCGGCGCCCGCCCTGCCAGCCATCGCGATCAATCGAATGTATCCGAAATCCGCGCGAAGCTGAATGGGAACATTACTTGCTCGGCTTGCCGCTGCGGCCGGCCGGGTTCGCCGGTCCGGGGCGCAGGCAAACAGTGTGGAGGTGTGCCATGAAAAGCATGGCTTTCGCCGGCGTATTGCTGGCAATCGTGTTGAGCGGCTGCAGTTACATGGATTCTCACCGCTCCGACGGGTCGCACGCCGCGCGCGCAACCCATTCCGACCCCGCCAATTACCATCGGTCTGATTTTGGCGAGCCCAACAACGAACCATTCCAGGGAACTTACCCGGGACGCTGACCCGCCGATGGGCCGAACGTTGCTACCGTCGGGCGCAAGGGCTACGAAATGCCCAGCATCGTGCGAATCCGGCTGCGGATCGCGCCGGAATACGCCCAGCACCAGACCGCGAGGGCCAGCATCGCCACCGTGAAGTAGGCGCGTGCGCCCTCCGGCACGGGATACATTTGCGACAGGGTTGGGAAGGGTTCAAAGCCGATGAAGTCGGTGGCCGCCAGCGTGCTGAAAATCAGGGCCAGCACCGGACCAGTGAACCGAGGGCGCTCGCCCCGAGTCTGGGGGGAAGCAAGAAAGCACCAATGTAACCAGCGTATGAGCTGGATGCCCACGGCGACCAGGGGAATAAGCAGCGCAAGCTGTAGCACCAGCAGCGCCAAAATGACTTGAGTAGGAAGCATGCGCGGATTTTAATCGGATCCGCGGTGTGGCCTTTTTCTATGCCCCCATTTGAAAAGCGCGCCAGCTGGGGCCTGCGCTGGCCAGCCACTCCTGGACATACTGAAGGCTCAAGGCGATTGACAGGGCCTCGCCCTGAAACAGGACGTCGGGCTGCGCGCGGAGCCAGTTGAAGTCGTCGATCCTGCGGATGTCTTGCGCCAAGACCTTCAGGCCTTGGCGTGACGCTTGCCCCAGCAGGCTGAAGAAGCGCTCTTGCAACGGGCGGCGGGTACAGATGCCTTCCGGGATGCCCACCCGCAGGCCCGTGGCGCGAAGTGTGCCGAATGGAACTTGCGCCGAGGGCAGCAGCCGCACGCGTAACGCAGGCTGCAGTTCCTGGTAGCTGTGGAAAAGCGTCGCGCCCTGCGCCAGGCGGTCGCTGAGGGGGACGTTGTACGTGACCTTGGCGCAGGGATAGATGGGCTGGCTGAGCTGCGCTTCTTGCAGCGTGTCACGCAATTGGTCGCCAGCCACGGCGCCAATGCGCAGATCCTGGCACAGCTGCTGCGGAAGCAGGATATCGGAGTGGACGTTGAGCGGATGGTCCATCGACAGCGTTGCCATGCAGCCCGCCGCGCGGAAGATTCGCCCGGCGCGGCGCAAGGCATCTGCCGAAGCGGCATTGGCGAGCAACGCGGAAGTAAGGCGGCTGTGACCGCCGACCAGCGCCATTTCGCGGACAACCCCTTTGGCGTCCAGCACGGGTTGGATTCGTAACGGCTCGCTGACGAGTGAGGCGGATTCGGCCTGGTTGATAGCGTTCATAAGGCGACGAGTTTATGGATCACAATTTCACAAACCAATCGTAAAAGTACGATTTGCGTTGCCATTTGCCCGCGTCATCGGCGCATTTTCAAAGTTTTCTTACATCCGCCGTTTGGGGCCATACCTACGATGGGCGCATGCCTGTCAAGGAATCCAATACCCTCTCGCCAGACGTCCAGCCAGTCCCCCGAGCCCCCACGCTGCTCTTGCATCTCTTCGCCGCCGCATTGCTCGCCTGCATCGCGGCGGCCGCTGCATTTCTGCTCTACTGGTCCTTCACCAGCACGGTTTCCACCTACCGGCGCCAGATGAACGCGGCCGCGTACAACGCGCAGATCTTCTTCGATCAGCGGGAGTCGCTGCTTCGCTCGCTGGCGTCCAGCCTGGTCCGCAACACCGATTCCGCGCCGGCCTCCGAAACGCCGCGTCAGTTTGGCAACACAGGGCAGATCAACGTCTTCCCCCTGCACGAAGGTCCCAACGCCTACGACTGGGCGTTGATTCTCACCCCGCGCGATCTCAACGACATTGCGTTCGCGCAGACGCAACTGCTCTTCAGTTCCGTTCGAAATGGGCAGACCACCTATCTCACGCCCCGCCCCGGCCAACCCGCCGGTCCGGATCACGCCGCGCAATCCTGGCTCGCGCGCAAGCTCGCCGTCGCCAATCCCAACGCTGCGCACGGCGGGCAAAACGCCATCAGTTGGCTCAAGCCTCAGCTGAATAACGCCAAACCCCTGTATCTGTACACGCCTGTCGATGCTTCCACGCCGAACGCCGGATGGATCGGCCTGGAACTCGGCGACATCAAC
Source organism: Achromobacter sp. GQ309 (assembly GCF_059759315.1). Lineage (NCBI taxonomy): Bacteria > Pseudomonadati > Pseudomonadota > Betaproteobacteria > Burkholderiales > Alcaligenaceae > Achromobacter > Achromobacter sp. GQ309. The sequence goes on from NZ_JCAXDP010000002.1 coordinate 138,233, forward strand.
GCGGCCATCGACCCGTCTTCGCTGCAGGGCGGCAGCTACCTCCTGCATGACCAGGATGGCGCGCCCGTCCTGCATAGTCCGGACGACGCGCAAACCCTGGCGGGGCTAAGCCGCTACGCCGGACGCGAGGACTCATTCGGCTTGTGGGGATCCGGCCTGCTACCCCGCTACGTCGTGCTCAGCAAGTCCGTCGGCGAAGACGGCTGGCGGTTGGTCTATTACATGCCGATCAGCCGGATCCTGGATGACGCCGCCTACGCCATCCAGGCCACGCTGGGCGGCGCGCTTCTGCTGTGCGCTGCGGTCATCGTCGGCATTCGGCACATCCGCCGGAAACTCGTCGCCCCCGCCCTGCGCCAGTACGAGGCCCTGGCAGAAAGCGTGTCCCTGAATCGAAGACTGGTCGAAGTCGCGCCCGTGGGCCTGTGTCTCTTGCGCCGGGCAGATGGCATGCCGCTGCTGTCGAACGAACTCGCCAGGGATTGGTTGCTGGAAGACCCCGCACTATTGGCCCGGCTGCTGGCCGACGACGGTCATGGCGCCCAACGCGAATACCCGCTGGACGACGGACGGTGCCTGTACCTGACCTTCGCGCCCATCACCTATCGCGCCGAGGAAGTCATCCTCTGCGGCATCAACGACATCACTGCATTCAAACGGGTCGAGCACTCCATCACCCAGGCCAAGTTGCACGCCGACGCCGCGAACCACGCCAAGACGGTGTTCCTGACCACCATGAGCCACGAGATCCGGACACCGCTGTTCGGCATCCTTGGCACGCTTGAACTGCTTGGCCTGACCGCCATGGACGCCCAGCAGAAGCACTACCTTCATACGATGCAGCAGTCCTCGGCAACCCTGCTCAGCTCCATCAACGACACGCTGGACCTGTCGCGCATCGAGGCCGGCTACCTGAAGCTCGAAACCTCGGAGTTCTCGCCGGTTCAGTTGCTGGACAGCGTCATTGGCACCTATGCGGCGCGCGCCGACGCCAAGGGACTGCACCTGTACGCACTGGCCGATGTGGCCGCGCCGGCGCAAGTTCTGGGCGACTCGACCCGCGTCCGCCAAATCCTCAATAACCTCGTCAACAACGCCATCAAATACACCAGTTCCGGGCAGGTGGTGCTGCGCTTGCAGGTACTCAGCCAGGACGCGCATTTCGCCACCCTGAAATTCCAGGTGGCGGACACCGGCATGGGCATCTCGGCAAAGCACCACGCGCGGCTTTTCGAACCCTACTTCCGTGCTGAATCCGGTGATAACCAGAATGTCCCTGGCACCGGCCTCGGGCTTGCCATATGCCGGCGCCTGTCCGAGATGATGAACGGAACGCTTAGCGCCGTCAGCGAACCCGGCCTGGGCACCAGCATGTCGCTCACCCTGACCCTGCCGCGCGTCGGCGGTGTGCGCACGGACCTGGGTGTGCGGCTGGATTCCAGGCCGGTCTTCGTGCGGGGTGCCAACAACGAGGTGGTCGCGAATCTGTGCCAGTGGTTGCGTCACTGCGGCGCCGTGGCAATGCCCTATAAGACCACCCTCCATGGCCGGCGCGAGGGCAGCGTCCTTGTGGAAACGTGGTCACGCGATTTGACGCCGGCCGTCTGGAGCGGCGCTCGGGTTTTTGCGCAACCCCCGGGCGTTCAGCCGCGGCCGGCTCGCAACACCTGGACGGCCGACAGCCATAGCCTCGCCAGCATCGTCGCGGCGGTCCGGCTGGCGCAGGACAGCGTCGCCACCAAGACGCTTCCCGCGCTGGAGCCGTCGCGAGACGCGCTCGACATGCACCTGCTGGTCGTTGAGGACAACCCGGTCAGTCGTCAAATCCTGCGCGAACAGCTTGAACACCTGGGATGCACGGTGGTTGTGGCGGCAGACGGCAACGACGCGTTGGCACTGCCCGAACTCCCCGAGTTCCACGCCATCCTGACCGACCTGCACATGCCAGAGCTGGACGGCTACGCCCTCACCCGCGCGCTCAGAAGCCAGGGCTACACCCGCCCGATCGTGGGAATCACCGCCAGCGCCTTCACCGAAGACCTGCGGCGCAGCTCGGAAGCCGGCATGAACACCGTGCTGCTCAAACCGCTGGCGATTGCCGCGTTGTGCCAGGCGTTGATGCCGTTCAAGGAAGCCGCATGACGAGAAAGCTGTCGGAGTACAGGGTGCTGATCGTGGACGATCATCCATTTCAATGCGTTCACCTGGCCGACCAGCTCGCTTCGGCCGGATTTGGCCGGGCGGATGTGGCGTCTTGCGCCGAGACCGCCCTGGCCAAGACCGCGCGGCAGCCGTATCACCTGGTGCTGATCGACCTGAACATGGCCGGCATGGATGGCGTGCAATTCATCGACCGGCTGTCCCGGCACGAACAACCTCCCATGCTGGCGATCGTGTCGGCTTGCCTCAAAGGCATCATCAACAGCGTCGCCATGATGGCCAAGGAAAAGGGACTTGCCGTGCTGGGCTCGTTCTCCAAGCCGTTTACCCCGCACCACGCCTCCCAATTGGCCGGCCTGCTCAGCCGCAATCCGCCTGAATCAACGGCACCCACGGAACCGCAACTCGTGCGCCGCACGACGGGCCCCGTATTGGACCGTGCCGCGATCGATAACGCGCTGCATCAGGGGCACCTGCAAGCATGGTTCCAGCCCAAACAATCGCTTGCCACCGGGCGGATCGTGGGCGCTGAGGCGCTGGCGCGGTGGCTGCACCCGGCATTCGGCTGCCTGCCGCCAGACACATTTCTCGCCGCGGTGCGGGCGCACGGGCTGGACAAGGCTCTGCTGCGACATATCCTGGAAGCCGCGCTGAACGCGCACATGCACTGGCGCCAGATGGGCTTTCGGGTGCCCGTCTCCGTCAATTTGCCCACCCAGTGCCTGGACGACCCGGATCTGCCCGACGACCTCGAGGAAATCGTGGCGGCCAAGCGCGTGGCGGCGTCCGAAATCACCTTCGAACTACTCGAGGACGAGACACCGACCATACAAGGCCAATACTATATGGGGGCCAGCCGATTGCGGTTGAAGGGTTTCGGGTTGGCACAGGACGACTTTGGCCGAGGATACAGCTCCATGTACAGCCTGATTTCGACGCCGTTCACCGAACTGAAAATCGACCGCGCCTTTGTCAGTGGCGCGGCACACGACGAAAGCCGGTCGGCGGCGCTGGTGTCTTCGGTACGGCTCGGGCGGCAATTGGGCTTGCAGGTCACCGCCGAAGGCGTGGAAACCGCCCACGATCTCGCGTTCCTCCGCCGCATCGGCTGCGACTGCGTCCAGGGGTATTTCATATCCCCCGCCGTCACCTCCGACCGCTTCAGCCAGATGCTCGCCAGCGAGCGGCAGGCGGCAAATCCTGAGTATCGGTGAGAACCGGCCATGCGAAAGCCCGATACCCCGTTTGCCCGGATCACCCGTACCTCTCGCTGGCTGAATTTCGCCCTCTTCGGCATCTTGCCCTTTGCCCTGGTCCTGGTCGGTGCGCTTTATTGGGGACTGAACCGCATCGTCGAGCAAGAGAGCGATCGTCTGAAGCTCGACTTCTCCATTCTGGTCGGCTACATCCAGGCCCAGGAGCAATTCCTGGGAAAGCTCCGCGCCCACAGCCCCTCGCTGCCCGCCGAAAACCTCTCGACAGAAATCACCCTGCAGGCGACCGACGTGCCAGAGCGTTTCGGCATGCAGCTCTTTGAAGGTCAACATTCCTACGCGGAAATGGCTTTCTCGCTGGCGTGCGAGCAGGCCTCTGACTGCCCCACCGCAGGCCGCCGCCTTGCGAACCTGGGCGAGTTCGTGGCGGACTTCTATTCAAGCTACTGGGCGGCGTCCTACTATCCCGCCTCCACGATCTTCCTGGTCAACCAGTCGGACAGCATCAGCATGAGCGTGCCCGCCGTCGGCGCCGTGTCGGGGTATGAGCGCCTGAGTCCCACCGCTTTCCTGACAGTCACCGACGCCATCAGAACGGAGTTGCGCCGCCTGCAGACGGTCCGCCAACGCCTTATTGATCAAGACCTTCCCGGGCATCGCGACCCTCCCAGATCCGGACGCGTCCATTGGTTCAGGTTGGAAGCGCTTTCCGGCAGCATGCTGGGCCTGCTGTACGCCGACATGCCGCAATCTGTCTGGTCCACGGCACGGGATGGAACGTCTGCCGTCTACGCGGCCACGCAATTCAATCATCAGCGGATCAACATCTTCGAAAAGACCCTGCGCAAGCCGCTGCACGGCGGGTTCTGGCTGACGCACCGCAGCGAGGGGCTGCTGCTCGGAGAACCGCCCGGACCGACCGGAACCAAGGACGGCCTGGAATACACGGCGGAAGGGATCGTGCTGCGTATCACGGACCCGTCGGGAGTTTGGACTGGCACTTATCGCGTCAGTTATGGCGCCTTCTTCCAGGACAACCTTTGGCTGCCCGCCATCGCGGGTCTGCTGATTCTGCTCAGCCTTGGGACCGGCATCATGTCTTCGCGATGGTACAGCCGCCACGTCATCGCCCCGGCCTCGAATGCGCAACGCGACATCGTCGAAAAGGAAGAATTCAGCCGGACATTGATCGAGACCGCACCCGTGGCGCTGTGCGTATTGGCGCGGCCCGGCGGTGAAGTCGTATTCGGCAACAGCCTGGCGCTTCAATGGCTGGGCGCGGAGGCCGGCCGGGAGCTGGACAACTCGCCGCAGACCAACCTGTTCCTGAGGCAGGTGCTCGGCGCAGCCGGTCCGGGCACGATCGCCAGTTTTCAGGCCACGGATGGACGTCCGTTGTACGTGGCCTATGCACCTACCCGCTACAACCACCAGGACGTGGTGTTGTGCGCCTTCTCGGACATCAGCGCCCGCGCGGTCGTTGAGCAGGCCCTGACGGAGGCCAAGCGCGAGGCAGACAGGGCCAACGAAGCAAAATCGACCTTCCTGGCCACGATGAGCCACGAGATCCGAACTCCTCTCTACGGGGTGCTGGGCACGCTGCAACTCATGAGCCTCACCACCTTGGACGCCGAACAGCGTCAGCACCTGGAGCGCATGCAAAGCTCGTCGGCGATCCTGCTGCAGCTCATCAGCGACGTTCTGGACATCACCAAGATCGAAGCCGGGCAACTCGCGCTGGAGTTTTCGGAGTTCAACCCCCGCGAACTGGTCGAAGAATGCACCAACGCCTACGCGGCGATGGCCGAACAGAAGGGGCTGCTGCTCTTTTGCTGCGTGGACGTCGCCGTGCCCGAATGGATGACGGGCGACCCCGTGCGTATCCACCAGATCCTCAGCAACCTGCTCAGCAACGCCATCAAGTTCAGCGACTCCGGGCATGTGATCGTCCGGCTGACAGTGGCGCAAGTGCTGGCCGACCGCACGCATCTACGGCTGCAGGTGGTCGACACGGGGATTGGCATCCCCAAGGAAGGACAGGCGCAGCTTTTTGTGCCGTTCTATCAGATCGACAGCGGCTCACATACCGTGCGCGGCGCTGGCATCGGATTATCCATCTGCGCACGCCTGGCCGGACTGATGGGCACCAGCATCAGTGTCACCAGCGAACTCGGGCTGGGCAGCAGCTTTTCATTGGATTTGCCGCTACAAGTGGCAGCCGGCCAGCCATTCAGCCCGCCCGACTTGAGCGGCCTGACCGTATACGTCCGAAGCCCGCATCACGAACTGTCCGAAAACATCAGCCAGTGGCTGAAACGCTGGGGCGCCAAGGCAGTTCCCGCGCCCGCTCCCCTGCCCGCCGGCACGCCAGACGACATCCTTGTAGATGTCCTGAATCCGGGCAGCGGCAACCTGCACGACTGGGCCGGCCACCACGTGCTGGCCAGCGCAAGCGCCAAGCCACCCACCGCGCGCACCGTCCGGGTCATTGCCAGCATCGAACACATTGCGGCCGGCATCCTGGCCGCGGTTCGCGGAGAACATACCGTGGATCCCGAATCCGACATCAGCGCTTTAGCCCCGCTTGGCCTGTCGATCCTCGTCGCCGAGGACAATCCGATCAATCAGGCGACGCTGCAGCATCAACTCGAACAACTCGGCTGCGAGGTCACCCTGGCGTCCGACGGCGCGGAAGCGCTGATGTTGTGGGGGCTTACGCGTTACGACGTGGTCCTGACCGACGTGAACATGCCGCGCATGAATGGCTATGAACTCGTGAAGGCATTGCGGGCCCAAGGCGCCACCGTTCCCGTCATTGGCGTCACCGCCAACGCCATGCGCGAAGAAGAAGAGCGCTGTCTGGCGGCGGGCATGACCTCCTGGCTGGTCAAGCCCATCAGCCTTTCCACATTGCGACGGCATCTTCAGGGAAGCCGTGCGCCATCGGCTGACATTGCCGACGCCACGGCCCCGCCGCGCGCAACGCGCCAACCCGAGCCCGCGCCGGCCGTGCCGGAAAAGTACCGCGCATTGTTCGTCGATACGATGGAAGCCGATATCGCACAGATGGTCCGGGCCCTCGAAACGAACGACCAACGCTTGTTGAGCCGCACGCTGCACCGGATGCGCGGCGCATTGAGCGTCATGCAAATGACCGCAATCACGGAACGCCTGGAAGCATTGGAGGAGCAGTTGCGCAGCGCCGGGCTGAATGCGGCTGCCCTGGCTGAAAGCCATGCGGTGGTCGAGCTGCTGCGCGATACGCTGGCCCAGGTCTAGCCTTCAAATTCGGACGCCGAACAATCCGATATTGCGCCGATGCCGACTGGCTTTCGAAGCTTGTCTATGTATTGAATGGGTATCGGGCGGTAGATTCAGCGGCTTTCTCAGCAGCCCTGGCCGCCTGCTTCGCGCGTTTTCTGCCTGCAGCCCAACCGTTTCTCCTCGCCTTTTCAGTGGAGTTTGAACATAAAATGGTCACCGACGGACGTACCGAAATTCCTGGCGCTCTCAGCCTGGCGGGGCCAGCCACGGACCGGCTTCCCCGTGCCGTGTCGCAATCCGGACACCCGGGATTACCAGGCGCAGTCGAACATCAACGCGATGGCGGGACCATGATGAAGCTTTCGTCCGATCAGGATGTTCGGATCATCGTCGCCGACGACCATCCCATCATCTCCCTCGCGCTCGCGGATTCCCTGAACGATGTGCCCGGGTTTACGGTGGTGGCCACTGCTCGATCAGGCCTCGAACTCGTCACTGCCGTGCAGGACCATCCCTGCCATCTCATCGTCACCGACTTTTCAATGGCCGCACGGTCCGCGGACGAAGACGGCCTGCGGCTGATTGAGCGATTGCAACGCCTGTTCCCGGAAATTCCCATCGTGGTCTTCACGATGTTGTCCAACAGCGGTATCCTGAACCAGCTTCGCCAGGTGGGCGTGGCGGGAATCGTCAGCAAGGAAGAGCCGATCGATGAGCTGGTGTCCATCTGCGTGCGCGCGCTGAGCGAAAGCGGGCCGATCCTGTCGCACAGCATCAGCCAGCGGCTCAGCCAGAACGACGTGACCATGGGACGTGCCGGCAAGGGAAAGGGGTTGTCGCCAAAAGAGCTGGAGGTGGTGCGGATGTTTGCGCAGGGCCTATCCGTTACCGAGATCGCGCGGCGCCTTCATCGTTCAGTGGCAACCATCGGCACGCAAAAACAGTCGGCGATGCGCAAGTTGAACATCGAGACCAACGCCGAACTGCTCCGGTACGCGGATGAGCAAGGTTTTTCTTGAAGATGAGAAGGCAGCGCCCCGGAAGATTCGGCTTCCGGGGCATCTTTTTCGGTTCTTTCCCGGCACGCTGCTCGCATCGAAATATACGAAATCGGGGCGCGCCATCCACCACGCGCGAATCACAGTCCTTCAGCACGCGCCGCCACTACCGGATCCGCTTGCTGCGAAGGCTGCGCTGGCCTCGGCGTTTCCTGGATTGCCAGCAAGCGGCTCGCCAAATCACCGAACTGGGCGTCTCGCGACTTCAATTGCGCCAACAGATCATTCACCTGCGCGGATGCCGTAGCCAGGCGCTGCGCCAGTTCGGATTCGCGCGCCTGACTGGCCTGTAGCGCATTGGCCGCGGCGACGGCTTCGGTTTGTTGCAGGCGCTGGTCGGCCAACCCCTGCGCCTGCAAGGCGGCCGCCTGCTGTTCGGACGCGCGAAGTTGCGCTTGGGACGCGGCAAGCGCGTCCCGCAGTTGATCTGCCTGTTGCTGGGCGGCGGACAGCGATGCATCCAGGCGGGTTTGCAGGCGCTTTACGCTTCCTCGCTCCGCATCCAGTTCGTTGAGCCATCGCCGCTCGTGGGCAGCGTGGCGCGCTTCCAACGCTGCAATGGCCTGTGCGTGGCGGTCGCGATCCTGTTCGGCGTCAGCCAGCAGCGCCTTGTTGGCGCCGCGTGCGTCCTCCAGGCTGTCCTGCGAGGCGGCTAGCGCCTTGTCTCGCTGGCGCAATTGCGCTTCTGCCGCTTGCAGGCGGGCTTCGGTGGTTGCCAGTTGGGCCGTGGCGACTTTCAACGCTTCCTGCAGGTCGTGCTCGCGCTCAAGCAGTTGCGCTTCGCGCTGTTCCAGCTGCTCGGCTTGCGCCGCAAACCGTTCCCCTTCCCGTGCCAGCTCTTCCCAGCGCTCCTGATAGGCCTGGGCCTGTTCTGCCCTGGCCGCCGCCAGCGCCGCTTCCCAAAAATGCGTCGCCGCTTGTGCAATCGGATCCGGCACGGCAGGCGGTGCAGCGAAAGCGCCCGGATCCTGGATGCGCGCGCCGAGGGCACGAAACCAGGTTTCCAGATGCGGGCTAACTGTGTTGGGGGACCCCCGGCCGATCTTCTGCCGTACCCGCTCGATCGTGGGGCGGGCGCCTTCGAGCAACAGCGCGTCTGCCGCGGTCCAGACATCTGATTCGGTGATTCCAGTGGCCATGTTGATGTTTTGTCGAGTTGGGCGGGGGAATTAGTCACGATAATGGAACCTTATCGCGAGTTGTCTGCAATTTATGTTGTATATCTTACATCGTACGTATGATTTCGTACATTCAACTCGAAAGATATGCGTACTTGCCGCTAGCGCGCAAGTCATCCGGACGTCCGCGCTCTTCGAGACGCTTCTGCCGCAAATATTTGGTGGAACTCGGTTAGTCGCTGAGCAAATCACAAGACAGGCGCGGGCACGAGGCTGCTGCCCCCTTCCCTCGCGATTTCGCAAAAGACCCACTCGGCTAACGCGCCGCGCCCGTCGCCAGAATGTCACCCGTTCGGTTCACCTCACCGCCCCAGATTTGTCCTCGCCAGTTCGATTACCTCGTCGCCCCTGCCATTCATGATGGCCTTCAGCATGTACAGCCCAAATCCCTTGGCCTGTTCGAGCTTTATCTTGGGCGGGACGATCAGCTCTTGCGACGAGGTCAACACATCGACCAGCACCGGGCCGGGATGGGCAAGCGCTTCCTGCAGCGCGGCATCCAGGAATTCGGACGATTCAACCCGGATGCCGCGTACGCCGACGGCCTCGGCCATGGCGGCGAAATTGGGGGTTTGCAGGTCGGTGCCGGTATCCAGGAACCCGGCCGCTTTCATTTCCATGGAGACGAAGCCGAGCGAGCCGTTGTTGAAGACGACGATCTTCACGGGAAGCTGCAACTGCGACAGCGACAGAAAGTCTCCCATCATCATCGTGAACCCACCATCGCCGGACATGGAAATCACCTGCCGACCCGGCGCCGCTGCCTGCGCGCCGATCGCCTGGAGCATCGCGTTGGCCATGGAGCCGTGGTTGAAGGAACCCAGCAAGCGGCGCTTGCCGTTCATGGTGAGATATCTTGCCGCCCATACGGTGGGCGAACCGACTTCCGCCGCAAAGATGGCGTCGTCATCGGCCAATTCGTTGATGCGCCGGGCCAGATACTGGGGATGCAGCGGCCGGCCGGCGGGCGCGGGAGCGGCCAGGTTGTCGAGCTCTTTGCGGGAGTCCCGGTAGTGCCGAAGCGCGGCGTCCAGGAAGGCGCTGTCCTGGCGGTCGTCCAGTTGCTCGAGCAACGCGGCGATGGTCTCGCCCACGTCGCCAGCAATACCCATCGTCAGCGGCGCGCGCCGGCCCAGGGCGCTGGGATCGCGATCGACCTGCACGATCTTTGCGTGTTTGGGATAGAACGGGCGGTACGGAAAATCCGTGCCCAGCATCAGCAGCAGGTCGGCGTTTTCCATTGCGTGATAGCCGGAAGAAAAGCCGATGAAGCCGGTCATGCCGACGTCGCAAGGGTTGTCCCATTCGACGTGCTCTTTGCCGCGCAGCGCATGGATGACAGGAGCCTTGAGCCGCTGGGCCAGCGCGACCACCGCATCATGGCTGCCGGCGCAGCCGCTACCGGCCAGGATCGACACCTTCCCTGCCCCGTTCAGCAGCTGGGCCAGCTTCTTCACCGCCGTCGCGTCCGGGCGGATGTGAGGAGGCGCCGGAGGCTGCGGCCACGAGGCCGGCACGTCCGAAGGCGCTGCAGCGAGCGCCACGTCGCCAGGTATCACCAGGACGGACACGCCTTGCCTGCCGACCGCCGTATTGATGGCGCGGGCCAGTATTCCCGGAAGTTGCGCCGGGTTGGAGACAAGCTCGACGAAGTCGGAGCATTCCTTGAACAGGTCCTGCGGATGGGTTTCCTGGAAATATCCCAACCCGATCTCGGACGACGGAATGTGGGCGGCGATGGCCAGCACCGGGACGCGGCTGCGCTGGCAGTCGAACAGGCCATTGATCAGGTGCAGATTGCCGGGTCCGCAACTGCCGGCGCATACCGCCAGCGTGCCGGTGATGGCAGCTTCTGCGCCGGCGGAGAAAGCCGCGGTTTCCTCGTGGCGGGTGTGCATCCACTCGATCCGGCCCATCCTGCGAAGGCTGTCGTTCAGTCCATTGAGACTGTCGCCTGTCACGCCCCAGATGCGGCGGACGCCAACTTCGGCAAGCACTTTGACAAGATAGTCTGCGACGGTTGCGGCCATGGATTGCTCCTTGAGGGAACGCCGCCGGGACACTTACCGCTACGGTTTGCCCTAGCGTCGGAAGTTGACTTGCGTGCGGGAAATCGTAGCACCGCGCCCGGCGCCATGCGCAACGGCCGGACGCCGGTAGCGCCACGCTCACCGGCTAACATGACGGGATTATTCGACTGTTTTATTACCAAAACCAAAGGGACGGCCAACTGCCGTGGGCGCGGAAACATGAATGATTTGCCTGGCATGGCCCCGGCGCTGACAGCCGCCCTGGCGCCGCTGGATCCGGACACGCTCGACAGCCACGCCGACGCCGCCGTGCGCGACCTGCTGCGCGAAGGCAGTTCGGCCAACACGGCATCAAGCTACCGCGCGGCGATCCGATACTGGTCGGCGTGGTTCGGGTTGCGGTATGGCAAGGCCTTCGCCTTGCCCGTGTCCGAGGCCGCAGTCATTCAATTCGTGGTGGACCACGCGCAACGGTCTTCCGATACCGGCCTGGAGTGGGAGCTGCCGCTGGCTCTGGACCGGGAACTGGTGCGGCTGAAGGCGAAAGGCAAGCTTGGCGCGCCCAGCCTGAACACGCTGCTGCAGCGCTTGTCCGTGCTGTCCAAGGCGCATGAGTTGCTGGGGCACCCGAACCCCTGTCGCGGCGCCGCTGTGCGGGAGCTGGTGTCCAAGACCCGCCGGGCCTATGCCCGCCGCGGCGTGGCGCCCGCCCGCAAAGAGGCGCTGACGCGCGAACCGCTTGAAGCCATGCTGGACACCTGCGACGACTCGTTGCGCGGCAAGCGGGACCGTGCGCTGCTGCTGTTCGCCTGGGCGAGCGGCGGCCGCCGCCGCTCGGAGGTGGTGCGCGCCACGATGGAAAACACCCGCCGCACGGGCGATGGCTATCTTTTTACGATGGCGCATTCCAAAACCAACCAGACGGGCGCCGTCCGGGCGCAGGACCAGAAGCCGATCCTGGGCAAGGCTGCTGAAGCGCTGGCCGACTGGCTGGCAGCCAGCGGCGTTCAGCAAGGGCCGATCTTCAGGCGGGTCCGGCGTGGCGATGTCGTGGGCGAGCCGCTGGCGGCCGCGGCCGTGCGCGACATCGTCCTGGAACGCAGCCGGCTGGCGGGGCTGGACGGCGCGTATTCGGCGCACAGCCTGCGCTCGGGCTTTGTGACGGAAGCCGGCCGGCGCAACGTGCCGCTGGGCGACACCATGGCGATGACCGGCCACGCCAGCGTGGCGACGGTGATGGGGTACTTCCGGGCCGGGGCGGCGGCGCAATCGCCCGCGGCGCGCCTGCTGGACGACCCGCCTGCCCCAGACCTACAGGATCCGCGCAACCTGCCGTAATGCAGGCAGTGACTTTACAATCACTGCGCTCCGGCCCTCGTCCCGACCGATATCCTTCGAATCAACGGTAAGCGCCCGGACGCCTGGCTCGTCCCCTGCCCGTTCCGATCCCATGCAAATCAATCTCCGCGGGCTTGTGCTTGCGCTTACCGTCTTCAGCGCCATCGCCGCCACGGCCAATGCCCTGTATGCAAGCTATCGCGTGCAGCGGGAGCAATTGATCGAGAACACGCTCGAATCGAACCGCGTCTATGCGACGAAGCTGGCCGAAGGCGCGGCCAGTTTTCTGCGATCGGCGCAGCAGCAGTTGGGATACAGCGCCCGGCACATGCCCGATCTGATGGCGTCCCCGGATCGCCTGGCTGCCGAAGTGATGCGCGTGCAGCAACAGACGGACAGCTTCAACTCGGTGGGCGTGGTGGGCGCGGACGGCACCATCCTGGCCACCACGGCGTCTTTCCGCAACTTTCTGGGCGTGCAGGTCGACAGCCCCGGCAGCCGCGCCGCCTTGAGCAAACGCCAGCCCATGATCAGCAAGCCGTACGTGTCCATCGCGGGCAATCTGCTGATCAACGTCACGCACCCGATCTTTTCGAACGACGGCGTCTACATGGGGTACGTCGGGGGCACGATCTACCTGCGTAATGAAAGCGCGTTGAACGAGCTGCTGGGCAAGCATCATTACCACGACGGGTCGTATCTGTATGTGGTGGATGGCGATGGACAGCTTCTCTATCACACCGATCCCGCGCGCGTCGGCGAAATAGTCCTGACGAATCCGGTGGTCGCCTCGGTGATCAAGGGCAATACCGGCGCGATGCGCGTCATCAATACCAAGGGCGTGGACATGCTGGCCGGGTACGCGCCGGTGCCCATCAGCGGTTGGGGCGTGGTGGCGCAGCGCCCCGCCCAGGTCACGCTGGAACCGATCCACGACCTGATCTGGGCGTTGCTGGGCTATGCCGCACCGCTGGCGGTGGCTTTCCTGCTGGCCATCTGGTGGTGCGCCCGCATGATTTCGCTGCCGCTGTCGCAACTGGCCACGAACGTGGAGCATCAGGACGTATCCGTGGCGATGCAGCGCGTGCAGTCGGTGAAAGCCTGGTACTTCGAGGCCGAACGGCTCAAGCGCGCCGTGATGGCCAGCTTCACGAGCCTGCAGGACAAGATCGGCAAACTGAACCTGGCGAGCATCACGGACCCGCTGACCGGGCTGCGCAACCGACGCGGCACGCAGGACGCGGTGGACCAGATGCAGGCCGGCAGCACGCCGTTTTCGGTGGTGGCGCTGGATATCGATCACTTCAAACGCATCAACGATACCTACGGCCACAACGTCGGCGACGAGGTGATTCGCGATATGGCGCAGATCATGCGTGAATGTTCGCGGCCGTCGGACGTGCTGTGCCGCAATGGCGGTGAGGAGTTCCTGATCCTGTTGCCCGGCGTGGCGGCGCGGGAGGCGGTGAATGTGGCCGAGCGGCTGCGGGCGCATATTGCAGAACGGCCATTGCACGGCGCCAACCGCGTGACGGTATCGGCGGGCGTGGCCCAGTGGCCGTCGACGGGGCCGGACGTGGATGAGACGTTCCGGGCGGCCGACGCGGCGTTGTATGTGGCCAAGCAGCAGGGGCGCAATCGCGTCGTCATGCACGAGGCGTGAAGCCCGGCAGGTGAATTCGCCGTGGCGGCGCCAAGCCGCAGCGGCTCGGAATCAGGATCCAAGTGCGCGTTCCAGCAAGAGGCCTGGGCAGATATGACACGAAGACCGGCCGCCGCAAGGTTTCGCAGAAAACCGCAATTAACTGCATTCCAGCGAAATATTCTTGCCCGCACAAATTGAAATCCGGCGGAATCTGCCAAAACCCCAATATCAGCTAGGGCAATTACAGTATTCTGCGCAGCTTCGACTTTGCCTGGACCTGCACGCCGAGATGTTGCGCCCCGCCGTCGCGCCAAAATCCCTGGAACGTCATTTCATCGCGCTGGCTGTAGGCGTGCTGTTGCTGGTGTCGGTTCTTGCCGGCATCCTGCTGTACCAGAACTGGCAGTCGTACGGCGCGGCGTCGCAGGCGCGGCAGGCATTTGCCTCGGTGCGCGCGACGATCCGCGTCATGGAGCGAGCCTCCGCCGAACGAGGCCCCATGAACGCCGCGCTGGGATCTGCCCTGCCCGTGCCGCCGGAGGTCATGGCATCGCTGGCCGCGGCTCGGACACGCACGGACAGCTTGATCGAGGCGCTGCTGGCGCTGCACGCCGGCGCCGACGGCAATGCCAAGCGCGGCGAGATCCGACGCATACGCCTGTCACTAGCCGAAGCGCGCCAGGACGTTGACCGACTGATCGCCGCCCCGCGCGATCAGCGATCCGGCCAGATGCTGTGGGACGCGGTCAGCGCCATGGTGCGCATCATTCCGCAATGGCAGGCGAGCCTGGCCGCCAACGCGGGGCTGGTCATGCGCAGCGAAGCCAATGCGCCCAGCCTGTTGACGCTGGCACTGCTGGCCAGCGAGCTGCGCGAACAGGCCGGCCTGCTCGGTTCCACCTACACGCCCGCTTTAAGCCAGCGCCGGCAGTTGACCGACGAGGAACAGTTCCGTATCGAACGCGTGCTCGGCAGGATCGACGAGTTGCACGCGCTGATCAGGGCTCGGATGGCGACACATCCGGATGTGCGGGCGACCGAGGTGTATGCGCGGATGGAAGCGCGCTACTTTGGCGAAGGCCTGGCCTACCTTGACGATGTGCGCGAGCAGGCATCGCGGCAGTGGGACGAAGCCTCTGTCTCGACTGGCGATCTGGCCGCGGCGTATGTGCCGATGATGGGCGCCATCACCGAATTCCGCGACGTGCTGCTGGACGAGATGGAACGTCACATCGACGCGCACCGCATGTCAGCGGCCCGATTGCTTGCCGTGACCCTGGCGGCGACAGCCCTGCTCGTGGCGGCGCTGGCCGTGGCGCTGGTGCAATTCCGCAAGCGCGTGATCCAGCCTTTTGCACTGGCCACGCGCATCATCGGATCAATCGCCAGCGGGTCGACGCCGGCCAAGATTCCACCGGGCAAATACCATGGCGAAGTCGAGGAGGTCTTCAATGCGCTGCGCGTGTTGAAGGAAAACGCCGCGGCGCGCAAGCGCCTGGAGACGGAGCGCGACCGGCTGATTGCGGACTTGGCGCATACCGCCGAAACGGACTACCTGACGGGATTGTTGAACCGGCGCGCCTTCGAGAAGCGGTTTGAGGCGGCGTGCGCCCATTGGGACGAAAGCCAGCCGATGCTGGCCTTCATCCTGTTCGATATCGACCACTTCAAGACCATCAATGACACGTACGGCCATGCGAGCGGCGACCTGGCGCTCAAGGCCGTGGCCGATCTATGCCGCACAGTCTGGCGTCAGTCAGATGTGGTCGCGCGCGTGGGCGGAGAGGAATTTGCCGTGCTGTGCCGCACGCGCGGCGCGCAGCAGGCGGTGGAGATGGCGGAACGGATGCGTGCAAGCATCGGCGCGAGCACCGTCACGTCGGAAAGCGCCGCCACGTTTGGCCTGACGGCCAGCTTCGGCGTGGCATGCATTTCCTGGAGCCATGCGGAATCCGTCAGCGGCCTTTTCCGTGCCGCTGACGAACTCTTGTATCTGGCGAAATTGAACGGGCGCAATCAGGTCCAGCAACGCACCCTGGGATGACATCGTTTCTGGCGGCCCGGAAGTTTGGTGGCCCAGAAGCTAGACGGCCCAGAAGCTAGACGGCCCAGAAGCTAGACGGCCCAGAAGCTTGACGGCCCAGAAGCTTGACGGCGGCTGGGCCGTCTAGCTTCTGGGCCGATGGGCGATGCGCTCAGCGGATTACCTGACTACTGCTACCTGCAGAGCGGATTGCCCGCTTGCCGGATTACGACTTGACGCGTGAAACGTCGGCCTGCTTGGAGGTCTCGGCGCTACGGGAAGGCGCGTCGTGACGGTCGGACTGCTTGTTGGATTCGGGCGCTTTCCAATTCAGCGGGGGGATCTCGAAGCTTCCCTTCTTGGCAGTCAATTGATGAGTCATAAGCATGCTCCTGGACAGGCACATGGCTTCCCCCGCCGAGCACCATGCACAGATTCTGGCGGGCCATGAATGCCGCGGGTGCGGGGGAGCATTCAGAAAGCAGGCGGCGCCGGGAAGAGGTATCGGCAGTTTTATTGTTTTTTTGCCGATAGATAAAAGATTTTAGCTCAAAGTTGACAGAAATAGCAAGCAGGAGTACCGGATGCCGTTTGCTCGCGGCATCCATTCGATGCCAAGCGGTGCTGGCAACGACTCAAAACTGCGAGTGATTGACTTTGGAGAATGATCGTTCTACCATCTGCCCATTGCAGATAGAACGATCATTCTCCATATGTCCGACACCGCCCTCACCCCCGCTTCCGACGTGCATGAAAAGCTGCTGCGCGCCACCGAACATCTGATCTATGGCGGAGGCATCAATGCCACCGGCATGGACCTCATCGTCAAGACCTCTGGCGTATCCCGCAAGACCATCTACAACCACTACGGCACGAAGGAAGTCCTGGTTGCCGCTGCACTGACGGCCCGCGACGAGCGTTGGATGCAGTGGTTCATCGACGCCACGACCCGCGCGCCCTCGCCGCGAGCGCGCCTTCTGTCCATCTTCGATGCGCTGCGCGAATGGTTCGCGTCGGACGGCTTTCGCGGCTGCGCGTTCATCAACGCCGCCGGCGAAATCGGCGACGCGGACAGCCCGATCCGCGCGGTTGCCCGGCGCCACAAGGAACGTTTGCTTGCCCACGTGCTGTCGCTGGTGCAGGCCGCAGGTCTGCCGCACGCCGATGAGCGCGCGCGCCAATTGCTCGTGCTGATCGACGGTGCGATTGCCGTGGCCATGGTCACGGGCGATGCGTCCATCACCGACAGTGCCGAACGCGCCGCCCAGGCGCTGCTTGACGCGGACCACTGAGTCCGCGTCCTCCACTTGCTTTTTTCACCCCCCCTGTCCATGAGGCCTTTGCCATGACGACCCCCTCCGAAGTCCGCCCGCCCCTTCCCCCCTTCACGCACGAAAGCGCCATCCAGAAAGTGCGCCTGGCCGAAGACGGCTGGAACAGCCGCGATCCCGACAAGGTTTCGCTGGCCTACAGCCTGGACACGCACTGGCGCAACCGCGCCGAGTTCGCAACGAACCGCGAGGAAGCGCGTGCGTTTCTGGCGCGCAAATGGGCGCGCGAGCTGGACTACCGCCTGATCAAGGAGCTGTGGGCCTACAACGGCAACCGCATCGCGGTGCGCTATGCCTACGAATGGCATGACGATTCGGGCAACTGGTTCCGTTCGTATGGCAACGAGAACTGGGAGTTCAACGAAGACGGCCTGATGTTCAACCGCTATGCGTGCATCAACGACATGCCGATCAAGGAAGCGGACCGCAAGTTCCATTGGCCGCTGGGACGCCGTCCCGACGATCATCCGGGGCTGTCGGAACTGGGCCTGTAGTACCCATCAATACGCATGCGCGCATGTGATCCGCATGCGCGCAACGCCCGCTTTTCGCTTGAAAACAGCCTAGGGATTTCCCCCGGTTTCGTGGCGATACGCACACCCGCGCGCAACTTTCGCGAACCTTGAAAGGTGAACGGAAGTTTGGATTTTTAGACTCCCGCATTCATTGCAGTGTCAGCTTTTGTTCAGACCGCAGTCAGACATAAGCACAACAACGGGAGGAAAAGACCATGCAATCAAAAAGCAGCGCCGTACGGCGCGAGGCGTGGGCCGCGGGCACGATGATCGTGCTGGGCCTGGGCGCCATCGCGCAGGCGTCAACCTACACATTGGGAAGCCTTGATCGCATGGGTCCTGGCATGTTCCCCGCGATTCTGGGCGTGCTGCTCGTCCTTCTGGGGCTGGCCATTGCCAAGACGGCGACGTCGCCCGTGGTTGCCGAGGAAGATGCCGAAGAAGTGGCGCCGCCCGAGTGGCGCGGCTGGGGCTGCATCATCGGCGGGTTGCTGTCCTTCATTCTGATCGGCAAGTTCGGCGGCCTGGTGCCGGCGACCTTCGTGCTGGTCTTCATCTCTGCCATGGGCGATCGCCAGCACACCTGGCGCAGCGCAGCCATTCTTGCCGCCGGTGTGACGGTGCTTGGCGTGGCGGTTTTCTCCTGGGCCCTGCAGCTCCAGTTTCCGTTGTTCCGCTGGGGTTGATCCATGGAAATCTTCAATAACCTGATGCACGGGTTCTCTGTCGCGTTCGCGCTGGACAACCTGATGTGGGCCATCTTCGGCGTGTTCATGGGCAACCTGATCGGCGTGCTGCCGGGCATGGGCGTGCTGGCCGCCATTTCGATCCTGCTGCCGCTGACCTACACGATGACGCCCACCGCGGCGTTGGTGATGCTGTCCGGCATCTACTACGGCTCGCAATACGGCGGCGGGATCACGTCGATCATGCTGAACCTGCCGGGCACCGCGTCGCATGCGGTGGCGTGTCTGGACGGCAATCCGCTGGCGCGCAACGGCAAGGCCGGCTCGGCGCTTTTCATGCTGATGTTCTCGTCGTTCTGCGGCGCGTCCGTCGGCATCCTGGCGATGATCCTGTTCTCGCCGCTGCTGGTTGACGTTGCGTTCAAGTTCGGTCCGGCCGAGTACTTCTCGATGATGATGCTGGGCCTGCTGGCCGGCGCCACGCTGGCCAAGGGATCGGCGATCAAGGGCGTGGCGATGGTCGTGGTCGGCCTGCTGCTGGGCGTGGTGGGCACGGACGTCAACACAGGCACGATGCGCTTTCACTTCGGCATCCTGGAACTGTCCGATGGCCTGCAGATCGTGGCGCTGGCCATGGGCCTCTTCGGCGTGGCGGACTTCCTGAAGAACATCAATCGCATCGGCGGCGACAGCAAGGTCACGTCCGCGAAGGTGAGCCTGAAGTCCATGCGTCCGGAAGCCGGCGACATCAAGCAATCGCGCGGCGCGCTGGTGCGCGGCACGGCCATCGGCGCGGCGTTCGGCATCCTGCCGGGCACGGGTCCGACCATTGCGTCGTTCATCTCGTACGCAACGGAAAAGAAGGTTGCAAAGGAACCGCGCCGTTTCGGCCGCGGCGCCATCGAAGGCATCGCCGGTCCGGAAGCGGCCACCAGCGCCTCGACGCAGACCAGCTTCATCCCGACCATGAGCCTGGGCATCCCTGGCGACCCGGTCATGGCGCTGATGCTGGGCGCGCTCATCATCCACGGCATCCAGCCGGGTCCGCAGATGATGATCGAGCACGCCGACATGTTCTGGGGGCTGATCGCCAGTTTCTGGGTCGGCAACGTGCTGCTGCTGCTCTTGAACCTGCCGCTGATCGGCATGTGGGTGCGCCTGTTGACCGTTCCCTTCCGCTATCTTTTCCCTGCCGCGCTGTTCTTTGTCTGCGTGGGGGTCTACAGCACGAACAACAACCTGTTCGACGTGGGGATGGTGACCTTGTTTGGCGCGGCGGGTTACGCGCTGATCCGGCTGCGGTTTGAACCGGCGCCGCTGCTGCTGGGCTTTGTGCTCGGGCCGATGGTGGAAGAAAACTTCCGCCGCGCCCTGCTGCTGTCGCGTGGTGAGCTGTCGATCTTCGTGACGCGGCCCATCAGCCTGGGCTTCATCCTGGCGTGCGTGGGACTGATCGCGTTGCTCGCGGTGTCGGCCCTGCGCGCACGCAAGGCGCGCGAAGCGCTCAAGCACGCGGAGTCTGCTGCGTAACCGCAAGGCAAGTTTCGGGGTAGTGCTGCTTTGGCCGGTCTCGCAAGGACCGGCCTTTTTTTTGCGTATCGCTGGCTGAGCACAAACGCCGCGCACGTCTGGCTGGCGTTGTGGGGCCTTTATGCCTTGGCGGCGACGGGAACCCGGAAGGGAACGCCCAATCGATTGAACGCGTTCATGGCAGCGATCGCGATCGTGAGATCGACCAGGTCCTTGGGCGCGAACGCGGCCGAGGCGGCGGCGTAGGCTTCGTCCGAGGCGTGCGTTTCGCTGACGCGGGTCACTTCCTCCGCCCACGCCAACGCGGCGCGTTCCTGGTCGGAGAACAGGTGGTGAACTTCGTCCCACACGGGCACCAGCGTGATCTTGTCGACCGACATGGTCTTGCGCAGGTCACGGGTGTGCAGGTCGATGCAGTGTGCGCAGCCATTGATCTGCGAGACGCGCAGGAAAACGAGATGCACGAGTTCCGCGGGAAGCGCCGTGCGCTGCGTGACGTAGTGATGGATACCAAAGAGGGCTTTCGCGCCATCGGGAGCGGTTTCTTGCCAGTTCAGGCGGGTCATTCCAATTCCTTTTGCTGTGGTTGATGACCGCAACATTACCCTGCCGCATGCCGGTGCAACAGGGCCAAGAATTGGCGTATTGACTGATCCAAGATGACCGCACCCCGTCCTGGCCAGCGGCATTGCCTACCTTTTCCCGAAGGCGGCCTTTCAGCGTTCGGGTGCGGACGCGTCGCTGCCGCCATGACCGTCGATGTGCCCAAGCGGGCGGCCCGGATCCAGGCGGTCGCGCACGCGCTGCTTCAGCACCTTGGCGTCGGGAAAACCGCCGTCGCGCTTGCGGTCCCAGATCAGGTCGCCGTTGTAGGTGATCTGGAAGATGCCACCTGTACCCGGCTGCAGCGCCACTTCGCCCAGATCGGTCGAAAACGTGGATAGCAGTTCCTGCGCCATCCAGCCGGCGCGCAGCAGCCATTGGCACTGCGTGCAGTAGAGGATGACGATGCGAGGGCGCAAGGCGGGCGGGTTCATGGGAAAGGCATTCTACGCCAGGCCAGCGACGCGCGATCATGGATAATGTCGGGTTTTCCCGGGTCTGCAATGGGCCCAGAGCCTGCAATGAAGTCTGCCTTGACGCCCCGAGGCCAGCGCTGGCTGATCGGTCTTTTGATGGGACTGGTCACGCTTACGCCGATGGCCATCGACATCTACCTGCCCTCCCTGCCCGCCATGGCGCACGCGTTTGACGAGCCCATCGGCGCGCTGCAGGCCAGCATCACGCTTTTCATCTTCGCGGTCGGTCTGGGTCAGGTCTTGATCGGACCGCTTGCCGACCGCTATGGCCGGCGGCCCGTGGCGCTGTGCGGGGCGCTGGCGTATCTGGCGGGCTCCGCGCTGGGCGCGGCGGCGACATCGCTCGACGTGTTCTATGCCGCGCGCATTGTGCAGGGACTTGGCGCGTGTTCCGCGTCGCTGGTGGCGTTTGCCGCCGTCCGCGATTGCTTCAGCCCGGCCGTCGGCGCGCGCGTCTATAGCTATCTGAACGGCGCGCTGTGTACGGTGCCCGCGCTGGCGCCGATGGTGGGCGGCATGCTGGCGCTCCACGCGGGCTGGCGCAGCACGTTCGTGTTCATGGCGGTGTTCGCGCTGGCGTTGGCGGCGCTGCTTGCGCTGCGCTTCGAGGAGACGCGGGCCAAGCAGGCCCACCGCCCGGGCGCGCTGTACAGCCTGCCCCGCTATGCGCCCATCGTTGCCAGCGGCAGGTTCCTGTACTTCGCGTGCTTCGGCATGGCGGGCATGGCCATGATCCTGGTGTTCGTGTCGGCCGCGCCGGTCGTGCTGGTGCAGCAACTCGGCTATTCAGAGCTGGGATTTTCGGCGTGGTTCGGTGGCAATGCGGCCATCAACATCGCCGCCTTCTTCCTGGCGCCGGCATTCATCGCCCGGTATGGCCGCTACACCATGGTGCGCGTCGGCATGACGGCGTTGCTGCTGGCGTCGGCGTTGCATCTGGGGGCATGGCTGTGGGCGCCGCTTTCCGCCTGGATCTTCATGCTGCCGGTGGCGGTGCTGACCGTGGGGTTCTCGCTGGCGTTGGGATCGGGGTTGAGTCTGGCGCTGGAACCGTTCGCGGACCGCGCGGGCACCGCTGCAGCGGTCTACGGGCTGTTCCAGATGAGCGGGTCGGCCGTGATCGCGACCGTCTTGCTCGATAGCGGGATGGCGCCGCAGGCCGCCATGGCGTTGATCGGGGCGGTGATTGTGGCGCCGTTGCTGCTGCTGTCGCCGGCACTGGGCCGGCGGATTGATGCACGCAATGGCTAGACCAGCCAGCCCAGCGACCAGCCGCTGACGGCGGCCAGCAGCACCACCCACACCGGCGACCACCGGCCATAGACCAGCAGCGCAAACAGCAGCAACGCCAGGCCGAAGTCGGCCTTGCCGAGAATCGCGCTGGTCCAGACGGGGTCGTACAGCGCGCCGAGCAGGATGCCGACGACGCTGGCATTCACGCCGGCCACCATATTGCGCACCCCGGGCCGGCGGCGCAACGTATCCCAGAATGGCAGCGCCGCGGCGAGCAGCAAGGCGCCCGGCACGAAGATGACGCACAGCAGCGTCAGGCCGCCCGCCCAGCCGGACAAGGGGCCGGACGACATGGCGCCCAGGAACGCCGCGAAGGTGAACAACGGGCCGGGCATGGCCTGCGCCGCGCCGTATCCGGCCAGAAATTCCGCGTTGGACACCATCCCGGAAGAGACGGACGCGGTTTCGAGCAGCGGCAGCACCACGTGCCCGCCGCCGAAGACCAGGGCGCCGGCGCGGTAGAAGCCGGCGATCTGGCTGGCCAGCGCCCCGTCCGACAGCAGCGCCCACAATGGCAACCCTGCCATCAACGCGGCAAACAGGCCCAGCGACACCAGACCCGCCACGCGCGGCACGCCCGACGAGGCATTGGACAGGACGGGCCGGGGCGGCAATTGCAGGAAGGCCGCGCCGATCACCGCACCCAGCACGACTGCCCCGATCTGCGCCAGCGCCGTGGGCAGCACCACGGTGAGCAATGCGGCGGCGATAGCCAGCGCGGCGCGCGGCCTGTCCGGACAGAGCGATCTGCCCATGCCCCAGACCGCCTGCGCCACGATGGCGACCGCCGCGACCTTCAGGCCATGGATGGCGGCCGATTCGGACAGCCAGCCATAGTGAGCAAGTCCCATGGCAAAGCCGATCAGGGCGAGCGCCGATGGCAGCGTGAATGCGATCCACGCGGCCAGCATGCCGGCCCAGCCGGCCCGGCGCAGGCCGATCGCCATGCCGACCTGGCTGCTGGCGGGGCCTGGCAGAAACTGGCACAACGCGACCAGATCGGAAAACGCGTAGTCATCGAGCCAGCGTCGCCGGTCGACGAATTCAGTGCGGAAGTAACCCAGGTGCGCCACCGGTCCGCCAAAGGACGTCAAGCCCAGGCGCAGGAAGACCAGAAACACTTCAAGGCAGGATCCGCGGCCTGTCTGGGCGCGTGCGCCGGTGGCCGGCTTGCTGTCGACATGTTCGTCATGGGGGGATGGGTGCGGCATCGGCTCGGGCTTCTTGGGAGTCGGGGCGGCGATGTCTTTCGGGCCCCAGTTCCAAGCTTATAGCCGGGCCACGGCCGGGATTCAATCGGATAAATGTCAGGAATTGGCGCTTGCCGCGCCTTGCTCGCGGCGGATCATGGCCCATACCAAAAGCGGATTCATGGCACTTCAGCGTTAGGCTAATCGGCCGCATCATGGTCCGGTCAGTTCAACTTCCATCGCATCAGAAAGGTATGCACATGAGCCAGCGTTTGAATTATTTCCAGGTGTCCGAAGTCCTGTCGAAGAAGTATGTCGATCTGAGCATGGCGCTCAAGAAAACCGCCGTGGTCCAGGAATTGGGAGACCTGGTCGATATCCGCGCCTCGCAGATCAACGGCTGCGGATTCTGCCTGGACATGCACGTAAAGGAAGCGACTATCAAAGGCGAGCGCGCGTTGCGCCTGCATCACGTCGCCATCTGGCGCGAATCGCCGCTTTTCTCGCCCCGTGAACGCGCGGCATTGGAATGGACCGAGGCGCTGACCACCCTGCCCCCTCATGGCGTGCCGGACGCAATCTACGACGCCGTGCGCGCCCAGTTCACGGAAAGCGAGCTCTCGGACCTGACGTTCCGGGTGGTCGCGATCAATGGCTGGAATCGCCTGAACGTCGCCTTCCGCACTGTTCCGGGTTCGGCCGACCAGGCCTTTGGCCTGGACAAGGCGGGCCTGAACTGACCAGCGCTTGCCTTCTGCGATTCACATCAGTTGCAGGATCCGGCGGGCCAGTTGCTCCGCCTGCTCGGCCGACACGATGTTGGTGAAGCTCATGAGCAGGCCGGAGCGCGCATCGGGCGCCGCCGACCAGTGCGACAAGGCTTGCGCATACAGGCCGTGCTGCAGCATGCGCGACGCCAGTTCGCGATCGGTCTGATGGCCTTCCAGGCGCGCCACCAGGTGCATGCCGCCCGGCTGCAAATCGATGCGCAAGCGGGACCCCATCACATCGGTCAATGCTGCCGCCGTGGCGTGGCGCCGTTCGCTGTACAGGCGGCGCATGCGCTGGATGTGACGCGCGAAATGGCCTTCGTTGATGAACGACGTCAGCACGGCCTGCGTCAACGCCGGTGCGCCGCCCGCCAGCAGCATGCACAGGCGCTCGAAACGAGGCACCTGCTCTTCGGGCACGACCAGATAGGCAAGCCGCATACCCGGGAACAGCACCTTGCTGAAGGTGCCCGAGTACAGCACCCGGCCCTGCCGGTCCAGACTTTTCAGCGCGGGCAGCGGACGGCCGACGTAGCGGTACTCGCCGTCGTAGTCGTCTTCCACGATCCACGCGCTGTTGCGTTCGGCCCAGTCCAGCAAGGCTTGGCGCCGGGGCAGCGACAGCGACAGGCTCAGCGGACTTTGATGCGCGGGCGTCACGACGGCCGCCCGGGCCCGCGGCTCCTGCGCGATGCCCGCCTCCACCACCAAACCTTCCGCGTCCACACGCACGGGCACGGCCTGCATCCCGGCCTGCGCCAGCAGCACCCGCGTGGGCGGATAGCCGGGGTCTTCCACCCAGACCGAATCGCCGGGCTTGAAGAGCGCCTGCATGATGAGCTGCATGGTGTTGTTGTAGCCCGACGTGATGAACACCTGGCGCGGCGTGCATTGGATGCCGCGCGCGACCTGCAGGTAAGCCGCCGTGGCGGTCCGCAGCCCAGGCAGTCCGGCGGGATCCGGGTAGCCGAGGTCGGGCGGCTGCATGCCGCGCAGATGCCGCGCGCCCAGCCGCGCCCAGATCTTGCGCGGAAAGGCGTCTAGCGCGGGCAGCCCCATCTGGAATGGCAGCGGCGCGGCCGGCCGCGGCCAGCGATCTTCGACCACTTCGGCGGGCCGGGCCCGGGCCGCCGGGGCCGCCGAGGCCACCGAGACCATTCGCGCGGCGGGTTGCAGGTTGGGTGCGACCACGGTGCCCGCTTGGCCGCGCGCCTGGATGTACCCTTCCGACGCCAGCAGCGAGTAAGCGACTTCAATGGTGCCGCGCGCCACGCCGATTTCCTTGGCGAGCGCGCGTGCCGACGGGATGCGGTCGCCGGGTTTGAGGGCGCCTTCGGCGATGGCGCTACGGAAACGCTCGTAGACCTGCCGGTACAGCGGGAGGCCGGCGGCGTCGGCGACGGTTTGCAGAGCGTCGGGTGTTGCAGGAATCATGGCATAGTCCGTAAGCGCATTTATGGCCCTTCAAATTATGGCATGCGCTTTTTAAGATTCGTACTCACGGTGGGCGTACGTTCAGCGCCCCAACCCCTGAGGGACTGATCCATGCATACATCCTCCACTGAGCCGGCACTGCGCCATCTGGAGACGCCGGAAGAATGGCGGGCTTGCCTGCCGCTGATGCGCGAACTGCGTCCGCATCTGGCCCAGGCGGACGACTTCGTCCAACGCCTGGCCCGGATGCACCAGGAAAACTACCGGCTGCTGGCCGTCATGCGTGACGGCCAGGCGGTGGCGCTGGCGGGATACCGCTATCAGGAAAACCTGATCTATGGGCGCTTCATGTACGTGGACGACCTGGTCGTGGATCCCTCGGCGCGCGGCAGCCGCTGGGGCGCCCGGCTGATCGCCGAACTGGACCAACTCGCTCGCGATGCGGACTGCGACAAGTTTGTGCTCGATACCGGGCTGGGCAACGCGCTGGCGCAACGCTTCTATTTCCGGCAGGGCCTGTTGACCAGCGCCATCCGGTTCAGCAAACCCTTGAAAGGAAGTTCCGAATGAGCATTCTTCGAATTCGCTGCAGCCCGCGGGGGCTCGAGTCCGAAAGCTATCGCCTGTCGCAGCAGATCATCGACCGGCTGACGCGGACGGGTCCGGCCGGCGGCCTGGACGTCGTGGAGTTCGACGCGACCACCCTCACCCATGCGGATGGCGACTACGCGGCTGTGCTGGCGGCGCGAGACGAACCCGAAGCCGACGGACTGGAAAATGGCTCGCTGCTCGCGTCCGGCGATCTGATCCGGATGCTGGACGAGGCCAGCCACGTCGTGCTGGCGACGCCGATGCACAACTTCACCGTGCCCTCCTCGCTGAAAGCGTGGCTGGACCACGTGGTCCGGGTCCGCCACACGTTTCACATCACGCCCCAAGGCAAGGTTGGCCTGCTCGCTGACAGGCCGGTGTATGTCGCGATTTCGTCGGGCGGCGCGTTCAGCGGTGAAGAGGCCCGTCAGCCGGACTTTCTGACGCCGTACCTGCGTCACGTACTGGCGACGATCGGATTGACGCAGGTGACCTTTGTCGCGGTCGAGGGAACGGCCCGGGGCCCGGAATGGCTGGAGGTTGGCCGGGCGCGTGCCCAGGCTGCGCTGGGCACAATTTCGTTCGAAAGAACGTCGGAGGAAGCGCCCGCCTGAGGCCGTTTACGCTTGCTTGCGTTTTGATGCGAACGCCGCACCTGGCAGTCCCGAAATCCCGCCGGATTTCGGGACTTTTCATTTCCGGATTTTGCGCAAAACGAGGCGCGGATTATCAGGCGATTCGCAATTGATTTATCCGAACCCAGCAATTCGCATTCCCGGATCGCCAGATGAAATAACGTGCCGAAGAAATTTCATAGCATCCCGCTGCCGCTATATCGCAGAAATATTTGCGTATTTTCAATGACTTGAGCCACTAAGTTGAATTCAATCCTGCAATCGTATTCAAGTATTTATTTTCCTCATAAATCTGCGAACGATTAAATGTCATTGCGCCGCAACATTATCAATTACCAATAATTCAAATTGAAACATCAGAAACTACACGTAGGTTGCATACAGAGATAATCCGCAATTATGTCGAACTATGTCGTTACGTTTGACGCGAATTGTTTACAGCCGCGACCCTCATTTGCCCCCAACACTGACCCCTATTCAGCGGACGGGACAACAACATCAACCGCCGCCGGGTACCTGAAGTTGCAGCACCGCCTTGTCCGTTTGCGGCTGGTTGATGTGTGCGAAAAACGGGTAAGGCTCCTTCCGTCCCCTGGAGCTGACAATGACATCTGGCCACCGGCATGGCTATTTCCCCGTTCCCCTTCATCTGAACTATGTCTGGCGCGTCCTCGCGCTGCTAATGCTGCCCATGCCAGCCGCGCTGGCATGCACGACGACCGGCGCCAGCATCCTCTGCAATGACGCGTGGACGCTGTTGAATCCGAACACGGTCACCAGCAGCGCCAACGACGTTTCGGTACTGGTGACGCCGGCAGGCCAGTCCTCAGGGCCTTTGGTCGCACTGCCGGGCTCGGCCGCCGTCAAGCTGACCGGCCGCAACACCACGCTCACCAACCAGGGACTGATCGACCCCACGCTGTCCCTGGCGGCGGTCGGCACGTCTGGCGCGATCATGGGCAACGCGTCAAACGCCGGCGCAGTACGCGTCAACAACAGCGGCACGTTGTACGGCGCCGGCCTGTCGGTGCTGGGTCTGCAGGTGCTCACCACGCTGGACGGCGCCGCCCTCTCCCTGCGCAGCAATGCCACGGGCAGCATCAACATCGACAACTCGGGCACGATCGGCCTGAAACCGGGCCTGCTTTCCCTGTCGTTGCTCAATCTCAGCCCCGTCATTGCCGCCTATGGCGGCGCGCCGGTCACCGTGAACAATGCGGCGGGCGGTGTCATCAACGGTCGTGTGGGCCTGGGCCGATCGGCCACCGGCAACAGCTTCGTCAACGCGGGCACGATCAATGGCAGCGTGAGCATGGGGCAAAACAGCACCAACACGTTCACCGCCGTGACCGGGTCAACCATCTCGGCGGGCGGCCCGGACGTGGGCGTCGACCTGGCCGTGGCCGGCCTGGACGTCAGCATCGCGCTGGGCTTTGCCCAGGGCGGCACGGTGGACGGCGGCGCGAACGGCAACAACACGCTGGTGTTGCAAAATCCCGGCGCAACCGGCACCACCGGCACCGGCACGGCAAGCTCGACGGTGTACCGCAACTTCAACAACCTGCGCGTCAATGGCGGCACCTGGACGATCAACGGGCCGTTGGTCAGCGGCCAGACCACGCTGAACGGCGGCCTGGTCAACTTCGACAGCAACACCGCATTCGGCGCTGGCACGCTTGTCGGCAACGGTGGCGCCATTGCGCCGGCCACGTCGGGGCTGTCGTTGGCGAACGCCATCCAGCTCAATGCGGGCGGCCTGGGCGTCCAGGGCACGAACAACATGACGCTGGCCGGCAACATCTCCGGCGCCGGCGCGCTGGACAAGTCCGGCGCGGGCGTCCTGACGCTCAATGGCACGAACACGCACATTGGCGGCGTGCGGCTCGGCGGCGGCGGATTGGCGCTGGGCGGCAACAGCGCGCTGGGATTGGGCGACCTCGTTGTGTACGGCGCGTCGTCGCTGCAGCCCGGCAGCGCCACCAGCCTGTCCAACAACATCGTGCTCGGCGCCGACCTTGCCCTGACCAACCCCTCCGCCCTCACCCTTTCCGGCACGCTGTCGGGCGGCTCGGCGCTGGTCAAGAGCGGCGCCGGCATCCTGACCCTCACGGGTGCGAATTCGCATGCCGAGACGCGCATTAGCGCCGGTGGATTGGTCGTGGGCAACAACACTGCGCTGGGCGCGGGGCCGCTCACCGTCAACGGTGCGGCGACACTGGCCTCATCAACCAGCGTCGCGCTGCAGAACGCGATGGTGTTGAACAATGCACTGACGCTGAACGGCGCCGAAACGCTGACGCTGAACGGGCCGATCAGTGCCGCGGGATCGCTGGTGAAGACCGGGTCTGGGGTGTTGAACCTGAACGGCGCCAACACCTATGCGGGCGGCACCACGCTGGCTGGCGGCACGGTCAACGTGGGCGCGCCCGGCGCCCTCGGCACCGGCGCGGTCACCGTCAGTGGCGCGACCACCCTCGCCGGCTCGGGCGTGGCGTTGGGCAACAACTTTACGCTCAGCAACGCGCTGACCGTGGCTGGCGCCAACAACCTGACGCTCAACGGCACGCTGTCGGGCGCCGGCGGCACACTGGTGAAGACTGGCACCGGGTCCTTGACGCTGAACGGCACCAACAGTTTCGGCGGCGGCACGCTTGCGGCGGGAACGATCATCGCAGGCGCGAACAACGCGCTGGGCACCGGCGTGGTCAACGTGACCGGCGCGGCTGCCGTGGACAGCACTGCGCCCGTCAGCCTGGGCAACCAGTTCGTGCTGGGCGACCGGCTCACCGTGGGCGGCAGCCAGGCGCTGACCCTGGCCGGCGCGCTATCGGGCGGCGGCACGCTGGTCAAGAACGGCAATGCGAACCTGACCTTGTCTGCCGTGAACACGCACTCCGGCGGCGTACTGCTCAACGGGGGCGAGTTGACGCTGGCGAACGCGCAAGGCCTGGGCTCCGGACTGCTTGACGTCCAAGGACCGGCGACGCTGGCCGCGGGCAATCTGACCGTGGACAACAACGTCCGCCTCGGCAACACGCTGGGCATCGCCACCGGCGGACAGGCGTTGAACCTGTCGGGCAACCTGTCCGGCGGCGGAGCCATCGCCTTGAACGACGCCGGCACGTTGACGCTCTCGGGCAACAACACGCATGGCGGCGGGGTCGCGCTGAACGCGGGGACGCTGATCGCCGCGAGCGACACCGCGCTGGGCAGCGGCACACTGGCCGTCGGCGCAGACGCCACGCTGCAGAGCACGGCGGCGCGAAACTTCGTCAACAACGTTGCACTGACCGGCAACCTGACGGTGGCCGGTGCGAACGATGTCGGATTGGCCGGCGCGATTGCCGGACCCGGGCGCGTGGTGATGAACGGCCCGGGCACGCTGACACTGTCGGGCGCCAACACGCATGGCGGCACAACCATCAGCAGCGGCACCGTGCTGGCTGGCGCGGGCAGCCTGGGCGCAAGCGTGCTGAACAACTCGAAACTTGTGATCGGCCAGAACGTGGATGCGACCTACGCGGGCGCGATCAGCGGATCAGGCAGCGTGGATGTGGCGGCCAACGCACAGACGCTGGTGCTGAGCGGCAACAACACATTCACCGGCGGTTTGAATCTGTTGTCCGGCACGGTGGAGACGCGCGGCGGACAAGCGCTGGCTGACAGCGTGGCCGTAAACCTGGGCGCCGGCTCGGTGTTGCGGCTGGCGGACAGCGAGACGTTCGGCTCGCTTGCCGGCGCCGGCCGGCTGGACCTGGGCGCTGGGGCGACGGTGCAGATGGGGCAGGACAACGCCAGTTCGATTTTCGGCGGCGCGCTGACGGGCGCGGGCAATGTGGTCAAGAACGGCACCGGCACGCTGACGCTTACGGGCAACAGCACGCAAAGCGGCTCGTTCGACCTGGTGTCCGGCGGGCTGGACGTGAACGGCAGCCTGGCCAGCACGCAAGTGAATGTGGGCGCCGGCGCGACGCTGGCGGGCTCGGGCGTCCTGAGCGGCGTGACGACGATTGCCTCGGGTGGGGCGCTGTCGGCCACATCAGGCCAGACCCTGACGCTAGGGGGACTGACGCTGAATCAGGGCTCGCAGTTCAACGTGGCGCTGGGCGCGCCGCAGGCCTCGCCGCAGACGCTGGTGCAGGTCAACGGCAATCTGACGCTGGACGGTGACCTGAACGTCACCGACAAGGGCGGCTTTGGTGAAGGCGTATACAGGCTGATCACCTACACCGGCCAGCTCACGGACAACGGGCTGGCGCTGGGATCACTGCCCCCGGGCACCGTGCCGTCGAATCTGCAGATCCAGACCGCCGTGAACCAGCAGGTGAACCTGGTGGTGCAGACCACGGGCAGCAGCGTGCAGTTCTGGAACGGCGCCAAGCAGCTTGCGGATGGCACGCTGGCCGGCGGTGCAGGCACCTGGCAGGCGGGTTCGACCAACTGGACCAATCAGGCTGGCGCGCTGACCCAAAGCTGGGCGGGCAACTTCGCGGTGTTCGGCGGCGCGTCGGGTGGCGCGGTCACCGTGGCCGGCGAACAGGCCGTGACCGGCATGCAGTTCTTCACCGACGGGTACGCGCTGCAAGACGGCGCAATCCGCCTGGCTGAGGGCCCCAACAATTTCCGCGTGGATCCGGCGCTGACCGGCACGGTGAACAGCGTCATCCGTGGCGCTGGCGCGCTGAACAAGCGTGACCAAGGCACGCTGGTGCTGGGCGGCGCGAACGAATACACGGGCGGCACGCAGATCAGCGAAGGCGTGCTGCAAGTCAGTGCCGACAACAACCTGGGCGCGGCGGGCACGGGTCTGGCCTTTGCCGGCGGCACGCTGCGCGTGACCGGCACCGGCTACACCGGCACCTCGCGCGCCATCGACATCGGCGCCGGCGCGGGCTTCGACATCGCCGATGCCGGCAATGTCTTTACCCTGAACCAATCCCTGTCCGGCGCGGGCCGCATCACCAAGTCGGGCGCGGGCACGCTGGCACTGGGCGGCAACAACGCCGGCATCGGCGGCGTGACGCTGGCGGACGGAACGATTGCCGCGGGCAGCAACACGGCATTGGGCTCGGGAGTGCTGAACGTCACGGGCGGCGGCGGACTGAATGCGACAACCGCCGTGACGCTGGCGAACGACGTCGCCATCGGCGCGGGCGCGACGTTGACCAATGCAGGCACGAACGACCTGACGCTGAACGGCGCGGTGTCGGGCGCGACCGGCTCGCTGGCGAAGGCAGGTAGCGGCACGCTGACGCTCGCCGGCAACAACACCTATGGCGGCGGAACGGCGTTGATCGGCGGCGCCATCCGCGTCGGTAGCGACACTGCGCTGGGCACGGGCGCGCTGAACGTAGCCGGCGCGTCCAGTCTGTTGTCCGACGGCACGCATGCGCTGAACAACGGCATCGTGCTGGACGCAGCGCTGACGACCGGCGGGGCCGGCAATCTGACGCTTAACAACACGATCTCGGGCAACGGCACCCTCATCAAGTCGGGCGCGGGCACGCTCACGCTCAACGGCGTGAATGCGTACGCAGCTACACGTTTGGACGGCGGCCGTCTGGTGCTTGGCAACAATGACGCGCTGGGCGCGGGCGCGTTGACCGTCACGGCCGACGCCGCGGTGGACAGCGCCGCCGGCCTGACGCTGGGCAACGCGATCAATGTGGCATCCGGGGCCGATCTGACGCTGGCGCAATCGCAGGACGCCACGCTGCTCGGGACCATCAGCGGCGACGGCGGCCTCATTGCTGGCGGCGTGGGCACCACGTTGACGCTTTCCGGCGCCAACACGTACACGGGCGGTACGCAACTGAACGGTGGCAATCTGCAGTTGGGCCAGAACGGGTCGCTCGGCACCGGCGCCCTCCTCGTCAACGCCGACGCCGGCCTGTCGGGTACGACGGGCGGCCCGGCGTTGAACCTGATCAACGACGCGACGCTGAACGCGGCCCTGAACTTAACCGGAGACCGCGACATCACGCTGAGCGGCGTGGTCGATGGCGCAGGTTCGCTGACCAAGAGCGGCCCATCGACGCTGACGCTTGCCGGTGCAAACACCTATACCGGGGGCACCACGCTGGCCGCAGGCGCCTTGCGCGTTGGAGACGATGCGGCGCTGGGGACCGGCGATCTCACGGTCAACGGCGCGGCCACGCTGGGGTCGACACAGGCCGTGACGCTGGCCAACAACGTCATTCTGGGTCAGGCGCTGAACCTGGATACGACCAACGGACTGCGCTTTGACGGCGAGGTTTCCGGAACCGGCGGTCTTGCCGCCGCCGGCGCGGGCTCGCTGACACTGGCCGGCGCCAATACTTACGCGGGCGGAACGCAGATCGATGGCGGCACGCTGCAGGTCGGCGGCGATTCATCGCTGGGCACCGGCGCCCTGACGATTGGTGGCGCGGCGGTTTTGCAGGGGCTGAGCACGCCGGTGACGCTGGCCAACGCCGTGGCGTTGAACGGCGGCCCGCTGGAAGTGTCGGGCGCGCAGAACGTGACGCTGGCGGGCGACGTGTCCGGCACGGGCGGTCTTGCCAAACTGGGCGCCAACACGCTGACGCTGACGGGCGAGAACACCTATCAAGGCGGGACGACGCTGGGACAAGGCCTGATCGTGGTTGGATCGGACCGGGCGTTGGGCACGGGTGCGCTCACCGTCTCGGGCGATGCGGCGCTTGACACGGCAGCGGCCACGACGCTGGCAAATCAGATCGCACTGGCCGGCGGCGACCTGACCGTGAACGGCAGCCAGGATCTGACGCTGACGGGCGACATCAACGGCGGCAACGCATTGATCAAGAACGGCGGCGCGACACTGACGCTGTCGGGCGATAACGGCTACGCCGGCGGCACGACGCTGTCGGCCGGCACGCTGGTCGCGGGCAGCAGCTCCGCGCTTGGGACGGGCGCGCTGGATGTCACGGGTCGCGCAACGCTATCGGCGGCCGACGGCGTGACGCTGGCCAACGCCGTGGCGCTGACCGACTCGCTGACGGCGGATGGCGCGGGCAACTGGACGCTAGCTGGCGACATTACCGGCAACGGCGCACTGGTCAAGACCGGCGCTGGCACGCTGACGCTGGCCGGCAGCAACAGCTACGCCGGTGGCACGCAGCTCCAGGCCGGCGCCATCACCGGCGACACCGACAGCATCAACGGACCCGTCGTGGCCAGCGCGGGCACCACCCTCACCTTCGATCAAGCCGCCGCGGGCGCCTACGCTGGCGCGCTGTCCGGCGCGGGCAATCTGGAAAAGGCGGGCTTGGGCACGCTGACGCTCGGCGGCAGCAACGCGCTGACCGGTGGCGTCGGCGTCGCGCAAGGCACGCTGGTCACGCAGGGCAACAACCTCTTCGCTTCGGCGTCCGGCGTGCGCATTGACGACGGAGCCACGCTGCAACTGAGCGGCTCCGAATCCATCGCAGCGATTTCCGGCGCGGGCAAGCTGCAGGTGGACGGCAGCCTGGGGCTGGGCGGCGCGGCGGATAGCGTCTTCGGTGGCGATCTGGCCGGCGCGGGCAGCATCGCCAAGACCGGCACCGGCTCGCTGGCGCTGAACGGCGCCAGCAGCCACTCGGGCGTGTTCGACATCAACGGCGGCACGGTGAACCTGGGCGGCACGCTGGCCAGCAACACGGTCAACGTCAACGGCCCGGCCGCCACCCTTACCGGCACCGGCACCGCCAACGGCAACGTGAACGTGAACAACGGCGGCCGGATTGCGGTGAGTTCGGCCGCGCCGGGCGCGCTGACACTCGGGTCGCTGACGCTGGACAACG
Organism: Achromobacter sp. GQ309; assembly: GCF_059759315.1. Lineage (NCBI taxonomy): Bacteria > Pseudomonadati > Pseudomonadota > Betaproteobacteria > Burkholderiales > Alcaligenaceae > Achromobacter > Achromobacter sp. GQ309. The sequence goes on from NZ_JCAXDP010000002.1 coordinate 172,981, forward strand.
CGTCCTTCATCGACGCGCAGCTGGGCGCGCCCAACGCGGGCAGCCTCATCAACGTGCACGGCAACGTCGATCTGAACGGCACGCTGAACATCGATGGCACACCTGACTTTGGCGTGGGCGTGTACCGCATCATTGCCTACTCGGGCACGGCGACGTCGATGAACCTGGCGCTGGGCACCCTGCCGCCGGGCGTCATCACGCTGCAGACCAACGTGGCCGGCCAGGTGAACGTCCTGAACGAGTCCCAGGCTGGCGAGATCCAGTTCTGGCAAGGCGGCACGGGCACCTGGGACGCAACGACCCAGAATTGGGCCGACGCCACCGGCACGGCTGGTACGTGGGGCAGCCGCTTCGGCGTCTTTGAAGGCACGGCGGGCACGGTCACGCTGGCCGGCACGCAAGGCTTCCAGGGCCTGCAGTTCTCCACCGATGGCTACACCCTGACCGGCGGCGCGCTGAACGCGCTGCCCGGCAGCGATGGCGTTGCCACCTTGCGCGTCGAACCGTCGATGACGGCAACGCTGGACACGCCCCTCCAGGGGAACACGACCATCGCCAAGCGCGACGGCGGCACCCTGGTCTTTACGCAGGCCAACAGCTACGTCGGCGACACGCGGCTGGAAGGCGGCGTGTTGGAGATCAGCGCGGACGACCAGCTTGGCAACGCCGCCAATCGCGTCGTCTTCGATGGCGGCACGTTGCGCTATGCCAATACCGCGCCCGGCACGACTGCACGGGAGATTGCGCTGGACGGCACAGGCGCCATCGACGTTACCGGCGGCGCGCTTACCGCGGCCGGCACGATATCGGGCGCCGATCCCGTGGCCACGCTCACCAAGACCGGCGCGGGCACGCTGGTGCTGGCAGGCGCCAACACCTACGCGGGCGGGACGGTGCTGCAATACGGCGAGATCAAGGTCGCCTCGAATACGGCACTGGGCACCGGCCTCTTCACGGCGGCCGACGGCACCACCCTGTCGAACGACATCGCCGTCGCGCTGGCGAACGATGTCGCCCTGCAAGGCGGCGTGACGGTCGCGAATGGCGCGGCCATGACGCTGTCCGGCGATGTATCGGGCGCGGGCGGCATCATCAAGACCGGCCCCGGCACCTTGACGTTGTCAGGCGCGAATTCCTACGAAGGCGGCACGCGCCTGAATGCCGGCCAGATTACCGTGGGTGCGCCGGGCGCGCTGGGAACCGGCACGCTGACGGCGGCCAACGGCACGGCGCTGGACGCGTCGGCGCCCGTGGCCCTGGCCAACGACGTGCAGCTTGACGGCACGCTGACCTTGCCGGGCAGCGCCACGCTGACGCTGAACGGCGACATCGGCGGGACTGGCGGCCTCATCAAGAATGGGACGGACACGCTGGCGCTGAACGGCGCAAACAGCTTTCAGGGTGGCGTGGCGCTCAACAGCGGCACGCTCGCGCTGGGCAGCGATACGGCCCTGGGCGTCGGGCGGCTGACCGCGGCCGACGGCACCACGCTCTCGGCCAGCGTCCCGGTCAACGCCAGCAACGCTATCACGCTGGCCGGCACGACGACGATCACCGGCGCCGATTTCGGCCTGTCTGGCGACATCGACGGCGCGGGCGGACTGGTGAAGACCGGCGCCGGCGTGCTGACGCTGTCCGGCGACAACAGCTACCAAGGCGGCACGCAGCTTTCCGGCGGCACGCTTGCCATCGGCAGCGACACCGCCTTGGGCACGGGCGCGCTGACCGCGGCGGGCGGCACCACCCTGCTGGGCCTGGGCGCGGCGCTGACCAACGACGTGCAACTTCAAGGTCCGGTCACCGTGGGCGGCGCGGGCAACCTGGCGCTCAATGGCGTCGTGTCGGGCTCCGGTCCGCTGACCAAGGATGGAACGTCGACGCTGACGCTGGGCAACGCCAACACCTACGACGGGGGCACCGTGCTGGCCGGCGGAACGATCATCGCGGGCAACAACGCCGCACTGGGCACCGGCGGCCTGACCGTCGCGGGTGCGGGCACGCTGCAGGCCGGCGCGCCCGGCATTGCGCTGGGCAATGATATTGGACTTGGCGCGCCACTGACGGTGTCGGGCGTCGACGACCTGACGCTGGCCGGCAACATTGCCGGCCCCGGCAGCCTCATCAAGACCGATGCCTCGACCCTGACGCTGACGGGCCAAAACCAGTACACGGGCGGCACGACGCTGGCGGGCGGCACGCTGATCGGCGACACCAGCAGCCTTACGGGCAACATCGCCACCTCGACGGGCACGTCCGTCGTCTTCAACCAGGCGCCGGGCAGCGGCACGTACGCCGGCGCCATCACCGGCGGCGGTGGACTGGTCAAGGACGGCGCGGGCACGGTCACGCTGACGGGTCCCAATGCCTATACGGGCGGCACGGTAGTCAACGCCGGCACGCTGGCCGGCAACGCCACCAGCCTGCAAGGCAACATCACCGTGGTGGACGGCAGCGCCATCGTGTTCAACCAGAACGGCGCCGACGGCACCTATGCCGGCAACATCAATACGGTCGGCAACAACACCGGCACGCTGACCAAGGACGGCGACGCGTCGCTGACCTTGACCGGCTCCAATAACGTTGGCGGCGGCACCACGGTCAACAGCGGCACGCTGCTGGTCGACGGCACGCTGACCGGTGGCCCCGTCACGATCAACCCCGGCGGCAATCTGGGCGGCTCGGGCTCCGTCGCGGCAGACGTGGAATTGGAGGACAACGCGCGACTGGTGGCAGGCACCCCCGGCAATCCGATCTCGTTTGCGCGCAGCCTGGCGCTGTCCAACGGGACGCAGCTCGACTTCACGCTCGGCACGCCGAATTCGGCCACGACCGCCGTGACGGTGGCCCAGAACCTGCGGCTGGATGGCGTGCTGAACATCACGGACGGCGGCAACCTGGGCACGGGCGTCTACCGCCTGTTTGCCTATGGCGGCACGCTGACGGACAACGGCGTACAGTTCGGCACGCTGCCGTCCAGCCTGGCCACGGCTGACCTGCAACTGCAGAACCAGCCCAACCAGATCAACCTGGTGCTGCAGACGCAACCCGGCGAGATCCAGTTCTGGAACGGCGCCAAGACCACGCCCGACGGCATCATCGCGGGTGGCACCGGCACGTGGAACGCCGCGGGCACCAACTGGACCGACACGGCGGGGACCACCGCCGACCGCTGGAACGGCAAGTACGCGGCTTTCTCGGGCGCGGCGGGCACGGTCACTGTCGAAGGCACGCAGAACGTGACCGGCCTGCAGTTCCTGACCGACGGCTACACGCTGGAACCGGGCACCGCCGGCGCCATCGCGATCGCGCAGGCGCAGACGCCGGTCCGGGTTGAAAGCGGCGCCACTGCCACGATCTCCGCGCCCATCACCGGCGCCGGCGGCATCGAGAAGCTGAACGGCGGCACGCTGGTCCTGGACGGCATCAATACGTACACCGGCAACACCGCCATCCGCAGCGGCGTGCTGGAAGTCAGCGCCGACGAGCAGCTTGGAAACGGCGGCGCCGTGTCGCTGGACGGCGGGACGCTGCGCATCGCGGACTCGGCCTTTGCCACGACGGCGCGCAACATCTCGCTGGATGGCGTGGGCGGCGGCATCGATGTCGTCGCGGCGGGTCAGACCTTCACGCTGAACCAGGCGCTCAACGGCGCCGGGGCGCTCACCAAGCAAGGAGACGGCACGCTGGTGCTGAACGGCGCCAACGGCTACACCGGCGGCACGGTCATTGCCGGCGGCACGCTGGAAGGCAGCAGCACCAGCATCGCCGGCGCGGTCAGCACGGCGGCCGGCACGACGCTGCGTGTGAACCAGTCCGCGGACGGCGTCTTGTCCGGCCCGGTCAGCGGACAGGGCCAATTGGTGAAGGAAGGCGCCGGCGCATTGACGCTGGCCGGCGTGTCGAGCTACAGCGGCGGGACCCAGGTCAATGCCGGCACGCTGATCGGCGACACGTCCAGCCTGCAAGGCGCCATCGCCAACAACGCGGCGCTGGTCTTCAACCAGGGCGCGGACGGCGCGTTCAGCGGGACGTTGTCCGGCAGCGGCAGCCTGGTCAAGCAAGGCAGCGGCACGCTCGCCATCAACGGCAGCCACGCGTACACCGGCAATGCCATGATCGAAGGAGGCACGGTCGTGCTGGGCAGCGCGCAGTCGCCCGCCACGCTGCCCGCGTCCGTCCAGGTCAGCCCCGGCGCCACGCTGGCCGGCACTGGCACCATCGCGGGGCTGGTCAACGCCGGCACGGTCCAAAGCGCGCCCGCTGCGGGCGGCGGCCTGAAGGTCAGCAACAACTTCAGCAATGCCGCCGGCGCCACGCTGGCCGTAAATGTGGGGCCCAGCACGGCCACCAACCTGCACGTGGCCGGCACCGCAACGCTTGACGGCGCATTGCAGGTGACCAACACCGCGCCACTGACCGCAAACAGCGCCTACACGGTGGTGACGGCGGACCAGGGCGTGCAAGGCACCTTCGCCTCGACGGCCCTGCCCCAGCTTGCGTTCCTGGACGGCGCGGTGGTCTACGACCCCAACAACGTCACGGTGACCTTCCAGCGCAACGACACCGGGTTCGAGACGGTGACGGACACGGCGAACCAGAACGCGGTGGCGCAGGCATTGGGACAGATCGATCCGGACTCCCCGCTGTATTCGTCGATCGTGGGATTGAGCCGGGACGAGGCGCCGGAGGCTTTCAAGCAGTTGTCGGGCGACAGTCACGCCTCGTTGTCGTCGGCAATCGTGCGCAGTTCGGAATCGGTGCGGACGCTGCCGCTGAATCACCTGCGCGACAGCCTGCGTAGCGAAGGCCGCGGCCAGGACGGCGCGTGCGGCGAACAAGGCCGCAGCGCGGGCGGCTACGCCGAGCGCTTCTCGTGCCAGCGCAACGTGTGGACCGAGGTGCTGGGCAACTGGCAGAGCCAGGACGGCGACGGCAACGCGCCCAGCTATCGCCAGCGCACCGGCGGCGTGCTGGCCGGCGGCGACATCCGGGTCGGTGACGGCTGGCGCGTGGGCGTTGCGCTGGGCTACCAGGACAGCACGATCTGGCAGGACAGCCGCAATGCCAAGGCGGACGTGGATAGCTACAGCGTCACGGTGTTCGGCGGCAAGTCGTTCGTCCAGCCCAGCGGCAATGCGTGGAACGTCATGGCAGGCGCGGCGTACAGCTGGCAGGACATCGAGACGAAGCGCAACCTGGCCATCGGCGGCGCAAGCCAGGAGCTGAAGGCGGATTACCGCGGCAACACCACGCAGATCTTCGGTGAGCTGGGCTATGCCATGCCGGTCTCACCGAATGCGACCGTCGAACCCTTTGTCGGCGCCGCGTGGATCAAGCAGCGCATGGGCGGCTTCTCGGAAGACGGCGGCTCCGCAGCCCTGTCGGCAGACAGCCAGAGCAACGACATCACCACCACAACGGTCGGCTTGCGCGGCAACCTGGACACGCAGATCGCGGGCGCGCCCGCCCGCCTGCGCGCCACGCTCGGCTGGCGCCACGCCATGGGAGATGTAGACCCCGACCGTACGATGGCCTTCGGTTCGGGTCCGGCGTTCACGGTTGCGGGCACGCCCATCGCCCGCAACGCCGCAGTGGCTGAAGTGGGTGCGGAAGTCGCCGTGTCCAAGAACGCCGCGATCGGCCTGAGCTACCAGGGCCAGTTCGGCAGCGGCAGCCGCGAGAACGCGGGCTTCCTGAACGTGCGCTGGAACTTCTGACGCACGCGGCGCCATCCGGCTGGTATCCGGATGGCGCCTGTCCGACCCGCTGGCGGCCGAGGGCGCAATGCCTTCGGGCGATCCGTTCGGGCCGCATTGACACCCTTGATTTAGGCGCTTTACGCTACCCCGCACTCGTGGTCCAACCGGGCGTGGTTCTGCCCTGGCGCACCAAGGTGCGGGAGGCGCGTCATGACGCTGAGCAGACCTGGCGCATTCGCGTGCGCGTTGCTGATGCTGGCTTTACTGGCGCCGGCCGGCGCGCTGGCCGCATGCAGCGACAAGACCTTGCGCGGGATGTCCGACGCGGGCCGCAGCGTGACCACAATTGCCAAACGCTGTGGCATGAGCGCGGCGGCGGTGAAGGAAAGACTGGGAGCGGGCGACGCGAAAGCCAACCGCGCGCCCGCCGAAACAGTGACGCCGCGCGCGACGCCTGGTGCGGAAACGCGCGCGGCGGCGGCAGGATCCGCCGCGACTTCTGCAGCGCAGTCCGCCGAAAACGCCGCCGAAAAGCCCGCAGCAAAATCCGCGGCAACTGCCGCGACGAGATCCGCGGCAACGGCGGCCACCGCGCCGTCGGCCAGCGCCGCCAAACCGTCGGGCAAGGCGCCGACCGAGCCGCAGAAGCACCCGCCGGGCACCGTGCTGGAGCTTTGCGGATGCTACGGCAGCATGGAATACGGCTTTACCGAGCCGAACGAGCAGTGCGTCAGCGGCTTGGCGGTAGCGACGCGGTGCCCGGGCTATTGCCCGGTGAACCGGTCGCCGTGGCGCCGCATCTGCAGCTGAGGCGGTCGCCCGCCCCGCCCTTCGATCAATCGGCCGCGCTGGCCTGCGGCTGATGCGGCCGCGCATGCACCTGGTCGATGCGCAGCCCGTCACGACGCGTCACCTCAAAGCCCCAGTCGCGCAGCATCACGGTATCGCCCGTTTCCGGGATCCGGCCGCCCGCGCGCAGCAGGCACCCGGCCAGCGTCGCATCGGGATAATCGTCGGCAAGCGCCGGCGCTTCCAGCAGGCGCGCCGCTTCGTCCACGGACAGCCGTCCGCCCAGCAACCACGAACCGTCGGAAAGCTGCAAGGCTTCGGGCTGGTCTTCCTGGTGTTCCGGCATGTCGCCCGCCACCGCTTCCAGCACGTCCATCGGCGTGACCAGGCCTTCGCACACGCCGTGTTCGTCCACGACGATCAGCATGTGATCGCGCGAGGCGCGCAGCTCATCCAGCACCTTCAGCACCGGCGTGGTTTCCATTACGTAGCGCGGTTCGCGCGCCAGTTCCACCAGGTCGATCGGACCGGGGTTCTGCAGCAGCGGCAGCACTTCCTTGAAGTGCAGCACGCCGAGCACGTTGGCCGGGTCGCCCGCGCACAGCGGCAGGCGCGAGTGGCCGGTCGCGAACTTGCGCACGATGACGTCCGGCGTGTCGGCAACGTCCAGCCAGATCATGTCGCCGCGCGGGACCATGATGGAGCGGATGTCGCGCGCGCCGATGGACAGCACGCGTTCGATCATCGAGCTTTCCTCGGGCGCAAAAGCGGGCTCGTCGCCGGCGCCGTCGACCAGCGCCACCACTTCGTCCGCTTGCGACACGGGTTGGCCGGCACGGCCGCCGCGCAAGAGGCGCAGCACGGCCTGCGCCGTGCGTTGACGGCGGCCCAGCGCATGCGTGCCCCGCGCGCGGTTGCGGCGCGCCAACTGGTTGCACAGCTCGATCAGGATCGAGAAGCCGATGGCCGCGTACAGGTAGCCCTTTGGAACATGGAAGCCCAGGCCTTCGGCGACCAGGCTGAAGCCGATCATCAGCAACAGGCCCAGACACAGGATCACGACCGTCGGGTGGCGGCCCACGAAGGCCATCAACGGACGGCTGGCCAGCATCATGACGGCCATCGCTACCACCACGGCGATCATCATGATGCTCAGGTCCTGCACCATGCCCACGGCGGTAATGACCGAGTCCAGCGAGAACACGGCATCCAGCACCACGATCTGCAAAATGACCTGCCAGAACACCGCATGCTGCGGCTTCTGCGCCTGGTCATGGCTGGCGCTGCCTTCGACGCGTTCGTGCAGCTCCATCGTCCCCTTGAAGAGCAGGAACAGGCCGCCCAGGATCAATATCAGGTCGCGTCCGGAAATCTCGGCGCCCATCACTGTGAACAACGGCGCGGTCAACGTGACCACCCACGCAATACTGGCCAGCAGGCCCAGGCGCATCACCAGCGCGAGCGTCAGGCCGATCAGGCGTGCGCGGTTGCGTTGCTCGGGCGGCAGCTTGTCCGCCAGGATCGCAATGAAAACCAGGTTGTCGATACCCAGCACAATTTCAAGCACGACCAGCGTCGCCAGGCCAAGCCAGGCGGTAGGGTCGGACATCCAGTCGAAAATCATCAGGTTTCCACGGAAAACGTAGGCGGACGCGCTAGCGAAGCGCGTCGGCGGGAAGGCGTACTTTCAGTGGCGCGCAGCAGAGACTGCGCAGGCGCGCCGACGGGCACGGCCTGGCGGGGCGGCGCGCGGCCGCCGAGTCGCGGCGTGGCCGCGGAGGCGCTGGGGAATGCGGCGCGCAGGGAGACAACCCTTGCCGCGGCAGTGTGGGGAGAAGATAACGGGCGCCGGCAGATCCGCGGCGCCCTGCTAGGAGGAGGGTCTTCGTTCATAGATGGCGGATGGCTCCAGGCTGCCGGGGCAGCAAAAAGTCGGAATATCCGCCGCGCTCTCTTTCTTACAGGACCCTGAATATTACCTGAATCGGAAATCCACGCGACTAGGGGATGTCACCACCTTCATTGGCCGCGCGGATCCGCCGTGCCGCCAGAACCCGATGACGCGCCCGACCCCGGCATGCCGCCGTGTCCCGTGGACCCCGTATTGCTGCCCGGCGTCCCCTTCGCCCCGCGCGTGTCGGTGCCGGCGTCGTCCTGCCGAGGACTCGATCCGGCACGCGACGCATCGCGCTTGCCGTGATCGCCCTTGTCTCCTTGTTTGGATTGGTGCGGCATGGACTTCTCCTGAGCCGGCGTCTTCGGCGTGCCCGCCTTGCGATCCGGTTGGGTCTGGCTGCCGGTGCGGGTGTCAGGCGTGGTCGTCTGCGCCTGGGCAACTAGCGTTTTTTCAATGCGCTGCGCGGAAACGCTGGTGGCTAGCAAGCCGCTCATCGCCGTAGCGCACAGATACAGAATCGGTTGTTTCATGGTTGCTCCCTCGTCGACAACGGTGACACACTGAGCCCCAGGCCAACGAGCTGACGCGGGATCTCTATTCATCCAGGGGCAAGTCGCGTGCCTGCCTCGCCATGGAGCAAACCATGAGTGATAAACCTGTACCCGGCCGCCGGGGGCTGCTCAAAGCCCTGGCCGTCGGTGTCCCCGGCGCAGCGTGGGCGCCCCGCGCGATAAGCGCCCCGGACCCTGCCTCCCCCACTCCCCATCAAGAAGGTGCCGCCACGGGCGGCGCCGCCAACCGAACGCTCAAATTTTTCAACGCGCAGGAAGCCTTGACGATGGATGCCATCGCCGCGCGCCTGATTCCGGCCGACGACCTGGGGCCGGGCGCCAAGGAAGCCGGCGTGACGCTCTTTCTGGACGGCCAGTTGGCCGGCGCCTGGGGTGCGGGCAGCCAGCTCTACCGGCAAGGCCCGTTTGAACAAGGCACGCCGGAACAGGGCTACCAGCTATCGTTCACGCCGGCCGAGATGTTCCGCCGCGGACTTGCCGCGCTGGACGCCGCCGCGCGCAAGCAGGACGGCAAGCCTTTCGCCGAGCTGGACGCCGCGCGGCAGGACGCCTGGCTGCGCGACATGCAGGAAGGCAAGCCGGATTTTTCGCCATTGCCGTCAGGCGTGTTTTTTCAGGCGCTGCTCGAAGGCACGATCGAAGGCTTCTTTTCCGACCCGCTGTACGGCGGCAACGCCGACATGGTGGGCTGGAAACTGGTGGGATTTCCCGGCGCGTTTGCCTCGTTTTCCAACGATATCGAACGCCACGGCGTGATCTGGGCCGGCCAGCCGGTGTCGATTGCCAACGCCGTGGGCCACAAGATGACGCCGGGAGGCAAGCATGGCTAAAACGCTGCCTGCGGTAGACGTGGCAATCATCGGCGGCGGGTGGACCGGCGCCATCATCGGCAAGGAACTCGCGGCCGCCAAGCAGCGGGTCGTGGTGCTGGAACGGGGCGAGGCGCGTTGGCCCTCGCCCGATTTCCAGGGCCCCAATGTCCACGACGAACTCAAGTACACGCGGCGCCATGAACTGCACCAGGACGCCGCGACGGAAACCTACACGTTCCGCAACAACACGGACCAGAAGGCGCTGCCGATGCGGCGCTGGCAGTTCGCCTACCCCGGCACGCATCTGGGCGGCGCGGGCAATCACTGGTCGGGCGCCTACTACCGCTTCGATCCAACCGACTTCGTCATGCGCAGCCATTACAACGAACGCTATGGCAAGGACATCTTCGACAAGGAGCTGACCTGTCAGGACTGGGGCGTGACGTACGACGAACTCGAGCCCTACTTCGACCGCTTCGACTACCTGATCGGCGCGTCGGGCCAGGCCGGCAACATCAAGGGCGAAAAGCAGGAAGGCGGCAATCCGTTCGAGCCTTGGCGCTCGCGCCCCTACCCCAACCCGCCCATGAAGGTGCCCTACGCGCCCGCGCTGTTCGGCGAGGCCGCGCGCAAGCTGGGCTATCACCCCTACGTGCAGCCGTCCGCGCTCTGTACGCGGCCGTACGTGAACTCCGAAGGCCTGCACATGAGTGCGTGCGTGTACTGCGGGTTCTGTTCGAACTTTGGCTGCGAGCACTTTGCCAAGGCCTCGCCGCAGGTCTGCATTCTGCCCGTGGCCATGAAAATGGAGAACTTCGAAATCCGCACCGGCGCGCACGTGCTGCGCGTGGAGCTGACACCGGACAAGAAGCGCGCCCGCGGCGTGACGTACGTGGACGCGGCCGGCGAAGAAGTCTTTCAGCCCGCGGACATCGTTTTCCTCTGTGCATTCGGCATCAACAACGTGCGCCTGCTGCTGCTGTCCGGCATCGGCAAGCCGTTCGATCCGGTCACGAACACCGGCGTCGTGGGCCGCAACTACACGCACCAGACCACCTCAGGCGTGAATCTGTTTTTCGATGAGTCGGTCAATATCAACCCGTTCATGGGGGCCGGCGCGGTGGCGGTAACGATGGACGACTTCAGCGCCGACAACTTCGACCACGGGCCGGTGGGCTTTGTGGGCGGCGGCTATCTGCAGATCCAGGTGGTCAGCGGCGCGCCCATCGGCTTTCATCCTACGCCCAAGGGCACGCCGTCGTGGGGATCGGAATGGAAGAAGGCCGTCGCGCGCCACTACAACCATGCGGCGAACATCACCATCACGGGCTCGGCGCAGCCGTGGCGCGGCGGCTATCTGAGCCTGGATCCCACGTATAAGGACGCCTGGGGCCTGCCGCTGTTGCGCGTGACCTACGACTTTCCCGACAACGACATCCGCATGTCGGCGTTCCTGACCGAGAAAGGCGATGAGATCGCACGTGCCATGAAGGGCATCGCCCGCACCGAGCCCGGCCCGCGCAAGCGGCCGTTTTCGGCCACGGCCTACCAGTCCACCCACCTGACGGGCGGCGCGGCCATGGGCGATGATCCCAACACCAGCGTCGTCAACCGCTACGGACAGTCGTGGGACGTGCCCAACGTGTTCGTCACGGGCGCGGCTTTGTTTCCGCAAAATTCGGGCTACAACCCGACCGGCACCGTGGGCGCCACCGCCTACTGGATCGTAGAAAAAATCAAGGCGGACTATCTGCGTTCGCCGGGCCCGCTGGTGTCATCATGAGCGAACATCGCAAAGGCATCTTTTTCACCGTCGGGCTGATGATCGCGGTGCCGGTCATCACGCTGGTCGCCACCGGCGTCCAGATGATGGGCGCCGGCGGCGACGAGGCGATCCGGGCTTCCGCCGTGCCGCAGCCGCCGCCACCCGCAGCCAGCCCGGCGCCACAGGTGGCGGCTGGCCAAGCCGCCGCGCCTGCCGCACCGGCAGCAGCACCTTCGGCAACAGGCACAACGCCTGCCGCCCCTGCCGCTCCGGGCGCAGCTCCCGCCCCGATGAAACCCGTGCCCGGACGCAGCGCCACCGATTTCACCGCGTCGCGCCCCGACTGGGAAAAATGGCTGAACGAGGCCGACCCCGAAGCGGGCAAGCAGCTTGCCGCAAACGGCAAACCCGGCGCCGCGGTGCAGGCCTGTGTGGCCTGCCACGGCCCCGCCGGCATCACGCCAACCGGCGGCATCTTCCCCAACCTGGCCGGCCTGCGCAGCGAATATCTGGCCAAGCAACTTGCCGACTTCCGCTCGGGCACCCGCGTGCAGCCGCTGATGAATACGATTGCCCGCGCCCTGACCGAACAGGAAATCGGCCAGGTGGCAGCCTACTACGGCACGCTTGCCGGACCGCCGCTGCACGTGGGCGAGTTTGGCGGCGAGGCCGCCCGCCGGCTGGACGTTGACGGCGACGGCGCTCGCGCGCTGCCCGCCTGCGCCAACTGCCACGGACTGCGCGGCATGGGCGAAGGACCGCTGCTGCCGCGTCTGGCCGGTCAATCGCGCGAGTATTTCACCGATCAGATGAACGCGTTTCGCAATGGCTCGCGCCAGAACGACGACGTGGGCGTGATGCGGGCGTTTTCGCAACGCCTGACCGACGCCGAGATCCAGGCGCTGGCGGCGTACTACGCGGGGCCTGCGCCTGCGCCGCGCTAGTGTCGATGGCGTCATGACGGCGTAACGCCCCAAGGGAGTACAATCGCGTCCGCCGCACCCGCAATGGGTGCGCGGCTGCGACGCTGTCGCGATCCCAGATGGACCCGGCCTGCCGGGTGGCTCGGCCGGGCGCCTATCCCTCGGACAACTCTCAAGCACCACGGGCGTTCGCCCTCATTTGCCATAGTCGGCTGCCGCACTCCGCTGCCGCGCACACCGGCAACGCGACCCACGCCTGGCGCTTGTTCAATTCAGCTTAGCCAATCAATGTCAGTTCTTTCCAAGCTTCGTCGCGACTGGATGGCCAATCCGCGCGCGGACATTCTCTCGGGCGTGCTCGTCGCCCTTGCCCTGATCCCCGAAGCCATCGGCTTTTCCATCATCGCCGGTGTCGACCCTCGCGTCGGCCTGTACGCCTCGTTTTCCATCGCGTTCATCATTGCGTTCATGGGCGGGCGGCCTGGCATGATCTCGGCTGCCACGGCCGCCGTCGCGGTGCTGGTTGCGCCACTGGTGCGCGATCACGGCGTCGGCTACCTGTTTGCCGCGACGGTATTGATGGGTGTCGTGCAGATCGCAGCCGGCTTTTTGCGGCTGGACCTCCTGATGCAATACGTGTCCCGGTCGGTCGTGACTGGCTTCGTCAACGCCCTCGCCATCCTGATCTTCATGGCGCAGTTGCCGCAGCTGATCGGCGTCACGTGGGTGACCTATGCCATGGTGGCCGCCGCGCTGGCCGTCATCTACCTGCTGCCGCGCCTGACCACCGCCGTGCCGTCGCCGCTGATCGCCATCATCGTGATGACGGCTGTTTCCATCTTTGCCGGCCTGGACGTCAACACGGTGGGCGACATGGGCACGCTGCCGTCGGCCCTGCCGTCGTTCGCGATTCCCGACGTGCCCTTCACGCTGGAGACGCTGCGCATCATCCTGCCGTACTCGCTGACGATGGCCGCGGTGGGCCTGCTGGAATCGATGATGACGGCGCAGATCGTGGACGACATGACCGACACGCCCAGCGACAAGCGGCGCGAATGCAAGGGCCAGGGCATCGCCAACCTCGTCACCGGCTTTCTGGGTGGCATGGGAGGCTGCGCCATGATTGGCCAATCGGTCATCAACGTGCGCGCCGGCGGCCGCACGCGGCTGTCGACCTGCGTGGCGGGCGTCTTCCTGCTGTTCCTGATCGTGGCGCTGGGCCCGCTGGTGGCGCAGATTCCGATGCCGGCGCTGGTAGCCGTGATGATCATGGTGTCCATCGGCACCTTCAACTGGCGCTCGCTGCGCAACCTGGGCTCGCATCCGTGGCAGTCGTCGGTGGTCATGCTGGCCACCGTGGCCGTGGTGGTCTGGACGCATGACCTGGCGCGCGGCGTGCTGGTCGGCGTGGTGCTGAGCGGCCTGTTCTTTGCCGGCAAGGTGAAGGGGCTGCTCGACGTGGACGCGTCGCTGTCCGAGGACGGCCGCACGCGCACCTACCGCTATGCCGGCCAGATCTTCTTCGCCTCGGCGTCCCGGTTCTCGGCGGCGATCGACTTCCATGAGGACGTTGAGCGCGTGGTGATCGACTTGTCGGCCGCGCACTTCTGGGACATCTCGGCCGTCGGCGAACTGGACAAGGCGACGCTCAAGCTGCGCCGGGCCGGCCGCCAGGTCGACGTCGTGGGGCTGAACGAGGCCAGCGCGACGCTGGTCGGCCGCTACGCGCAGCCGGGCGCGTCCGCGGGACACTGACCCGGGCCGCGCCTGTCATCTGGCCTAGGTTTCGACGAAGGCCAGGTTCAGGCGGCGAGCCGCGTGACGACCGCGGCCGGATCCCAGCGGCGGCCCGGCACCGCTGCCAGCAGCGCCTGCGTGTAGGGATGGGAGGGATTGGTGAACACGTCGGCGCACACGCCCTCTTCCACGACGCGGCCCGACTTCATGACGGCGATGTGGTCGCAGACCTGTGCGGCCACGCGCAGGTCGTGCGTGATGAAGACGATGGACAGGCCCAGTTGCTCGCGCAGCCGGGCCAGCAGCGCCAGCACCTGCGCCTGCACGGATACGTCCAATGCCGACACCGGTTCATCGGCGATCAGCACTTGCGGCCGCATCGCCAGCGCGCGCGCCAGGCCGACGCGCTGGCGCTGGCCGCCCGAAAACTCGTGCGGAAAGCGCCGCACGGCATCAGGCGACAAGCCCACCAGTTCAAAGAGTTCCTGCGCGCGGGCCAGCGCCTCGCGGCGCGGCGTGCCATGCACGATGGGGCCCTGCGCCACGATCTCGCCGACGCGCTGGCGCGGGTTCAGCGAGCCGTACGGATCCTGGAACACCATCTGCACGCGCTGCGCATGGGCGCGGCGGGCGCGCGCGCCCTTGAACGAGAGCGGCTCGCCGGCCAGCGTAATGTAGCCGCCATCAAGCGGCAGCAGTCCCAGCAGCGTGCGCGCCAGCGTGGACTTGCCCGACCCGCTTTCGCCCACGATGCCCAGTGTGCCGCCGCGCCGCAGCGTCAGCGTCACGTCGTCCACCGCGTTCGTCACACGGCCGGGCCGGCCAAACCAGCCGCGCTTGCGGTAGGTCTTGGACAACCCCTGCGTGGTCAGGATTGCGGGCGCGTTCCCGTCAAGGTCGACGCGGACCGGCGCGGGCGCCAGCGGCGGCACCGCGGCGATGAGTGCGCGGGTGTACGGATGGCGCGGATGTTCCAGCACCTGGTCGGCCGTGCCGCTTTCCACCAGTTCGCCGCGCTGCATGACGGCGACGCGGTCGGCAATCTCGGCCACCACGCCAAAATCGTGCGTAATGAAAAGGACCGCCGTACCCTTGCGGCGCTGCAGGTCGTGGATCAGGTGCAGGATCTGCGCCTGCGTCGTGACGTCCAGCGCGGTCGTCGGTTCGTCGGCAATCAGCAGCGCCGGTTCCAGCGCCAGCGCCATGGCGATCATTGCGCGCTGCCGCTGTCCGCCCGACAGCTCGTGCGGATAGGCGCCCAGCGCCTGCACGGGGTCGGGCAACCGGACGGATTCCAGCAGGTCCAGCGTGCGCTGACGGATCACGGCGCGCGACAGCCGCGTGTGCGTGCGGAACACCTCGGCGATCTGGTCGCCGATGGTGCGCAGCGGATTGAGCGCGGTCATCGGTTCCTGGAAGATCATGCCGATGCGCTGGCCGCGCAGCCGGCGCAGCGCATCGGGCGCAAGCTTCAGCAAGTCCTGCCCTTCCCAGAGCACGCGGCCGGCGCTGGCGTGCACCCCTTGCGGCAGCAGGCCGAGAATCGTGCCGGCCGTCAGCGATTTGCCCGATCCGCTTTCCCCGACGACGCAGACGATCTCGCCCGGGTTGACCGCCAGCGTCAGGCCCTTGAGCGCATGCGGCCGGTCGGCGCCGGGCGGCAGGTCGACGGTAAGGTTTTCGATGCGAAGCAGTTCGGTCATGATCGTTTCAGCCTGGGATTGAGAGCGTCGTTCCCCCCCTGCCCGACCAGCGATATCGCCAGGACGGTCAGCAGGATGGCAATGCCGGGAATGGCGGACACATACCACTGGACCCGGATCACCCCGCGGCCGCCGCCGATGAGGTTGCCCCAGGACGGCACGTTGGGGTCCGACAGGTTCAGAAAGGCCAGCGCGCTTTCCAGGAGGATCGCCGTGGCCATGATGACGCTGGCGTAGACGATCACAGGCGGCAAGGCGTTGGGCAGGATCTCGCGGAAGATGAGGCGCAGGTCGCCCATGCCCAGCGCCCGGCCTGCCTGCACGAACTCGCGGGTCTTGAGCGTCAGGAATTCAGAGCGGGTCAGCCGCGCCACCGGCGGCCACGACACCAGCCCGATCGCCAGCACCACCGTGCGCAGGTCCGAGCCGAACACGGCCACCAGCACCAGCAGCAACAGGAAGTTGGGCAGGATCTGGAAGGCCTCGGTCACGCGCATCAGCAGGTCGTCGGCCAGGCCGCCGTAATAGCCCGCCACGGCGCCCAGCACCATGCCGATCAGCACCGACACGACCGTCGCGGCAAGGCCGATGGCCAGCGTGACGCGCGCCCCGTGCAGAATCTGCGCGGCGATGTCGCGCCCCACTTGATCGGTGCCCAGCAGAAAGCGCGCGTTGTCGCCGGGCCACTGAAGCGGACGGCCGGCCAGACTGAGCGGATTGCGCGGATACCAGAAGTCGGCGCCCAGCGCGGCCGCGCAGACGGCCGCCAGCAGCACAAGGCCCAGCACGGCGACGGGGCTGTGGAAGTAACGGCGTAGCGTTTCCATGGTTCAGCTCCGGACAATGCGCGGGTCAAGCCGCGCATACAGCAGGTCGACGATGAAGTTGATGGCGATCACCAGCAGCGCGGACACGAACACGATGCCCAGCAAGGTGTTCAGGTCGCGCTGCACGACAGATTCGTACGCCAGGCGGCCCAGGCCGGGCAAGGCGAAGACGCTTTCGACCACGACCGACCCGCCCAGCATGGTCCCGGCCTGCAGGCCCAGCAGCGTCACCATCGGCAGCAGCGCATTGCGCAGCATGTGCCGCGCCACGACTGCCGTTTCGCGCAGCCCCTTGGCGCGGGCGGTGCGGATGAAATCGTGCGAGGCCACTTCCAGCATGGATGCGCGCATGATGCGCAGGTAGATGGCCAGGAAGATCAGCGCCAGCGTCGCGGTGGGCAGAATCAGATGCCACGCGATGTCCAGGATGCGGGTCAGGCCCGTGTAGCCGGACGCAATGGTCTCGAACCCGCCGGCCGGCACCCAGTCCAGCCACACCGCGAACACAAAGATGCCCATCAGGCCGAACCAGAACGATGGCGTGGCGCAGAACACCAGCCCCAGCGTCGAGATCAGCCCGTCGGCCCAGCCGTTGACGCGCCGCGCCGCGATGACGCCCAGCGCCATGCCGCCCGCAAAGGCGAATGACAGCGCCGACCCCATCAGCAGCAGGGTCGCCGGCAGGCGCTCGGCGATCACGGCGGCCACCGGCTTGCCGTAGATGGCGGAATAACCCAGGTCCAGATGCGCCAGCCGCCACAGATAGTTGCCAAGGCGCGCGCTGGCCGACTCGTCCAGCTGGTAGTGCGAGCGCATGGCCGCAATGGTGGCGGGGTCGGCGCCACCAATCTGCGCCACCAGTGCGTCGACGGTATCGCCGGGCGCCAGCTGCAGCAGCAGGAACAGGCCCGCCAAGATGATCAGAAGCGCGGGCGCCGCCGCCAGAAGCCGCCGCACCGCAAGAGTCAGGAACCCCATGCCGCGGTCCTAGGCCGACAGCCAGGCGTCATGCCAATCGCTGGACGGCCACCGCGCATTGTTATGGCCGTTCTGCAGCTTCTGGCTGGCCACTGAATAAAACTGGCGTTCGGTCGCCATCCAGATGGGCAGTTCGTCGTTGACGGCCTGCACCCACTCGGCGTACAGCGCGCGGCGGCGGGCTGCGTCGATCTCAGACGCGGCGTCGTCGATCAGCTTGTCCACCTTGTCCGACTGCCAGCCGTACTGGTTTGTCCACGGCGCGCCCGCCGGGCTGCCCGATCGGTACCAGACCGTCGTGGACACCGCCGGGTCGCCGCGGTACTGGTGCCAGCCCGTGGCGATGTCGAAGTTGTGTTCCTTATAGACGGAAGACAGCGCGCCCGCGATGTCGTACTGCACGATCTCGACCTTGATGCCCACGGCTTCCAGCGACTGCTGGATGAAGGTCGCCAGCAGCGGCACGTCTTCGCCGTTCTGGATGGGCACCAGCTTCAGCGCGAAGCGCACGCCGCCGGCGCCGCGCTTGTACCCGGCCTCGTCCAGCAGCGCCTCGGCGCGCTTGACGTCAAACGGATACGGCGGCTTGCTGCCCGCCGGGAAGAAGGCCTCGGACGACGACGGAATGGGACCGGTGGCCGGCTTGCCCAGCCCATACAGGAAGTTCTCGATGAAGAACTCGATGTCGATGGCGTGGACAATGGCGCGGCGCACGCGCACGTCGGCCAGTTCCTTGCGGCGGAAGTTGAATTCCAGCGTGTTGTTGAACACGTTGGCCTCCAGTCCCTTGCTGCGCACCTCGAACTGCGGGTTCTGCTTCAGGCGGTCCAGGTCGGCGAGCGTCAACTGCGAATAGGCGCTGAGCTGAAGCTGGCCGGTTTCCAGCGCGGCCGTGGCGGCCGACTTGTCCGTGATGATGCGCCAGACCACGCGGTCCAGATAAGGCTCGCCCTTGCGCCAGTAATTGGGGTTGCGCTCGGCAATGATGAACTGCCCGCGCTGGTACTGCACGAATTTGAAGGGGCCCGTGCCGACCGGTGCGGTGTTCGCCGGGTTCTCCAGCACGTTGGTGCCTTCGTACAGATGGCGCGGGACGACATAGCCCAGATCGGCCAGCGCGCGCAGCAACAGGTCCAGCGGCATCGGCCGGCTATAGCGGAACACCGCCGTATGCGCGTCGGGCGTATCGACTGCCTCCAGATAGAGCTGCAGGGCGGTGCCGAAATTCAGGTGTTTTTTCCACAGTTCCAGCGCGTTGTACTGGACATCAGCCGACGTGAACGGCTTGCCGTCGTGCCAGGTCACGCCTTCACGCAGCTTGAAGGTGATGGTCCTGCCGTCCGGGTCGGCGGTCCACTCGGTGGCAAGCTGCCCGACGGGTTTGCCGGCCGCATCCAGGTCCACGAGCGATTCGATGATCTTGCTGGTAACGATGTACACGCCGGTCGAGGCGCGCAGCGCCGGATTCAGGATCCGCTGCTCGGACCCAAGGTGCACGTTCAGCACGCCGCCATGACGCGGCGCGGCGGATTGCGCGAAGATCGACGTGGGAAATGCCATCGCGGCGGCAAGCGCCCCGGAAGACAACAGGAAATCGCGGCGGGTGGTGCGCATGTCGGACTCTGGTTCTGCCTGGTTGGAAGCTGCGGATCTTAGGCCTGCGCGACATGGCTTGAGAAATGCTGATTTCTCATTTGCTCATGCGTCCCCCCGTGTCGCTGCCGATAGAACAAGTCGTGTCGTCTCACGTTTCGTTACCTGACAGGCACGCCACTTGCTCAAACCGACGGATCGCATCTGCCGGAGTTTTCATGCCCGCTTCGCATTCCCTCGACACCACGACGCTGACGGTGCTGACGGTCAATACCCACAAGGGCTTTACCAGTTTCAACCGCCGCTTCATGCTGCACGACCTGCGGGAAGCGCTGCGCACCGCAAAGCCGGACGTAGTGTTCCTGCAGGAGGTCCTGGGTGAACATCAGACGCATGCCGGCCGCCACGAGTCATGGCCGGCGCAGTCCCAGTACGAGTTCCTGGCCGACACGCTGTGGACGGACTTTGCCTACGGCCAGAACGCCGTTTATCCGGAAGGTCACCATGGCAATGCCATCCTGTCGCGCTACCCGATCGAAAGTCACCACAACCACGACGTGAGCGTGGACGGCCACGAGGGGCGCGGTCTGCTGCACTGCGTGCTGCGGCCCCCTGCCCTCGCCTCGCCCGTGCATGCGATATGCGTGCATCTGGGCCTGCTCGAGCGTCATCGCGGCGAGCAACTGCGCCGCTTGTGCAAGCTGGTGTCGAACGACGTGCCGGCCGACGACCCGCTGCTGATTGCCGGCGACTTCAACGACTGGCGGCTGCGCGCTGATGCCTTGATGCGCGAGTGCGGGACCTCGGAGGTATTCACCTCGCGGTTGGGCCGGCCCGCGCGGACGTTTCCCGCGCGCTGGCCGCTGCTGCGGCTGGACCGCATCTATGTGCGCAGCGTGCGTGACTGGCAGCCGGTGCCGCTGGCGTCCCGCGTGTGGTCTCGCCTTTCCGATCATGTGCCAATTTGCGCGGAGATTGCGCTATGAACCTGGGCTGGCGCGAAAACAACCGATACACCCTGCTGGAAAACGGCACGGAGTACTTTCCCGCGGTCGTCGAGGCCATTGACTCGGCGGCCAGCGAAGTGCTGGTGGAAACCTTCATCCTGTTCGACGACGTCGTCGGCAAAGAGATCCAGCAGGCCCTCATCCGCGCGGCGCGCCGGGGCGTCAGCGTCGACCTGCTGGTCGACGGTTACGGCTCCGACGAACTGAGTGAGGCCTTCATCGGCGCCATGACCGAGGCCGGCGTGCGCTTTCACGTCTTTGATCCGCGTCCGCGCTTTCTGGGGGTGCGCACGAACGTGTTCCGGCGCATGCACCGCAAGATCGTGGCCGTCGACCGCCAACGCTCCTTCATCGGCGGCATCAACTTTTCCGCGGACCACCTGCCCGATTACGGACCGGAAGCGAAACAGGACTACGCCGTTCTGGTGGAAGGCCCGCTGGCGGCCGACATTGCCGACTACGCGCGCGCGGCGCTCGGCAAGGGCAAGCGCGGACTGCGGCGCCGTCCCGCGCGCATGGATCCCCTCCCTGCCGGCGACGGCGGGGGCCGGCTCGTGGTGCGCGACAACGTCAGTCATCGCAGCGACATTGAACGCTACTACCGCGCGGGCGTGCGCTCGGCACGCTCGGACGTGCTGATTGCCAATGCTTACTTCTTTCCCGGCTACCACCTGCTGCGGGATCTGGTGAAGGCCGCCCGCCGCGGGGTGCGCGTGCGCCTGCTGCTGCAGGGCGAACCCGACGTGCTGGTCGCCCGGCTGGCCGCCTCGATGCTCTACGACTACCTGATGGACAACGGCGTGGAGATCCACGAGTACTGCAAGCAGCCGCTGCACGGCAAGGTGGCGTGCGTGGACGAGGACTGGTCGACGATCGGCTCCAGCAATCTGGACCCCCTGAGTCTTGCGCTCAATCTGGAAGCCAACGTCGTGGTGCGCGACGCGTCGCTGAATGCGGCCCTGCGCAAGAGCCTGGACCGGCTGATTGCAGAGGACTGCCGCCCCGTCGAAATGCCCAAGAACTCGCGGCGACGGTTGCGCCGCCTGTGGCTCGGGGTGGTGGTGTTCCACTTTCTGCGGCGCTTTCCCGCATGGGCCGGCAGCCTCCCGGCGCACAAGCCGCGCCTGCAGACCGTCACGGCGGACACCGGCAGGGAGACGGCATGAAGATCCTGCACTCGTCGCCCATGCGGGCCCTGCGGCGCCGCTGGCCGCGGATCAAGCGCATTCTGCCCGTGCTGGTCCTGATTGTGGTGGCCGGCCTGCTTTACTACTTCGGTCGGTCCGTGGACTGGCCGCAGGTGTGGGTGGCCATGCGCAAGATTCCCGGCCAGACCATTGCCATTGCGGCCGGCCTGGTGGTGGCGGGTTACCTTGCCTATGGCAGCCTGGACCTGCTCGGCAAAAAGTACACACGGCATCACCTGCCCGCGCCCAAGGCGCTGGGCGTGGCCATGTTGAGCTACGCGCTGAACCTGAACCTGGGCGTGCTGGTGGGCGGCCTGGGCGCCCGTCTGCGGCTGTACACCCGGCTGGGCTGCCGCAAGTCTGTGGCGACGCGCGTCGCCCTGTTTGCCGCGGCATCGAACTGGATCGGCTATGCGTGGCTGGCGGGCATCGTGTTCGCCTTGGGCGTGGTGCCGGTGCCGGCAGGCTGGGAAATCGGCTCCGGGATGTTGCGTCTGCTGGGTCTGGCCCTGCTGGCGTTCGGGATCGCCTACGTGGTGACATGCGCGAGGGCCAAGCGCCGCAGCGTCACCTGGATGGGCCACCACATCACCTTGCCGCGCGCCCGCATGGCGGTGGCGCAATGCGCCGTGGCCGCGCTGTCCTGGTCCCTGATGGGCGCCATCTGCTTTGTGCTGTTGCAGGGCAAGGCGAGCTACCCCGCGGTGCTCGGCATCCTGTTGTGCACCAGCTTCGCGTCAGTCATCACCCGCGTGCCCGGCGGCCTGGGCACCACCGAGGCCATCTTCGTGGCCGCGCTGGGTTCGCAGATTCCGCCCACCGAAGTGCTCGGCGCGGCGCTGGCGTACCGCGCGGTGTATGCGCTGGCGCCGTTGTGCCTGGCGCTGGTGGCCTATCCCCTGATCGAGCTGAAACTGGGCATGCGCAAACGCAAGGGAGAAGCCGCTCCCCCCGGTCAGGCTCGCCATCTGCCATGAGGCCCGCCATGAATCGACCCCAACCCGACTCAGCAGGCACCGTCGCCGCCTACCCCCGGCGAACCGGCGCGTCCGAACACGAAATTGCGTCGCAGGAGGCGCTGGCGTTGCGGATCGCGGCATTGCTGGGCCGGCGCTTCGTGCCGGACTTCCGGCCGACCCGCAATCGTGGCGAACCGCCGCCCTACTACGTGCCCGACCGCAGCATCACCAGCCTGGCTCGCGCGAACAAACTGGGCATCACGCGCGCGGCCGACTTGTTTGGCGGGGTGACGCCGCACGCCTTCGTGGCGACCAAATCCATCACCCACGGCGTCGTCGACGCGCAGGCGAAATCGCCGCAGGGCTGGGTTCGCCCGCTGGCCGGCGAGCTGGATGAGGTCGTGTTGCGCGGGTACACCGCGTTCACGCTGGACGATGCGCACCGCGCGGGCGAACGTCTGCTGCAGGCGGGCGCGCTGCGGCTCAAGCCGGCCGACGCCAACGCCGGGCGCGGCCAGGTCGTCGTGCGCAATGCGCAGGAACTGCGCGCTGCGCTGAACGGCCAGGACGCCGTCACCATGCGCCGGCTGGGGCTGGTGCTGGAAGAAGACCTGGCGCAGATCGCGACCTACAGTGTGGGCTGGATCCGCGTGGGCAAGCTGGAAGCGTCGTACGTGGGCACGCAAAGCCTCACCCGGGACAACAACGGCGAGCCGGTGTACGGCGGCTCGGCGCTGACATTCGCGCGCGGTGGGTTCGACGAACTGCGGGCGTTGAACCTGTCTGACGAAGAACGGCAGGCAGTGGACCTGAGCTGCCGCTACGACACGGCCGTATCCACCGCGTATCCCGACTTCTTCGCGTCGCGCCGCAACTACGACGTGGCGATCGGCCAGAATGCCCGCGGCGAGCCCCGCGCGGGCGTGCTCGAGCAATCGTGGCGAGCCGGCGGCGCCAGCATCGCGGAGCTTTCCGCATTGCAGGCCTTCATGCTGTCCCCGTCGCTCAAGTCGGTGTCCGCCTTTACGCGCGAACGCTACGGCGCGGACGAACCGGCGCCCACCTCGGAGCAATACGTGTATCGCGGCGAGGATTCCGCCGTGGGTATGATCACCAAATCGGGGGGCATCCTGGAGGACGACAATGGCCGCCTTTAGCGACCCAATCGACATCGAGGTGGCGGACCAGCGGCTGGCCGGCACCTTTCTCACGCCCGAAAGCAAGGTGCCGGGCGTGCTGTTCATTCACGGCTGGGGCGGCGACCAGAAATTCGACCTGGCCCGCGCCAAGGGCATCGCCGCGCTGGGCTGCGTCTGCCTCACGTTCGACCTGCGCGGCCATGCCGCCACGCAGGCGCAGCAGATGCAGGTCTCGCGCGACGACAACCTGCGCGACGTGATGGCCGCCTACGACCGGCTGGCCGCGCATCCGTCGCTGGACAGCGGCTCGGTGGCCGTGGTTGGCAGCAGCTACGGCGGCTACCTGGCCGCCATCCTGACCGGCCTGCGCCGCGTGCGCTGGCTGGGCCTGCACGTGCCCGCGCTGTACCGCGACGACGAATGGATGCTGCCCAAGAACCAGCTCAACCGCGAGACCCTTCGCGCCTACCGCAACTCCCACATTGAACCCGAAAGCAACCGCGCGCTGTCGTGTTGCGCCAACTTCACGGGCGATGTGCTGATCGTGGAGGCTGAGCACGATGTCTATATCCCGCACTCCACGATCATGAATTACCGGTCGGCGTTTCGCAGGTCGCATTCGCTGACGCACCGCATCCTGGACGGCGCGGACCATGCGCTGACCGACAAGGCCTCGCAGCAGGCCTACACCTCGATCCTGGTGAACTGGGTGACGGAGATGGTGATGGGCGCGCGGGTCGGCCGGGCGCGGCCTGTGCCGTAGCCCCGGCCGGCGGCAACGGCAAGCCGGGCGACGGCAGATCAGGGCTTCGGGCTCAGCATGTCCGACAGCGCGTCGCCAAGTTCCTTGACGGCGCCCGCCACGCCTTCCGCCGCGCCTTCTGCCCCTACCCCGATGGCGTGCCCGAACCCGCGCGCCACCTGCGCGGAAAAGCCGCGCGTGACCGAGAACTTGGGGTTGTCCAGGCTGCCAGCCAGTGCGAATTCAAACCGGATGACTCCGCTCTTGTCCTTCATGGCCGCCAGCACCGCCTTGCGCGGCAATGAAAAGAGGCTGCCGTCGCCGCTGAACTTCAGGTTGTGCAACGCCACGGTGCCCGACGCCTTGAGTTCGCGGCGCGCGATGGCTGTCTTCATGTCCAGGTCCATGGAGCCGCCGGACAGCGAGCCCGCGCCGTTATCGGCCAGATAGGGCGCCGCATGGCGGATATCCATGTTGCGCACCGCCACCGTGATGTCGGCGTCCGCACCGCCCACCACCAGCTTGCCCTTTGCCCGCACGGTGGCCTCGCCGTTGCGGTTGTCTTCGACCTTGCCGGTGAATTCCAGGTCGCTGGCCGTGCCGTCGCCAGGTATCACGACGGGCTGCAGGTGAGCCTGCACGTCCTTGAACGGAATGCGATGCGGCGGCTTGGACACTGCGCCGTCCAGATAATCCAGGCGGCCATCGCGCAGGATGAGCTCGGCCACGCGGATGGGACCGTTGCGCCGGGTCTTGCCATCGCCGTCGCCGGCGCGCAGCGCCGCCTGCAACGCGGGAGAAATCTGCATGTCGCCGTCGGGATTGCGCACCACGGCGAAGTCGAAACCTTCGACGATGATCCGCTTGAACACGGCCTCGCGGCGCAGGAAAGCGGTCCATTCCGGTTCAAGTTCAACGCGCCGGGCACGCGCGCCGGGTTGCCCGGACGCGCCCGGCACGGCGACGTCTGTCAGCACCACCTGATGCAGGCCAACCTGCACGTTGCCGACCTGGCTGCGCGGACCCAGCATGCTGGCGATGCGCTGCTCGACCACGCGGGTGGCGGCCAGCGCCAGCACCGCGACGACCGCGCCAATCAACAGCAAAATCGCCAGGGCGGTACCCCAGCGTGACCGGCCACGCGTGTCGGCTGCGTTCGAACTCATTATGGTTTCCGAAGTTGTAGGGGACGTCGGCGCGAAAGCCGCCGCATGCCTTGCACCATAGCGAGGCGCGGCGGCCGGCGCAACCTGACCATCGTCCGGGATGCGCAATCGTTCATCAATGCTCGATAAGGATGAGACGGTTTGCGGCGCAAGGATGCCTCAATCCGTTCTACGCCTCAAACCTTGTCACGCCGCCACGACAGGCGCCAGTAGCGTTCGGGACGGAAGGCCGACGCGCCTGCCAGCGACATGTCAGGCTGCTGCGCATCGAGCGGATCAAGCGCCAGGCTGCTGCGTGCGGCCAATGCGCGTTGCCGGGCGCGGCCGACGTCAACCTCCGGCCCGACATCCAGCGGCGAGGCCAGGATCCTGCGGCCCAGCAAATCGGCCAGGCGTTGCTGGACGGCCCCCGGCTCGGCCTCCGCGACCTCTTCGTAGGTCACCCACTCCACGCGGTGGAACAGCGCGCGCAGGGTCAGGCAAGCCTCGGACACGCGCACGTGCGCGGCAGTGCACAGTCCAAGCGGCATCAGAACGACACGCGGCCGCAGCGCGGACACTGCCGCGGCCAATGCGCCCGTCAGGCGTCCCTCCTCGCCGCTTTCCAGATACTCGTCGTGCAGTAAATCCATCTGCACGCCCCGCACGCCAAGCAGCGACAAGGCGCGATCGTTGCGGGCCCGGCGGTCAAGAACGGCCTGCCGGCCGTTCTTGACACCGCAGTCGCGGTCCGCCGCGGTGTTCGCTTCGGCCACCAACGGCAAGCCGGAGTACACCGTCAGAACGGTGCTGTCCGGACGCGCGGCGAGCAGCCCCGCACAACTGACGACAGCGTCGTTGAAGCAGGAAGAAACCGCGACCACTCTGCCTTCTCGAAGCATCCCGTCCTCGCTGTCCGGCTTACCAGTACGGGGGTTGGTTGTAGTACTGATGGATGCCGCGCGCCCAGGTCTCGTCCGCCATGCTGGGCCAATTGTCCTTGTCGAACCCCTCCGCGTTCTTGAGCACGTCCTTGTCCACATTCAGCACGAAGCACTTGCGGTCGGTATCCAACGTGAGCGCGCTCCACGGAATGGCGTACAGCTTGTCGCCGATGCCAAGGATGCCGCCGCGCGACAGCACGGCATACGCAATACGGCCGCGTGGCACGTCCACCATGATTTCCTGGATGCTGCCCAGCGTTTCGCCGGCGGGGTTGTACACGTCGTTGCCTTCCAGGGTGCTGGCCGCCATGACTTCCGGTCCGGGTCCGCTTGGATCGCTCTTCGGGCCGCCCACGATCTTGGTTTCACCTTGCGCCTGGCCGGCGCCCGTCAATGGTTGGTTCATGGTGAGTCTCCTTCGATGAATGGTCCGCGTGGCGAACGGCTCGCCACGCGGACCACCATCAAGCAAGCCGTGTGCCAAAGCGGCGGAGTGTTGTCTGCCCGGGACCAGCGCCTGGAGTAGCGGCATTTTTTACATTCGTCCCCACAAAAATGCCGGGGCCGGCCCTGCAGTGCGCAGAGCCGGCCCCGGCGGTGGCGTTGCGCCCGGCGGGCGTTAGCGGCGCTTGCCGTGATCCGACATCATGCAGATGCCGGCCAGCACGCCCAGCAGCACCGCGCCTGCGATGCTCTTCCAGGCGTTTTCATGCACGTAGTCGTCCGTCGCGTGCGATACCTCGCGTGCCCGCGACCACGCGGCGCGTTCCCAGCCGCGTGCCTGATCGCGCGCGGCGTCCAGCCGCTGCTTGAGCTTGTCGCGCGCGGATTCGATTTCGGATCCGCTGTAGCTGGCAGTGCTGCGCAGCAGATCCTCGGTGCCCGAAATCAGGTCACGCATCGTTTGCGAAGACGTGTCCGACGAGTGAAACATATCGCGCAGCCTATCTCGCTTGTTCATGAGTTCTCCTTGAAAAACTGCGGGTCGCTCCCCCCGCGGCACGGCGCACGCGGAGCGCGGCCCGCAGGCCGCATGCCTTGCAGGACCGTCACAGATGGTCGATGCCCGGCGTCTGCTGCGGGTCCAGACCCGGCATGGGATTCGGAATGCTGTCGGGAGGCCAGTTGCCTTTCTCGTCCTTGCCCGTTTCCGGGACATCCGGCTTGGGTTGTTCGGCGGGCGAATGGTCGGGCGTTTGCTGACCGCCCTGCCCGGGCTGTTGGGAACTCGTCCCTCCGGTATTTGCCATGATGTGCCTCCTGAAATGAAAAGATCGTCGGGCCGGCGTGTCAGCCCGCCCACCATTGCTTGATCGTGGCGCGAAGCGCGGCGCCGCCCGAGGCGGCATCTTCCTTGCGCAATGCCTTGAAGTACGCGCCGATCTGTTTGGCCGGAATGTGCGGGGGCAACGGCGGCATCTCGGGATCGGTCACCATCTCCAGCACCACCGGACTTCCTGCTGTCAGGGCGCGGTCCCACGCCGGGCCCACGTCGTCGGGGCTGTCGACCCGGATGCCTTCCAGGCCCAGCATCCGGCCATACTCCGCATACGAAAACTTGGGCAGCCACTGCGAATCCGGAAAACGCGGATCGCCGCCCATCACCCGCTGCTCCCACGTCACCAGGTTCAGGTCACCGTTGTTCAGCACCATGACGACCAGCGTGGGGTTGGTCCAGTCCTTCCAGCGATGGGCGATAGTGATCAGTTCGTTGATGCCCAGCATCTGCATGGCGCCGTCGCCCACCAGCGCGATGACCGGCCTGTCGGGATAGGCCACCTTCGCCGCGATGGCGTACGGCACGCCGCAACCCATCGTGGCCAGCCCGCCCGACACAGATCCCATCATGCCCGCCTGAATGTCGACGTTGCGCGCGTACCAGTTGGCGGCCGAGCCCGAATCGCACGTCAGGATGGTCTGCGGCGGCAGCCGCTTGGACAGCTCCAGGAACGGCCGCTGGGGATTGATCGGCTTGGCGTCGACCATGGCGCGGGCATGCACCGTCTCGCGCCAGGCGGACACCTGCTTTTCTATCCGGTCACGCCAGCGGCGCGCTTTCTTGGGTTCCAGCAGCGGAATCAACGCCTCCAGCGTCAGCCGGCTATCACCCACCAGGCCGATTTCGACGGGATAGCGCAGACTGAGCTTGCGCCCGTCGAGGTCGATCTGCACCGCGCGCGCCTGGCCTTCCGGGGGCAGGAATTCCGCATACGGAAACGACGTCCCCACCATCAATAGCGTGTCGCACTCGTTCATCATGTCCCAGCTGGGCTGCGTGCCCAGCAGGCCGATGGCGCCCGTCACATAAGGCAGGCTGTCCGGCAGCACGGCCTTGCCCAGCAGCGCCTTGGCCACGCCCGCGCCCAGCAGCTCGGCGACCTGGCTGACCTGTTCGCCCGCCTGCAGCGCGCCGGCCCCGACCAGGATCGCCACCTTTTCGCCGCGATTCAGGATGTCGGCGACGTTGCGCAGCGCGTCCGGCCCCGGCACGGCGGCGTGGGATGTGATGCCGATGCCCGTGTGCACCGTGCCGTGCTCGCGCGGCGGCACCGGCACGGCCGGCAGATCCTGCACGTCGTTCGGAAAGATGACGCAGGTGACGCTGCGGCGCTCCAGGGCGATGCGCATGGCGCGATCCACCATGTGACGCGCCTGCTCGGCGGTCGTCGCCATCTGCACGTAGTCGTGCGCGACATCCTTGAACAGGCTGATCAGGTCGACCTCCTGCTGGTAGTCGCCGCCCAGTGCGCTGCGCGCCTGCTGCCCGACCAGCGCAACTACCGGCTGGTGATCCAGCTTGGCGTCGTACAGACCATTGAGCAGGTGGATGGCGCCCGGCCCCGACGTCGCCAGGCACACCCCCACCTGACCGGTGAACTTTGCGTGCGCGCAGGCCATGAATGCCGCGCTTTCCTCGTGACGGGCCTGTATGAATTCCAGCGGCTCCTCGGTGCGGCCGAAGGCGCCGATGAGCCCGTTGATGCCATCGCCGGGGTATCCGTACACCTTGCGCACACCCCACTGCGACAGCCGCTTCAACACGAAGTCCGACACTGTTTCCATACATTTCTCCCGGCGGTCGTCGTTGAAAGCGACTGCATTCAGCAACCGCCGTTCCTGGCCCCGATGGGAATTTGGGGGTCGTGCGCAGATAAAAATTACAAAGCGCTCGGGCGATAGGCGTTGCGCGCGCCGCCTGTCCATCATTTGGATGACAGGTATTTCTGCTGCATTGCGCAATTTTTAGTGCGGGCCATGGTTTGGGCACAGCGCTTGCGTAAGGAGAGGCCTCGGCGTAATCGCGATCGAGTCGCAACTGTCTCGACCGGCCTATCAACTGGAGCAAGCATGGCAAAGACGAGAATCCTGATCGTGGCGGGAGAAGCTTTCCCTCTGGCCAAAACAGGCGGCCTGGGAGATGCGATAACGGGGATGGCGCGCGCGCTGATCGAGGCGCGAATGCCCCTGAGCGTGATGTTGCCCGGGTATCGGGGCGTCAAAGCCAAGCTGAACCGCGTCCGCCAGGTTGCCACGCTGCAGGACCTGCCGGGCGGCCCGGCCGCGCTGCTGGAAGGCAAGTGCCCGCAGTCCGGCATCGACTACCTGATTCTGGAAAACGATGCCCTGTATGACCGCGGCGGCCTGTATGTCGACGAGCACGGCAAGGAACATCCGGACAATGGACTGCGCTACGCGGCGCTGGCGCACGCTGCCGTGCGCGTGGCGGCCGGCCTGCCGGGCGTCATGCGCCCCACACTGGTGCACGCGCACGATTGGCACGCCGGTCTGGTGCCGCTGCTGCTGCGCGCCGCAGACCTGCCGGACGTCAAAAGCGTGATGACCATTCACAACCTCGCGTTCCAGGGCCTGTTCCCGATGGCCCACGCGGACGAGTTCGGGGTGCCGGAATGGGCCCGCAACGATGACGGCGCGCAGGCCTGGGGCCAGCTCAATTTCCTGAAGGCTGGCATCCGCTACGCCGACCGCGTGACGACGGTCAGCCACACGTACGCCCGCGAGATCATGACCCCCGCATTCGGGTGCGGCCTGGACGAGCTGTTGCGCAGCCGTGCGGACGACCTGTTGCCGATTCCGAACGGCATCGACGACGTGCTGTGGAATCCTGCGCGTGATCCGTACCTGCGCAGCCATCGCTATTCCGTCCGCGACCTGACCAACAAGATCCACTGCAAGGCCGCGCTGCAGCGCGAGTTCGGCCTGCGCCCGGATCCGGGCGCGACGCTGATGGGCATGGGCAACCGCCTGACTGAACAGAAAATGGCGGACGTCGCCGTGCACGCGCTGCCGGAAGCGCTGGACCGCCACCCCAACCTGCAGATCGCAATCCTGGGCCAGGGTGACCACCGGCTTGAAGAAGCGTTGCAGGACATCGCCCGGCGCTACCCGGGGCGCTGCAGCACCCACATCGGCTACGACGAGGGCATCGCCCATCGCCTGCACGCGGGGTCCGACATCTTGCTGCACGCCAGCCGCTTCGAGCCTTTCGGCCTGACGCCGCTCTACGCCATGCGCTATGGCACGCTGCCCATCGGGTCGCGCGTTGGCGGCATGGCCGACACCATTCAGGACCCGGGCCCGCGCGCGCCGCTCTCGGCCATGTCATCGGCCACCGGCCTGCTCTTCGAAGGCGACACGCCGCAGGCGATGAGCGCCGCCATCGAGCGCGCAATCGATCTGCGCGCCCACGGCATTCTGTGGCGGCTGATGCAGCGCAACGCGATGAATACCGACTTCGGCTGGCGCGCCGCCGTCAGCCTGTACGCCAGCCTGTACCGGTCGCTGGTCGAGCCGAACTACCGCGATGCAGCGCCCGCCCCTGCCTTGCAGCCGGCCAGCGTTTCCGCCGTCAACCGCCGCCAGCCGCGCACAGGTAGCGCCATGCCAGCCGCCATCTAAGGAGCGACACCGGTGTCCCATCCCGCCGTCCCCGCGCCGTCCCGCGCCCCGATACGTCTTTATCACGCCCGCAACGGCCTGCCGGACGGCGAAGCCGCCGTCCAGGCGCTGAGCAAACGGCTTGCCCAACGCGGCTTCAACGCCGTGCTGGTGCCGGCCCCCTGGCTGACTGGGCCGCAGCCGGGTTCGCTGGCCGCGCAGGACGCCGACACGGCGATGCGGGATGGGCAGGCAACGCCGATCATCGAGTGGTACACGCAGGCCTCGGCGCAATTGTCGGCGCATGGATTGGCGCTGTTCGTGGATGTGATTCTGGACCGCAGCGCGCGCAATGCCGTGGCGGCAACCGCCGCGCCGGGCTGGTACCGCTCGCTGCACGAAGAACCCGCGCGCGATCCGCGGCTGACGCAGGAAGAGCGGGGGGTGCTGCATTTGCCCGAAGGCGCCCTGCCCCCCGGATTTCTGACCGCGTGGACGGAACGTCTGCTGGGCTGGGCCCGTAGCGGCGTGAAAGGGCTGGTTTTCCAGGCGCCCCACCGCTTGCCGGCAGAGGCTTGGCGTGAGTTGGGCGGCGCGCTGCGTGCACAGAATCCCGACGTGCGGCTGCTGGCGTGGACACCCGGTCTGTCGCCCGCGGATCTGGCGGCCTTGCGCGACGCGTCGTTCGACGCGGCGTTCTCGTCGCTGCCGTGGTGGGACTTCAAGTCTTCATGGCTGGCCGAAGAAGACGCGCGGCTGCGCGCCATCGGCGAGGTCATCGCGGCGCCGCCGCAGTCCGGTGCGCTGCGCCCAACGGAGGACGGCAGACGCGCCATCTGGAGCGCGGCCGTCACCGGCGATGGCTTGATGCTGACGGACGAGGACGAACGGCGGCTGCCGGATGTGGAAACGGTGAACGCCTGGTTTGCCGGACCGCGGCTGAAGGGGCCACTGTGCATGCTGGGCGGCCGCGATGGCAGTTGCACGGCGCTGCTGCGCGACGCGGGCGACGGCGCCACGCTGGCGCTGGCGATCAACCCCTCGGCCACCCAGGATGCGGCGATGGACTGGGACGCGCTGGCGCCTATGCTGCCGCCGGCAGATCTCGTGCCGTTCACCCCGCCCACCGGTCTGCAGAATCAGGCCAACGATCTGGCGGGCGGCGAGTGCGCGATGCTGATGTTCCAGCCGACGCAGCCGGTGCGCGACGCCGTGCGCCATCACCGCACCCGGGCCGATGATCTGGCCAACCAGCGCGTCGCGCTGGAGAACATCAGTCCGGCCGTCGATGGCGGGGCCTATCCCGTCAAGACCATTCCGCACGCGCGCATCGTCGTGCAGGCCGACATCTTCATGGACGGCCACGATCAGCTGGCCGCTGAAGTGCGCTGGCGCGCCAAGGACGAGGCCCGTTGGCACACCGTGCCCATGACGCGCGGCCTGAACGACCGCTGGGAGGCCGCCTTCCGGCCGCGCCGCATCGGCGCGCATGAATTCGTCGTCGCCGCCTGGTTCGACGCGTGGCACACATTCACGCATGACATCGAGGTCAAGCACCAGGCCGGCCGCGACCTGAGCCTGGAAGTGCACGAGGGCCTGGCGCTGCTGCGGGATGCCCTGGCGCGGGCGCAGGCGGGCTCACCCGCCGGCGCTGACGCAGAGCCGGTGCGCGAGGCGCTGGCCGCCTTTGCGGACGCCGACCTGGGCAACCCCGTTCCGCCGACGGCCGAGCAAGTCGCCGTGCTGCTCGATCCCGCGCTGGCGCGGGCGATGCACGAACTGGACGACCATCCGTTTGAAGCCGTCACCGCCATTGCCTACCCGGTCTGGGTGGACCGCGTCCAGGCTTGCCATTCAAGCTGGTACGAGCTGTTTCCGCGATCGCAAGCCGCCGAACCCGGGCGCCACGGCACCTTCGACGACGTGATCGCGCGGCTGCCCGACGTGCGCGAGATGGGCTTCGACGTGCTGTACATGCCGCCCATCCATCCGATCGGCCAGCGCAACCGCAAGGGGCGCAACAACAGCCTGCGCGCCGAGCCCGGCGACGTGGGCAGTCCTTACGCCATCGGCGCGCAAAGTGGCGGGCACGACGCGATCGAGCCCGCGCTGGGTACGCTCACGGAGTTCCTGAACCTGGTGGATGCCGCCGCGCAGCACGGCATGGAGATCGCGCTGGACTTTGCCATCCAATGCTCGCCGGACCACCCGTGGCTGGCCCAGCATCCGGACTGGTTCTCGTGGCGGCCCGACGGATCGCTGCGCTACGCCGAGAATCCGCCCAAAAAGTACGAGGACATTGTCAACGTGTCCTTCTATGGCGGGCAGAATCGCCGCGGACGCAAGCTGGGCCTGTGGCGCGCGCTGCGCGACGTGGTGCTGTTCTGGGTGAACCATGGCGTTCGCATCTTCCGCGTCGACAATCCCCACACCAAGCCGCTGCCGTTCTGGCAGTGGCTGATCTGCGAGGTCCAGGCCAAGCACCCGGACGTCATCTTTCTGTCCGAGGCCTTCACGCGCCCGAAGATGATGTACCGCCTGGCGAAGATCGGCTTCACGCAGTCGTACACCTACTTCACGTGGCGCAACGAGCGGGCCGAACTGGAAGCCTATCTGCAGGAGATCTCGTCGCCGCCCGCGGCCGACTTCTTCCGGCCGCATTTCTTTGTGAACACGCCGGACATCAACCCGTTCTTCCTGCAGACCTCGGGACGCCCGGGCTTTCTGATCCGCTCGGCGCTGGCCGCGCTGGGGTCGGGCCTGTGGGGCGTCTACAGCGGCTTCGAGCTTTGCGAAGGCGCGGCGCTGCCGGGCAAGGAAGAGTATCTGGACTCCGAAAAATACGAACTGCGCCAGCGCGACTGGCACGCGCCGGGCAACATCCGCGCCGAAATCACACGCCTGAACCAGATCCGACGCGCCAATCCGGCGTTGCAGACGCATCGCGGCCTGACGCTGACCACCAGCACCAACAACCGTGTGCTCGCGTTCTACAAGTCCACGCCGGGCCACGGCAACGTAGTGCTGGCCGTCATCAGCCTGGATCCGTTCCAGGCGCAGCAGACGCGGGTCGAGGCGCCGTTCTGGCTGTTCGGCGAGGCCGATGCCGGCCAGCTGTCGGCCGAAGACCTGCTGACGGAAACCCGCGAGACCTGGCACGAGAAGCACCGCACGCTGACGCTGACCCCCGACCAACCTTATCGCGTGTGGCGGCTTTCGCTGCACGGATGAAGCCCGCGCCCAACGCCATGATGAGTAAATCCCAACCCATTCAGGACGATCCCCTCTGGTACAAGGACGCCGTCATCTACCAGTTGCACGTCAAATCCTTTTTTGACTCGAACGGCGACGGCGTCGGCGACCTGCCAGGCCTGATCTCCAAGCTGGACTACATCGCCAGCCTGGGGGTCAACACCATCTGGCTGTTGCCCTTCTACCCCTCGCCGCGCCGCGACGACGGCTACGACATCGCCGACTACCGCGGCGTGCATCCGGACTACGGCACCATTGCCGACGTGCGCAAGCTGATCCGGGCCGCGCACGCGCGCGGCCTGCGCATCATCACCGAGCTCGTGGTCAACCATACGTCGGACCAGCACCCGTGGTTTCAACGGGCGCGCGCGGCCAAGCCCGGTTCGGCGGCGCGCAATTTCTATGTGTGGTCCGACAACGACAGGGCTTATGCCGGCACGCGCATCATCTTCTGCGACACCGAAAAGTCGAACTGGACCTGGGACCCGGTGGCCAACGCCTATTTCTGGCACCGCTTCTATTCGCATCAGCCCGACCTGAACTACGACAACCCGCAGGTGCTCAAGGAAGTGCTGTCCGTCATGCGCTATTGGCTGGACATGGGCGTGGATGGTTTGCGCCTGGACGCGGTGCCCTACCTGGTCGAGCGCGAAGGCACCAACAACGAGAACCTGCCCGAGACGCACGACGTGCTCAAGCAGATCCGCGCGGTGATCGAGGCCGAGTATCCGGGCCGCCTGCTGCTGGCCGAAGCCAACCAGTGGCCCGAAGACGCGCAAGAGTATTTCGGCGCGGGCGACGAATGCCACATGTCCTTCCACTTTCCGCTGATGCCGCGGATGTACATGGCGATCGCGCAGGAAGACCGCTTTCCGATCACCGACATCATCCGCCAGACGCCCGACATTCCGCCCACCTGCCAATGGGCCATCTTCCTGCGCAACCACGA
Organism: Achromobacter sp. GQ309; assembly: GCF_059759315.1. Classification (NCBI taxonomy): domain Bacteria; kingdom Pseudomonadati; phylum Pseudomonadota; class Betaproteobacteria; order Burkholderiales; family Alcaligenaceae; genus Achromobacter; species Achromobacter sp. GQ309. The sequence continues at coordinate 208,496 of NZ_JCAXDP010000002.1, forward strand.
CGAGTTGACGCTGGAAATGGTGACCAGCCGCGAACGCGATTACCTGTGGAATGTCTATGCCGCCGAGCCGCGCGCCCGGATCAACCTGGGCATCCGCCGCCGCCTGGCGCCGCTGCTCGAGCGTGACCGCCGCCGCGTCGAGCTGATGAACAGCCTGCTGCTGTCGATGCCCGGCACGCCGGTGCTGTATTACGGCGACGAACTGGGCATGGGCGACAACGTGCATCTGGGCGACCGCGACGGTGTACGCACGCCGATGCAATGGTCGCCGGACCGCAATGGCGGTTTCTCTCGCGCCGATCCGGAGCGCCTGCCGCTGCCGGTGTTGATGGGACCCTTGTACGGTTACGAGGCCGTCAACGTCGAGGCGCAGCAGCGCGACCCGCATTCACTGCTGAACTGGACGCGCCGCCTGCTGGCGCAACGCGGCCAAAGCCATGCCTTTGGGCGCGGCACGCTGCGTTTCATCTTTGCCGGCAACCGCAAGATCCTGGCCTACCTGCGGCAATGGGAAGACACCACGATCCTGTGCGTCGCCAACCTGTCGAACGCGGCGCAGCCGGTCGAGCTTCACATGCAGGAGTTCAATGGCCGGGTGCCGGTGGAGATGCTGGGCGGCACGCCCTTCCCCGCCATCGGTGAACTGCCTTACCTGCTGACGTTGCCGCCCTACGGCTTTTACTGGATGGACCTCAGCCAGGACGCCGCGCCGCCCGGATGGCATGCGACGGCGCCCGAACAGATGCCCGAACTGATCACGCTGGTGCTCAAGACGCGCGGTGGCGCGGCGCTGACCGATGCGTCGCGCGCCACGCTGGAACGTGAAATCCTGCCGCAGTATCTGGCGCGCCAGCGCTGGTTTCCCGGCTCCGAACCGCCCTCTCGTGCGCGCCTGGCCTACGCCACCCCGTTCGAATCGGCGGACGGCGAATACTACTGGGCCGAGATCGAGCCCGAGGACGGCGCCAAGGGTATCCGTGCGCAGGCGCCCTTCGTGCTGGTCTGGGACGAAACCGCCGTCATCCAGTACGCGATTGCCCGCGTGCGCCGCGGCGCCGAGGTCGGTGTGCTGGCCGACGCCTTCCTGCAGCCGGGGTTCGTGCGCAGCACGCTCAAGGCCATGCAGGCCGGTGCGGAGCTGGACGGACGCAGCGGCGGCAAGCCGGGCGACAAGCCGGGCGTGATCCGCTTCCTGCCCGAGGCCGGCCTGAAAGACATGGACTTCGATGGCGACGTGGACATGCATTGGTTGTCGGGCGAACAGTCCAACAGCTCGGTCATCGTCGGCAACCAAGTCATCCTGAAGATCATCCGCAGCGTGCAGCCGGGCCTGTCTCCGGAATCGGAAATGACGCGCTACCTGACCCGCGCGGGCTACGGCAACATTCCGCCGCTGCTGGGCGAAGTGCAGCGCATGGACGCCGACGGGATCGTGCATACCTTGGCGGTGGCCCACGGCTACGTGCCCAACGAGGGCGATGCCTGGAGCTGGACGCTGGACTTCCTGAAGCGCACGCTGGCCAACGCGCTGCTGGTGGGGACGTCGCCCGAGGAGTACGAAGAAACGCTGCAGGGCTACGCGGTGATGGCCGCAACCATCGGCGAGCGCCTGGGCCAGATGCACACGGTGCTGGCGGCGCCCACCGATGACGCCGGCTTCCAGTCGCGCCCGGCCAGCGAGGCCGACGCCGAGGCCCGGGCCGAACAGGTGCGCGCGCTGCTGGACCGCGCCGAAAAGAACCTGCGGACTGCGCTCGACAAGCTGGAAGAGCCGTCGCGCGCCTGCGCCGAATGGTTCTTCGAGCATCACGCGCGCCTGGCCGAGCGGGTGTCCGCCATGGCGCAGGCCGAAGCCGGGTCGCCCTGGCTGCGCATCCATGGCGACTTCCACCTGGGCCAGGTGCTGGTCGCGCAGACGGACGCGTACCTCATCGACTTCGAGGGCGAACCGATCAGCAGCCTGGAGGCGCGGCGCGCGCTGGCCTCGCCGTACAAGGACGTGGCCGGCATGCTGCGCTCGTTCGACTACGCGGCGGCATCCATTGCCCGCACCGACCTGATTGGCGGCGCGCATCTGGACGCCAACGCGGGCGCGGACGAGGTGCCGGCGCCGACCGTTGCGCCGGCCGAACAACGCGACGCACTTTTGTCGCGGTTCCGGCAGCAGGCGTGCGCCGCCTTCCTGCAGGGTTACCGCGGCGCGCGCGGTGGAGACCTGGCCGACGGCGCGGACCGCGAGAACACGCTGCTGACGCTGGCGCAGCTTGAAAAGGCCGCCTACGAAGTCAGCTACGAAGCCGCCCACCGTCCGGACTGGATCTCGATTCCGCTGTGCGCCCTGACCGAACTGGCGCGCAGCGTCCTGCTTTCCGCCGCCATCGACGCTGAAGGAAAAACGCCATGAGCGGAGCTCAAACCTCTTCGCCCTCCGCCGATGTGGCGGAGGGTCATATCAACCCGCAGGAACTCACCGCGCTGGCCCACGGGCTGCATGACAATCCGTTCGGCGTGCTGGGCCCGCAGAACGGCTGGCTGCGCGTCTTCGTGCCCGGCGCCTCAAAGGTGGCGGTCCTGGATCCGGACGGCGAACGCACGGCATTGACGGAGCAGGCGCAAGGTCTGTTCATCGGCCGCGTGCCCTACGCGCAGGCGGGTGACGGGTCGTCGTACCGCCTGGCGATCCAATGGCCGGCGGCCGAGCAGATCACCGCGGACCCGTACGCCTTCGGCGCGCTGCTCGACGACACCACGCTGCAACGGCTGGCGCAAGGCGCCTGGCGCGAGGCCGGTGAGGCGCTGGGCGCGCATCTGGTCGAGGTCGACGGCGTCAGCGGCCTTCGCTGCGCGGTCTGGGCGCCCAACGCCCGACGCGTCGCCGTGGCGGGCGACTTCAACGGCTGGGACGCCCGCCGCCATGGCATGCGGCTGCGCCATGCGGCAGGCGTCTGGGAGATCTTCATTCCGGGCGTGCGGCCTGGCGAACGCTACAAGTTCGCGATCACCGACCGCAACGGCAACCAGTTCATGAAGGCCGATCCGATGGCGCGGCGCAGCGAGATGGCGCCGGCCACGGCTTCGATCGTGGACGACCCCGCGCCCTACACCTGGTCCGATGAAGACTGGATGCAGGGACGCGGCGCGCGTCAGTCGCCCGATGCCCCCATCTCCATTTACGAAGTCCACGCCGGGTCCTGGGCAGACTGCGAGTCTGGCGTCTGCGGCTGGGACCAGATGGCCGACAAGCTGCCCGGCTACGCCCGCGCCATGGGGTTCACGCATCTTGAGCTGATGCCGATCATGGAGCATCCGTTCGGCGGCTCGTGGGGCTATCAGCCCCTGGGCATGTTTGCGCCGACCGCGCGCTACGGCCCGCCCGAGGCCTTCGCGCGCTTCATCGACCGCTGCCACGCGGCAGGCATCGGCGTGATTCTGGATTGGGTGCCCGCGCACTTCCCGGACGATGCGCACGGGCTGGCCGCCTTCGACGGCACCTCTCTCTATGAATACGAGGACCCGCGCGAAGGCTATCACCCCGACTGGCACACCATGGTCTACAACCTGGGCCGCAACGAGGTGAAGGCTTTCATGATCGCCAGCGCGATGCATTGGCTGCGGCGGTTTCACATCGACGGGCTGCGGGTGGACGCCGTGGCGTCGATGCTCTACCGCGACTACAGCCGCCAGCCCGGTGAATGGATCCCCAACCGCTATGGCGGCCGCGAAAACCTGGAAGCCGTCCAATTCCTGCAGGAGTTGAACGACACCGTGCGCGCCGAGGTGCCCGACGCGATCATGGTGGCCGAGGAATCGACCGCGTGGCCGGGCGTGACCGCGCCCGTGTCGGAAGGCGGCCTCGGGTTTCACTACAAATGGAACATGGGCTGGATGCACGACACGCTGCGCTATCTGTCGCAGGATCCCATCCATCGCCGCTACCACCACCACGACATCACGTTCGGCATGGTGTATGCCTTCAGCGAGCGCTTCATCCTGCCGCTGTCGCATGACGAAGTGGTGCACGGCAAGGGTTCGCTGCTGGGCAAGATGCCCGGCGACACGCAGACGCGGCTGGCCAATCTGCGCGCGTACTACGGCTTCATGTGGGCGCACCCCGGCAAGAAGCTGCTGTTCATGGGCGGCGAACTGGCCCAGCCCGCCGAATGGAACCACGACGCCACGCTGAACTGGAACCTGCTGGACCACGCCGGCCACCTGGGCATCCAGCGCCTGGTGGCCGACCTGAACCGGCTGTATCGCGACGTGCCGGCGCTGCACGCGCGGGATGCGGACCCGTCAGGTTTCGCGTGGACGATCCTGGACGATCAGGACAACAGCGTCGTCGCCTTCCTGCGCACCGACGGCCAGCAGCAGATGCTGGTGGTGTCGAACTTCACGCCGGTCACCCGGCACGATTACCGCATCGGCGTTCCGCGTGCCGGCCGCTGGGCCGAACGGCTGAACACCGATGCGTCCCACTACGGCGGGTCCGGCCAGGGCAACCAGGGCGGGGCTCACACCGGCGACATGGCTGCCCATGGGCAGCCGCAGGCCCTGTCGCTCATCCTGCCGCCTCTCTCGACCCTCTTCCTGATGCACGAAGGCTGAATCCATGGATCCGTCCCAACTGACCCGTATCACCGGCGGCCAGCCGACACCGCTGGGCGCCACCAGCGACGGCCTCGGCGTGAACTTCGCCGTGTTCTCCGCGCACGCCACCCGCATCGAGCTGTGCATCTTCGACCCCAAGGGCCGCAAGGAATTGCGGCGCTTCGACCTGCCCGAATGCACGGACGAAATCTGGCATGGCTACCTGCCGGATGCGCAGCCCGGCCTGCTGTATGGCTACCGGGCCCACGGCCCGTACGATCCGCAGAACGGGCACCGCTTCAATCCCCACAAGCTGCTGCTGGATCCGTACGCGCGCCAGTTGAGCGGGCCGCTGCACTGGAGCCCCGCCCTGTTTGGCTACCGCATGAATCACTCGCGGGCGGACATGAGCTTTGACCGCCGCGACAGTGCGCCCGCCATGCCCAAGGCCATCGTGGCCGATGAAGTCCCGTTCAACTGGGGCAACAGCAAGGCGCCGTGCACCTCGTGGAACGACACCACCATCTACGAGGTCCACGTGCGCGGCGCCTCGATGCAGCGCGAAGACCTGCGCCAGCCGCTGCGCGGCACCTGCGCCGCCCTGGCCGATCCGCATTTCATCGAACACCTGCAACGGCTCGGTGTGACGGCGGTGGAGCTGCTGCCGGTCTACGCCTTCCTGCAGGACCACTTCCTGACCGAGCGCGGCCTGCGCAATTACTGGGGCTACAGCACCCTGTCGTACTTTGCGCCCGAGCCCGGCTACCTGATGCAGCACCCCAACGAGCTGCGGCTCGCCATCCGCCGCCTGCACGCGGCGGGCATCGAGGTCATCCTGGACGTGGTCTACAACCACACCTGCGAAGGCAACGAGATGGGGCCGACCTTGTCCTGGCGCGGCCTGGACAACGCCAGCTATTACCGCCTGATGCCGGGCGAAGAGCGCTACTACATCAACGACACCGGCTGCGGCAACACGGTCAACATGTCGCACCCTCGCGTGCTGCAGATGGTGACCGACTCGCTGCGCTATTGGGCCACGTCCTACGGCGTGGACGGCTTCCGCTTCGACCTGGGCGTGACGCTGGGTCGCGAGGGCAACGGCTACGACCCCGGCTCTGGGTTCTTTGATGTCATCCTGCAGGACCCGGTCCTGTCCAAGCTCAAGCTCATTTCCGAGCCGTGGGACATCGGCCCCGATGGCTACCAGCTGGGCAACCATCCGCCCGGGTTCGCGGAGTGGAACGACAAGTTCCGCGACACCACCCGCCGCTTCTGGCGCGGTGACGAGGGCATGCGCGGCGATATGGCGGCCCGGCTGTGCGGGTCGCGCGACATCTTCGATCGCCGCCATCGCCGCCCCTGGTCGACCGTCAACTACGTGGCCTCGCACGACGGCTTCACGCTGGCAGACATCGTCAGCTACGACGGCCGCCATAACGAGGCCAACGGCGAGGACGGCAACGACGGCCATTCCGAGAACTTCAGCCACAACTGGGGCGCCGAAGGGCCCACCGACGATCCGCAGATCGTGGAGACGCGCGGCCGCGTGCAGCGCGCGCTGCTGGGATCGGCCATGCTGTCCGACGGCACGCCGATGCTGCTGGCCGGCGACGAATTCGGCAACAGCCAGGAAGGCAACAACAACGCCTACTGCCAGGACAACCCGATTTCGTGGCTGGACTGGACGCAGGCGCAGAGCGACGCCGGCCGCGCGCTCAGCCGCTATGTCGGCCGCCTGACCGCGCTGCGCCGCGCGCATCCCAGCGTGCGCAGCGCCCGCTACGGCGATGCCGGCCAAGAGATCCTGCCGGGCATCCCCGCGATTTCCTGGTTCGACGCTTCCGGCGCGCAGCTGGACGGTCCGGCCTGGGAAGCGGAGCAGGAACGCGTGATGGGCTTGCGGCGTGCCGCGCAGCGCCCCGAAGGCGGCGCCGACGTGACGCTGTTGCTGATGAACCCTACCCACGAAGCGGTCACTTTCACGCTGCCGGAGCCCGCGATCGCCTGGTCGTTGGAGCTGGATTCGGACAAGCCCGCCGCGCCCGCGCCGTGGGACGAGCCGACCGTGACGGTGGCCCCGCATAGCCTGGTCCTGCTGGCCCAGCGTGCGGAACCCGGAGAAGCGCCATGACGCATTCGTATTCCTATGGCGCGATTCCGCTGGAGAGCGGCGTCACGCGCTTCCGGCTGTGGGCGCCCAGCGCCCCGCCCGGTCTCGCGTTGGAGGTCGAGGGCCATCCGCCCATTCCGATGCGCCCCGGCCCGGATGGCTACGCGCAGGCCGACGTGGACTGCGCGCCGGGCACGCGCTACCACTATCGGCTGGACGAGAACACCGTCATGCCCGATCCCGCCTCCCGCCTTCAGGACGGCGACGTGCATGGCGACAGTATCGTCTTGGAGCCTGGCGCCTACCGCTGGCGCCACCCGGAGTGGACCGGCCGTCCGTGGGAAGAAGCGGTCATCTACGAGGTCCACGCGGGTCTGGCCGGCGGCTACGCAGGCCTGATCGCGCGGTTGCCGGAACTGGCGGCCATGGGCATCACCATGCTGGAACTCATGCCCATCGCCGATTTTCCCGGCGAACGGAACTGGGGCTACGACGGCGTGCTGCCGTATGCGCCCGACACCGCATACGGCTCGCCGGACGACCTGAAACAGCTCATCGACGCAGCGCATGGCCACGGCATGGGCGTGATGCTGGACGTGGTCTACAACCACTTCGGGCCGGACGGCAATTATCTGTCCGGCTACGCCGCGCCCTTCTTCCGAACCGACATCGACACGCCGTGGGGCGCCGCCATCGACTTCCGCGAGGAAGCCGTCAGCACGTACTTCAAGGAAAACGCGCTGTACTGGCTGACCGAATACCGCTTCGACGGCCTGCGTCTGGACGCCGTCCACGCCATCGCCGGACACGAGTGGCTGCACGAGCTGGCCCGCTTCGTGCGCGATGGCGTCTCGGCCGAACGCAACGTGCATCTGGTCGTTGAAAACGACGACAACCGCGCCAGCCTGCTGCGCGGCGACTTCGAGGCGCAATGGAACGACGATGCGCACCATGTGCTGCACCATCTGCTGACCGGCGAATCGCGCGGCTATTACGCCGACTACGCCGAGGCGCCCGCGCAGGCGCTGGCCCGCTGCCTGGCCGAGGGCTGGGTATACCAAGGCCAGCCGTCGCCCTATCGCGGCGGCCAGCCACGGGGCGAGCGCAGCGCGGACCTGCCGCCCACCGCCTTCGTGCTGTTCCTGCAAAACCATGACCAGACCGGTAACCGCGCACGCGGCGAACGGCTGACCGCCCTGGTCGACAACACCCAGCGGCTGCGGGCGGCCGTGGCGCTGCAACTGCTGGCGCCGCAAATCCCCTTGATCTTCATGGGCGAGGAACGGGGATCGCGCGCGCCGTTCCTGTACTTCACGAGCCATACCGACCCGGAACTGGCGCAGGCCGTGCGCGACGGCCGACAGCGCGAGTTCTCGGCCTTTCCGGAGTTTGCAGGCGACTCGCCCACCGCGCAGCTGCCCGACCCGAACGACGAATCCACCTACCACGCCAGTTCGCCCTGGCAGGACGAGCCGGATGCGGCCGAGTGGATGCGCGACTATTCCGCGCTACTGCAACTGCGGGCGCGGTCAATTGCGCCGCGCCTGGCGGGTGCGGTCAGCCTGGGTGCCGCGGCGGTCGGCGATCGCAGCGTGTTCGCGCGTTGGGAACTGGCCGACGGCGCCCGCCTGACGGTCTACACCAACCTGGGTCCCATGCCTCAGACCGTCCCGGAATCGCTCATGCCCGGCCCGGATGTGTTCACGACGTTGCTCTTCGAATCACCCGCCGGCGGGCGCGACCGCCTCTCACAAGGCGAGCTGTGCCCGGACTGCACAGTGTGGCTGCTGGAGGAGCCAGCATGAAGCGCGCCAAGGCCGAGCCGGACGGCTTATCCGCATTGGCCCATGACGCCGGCATCGCGGAACACTGGTCGGATGCTCGGCAGCGGCCGCAACAGGTGTCGCCCGATACGTTGCGTGCGCTGCTGGCCGCCATGGACCTGCCGGCCGCCACGGCGCGCGACATCGAGGACAGCCGCCGCCGGCTGGCGGAGCAGGCCGCGGACGCCCTGCCGCCCATGGTGGTGACGCGCTGCAACGCCCGCACCGCATTGCCCAAGACGGCGCGCGGTCCGTATCGCATCCTGTGCGAGTCTGGCCGCATCCTGGACGGCCACCTACAGGCGGGCGCGGACGGCGTGCCCTGCCTGGTTGCGCCTGACGAGCCCGGCTACCACCGGCTGCTGCTGACATCCGCCGAGGCGACGCTGGCGGTTGCCCCGCAAAAGGCGCCCAGCCTGGCCGACCTGACCGGCGCGGCCAGCCCGCGCTGCTGGGGTCTGGCCGCGCAGGTCTACAGCCTGCGCCAGGATGCCCATGCCGCCGTGCCGCGCACGCACGGCTTCGGCGATTTCGGCGCGCTGCGCGAACTGGCGGTGGCCGCCGCGGAGCAAGGCGCCGACATGCTGGCCATCAGCCCCGTCCACGCGATGTATACGGCACAACCCGAGCGCTCCAGCCCGTATTCGCCGTCCAACCGCCTCTTCCTGAACGTGCTGTACGCGGCGCCCGCCTCGGTGCTCGGGCAGGACGCGATGATGCGCGCGCTGTCCGGTGTGGAACCGGCCGAACTCACCGCGTTGGATGGGCTGGATCTCATCGATTGGCCGGCAGCCGCAGCGATCCGGTTGCGGGTGCTGCGCGCGCTGCATGCGGAGTTTGGGCGCAGCGGCGCCGTCAGCCAGCGGGCGCGCTACGCGCAGTTCTGCGAAGACCGCGGCCAGGCGCTGCGCGATCACGCGACCTTCGAAGCACTGCATGCCGCGCAGCGCGCGCCGGACGGCACCATCCCGCCGTGGCAGAAATGGCCGGCCGCCTTGCGCGATCCGGCCTCTTCACAGGTCAGGCGTTTTGCGCAGGACCATCCGCTTGAAGTGGATTTTCATCAGTTCGCGCAGTGGCTCGCAGCAGAAAACCTGGCCGCGGCACACGCGGCCGGCCGCGAGGCCGGCATGCGTCTCGGCCTGCTCGCCGACCTGGCAGTGGGCGCCAGTCCGGACGGCAGCCACGCATGGAGCCGGCAGCCCGACCTGATGCGCGGCATGTCGGTCGGCGCGCCCCCTGACATCTACAACCCGCTTGGACAGGGCTGGGGCCTGACCGCGTTTTCGCCGCGCGCGCTGCACGCGAACGGCTACGCCGCATTCATCGAGATGCTGCGCGCAGTGCTGGCCCACACGGGCGGCGTGCGCATCGATCACATCCTGGGCATGGCGCGGCTGTGGCTGGTGCCGGAAGGCGCGTCGCCCGCCGACGGCGCCTATCTGCGCTACCCGCTGGACGAGATACTGGCGCTGATTGCGCTGGAGGCGTGGCGCCACCGCGCCTGCGCCATCGGCGAGAACCTGGGCACGGTGCCAGAAGGGTTCGACGACCGGTTGAAGGACAACGGCGTGCTTGGCATGAACGTGCTCTGGTTCATGCGCCAGGCGCCGCAAGCGCAGCCGGAAGCGGGGGCCGAAGTTGCGAAGGCGCCGCGCTCCCATGCTGCGGGTGCAGAAGACGTAGGCCCAGACGAAGTGGACGCCGAATCGCCTGCCGGATTCACGCCGCCCGCCGAATGGCCCGAGAACGCCGCCGCCATGACCACCACCCACGACCTGCCGACTCTGCTCGGCTGGTGGGAAGCGCGCGACATCGACTGGCGCGTCAAACTCGATCTGCTGGGCGCCGACGACGACGAGGCCAGCCTGCGCGCCGCCCGCGCGCAGGACCGGGAGATGCTCTGCCGCGCCCTGGACCTCGATGTCGAAGCACCGCCCGACGAGGCGCCGGTCCCAGAGCTGTTGCGCTTCGTGTCGTCCAGCCCCTGCCCGCTGCTGCTGGTGCCGATGGAAGACATCGCCGGCGTGCTGGATCAGCCGAACCTGCCCGGCACCATCGATACCCATCCCAACTGGCGCCAGCGTTTGCCCTTGAGCATCCGCGCGACCTTTGCAGACCCCGCCGCGCAAACCCGCCTGGATGCCGCGCGCGCCGGAAGGAGACAATCTTGAGCACACCGCTAGCCACCGCCCGCCTGCAACTGCATGCAGGATTCACGCTCGATGACGCGTGCGCGCAGGTGGACTATTACGCAGACCTGGGCGTCAGCCATCTGTATCTGTCGCCCATCACGCGCGCGCGCGAGGGCTCCACCCACGGCTACGACGTCATCGACCATGCCGTCGTCAGTCCGGAACTGGGCGGCGAGCCCGCCCTGCTCCGCCTGGCCAGCGCCGCCCGCGCACGCGGCCTGGGCCTGATCGCGGACATCGTGCCCAACCACATGGCGGCGAATCCCGCGAACGCGTGGTGGCGCGACGTGCTGGCCAATGGACCGGCAAGCGCGTTCTCGGGCTACTTCGATATCGAATGGAACCCGCCCGCGCCGGCACTGCGCAACAAGGTGCTGCTGCCGGTGCTGGGCGACCCGTACGGCGCGGCGCTGGAGCACGGCGCCATCACGCCGCAATGGGACACCGGCGCGTCCGCCCCCGAGCTGGACGTGCATGGACAGCGCTTCCCGCTGACGCCATCGTCGGTGCCGCGTGGCGCGGAGCGCCAGGCCTGGCTGCGCGAGCACGACCCGGCTCAGGCCGGCGGGCGTCAGCGCCTGCATGAACTGCTGGAACGCCAGCACTACCGTCTTGCGTGGTGGCGCACGGCGCCGGACCAGATCAACTGGCGGCGCTTCTTTGAGATCAGCGAACTGGTCGGCGTGCGCGTCGAGGACGAAGCCGTGTTCGACGCCGTGCACGCGCTGGTCCTGCGGCTATACGCGCAAGGTGTGCTCGACGGCCTGCGCATCGACCATATCGATGGACTGGCGTCGCCGGGCGGGTATCTGCGCCGGCTGTCGGCGCGGCTTGAACAGGCCAACGCCAACCGCCCCGCGGCGCTGCGCCAGGAGCAGCCCTACCTTGTGATCGAAAAGATCCTGGCGCATGACGAGGCGCTGGACCCGCGCTGGCTGACGGACGGCACCACCGGCTACGACTTCATGGATCAGGTGAGCGCGGTGCTGCACGACCCGCAGGCCGAAGCGCCGCTGCGGGAGTTCTGGCAAACGCTGACCGGCGATGAGCGCGACCCCGCTGAACAGTTGCGCGCAGCGCGGGTGCGCATGCTTGCCCGCCATTTCCCGGCGGAAAGGCAGGCGCTGGTGCGCTGCCTGGAACAGATCGCCGCCCGCGACCTGCGCACGCGCGACTGGACCGCCACGGCGATCGACCGCGCGCTGAGCGCCCTGCTGGCCGCCTTCCCCGTCTACCGCACCTATGCGGAGGACGAGGGCCGCAATCCGGCGGACGCGCAGCAGCGCGAGATCGCGGTCCAGGGCGCGGCGACGGCGATGGCGGCCCGCGAAGGCTCCGCCGACACGACGCTGCTGGCGCAGCTTGCGCAGTGGTTGAACGGCGAAACGGATCACCCCACCGCCCTGCGCCGCTTCCAGCAATTGACGCCGCCGCTGGCCGCCAAGGCGCTGGAAGACACCCTCTTCTACCGATACGGCCCGCTGCTGTCGCGCAACGAGGTTGGCGCGTCGCCGGCCTGCTTCAGCCTGTCTGCCGAGAGCTTCTTCGCCGCCAGCGTCGCCCGCGCGCGGACGCATCCCCGCGCCATGCTGGCCACCGCCACGCACGACCACAAGCGCGGCGAAGATACGCGGATGCGGCTCGCCGTCCTGACCGAAATGCCCGAACGCTGGCAGGAAGCGGCGCGCGGCTGGATAGACGCATTGCCCGGGGGCATCAGCCGCGCAGACCGCTACATGCTCATCCAGACGCTGATCGGCGCCTGGCCCTGCGAATGGCGTGCGGACCCGGCCGACTGGGCGCCCGACGCCCTGCAGCAATGGCTGGACCGGATCGGCCAATGGCAGGAAAAGGCCCTGCGCGAGGCCAAGCTGCACACGAGCTGGACCGATCAGGATCCCACCTACGAAGCCGCCGCGAAAGAATGCCTCGCATGGCTGGGCGGTGATCCCGAAGGCCGCCGCGTGCTGGCCAGCATTGCCGCCTTTGCGCTCGACATTGCGCCAGCCGGGATGGTCAACAGTTTCACGCAGACGCTGCTGCGCAGTACGTTGCCGGGCGTGCCGGATCTTTATCAGGGCACGGATCTGTGGGATTTCAGTCTGGTCGACCCCGACAATCGCCGGCCGGTCGATTACGCCCTGCGCGCCAAGCTGCTCGCGGATGGTTCGCACGACGTAGCGATGGACCTGTCCGAATCGGCCTGGCGCACGGGTGCGGTCAAGCAGGCGTTGATCCACCGGCTGCTGATGGCCCGCCAGCGGGCACCCGAGCCTTTTACGGGCGGTGACTTCCATGCCGTCGCTGCCGTGGGCGCCCGAGCCGATCATGTCCTGTCGTATGTGCGGCAACACGACGGCCAGATCGCCCTCATTGTCGGGGCGCGAACGTGCGCACTGCAATTGACCGGTTATGCGCGCGGCAATGCAGCTGCGGCGCGGGCATTCTGGACCGATACGGCGCTGCGTCTGCCTGCGGGCATCCCTGGTCTCTCGCTGCATGACGCGTTGACGGGACGCCGCGTGCGCGCAGGCGCAGACGGCTTGCTGCCGATCACCGAGCTGCTGCGAGACGGCCCGGCAGTACTCTGCCTGTCGGCCTAGCAAGGCTTTCAGACACAATTCGGCCCCGGACACGTCACGGAGGGAGACGCGGCCGGGGCCGTCAGGCACTACGCATCGAACCGCGCGCTGGTCACGCGGCTAGCGCAGCCAACGCATTTAGCGCTGAGTCTTGTTTTGCTGATTGGAAGACTGACCCTGCTGATTGCGGTCTTTTTCCATCTGCTGACCCGATTGGCCGGGTTGCTGACCCGGTTGGTTGCGGTCCCGGGGATTCTCCTGGGATTGTTGCTTTTGCGGTTGCTTCTGCTGGTCGGGTTGGTTCTGGTTGGCCATTACACGTCTCCTGAATAGAAGCGGAGATATTCCGCACTTATCCTTGAGCAACCGCCGTGCCCAACCCGGTGCGCAGGGGGGAAGCGGGGATGGCTATTTTCGGGGACGGAGGCAGCGGGCGGAATTCCCGCGCCGATCGGTAAAAACTACCCTTGCACAGGCGCTACAGCAAGGTGGAGTGCACAACCGGGCGGCCCGGTTCCGCTTCCTGGCTGGGACCGTCGAACGCATCCAGCCAAGACGACGCATAGGCGGCGGGCGCCGCCAGCGGCTCGCCGCCGTCGCGCTGCGTCCGCAGGCGCATGATCAACTCGTCAAGCGGCATGGGACGGCCCAATGAAAAGCCCTGACCATAGCGGCAGCCGGCCGCACGCAGAGCGGGTATGTCGGCCACGTTCTCCACGCCTTCCGCGACCACGCGCCAGCCCAGGCGGGTCGCCAGCTCCGCAGCCGTGCGCAGAACCTCGAAGGCAACGGCGCTGCGCCGCATGCGCGTGACGAAATACTGGTCGATCTTCACTTCGGACAGGGGAAGCGCGGACAGCAGCTTCAGGGACGCATGGCCGGTGCCGAAGTCGTCCAGACTGACCTCGCAGCCCGCCTCTTCCAGCCGCAGCAGCGACGCGCGCAGCACATCCAGGTCGTGGATGGGCTGGTCTTCGGTCAGTTCGACGCGCACCAGCGACGGGGGCAATTCCGCGGCGCGTACGCGGTCAAGCAGGAAATCCACGCAGCGCAGTTCGGACAGCGTCGTGGCGGGCGCATTGATCGCCAGCGGCACGGCCACGCCGACGCGGCGCAGCGTCTGCAGCGCGTCGATGACCCGCACGCATACGCGTTCAAACAACATGCCGTCCAGCCCCAGCCGGTTCACCGCGGGGATGAAGTCGGCAGGCATGACGATGCCCAGTTGCGGATGTTGCCAGCGCACCAGCGCTTCGGCAGAAACGATGCGACCTGTCAGCAGGTCGACTTGCGGCTGCAACAGTACGCGCAGCCCATCGCGTCCGGTGACCATGGCGGTAATTTCCGCATCGCTGACCACGGGTTGTTGGCAAGACTCGGTATTGATCATCGGCTTGCTCCAGATGCATCCCGACATGTTGCCTGCGCTGTCCGGGCGCAGATCGGGACACGATATTGACGCATTCTGCGCTCTCCACGCCATAAAGTCACACACATGTAACCAACGGTGTTAAGGTGCGCAAATTCATGTTTGGCGCGGGTTTCCGGGCGGCTCGAGTGCCGCTTCGTCCGGCCGTTGTGCCGCGGGTCTCCGCCGCGTGGTGCAATCTCCCGCCCTTGTCTTGTCGACATGGTAGGGTTGCCATCTTTCCGGCCTGCCCAGCCAATTTTTCCGCTGCATTTCATCCGCGTGACTAGTCTGCTTACCCGTTGGCGCGCCTCCCTGCGCAATGTGCTGTGGCTCGATGCCCTGCAAGCCGCCGCCATCAGCGCGGCCCCCGTTATCCTTGCCGTGCTGGTGCACGAACCGCGCCTGGGCTGGACCGCCATCGCCGCGTTCTGGGCCTGCTTCGGCGACCCCGGCGGTCCGCTGCGCAAGCGCGCCGGGTCAATGCTGGCGCTGGGTCTGATCGGCGCCCTGTACTGCCTGCTGGCCAGCGCCAGCGCCTCACATGTCTGGGTGCTGTTGCCGCTGACCTTTGTGTGCTGCACCTTCGGCGGACTGCTGCGCGTGCTGGGCCCCGCCGCCGCCATCGTGGGCACGCTGCTGTCGGCCGGCTTCGTCGTGGCCGCCGAGCTGCCGGCCCCGACGCTCACCGAAAGCCTCTGGTACACGTTGTTCTTCCTGGCGGGCGCGGTGTGGGCAATTTTGATGACGGCGCTCGTCTGGCGCCGCCGGCCCTGGAAGGACGCCACCCATGCGGTCGCCCATTGCTACCGGGGTCTCGCGGACTTTTCCGATGCTCTGGCCCGCATGTATTCCGGCCTTGCGCCGGCCGCGGGGCCGCAGGCCTGGAGCGCCGTCGTCCGCCCGCAGCGCAGCGCCCAACGGGCCGCGCTGGAAGCCGCCCGCGTCCGGATCCGCGAAGTGCTGGACGCCCGCCCGTCGCGCCGGGCCCGCGCGCATCAATTGCTTTACCTGCTGGACAGCGCCGAGGACAGCTTCATTGCGCTGGTCGCCGCCGCCGACCTGCTGGAGTCCAATGCGCCGCGCTGGCTGGGCCGCAGCGCCGGGGCGCACCTGTCGCACGCGCTGCATCGCTACGCCAGCGTCTGCAACGCGATCGCCAGCACGTCCGACGTCAGCGACGCCAAGCAGGCCGAGTGCCTGCGCGAGCGCCTGGCCCACTACAACGCCGGACTGCGCGACCTGCGTGGCGGGGCCATGGCTTATGCGCCGGACTTGGCCTCCGTGGTGCCGGTGCTGGACCGCCTGCTGCACAACGCCCAGGCGGTCACGCAGTCGCTGTTCGATCTGGGCGCGACCCCCGCCGCACCCGCGCACCGCGCCAGCGATGGCACCGGCGCCCGGCAGGCCTGGCGCACGCTGCGCCAGAACCTGCGGTTTGAATCCGATGCCTTCCGCCATGCGCTGCGGGTCGGCGTGGGCGCCACCATTGCCGTGGCGCTGTCCAAGACCTTTGCCGTCAACCACGGCTATTGGATGTCGCTGACGCTGATCTTCATCCTGCAGCCCTACTTTGCGACGACCTGGCAGCGCACTGTCGAGCGGGTGATAGGCAGCGTGGCCGGCGCCATCAGCGCCTCGTTGCTGGGCCTGTTGCTCACGACGCCGCTGTCCGTGGCGCTGGCGGTCCTGCCTATCGCGCTGGGCACGTTTGCCGCGCGCACCGTCCACTACGCGCTGTACACCTTCTTCCTGACGTCGCAGTTCGTGCTGGTCAGCCACATCCAGCAGCCCGAGATCTACGAGCCGACGCTGGCCGCGCTGCGCGCGTTCAACAGCGTGCTGGGCGGCATCCTGGCGCTCTTGGTCGGCTTTCTGGTCTGGCCCGAGAAAGAGCCGCGGCAGCTGGCCGGCGCCCTGGCGCGCGCGTTGCAGCGGCATGCCGATTACGCCCTGGCGCTGGCCCAGGAAAAAAGCGGCGACGCCGCTTCCCGCGACATCGTCGGCCTGCGTCGGCTCGCCTGCCTGTCGGCCGACAACGCCGAGGCGTCGCTCCAGCGGCTGCAGCAGAATCCGGTGCATCGCGACCGTAACGTGGACACCGCCGTGAACCTGCTCAACGCCATGCGCCGCATCACGGCGGCGGGCACCGTGCTGGAGATCCAGCCGGCGCTGCCGCCAGAATCCCCGGCGGCGTCCGCACTGCGGGACTACGGCGCGGTGCTGGCGCACGTGCTGCATCCGGAAGGCTCCGGCCCGGTCCCCGAGGCGCGCGGGATGGCGGTGCCCGCTGTCATTGCCGAAGCCGAACCGGCGCTGGCCGCGCCGCTCGAACGCATCGCACAGCAGGCGCGTCAGATCCGCCAACTGCGCGACCGCGTGCAGCGCGATCCGGCGCCGCAATAGCCGCGTGCAATAGGTGCTTGCAATGGCGGCTTGCATTGAGCCGGCGGGGCGAAACTCCAACCGGCTTGATGCGCATCAATAGAGCGCCCTGGTTAAACGGCAACCATACGGACATGGCTTGTTCAACCAAGGAGGCCCACCATGTACCGCCGCATTTCCGTCCACCTGGACCACGGGTTTGACTGCAAGCGCCGCACCGCGCTGGCGCTGGAACTGGCTAAGCGCCACAAGGCCGAACTGGTGGGGGTCTACGCCAGCTCCGCGCCGCCGCAGTACTACTACGGCGAATCCGTCATGATGTCGCGCACGCTCAACATCATGAAGAACCTGCAGGCTCAGAACCGGGGCGAGGTGCAGAACGCCTTTCTGGAATCCGCCGCCATCGCAGACGTACCGGCCGTCGTCCGCGCCGGAGAATCCTCGCCCAGCGCCACCGTCGCCCTGCACGGCCGCGCCAGCGACCTCATCATCGTCAGCCAGCAAAACCGCGACGATGTCGAGGCCGCCCACGAAAACGAATTCGTCGAACAAACCCTGCTGACCGCCGGGCGCCCCGTCCTGGTGGTGCCGTCCAGCGGCGAATTCCCGGTCGTTGGCGACCGCGTCCTGCTCTGCTGGGACGGCAGCCGCGAAGCCGCCCGCGCACTGGCCGATGCCACCCCGCTGCTGCAAGGCGCCTCGCATGTGGTCGTGCTGACCATGGACGAAGGCGCGGCCACCCGCAACGTCGAATCCATCCCCTTCGAAGATCTGGTCACCTACTTCGTGGCGCACGGCATTTCCGCGCCGGACCACGTGCGCCGCGACATCAAGGGCGTTGGCGTCGGCAGCACCATCCTGAACGCCGCCGCCGATTACAGCGCCGACCTGATTGTCATGGGCGCGTACGGCCACAGCAAATTCCGGGAATGGGCGATGGGCGGCGCCACCGCCTCCATCCTGAAGAGCATGACGGTGCCGATCATGTTTTCGCACTGATGGCGTAGCCCGCATAAACGCCGACGCCGCGTCCACAAAGGGCGCGGCGTCGGCGAATTCAATATCGGCGCATCCGCCGGCGCCATACTCGCGCCGGCAATCGGGCCGCGCGGCATTACGCAGCCACGAGGTTCGCGTCCCGCACCGGCGTCAGCACGGGCTTGCCGGCAAAATGCGCCGTGGCGTTTTCCAGGAACAGCGCCACGGTCGCCGCCACCGCTTCCGGCGAACGCCCTGCGCTGTGCGGCGTCAACACCACGTTGTCCAGCTGCTTGAGCGCATCGGGAATGGTCGGCTCGCCGTCCACCACGTCCAGTCCGGCGCCGGCAATGCGCTTCTCGGCCAGCGCGGCAATCAACGCGTCCGTGTCGACCACGCTGCCGCGCGCGATGTTGATCAGATAACCGTCCGGACCCAACGCCTCCAGCACGCCGGCGTCCACCAGATGATGCGTGCCGGCGCCGCCGGGCGTGGCCACCACCAGAAAATCGGACTCGGCCGCCAGCGCGCGCGGATTGTCGAAATACGTGTAGCCGGACTCAGGACGGGCGCGGCGGTTGTAATACCCCACGCTCATGCCAAAGCCGTTCGCGCCGCGCCGGGCGATTTCCAGGCCGATCGTGCCCAGGCCCAGAATGCCCAGCCGCTTGCCGCTGACCTGCGGGCCCATGAACCCGCTCCAGTGCCCCTGCCGGACCCAGGCGTCAGCCTGTGGCAGCCGGCGCGCGGCGCCCAGCAGCAACGCCATCGCGTGGTCGGCCACGGATACAGCGTTGGCGCCGGGACCATTCGTGACCTCGATGCCACGCGCGTGCGCCGCAGCAAAGTCGATATTTTCATAGCCGACACCCAGCGAGCACACGATGCTCAATTGGGGCAGCGCCGCCATTTCATCGGCGCGCAGGCCGGTGGCGCCGCGCGTCAGGACGGCACGAATCCCGGCGCCGTGGTCCTGGATGGCCTGGGCGCGGGTCTGGTCGGTGGTGGCGAGGATCGGGCGAAAGCCCTGGGATTCGATGACGGGAAGATAGTCCTGAACGCTGTCGATCAGGATCAATAAGGGGATGCTCATGTCGGGCTGCGGGTCTATGTGGGTTGCTGCTGAAACCCGCAGATCTTACGCCCGCCGCGGCGAGCGCGCCAGGACCGGCGCCGGGATGGCCCGCCGATTCGGCGTGTGCCGCCGCGGTCCATCCTGATGCGGCCTGCCAGACGCGCGCACGCGCCCGGCGGCCGTCAGCGCATCAAGGCGCTATATGCGTCCCATCAGCAGCAACACAATGAGCACGATCACGACGATGCCAAGCAGGCCGCTGGGGTAATAGCCCCAGCTACGGCTATGGGGCCACGCAGGCACGGCGCCGATAAGCAGCAGGATCAGGATGATCAGCAGGATGGTCGACATAATGACTCCTTGGTCTTATTGATTCGAGTTGTGTAAGAGCGACGCCTCAAGCGTCTTTCGGCGGCACGATTTCCTTGACCGGCGGGGACAGCGGCGGCAGATCCACGTCCGGCTCATCGGTATCCGGGTCCACGGGCAGGTCGCCCGGCGGCGAGCCGGGCGGAATCGGGTCCGGCTTCGGCGGCACATGTAGTTGCAGGACGGTTTGCATTGCACTCTCCTCTGAAGATTCTCTCGCGGGCGGCGCTGCCGGTCCGGCGGGCGGTTCCGGTAGCACGATTGCCGACAACGCCTTCAGCAAGCGCCGTGCCCAAACCCGCGCGCCGCCCGGCGCGGGGCGTTCGGGAACGCGGCATGCTGGGTCGGGGCGCTACCGCGCGCACCCGGAGATTGAATGAGCACCCGCACGCAAAAGGACCCGGATCCCCTGCCCGTCGAAGAGGCGGCGCTGACCTATATGGACGACACGGAACCCGGCTACACCCGCGTGCGGGTGAATGGCCATACGTTCCACTACCTGGACGAGAAAGGCGCCCGTATCACCAACGAATCGGAAATCCAGCGCATCAACGCGCTGGCAATTCCGCCGGCCTACGAAAACGTGTGGATCTGTCCGTTGAAGGATGGGCACCTGCAGGCCACGGCGCGCGACGCGCGTGGCCGCAAGCAGTACCGCTACCACCCGGATTGGACGGCGGTGCGCGATGCCACGAAGTACAAGAATCTCCTGTCCTTCGGCCATGCCCTGCCGCGCATCCGGCGCCAGGTCGAGCGCGACATGAAGACACCGGGCCTGACGCAGGACAAGGTAATTGCCGTACTGGTGCGCCTGCTGGAGATCACGCTGATCCGCATTGGCGGACGCGAATACGCGCGGGCAAACAAATCCTACGGCCTCACGACGCTGACGCGCCGCCACACCACCGTGGCCGGCAGCCGCTTCCGGTTCCGGTTCCAGGGCAAGAGCGGCGTGGCGCACGATGTCACGGTCACGGACCGGCGGGTCGCCCGCATCATCAAGCAATGCCTCGACATCCCCGGCCAGCAGCTATTTCAATATCTGGATGCGGACGGCGACAAGCGTCCGGTGGATTCGGGCGCGGTCAATGCCTACCTGCGCCACGCGGGCGGCGGGGAATACACCGCGAAACACTATCGCACCTGGGCGGGGTCGGTGATGGCCTATGCCGCGCTGCAGGCGCGTCCCTTCGAGGACGAGCGCCAAGCCAAACAGGAGGCCGTGGACGTCATCAAACAGGTGTCCAAGCGTCTAGCCAATACGCCGGCCGTCTGCCGCGCGTGTTATGTGCATCCGGCGATCATGGAGGCCTACCTGACCGGCACGCTGCCGGCCCGCAAGGCCGCGCCGGCGGGTCCTCGCGGGCTCAGCGCCGACGAGCGGCGCCTGCTCGCTTTCCTTCATGAACAGCAGGCGGCCGATGCGTAATCAGAAGATCGACGAGCGCGCGTTTTTGGCGCGGGGCTGCGGCGCGGAACCGTCGGCCCAGTTCGACTCGGTCTTGTTGTCGACCACTTCACGCTTGTCGCGGGCGGCCTCGTCGGGCGTATCGGCATCGGGTTTGTCCGGTAGATTCGGCACGTCGACGGGACCGCTCGGCGGCAGTATCTTAGCGTTATCCTGCGCGGATTTGTCGGCGCGCGCCGACGGGGTGGATTTGGGTGCGGACGAAGGTTTCATGGTGGTCTCCAGCCAGTGCGAACCTTCATCCTACGGCCCCTCGCCCGCTGGACAAACTGTCAAGACCTTCAAATTGCAAGCGGATGTGCCGCCGAGCGCCCTGCCCTTGTGTGGCTGCACGGCGTCGGCCGTTCACAAGGAGATGCAATGCGAGACCCAAACTTCGAGCAATGTGTGCAAGCCTGCTATGAATGCGCGGTGGCGTGCGACCAGTGCGCCGCCAGCTGCCTGCGGCAGAATCCGGCGCAGCTCAGGGCCTGCATCGCCTTGTGCGTCGACTGCGCGGCAGTCTGCCGGCTATGCGCGGCCCTGCTGGCGCGCGACGGCGAATTTGCGCAAGCGCTGTGCACGGTGTGCGCGCTGGTCTGCGATGCCTGCGCACGCGAGTGTTCCACGCATGAATCCGAAAAGTGCCAGATCTGCGCGGGGGCCTGCATCGCCTGCACGCTGGCATGCCGAGACATGGTCGAGGCGTAAGCCTTGCCCCGCCCCGCGGCCGCCCGGGCCGGCCGCGCCGGCGCATTTTCCGCCCGACAGTCAAGGAGCTTTCGATGGCCACGACGAATACCCCTATGCCTTCCGACTTCCCCGAGAACGGCCCCGACAATCGTGGCGCCTACAGGCGCTCGCGGCATCCGGAAAGCTGGATTGACGAGTTGGAAGCCACGCTCAGCGACAGCTCGGCAACCGACCTTGAGGCCTTGAAGGCGCGCTTGGGCGATCAGCTTCAAGCCACGCGTCAAAGCTTGCGCGACGCGTCCGACAACGCGCATGACCTGATGCGCGAAACCCTGGATTGCACCGAGGAATACATTCACGCGCGCCCCTGGCAGGCAGTCGGGCTGGCGGCGGGTGCGGCGTTTCTGCTCGGCATCATCGTCGGCCGTCAGTAGCCGGTCGGCTCGGTCGCCGGGAACGGCGTTTGCTTGACTCCCGGGCGCAAGGCGCATCCCGCGCCGCCCAATGGGAGAAAACATGAGCACACCCAAGAACGCCCAGACCGGCGACCGCCCGCATCCCACGCCGCCCATGCCAGGCCAGCACCTGGACGAACAGCCAGGCGTTGAAGCCGACATGGTGCTCAAACCGCAGTACCGGGCGCCCGGATACAAAGGCAGCGGCAAGCTTCAGGACAAGGTCGCCATCATCACCGGCGGCGACTCCGGCATTGGCCGCGCGGTGGCCGTCCTGTTTGCGCGCGAAGGCGCTGACGTCGCGGTGCTGTACCTGAACGAACACGAAGACGCCAAGGAGACCAGCCGCGCGGTCGAGGCCGAAGGCCGCCAGTGCCTGCTGATCCCCGGCGACGTGCAGGATTCAGCCTTCTGCAACGAAGCGGTGGCGCAGGTCGTCAAGCATTTCGGCAAGCTCGACATCCTGGTCAATAACGCCGCCTTCCAGCTGCATACCGACACGCTGCCGGAAATCAGCGACGAGAAATGGGACAAGACGCTGCGCACCAACATCACCGGTTATTTCTATATGGCGCGCGCGGCGCTTGAACACCTGAAGACGGGCGACGCCATCATCAACACAGGATCCGTCACGGGCCTGAACGGCAGCGGCAAGCTGCTGGATTACTCGGCGACCAAGGGCGCGATCCATGCGTTTACGCGATCACTCGCATCCAATCTGGCCGAGCAAGGCATCCGCGTGAATGCGGTGGCGCCGGGCCCCGTGTGGACGCCCCTGAATCCGGCCGACCGAAGCGCCGAAGAGATCAAGTCGTTTGGCGAAAAGACGGACCTGAAACGCCCCGCCCAGCCCGAGGAAATCTCGCCGGCCTACGTCTTTCTGGCATCGCCCGAATGCTCGAGCTACATCACGGGCATCGTGCTGCCCATCACCGGCAGCGCGGGCGACTGAGGGACGTGCCCCTGACCGCTCGTACCCTGTAGCGGCCATTCCCCCGCCCCCTGCCGCGCCGTCACCCGGCCTTCACTTTTCCGGCACCACAGAAGCCGGCGCGGCGCGGGACGCCGGGGACACCGGCGGTGCTTCCCCCTTCGGCGCGGGATGGATCTTCTCACCATTGACGGCCGGCTCACGCTGCAGCGCGCGGCTCATCGCATAGTGATCTTTCAGCATCGGCAAGGTGCGGACCGCAAAGTCACGCACCTGCGCGTCTTCTGACGCTTTCGCAGCAGTCTCAAACAGGCGGTTGGCGGTTGCGTGCGCGTCCACGGCGGCCTTCTGGATGTAAAGCTGGTCGAACGACGCACCGGTCAACCCGCCCAGCTCGTGGAGCGTCGCGCGTTCCGGCTCGGCCGGCTGATCCGGGAGCGCCACGTTTTTCGCTGCGGCCAGCGCCTTCAGTTCTTTGTTCACCGCGGTGTGCTGTTCGAGCATCTTCGCCGCAAAAGCGCGCACCTGCGCATCCTGCGCGCGCTTGCCGGCGAGTTCGGCGGCCTGTACTTCAAACATGCCCGAGCCCGACGCCGCCTGCAGAAAGCGGGCGTCGGACGCGTCCAGTTCGGCGGCGTGGCTTACATGGCCAACGCCCGCCAGGACAACCGCGGCGGCCACAGCCGCCAACGAGGGGATGGTAAATGGCTTCATTGTTCTGTCTCCGTGAGCGGCCACTCGGCCTTCAATTCGCGGTGGTCGGCGCTTCGACGCGGCGCGGCGGGTCCAGCGGATCGAAATCCTGCCATTTGCCGTCCTGCCAGCGGCCATTCGCGCGCTCGATGTCCGTGCCGCCTGCCGCGCGCAGAATCTGACGCGCCTGCTGTTCGCGCCCAATATCCACATGCAGCGCCAGCATCACGCCCGCCTGCCGCACCGGCGGATGCGACTTCTCCGGTTCGCCCGGCGCCGTGCGCACGCGTTTCTTGCGGCCGATCACCCACATGGCGCCCGCCAGCGCGCCGATATAAGCGCCCACGCCCGCTGCCGCGATGGTGATGAAGATGGACGCAGCCAATTGCGCTGCGATCACCCCCGCCACCAAGGCGAACACCAGGCCCAGTAGCGACGCGCCGGCGACGGCGCCGAAGTGCCCGCCTTTGGCGTCCGGGTCGGCGACGCGGTCACCGCCCAACGGAAAGCGCCCGTGCTCGCCCGCAATGCTGACGTAGAACGTGTGGATGTCGTCCTCGGTATAGCCCTCGGCAAACAGCTTCTGGGCGGCCAGCGTGGCTTCGTCGAAGGTCTGGAACCGTGCAGCGACAATCAAGGACATGACAATCTCCCGGTAGAAAATTCACCCCTCAGGAGCAACTTCCATACCCGCGCGGCGCCGCTCGGTCCTTGACTGGCAATCGCGGCATGGCGCTTGCTGCAATTCGGCGGCAAATGGCGACGTCCGCGGATGTGTCCTGGACGCGCTTTTCCCAACTTGGAGATCCCCATGCCCCGTATCCCCGACACCGACCTGAACCTTGACGACAGCGGCCGGCCCGACCTGGGCCCCAGCGACTCTTCCGATTCGGCCAGCGACCTGCCGCTGGACCGCCGGCACACCGACAGCGACTCCCAGGCCACCGGCGAACGCGAGAGCGTGGAACCGGACTTCGTGGACGACGACGGTGCAGACGTCGCCACTGATCGCGTCACGGACGCAGACGAAGCCGGCATCTCGCGCGATGCGCCCGATCCGGTCCGCAATGGCGGCTAAGCCCGGGGTCTGCTTCGCGCGGCGCCCGCCGCGCAGCGCGAAGCGCAACGGTCACTTCCCTTCGGGCCGCTTCCCGGGATACTGACCGCCCTCCTCGTACTCGGGCCCTCCGCGGTTAGGCTTCTTGTCCGATTCCCGCTTGTAGGGTTCTTCCTTGTCGGTCGCCTTATCCGCGCCAAACTGGCCGCTCTGGTTCGACGCTTCCGTTTCGTCCTTCGGGGTGTTGGCCTTGGACTTTCCCGGCTGTTGTTCGTGTTGGGTCGTCATGAATGCTCTCCTTGAAACGCGCCCGTCCGAAGATGGCGGACAGGTAGCGGCTCAATGCGCAAGCGCCGTGCCTGAGAAACCTGGGCACGGCACTTGCTCTGCCCCTGGTCGGGTCCGCCAACTACCGGACCACTTTCCCAAGGAGTCAGTCATGAAGCTGTCCAAAACGATTTGCCCCGCTTTCGCCCTGTGCTTTTCGGTCCTCGCCTTCCAGGCCTCCGCGCAGACTGGCGCTGCCGGCGTTCGCACGAACGATCAGATCGACAACCAATACAAGATGGACAAAAAACAATGCGACGGCATGAAGGGCAACCAGAAGGACGTCTGCCAGCAACAGGCCGAAGCCACGCGCGACAAGGCCAAGGCAGACGCCAAGGCCGCCAAGGAAAAGGCCGAAGCCTCGCATGACGCCGCGAAAACGCGCAATGATGCCGACTATAAAGTCGGCAAGGAAAAGTGCGACGCCATGTCCGGTAATGCCAAGGACGCCTGCATGGCAGACCTGAAGACCCGCTACAACAAATAAGCGGGTCTAGGCGGATTCCCGGGACGGTCCGCCCGCCCGGGAATTCTCGCCAGGCAGCGGATAGCCCGCTGCCGCGTATTCCTCAAGACGGTTGTAGAGCGTCTTGGGACTGATGCCCAGCACGGCAGCGGCTTGCTTTTTCACGCCGTTGCAGCGTTCGAGCGTCGCCAGGATAAGACGCCGATCGGCCTCTGCCAGCGTCTCTCCGACAGGCACGCTGACCTGACCGCCAGACGACTCGCCAGCAGGCGAGACCTGCGGCACCAGCATTTCCAGATCCAGCACATCGCCGTCAGCCATGATGAACGCGCGGCGAACAAAATTCTTCAGTTCGCGCACGTTGCCCGGCCATTCGTACTGCTCCAGTGCCGCAGCCGCTTCGGGCGAAAATGCCTTGTTCTTGCCGGATTCTTCGTTGAGCGTCTGCAGGAAGCGCTGCGCCAGAAACTGGATGTCGCTGCCGCGGTCGCGCAGCGCCGGCAGTTCGATGGGAAACACGCTCAGCCGGTAGTACAAGTCTTCGCGCAGCTTGCCTTCCTGCACGGCCTGTTCCGGATTGCGGTTCGTGGCGGCCACCACGCGGATGTCGCAGGCGATTTCGCGATTGGTCCCCACGCGCATGAACTGCCCCGTCTCCAGCACGCGCAACAGCTTGACCTGCAGGTCAAGCGGCATTTCGGTGACTTCATCGAGGAACAGCGTGCCGCCGTCCGCGCGTTCGAAGTAGCCCTTGTGCTGGCGGTCGGCGCCGGTAAAGCTGCCGCGCTCGTGGCCGAACATTTCGCTTTCGATCAAGTTGGGCGAAATCGCGCCGCAGTTGACCGCGATGAACGGCCGCTGGCGGCGCGGGCTGAGTTCGTGGATGGCATGGGCAGCCAGTTCCTTGCCGGTGCCGCTTTCGCCGATGAGCAAGGTGGTGACGGTGGTGGGCGCCACGCGCCCGATCTGGCGGTACAGCGTCTGCATCCGTTCGGACTTGCCGTACAGCTTGCCGAAACGGCCCGGTTCCTCGAAAGGCGTGCCGGGCAGCTCGCCGCCCGAATTCACCATGATGCGCTTGAGGATTTCTTCCAGGCGCTCCATGCAGATCGGCTTGACCAGATAGTCGGTCGCACCCAGGCGCAAGGCCTGGACGGCGTTGTCGACAGTACCGTGGCCGGTCATCACCACGACTTCCGCGCTACTCGCATTAACGTTCTTGAAAATGTCCATGCCGCTGCCGCCCGGCAACCGGACGTCAGTCAGCACCAGGTCGGGCGCTTGCCGTTCGAGCTGGATCAGGGCGTCCTTGACGCTGGCTGCCAGGGCCACCGAAAACCCGCTATCGCGGCCGATTTCGGCCAGTGTTTCTCGTATCGCATCGTCGTCATCGACGATTAGCAGGTGAGGCATGCTATCTCCGTATCCCTTCTATAACGCTCAGAATAGTCACTATGGGGGCGGCCAGTGCAAAAATTTTTCGGATTCCACCAACGTTTTCCAATGCTTGCAACTCGTCGCAATCAGAGAGTAGGCTGCACTCTACGATGCACTTATTGCAGGCCCGCTTCCGGGACTGAGGATCAAGCATGGCTAGTCGAAATACCGCTACGCGCACCACCGCGCCTTCGCCCACTTCCGTGTTCGCCGACACCAGCGGCATGTCGCCGCAGATGCGAAAACTGGGAAACCAGATCGCCCTTGCGGCGGCCACCGATGCAAGCGTGTTCATTATCGGTGAAAGTGGCGCTGGAAAGGAAATCGTAGCGCGGGCCATCCATGATGCGAGCGATCGCCGCGACCAGCCGTTCGTGGCGGTCAACTGCGGCGCGATCAGCGGATCGTTGGCGCATGCCGAACTTTTTGGTCACGAAAAAGGCAGCTTCACCGGCGCCGTGTCCCAGAATGCCGGCTATTTCGAGTTTGCAAGCGGCGGCACATTGTTTCTGGACGAAGTCACCGAAATGCCGCCGGACATGCAGGTGCACTTCCTGCGCGTGCTCGAAGTCGGCACGTATCAACGCGTGGGCGGCACCGACGTGTTGCGCGCCAATGTGCGCGTCATCTGCGCCAGCAACCGCGACCCCGCCGCATCCGTCGCGGACGGCCGGTTGCGTCAGGACTTCCTGCACCGTCTGCTCGTGATTCCGCTGCGCGTGCCGCCGCTGCGCGAGCGCGGCGACGACGCCCTGCTTCTTGCCAAGCAATTCCTGGACACGTTGAATGCGCAGCATGGCACGCAGAAGACGTTTTCGCCGCACATGCTGGAAGCGATCAAGGCGCACGACTGGCCGGGCAACGTGCGTGAACTGCGCAACGTGATCCAGCGCGCCTACATCATGGCCGACACCGAGCTGGACGCCGAGCTGCTCACGCGCAAGCGCGGCCCGAACCAGGCCCAGATGCGCGAAGGCGCGCTGAACTTTCCCGTAGGTATGCCGCTTGGCCGGGCCCAGCGCGAGTTCATCCTGGCCACGCTGGCGCATCATGCCGGCGACAAGCGTCTGGCCGCCGAGACGCTCGGCGTCAGTCTGAAGACGCTGTATAACCGCCTGGACGTCTATGAAAAAGACGAGCCCGAAGCGGCCGCCTGAGCAGTTATTACCATCCCCTTTGTAATACTGTCCCAGCATGCCGCGTTCCCGCCGCGGCTACCCCTCTCAAGTGCGGTTGGCACGTTTTTTGCGTCTATGAAAGGAACGAGCCGCCTTCCGGCGGCTGCCCCTTCAGGAGACTCGATTGGGCCACCCGATGCAAGAACTTCGCCTGCGCCAGCAAATGACGCTGGCGCCGCGTCTGCAACAATCCGTCAAGCTGCTTCAGATGTCGGCGTTGGAGTTCACCACGGCCGTGCAACACGCGCTTGCGACGAACCCTTTTCTCGAAGATCCGGACGAATCGGAGCCCGAGGCGGCCCCGGCTGCGCCCGGCGTCCGCGGTGAGATGACGGAGCAGGCCGACGGACAGTCCGCGCCAGAACCGGTCGCCGCATCCGAAAGCCCGGACATGGATGAACCCCTGCCCGACGCGCCGGCCTATTCCGGTGACTATCCCACGCACGCCCCGTCCGGCGGCGACAGCGATCTGGGCCAATGGGCCTGCGCCAACGTGTCGATGCGTGATCGCCTGTCCTTCGAATTAGGCAACTACCACCTGCAGCCGCGCGACCGCCTGCTGGCTGAATTCATCATCGACGCGCTGGACGACGACGGCTACCTTCGCACCCCGATGGAAAATCTTTGTACGGCCGCCGACGAAGACATCAATCCGATTCCTGACGAAAGCGAATGGATGGCTGCCCTGCGCCTGGTGCAGCAACTGGATGCGCCGGGGATCGCTGCGCGCGATCTGCGCGAATGTCTGACGCTGCAACTGGCGGCGCTGCCCGACGAAGACGACGCCACGCGGGCGCTGGCCCAGCGCATCGTGCAGGACCATCTGGAACGTCTGGGCAAGAACGATTACGCCGGCCTGCGCCGCGCGTTGGCATGTTCGGACGATGCCCTGCGCGACGCCTGCGCGCTGATCCGGCGCCTGGATCCCAAGCCCGGCGGCCGCTACAGTGGCGACGCGCCGGTGTACGTCGTGCCCGATGTGTTTGTCGACAAATGGCAGGGACGCTGGCGCGTGCTGCCCAATCGCAGCGCCATGCCGCGCGCACGTCTGCATAGCGCCTATGCGGACCTCTTCCGCCGCGCCCGGCTGGACGACCGCAGCCCCATGGCGCAAGAGCTGCAGGAGGCGCGCTGGCTGGTGCGAAATGTCGAGCAGCGCTACACCACCATCCAGCGCGTGGCCGAAGCGATCGTGAAGCGCCAGCAGATGTTCTTTGAGTACGGCGAAGTCGCCCTGCGTCCGCTGATGCTGCGCGAAGTCGCCGATGATCTGAACATGCACGAGTCCACGGTGTCGCGGGCCACGGTCAGCAAGTACATGACGACCCCGCGCGGCGTCTTTGAATTCCGCCACTTCTTCTCACGCGAACTCGCAACCGAATCGGGCGGCTCGTGTTCCGCCGCAGCCGTCCGCGCGCTGATCAAGGAAATGGTGGACGCCGAAGACCCGTCCATGCCGCTTTCCGACGTGGCGTTGACGCAGCAACTGGCGTCCAACGGCATTCTTCTCGCCCGCCGCACCGTATCCAAATACCGCGGCCAGTTGCGCGTGCCGCCCGCTGAATTGCGCCGCCAGCACTGAATCGCGGCACCGGCATGAACCGGTGTCGCGATTGCTTGGGCGGGAACGGCATTTAATCCCGACTTGATTTCCGCCCTACAAAAAAAAGGCTTCCTTTCGGAAGCCTTTTTGTGTGGGGCTGCTTACTTGCTGCCGCCCGTGTTCGGATATCCCGGAGGAGGCGCGGCGCCTCCGGCCGGAGTAGCCGGCACATTGTCATTGGCTTCGCGCTTGCGATTGGGCATTTCCGACCCATGCTTGTCGGACTTCATGTGACCGCTCTTGTCCAGATTCGGCGGCGTGGTGCCGGTCTGGGGCGCCGCGTTCGGGGCGGGCGGAATCTGGCCCGGAGGCACCTGGGTGTTGGGCGGCACGGCAGCCCCGTCATTCGGCGTCGTGGACGGCGAGGTCGGGGGCGAGCTGCGGCCCGTGGATTGGGCATAGGCACCGCCGGCGGCAAGGCCGGCAATCATGGCAAACGCGCAAGTCATGGCACGGTATTTCATAGCGTAGCTCCTTCCTTGGTTGAAATGCTTCAACCTAGTCGCAAGCCCCGTGCCTGACCCCCGCTTTATCTACTCCCCCTGCGGTAGTCCGCCATGCGGGGCATTTTTTACCTGCCGTTGAAACACTTGACCGCCTATTTGACCTCTACCCCGCCCGCTGCGGCCCCGCGCTCTCCTCCAGCATCCGCTGCACCCGTTCGCCCAGCGCATCCAGCGAGAACGGCTTGACGATGAGTTCCATGCCGTCCTCCAGGAAACCACCCGCGCTGGCCGCGCTTTCGGCGTAGCCCGTCATGAGCAGCACGCGCAGGCCGGGGTGAGCGACGCGCGCGGCGTCCGCCAACTGCCGGCCGTTCAGGTTGGGCAGGCCAACGTCCGTCACCAGCAGGCTCAGGTTACGCGTGGACGTCACCAGCTCCAGACCTGCCTCCCCGTCGCCGGCCGTCAACACATGCAGGCCCATATCCACCAGCGACTCGCGCACCATTTCGCGCACGTTCGTGTCGTCTTCGACGACGATGACGAAGGCCTGGCCGGCCGACGCCGCTTGCGTGCCGGTCGCCCGCGGCGCATCCGCGGCCTGTTCCGGCACGCCTTGATGGCGAGGCAGGTACAGCCGCACCGACGTCCCGACGCCTACGGCGCTTTCCAGCACGGCACTGCCGCCGGCCTGCTTGGCAAAACCGTAAGTCATGGACAGCCCGAGCCCCGTGCCTTCGCCCAGCGGCTTGGTGGTGAAGAACGGGTCGAAGGCGTGCGCCAGCACATCGGGCGACATCCCGCAGCCCACGTCTGACACCGTGACCTCGACAAACGGGCCCGGCTTGACGCCTGGGCTCTGGCGCAGCGACGCTTCGTCCAGCTGCGTGTTTGCCGCCGCAATGGTCAACACGCCGCCATTGGGCATGGAATCGCAGGCGTTGATCACCAGGTTGAGCATCGCGTTCTCAAACTGGTTCTTGTCGCAATTGATCGGCCACAGGTCCGGGTCCAGATCGAAGACCAGATTCACGCGCTCGCCGGTATACCGATGGAACAGGTCCATCATGGAATGCAGCGTGCCCTCCACGCTGAACGGCTTGGGGTCGATCGGCTGGCGCCGCGAGAAGGTGAGCAGGCGCTGCGTCAGGTGCGCTGCACGGTTCGCTGAATCCATGGCCACCGTGATGAACCGCTGCGCCTGTTCGGGCACGCCGGCAGACAGCTTGCGCTGAATGAGATACAGCGCACCGGTGATGCCCTGGAGCATGTTGTTGAAATCGTGCGCGATGCCGCCGGTCAGGCGTCCCACCGCCTCCATCTTCTGGGCCTGGCGCAATGCATTCTCGGTGTCGGCCAGCGCCTCGGCCTGCGCTTTCAGATCGGAATCATCACGTCCCGCGACGTACAGGCTCTCTTGCGACCACGACATGCTCCACGTGATCCAGCTGTAGCCGCCCTCGCGCCGCAGGACCCGGTTTTCCAGGTGCCGGGCGGGTTGGGTGCCGTCCGCCTGCGCGTGCGGCGACCAGGCGGTGCGCGTCGCGTCCAGGTCGTCCGGGTGGATCAGCTCGGCCAGCCCCATCGACAGAAACTGGTCGGGACTCCAGCCCAGAATGGGTTGCACGGCCGGATTCACGCTGGCAAACCGGCCCCTGCTGTCGATGACGGCCAGCAGCTCGGGAGACATTCGCCAGATGCGATCCCGCTCGGCAATGGCGTGCTCCACCCGCTGCTCCAGCATGCGTGCGTATTGCGAACGCTCGACCGCGTCGCACATCCGTTCGGCGACTTCCTCGATGAACGCCAGATCCGCCGGCTTGAGCCGGCTGCTCGACAAGGGGCGGACCAGCAGCGCACCGCCTTGCCGCGCCCAGCGGCGCATCGGCACGACGATGGCCGACGGGCGGATGTCGCCGCCCTCTTGCGCCACCAGCGGCTGCAGATAGGTCGTGCGCCCCTTGCGGACGGCGTCGAAAAAATCTTCGTCCAGTTGTTCTGTCGCCAGCGCGCCGTGGCTCGCCACATCATGCTCGGAACGCCAGCAGGTCGACACCACCGGCGCCGCGCCGTCGCCGGCCCAGTCCAGAACCGCCACCAGTCCCAGCGACAGGTGCTGACCCAATCCCGCGCAGGCGGTTTCCTCGATGGCCGGCTGCAGATGGAGTTCTCGCATGCGGTCGCCCAGCGCCAGCAGGAAATTCTTGCGATGCTGGCCTTCCCACAGCTCGGTCTCGGCGGCTTTGCGCGCGGTGACGTCAAGAAACAGCGCCATGATGCGATCGGGGCCTTCCTTGCGCGCCCGCGCCTCGTACCACGCATCCTTGGGCGCGGGCACGGCAAATTCAAATTGGGCGGGCTCGCCCGACTCCACGACCTGCGCGAACGTATCCAGGATCTGGCTGGGAACGCCGGGAATCATCTCGCGCAGCGTGTGGCCCAGCGTGTCGCCCTCGCGCATGCCGCTCTGGCGTTCAAAGGCGGGGTTCACCTCCAGAAAGCGGAAGTCGGCGATGCGGCCGTCCTCGCTGCGCAGCGCTTCGGCAAGAAAAAACGCTTCCTGCATGCCGTCGAACATCGCCCGCCAGCGCTCGCCGCTGCGTCGCAAGGCCACGTCCAGCAGATGCCTTTCGATCGCTAACGCCGCGCTACGCGTTACCAGCGCGATCGCGTCGATATCCTGCGCGGTCGGCAGCCGGCATTCTTCGTAGTAATTGGAGAAGACGCCCAACAGCCGTCCGTCTGGCGCCTTGATCGGCGTGGACCAACACGCGCGCAAGCCATTCTCCAAGGCAAGGTCGCGCCACGGCGCCCAACGCGGATCGTTGGCAATATCGTCGGTGTAGACCGGCTTGCCCGAATGCGCTGCCGCGCCCCACGAAGCGGTCATCGGCCCGATGGCTACCCGGTCCACGGCGGCATTGAACGCGTCCGGCAGGCCGGGTGCGGCGCAATGCCGCAATTCGGTTCCTGCGTCGTCCACCACCGCAATGGACGCGCGCAGCGTCACGCTCGACTGCGCCTCGACGGCGTTCAGCACATGTTCCAGTACCTGCCGGATCGGTACGCCGGCAGCTATGCGCTCCAGCATGATGCGTTCGTCTTCCAGACGAGCTAGCGTGTCGGTCCATGGCAGGGACACGCGGTCTTGCTTGGTCAGCATGGTTCCCCCTATCGCAATACAGAATGTATCGCGATAGAAGCGCGCGTGGCGCAACCCTGCGTAACGCGACGCTACCCTTCCCTGAAAAAAGAGGGGAAGTCAGGCGGGACCAGCGGCGCCCGCCGCGGCATGCCGTCCCGTGCGCCAGGCGAGACCCGCGCTGATCACGAGCGCGGCGGCCAGCAACCCGCCCGCCATGGCGGCCACGCCATGCCAGCCGCCGACGGTCCAGAATTGGCCTCCAAGCGCCCCAAGCACGCTCGACCCCACGTAATAGACCAGCAGGTAGAACGAGGCGGCCAGCGCCTTGTAGCCGCGCGCCATCTGCCCGACCCAGCCGCTCGCGACGGCGTGGGCCGCAAAAAAGCCGAAGGTGAAGACGACGATGCCTGCGATCAGCACGGGCAACGCGTTGGAAAGGGTCAACAGCAGGCCCCCCAGGGCAAGGCCGGACGCAGCGGCCAGCATCGCGCCGCGCCCGTGCCGGTCAGCCAGGCGGCCGAACCAGGTCGAGGCGAAGATGCCCACCAGGTAGACGACAAAGATGAACCCGATGAAGGTCTGGCTGAGCGAGAACGGCGGCAGCAGCAGGCGAAAGCCGACATAGTTGTAGACCGCGACGAACGCGCCCATCAGCAGCCCGCCCATGGCGAACAGCGCGCACAGCGGACCATTCTTCAGGTGCGCGCCGGCGCCTTCCCGCACATCCGCCCACACGCCCGCCCATCCCTGGCCCCGGCGTGGCGTGAACCGGCGCGAGGCCGGCAGCAGCCACACAAACAGCAGGGCCGCGATGAGGCCCAGCAATCCGAGCGTGCCCATCGCCGCGCGCCAGCCGAAATGGTCGGACACCAGGCCGGTGATGACCCGTCCCGACAGCCCGCCGAATGCGCTGCCGCTGATGTAAAGCCCCATCGCGAAGCCCAGTGTGCCGGGCTCCACCTCTTCGGCCAGGTAGGCCATGGCCACGGCGGGCACCCCGCCCATCGCCACGCCTTGCAGCGCGCGCAGCGCCAGGAGACTCTGCCAGTCCGGCGCGACGGCCGCGACGGTTCCGAGGACGGCGGAGGCAAACAGGGACCACGCCATGACCCGCTTGCGCGGCAAGGCGGCGGAAAACAGGCCCACAAAGAAGATCGCGATGGCCAGCAACCCCGTGCACAGCGACAGCACCAGGCTGCTCTGCGCAGGCGATACGTTGAACGCATGGGTGAACAGCGGCATCAGCGGCTGCACGCAATACAGGAGGGAGAAGGTGGAAAAACCGGCGGCAAAGAGTGCCCACTGGGCACGGCGCAGTCCCGGCGTACCGCGCGCCAGATATTCGGGCGCCGTGGCGCCGCGTTCGGTTGCGGGACTTGCAGAAGGGGTAGACATCAGGATTCTCGAAAAACACCGGGCTTGAGCCCGTGCATACAAAGTAGACTTTTCCCCTGCATATGTCCAATATATGAAACCCGACCCGTTCATATTTAAAAACGATGGAATTGCGCCACCTGCGTTACTTCACCGCTGTTGCCGAGGAACTGCACTTCACGCGCGCGGCGGCCCGCCTGGGCATCGGTCAACCTCCGCTCAGCCAGCAGATCCAGCAACTGGAACGCGAGATCGGCACGCCGCTGTTCCTGCGCCTGCCCCGGGGCATCGCGCTGACCGAAGCCGGCGCCCAGTTCCTGGACGATGCGCGCGCCATCCTGGCCAGCGCCGACCGCGCCATCGACATGGCCAGACGGCTGGGCCGCGGCGAACGCGGCGCCATCACGGTGGGCTTTACCGCATCGGCCGTATTCCACCCCTACCTGCCCCGTGCCATCCGCGCCTTCCGCGACCGCTATCCCGACGTGCGCATCACCCTGACCGAAAGCAATACCATCTCGCTGCTGCGCGGGCTGCGCGCCGGCGAGGTCGATGTCGCCTTTGTGCGCCCCCCTTACGTGCTGGACGCCGAATTCGAATCCGAGCACGTGCTGGACGAGCCGATGCTGATCGCCCTGCCGCCCGGCCATCCGCTCAGCCGCAAACGTGCCGTTCCCATCGCCGAACTGGCTGACGAGGATTTTGTGCTGTATCCGCGGCCCATCGGCGCGGGCCTGTACGACGCCATCCAGTCCGCCTGCCAGCGTGCCGGCTTTGCGCCGCGCGTCATCCAGGAGGCCCCGCAGATGGCGTCGATCGTGAGTCTGGTGGCGGCGGGCGTCGGCATTTCGATCGTGCCCGCCGCCATGCGGCACATGGGCGCGCAAGGCATCGAGTACCGGCCCATCAAGGGCGATGCCCCGCACGCCCTGCTGGACATGGCGTACCGGCGGCACGACCGATCGGTGGCTGCGGAAAACGCGGTCGGCATGTTGCGGCGGCTGGCGCATCCCGAACGCGATTGAGTTTTCACGAACCAGCCGTATCCCCCTGTCGCGTTTGTCATTTCCTGTAAACCGTCCGGGCGAAGCCGGCGATAGACTCTCGCGCTTGCCGGCGATGCGTCCCCGTGGGAGACC
Source organism: Achromobacter sp. GQ309 (assembly GCF_059759315.1). Lineage (NCBI taxonomy): Bacteria > Pseudomonadati > Pseudomonadota > Betaproteobacteria > Burkholderiales > Alcaligenaceae > Achromobacter > Achromobacter sp. GQ309. The sequence goes on from NZ_JCAXDP010000002.1 coordinate 244,399, forward strand.
CGCTGTCAGCCGCGTTCAACTTTATAAAGGTGCTCCCGTGAGACGTACCCTTCTGGCCCTGGCTTTTGCGTCGATCCCCGGACTGGCTGCCGCCGCCGCGCTGCCCTCCTCCATCGGCGCCGTCACTGTCTACCAGGATCGCGCCGTCGTCACCCGCGCCGCCAGCAGCGAGCTAGCCGCGGGCGAACACGAGCTGGTGCTGGAAAACCTGCCCGCGTCGCTCCAGGAAAACTCGCTGCAGGTGTCTGCCAAGAGCACCGGCCAGGCCACACTGCTTGACGTCAAGGTCAGCGACGTCTACCAAGCCGCCACCGCCAACGAACGCGTGCGGCAGATCGAGGCGCAGATCGACAAGCTGGTCAGCCGTCAGGCCGCGCTGGACGACGAAGCTGCGGTGCTGGATAACCAGCGCGAACTCATCCTGATGATGCAGCGCGGCGCCACGGAACCGGCCAAGGACGGCGCGCGGCTCACGCTGGACGAACTGAAGGCGATCCAGACCCTCAGCGCCGAGTCGCTGGCCACGACGCTGGCGGGCCTGCGGCGCGTGGCAGAACAAAAGACCGAGCTGGAGCGCGAGATGACGGCGCTGCAAACCCAGCTTGGCCTGGTGCGCGGCGAATCGGGCCGTCGCACGAAGACCGTCACGTTGCGGGTCAACATGGCGCGCGCCGGCAAGCTGGACCTGGCGCTGTCGTATGCGGTGGCGGGCGCACGCTGGACGCCGGCCTACGACGCGCGCCTGCGCCCCGCCGACCGCAATGTGGATCTGGGCTACTTCGGCGTCATCCGCCAGAACACCGGCGAAGACTGGAAGAACGTGAAGCTGACGCTGTCCACCGCCCGGCCGTCCCTGGGCGGCGGCGCGCCGACGCTGCGTCCGTGGATCATCGACGTGGCCGCGCCGCCCCCGCCGCCCCGGCCCGTTGCCGCGCCCGCCCCCGCCGCCGTGCAGGCCGAGATGCACGCCAAGCGCGCGCCGCGCGCCAGTGCGGTGGAAGACAGCGCCGTGCTGCCCGAGCCCGAAGCCGAAGCCATCGATGTCTCGACGGCCCAGGTCCAGAACGCCGCGACCAGCGCGTCGTTCCAGATCAAGAATCCGGCCACGCTGCTGTCGGACAACACCACGCAACGCGTCGCCATCGCAACGACCCAGCTGCCTGCGACCTTGCAATACCAATCCACGCCGGGGCTGCGCGAGACCGTCTACCTGACTGCGCAGGCCAGCAACAACACCGACTTCCCCTTCCTGGCCGGTCCGCTCAATACCTTTCTGGATGACGCGTTCGTGGCCTCAGGCGCCATGAAGGCCGTGATGCCGGGCGAAAAACTGGAGCTGGCCCTCGGCGCCGACGATGGCATTTCCATCAAGCGCCAACTGGTGAACCGCTATACCGAAAGCACCGGTTTCTCGGGCAGCGGCAAGCGCGTCACCTACGAGTACAAGATCACCGTCAAGAACAACAAGGCCACCAAGGAACAGGTGTCCTTCGCCGACCGCCTGCCCATCTCGCGCAACGAGAAGATCGTGGTCAAGCTGCTGTCGCCGTCCGAGCGCGACATCAAGCGCGAGGAAGACGGCAAGCTGGTGTGGGACTGGGAACTTGAGCCGGGCAAGTCGCGCGAGACCGTGCTGAAGTTTTCGGTCGACTATCCGGGTGACGTTGCCGTGTTCGGTCTGTGACGTGCAACCTGTGACCCTCAATGCGTGCGGCAGAACTCGATGAACGCTTCGGGGTCCAGGGGCACGGAGATCCCGTAGCCCTGCGCCACATCGCAACCCAGTTCGCGCAGGAGCTGCACATCGCGCTCCTGCTCGACGCCTTCGGCGACCACGCGCCGGCCCAGCACCCGCCCCATTTCAATCGCGGCCGCCACGACGGCGCGCGAGGCGGGCTCGCGGTGCATATGCACGATGAAGTCGCGGTCGATCTTCAATTCATTGAACGGCATGGCGGAAAAGAGGCGCATGGACGCGATGCCGGCGCCGAAATCGTCCATCGCCAGCTCAAAGCCGCGCACACGTAGAAGGTTCAGCGTCGACGACAGCGCGAGCCAGTCGTTGACCGGCTCATCCTCGGTAAGCTCCACCTTGATCAGCCGTGCGGGCAGTCCCGCCTGCCCTACCTTCTGCTCCAGCAGGCCGGGCAAGTCGCGCGAGCACAGCGTGGACGCCGAGGCGTTGATCGCAATCGGCACGGCGATGTCCTCGTCCTGCATCTGACGCAACACGTTCAGCACGCGGTCGGTGACGCGGCTGAACAGCATGCGGTCCATGCCCAGCCGGTGCGCCGCCGGTACGAAGTCGGCGGCGGAAATGGCGCCCAGCTTCGGATCGATCCAGCGCGACAGCGCCTCGGCCGCGACCACGCGCCCCGTCGACAGGCTGATCTGGGGTTGCAGCACCACGCTCATGCCGGTGCCGGAAAGCAGCGCCTGGCTCAGCGCGGCTTCCATGACTTCACGCCGCACCGACTTGGGTTTGTCCGGCGACGCCGATTCGTCGTCGATGCTGTGCAGCGCATTCTTGATGGCCTGTTGCATCGCCACGCGCGACACGGGCTTGGACAGCGCCTGCGCCGAAGGGCAACCGGCCTGCAGGGCCAGGCGGACATGCGACTGCAGCAGTTCGTCGCTCAGGCTGCTGATCCAGATGATCGGCGGCATGCTTTTCAGGCGCCCCGCGTCCACCAGCCTGCGCAGGTCGTTGGGCAGCCGCGTGCCATCGCCTTCGCCCATCACGATGTCGCTGATCAGCACGTCATGATATTGACGCGTGATCGCGCCGACCGCCTCGATGCTGCTTGCCAAGCCCGCCACGCGGCGATAGCCCAATGCCAGCAGCATGTTCTGCAGGTAGGCGCGTTCGACTGGGTGATCTTCCACGAGAAGAATCCGTCGGGACGCTCCGGCATCGGGTTTTGGCATTGCTGACCGTCCTGGACCTGTATACACGGTAAGAAGCCGCACGCGGCCCCCGCCTGCGCCTGCCGCAAGCCGGTTGCAGCCGGCCAACTGAGAGCGTGAATCAATGCTAAGGCATCCACGCGAAACATGTCTTTATCGATAACGGGTTAATTCAGTTCGTCACCGATAGGCGTAGCCAGCGGCGCCTCCGCCGTCCGGCTCCGTTCATTGGGGCCTGTCCCCGCCGCACGGACTTGCCGCAGCCACCCATCCGCCTCCACCGTCCGCGGGTGCGATAATGGCGGACTTTCCCGCATCTACCGGCACGGAGCTTCTCTTGACCCGCATTGACGACCCCCTGCACGACCGCGAGGTCGGCGCCGCCGACGCCACCCAGGACAACACGCGCACCGACGACACCCGCATCAGCGCCGTGCGCCCGCTGATCTCACCCGCGCTGCTGCAGGATGAATTGCCGGTGTCGGCCGACATCCAGACGCTCGTCGAGCAAAGCCGCGCGCAGATCGCCGACGTGCTGCACGGCCGCGACGACCGGCTGGTGCTGGTGGTGGGCCCCTGCTCCATCCACGACCACGCGCAAGCCATGGAATACGCGCGCAAGCTGCGCGCCGCCGCCGACGAGCACAAGAAAGACCTGCTGATCGTCATGCGCGTCTACTTCGAGAAGCCCCGCACCACCGTCGGCTGGAAGGGCTACATCAACGACCCGCGCCTGGACGGCAGCTTCCGCATCAACGAAGGCCTGCGCCGCGCCCGCGAACTGCTGCTGGACATCAGCGGCCTGGGTCTGCCCATCGCCACGGAATTTCTGGACCTGCTCAGCCCGCAGTACATCGCCGACCTGATCGCGTGGGGCGCCATCGGCGCACGCACCACGGAAAGCCCCAGCCACCGTCAGCTCAGCTCCGGCCTGAGCTGCCCGCTGGGCTTCAAGAACGGCACCGACGGCGGCGTGCAGATCGCGGCCGACGCGATGGTCGCCGCGAGCGCCAAACACGCGTTCATGGGCATGACCAAGATGGGCATGGCCGCCATCTTCGAAACCCGCGGCAACCAGGACACGCACGTAATCCTGCGCGGCGGCAAGCAAGGCCCGAACTACGACGCCGCCAGCGTGCAAGCCTGTTGCGACGCCCTGCGCAAGGCCGGCCAGCGGGAACAGGTCATGATCGACTGCTCGCACGCCAACTCCAACAAGTCGCACGTGCGCCAGATCGACGTGGCCAACGACATTGCCGCCCAACTTGCCCAAGGCGACTCCCGCATCACGGGCGTCATGATCGAAAGCCATCTTGAAGAAGGCCGCCAGGACCTCAAGCCCGGTGAGCCGCTGCGTCATGGCGTCTCCATCACCGACGCCTGCCTGGGCTGGACGCAGACCGAGCCCGTGCTGGCCGCCCTGGCCCTGGCCGTGCGCCAGCGCCGCGAAAAGCTCGCCGCGCGCGGTTGATCGCTGGCGGGTGTCCGGCGCGGGGTAGCCCCCCCGCGCCGCCTGTTACAGCACGCACCTGAAACAATTGGTATCATGCGCGTCTTCGGGGGCCTCGCGCCCCCTCCCGCTTCTTTTCGTTCAGGTATGGATCGTTCTCGCCTTGTAGGGGCCGCACCGGCCCAGTCCGCCCCCATGCGGCACAGCATTTTCATTTACACCGAAGAACAACGCGGCAACCAGATGGTCGAGTCCCGCGTGATCGGCATGATGTCCGACGTGTCCGGGTCGGAAAAACTCATCGTCGTGGAAGACCCGTTTCACGGGCTCAAGTACGTCTACCGCATCGACCACGAGAGCAACAATCTGGACGCGGCCGCCATCACCGAGATCGACGAATCGCGGTTCAACGGCAAGTCCTCGATCGAGATCAATGCCATGTCGTACCGGCTGGGCACCGCGGACAATGCCGTCAAGCTCTTGCGCGGCAAGACGCGCTGGATCCAGGACAAGGGCTCGGTGCTGTCGGTGCTGCTGCAAAATGCTGCTGCGCGCAAAACGCGCTTTGCGCCGGCCCGGATTGAACGCGATCGGATGCGCAAAGTGCCCGAGGGTGTGCCGGTCGAATTACTCCCTTCGTAGGCGGGACGGTATCCACCCCGGTTCTTCTTATCCACAGAATTTGTGGATAAGAAAAACCCAAACGCCCGGCTGATGGCCTTTCGGGCGATGCGCACCGGGCTGCGCAATTTTTGACCAACTGATTTTTCGCTGCCGCCTGGATCGCATCCTTGATCCATGCCGCGCTGCCGCATCGGCGGGAATGATATTCTGCGCGCACGCACGCCAAAGACGTATACCGTCGTCCTCTGATTTTTCCGCGCGATCGCGGCCATTCAAGAATTCACAGCATGACCAGAACACACCTGTTCGCCCCCGGAGCGCCCAAGCGCGCCACACCGTGACGATCATCGTCGTCGACGACCACGGGGATTGGCGCGATTCCATCGCCGAGTACATCCAGGACCTGGGCCTGGACAAGACCATCCTCACCGCAGGCTCGCTGGCCGAGCTTGACGAGCTGTTGCTCACCGTAACGCCCGCGATCCTCGTGCTGGACGCCATGCTGCCGGACGGCGATGGGCTGGCGCGCGTGTCGCATCTGCGCACTTCCTATCCGTCAATGGGCATCATCATGCTCACCGGACGGCTCCTGAGCGAAGACAAGGTGTCGGGCCTGAGCCTGGGCGCCGACCACTACCTGACCAAGCCCGTCAACCTGGCCGAACTCGGCGCCACGCTGGTGTCGCTGTCGCGGCGCCTGCGCGTCGTGCCGGCCGCCGACACAGAGGATGCGCAATCGGACGCCTGGCGCTTCGACCCCGCGCGCCGCACGCTGACCTCGCCCAGTCAGATCAGCGTCGACATCACCGATACCGAAAGCCGCCTGATCGGCGCGCTGATCCAGGCGGCGCCACTGCCGCTGACGCGCGCCCGCCTCGTTGAAGCCCTGGGCGCAAGCGCCGAGGCCTACGACACGCATCGGCTGGACGCCCACATGCATCGGCTGCGGCGCAAGCTGCGCGAGCTGGCCGGTGGCGACCTGGGCATCCGCACCGTCTATGGCGTGGGCTACGTCTGCACCACGCCCGTCACCATCGTCGGCAGCCTGCCCAAACTCTGAGACCGCCCGCATGAACGCTCCTATCCGCCCCCGCCGCTCCGTTCTCTACATGCCCGGCGCCAACGCGCGCGCATTGGACAAGGCACGCACGCTCGACGCGGACGCGCTGATCCTCGACCTGGAAGACGCGGTGGCGCCCGACGCCAAGGCGCAGGCCCGTGCCCAGGTCGCTGCGGCGCTGCGCGAAGGCGGCTACGGACGGCGCGAGTGCATCGTGCGCGTCAACGCGCTGGATACGCCGTGGGGGATGGACGACGTGCGCGCCGTTGCGCAAGCCGGCGCCGATGCCGTGCTGCTGCCCAAGGTCGAATCCCCCGCCCAGTTGGCCGCGCTGGCGCAGGCCCTGGACGCGGCGGGCGCGCCCGTGGATCTGCCATTGTGGGCCATGGCCGAAACACCGCTGGGCTTTCTGCGGCTCGATGCCATCGCTGGCGGCCATGAACGGCTGGCCGCCATCGTCGTCGGTACGTCTGATCTGGTGAAGGATCTGCATGCGCGCCACACGCCGTCGCGCGACGAGACGCTGCTGGCGCGCTCGCTTGCCGTGATGGCAGCACGGGCGCACGGCCTTGCGGTTCTGGATGGCGTCCATCTGGATCTGAACGACGATGCTGGCTTGCAGGACGCCTGCCGGCAAGGACGCGACCAGGGCTTCGATGGCAAGACGCTGATCCATCCGCGCCAGATCGCCGCTGCGAATGCCGCCTTTGCGCCGACGGCAGAAGAGCTCGATACGGCGCGCAAACGGCTGGACGCGTGGCGGGCCGCGCAGGCCGAAGGTAAAGGCGTGGCGGTGGTTGACGGGGCCTTGGTCGAGAACCTGCATGCCAGCGAGGCCGAGCGCGTGCTGGCGCTGGCGGCGGCAATTCAGACGCCGTAGGGGGATGCGGCCGGACCTCCCCGCCCGGACCTCCCCGCCCGGACCTGCCCGGCCGGGTACAATCCCCCCCTTCGTTCGGATTGAGTCCGCTTTCATCCGATCACGTTCGCGCCGGCGCGCATGATGCGCGTGCCATCCCGCCGCGGTTCCTGCTTTCCTGCATACAGCCCCCAGAGGGCGTCTTGCCGCGCGCGCATCGCGCCATCCAGTCCTACATTCATGATCCGCTTCCAACAAGTTTCACTCATGCGCGGCGTCAAGCCGTTGCTCGACAAGGTCGACCTGCTTCTGAACCCCGGCGACAAGATCGGCCTCATCGGCGCCAATGGCGCGGGCAAGTCGAGTCTGTTCGGCCTCTTGCGCGGCACGCTGCACGCGGATCAGGGAGACCTGGACTACCCGGCGTCGTGGCGCGTGGCCCACGTCGCGCAGGAAACCCCTGCGCTGGACCGCCCCGCCATCGAGTACGCGATCGACGGCGACACCACGCTGCGCAAGCTGGAAGCGGAACTGGCCGCGCTGGAAGCCGAGCCTGAAAGCGCCGAAAACGGCCTGCGCATGGGCGAGATCTACGCCGCGCTGGCCGACGCCGATGCCTACACCGTCCATTCGCGCGCCGAGCAGTTGCTGACCGGCCTGGGCTTCACGCAGGCGCAGATGCACCTGCCGCTCACCAGCTTCTCGGGCGGCTGGCGCATGCGACTGAACCTGGCGCAGGCGCTGATGTGCCCGTCCGACCTGCTGCTGCTGGACGAGCCCACCAACCACCTGGATCTGGACGCGATCATCTGGCTGGAAGACTGGCTCAAGCGCTATCCGGGCACGCTCATCGTCATCTCGCACGATCGGGACTTCCTGGACGGCGTGGTGAACGTGATCGTCCACATCGACGAACGCAAGCTCAAACGCTACTCGGGCCATTATTCGTCCTTTGAACGCCAGCGCGCCGCGCAGCTTGAACTGGCGCAGGGCATGATGGAAAAGCAGATGCGCCAGCGCGCGCACCTGCAATCGTTCATTGACCGCTTCAAGGCGCAAGCCAGCAAGGCACGCCAGGCGCAGAGCCGCATCAAGGCTCTGGCCCGCATGGAAGAAGTGGCGCCCCTGCGCGCCGCGGCCGAGTTCTCGTTCGAATTCCGTGAGCCGCTGCGCGCGCCCAATCCGCTGCTGACGATGGACAAGGTCAGCGCGGGCTATCGCATCGAGGACGAGGCCACCGAAGCCGTGTCCGACAAGATCATCGTGTCGGGCATCAACTTCTCGCTGCAGGCGGGCCAGCGCATCGGCCTGTTGGGCATCAACGGCGCGGGCAAGTCGACCTTCATCAAGACCATCGCGGGCGAGATCGAATCGCTGGCCGGCGACACGCAGTTCAACAAGGGATTGTCCATCGGCTACTTCGCGCAGCATCAGGTCGAGATGCTGCGGCACGACGAATCTCCGTTGTGGCACATGACCAAGATTGCGCCGACCGTACGCGAACAGGAACTGCGCAACTTCCTGGGCAGCTTTAACTTCAACGGCACGATGGCCACCAGCTCGATCGCGCCTTTCTCTGGCGGCGAAAAGGCGCGGCTGGCGCTGGCGCTGATCGTGTGGCAACGCCCCAACCTGCTGCTGCTGGACGAACCCACCAACCACCTTGACCTGGAAACGCGCGAGGCGCTGACGGATGCGCTGGCGCAGTTCGAAGGCACGCTGGTGCTGGTGTCGCACGATCGCCATCTGCTGCGCGCCACGACCGACCAGTTCATCATCGTTGCCGACGGCAAGGTCAACCCGTTCGACGGCGACCTGGACGACTACAAGGACTGGCTCTACAAGACCAAGCTGGCGGCCAAGGCGGCCTGAGCGCGTTTTTGCGCGCCGTGCGCGCGCAACCGCGTTACAATCGCGCCGAATTGCCGGACTCCAGCGCCAATCTGGCCCGCACGGCAACCATCAACCACGTCCCGCTGTATGCGGGACGCGTTTTTTTAGCGCCATAGATGCCTATCAAAGACCAACTTTTTCTTGCCAGCCAGTATCTCGCGCCGCACCACCTGGTGTCGCGCTTCTTCGGATACGCATCGGACTGCCGCGAACCCGCGGTGAAGAACTGGATGATCTCGCGTTTCGTCCGCAAGTACGGCGTGAACATGAGCGAGGCGCTGCAAGAAGACCCGTTGGCCTACGACTGCTTCAATGACTTCTTTACGCGTGCGCTGAAAGACGGCGCGCGCCCGCTGGACGAAGAACCTGGCTCGGTGGTGTGTCCGGCCGACGGCGCCATCAGCCAGATGGGCGCGATCGAACAAGGCCGCATCTTTCAGGCCAAGGGCCACAGCTACGGACTCGCGGACCTCCTGGGTGGCGACACCGAGCGCGCCGCGCCGTTCCAGGGCGGCCAGTTCGCCACCATCTACCTGTCGCCCAAGGACTACCATCGCGTTCACATGCCCGTCGCCGGCACGCTGCGCGAAATGATCCACGTGCCCGGGCGCCTCTTCTCCGTCAACCCGCTGACCGCCCGCAACGTGCCGCGCCTGTTCGCGCGCAATGAGCGCGTCGTCTGCATCTTCGACACCGAGCACGGCCCCATGGCCGTGGTGCTGGTGGGCGCGATGATCGTGGCGTCCATCGAAACCGTGTGGGCAGGCCTGGTCACGCCGTTCAAGCGCCGGGTCAAGTCCGTGCGCTACGACGCGGCTGCCCGCGCGCCCATCTTTCTTGAAAAGGGCGCCGAGATGGGCCGCTTCAAGCTGGGTTCCACGGCCATCGTCCTGTTCGGACCCGACAAGATCCGCTGGGCCGACACGCCCTCGGTGACGGGCCCGGTGCGCATGGGCGAGCTGCTGGCGTTGCCCACGCAGGCATAAAGCGCGAAGCCTGTTCGCCAAAAGCGAACAGGCCACTTCAGTTTTATTCGCTTTCTGCGTTCGACGGCCGTTGCTAGATTACGGGCTTTTACCGGCCCGCCATGACTACCACCGCCCTGCCCGCCGCGACCCCTGACGCCGCCTCTGACGCCCTCGCCCGCAAGCTGCCCCGAGCGCTCGGGCGCATGCTGTCCCTGGACGATTTCGAAGCCGCGGCTCGCCGCCGGCTGCCGCGCCCGATCTTCGGCTACATCGCCGGCGCAGCCGAAGACAACCAATCCCTCAAAGGCAACCGCGAAGCCTTCGCGCAGTACGCGTTCACGCCGCGCGTCCTGGTGGATGTCTCCCGCCGCACGCAACAGACCGATCTGTTTGGCCGCACCTACGCGTCGCCCTTCGGCATCGCGCCCATGGGCATCAGCGCGCTGTCGGCTTACCGGGGCGATATCGTGCTGGCGCGCGCGGCGCGCGAGCAGAACGTGCCCGCGATCCTGAGCGGCACCTCGCTGATTCCTCTTGAAGCCGTCATCGCCGAAGCGCCCGGCACCTGGTTCCAGGCCTACCTGCCCGGCGACCCCGCCAGGATCGACGCGCTGATCGAACGCGCCCGGCGCGCGGGCTTCGAAACCCTGGTGCTGACCGTGGACATTCCCGTGTCCGCCAACCGCGAGAACAACGTGCGCACGGGTTTCTCGACGCCGCTCAAGCCCAGTTTGCGCCTGGCCCTGGACGGGCTGGCGCGCCCGCGCTGGCTGGCCGGCACGTTCGTGCGCACGCTGCTGGCGCATGGCATGCCGCACTTCGAGAATTCCTTCGCCACGCGCGGCGCGCCCATCGTCTCCGCCTCGGTGCTGCGCGACTTCACGGCACGCGACCACCTCAGTTGGGAGCACGTGGCGCGCATCCGCCGGCAATGGCCGGGCACACTCGTCATCAAGGGCATCCTGCACCCGCGCGACGCGGCGCTGGCAAGGCAGCATGGTGCCGACGGCATCATCGTGTCCAATCACGGCGCGCGCCAGCTTGATGGCGCCATCTCACCGCTGCGCGCCTTGCCTGGCGTGGTCGCCCAGGCCGGCGCGATGACCGTGATGATGGACAGCGGCGTGCGGCGCGGCGGCGATGTGCTCAAGGCGCTGGCCCTGGGCGCGCGCTGCGTATTCGTGGGCCGCCCCTTCAACTACGCCGCAGCCGTAGGTGGCCAGCAAGGCGTGGCGCATGCCATCGGACTGCTGCGCGCCGAGGTCGACCGCAACATGGCCATGCTGGGCATCAATCGCCTTGACGAGATGGACGCCAGCCTGATCTGCCGGGAAGGCGAACTGCCTGCCTGACGCTGCTTCGCCAGGCCCCCAGGTGCGGTGCCGGCGGACGCGCAGCGCCGCGTTTATCAATCGCGGCGCCGCCGGAGCATAGAATGGCGGTTCCCTGATTCCCTGCGCGTCCGCTGCGACGCGCCCGCCCGCCGCCGTGTCCCTGCGCCAATCCTCATTCTTCCTGCGGTTCCTGACCCTGGGCGCCCTCGCCCATGTGTACGTCGGCGCCCGCCTGATCCCCGACCTGCTGCTTGGTGGCGAAGGCACTGCCGCCGCCATCCTCTTCCTGGTGCTTTCGTGCGTGCTGATCCCGATGGGCATGCTGGCGCGCTCTTCCGTCAATCCGCCTTGGGGCGACCGCATCGCCTGGGTCGGCCTGCTGGCCATGGGACTGTTCTCGTCGCTCTTCGTGTTGACCGTGCTGCGCGACGCGCTGATGCTGCTTCTGTGGCTGGGCAATCTGGCGGCTGGCGCCGATCTGCCCTGGCTCGACCTGCGACGCGCCAGCGCGTGGACGGTCATCGGGCTATCGCTGGCTGGCACGCTGGCGGGCTTCTACAACGCCCGGCGCCGCGCCCGCGTGGTCGACGTGGACGTACCGATCGCCGGCCTGCCGCAAGACCTGGACGGCTTCACCATCGTGCAGATCAGCGACATCCACGTCGGCCCGACCATCAAGCGCCGCTATGTGCAGGCCATTGTCGACGCGGTCAACGAACAGTTGCCCGACATGATCGCCATCACCGGCGACGTGGTGGACGGCAGCGTCGAACAGCTTGCGGCGCAAGCCCGTCCCCTGGGCGATCTGCGCGCACCGTTCGGCGTGTATCTGGTCACCGGCAACCACGAATACTATTCGGGCGCGGGCCCCTGGATCGCTGAATTCCGCCGCCTGGGCCTGCGCGTCCTCTTGAACGAACATGCCGTAATCCATCCGTCGGGCCTGCCTGTGGTGGTGGCCGGCGTCACGGACTTCAGCGCCGGGGCCTTCGATCCGCAGCAGCGCAGCAATCCGCGTGCGGCGCTGGCCAACGCGCCGGCCGACGCCTTTCCGCGCATCCTGCTGGCCCACCAGCCGCGCAGCGCTGCCGCGGCGGAACCGGCGGGCTACACGCTGCAGATCTCCGGCCATACGCATGGCGGGCAATTCTTTCCGTGGGGTTTCTTCGTGCGGTTCCAGCAACCGTTTACGGCGGGGCTGCACCGGTTGGGACAGATGTGGGTCTACACCAGCCGCGGCACCGGCTATTGGGGACCGCCCAAGCGGTTGTGGGCGCCGTCGGAGATCACGCGCCTACGCCTGCGCGCCGCCCCCGCCCGCTGAAGGGCGGGATGCTCTCGAGACGGCCAGCAATCAGGCCGCCTGGGGATGTTGTTCAAGCGGCCAGCAATCATGCCGCCTCAGGCAGCGGCCCGCGCTCCAGATAACTGGTCAGGGCGATATCGCTGGTCGTGTTGGAGATGCCTTCAATCTGGTGGATACGCGCCAGCAGCAATTCCAGCGCCTGGGTATCGCGCACACGCACCTTCAGCAGCATCGCGCTCTTGCCGGTGATGGTGTGGATCTCCTCGACCTCATTCAGCTCGGCCAAGCCCAGCACCTGCTGCGTGATGGTCCAGTTGATCGTGTCGACATGCACGAAGGCCAGCAACGGCCGGCCCATCTTTGCGCCGTCGAGCTTGGCGGCGATGCCCTTGATCAGCCCGTCGCGCTTGAGCCGCTTGACCCGCTCGTGCACCGCGGGCGCCGACAGGTTGAGCTGTTTGCCCAGCTCCGCATAGCTGGGCGTGGCGTCGTCGGCCAACAGCGTCAAGAGTTTCCGGTCGCGGTCATCGAGGTCAGACATTGGAATCAGCTTCGGCGCGCAGCGCGGCCGGCCTTGATGAAAAGGGTTTGTCGGGGCAAACCCTGATTTTATTCCGATTGCCGTCCTGAAACCGCCTTACCAGGGGAACGAAATCAGGTCGCCGTACAGCCGCTTGAGCGTCGCCTTCACTTCGGGCGAGTTCTGATAAATGGCAATGAACTTCAACAGGCGCGGGTCCTGCGCCTTTTCCGGCTTGGCCACCCAGCGGATGGCGTAGCGCCGGATGCTGTCCGGATCGGTATTGTCGAAGGCCAGCCCATCCTTTTCGTTCAGGCCCGCCTGTTTTGCGAACGTCGTGTAGGTGACCGACGCCGTCACGTCGTCGAACGTGCGGGCCGACTGCGATCCTTCGATCTGGACGAACTTGAGCTTCTTGGGATTGGCCACCACGTCCTGCAGGCTGGCCTGGTGTGCGACGCCCGGCTTGAGCGTGATGAGTCCCATCGACTGCAGCAGCAGCAAGGCGCGGCCGGTATTGACCGGGTCGTTCGGCACCGCGATGGTCGCGCCCTCGGGCACCGGATCCCCCTTCTTCAGCTTTTTGGAAAACAGGCCGATGGTGGTCGAATAGCCGTATGCGATGGGCTGCAGGTTGGCGCCGCGGCGCTGGTTGAAGAGTTCAAGAAACGGCGCGTGCTGGAAGAAATTGGCGTCCACCGACCCGTCGGCTACCGCAATGTTGGGCAGCACCCAGTCATTGAATTCCACCAGCTTGACGTCCAACCCTTGCTGCTTGGCCTGCGCGATGGCCAGTTCGGTGGCCTCGTTGGCCACGCTGGCAATCACGCCGATCCGCAGGGGCTGTTCCTGCGCCGCCGCCGGGGCAATCACCGCCAATCCCAGCGCCGCCACCGCGGCGCCGCGCATCAGTCTCTCAAGCAATTGGTGCACAAGCATGTCAGCCATCCACAGAATCGGAACGCCGGACGACGGTCCGGCACAGGCGCTATTGTGCAGCACCCGGCGCGCCGGTCACGGAAAGGCCTTTGTCATGCAATGGCAATGCCAAGCCGCGCCCACGGCGCTAAGATGGCCGCAGTATGCCTTTGGGAGACGTTCATGAGTGCCGTGATGCCCCCCCAACCCAACCCGCAGTCCGCCGCCAGCCGCCGCGACCACATCGAAGACCAGTTGGGCGCGCACAACTACCACCCGCTGGACGTCGTGCTGGCGCGCGGCAGCGGCGTCTGGGTCTACGACGTGGACGGTCGCAAGTACCTGGACTGCCTGGCCGCCTATTCCGCGGTCAACCAGGGCCATTGCCACCCGCGCATCCTGGCGGCCATGACCGAGCAGGCGCAAAAGCTTACCCTGACCTCGCGTGCGTTTCGCCATGACCAGATGGCGGGCTTCTATGAAGACCTGGCGCGCCTGACGGGCGCTCACAAGATCCTGCCCATGAACAGCGGCGCCGAAGCCGTCGAAACGGCCATCAAGGCCGTGCGTAAGTGGGGCTACGAGGTGCGCGGCGTGCCCGAGGGCAAGGCCGAGATCATCGTCTGCGCCAACAATTTCCATGGCCGTACGCTGGGCATCGTGGGGTTTTCGACCGACCCCGACGCCTATGGCCATTACGGCCCGTTCGCACCCGGCTTCAAGGTCGTGCCTTTTGGCGACTTCGAGGCCTTCGACGCCGCCATCAGCGACCGCACGGTCGCGTTCCTGGTCGAACCGATCCAGGGCGAAGCCGGCGTGGTGATGCCGCCGCCCGGGTACTTCAGCCGCGTGCGCCAACGGTGCACGGAACGCGGCATCACGCTGATTCTGGACGAGATCCAGACCGGCCTGGGACGCACGGGCAAGCTGCTGGCCGAGGAGCACGAAGGCATCGAAGCCGACGTCACGCTTATCGGCAAGGCGCTGTCCGGCGGTTTCTATCCCGTGTCCGCCATGCTGTCCAACGCCGACGTGCTGGGCGTGTTCCAGCCCGGTCAACACGGCAGCACCTTTGGCGGCAATCCGCTGGCGTGCGCCATCGCGCGCGCCGCGCTGCGGGTGTTGACCGAGGAAGGCATGATCGAAAATGCGGCCGCCGTGGGAGCGCATTTCCTGGAGCGCCTGCGCAGCCTGCCCGGCCCGGTGCGCGAGGTCCGCGGGCGCGGCCTCATGCTGGCCGTGGAACTGGAGCCGGACGCCGGCGGCGCCCGCCTCTGGTGCGAACGGCTCCAGGCGCGAGGCTTGCTGGTCAAGGACACCCACGGTCATACCCTGCGCCTATCGCCTCCCCTGATCGTCACGCGGGACGAAGTGGATTGGGCGTGCGATCAACTGGCGGCGGTCTTGTCCGCCGCGTGACCCCACGCGCCGCAACGTGAACACTGCAATACGGAGCATGCGAATTGACGAACGCATTGACGAAAACCCCCACCCTGCCCACCCAAGTCACCCTGATCGGCGCACCGACCGACATCGGCGCCGGCGCGCGCGGCGCGTCAATGGGCCCTGAAGCGCTGCGCGTCGCGGACCTGGGGCCGGTCATCGAAGCGCAGGGCTTTCAGGTCCGCGACCGCGGCAACCTGTACGGCCCCGCCAATCCCTGGCTGCCGCCCGTGGACGGCTACCGCCACCTTGAGGAAGTGACCGCGTGGAATCAGGCGGTGCACGATGCCGTGTACGAAGAACTGGCCGAAGGCCGCCTGCCCGTCCTGCTGGGCGGCGACCACAGTCTGGGCATCGGCTCGGTCAGCGCGGTGGCGCGCCACTGCCGTGCCACCGGCAAGAAACTGCGCGTGCTATGGCTGGACGCGCACGCCGACTTCAACACCCATCTGCTCACGCCCACCGGCAACCTGCACGGCATGCCGGTGGCCTGCCTGTGCGGCAATGGTCCCGCGCCGCTGACCGGCATGTCGGGCGAGTTTCCGGACATCGAGCCGTCCTGCGTGCGGCAGATCGGCATCCGCAGCGTGGATCCTGGCGAAAAACGCCTGCTGCACGACGCCGGCCTCGAGGTCTTCGACATGCGGTATCTGGATGAGATGGGCATGCGCGCCACAATGCAGGCCGCCTTGGCCGGGCTGGACGCCGACACGCATCTGCACGTGAGTTTCGACGTGGACTTTCTCGATCCCGAGATCGCGCCGGGCGTGGGCACCACGGTGATGGGCGGCCCCACCTATCGCGAGGCGCAGCTCTGCATGGAGATGATTGCCGACACCGGCCTCATGCGGTCGCTGGACGTAGTGGAACTGAACCCGGCGCTCGACGTGCGCAACCGCACGGCGGAGCTGGCGGTGGATTTGATTGAAAGCCTGTTCGGAAAGTCCACGCTGGTGCGGCGGGGGCCTTGACGCGGGCGGTCGATGACGCGCGGCGCATCGACCGCATCGCTTCCGGCGGCGTAGACCGATGGAAATATTCCCTTATCCCTCGCGATCACGCCGGATCGCCTCGGCCGCGTCGCGCAAATGAATCAGATTTTCCTCGCGCTGCGCCCACACGCGCGGCGTGGGACCTGCCACGCATAGCGCGTACCATTCGCCGCCCAGATCCAGTGCGACGGCCAGCCCCGTGAGGTCCGCGACGCTTTCCCCCACGTTCGAGGCCCAGCCCCGCTCGGCAACCTTGCCCACGTCGGCCAGCAGGGCTTCGCGGGTTGTCAGCGTGCTATCCGTGTAGCGCGTGTATTGCGCCGCCGCCAGGACCTGATCGCGGTCAGCGGCCGGCAGGCGCGCCAGGATGGCTTTGGCAACCGAACTCGTGTGCAGCGGACGTCGTTCGCCGGCGCGCGCCGCATAGTGGACGGGCTGGGTCGACTCGGCCACGTCCAGAAACACGACGGCGCCATCCTGGATCTTGCCCAGCATCACGGTCTCGTTGACGGCATCGCGTAGCGCCAATAACCGCGGCCGCACCAGATCCAGCCACGGGTCGCCCGCGAGAATCTGCGCCGCCAGCCCGTGCAGCTTGCCGGTGGGGTAATACCCGGCGCGGCGCCTGACCTCGTACAGATACCCCCGAGCCACCAAGGTGCGCACCAGTGCCAGACAGCTCGACATCGGCGCGCCCAGCCCCTGGGCCAGCTCGGTCAGCGGCATGGGCCGCTTCGTCTGCGCAAACAGCTCCAGCAACTCCAGCGTGCGAGCGACAAGCTTGACTTCCACGGCGTCAGCCCTCCTTCGTGGCAATGCGTATTTGGCACCCGGACTAGGGTGTTCCACCGTGTTGACTTTTCATGTGCAGGTACCTAAATTCTTGCACAGGAATTTGCATTCACCAATGTGAAATACATTTCAGCCGGCTGGAGCACCGGCGCCCGCCTACCCGAGTTGCCGCGTCATCCATAACGTTCAATAAAACGGTCCGCTTCAGGGCTGGGAGACAGAAAGATGCGTATCAAACCCGTGTTGGCGGCTCTGGCCGCCACCTTGGCCGCCTGCGCGGCCCAAGCCCAGTCCGACGTCGTGCGGCTGGGCGTGTCCAACGACCGTTCCGGCATTTACTCCGACCTTGGCGGCCTCGGGTCCGAGACCGCCGTGCGCATGGCCGTGGAGGATTTCGGCGGCAAGGTGGCCGGCAAGACCGTCGAAGTCGTCGGTGCGGACAACCAGAACAAGGCCGACGTGGCGTCCGCGCTGGTGCGCCGCTGGTTCGACACGCAGAATCTGGTCGCGGTGGTGGACGGCGGCGCCAGCTCGGCCGGCCTGGCCGCCCAGGGCGTGGCGCGCGAAAAAGGCGGCACCGCGCTGATCAGCGGCGGTTTTGCCGGGGACTTCAGCGGCAAGCAATGCAGCAACCTCAGCACGCAATGGGCGCCGGATACCTATGCGCTGGCCAACGCCGTGGTCAAGAGCGTCGTCGAGAGCGGCGGCAAGAGCTGGTACTTCATCACCACCGATTACGTCTTCGGCAAATCGCTGGAAAGCAACGCGTCACGCTTCGTCGAGGCCGCGGGCGGCAAGGTCGTGGGCAGCACGCGCCATCCGCTGGGCGCGATGGACTTTGCGTCGTTCCTCATCCAGGCGCAGTCATCCAAGTCCGACGTCGTGGGCCTGGCCAGCGCCGGCGGCGATCTGGTCAACCTCATCAAGCAGGCGCAGGAGTTCGGCCTGGCGGGCGGCAAGCAGCGGATGCTGACGTTCCTGACCTTTATCAACGACGTCCATGCAATGGGGCTGCCCGTTGCGCAGGGGCTGACCTTCCCCACCGGCTTCTATTGGGATGCCGACGAGGACACCCGCGCCTGGACCCAGCGCTGGCAAAAGAAGATGGGCGTCACGCGCGCCCCCTCCATCGTCCAGGCCCTGAGCTACGTGGCCACCACGCATTACCTGCAGGCCGCGCAGGCCGCCGGCACCTTCGATGCCGCGGTGGTCAACCAGAAAATGCGCGAATTGCCCATCACCACCAAACTGATCAAGAATGCCCGGGTGCGCCCCGAAGATGGCCGCGTCATCATGGACCTGTACCTGGTCGAGGTGAAAAAGCCCGCCGAGTCCAAGCATCCGAACGATTACTACCGCATCCTGTCCACGGTGCCCGGCGAAAAGGTCTTCGTGTCGCTCGCCGACAGCGAATGCCCGCTGGTCAAGAAATAGGTCACGCCCGGCGCGCCGGATTCCGGTCCGGCCGCAGGGTGCAGGCAATTACATAAAGGAGACAACCATGAAGTGCTATTGCGTCGTCAATTTCCGCGAACCGCTGCAGGAAATGGACCAGCCCACCCCCACGCCGCAAGGGACGCAGGTCCTGCTCAAGGTCCGCGCGGCCGGCGTGTGCCACAGCGATATCCACTTGTGGGAAGGCGGCTACGACCTGGGCCAGGGCCGGACCCTGTCGCTCAAGGACCGTGGCGTGTCGCTGCCGCTGACCATGGGCCATGAAACGGTGGGCGCCGTCGTGGCGGCCGGCCCCGACGCGCAGGGCCTGGCCACCGACCGCAATTACCTCGTCTATCCGTGGATCGGCTGCGGCAAGTGCCCGTCGTGCATGGCCGGCATGGAAAACCACTGCACCGCGCCGGCCTGCCTGGGCGTCCACCGCGCCGGCGGCTACGCGGACCACATCGTCGTGCCGCATCCGCGCTACCTCATCGACATCGGCGACCTGGATCCCGCGCAGATCGCGCCTTACGCGTGCTCAGGGCTCACCACGTACTCCGCGTTGCAGAAGATCGGCGCAGACATCTACCGCGAGCATCCCGTCGTGATCTTCGGCGCGGGAGGCCTGGGCCTGATGAGTCTGACGCTGATCAAGGCGCTGGGTGGCGCGGGCGCCATCGTGGTCGACATCGACCCCGCCAAGCGCCAGGCGGCGCTGGATGCGGGCGCGCTGGCGGCCATCGACGGCGCCGCCCCGGACGCCGCGCAGCAGATCATGCAGGCGGCGGGGGGCAAGCCGGTGCGGGCCGCGATCGATCTGGTCGGCGCACCGGCCACCACCTCGCTGGCGTTCGACTTCCTGACCAAGGGCGGCAAGCTCATCATCGTTGGCCTGTTCGGCGGCGGCTCCACCTGGCCCATCGCCTTGATTCCGATGAAGGCCCTGTCCATCATCGGCAGCTACGTGGGCAACCTGGCCGAACTGAAGGAACTGATGGAACTGGTGCGGGCGGGCAAGGTGCCGCCGATGCCCGTCCACCGCCACGCATTGGCCGAGGCGGACAGCGTGCTGGCCTCGCTGCGCGAAGGCAAGGTCGTGGGCCGGGCGGTGTTGACGGTTGATTGAAGCTTTTGCGGCGATTGCGACTGAACGCGCCCGGCAGCGGGCGCGTTCTTTTTGACGCCTGATTTTTCACGCCTGCCTTTGGACGCCTACGCCGGCCGCAACCGCGGATCGTAGACGAAGCGTTCGCGCCGCACCACCACGATATCCTCGGCGTCCGGATGCGCCGGATTGATCAGGAAATTGCAGTCCGGCACGCCGCGATACGGCACGATCGCGCTGGGCAGTTCCAGCAGCGCCGACACCCCCGACGCCACCCAGTTGTCGCCCACGGCCTGCGACGCTTCGGCAAAGGGCACCGCGTCCCAGAACGGATAATCGTCCTGCAGTTGCGCCAGCGACAGTGACTGGCGCGCCTCGAAGATGCCATTGGGCACGGCCAGTTCAATCAGGTAGCGGTTGGCGTGCTCGGACGCGCGCGCCGCAAAATGCACCACCGTTTCCAGCACGGCCAGCGCCACGCTGGCCGAGGCATACACCACCGGCGTACCCGGGCTGTTGTAGCGTCCGCCCACCGCGGCCGCCCCGGCGCCGGAGAGGTCGTCCGCCCGGTACTTGCCCGCCGTGGTGCCAATGCGCCAGAGCGAAACGTAATCGGTCATGCGTAGACGCCCGCGGCGGCGCGGGCCAGCGTGTCTTCGACGATGCGGCTGCTGGCATCCGACGTCAGCAGCGACAGCGGCTTGACGTTGCCCAGCGCCGGCACGGGCGTGTTCAGCCACAGCACCGCTTCCGCGTCGCTGCCCAGCACCTGACGGGCGACGCGCACCACGCGGGCGACGCGGGCAAGCCGGTCGGATTCACCGAGCGGCAGCGCCTGCCCTTCGCGCGTCCAGCGCGACAGCGACGCCGCCTTGACCTCCGTGATCGCCATGATTTCCGACTTGGGCACCTGCAGGTAATCGGCGGCATCGTCGACCATCTGCGCGGGCAGTCCACGGTGCACATCCCGCGCAATATCGGTCAGCGGACTGTCGATCAGGCCGCGAAAAAGCTGCCTGGGGCGCGGCGGGCGCTTGGTGGAGGCGCCGCGCTTGGCGGGCGATTTGTCAGTCAGCGCGATGGTCATGATCTGCTCCGGGCGCCGCGTGGACGAAGCGAAAGCCGGAGAAACCGGCCAGACTTGCACGGCGGCTGAATTACCAAATTGAATTTATAATATCCCATTTGGAAATCGGCTTGCAAGGCGGCCGTTGCCGAGCCGGCTGCGGGCCGCGCTTTGCCATCGTCCGCGGCCCCGTCATGCACCATATTTGGGCCTATCATAGGCGGCGGCAAATTCGCCCCTCGCATTTCTCTCAAGGACACGCAATGACGGACCGGCAGCTCACCATACTCGCGGCGATCAACCTCATGGTGGCGGTGGGCGCCGGGGCATTCGGCGCGCATGGCCTCAAGCGCATCCTGACGCCAGAACTGCTGGCCGTCTGGCAGACCGGCGTCATGTACCACCTGGTCCACGCCCTGGGCATCTTCATCATCGCGTTGCTGGGCGCCCGCTTCGGGTCGCCGCTGCTGTCGGCCGCCGGCGTCGTCATGTTCGTCGGCATCGTGCTGTTTTCGGGCAGCCTGTACCTGCTGACGCTGACCGGCACCCGCTGGCTCGGCGCGGTGACGCCGTTCGGCGGAACGGCCTTCCTGGCCGCGTGGGCGATGGTCGCCATTGCCGCCTACCGCGCGCAGAGCTGAAAGCCCTTCCCGATCTTCACCTATCCGTTCTTCACCCTCCGGCGGCAGGAACCGCCGCCCTTGCAGGTTTCAGATGTCCCCAAGCACCGCATTACCCGCCGTCCGTGAACATTCCGCCGCCGCAGGCATCGCCTGCGTGGCGGGCGGCATCTTCTTTCTGACGCTCAGCGACGCCAATGCCAAATGGCTGGGCGCCAGCTACAACCCGCTGCAGATCCTCTTTCTGCGCGCGCTGATCGCGCTGCCCTTCGTGACCGCGCTGGCCTTGTGGCTGGGCGGACGCCGTGTGTTGCGCACGACGCATCCCGGCCTGCACCTGACGCGCGGCGCCATCAACGTGGTCTCGGCCTGTTGCTTCTATCTGGGATTGCAGGCGCTGCCGCTGGCCGAGGCCACCGCCATCGCGTTCGCCGCGCCGCTGTTCGTCACGGCGCTGTCGGTGCTGATCCTGAAGGAACGCGTGGACGGCAAACGCTGGCTGGCGGTGCTGGCAGGCTTTGCCGGCGTGCTGATCGTGGTTCGCCCTGGCACGCAGGCATTCCAGGCCGCCACCCTGCTGCCGCTGACTACAGCCCTGCTCTACGCGGTCATGATGATCACCGCGCGCGGCATCAACCGCGCAGAAGGCATGCTGACCACCACTTTCTACATCGTGTTGGGACAACTGGTGTGCAGCGCGATCGGATTGCCGTGGGTGTGGCGCGCGCCGGCCATGGAAGACCTGCCCTATTTTGGCGGCGTGGCGCTGTTCAGCACGTTGGGCCTGGCGCTCATCACGCAGGGATTCCGCATCGGGCCCGCGTCTGTCGTGGCGCCTTTCGACTACACGGGTCTGGTCTGGGCCACGATCCTGGGATGGATCTTCTGGCGCGAGGCGCCCGACGCGTATGCGTACCTGGGCGCCGTTTTCATTGCCGGCAGCGGCGTGTACATCGCCGTGCGCGAAGCGCGCGGCAAATCGCGCCGGCGTGCCGCCACCTGAAGCTGCCCGCGTTATTCGGTGGGCGGCGGAAAGTGCCGCCCCAACACCCGGGCCACGTTCGGTTCCAATGCTGCTTCGCGGGCGACCGCGGTCAATGCCGGACACATCGCGCTGAACCACGACGGGCCGGGACGCCAATGCGTCATGACCGTCACATAAAGGTCCAGCGCTGAAAAACGCCGCCCCAGCATGTGCGGCGCGCCGGCCTGGCGTTCCAGCTCCTGCCACAGCTCGGCGCGGCGCGTGTGGACCCGTTCGCGCAGCAGGTCCACCGCATCGCCTGGCGTCGTCCACTGCGCGGGATCGTCGCCGTACGTGAAGGTCGGGTAGACCGCCGCCACGACCCGCACCAGCAGGTTCAGAAAGCGCGCCCGTTCCGGCTTGTCCGGCGCGGGGGCAAGACCGGCCTGCGGCGCCAGGTCGTTCAGATGCAGGATCATCGCCGCGCTCTCGGTCATGACCTCGCCGTCGGGCAGGATCAGCGTGGGCACCTGCCCCAGCGGATTCAGATGCAGCAGCCGGTCCCGCTCGGGACCGGGCTTCAGGTACGGCACGTCCGTCAGGACGTGCGGCACATTGGCCAGCACCAGCGCCATCTCGACAATGGCGGAGCCGCACCCCGCGGACCCGATGAGCTCATAGGTCTTCATGACGGTCACCCTCCTGTTTCGGCCGGCGCCACCCGCAGCAGTTCGCCCGGGGA
The DNA here is from genome assembly GCF_059759315.1 of Achromobacter sp. GQ309. NCBI lineage: Bacteria > Pseudomonadati > Pseudomonadota > Betaproteobacteria > Burkholderiales > Alcaligenaceae > Achromobacter > Achromobacter sp. GQ309. The sequence continues at coordinate 267,399 of NZ_JCAXDP010000002.1, forward strand.
AGCGTCCGTCAGCACATACACATAACCGTCCGGCCCCTGCCGCACGTCGCGGATCCGGCGCTTGCGGTCGACCAGCAGCCTTTCCTTCTCGACCACGTTTTTGCCGTCGACGGTCAGGCGGATCAGGTTCTGGTTACCCAGCGCGCCGATGAAGAGCGAATTGCGCCAGGCCGGAAAGCGATCGGCGTCATAGAACGCCATGCCGCTGATGGCGGGCGATTTCGGCCACCAGTAGACCGGAGGCTCCATGCCCGGCAGCGTCTCGCCCTTGGCTTCCGGAATCTTCAGACCCGAATAGTTGATGCCGTAGGTCGCCAGCGGCCAGCCATAGTTCTTGCCCGGCTGCACCACGTTGATCTCGTCGCCGCCGCGCGGCCCGTGTTCGTTTTCCCAGAGCTCGCCGGTCCAGGGATTGAGCGCCATGCCTTGCGGATTGCGATGGCCGTACGACCAGATCTCGGGCCGCGCGCCCTGCTTGCCCACGAAGGGGTTGTCGTCAGGCAGCGCGCCGTCGGCCTTGAGCCGCACGACCTTGCCCTGCAGCTTGTCCAGGTCCTGCGCGGTTGGCCGCTGGTTGTTCTCGCCCAGCGCAATGTAGAGGTAACCCTTGCCGTCAAACACCAGGCGCGAGCCGAAATGCAGTCCGGACGACAGCTTGGGTTCCTGGCGGAAGATGACCTTGAAGTCTTCAAGTCGGCTGGCATCGTCGGCCAGCCGGCCGCGTCCCACGGCCGTGCCGCTCTTGTCGCCGTCCGACTCCGCATACGACAGATACACGTAGCGGTCGGTCGCAAAGTTTGGCGAGAGCGCCACGTCCAGCAGACCGCCCTGGCCGCGCGCGGCCACCTTGGGCACGCCGGTCAGCGGCTTGGACAACCCGCCGGGCGTACGCAACAGCCGCAGATTCCCGGGACGCTCGGTGATCAGGATGCCGCCGTCGGGCAGGAACGCCATGGACCACGGATGATCCAGGCCGCCGACAACCGGCATCACGCGCGCAGGCGCCGAGGGCGGTTCCTGCGATGCTTGCGCGATGGCGGGCGCAGCGGCGAAGGCCAGGGTCAAGGACAAGAGAAAGGGGATCGCGCGCGTGCTCGCGGCGGTGCGTGACTGCATGGACATCTCCGGCGGCGACAGATTGAAAAGCGGGCGCGGAAGGCATGACAGAGAGACGCGGGACCACTCGCGAATGGCATACCCGGTTGGCGTACCATAGCGCCCACGGACGGGAGCTCTCCCGTTCTTCCTTCCAGGAGTCTCCGACAGATGAAACTGTACTACATGCCCGGCGCGTGCTCGCTCGCTTCCCATATCGTGCTCGAATGGATCGGCAAGCCGTATGAAACGCACAAGCTCAGCCGCGAGGCGCTCAAGGAGCCCGAGTTTCTGCGGATCAATCCGATGGGCGCCGTGCCGGCGCTGACCGATGGCGACTGGACCCTGACGCAGAACGTATCCATTCTGGAGTATCTGGCCGAACAGGCGCCCGAAAGCACGCTGCTGGGCGACGGCTCCGCACGTTCGCGCGCCGAAGTGCGCCGCTGGGTCGGCTTCATCAATTCCGACGTCCACAAGACGTTCTCGCTGCTGTTCGGCGCGCAGCGTTATTTGAAGGACGAAGGCGCGCAGAAGGAACTGGCCGCATCGGCCTCGGCGCTGCTGACCAAGCTGTTCGCGCAACTGGACACGCAACTGGCCGGCAAGCAGTACCTGGCGGGCGCCGCGCCTTCGGTTGCCGATGCCTACCTGTACGTCGTGCTGCGCTGGGCGCACGCCAAGGAAGTTGACCTGACCGGCCTTTCCAACCTGTCCGCGTTCTTCGAGCGCATGCAGGCCAACGCCGGCGTCAAGGCCGCGCTGCAGGCCGAAGGGCTGTAAGGGTCTGCGCTGCCCCGCTGATGCCCGGAAGCCCTATTCCGGTGTCACGCCGGGCAGCGCCTCGCTCTCAAGGATCTTCTTGACGGCGGCCAGAAAGCGCCGCGCCAGCAGGGGCGGCGCACTCAGGTTGGAATGCGTCGCCCATATCTCAACGCTGGCCTCGGGCGTGATCGGACGCAGCACCATGTGCGCGGCCTGGTCCGGCGTAACGCACCAGGCATCCACCAGCGCCGGGCCCAAGCCCTGCTGCACGAAGGAACAGGCGGTCACGGGCGAATGCACCTCGATCGCCGCCGCGCAGTGCGGACCTTCACCGAAGAACGGCTGCAGCGCGCGTCCCAGCGGCGTATCGCGGGGATAGCCGATCCACGCCGCCGACGAAAAGTCCTCCGGCCGCACCGCGTCGTGGCTGGCAAGCGGATGCCCGGGCGGGAGCACGCACACCACCGGCACCCGCGCCAGCCGGACCGACGTCAGGTTCGGATGATCCGGCGGCTGCATGGAAATGCCGATGTCTGCCTGTCCCGACAGAAAGTACGCCGCAAGTTCGTCGAACGTCACGCTGCGGTAATCGACGCGCGCGCCCGCATTGCGACCGCGAAACCGCTCGAGCGCCATGGGGATCAGGCGCTGCCCGAAACTGGCGCTTGCCACGATCTTCAGCATGCCCGCGCCGGACTGCCCCAGGCTGGCGGCCAGGTCGTTCACGCGCTGGATGCCGCCGTACACCTGCTCGACCTCGGCATATAGACGCCGCGCCTCGGCCGTAGGGGACAGCCGGCTCTTGACGCGCTCGAACAGCCGATAGCCCAGACGGCTTTCCGTGAGGGCAAGCACCCGGCTCACAGCCGGCTGCGACACGTGCAGCATGCGCCCCGCCCCGCTGATCGAGCCGGCCATCATGATGGCGCGGAACACCTCGATCTGGCGCAGGTTCAGCGGCCGCCCGGCGCTCGGCCCGGCCTCGTCGGCATACGCATCGGGTTCCATTTCTTCCCCTTTTCCAATAACGAGGGATTATAGGTTTGAGACATTTTTCGATGACGCAGTGCCGCATGGCCGGGTGTAATCTGCCCGCTCCACAAAACAAAACCAGGGGAAATCCACCATGCGCAGCACGCTCCTTCGCAGTCTTTCCATGGCGGCGCTCAGCGTCGTCTTCGCCGGCGCCGCCTCGGCCGCCGGCTATCCCGACAAGCCCATCACTTTCGTGGTCCCGTCTGCCGCCGGCGGCTCGCCTGACGTGCTGTCGCGCCTGATCACCACGCAGATTGCCCGCGACACCGGCGCAACGATGGTCATCGAAAACCGCCCGGGCGCCGCCGGCAACATCGGCATCGCGCTTATCAAGCGCGCAGCGCCGGATGGCTACACGGTCGGCTACGGCAACATCAACACGCTCGCGGTGAACCGCTCGCTGTTCAAGCGCCTGCCTTACGACGTGGACAAGGACCTGACGCCCGTCGCGCACATGTTCGACCTGTACAACGCCCTGATCGTCCCGGCCGACTCGCCCGTCACCAGCGTGCAGGACCTGATCGACCGAGCCCGCAAGGAGCCGGGCCGCTTGTCGTATGGCGCATCGGGCGTCGGCACTACCGGCCACATGGGCGGCGAACTCTTCAAGAGCATGGCCAAGCTGGACGTGATGTTCATCCCCTACAACGGCGGCCCCGCCGCCATCCAGGATCTGCTGGGCGGCCGCCTGGACTACCTGTTCGTCAACACCTCCGAGGCCGCGCCGCTGGTCAAGAGCGGCAAGGTCCGCGCCATCGGCGTCAGCAGCCTGAAGCGCCTGGCGCTGATGCCCGACGTGCCCACGCTGGACGAGTCCGGCCTGAAGGGTTACGAGACAGTCGCCTGGGGCGGCGTGGTGGCGCCCAAGGGCACACCCGACGACGTGGTGGCCACGCTGAACGCCGCCATCCAGAAAGCGCTGCAAGCGCCGGAAGTGCGCCAGGGCCTGGCAACGCTGGGCGCCGAACCGGCCACCGGCTCACCCGCCGACTTCAAGCAGCTGATCGATCGCGAAACCGCCAAGTGGCAGCAGATCATCGACAACGCCGGCATCGAAAAACTCGACTGAGCACGCTTCATGACGGCAGACACCTTGCAGGCTGACTTCATCGTCGCGGGCGCCACGCTCATCGACGGCTCGGGCGGGCCCGCCACCCAGGGCGACCTGGCCGTGCGCGGCGGACGCATCGCGGCGGTGGGCAGCTTTGCCCGTCCCGCCGGCGTGCCGGTCATCGACGGCCGGGGCCAGGTTCTGGCGCCGGGCTTCATCGACTCGCACACCCACGACGACGGCTACCTGCTCGCGCATCCCGACATGCTGCCCAAGGTGTCGCAAGGCATCACCACGGTCGTCACCGGCAACTGCGGGATCAGCCTGGCGCCCCTGGCGCGCACGCAGATCCCGCAGCCGCTCGACCTGCTGGGTCCGCCGGCGCTGTTCCGCTTTGGCACCTTCCGCGCCTGGATGGACGCCCTGCGCGACACGCCGGCCGCGGTCAACGTGATTCCGCTGGTGGGCCACACCACCCTGCGCGTCGCCGTCATGGACGACACTTCGCGCGCGGCCAACGACGCGGAACGGGCCGCCATGCGCGACCTGATGCAGGAAGCGCTGGATGCCGGCGCGTTCGGCGTGTCGACCGGCACCTTCTATCCGCCGGCCAGCGCCGCGCCCACGGACGAGATCATCGACGTGTGCCAGCCGCTGCGCGGCCGCGCCGGCATCTATGCCACGCACCTGCGCGACGAGGCCGACCACATCGTGCCCGCCATGGAAGAGGCCCTGCTCATCGGACGCGAAACCGACTCCCGCGTGGTGTTCTCGCATCACAAGCTGGCGGGCGAACGCAATCACGGCCGCACCCGCGAAACGCTGGACCTCATCAGTCGCGCCGCGGCGGCGCAGCCGGTCTGCCTGGACTGCCATCCCTATCCGGCCACCTCGACCATGCTGCGGCTGGACCGCGCGCGGCTGGCCAGCCGCACGATGATCACGTGGTCCACGGGCTACCCCGAGGCCACGGGCCGTGACTTCAGTGACGTCATGGCCGAACTTGGCCTGGACGACGAAGCCGCGGTCGCCCGGCTGGCTCCGGCCGGCGCCATCTATTTCCTGATGGACCCGGCGGACGTCAAACGCATCTTTGCCCATCCGCTGACCATGGTCGGCTCGGACGGCCTGCCCTTCGACCCGCATCCGCACCCCCGTCAATGGGGCACGTTCACCAACGTGCTGCGCACCATGGTGCGCGAGCAGAACCTGCTGTCGCTCGAATCCGCCATCCACAAGATGACCGGGTTGGCCGCCGCCCAGTACGGCGTCGCCGGGCGCGGCCTGCTCCGGGAGGGGTATCATGCTGACCTGGTGCTGTTCGATCCCGCCACCGTCACCGACGTGGCCACTTTTTCAGCGCCCATTCAGGCAAGCCGGGGCATCCACGCCGTGTGGGTCAACGGCAGGCAGGTCTGGGACGGGGAAAGGACGGGCACCGAACGCCCGGGCCAGGTCCTGACGCCCGGTGATGCATGAGCACGGAGTACTTAAAGTGAAGACGTTTTCCCAGGGCTGCTACCTGGGTGTATTGGGCGGAATGGGCCCCATGGCCGGCGCGGCCTTTGCCCTCCGCCTGGCGGCGCTGACGCCCGCCACGGTTGACCAGCAACACATCCCCACCCTGCTGCGCAACGATCCCCGTATTCCCGACCGTTCCAGCGCCTACATGGCCGGCGGCGAGAATCCCCTGCCCCACATGGTCGATGGCGTGCGCTTCCTGGAACAGGCCGGCGCCCAGCTCATCGCCATCCCGTGCAACACCGCCCACCTGTGGTTCGACGACATCGCCGCGTCCACGCGTCTGCCGGTGCTGCACATCATCGAAGCGGTCATCGAAGACCTGCGCCGCCTTGGCCTGCCCAGCGGCCGCATCGGCCTGATGGGCACCGCCGCCACGCTCAAGCTCGGCCTCTACCAGCGTCACCTTGAAGCACAAGGCTACGAGTGCATCGTGCCTGACGACGACGAAGTCGAACGCTTCTGCATGGGCTCGATCCGCGCGGTCAAGGGCAACCAGCTCGAAGACGCCTTTGCGCCCGCCGCCGAATGCATCGCCCGCCTTAAGGCCCGCGGCGCCGACGCCGTCGTGCTCGGCTGCACGGAACTGCCCCTGGCGGTCCCGCACGCCCTGCGCCCCAGCCTCGGCGTGACCCTCACGGACTCCATCGACGCCCTCGCCCGCGCCGCCATCGCGCACTACCAGGCCGACCAGCCGGCCGAACGCATCGCCGCGTAAAAAAAAGGGCGCATCTTTCGATGCGCCCACTTCCTTCGCGGGGAAGAGGTCAACCGCCCAGGTACGCCTTGCGGACCTTGTCGTTGACCAGCAGGTTGGCGCCGGTGTCCTGCAGGACCACGCGGCCGTTTTCCAGCACGTAACCGCGGTCCGCCACGCCCAGCGCCTTGTTGGCATTCTGCTCGACCAGGAACACGGTCACGCCCTGCTCCCGGATCTCGCGGATGATGTCGAAGATCTGGGCGATCACCAGCGGGGCCAGGCCCAGCGTCGGTTCGTCCAGCAGCAAGAGGCGCGGCCGGGTCATCAGCGCGCGGCCAATGGCCAGCATCTGCTGTTCGCCGCCCGACATCAGGCCGGCGCGCTGGCTGGCGCGTTCCTTCAAGCGCGGGAACAGCCCGTAGACGTGGTCGATGCCGGCCTCGATCTCGTCGCGCTTGGAAAAGAAGCCGCCCATCATCAGGTTCTCGGCGACCGTCAGGTCCTTGAACACGCGCCGCCCTTCAGGCGAAATGGCGATGCCACTGCGCATGATGTGGTGCGTGTCCTTGTTCGTGATGTCCTCGCCTTCGAACGTGATCTTACCTTCGCGCGCCCGAGGATTGCCGCAAACGGTCATCAGCAGCGTCGTCTTGCCCGCTCCGTTCGCGCCGATCAGCGTGACGATCTCGCCCTGGTTGACGTCCACCGACACGCCGTTCAACGCCTGGATGGCGCCATAGTACGTGTGTATGTTTTCCAGCTTCAGCATCATTCCTCCCCCAGGTACGCCTTGATGACGCGCTCGTCGTTGCGCACCTGCTCGGGGGTGCCGGTCGTGATGGGCTTGCCGTGTTCCATGACCAAAATGCGGTCCGAAATGCCCATGATCAGGCTCATGTCGTGCTCGATCAGCAGCACGGCCACGCCGAATTCGCGGCGAAGCTGGTCGATGAGCGATTGCAGATCGCGCTTTTCCTGAGGATTCAGGCCGGCCGCCGGCTCGTCCAGCATCAGCAGACGCGGCTTGGTGATCATGCAGCGCGCGATCTCCAGGCGCCGCTGGTGGCCGTAAGCCAGATTGCCGGCTTCACGGTTGGCGAACTCGCGCAGGCCCATGAAATCCAGCCACTGCGCCGCGCGCGACAGCGCCTCGGATTCGGACTGGCGGTAGCCGCGGGTCTTGAGCAGGCCGGGCAGCAGGCGCGATTCCACCTGCGTATGCTGCGCGACCAGCAGGTTTTCCAGCACCGTCAGCTGCTTGAACAGGCGCACGTTCTGGAACGTGCGCACCAGCCCGTGGCGCGCCACCTTGTGGCTGGCAAGACCCGTGATGGGCTTGCCGTCCATGATGATTTCACCGGCGGTCGGCGCGTAAAAGCCGCCCACGCAGTTGAACACGGTGGTCTTGCCCGCCCCGTTCGGGCCGATGATGGCAAAGACCTCGTCGGACATGACCTCGAAACCCACGCTATCGACGGCCAGGAGGCCGCCGAACCGCATGGTCAGGCCGGAAACTTTCAGCAATGCCTCGCTCATTTAGCCAGCTCCACGTGGGGACGCTTCATGGGCAACAACCCCTGCGGACGCCACATCATCATCAATACCATCACCAGACCGAACATCAGCATCCGGTACTCGGCGAACTCGCGCGCCAGTTCGGGCAGCACGGTCAGCAGGATGGCAGCGAGGATCACACCGACCTGCGAACCCATGCCGCCCAGCACCACGATGGCCAGGATCAGCGCGGACTCGATGAACGTGAAGGACTCCGGATTCACCATGCCCTGGCGCGCCGCGAAGAACGCGCCGCCAAAGCCGGCGAACATGGCGCCCAGCGTGAACGCGGACAGCTTGATGCGGGTGGGATTCAGGCCCAGCGAACGGCAGGCGATCTCGTCTTCGCGCAGCGCCTCCCAGGCGCGGCCGACCGGCATGCGGATCAGGCGCGTGGACACGAACAGCGTCACCAGCGCAAGCAGCAGCGCCATCATGTACAGGTAGATCACCATGTCCTGGTTCTGGAACGTCAGCCCGAAGAACTCATGGAACGTGGTGCCACCCTCGGTGCTGGGCCGGCGCGTCATTTCCAGGCCGAAGAACGTGGGCTTCGGAATCCCGGAAATGCCGTCCGGACCGCCGGTGACCTGGTTCAGGTTGATCAGCAGCAGGCGGATGATTTCACCGAAGCCCAGCGTCACGATGGCCAGGTAATCGCCGCGCAGCCGCAGCACCGGAAAGCCCAGCACGAATCCGAACAGCGCCGACATCGCACCGGCAAACGGCAGCGCTTCCCAGAAGCTCCAGCCGCCCCAGTGATAGAGCAACGCGTAGGTATAGGCGCCGACGGCGTAAAAGCCGACGAAGCCCAGATCCAGCAGCCCGGCAAAGCCCACCACGATGTTCAGGCCCAGGCCCAGCATCACGTAGATCAGCACCAGCGTGGCGATGTCCACCGAACTGCGGCCCGCGAAGAACGGCCAGATCACCGCAATGGCAAGCAGCAGCACCATCAGCGGCTTGTGGTTGCGGGCCGGCGCCGACGACAGCGTGGGCAGGCCGGTCTTGAGCTTCTTGAACGGAATGGCAAGCCACGGACGCAGCAGCTGGAACACGAACACCACCGCCGCGGCCAGCGCCACCAGCGACCAGTTCGACTCCATCGACGTGCGCGCACCCTGGCGGATGAGCTGCAGACCGAAGACCGGGGTGACGATGACCGCCGTCAGCACGGCCGCCATCGTGGCGTTTTTGAGATTGTTGGTCGACATCAGACTTTTTCCACCTCAGGTTTGCCCAGCAGCCCGGTGGGACGGAACAGCAGAATCAGGACCAGCAGCGAGAACGCCACGATGTCCTTGTACTGCGACGATATGTAGGCCGCCGCAAAGGTTTCCGCCAGGCCCAGCAGCACGCCGCCCAGCATGGCGCCGGGGATGCTGCCGATGCCGCCGAGCACCGCCGCCGTGAAGGCCTTGATGCCGGCCAGGAAGCCGATGAAGGGATTGAGTTTGCCGATGGTGATGGCGATCAGCACACCGCCGACCGCCGCCAGGATCGCACCCATCACGAACGTGAACGAGATCACGCGGTTGGTATCGATGCCCAGCAGGTTGGCCATGTGCATGTCCTGCGAGCAGGCGCGCGATGCGCGGCCCATACGGGAATACTTGATGAACAGCGTCAGCGCGATCATCAGCACCACCGTCACCACGATGATCATCAGGCGCGAGTACGGCACCGTCACATCGAAGTCCGAGCCCATGTGGAACTGCATGGCGCCGGACACCAGCGAGGGCACGGCCATGTCGCGCGCGCCCTGGCCGAGGGCCACCCAGTTCTGCAGGAAGATCGACATACCGATGGCGGAGATCAGCGCCACCAGTCGGGGACTGCCGCGCACCGGACGGTACGCCACGCGTTCGACCGAAAAGCCGTAGATGCCGGTCACCGTGATGGCGACAAGCAGCATGGCCGCGATGATGAACGGGGTCGGCAAACCGCTGTTGGTGCCGATCGCCGTCAAGGTGACCAGGCCCACGTAGGCGCCGATCATATAGATTTCGCCGTGGGCGAAATTGATCATACCGATGATGCCGTAGACCATTGTGTAGCCGATGGCAATCAGCGCATAGATCGCTCCCAGGGACAATCCGTTGAAGAATTGCTGGGTAAGTTGGGGTATGAGGTCGGACATGATTCCATTGCTCCAAATAGTTCCGGCTCCGGTAGTGAGACCCGGAGCCGGAAACCTGGGCGTATTTTATAAGGGCCTGCCGGCGCCGCCTTGCCGGCCGCACAGCGCTTTTGGCGCATCGCTACGCGGATTTCGGCAAGACGGAGACAGCAGGCCCTACACGCCGGCAACACGCCGGCGGGATCGCGAGTTTACAGCTGGGTCTTCTTTCCGTCCTTGTCCCACTTATAGACGGCGAACTCAAAGTCCTTCAGATCGCCCTTGGCATCGTATTCGACCTTGCCGATGCCCGTATTGAACGTGGTTTTGTGCATGTAGTCGGCAACCTTGGCCGGATCTTCGCCGACAGCGTTGATGCTGTCCGCCAGGATCTGGACCGCGGCGTAGGCCGGCATCTGGAAGGCGCCGTCCGGATCGCGCTTGGCGTCCTTGAAGGCCTTGACGATGCTTTCGTTGCCCGGCAGCTTGGTGAAGTCGGCCGGCAGCGTGACCAGCAGGCCGTCGATAGCCGGACCGGCGATGGCCACCAGATCCTGGTTGGCCGTGCCTTCCGGACCCATGAACTGGACCTTCAGGCCCTGTTCACGCGCCTGGCGCAGCAGCAGGCCCAGCTCGGGGTGGTAGCCGCCGAAGTAGACCAGGTCCACGCCCGAGGACTTCAGCTTGGTGATGATGGCCGAGTAATCGCTGTCGCCGACGTTGATGCCTTCAAACAGCGCGACGTTGACCTTTTCCTTGGCCAGCGCGTCCTTGACCTGCGTGGCCACGCCCGAGCCGTAGGTCTGCTTGTCGTGCAGCACGGCAACCTTCTGCGGCTTCAAGGTCTTGGCGATGTAGCCGGCGGCGTACGGACCCTGCTGGTCGTCGCGGCCGATCGTGCGGAAGAAGAAGTGCGGCTTGATCGTGTCGGTGACCAGCGGCGACGTGGCGCCCGGGGTGATGCCGACGATGCCCTCTTCCTCGTAGACCTTCACGGCGGCGACCGTGACGCCCGAGCACGCATGGGCCACGGCGAACTTGGCGCCGGAGTTGACCACGCGGTTGGCGGCGGGCACGGCCTGCTTGGGTTCGCAGCCGTCGTCGATCAGGATCGGCTCGAGCTTCTTGCCCTTGACGCCGCCCTTGGCGTTGATGGTCTCGATGGCGGTCAGCGCGCCGGCCTGGATCTGGTCGCCGTATTGGGTGTTGGGACCGGTCATGGGCTGGGGAATGCCGATCTTGATCGTGTCGGCGGCGTGCGCGGCGCCAGCCAAGGCAAGTGCCCCAAGCGCCATGGCTACCGGGGTAAGGCGATTCAGAAACTTCATGCGGAGTTCTCCAGCGAGGTTTTGAGCGGCTCTGTCCAACACGGTTTATCGGGAGAGTACCCCTACGTCCGCATTGCCCGTCGCCGGCTTCTTGGGCAAAAACACGGTGTGGGCGGTATTCTGAAAGCAAGCCGTCATACTGTCACTGCGTGTAATCCCCAATATTTCAGGCGGGGCTTTTATTCGTGACGGATAGGCCGCGTAGTGCCGTGAATTCGTTGGAGAAATCGCAATTCCGGCTACGTTGTCTGCTGGCGCTTTTCCGGGATTTATGGTTGGGCGATTAATACCGAGTGGATTAATACGGTGTTTAAACTCGCATTTAAATACAGTGCTTACGCGGGACTTACTACATGCCGCGGAAAGGCCTCAGAAATAATGTCCGGCGCATTAATGAAAAACGCGCGCCCTGCTGAGATCAGCATCGGACGCGCGCATTCATTACGCCGCGAAGGCGGGTTCAAGTTCGGCTAGGCGTTTGCAGGCTTTGCCAGATTCCACATCAAGGCACGGAATGGCGCCAGCATGCTGATATTGACGACCAGCTTGATCGCCAGATCGCCCAGCATCCATGTGACCCACGGCGCCCCGGTAGCGGCGAATGCCACGCTGAAGAACACCGCCGTATCCAATATGGCGCCCAGCACGCCCGACGCCAGCGGCGCGCGCCACCAGCGCTGGTCGCGCAGGCGGTCGAACACCTGGATGTCGACGAGCTGCGCACATATATAAGCCAGCCCCGACGCCAACGCGATTCGCGGCGACGCCACCCAGACCGACACCGCCAGTGCGGCGGCAAAGCCAAACCACACCACGCGCCGGGCGGCGGCCGGGCCGAATCGCCGGTTGAGAACATCGGTGACCAGGAAAGCCACCGGATACGACAGCCCGCCCCATGTCAGCCAGTCATTGAGCGGCACCTGGACCAGGATATTGGAACCCACCACGACGGCCAGCATGCACAGCACCGAAATGCCGAACTGCAGGCGCGTCATGGCGGGAAAGCGCACAGCGGACGGTTTCATTTGAGACCCGCCTCGGCCGCGCCGCGCGCCCGTCCGGCGCTCGCCATGCGCGTCATCGGCCCGTCAATGCGCGACGAATGACGTCTCCAAGCCGCAACACCTTGCATGTTCCGTGTCGCGCCGGCGAACAGCCCGCCAGCATACGCGCGCGGGGCGCCACAAACCCGCACACCGGCCGTGTCACGGCCCTGCCCGGCACCGCGCGCTTGCTCGTTTATGTCAATGACATGAACGCCCCGCACGGCGCATACTTTGGCAGCCGCGCGCGAGGCCGTCGCAGGCGGCCGTCTGCCCGCGCCGGTGAACGCAATCGAAAGTTCGTTTTCCATAGGCGGCGATTGTAAACGGTCGGCTCCCTGCGGATAGCGCGGCGAAATGTTCGTTCGCGCCTGAAACGCGCAATTTGACAGGCGCAGGGAGTGATGTGAAAGTCACGGTTTTGTCACAAACAATTCATAAGGTGTCGTGTTTCATGCGGCCGGACAACCCGTTCGCAACACGCCCAACTGGAGAACCCTTTATGCGATCCCATCGTATTGCACTGACCTTTGCCGCCATCATGACGGCTTTCGCCGGCGCTTCCGCGCAAGCAGCCACCGAGATCCAGTTCTGGCATTCGATGGAAGGCGCCCTGGGCGACCGCGTCAACGGCCTGGTCGAGGAATTCAACAAGCAGAACCCCGACTACCAGGTCAAGGCCATCTACAAGGGCAATTACGGTGAATCCATGAACGCCGGCATCGCCGCGTTCCGCGCCGGCAACGCGCCGGACATCCTGCAGGTCTTCGAAGTCGGCACCGCCACCATGATGTACGCCAAGGGCGCCATCAAGCCGGTGCAACAGATGTCCGAAGAAGCCGGCAACCCGATCGATCCCAAGGAATTCATCGGCGCCGTGGCCGGCTACTACTCGTCGGCCGACGGCAAACTGGTGTCGATGCCGTTCAACAGCTCGACCGTCGTCTTCTACTACAACAAGGACGCCTTCAAGAAGGCTGGCCTGGACGCCGACAATCCCCCCAAGACCTGGGAAGAACTGGCCGCCGCCGGCCAGAAGCTGAAGGCCGCTGGCCAGGAATGCGGCTACACCACGTCGTGGCCGTCGTGGACCCAGCTCGAGACCTTCTCGGCCTGGCACAACGTGCCGTACGCCACCAAAGACAACGGTTTCGGCGGCCTGGATGCGCGCATCGCCATCAACACCCCGCTGCACGTGCGTCACCTGGAAAACCTGGCCAAGCTCGGCAAGGAAGGCATCTTCATGTACGGCGGGCGCGGCGACGAGCCGAACTCGCTGTTCATCAGCGGCAAGTGCGCCATGATCACCGGTTCGTCCGGCCTGCGCGCCAACATCGCCAAGAACGCCAAGTTCGAATTCGGCACCTCGACGCTGCCCTACTACGCCGACGTGCAAGGCGCGCCGCAGAACACCATCATCGGCGGCGCCTCGCTGTGGGTCTTTGCCAACAAGAAGCCCGAAACCTACAAGGGCGTGACCGCGTTCTTCAAGTTCCTGGCCAGCCCCGAAATCGCCGCCCGCTGGCACCAGCAGACCGGCTACGTGCCCGTCACCAAGGCCGCCTACGAGCTGACCAAGAAGGAAGGCTTCTACGACAAGAACCCGGGCACCGAAGTTGGCGTCAAGCAATTGAACGTCGAAACCACCGCCCAATCGCGCGGCCTGCGTCTTGGCTTCCTGCCCCAGATCCGCGAAATCGAGGATGCTGAAATCGAACGCATCGTCTCGGGCAAGGTTGCTCCCAAGGACGGCGCCGAGAACATCGTCAAGCGCGGCAACGAGCTGCTGGAAAAGTTCGAGAAGAGTGTAAAGTAACGCCCTTTCGCGCGACTTGACCGCCGCCTTGTCAATCAGCATTTTCCATGTTGCGACAAGGACATACGAGGCTTAAAGCCCTGGTTTTTCAGGGGCTTTAAGCCTATCGTGCTTTTTATGAGTGCCGGTGCTTTCGGGCTCCGGGCGCCACGCGCGACATGCGCGCTGGCGGTTTCAGGCGGCGGTTATTTCAACCGCCGCTTTTCTGTACCTTGGGTTCCCCCTATGGAAAAACGCGTTGTATTCGGGCACAAGACCTTGCCCTATCTGCTGCTCCTGCCGCAGCTGATCATTACCGTGGTGTTCTTCTTCCTGCCCGCCGGACAAGCCATGTGGCAGTCCATGCGCCTTGAAGATCCCTTCGGTCTGTCCTCGCAGTTCGTCGGCCTGGACAACTTCATAGAACTGTTCTCGCAACAGAGCTACCTGGATTCCTTCCGCGTCACCGCCGTTTTCTCGGTGCTGGTGGCCGGCGTTGGCCTTGGCGTGTCGCTGGTGCTGGCTGTGATGGCCGACCGCGTGATCCGCGGCGCCGGGCTCTACAAGACCCTGCTCATCTGGCCGTATGCCGTGGCGCCCGCCGTCGTCGGCGTGCTGTGGCTGTTCCTGTTCTCGCCGTCGGTCGGCATCCTGGCCGTGGCCCTGCGCAAATCGGGCGTGGACTGGAATCCCCGCCTGGACGGCAACCAGGCGATGACCCTGGTGATCATCGCGGCCGTCTGGAAGCAGGTGTCGTACAACTTCCTGTTCTTCCTGGCCGGCCTGCAATCGATCCCGCGCTCGCTCATCGAAGCCGCCGCGATCGACGGCGCCAGCCCCGCGCGCCGCTTCTGGACCATCGTCTTCCCGCTGCTGTCGCCCACCACGTTCTTCCTGCTGGTGGTCAACATCATCTACGCCTTCTTCGACACGTTTGCCGTGATCGACACGACGACGCAAGGCGGCCCGGGCACGGCGACCTCGATCCTGGTCTACAAGGTGTACAGCGACGGCTTCCGCGGTCTGGACCTCGGTTCGTCCGCCGCCCAGTCCGTCGTCCTGATGTTCATTGTGGTTGCCTTGACGGTCGTACAGTTCCGGTACGTCGACCGCAAAGTGCAGTATTGATTTTGTCCGAGGCTGATAACAATGGTTGAACGCCGTCCCTGGCTGGATATTCTGGCCCACGTCATTCTGCTTTGCGGCGTGGCGATGGTGGCATTTCCGCTTTACGTCACTTTCGTCGCGTCCACCCAGACCGCGCAGGAAGTTGCTCAGGCGCCGATGTCCCTGATTCCCGGTCCGCATTTCGTGGACAACTACATGCAGGCGCTTTTTGGCGGTTCGTCAGGCGGCTCGTCGGGCGCGCCCGTCGGCCGCATGATGTACGTGAGCCTGATCATGGCGCTGGCAATCTCGATCGGCAAGATCGCGATCTCGCTGCTGTCGGCTTTTGCGGTCGTGTACTTCCGCTTTCCGGGCCGCATGTTCTTTTTCTGGATGATCTTCGTCACGCTCATGCTGCCGGTCGAAGTCCGCATCGCGCCCACCTACAAGGTCGTGGCCGATCTGGGCCTGCTCAACAGCTACGCGGGCCTGACCCTGCCGCTGATCGCGTCCGCCACGGCCACGTTCCTGTTCCGCCAGTTCTTCCTGACGGTGCCGGACGAGCTGATCGAGGCTGCGCGTATCGACGGCGCCGGTCCCGTGCGCTTCTTCTTTGACGTGCTGCTGCCCTTGTCCAAGACCAGCATCGCCGCGCTGTTCGTGATTCAGTTCATCTACGGCTGGAACCAATATCTGTGGCCCCTGCTGGTCACCACGCAGGAAGACATGTACCCCGTCGTCATCGGCATCAAGCGGATGATCAGCGGCGGCGACAGCGTGACCGAATGGAACATCACCATGGCCACCGCCATGCTCGCGATGATCCCGCCGGCGCTGGTCGTCATCCTGATGCAGAAATGGTTCGTCAAGGGTCTGGTCGACACTGAGAAGTGATCGCGCCCATCCCTCGCCTACCGAAAACGACTTCGAACACGAATATCTCATGGCTACTCTCAGCTTCCGCAACGTCAAGAAAACCTATGCCGGCAACGTGCCGGTCATCCATGGCATCGACATGGACGTCAAGGACGGTGA
The DNA here is from genome assembly GCF_059759315.1 of Achromobacter sp. GQ309. Taxonomy (NCBI): domain Bacteria; kingdom Pseudomonadati; phylum Pseudomonadota; class Betaproteobacteria; order Burkholderiales; family Alcaligenaceae; genus Achromobacter; species Achromobacter sp. GQ309. The sequence continues at coordinate 283,547 of NZ_JCAXDP010000002.1, forward strand.
ATTCATCGTCATCGTCGGCCCGTCGGGCTGCGGCAAATCCACGCTGATGCGCATGGTCGCCGGCCTGGAAACCGTGACCAGCGGCGACATCGTCATCGACGACAAGGTCGTCAACAACCTGGAACCCGCCGAGCGAGACATCGCCATGGTGTTCCAGAACTACGCGCTCTACCCGCACATGACCGTGTTCGAGAACATGGCCTATGGCTTGAAGATCCGCAAATTCTCCAAGGACGAGATCAAGAAGCGCGTCGACATCGCCGCGCACATCCTGGAACTGGGTCACCTGCTGGACCGCCGTCCGCGCGCGCTTTCGGGCGGCCAGCGCCAGCGCGTCGCGATGGGCCGCGCCATCGTGCGTGAACCCAAGGTGTTCCTGTTCGACGAGCCGCTGTCCAACCTGGACGCCAAGCTGCGCGTGGCGATGCGTCTGGAAATCATGAAGCTGCATCGCCGCCTGGGCACGACCAGCCTGTACGTGACGCACGATCAGGTCGAGGCCATGACGCTGGCGCACCGCATGATCGTCATGTATCAGGGCGTTCCCGAGCAGATCGGCACCCCGATGGAAGTGTTTGAAAAGCCCGCCTCGACATTCGTCGCCGGCTTCATCGGCTCGCCCCCGATGAACCTGATGGAAGTCCAGGTCGCTGGCGACGGCACGGTGCAGACCGCCGACGGCAACCAGCTCGAGATCTCGCCGCTGCAGGTTCCCTCGCAGGTCCGCGGCCGCAAGATCATCATGGGCATGCGCCCCGAGCACATGCTGCTGAACACCCAGGGCATTCCCGCCGAAGTCGAAATGGTCGAGACGTTGGGTTCCGAGCAACTCGTGCACGCCCGCTGCGGCAAGAGCACGCTGGTCGTGCGCTGCACGACGCGCCAGCTTTCCGAGTCGTCCGCCAAGGTCGGCATGCAGGTCAACGTGGGCCCGGACGGCCGCCATCCCCTGCACTGGTTCGAGGCCGACACCGGCCGCCGCGTCCAGGGCCTGTAAGTCGGCGGGGCGTCAGCCCCCTGCCCCGCGCCCCGCAAAAACAAACCGGGCCGCAAGCTGATCGCTTGCGGCCCGGTTCTCTTTTGCAGCGCCTGATGCGTGTGGCCGGATGCGCTGCATCCGACACGCGCCGCCGTTCGTTCGCGTGAAGCGGGCCGGAATCGGCCCGCCGCCCGGTGATTTACTTGTAAACGGTCTTGGAACCATCCTTGTGCCAGGTGAACACGTCGAACTGGAAGTTCGTCAGGTCACCCTGCTTGTTCCACGACACCTTGCCGATCGGCGTGTCGAAGGAATTGGCGTGCAAGTACTTGGCCACCTTGGTGGGATCGTCCGAGCCCGCGCCCTTGATGCCGTCTGCGATGACTTGCGTAGCCGCGTAAGCGGTCATCTGGAACGCGCCGCTGGGATTGCGCTTCTTGGCTTCGAACGCCTTGACGATGTCGGCGTTGGCGGCGTTCTGCGTGAAGTCGGCCGGCAGCGTCAGCAGCATGCCTTCGACGGCGTCGCCCGCGATGGCGTTGATGTCCGGGTTGCCCGTGCCTTCCGGACCCATCCACTTGGCCTTCACGCCCTGCTCGGCCGCCTGGCGCAGCAGCAGGCCCATTTCGGGGTGGTAGCCGCCGTAGTAGACGAAATCCACGCCCTGGCTCTTGAGCTTGGTGATGACCGCCGAGTAGTCGCTGTCACCCGCGTTGATGCCTTCGAACACGGCAACGGCCACGCCGCCCTTTTCCAGGTCGTTCTTGACCGCGGTGGCGATGCCCTGGCCGTACGACTGCTTGTCGTGCAGCACGGCGACCTTCTTGGGCTTGATCTTGTCGAGGATGAACTTGGCGGCGGCGGGACCTTGCTGGTCGTCACGGCCAATGGTGCGGAAGATGAACTCGTAGTTCTTGCCGTCGGTCAGTGCCGGCGACGTGGCCGACGGGGTCACCATGACCACGCCTTCGTTGTTGTAGATGTCGGCGGCGGCAATGGTGGCGCCCGAGCACACGTGGCCCACGACGAAACCGATCTTGCTGTTGACGACGCGGTTGGCGGCGTTGGGACCCTGCTTGGGTTCGCAGCCGTCGTCGATGACCACGGTTTCCAGCTTTTTGCCATTGATGCCGCCGGCGGCGTTGATGCGCTCGACCGCGGTATCGACCCCTTCACGGACCATATCGCCATACTGCGTGACCGCGCCGGTGGTGGGGCCGACGACGCCGATCTTGATGGTCTGCGCGTGCGCGGCCGCGCCAAACGTCAAACCAGCGGCGACGCCCAGCGCTGCGATGACCGGGGTCAGACGGAAAACTGGCTTCATGAGTGGACTCCTCGAATGACTTTTAATCGTTGATCCATCAACGGGCTGACGGCCGGAAACGTAGATGTCATGCCCGTTGGCGGTGCATTTGCCCGGCAAGCATACACTGAAATTTCGCGGCTTTTGGGCCGGGTTGGCGCAGGGTTTTCCGGGGTTTTTTTATTGCACCGCGGCATGATTCGCACCGCCGGCCTTATTCCGAACGCCGTATATGCAAAAGACCATTAATTCGTTTGAGTTACTAAACGGCGGCGGCATCATGTGCCGCATGAGACTCCAACCGATAATCGTCCCGGGCTGGAAAAACTCCGGCCCCGACCACTGGCAGTCCCGGTGGCAGGCCCTGTTGCCCAACGCCCGGCGCATCGAGCAGCACGACTGGGAAAATCCCCGCGCGGCCGATTGGATATCCCGTCTGACCGCCGAGGTCGACGAAGCCCGCAGCCCGGTCCTGCTCGTCGCGCACAGCCTCGGCTGCCTGATCAGCGCCGCCCTGCCCGTGCCCTTGCGCGCCAAGGTCGCCGGCGCGCTGCTGGTCGCGCCCGCCGACGTCGAACGCGCCGACCTGCCCGAATGCCTGCGCGCCTTCGCGCCCATTTCGCGCCAGCCGCTGCCTTTCCAAAGCGTGGTGGTTGCCAGCGACAACGATCCCTATTGCACGCTGGAACGCGCGCGCGTCTTCGCGGCGGACTGGGGAAGCCGTGTCGTCGTCCTGCCCGGCGCCGGTCATATCAATGCGGAAAGCGGCCTGGACGACTGGCCGCAGGGGCTGAAACTGCTGGGCGCGCTGCGCCGCAGAGCGTCGTGGCGAATTCCGCCGCCGGCCAAACGCATTCCGCCGATTCCGGTGTACGACTTGTAGATTGATTGCGACGGGCGGCGCGCCACCTTCGCACGCCTCCTGGACGTAGCGGCACGGTGTTCACCGGCCCCAATTTCGGCGCGCACAGCGGTCAGGTAATAGGTCGTCACATAATGCGACTTGGCGCTTCACACATTAACGAACCAATTCGCGCCCGCACTGCTTGCTCAATCGCCATTCCCGCCCCGCTGTGAATCGTTTTGATCGATTTAGAGCAAATTTCGTTACAGTCCGATTGGTAAGCTGTCGCGCCTTGATAACTCGTACGCAAGAGGCGCCGTTTCGAGTTAATGCTGTGCAGGGTAAATCGCACGTATCGACACTGGTTCGGACAAATCCGACACATATAGTAAAATGGCCGCCTTATCTAAATGTTACGGCGGCTGCGACGCCCCCAACCCGCTTACATTTTGATTGAAGCGCGGAAGGCAGGGTCGCGATACCGGCAAGGCCGCCACAAAAAAACGAAAATGCAGAGCAATCTCATTACGCTTGGACGCCATCTGCGCCGAGCGCGCGCAAGCATCGTCACCCTGCCTCCCCACGCTGGCCGGAGTTGTCCGCTCATCCTGGGATCCACTGCCCGCGCCTGAACGCTGGCCCGGGCCATCCCATTCCCCCTGATCGTGTACGGCGGACACGCCGGTCATAAGTCTGATTCAGCATGCTGAATCAGACTTCACACCCATCGCATTCAGCTCAACACCCGCCGCCTTCCGGTCGGCCCAGAAGGACTCCGCATGCGTAAGCGCGTTGCCATTATCGGACTTTCGTTCCGATTCCCCAGCACCACCAATGACAGTTATTGGCCTGCTCTGCTGGAAGGCCGCGACCTGGTTACCCGAGTCGACGAGGATCGTTGGTCTGCGGACGCCTATCTGCATCCCGCAAAGGACCACCCCGGCACCGCCTACACTTTCGCCGCCGGCTCCATCGGAGACGTCTCGGGGTTCGATGCCGGATTCTTCGGCATTTCTCCGCGCGAGGCAGCGCTCATGGATCCGCAGCAGCGCCTGCTGCTGGAAATGAGTTGGGAAGCGGTGGAGCACGCCGGCGTTCCCGCATCGACACTGCGCGGTTCCGACTGTGGCGTCTACATCGGGATTGCCAGCTCGGATTACGCCTATCGCATTGCCGAAGATCTGGGCGCCGTCGACGCGTCGATGGCCACCGGCAACACCGCCAGCATCGCCGCCAATCGCCTGTCGTACTTCCTGGACCTGCGAGGCCCCAGCATTGCGATGGACACCGCATGTTCGTCGTCGCTGGTCGCCTTTCATCAGGCGTGCCGTGCCATTCAATCGGGCGAATGCAGCCAGGCGCTGGCCGGTGGCGTCAGCCTGCACCTGCATCCCTACGGATTCATTACGTTCTCCAAGGCGTCCATGCTGTCACCGCGCGGCCGCTGCAACGTCTTCGACGCCTCGGGCGACGGCTACGTCCGTTCGGAAGGCGGCGGCATGTTTCTGCTCAAGGACTACGACCAGGCCATCGCCGACGGCGACAACATCCTGGCGGTAGTCGCGGGAACGGCCGTCAATACCGATGGCCGCAAATCTGGCCTGACCGTTCCCAGCGCCGACGCGCAAGCGGCCCTGATGCGGCAGGCCTATGAGCAGGCTGGCATCTCGCCCGCCGAGATCGACTACCTGGAAGCGCACGGCACCGGCACCGCAGTCGGTGACCCGATCGAGACCCGCGCCATCGGGTTGGCCCTGGCCCAGCAACGGAGCAAAGAAGCACCGTTGCCAATCGGCTCCGTGAAAAGCAATCTCGGCCACCTGGAGGCCGCCTCCGGCGTCGCCGGGCTGGTCAAGGCGCTGTACGTGCTGCGCCACCGCGAGGTGCCCGCCACCATCGGCATCAAGACGCTCAATCCCAGGATCGAGTTCCAGGATTGGAATTTGGACGTCGTCACCCAGAACCGCAAGCTGCGGCCTGCCGGCAAACTGATCGTCGGCGTGAACTCGTTCGGCTTCGGCGGCGCCAACGCCCACGTGATCCTGGAAAGCGCCCCGCCGCGCGGCGCGGCCACCGAAGGGAAGATGGCCAAGACGGCCCCGATCCCGGTCGTGGTGTCGGGCAAATCCGTCCCCGCGTTGCGGGCCGCGGCCGCCGACATGGCCGAGGCCCTGCGCGGCCAGCCAGCCAAGTTCCTCTACAACGCGGCTTACCACGCCGCCATGCGCCGCGATTGGCACAACGAGCGCGCCGTGGTGTTCGGCACGCAGTGCAACGCCGTGGCTGACGTGCTCCAGCAGTTCGCGGAAAGCGGAGAGGCTAACGCCCACGTCGTTGCTGGCAGCGTTGTACCGGAGGCCAGCGGCCCGGTGCTGGTGTATTCGGGCAACGGTTCGCAATGGACCAATATGGGGCGTCGGCTGCTGGCCGATCCCGTGTTCGCCACCGCCGTCGACGAAGTGGACGCGCTCTTCTCCGCATACGCCGATTTCTCGCTGCGCAAGGAACTGGCCGGCGAGAACGGATCCAACCGCTACGAACGCACCGAAGTCGCCCAACCCGCCTTGTTCGCGCTTCAGGTGGGCATCACCCGCATGCTGGCGCAGCGCGGCGTCGTGCCGTGCGCCGTCATCGGCCATAGCGTCGGCGAAGTCGCTGCCGCGTGGGCGTGTGGCGCGCTGACCCTGGCCGACGCCGTCCACGTCATCTTCCAGCGCAGCCGCCTGCAAGGTCAGACCCGGGGACTCGGCCGCATGACGGCTGTGGGGATCAGCGGCGAGGAAGCCCTGGCGCTGATCGCCCAGCACAACCTGGGCGCAAGCGTCTGCGTCGCCGGCTTCAACAGCAGCCGTGGCGCCACCTTGGCCGGTTCGCCGGATGCGCTTGGCGTACTGGAAGCCGCGCTGGCCGCGCAATCCCTGTTCCATCGTCGCCTGGATCTGGACTACGCCTTTCACAGCCCGGCCATGGACAGCATCGAGGCCGGCATCCGCGAATCGCTGGCAGACATTCAACCGCGCGCGGGCGAAGTGCCCTTCTATTCCACCGTTACCGGCACGCTGCTGGACGGCGCGGAACTCAACGCTGGCTACTGGTGGCGCAACGTGCGCGAGGCCGTGCGCTTCGAGCAAGCCGCGAATGTCCTGGCCGCCGAAGGCCGCAACGTCTACGTCGAAGTCGGCCCGCACCCGGTGCTGCGGTCCTACTTGAACGACACGCTCAAGACTGCCGACATGCAGGGCCGTGTCCTCAGCACCGCCACGCGCGGCGGCGACGATCCGGAAAAGATCTGGAACGCTGCCGGCCAAGTCATTGTCAGCGGCGGCCAACTGGACCTGCAGTCGCTCTTCCCGTGGGTTGGCCCGTTCGTCGACCTGCCGACCTATCCCTGGCAACGCGAGCGCCACTGGCACCCGGTCACCTCGGAATCCCTGGGCCAGCTCACACGACGCCTGGCGCACCCGCTGCTGGGTTACACCATGCCGCAGCATGAGCACAGCTGGGAAAACCAGCTCGACACGCAATCCCATCCCGCGCTGGCTGACCACGTCGTCGGCGACGCGGTCGTTTTCCCTGGCACCGGTTTTGCGGAGATCGCCCTTGCCGCCGCGCTGCGGTGGCAAGCCGGCAGCGCAGACTGCGCCGAACTCGAAGATCTGGAAATCCACGCCCCACTGCTGCTCAACGCCGCGCCCAGCAAATTGCTGCGGCTGCATCTCGACGACAGCGACGGCCGTTTCCGCATCAACGCGAAGGACACCGGCAGCACGGAACCGTGGGTCAGGCACGCCAGTGGCCGCCTGCTGCGCGAACCGCGCCTGACGCGCCTGACGCAGGCTGAACTGACGCTACCCGATCGCGCACCCGACTTTACGGGCGACAGCCACACTGCGCTGACTTGCGCCGTGGGGCTGGATTACGGCCCGGCTTTCCGCGCCGTCAGCCACGGCTGGATCGAATCCGCGACCAGCGCGCTCGCCGTGCTTGAACCCGACGCCTCTCTCGCCACGGAACTGCGCGCGACGCACCTGCATCCGGCGCTGCTCGACTGCACCTTCCAGCTCATCATCCAGCTGCTTCGGAACGACCCCGCGATGGGCCTGGGCATCGCCTACGTGCCGTCGAAGATCGGCCGTCTGAGCCTGCGCGCCAACGCCGGCCAGCCCGCCGCCGCACGCGTGCGGCTGGAACGCCGCGCCCCGCATTCGCTCACCGCGAGTTTCGAGATCTACAACGCGGAAGGCATGCAGATCGCCGCCGTCGAACAGGCGCGCTTTCGCAGCATCCGCCTGCGCAAGGCGGCAGCCGACCACCTCAGCTTCCTTGACACGGTCGCCATCCCGCGCCCACACGCCCCGTTCGGCGCCAATCCGGTCAGCCATGAAGGCCTTCGCGCCGCGCTCGCAGGCGCCGTTGCCGAATGCAAGGCTGGCGGGGCGCATGCGCGCTACGCGGACGAAGTCGACCCGCTGCTGGAAAGTCTGTGCGACAGCTTCGCAGTGGACGCGCTGCGCGTCATCGCTCCCGACGGCAAGCATGTGCCGCAGGCGCTGATCACCGAACTGGGCCGTCACGCGCCGGAATCCGCGCCGCTGCTGCAGAACGTCATCGGCCGGCTGACGTCGGCTGGTCACATCGACGTGCGGGCCTCGGGCATCGACTTGCCTGCCGATGACGGCGAAGGCGCCGCTTCAGACATCTGGAACACGCTGCTGCGCGAATATCCTGACTACGCGCAAATCGTCCACGCGGTCGGACGCGTCGGCTTGCACCTGCCTGCCCTGCTGCGTGGCGAAGCGGCCGTCGATCAGATCTGCCCACGCGCCACCACCCCTGCCACCATCCTGCGCAGCCTGCTGGGAGCCGCCAGCGGTCAACGCCTGGGACTCGCGCTGCGCGCCGTGCTCGAACAGGCGCTGGCGGCACGCCTGCCTGGCCAGCGCCTTGCCGTCATGGAGGTCGGCCAGTCCGCGCCGCTGTTCAACTTCAGCTGCTGCGACGCGCTCGACTTCAATGTGGCCGATTACTGCTTTGCTTCGACCGATGCCGACATGCTGGACCACGTCGGCCACCAGCAATCCGAGCGCTATCCCAACGCCCGCATCGAGCGCATCGCCAAGGACGGCGATGCCGCCGTTGCGCGTTGCGACCTGGTTATCTTCCACTGCCACTTCGACACGCTTGAAGCCGCCCGCGCTGCACTCAAGCACGCCCGCGCCAGCCTGCGGGCGGGCGGCGAGCTGGTGTTCTGCGGCGCCCATCCTGCCACGTGGGCGGACTTCGTTTTCGGCGGCCACCCCCAGTGGTGGCAGGCCAGCGAACAAGGCGAACAGCTTTCCACGCAGCAACCCGCCCGCTTCTGGCAAGAAGAGCTGCTGGCGCTCGGCCTGCAATGCGATGCGCCGCTGGGCTTCACGGATTCGCTCGCGACCGGCGCCTACCTGCTGACCGCCCGCCTCGACGTCGCCCTGGCCGCCGCCCCGGCACAACCTGCGGCCACCACGCCTGCGCGCTGGCTAATTCTGGCCGACCGGAATCCCGAGCATGGCGCTTTCCTGGCGCAGTCCCTGGAAGCCAGCCTCAGTGCAGCCGGCCATCAGGTCCGCCTTGTGACCGACGCTGCGCCTGATGCCCTCGACGCCCTGCTTGCCGGCGACGCGTCGGCACCGGTGGCACACATCGTGCACCTGGCCGGCCTCGCCTGGGCGGATGCGCACGAAACGCCAGACGAGCTGCTTGCCAAGCAGACGCGCCGCTGCGCGATGGCGGCCGCCACCATCCAGGCGTGCGAGCGCACGCAGGTGCCTGCCACCGTCTGGCTCATCACGGCGGATGCCGCGCAGTACCTGCGCGAGGCGCCGCAAGCCGCTGGCATGCACGCGCTGAACGACGCCTCGCTGTGGGGCTACGGTCGCACGCTGGCCAATGAGGCGTCGAACTACCGCATCCGCATGGTCGACGTGCCGCTGGCCCAGGCCGGCCAGATGGCCGACGCCCTAACGCGAGAATTGACGTCCGTGGATGATGAGGACGAAATCCTCCTCGCGCCGGATGGCGAACGCTACGTGCCGCGCCTGCGACTCGCCGCGCGTCCGGCTCCGCAAACGGCACAAGACGCCGACGCGCAAGCCGTGCGCCTGGGTTTCGAGTTTCCGGGTCAGCTGCGCAACCTGCGCTGGGAATCGTGCCCCGCGCCGGCCCCGACCGGCGACGAGCTCGAAGTACGCATCGAAGCCACCGGCCTGAACTTCCGCGACGTCATGTACGCGCTGGGTCTGCTGTCCGACGAAGCGATCGAGAACGGCTTTGCCGGCCCTACCCTGGGCCTCGAATTCTCCGGTACGGTCACCCGCGTCGGACCCGATGCCTCGGGCTACAGCGTCGGCGACGCTGTGGTGGGCTTCGGACCCGCCAGCTTTGGCGACCGCGTGCTGACCCGTCCCAGCGCCATCTCGCACATTCCCGACGGCTTCTCGTTCGAGGCCGCCGCCACCATTCCCAGCACCTTCTTCACGGTTTACTACGCGCTGCAGCACCTGGCGCGCCTCGAAGAAGGCGAGAAGATCCTGATTCACGGCGCCGCGGGCGGGGTCGGCATCGCGGCCATCCAGTTCGCCCAATGCCTGGGCGCCGAGATCTACGCCACCGCCGGCTCCGACGAGAAACGCGACCTCCTGCGCTTGCTGGGCGTGCGTCACATCTACGACTCGCGCTCCCTGTCCTACGCCGACGAGATCCTGGCCGACACCGGCGGACGCGGCGTGGATGTCGTTTTGAACTCCCTGGCCGGCGAAGCCATCAACCGCAACCTGCGCGTGCTCAAGCCGTTTGGCCGCTTCCTTGAACTGGGCAAACGCGATTTCTACGAGAACACGCGCATCGGGCTGCGTCCGTTCCGCAACAACATCAGCTACTTCGGCATCGACGCCGACCAACTGATGAACGAGCGGCCCGACCTCACGCAGCGGCTGTTCGGCGAGATGATGGCCCTGTTCCGCCAGGGTGCACTGCACCCGCTGCCCTACACCGTCTTTGACGCCAACGACATCGTCGACGCCTTCCGCTACATGCAGCAGGCGCGACAGATCGGCAAGATCGTCGTCACCTACCGCAACGGCATCAGCGGCGTGCATCATCCTGTTGCGCCGGCCACCGACGGCTTGGCACTGCCGGCCGACGCCACGTATCTCGTCACGGGCGGACTGGGCGGATTCGGCTTGCGAACCGCGCAGTGGCTGGCCGAGCGCGGCGCACGCAACCTCGTCCTGATCAGCCGCAGCGGCCCCGCCAGCGAAACCGCCCAGGCGGCCATCGCGGCATTCGAAGCCCAGGGCGTACGCGTCCACGCCGCCGCCTGCGACGTCACCGACCGGGCCGCGCTGGCCAGCCTGCTGCAGGAAACTGCAGCCACGCTTCCGCCGCTCAAGGGCGTGGTCCACGCCGCAGTGGTCATCGACGACGGCCTCGCCCGCAGCGCCACGCCCGAACAGATCCAGCGCACGCTGGCCGCCAAAGTGCTGGGCGCCCAGCACCTGCACGACCTCACGCGTGCTCTGCCCCTGGACCTGTTCATCTTCTACTCGTCGGCCACCACCCTGTTCGGCAACCCGGGGCAGAGCAACTACGTTGCCGCCAACGCCTGGCTCGAACGTCTGGCCGCGCAGCGCCGCGCCGAAGGCCTGCCCGCCACCTGCGTGCGCTGGGGCGCCATCGACGATGTCGGCTTCCTGGCCCGCAACGAGAAAATCAAGGACGCCCTCCAGAGCCGGATGGGCGGCGGCGCCCTCGCGTCCCACGTCGCGCTGGACGCGCTGGAGGCCATGCTGGTGTCCGACGCATCCGGACTGGGCGTGCTGGAACTGGACTGGCGCGCATTGAGCCGCTTCCTTCCTTCGGCCGGTCTGCCCAAGTTCTCGGACATCGCCCGCCGCAGCGCCGATGCGGGCGAGGACGATGGCAGCGCGGACGACATCGCGCAACTGCTTGCGACGCTCGACGACGAGGCCCTGCACGAACGCTTCACCGAAATGCTCAAGGCAGAGATCGGGGAAATCCTCCGCGTCGCGCCCGACAAGATCGAAGCCACCCGGTCGGTCTATGACCTGGGCCTCGATTCGCTGATGGGCGTGGAACTGGTGGTCGCGCTGGAGAACCGCTTCGGCATCCGCCTGCCCGTCATGGCGCTGAGCGAAAGCCCCACCCCGGCCAAACTCGCCGAGAAGCTCGTGCTCCTTTTGCGCGACGAACACGACGCCGACGCCGCAGACGCCGTCACCGTCAGCGTGCAACAGGTGGTCGCGAGCCACGCCGCGGAGGTCACTTCCAGCTCGGTCACGGAGTTCGTCGATGAGATCAAACTTAGCGGAAGCCTTTCCAAGCAACGCATGATCCAGTAGGACTGAAGTGAGCACCGTAAAGAAGCTGCCCGGCCTTGCCGCCGGCATCAAGGACAGACTCATCCAGCAGGCGCTGGAGCGCAAGCTTCGCCAAGCGGCCGAGCCTGGCGCGCACGCGCTTGCGCGTCCCGCCGAAAAGAAAGCCGAGATCCCTGAGGAACACTATCGGTTCCACCTGCATCCCGGCTATCAGCAACTGCGCATCATCAACGATGGCGCCAGTCGCCTGGGCGTGAAGAACCCCTTCTTCAAACTGCACGAAGGCACCGCCGGCGCGCGCACGCAGATCGATGGCAACGGCTACATCAACTACGCCAGCTACAACTACCTGAACATGTCCGGCGACCCGGCCGTGATCGCCGCAGCCAAGGCCGCCATCGATCGCTACGGCACGTCGGTGTCCGCCAGCCGCCTGGTCTCGGGCGAACGACCCGTGCACCGCGAACTGGAAGCTGAACTTGCGGCGCTGTACGGCGTGGACGACGCGATCACCTTCGTCAGCGGCCACGCCACCAACGTTTCCACGATCGGCTACCTCTTCGGCCCGCGTGACCTAGTCCTGCATGACGAACTGATCCACAACAGCGTACTGCAAGGCATCCAGCTGTCAGGCGCCCGCCGCCTGCCCTTCCGCCACAACGACTGGGAAGCGCTCGACGCCATCCTGCACGATCAACGGCACCAGTTCGAACGCGTGCTGATCGTGCTGGAAGGCATCTACAGCATGGACGGGGATTACCCCGACCTGCCTCGTTTCGTTGAAGTCAAACAACGCCATCGCGCCTTCCTGATGGTGGATGAAGCGCATTCGCTCGGCGTAATGGGCGCGCGTGGCTACGGCATCCGTGAGCATTTCGGAATGGACGGCAAGGACGTCGATATCTGGATGGGGACGCTGAGCAAGACGCTGGCTGGCTGCGGCGGGTATATCGCCGGTGAAACGGCGCTGGTCGAGCATTTGAAGTTCTTGGCGCCGGGGTTTTTGTACAGCGTGGGGATGCCGCCGACGGTGGCGGCTGCGTCACTGGCGGCGTTGCGGCGGATGAAGGAAATGCCGGATCGCGTGGCGACCTTGCAGGCGCGGGGGAAGTTTTTTTTGGAGCAGGCGAAGGCGGCGGGGATTGATACCGGAACGAGTACCGGGTTGGCGGTGGTGCCGGCGATTACGGGGAGTTCGTTGAAGGCGACGCGGGTATCTGCAGAACTGTTCAAACACGGAATTAACGTGCAGCCGATTCTTTATCCGGCGGTTCCTGAAAAGGCGGCTCGCCTACGCTTCTTTATCGCTTGTCAACACACCGAAGAACAACTGAAGCATACCGTCGCCTTGCTGCGCCAGGAAATATGAAACCGCTTTCGAGAAGGAAGCTATAAAACGGCCTTCATAAAGTGTGTGCTTGACTAACGTTAATTCTGAGAACAGGTTCGACCTGTTTTTCAGCGCAGTCGGCATATCCTTCAGCCATTAATTTCCAACCGCTGCAGCAAACCGCAGTCTTTCAAATAATTTCGCATCAAGAGACCTCCCGTTTTTGGAATTCGTCATTCATGAAAGTTCTCACCGTATTCGGAACGCGGCCCGAAGCAATCAAAATGGCGCCGGTTGTCGCAGCGCTTAAAGCACATAGCGACATCGACTCTCGCGTTTGTGTCACAGGCCAGCATCGCCACATGCTTGATCAAGTGCTCCAACTGTTCAACATTGAACCCGATTATGACTTGAACATCATGCGTCCTGGGCAAGACTTGTTTTCTGTCACGGCTCTAGTACTTGAAGGCATGCGTGGCGTATTGCAGGAATACCGTCCTGACTATGTCCTCGTGCACGGCGACACAACCACAACCCTAGCGGCATCGCTGGCGGCGTTTTACGCAAGAATTTTCGTCGGGCACGTCGAAGCTGGGCTCAGAACTCGTAATCTTTATTCCCCTTGGCCGGAAGAGGCCAACCGACAGATTACGGGGACGCTTGCGACGCTTCATTTCGCGCCTACCGAACAGTCGCGTCGAAACTTGCTGAAAGAACAGAAGTCGGATGGAACTATCCTGGTTACAGGCAACACCGTAATCGATGCACTGCTCGCCGTGCAATCCAAAGTCGAATCGAACGAGCAGTTGCACAGAGCCCTACACACGCAATATCCCTTTCTGAACGGCGGCAAGCGAATAGTGCTGATCACGGGGCACCGTCGGGAAAACTTTGGCGCCGGCTTTGAAGCGATTTGCAATGCAGTTCGTCAACTATCGCTTCGATATCCGGAAATGCAGTACGTGTATCCCGTGCACCTGAATCCGAACGTACGCGAGCCAGTAAACCGTCTACTACGCGATTTAAATAATGTGCACCTCATTGAACCGTTAGAGTATGAACAATTCGTCTATTTTATGACGAAAAGCTTTATTATCCTCACCGATTCCGGCGGCATACAAGAAGAGGCTCCGTCCCTGGGTAAACCTGTGCTGGTCATGCGAGACACTACCGAACGACCTGAAGCTGTGGTGGCCGGCACAGTGCGCATGGTCGGAACAGACTCTTCGCGCATAGTAGAAGCGGTAAGCGATCTGACCGATAACGAAGATTCATATCAAAAAATGGCATACGCACACAATCCCTATGGCGATGGCCACGCTTCCCCTCGGATTGTGGAAGCCCTACTTAAGCACTTTCGAAATGATCAGCGCCCGATATGAAGTGGACCTAAGAGTTGGGGTAATGAACTCGAGTCATGTCAGACCGGCGACCGGCCTTCGAAAGCCATAGAAGACCAAGAACAGATGGAGTAATTAATGATTTCACGCGTTGTCAAAGTATGTGATGGCATCCAATTAGGCAATGACCTGCCATTTGTCCTATTTGGAGGAATCAATGTGCTTGAGTCGAAAGACCTTGCCCTGCAAGCATGCGCTGAGTATGTCCGAGTAACCAAGAAGCTGGGCATTCCGTATGTGTTTAAGGCTAGTTTCGACAAAGCCAACAGGTCATCTATCCATTCATACCGCGGACCCGGGTTGGATGAAGGCATGCGGATCTTCGAAGCTGTTAAAGCAGAGTTCAGCGTCCCCATCATTACGGACATTCATGAGCCCTGGCAAGCGGACATCGTCGCGTCGGTCGCAGACGTGCTGCAATTACCCGCATTCTTGGCACGGCAGACCGATCTAGTGGTCGCAATGGCGAAAACGGGTAAAACTATCAACATTAAGAAACCACAATTCTTAAGCCCATCGCAAATGAGCCTCATCGTAGAAAAATTCCACGAAGCTCATAACGATAATCTCATCCTGTGCGACCGTGGCACCTGCTTTGGCTATGACAACCTAATTGTGGATATGCTCGGATTTGGGGTGATGAAACAGACATGCCTCAATATTCCCATTATTTTCGATGTTACTCACGCCCTCCAACAAAGGGATCCGGGCGGAGCAGCATCGGGAGGGCGCCGTGCTCAGAGTGCCGAACTCGCTCGTTCAGCCCTGGCCCTCGGTTTGGCCGGGTTGTTCCTGGAGTCCCATCCCGAGCCAAACAGCGCTAAATGCGACGGTCCGAGCGCCTTGCCACTGGAGCACCTGGAAGCATATTTGACGCAATTGAAGGCTGTGGACGATCTAGTCAAGAGTTTCCCGCCACTAGTAATTGTTTAAGCTTGGCCGACCGTCGCGTGCCAGGACTATAGGGGCCTGGGCGACATCGTACTCTATTGCTAGCCCCTGCCGCAGCCGGGAACGGCGGCCTAGCTTTACCCAATAGAGGTCGTCCGCCTCAGTCTAGCGAGAAGATAGCCGCATCCCCGCCAAACGGCCTGAACTTATCCATACCCTGGTTTCTCGTAGCGCAGTGGCTCTGCCGGTTGAAAAGGCCATTCAACATGAAGCAAGTTGATATTTAGCTTAAGCGACTCGCAGTTCTCAAGGCTGACCGCAATTGCGCATCAATCAGATTGAGTATGCGCCGACGAGGGCGAGCTTCTACGAGTGCCTCGTAGCGTCGCGAATAATCGCAATCGTATATCTACTATCCAAATAAAAGATTAGGTGGAAGTTAACATGGACTATCTTGACACTGCGAAAGGCGTAATTGCTACAGAAATCGATGCGCTCCAGCAAATGAGCAATCGTTTGGATGGCAACTTCGAAAGAGTCGTAGAGAGCATCCTTAACATGAAGGGCCGCCTCGTCGTTGTCGGCATGGGCAAATCAGGCATTATCGGCAAGAAAATCGCCGCCACGCTCGCATCAACTGGAACGCCATCATTTTCAGTTCATCCAGGCGAGGCCTTTCATGGTGACTTGGGTATGATTCGGCCGATCGATATCGCGCTGATGATCTCGAACAGCGGCGAAACTGAGGAACTTATCCGCTTGTTGCCCTTCCTTCAGTTCCAACAGAACCTGATCATAGCGATGACTGGCAACATGGGATCCACACTCGCCAAAAACGCCAGCATTGCCCTTGATATATCCGTCCCAAGCGAAGCCTGCGCCAATAATCTGGCACCGACTAGTTCTACTACCGCAACATTAGCGATGGGCGACGCCCTCGCCGTTGTTCTTTCGAGCGCTCGCGGTTTCCAACCGGAAGATTTCGCCCGATTTCACCCTGGGGGAAGCTTGGGACGAAAGCTCTTGACGCGTATAGCAGACGTTATGCACTCTCGTGCGCTTCCGTTCTGCGCGCATGATTCGAGTTTTCGCGACGTGATCCAAACAATTACTCGGGGCCGATTGGGCCTAGCAATTGTCATGAAGGGAACTAGTCTTTGCGGCATTATCACCGACGGAGATATTCGAAGAGCCTTCGAGAAAGAAGGTGATCCTTCCACACTGGTCGCAGCCGATCTAATGACGACCACCCCCAAAACCATTGATCAATCCGAGCGACTAGTCGAAGCCGAAGAGCTCATGAACGAACAGAAAATTAAAGAACTGATCGTAGTTGATGAGAATCACAATGTAGTCGGGGTGCTACAAATATTCGACGTAGACCAAGCAGAAACCAATCAATAACATCAAGGCCACTGCTCGTGTTAATCGGAACCTTTTCCCGCAACCTCGCCCAACTCCCCGGTCTGGCATCAATGCTAGGTGATTCTGTCGTTCACCTGCGAACTTCGAGATCCGTCACCAGCAAGAACATTCACGCCATCGCGGGTTGGGGATTGCGTCCCTCCACGCACAAGCCTCGCGCACTTGCCGCGAAACTCACGCTTCCTTTTATTTCTCTTGAGGATGGATTTCTTAGATCGCACGGGACAGGACCTGAATATCCAACTTTGTCCCTCGTGGTGGATCCTATTGGAATCTACTACGCGGCGGATAGACCTTCAGCCCTAGAGAAACTACTCGAATCCGACACTGATGTTCTCTCGGGAGTGGGCAGCGGCCACGCCGAAGCGCGATTTCGTGTCGTTTCGGACGGACTGAGTAAATATAATGCCGCACCGGATGCTTCCTCCGGCATTTTCTTCGGAAAAGAGCGACGCATTTTAGTTGTAGATCAGACGAAGGGCGACTCCAGCGTTTCCTATGGGCTGGCCAGTGCTGAATCCTTCGCCAAAATGCTCGCCGCTGCGCGAAATGAAAATCCGGACGCAGTTATATATGTAAAGACGCATCCGGAAGTCAGCAACGGAGCAAAGCAAGGCTATCTCGGAACCGTGCCATCGGACCCAGACACCGTGCTCCTCCGTGATTCCATAAGTCCTGCGAGTCTTTTTCCATTTATGGATAGAGTGTATGTTGTGACTTCGCAAATGGGCTTTGAAGCACTACTGCATAACGTTCCAGTTACATGTTTCGGTATGCCGTGGTATGCAGGATGGGGGTGCACCGATGATCGCCAACGCTGCTCACGACGAACGCGAGGGCGATCTGTCGACGAGCTTTTCGCAGCCGCGTACATGCATTACACGCGTTATCTGCATCCAGAGACACACCAGCGCGGTACCATTTTTGATGTCATAGAATGGTTGAGCCTGCAACGCAGGATGCACAGCCCATCCCACACTCGAACCGTCGCGATAGGCTATCGGCGCTGGAAAGCAGAGAACGTCAAGAGATTCCTCGGCGGAGGGTACCGTAGAGTGCAATTTGTGCCCGACATAAAGGCGGCAGAGAAGCTGGAAATTAAGCAAACAGACCGAATTGTCGCGTGGGGCGCTGCTCCGTCAGAAGAAGTAATTTTACTAGCGCAAAAAACTGGCGCATCTCTTCTTCGCATGGAGGACGGATTCATTCGTTCTATTGGTCTCGGGTCGGATTTCATTGCACCTCATTCCCTTGTAATTGACAGCCGGGGTCTATATTTCGACGCTAGGCAACCGAGCGATCTGGAACACCTCTTAAACCATAAGGTCTTCACCGAACGCGATATACAACGCGCCACAAGGGTTCGAGCGCTTATCGTAGAAAATCAGCTCACTAAGTATAATATTGAGTCTCACAAGCCTCCCACTTGGCGTACAGAGGGTCGTCGCACAGTTTTGGTACCCGGACAAGTGGAAGATGACGCATCCATCAAATTTGGCTCCGGGTTATTCAAGAGCAATCTCTCGCTCTTGCGCGCAGCACGCGAAGCTTGCCCTAACGATTACCTAGTGTATAAACCACATCCAGACGTCCTGGTGCGCAATAGAAAGGGGAGCATACACAGAAGCGACGCTCTGTTATTTGCGGATACCATTGAAACCGAAGCGTCAATTGTCAGTTGTATCGAAGCATCCGCTGAAGTCCACACCATGACTTCATTAAGTGGATTTGATGCCTTATTGCGAGGAAAATCTGTCGTAGTCTACGGAAGTCCATTTTACTCCGGCTGGGGATTAACTGAAGACAAGGCCCCCGTTCAGCGTCGTTTAAGGAAATTGACTCTGGATGAGCTAATTGCCGGCGCTATGTTGCATTACCCGATCTATTGGGACTGGACCTTAAATGGCTTCACTTCCTGCGAAGCCGCCATTCAGCAATTGATTCATAAACGTGCTGAACTAATCGCCAGCGGCAATCTATCCACAGTCCGGAAAACATACCTTAGCCGCCAATTTCACAAACTGAAGCTCTGGGCGAAGGCCGGCTTCGTACTTAATCGGTAAGTTCTTAATAGGGGAAATCCGGTCACCTCGACGGCATTTCTCAAGTTTCTCAATGCACATGAAACAAAATTTTTTGTTCTTGCAAGGTGTGTGCTCGCCATTCTTTCCACGACTAGCAGTCGCGCTTCGCGAACTTGGCCACACAGTAAGGAAGGTAAATTTTACTGTCGGAGACGCAGTATATTGGCGGAAGGGAAATGCGATTGGCTATCGAGGCCCTATGCAGCGATTAAGCCAATTTTATCTCGGCGAATTCCGTGAGCACAATATATCTGACATTGTTCTTTTTGGGGATTGCAGGCCGGTCCACCGACCAGCCATAGACGCGGCCAAAAATTCGGGCATTAGAGTACACGTTTTTGAAGAAGGATATTTCCGCCCCTTTTGGATCACGTTGGAGCGGACTGGCGTGAACGCTAACTCTTCCCTCTCTAAAGAACCGCAATGGTACAGGGATGAGGCTCTTAGCGTTCCTCATTATGACAACGGCGCATCCTTCGCTTCTCCCTTCTGGAAGCGCGCCGCCTTTGATATTGGCTACAACTTCTGGGCAGGCTTGAACTTCCTAGTTCATCCGGGCGTGCAAAGTCACGTTCCCTATTCGCCACTTACTGAATACTTGGGATATCTGAAACGTGGCATGCGGGTCTGGATACAGGACCATAAATCTCGAAGGATTGAAAGACGATTGATAACGGAGTCTGAAAAGAACCCGTTTTATCTTCTGCCATTGCAATTGGCAAATGATGCGCAGATCGTGCATCACTCACCATATGGCAGCATGTGTGACGCCATGTTCGAAACTGTTGAGTCTTTCGCCAAACACGCGCCTCTCGACGCACGCCTAGCAGTGAAGATTCATCCCCTCGACCCAGGTTTAGTAAACTACCAAAGAGAGCTACTAATAATTTCGAAGCGCCTCAATCTTACCGATCGAGTGTTTTTTCTTGAAAGTGGAAACCTCCCTGCCCTACTCTCAAAAGCGGCTGGACTCGTTACGGTAAATAGTACCGTCGGCGGTTCGGCATTAGTTCATGGCTGTCCAACGATTACCCTTGGTAAAGCCATTTACGATCTGCCTGGTCTGACGTTTCAACAAGGTCTCGATAAATTCTGGCTCCATCGTACAAAACCAGATGCGAAACTATTTCGAAGTTTCCGCGATGTTGTTGTACATCGATCACAGATTAACGGTGGGTTCTATTCTAGACAGGCAATTAAACTCGCTGTCCGGAATTCAATACCGCGGTTGGTTCAGGGGAACTAGGAATCAAGTTTGAACCTTGGCATGATCAGCCCATGCGAGGAACTCCCTGTTATCTTCGCGTGCCCCATCAACAAAAATAAGACCCCATGTTAGATCAGATGACATCGGCAGATAAGGCGATTTCTGCATCCGCAGGACTTCCAAAATTTGACCTTACAGAAGTACTTAAAAAGCATCAAATTATCGAGCAAGGCAAGAAACTACTATATGTTCCGCTGAAGGGCTGTGCTTCAAGCCAATTATTGATTGTGATGAGCACGCACAATCAAGGGTCAAACTATCTTGCGATGCGAACTTTTCTGGAGGACCAGAAGTATGATCTCCTGTTCGTTACAGATCCATCGAACACATGGTACCTAGATGGGGATTATGGTGAGACTTTTGGGAAAATCTTCAAAATCTACACGGAAAAGTACAAGCCGGAGAACGTATTCTTTTTTGGTTCGTCTATGTCTGGGTACGGCGCCATCCTTCATGCGCTCAGATTGAATGCGAACGCCATTGCGGCCAATCCTCAGATTAGTCTGGACATGACTCGGGAGCATTCTTGGCCCGAGTTGCGGGAGCACATAACCGACCTAGCTGGCAGGCATATAAACATAGACGAAGTTGCTGACGACCTCTGGCAGGATTCGGTAGTTTATATTGTGCACGGCCATTTTGAAATGGACGTGTTAAATGTGAATCTACTTTCTAATGCCAGGGTTTCAAGTAAGAAACTGATCGTGCAGACGCTCGATATTGACAACCACTCATTCCCATTCGGAAGAGAGATCGGGAACGTATACGATGTTGTCACTCTCGCCACTCTTTACAGAAATATAGTCAACGTCGGACATATAGAACAGAAATTTCTTGAGCGAGACGGAGCACTTTTCAATCAGCGTAGGAAAGAGCTTCAAAAAAATAGCAAGCAGGATCCTATGCGGAGTTTTGACGCCGACGGTCAAGTCCTTTGGCAGTTGAGACATCAATACGAAACACCAGGTCGCGTCGTTTTTTTCTCCAACATTGGCCATTATTCCAATGATCGACTGTGTGGAGCGCACTGCATATTTGATGGACGACGTTGGAGCCTCGTTTCTCCAAGCTTGTCGATTAGCGATAATCTGATTGCTCCCGACAGCACCATTATTGACGGAACCGTTGTAAACCCCAAGAACGATCAGTTCATCAATACGAATTGGAAGGTCAGAACCCACGAAACCGCAGAGATGAAGATTTCTGGAAGCCTCAATTATCTAGACATTGATCTTCAAAAAATTGAAACGAATAACATTTTCTTAAATCTTTCCATTTTACCGGATGCTAAGACGTGCAGCGAGATTTCTGGGAAATACCTAACGCTTAGCGCGGACGTCTACACTTCGAATGGAGATGCTGTTTTTTCACTGGGCGGTTTTGGTAACAGCGGCTATCATCACACCAATTCAGCAAAGGCCCAGGCCAACAAATGGTCCTCACTGACTGTAATGGAGGCTTTCCCCTCTATCGTTGATGAGCATCGGGATAGATTGTTTGTTCGCATAAACGTCGGCATTGATACACAACCCAAACGAGTGCGGGTTGCTAATCTGCGGCTAGTGCTAGGATATTTTCCGATGGGATTCTCTTGAGGTTCTAGCATTGCGGCTTGCTATGACTACCTCCTCGAATAAAATGAGGCGCTGGCGGGTGGAAGAATTATTTGAGTTCACCCAACAAGAACCGAACCATAAAAGCATCCGCTCCTGTGTCGGTCCGTGCTCCAAGCAACTCTTCAAACGCAACCAGGCCGTGAGGGCATTGGAAAAGGCGAGCTGGAGCGGTGCCGTGGGTCATAAGTACGATTAGGCGCAGCACGATTGACCTGTACGAGCTCTCCCCCTCCTTTCAAGACCCTCTGCTACACCCCAAAGCTCCTAGTCTGAGCTTAGGTGCGCTTCTACGGGCATACGCACTGGTCAAGTGCGCGCACCCATTAAACATTTGCGGAACGCCCAGCGCTGGAACCCTCAACCTCGACGGCTTGCGCAGGCCTCACAAGACTAACGCCTTCCAAGTGCCGCTCCCCTGAGCACTCAAACAAATACTCATACTCGTTCGGAAGCATATCTGTTCCCAAATACTGCGTGGAATGGGTACGCTAGCATGATTAGGCTGTCGCATACGTAATTCTTATAGAGTTATCCCGATTCCACGCCATATGAACTTACGGCTTTATTGCTATGGCCAGATCGGCAATTCTCCTTACCCAGGCGTCCGTGGTTAAATCAACAACACGGGAGCGCGAAATCGCCACGTCTTCGGCCGAGCGCCCATTTTTATAAAGGTCGGCCACAGCATTTACCGCTAATTCAGTTTCGGCAATATGCCACTTCTTGTCATAATCAAAGATTGCACACCCATTTGTACCTTCCAAATGCCTGCCAAGGAATTGGACTACGCCAACATTGGTGCTAATCACCTTTACGCCCAGCGACAGAGCCTCAATGGCGCTGACAGGACCACCTTCACATCTAGCCGTGATAAGTAGCGCATCCATTATTCCGTATACGGACGGATAATCTTCATAGCTGATATTTTTATCGCGCGCGTAGTAGACGTGATCTACACCGTAGCGCTCCAGCGACTCGACAAGGTGTTCCCAGTTTTGACCGACGATATGCAATTCGAAAGGAACATTCAAGCTTTTCAGTCGCAATGCGATATCCAGCAGGATATCCCCTCCCTTCCGATACCCCTTCGGCTCAGACATACGGCTCTTACTAAGCTGCCCCTTATCAAGCGTGCCGTAAGCCCGACCGACAAACCCTAACTTCAGCTTGACTCCCGCCTCGACACCAGAGTTCTTATGGTGCCTTTCGTTAAAAAGCTTATGATCGTAGCCAATCGGAACAAACTCGAAGTTGGACTTGTTCGCAATATTGTGGCTCGGACCATAGCACTCTTCAAACTCGCATACGCCAACCACCCTGTTGACCATGCGCAAGCTACGAGCTAGGCGTTGAGAGTCGAACTGATATAGAGGCTCGTAACAAGTTCCATGATGAATGGCTACCGAACGACGCAAGATATCCTCGATTTCGCAGTTTTTTCCACTATCCTCGTCAAAACCACGCTGGTAAGTCGCGGAAATTTCCTTATGTGTCTTTCCATCCAGCAGGGCCTCATAATGCCAGAGCTCCTGCGGCCGCATCCAGATATATGATTTGGCATTGCGTAGCGGAAAATCCGAAAACACGCATCCGACCGCCTCAAACCGGCGGACTAAATCCAAAAACAAGTAGGTTGGGCGAAAGCAAACTATGTTGACGACATGTCTGGAAACTTCTTTGACATCGCCCTCTCCAGCAAGCTTTCGGAGAAGAAGCGCAAAGTCTTGCACCCTTATTGGATTACGATAAACACCGGTCGGAGATTCGCCCCCATCGGTTGCAATCGCCTTCAATATGTCCGAAGCAGGACGATATACTTCCAGCCCGTCCTTATAGATGGCTGCGAACATATCGGCATTTGGCTTAAGAAATCGCAACTCAACGCCGATTTCCGAAAACCGTTCAGCATACGACTGTACAGGTGAGTTTATATTCCCGTAGAAAACGTACAATCTGGATGGAATTTCGGCGCCGTCCAGCAAATCAGAATATAAGCAGTCAAGGGAGCTCACGTCCGTAACTGGCCACTTTCGACCAGCATCCGCTTCCGGAAGGGCAGGAACAATCCATCCGAGCTCCGTAACGTGATTTAGCTTATCTACTCCGCCGTTGCCCCCAATCAGAACTACAAATTCTGCTCGAGCAATAACCGAAAACCAATTTGCCCAGTTCTTTCTCCCATCCAATACAAGACCAAAACGTCGCCCCTGGTCCTTTGATAACCGCTCCTCAATATTATCCGTTATATTGGTTAGAATGGGAAAAGTCGTCGACTCAAGCTTGGAGAATGTGCTGGTAACGGTGAAGAGGTCGGCGACATCTGGAAAGAAAAGCGGAAAGAACGGAGATTCGTAATCCGTCGCGCATGAATGATCGACAAATATAGTTCTGGGCATTATAGAATTTTCCTACCTATGAATCTCAAGACGGCGTGCTTGCTATCTAGACAATACCCGCGAGGGTCTTTCTTAAACTTGCGCCAAAGCCTAGTCTTTCTGCCTGCCGATACAATTCCGGCGCCCCCGCCCGTCTTAACTTTTGAAACTGTAGGCCTTATGCCGGGACTAGATGTTGCGCTGCTTTCAACAGGTTTAGGTAAAGCGATCTGACGAGCTGCAGCGTTTGGATCCCGAACTTTTATGTCGAGATTGGAAAATAACCTTCTGACCTTCTCAATCTCTCCATACCCGATCAAATGTTCAAACGCAGCATTGAGAAACGCAGCATACGCGCTCAACATCTCTTCAGAATAGTCGAGTGACTCAACCACATCACGAAGTTGCGTGACCTCTGTCAGGTCAATAGTAAACCCCCTATTGCCGTAGAAGGCTCCGCCGAAACATATCAGCGGCTTCGCATGCGATGCTACTTCCAACCCGGACTGCGAGTTAAGCGTGATTGCGAAGCGGCAACCAGATATCAACCCGGGCAATGAAAAATCTTCTACGATGTGAAAGCGCTTTCGAAGGTCGTGCGGCAACCGTTCACGAAAATCTTTCATCGCATCAAAAGTGCTGACTGACGCACCTTTGTTCTTCATCCTTTCATAAGGATGCACTTTCATAACCACAGGATCATTGTTGAACTCTAGTAGTTCAGCAATTACCTTTTTATAAAATCCTATCGAATTCTTCCACTTGTTCGACGAAGAAAATATGGAGAAATCATTTGGAACTTGCGCAAGCACCAACGCATAATTCCTGATTTTATAAGAAGTAAACGCGGGTTGAGCCACGTTCCTGTTACGTTGCGAGTATAGCTTTCGCCATGCCTCAGAATAGGGACTGGATACCCGCTGGTTCAGCGCGTCGGTAAATCGCTTACTTCTCAAGAAGCTCGAATTTGGAATTGACGAATAACGAGGTTCTAGATAGAAATCATGCCCAGTGAAGAAATGTTCAGCCACAAATCCAGGAATCGCCCTCTTCCTGGCAATCGCCAAAAATGCCTTAACGTAGATTAGATTTCCGCCAAAACATATGGCAGCGACAGGCTTGATCTTGCTGAAAAGTTGATCCCAGTAATTAAGCCAGAAACACACTGCCGCTCTGCAAGCTCTGACCTCATCGGGAAAGCTCTCCCCGATTAGCTGAGAAAAATCATGCTTAGATTGGTTATCCGACAAACTCCAATCTTTATGTAGAGCGTAGGCGCCAAACAGTTCATCCTCCAGGCATTCGTTCAGGTCTATGCCTAGATATTCAACATCTTTCGACTCAGCAACATACCGAAATTCAGCAGAAAATGCAGAATAGCTGTAGTTTCCCCAAGCCTTTTTCAGCTCAGCATTGTGCTCATCAAAATGATACTCAACATTCTGTCCGTCCAGAAAGTCAAATAACGCTGGGAAATTCTCTCTTTTAAAATTAACTTTATCCGAAAAAATAATCACGAGGATTCTCTTACAAGGCTATTTACAATTTACGTAGAGAAGCTCCGCGCAGACACTTCCCACTTTCAAAGTAATCTATATATTTACGTGGCGGAGTATGCGGCTATACCCTCTTCGACATCATCATAGCGAATAAGCATTCCGTTTTTTAGGAGGAGCACCATGTCACACATGGTTCTAACCTGACTCATTCCGTGGGTGACTAGTAGAACATTGGCCCGACCAACTCTTTCTTTGAAAGCATCCGCAGCTTTTTTCTTGAAGTGTGCGTCCCCGACAGACATAGCTTCGTCCACTAAGTAGTAATCAAAATCGAACGCCAAGCTGAGACCGAAGGCGACCCGTCCGCGCATGCCGGAAGAATACGTATTGACTGGTTGGTCGAAGTACTCGCCAATCTCGGCAAATTCCTTCACGTATCTAACGACCTCAGCCATTTTTTCGTCGACCGCGCCATAGACACGGGCAACAAATTTCACATTCTGGCGTCCGGTCAATGAGCCTTGAAAACCACCACTCAAACCTACCGGCCACGATATTGATTTATTGGTCACAATACGCCCAGCATCTGGCGAATCCTGTCCGCCCAATAGGCGCATCAATGTGGATTTGCCTGCACCGTTTCGACCGATAATCGCAACGTTCTTTCCGGATGGAATATCCATCGATAAATCGCGAAAGACATATTTTCGGCCTTGGTTGGTCCGATAGGATTTAGTCACTGAAACTAGCTGGATCATAGAACGTCAAATCGCCTGCAATTGCTGCCGCCGAGACCGATAGGCCGTAACACCCAAGAACAGGATCACAAGCGTCACAGAGCCTGCGTAGTAAAAATCGATTCCATCAATTTTGGGATAATAGGAGAATGTTGCCTCCCTGATTCCGTCAATAATGTGTAAGTACGGATTC
Organism: Achromobacter sp. GQ309; assembly: GCF_059759315.1. NCBI lineage: Bacteria > Pseudomonadati > Pseudomonadota > Betaproteobacteria > Burkholderiales > Alcaligenaceae > Achromobacter > Achromobacter sp. GQ309. The sequence continues at coordinate 309,868 of NZ_JCAXDP010000002.1, forward strand.
CACCATAGATACAACCTCATAGACTCGGGAACGACCCATAAAGGCATTATCACGCCAGATAAAAAATACAACGGCATATAGCTCAACTTGATCAAATTCTTGATTTCTGGAATCGCTTCCCCGATGACGCAGTAAATAAGCGCAAGACCGAGCGACAACAAAATTCCAACAATGAGCAAGCTAATGAACTTCAGGGGCTCAGCTATGAGAATGTCGTGTCCACCCCAAAACCCGAGAGCCAGAATTATTAAGACATAGACGCAGCACATCAATGCTACTTCAGAGATGGCTCTTGCTAAGATTGTGTCTATAGGTTTGATCTGCCGATATGCAAACAGGGCCTTGTTCGCAGCTATAGCTTCCATTCCCTTTAGCGCGATGTTCTTGAACAGCAGAAACGGAACGATTCCGGTAACCCAGAATATCAATAGATCAGGTCCGTAGTTCACGCGAGCGCCTCGAATCACTACAAAAACTGTTAGCAGCACGGCGATATGCGCCAATGGTTCAAAAATGAACCAAAAGGCGCCCAGACGATTAATTCCAAAGCGCCCTCTTACCTCGCGCAGCACGAGCGCGAATAAGACGGCACGCATAATCTCTGTAGGCGATCGTTTTGAATACATATAGGCTCAGAAACTTTCGATCGCTCGACCCAGGACAAGTACTTGCACGATAGGCGAAATGATTTTCTGCCATTCGTAAACCGCAGCGTTGGTCACATACACCGCGTCTTCCGGCTGAACCAAGAACTGCCTTGCCAAGAACATCGCTGCCGGCTGCTTCAAATTCAATCGGAAAACTTGAGCAGAGGTTTTCGTATCCGTAGAAGATGGATCTTTTGATTCCACCAATCGGAATACGAACACTCCAGCCGCATCGGCCTTGGCTTCACTGAGTCCCTTAACGCTGCCCAAAACCTCCAGTAAGCTGGGGTTATTTGAGGGTAGGTCGTGCAGCCCCGGATCTCCAACCGCCCCCATAGCCACGAAACGCTTACGTGCCCTCTCCAAGACCACCTCCGCACCGGCAGGTAATATCTGGTTTCTACCGGAGAGAAGATCCTCGTAATTGAAGTGATATGACTTATTGCCGGTTCTCACTACAACCCGAATGAGATGTGGCTCGAGCACTGGGCCACCCGCGCGGTTAATTGCATCCAACAGGGTCAAAGGCCCCTGCAGCGCAGAAAATCTACCTGGAGTCTTCACAGCGCCGGCTACCAACACCGAGCCTGAAAGATCTCCTGTCAGGGAAACCTGAACTTGGGGATCGCTCGTGACCCCCCTTAGCTTCCTTCGAATCAACGCCTCAACTTCGCTCAGCGTCTTCTTGACGACACGTTCTCGCCCAACATAGGGCAGGGAAATTGTGCCCTTACTGTCAATCCTGACATTTTCGAAAACAGTGCCGCCGGCAGCCAAGGGCGCAAATAAAGCGCCCTCGATGCCCGAATCGGCAATCATAATTCGTAGCACATCGCCGGGTACAAGATGAACGTCGGGAACAGAAGGCAATGCGACCGCGCTGCTCAACTTCGGTTCTGGCGGACGCATATAGGGTGCAATGGTGTCCGCGCTGAGGTCGATCAATGTGTAATTTTGACTTTCATCGCTGTTCATGACTGCGTAGCGTGAGGGCCCAGCTGAAGACAACAAACTTCCGCAACCAGCCAGGAGCAACGGTACGCAAAGTGCCATTACGCGCAGGGAAAAGCGAGGTGAATTGGCGTGCATTATCAGAAGAAATAAGAGTTAATCGCGATGGTCTTCAATGGTGGCAACGACAAACCGTGCTATTCCGTAAAACAGCAGCAGCGCAATAAATACTGTGATCAGGTTGTACAAACGCTCGGGGTATATCGCCTTATCCGGGACGTTAGGAGAAACCACAGTCACAAGGCTCCGAAGTTTTTTGCTTGCTTCAATTCGAGCCGACTCTACTGAACTTACCGCGAACTTGTATGCCTCCTCAGCAATTGCAGCGTCAATGGTAAGATTCCGGTATCGCGAAGCCACGACGTTGAGCTTGTCCCCGCCCTTCTGGGAAACCAGGCGCTGGATTTCCGAAGCCAACTGTTGTTCCAAAGCGTGGATGCGATTTTTTTGCTGTCGCACTTGCGGAGTGTCAGCGTTAAGCGTGGCCGCCAACCCTTTAAGCACCGTCCTTTCCTTCGTCAAATTGGCCTCAAGCTCAACGATGATGTCTGCCCTCGCTTTTGCTGTAGCCTCTGCATCAAGAAGATTATTGCTGCTTTGAAAAGCCAGCATGTCCTCTCGCCGCTCTTCGTAAGCAACACGGGCTTTAGCCAGTTCACTTTGAGCAAACGCCATCTGCTCACGGGCCATACGATGCGATAGCTCGTTCACAAATCTCTCACTCTCGCCAAGCATGACTTTTAAAACTTTTTCGGCAAAGGCGGAATCGAATGCTTGGACACTAACGCTCAATAGGCCGGTCTGCTCGTCGAAATGCGCTGTCACCATGCGACGATAGTATTCGAGCAAATCCTCACGTTGGGCATCGCTCGGCAGCCAATACAATAAATCGTGCCAACGTCCAGCGTAATGCTCTGACCACTTAAGCTTGGCCTGCAGAACATTAAGCATGTCCTGCGAAGTCAAAAACTCTCGAAGATATAGTGTCTCTTCCCGGGACGTCGGATTCAGACCGCTCAGCATGACAGCAAGCCCCGGAACTTGTGGCGTTTCGTTATTGCCGACCTGCCGGACGGCAACTTGGGCTACGCTGACGTACCTGTCCAACGCGAAGAAACTGTAATAAACGACCGCCAGAACCAGGGGTATTCCAACGAGCCACAGAAAAAGGCGTTTCGACTTCAGTTTTTGAAGAGTTATCATTTATTTGTAAAAACCATGCAAATGAACAGTGTCGGCTCTACTTTTTATTCGCTAATACTGTTTGTTCATGTAGCAGCTTAGATATTGATATCGTACTTTCAATTGCTCATGAATCGTTACGTACCGCATTGTATCGCTTGGGTCGGAACTGAGCCTAGAATCACATCATTCCTTCGAGGGAGACGGTACTTCTCGTCGAGGCAAGTCGTGCGGCGTTGTTACCGGGATGCATTCCCGCCATGCTTAAAAGTGTGGATCCCAGCGACGCGATATCTCTAGACGTCTCTTCATTCACTTGTTCTCGGTTGTCGGACCGCCACGTTAAGTAGTCAGTCGTTCCATGTGCTTTACCCAACTTTTGATATACGTCCGACATGATGGGCACATGGTCACCGAAGATGCATAAGTTGACAGGCCGCGATCTATTCAGAATCTGTTGCCTAAGCTCCCCAAACATTGCATCCGCATTGAGCAAATGTCTCGCGTATGCGACCAACTCTTGACACCCTTCGGGCATAGGGCCTTTGAAGACGGCCGCCACATCAGATGAATCCACATTCTCCCAATGCAGCGGCCCGTGGTTCTCCATCGTGATCACATGGACATACGTAGGCTGCTCTGCGTCTTGCAGCAACACATTTGCCACGTACTCCCCCAATGCCCGATCCCCTACGTAAGCCCCTTCCCGCTTCGCATTCTGGAACGCCTCAATGTCAATGAACTCATCGAATCCCAACAGCGGCATTATTTGATCTCTACGATAGAAGCTGCGGTGGTACGGATGAACGCACACCGTGCGGTAGCCCAAGCTCCGCAGGTAGGAAGCGATAGTCGGGAAGCCTTGCCCTGCTAGCTTGCGGTAAGGGTTGTACTGATGTACGCCCAAAGTCCTTTCGGGCAATCCACTGAGGAACGCAAACTCAGTGCGGACGGTGTTCGCCCCCCATGCGGGGACTTCCAATTGACCGTGCGCGATCGCCTCCGACTTAAGCAAATCGAAATTGGCCAGGAGGTCCCGGCGAAGCAAATCGGGATATGCCCTTCGGACATCGAAGAAGGATTCGCTCTGTATTACAACGATGTCGGGCATCGGGGCCGGCAGCGATGCTGGCGACCTGGCATTCGCAAATGGAGCTTCTGCGCGCAACTCCGCACTAGATTGACGTTCGCTGCGCCCATAAGCCCAGAGAGCGGAGATCAACCCTATGCGTCGCAGATCCCGTGACGCGTCAAACGCGACGGAATTCATTTTGCCGGACGCTATCGCAAGAAAGAGCCCACCAGCGACAAGTGCAAAAGTATGGGTAAAGAACGGCACCGCGGGCGCAATTGGGTCGAACATGTGCTCCTGTGGCAATTCCGCGAACGACACCAACCATATACCGGCGCCTGCCGTGATCGAGTCCTCGAGAACCAAACCCGCCCAAAGCGCTGCGCCGTACCCTCCCCCGGCTGCCAGCGCCCGAGCCACGCCGAAGAAAGGCAAATATAGTCTCGGGTGCCTAATCGCGTCCGTGAAGTACTCAAAGTCCGGGTAAACGAATGGCTCCCGAAGGGCGCGATACTTTGCATTGCTGACCAAGACGATGAGCAATTGAACTGCCAACACATTAAAAACCCCGAAGTATGGTCGCCTGAAGAGTGCTAACTCCAACGCAAAAGCCAACGTCCAGACTCCCACGTGCACTGCGTTGGCCGCAGCGGGCCGGCGCCACGGGGCAACGGGGCGCGGCGTCAGCATGGCCTCAATCACCCACGACAAGGCCAACCCCATCAAATACGGCGGCAGCAGCGGTATCCAAAACGCCTCAATCACCGTAACCCACCCTCTTCAATATCCATCCGGACACCGCGGGGTGAATCACCGACAGCAGAAAGCACCCCAAATTCAAAGGAAACGGAAAGCTGATACGAGCGCGATTGGCTTGCAGTCCACGGCGGATCACCCGGGCTGCCTTGTCCGCCTTCCACAAGAACGGTTTGGGGCCGGGCATGTCGAAGCACATCTGTGATTCAACGTAGCCGGGCATGATGACGTTGAAGCGGATGCCAGCTTCCGCAAGCGCATCACGCATGGCTTCGCCATACACCTTGACGGCGGCTTTGCTTGCGCTATAGCTGGGGGTTTCGGGCAGGCCGCGCCAGGCGGCCAGTGAGCTGACGAGGGCTATCTGACCGAAACCTCGGTTGCGCATGGCCGGCAGCACGCCGTGCACCGTGGCAAACACCGCCTTGACGTTAACGTCGAGCAGCCGGTGCACATCCTGCCAATCCTCGCCTTGGCGCTCGGGTCCGGTGTTGATGTTGACGCCCGCATTGGCGATGACGAGTTCCGGCATCTCGGCCTCGGAGATGGCGGCCAGCCAGGACATCAAGGCGTCGTGATCGCGTACGTCGCATTCATGCGTGACGACTCGCGCGCCGTGCTGCTCGCAGGCTTGCCGCAGCTCGGCAAGGCGGGCACTGTTGCGCCCCTGCATAATGATGGTCTTGGCGCCATACGCCGCATACTCCAGCGCCAGCGCGCCGCCAATGCCGCCGGTGGCTCCGGTGATCAGCACGCATCTTGGGGATCCGGGTTCGCGAACTACGGTACGACTCATGACCTGCCTGTCCAGACGGGTCCCGAGCGCAGGTTTTCGGATGCTCGCTGATGGCAAACTGGCGCGCGGAGCCGACGCGGCGTAACCGCGGCAAAAGCGAGGATGACAGAAGGTGGCGTCTGGGGCGTTATCTGTGGCACGTCGTATAGACATGGCCGCCTTGCGGCGGCCATTGTCGGTGTTCACAAAGATCCGGCCGTCCCCCCTTGCGGGTGAGACGGCCGGCCATTGTATGCGAAGTTAAGAAATTTATTACTGCAGCAGGCTGCGCAGCATCCACGCGTTCTTTTCATGCACGTCCAGACGCTGCGTCAGCAGGTCGGCCGTGGGCTGGTCGTTGGCGGCGTCGGCCTTTTCGAAGGCTGCGCGGGCGGTCTTGGCGACGGATTCGTTGCCGTCCACCAGCAGGCGCACCATTTCCAGCGCGTCCGGCACGGTTTCCGGTTCAGAGATCGACGACAGCTTGGCGTATTCGCGATACGTGCCCGGCGCGTAGTGGCCCAGCGCGCGGATACGCTCGGCGATGCTGTCCAGCGCGTTCCATTCTTCGGTGTACTGCGTCATGAACATCTGATGCAGCGTGTTGAACATGGGCCCCGTGACGTTCCAGTGGAAGTTGTGCGTCATCAGGTACAGCGTGTATGAATCGGCCAGCAACTTGGACAGTTCGCCGGTAACCGCGGCGCGGTCCTTGTCCGAAATACCGATGTTGATGCGCGGAACGCTCGAGGTCTTCTTGGTGGACTTGGCCATTGCTAGCTCCTATGGAAAAAGGCGAAATTAGAATACCACTGCAAACACGACAGAACAGGCGTTGTGGAGGCGCCGTTCTCACGATGGGCTGCGACCAATTGACGCGGTGCGAGGGGCCCGTCTTACGCAAGGACGCCCACGCAAATCCGCGCCGGCCATTGGCCGTCGTTTAGCGTTCAATCTTGCACGGCCGCCGCTTCACCGGCCAACATCTTCACGCCCGGCAGCTCGCATTCATAGACGGCCTGCGCCAGCGCTTCGATCGCCGCCAGGCGCGGGAAGCTGCGCCGCCATGCAAGGACGACGCGGCGCTCGGGCACATGGCCTTCGAACGGCAGATAGCGCAACAGGCTGTTGGAGGGCGGGTTTTCGGGGACGGCGGTGACCGGAAGCACGGTGACGCCGATGCCGGCCGCGACCATGTGGCGGATGGTTTCGAGCGAGGAGCCTTCGAAGGTGCGCTGGATGCCATCGCTAGCGGCCGAGAAGCGCGACAGTTCGGGACAGACTTCAAGCACCTGATCGCGGAAGCAATGCCCGCTGCCCAGCAGCAGCATGGTCTGCTGTTTCAGGTCCTGGGCGTCGATGGACTTGCGCTGCGCGAGTTCATGGTCGTTGGGCACGGCCACGACGAAGGGCTCGTCGTAGAGCGGCTGCATGACCAGGCCGGCTTCGGGCAGCGGCAAGGCCATGATGGCGCAGTCGATCTCGCCCTGGCGCAGCAGTTCGACGAGACGGACGGTGAAGTTTTCCTGCAGCAGGAGAGGCATCTGCGGCGTACGGCCGATCTGCACGGGCACCAGCTTGGGCAGCAGGTAGGGTCCGATGGTGTGGATCACGCCAACGCGTAGCGGGCCAGCCAGCGGATCGTGGCCCTGCCGGGCGATCTCCTTGATGCTGGCGCTTTCCTCGAGCACCTTCTGCGCCTGCGCGACGATGCGCTGGCCGATGGGCGTCACGCCGACTTCGGAGCCGCCGCGTTCGAACAGGGTCACGCCCAGTTCGTCCTCGAGCTTGCGGATGGCCACGGACAGCGTCGGCTGGCTGACGAAACAGGCCTCGGCCGCGCGGCCAAAGTGCCGCTCGCGGGCGACGGCGACGATGTACTTGAGTTCGGTGAGAGTCATGGTGGACTACGCCCCCGGGGTTACGCGCCGGCCCGATGGCCGGCGCTTGAGGATTCAAGAGAGTGGATGGGCCGCATGTCAGGTGCGCAGGAAGTCTTCGCGGCCACGCATCCAGCGGGCCAGATGGGCCTCGACGACGGCGGGATGTTCGGCGCGCAACCACACGGCAGCGTCGCGCGCGTCTTCGGCGATCGCGGCGTCGGTCTCCAGGTCGGCAAAGCGCAGGAGCGCCATGCCCGACTGACGTGTACCCAGGAATTCACCGGGGCCGCGCTGTTCCAGGTCGCGCCGGGCGATCTCGAAGCCGTCGGACGTTTCGAACATGGCACGCAGCCGTTCGCGCGCAACCTGCGAAAGCGGCGTCTGGTAGAGCAGCACGCACACGGACTCGGCCGTGCCCCGCCCCACGCGCCCGCGCAACTGGTGAAGCTGGGCAAGGCCGAAGCGCTCGGCGTGTTCAATCACCATCAGCGACGCATTCGGCACGTCCACGCCGACTTCAATGACGGTCGTGGCGACGAGCAGGTCGATGTCGCCGTCGCGGAATGCCTGCATCACGGCGGCCTTCTCGGCCTGCGGCAGGCGGCCGTGCACCAGTCCGATCCGCAGGTCCGGCAGATCGGTCCGCATGCCTTCGTAGGTGTCGACGGCGGTTTGCAATTCGAGGGCTTCGCTTTCCTCGACCAGCGGACAGACCCAATAAGCCTGCTGGCCGCCGCGCGCGGCCTGCGCGATATGGGCGATAACCTCTTCTCGCCGCGCGTCCGAGACCAGCTTGGTCACGACGGGGCTGCGGCCGGGTGGCAACTCGTCGATCACGGACACGTCCAGATCGGCGAAAAAAGTCATGGCGAGCGTGCGCGGAATGGGCGTGGCGCTCATGTTGAGCTGATGGGGCACGATGCGGCCGCGCACGGTTTCGCCCTTGCGCGTCAGTGCAAGACGCTGGCCGACGCCAAAGCGATGCTGTTCGTCGACGATGGACAGGCCCAGCCGGTGGAACTCGACGTGATCCTGGATCAGCGCCTGCGTGCCGACCACAAGCTGCACGCTGCCGTCGGCAGCGGCGGCCGCGGCTTCGCGCCGGGCCTTCGCGGTCAGGCTGCCGCTCAACCACGCGACGTTCACGCCCAGGGGGGAAAGCCAGGACACCAGCTTACGAAAGTGCTGCTCGGCCAGGATTTCCGTGGGCGCCATCAGCGCCACTTGCGCCCCGCCCGCAATGGCCTGCGCCGCCGCGATGGCCGCCACGACGGTCTTGCCGCTGCCCACGTCGCCCTGCAGCAGCCGGTGCATGGGATACGGCTTGGCCAGATCCGCCGAGATTTCCTCCACGACGCGCTGCTGCGCACCAGTCAGCTTGAACGGCAGTGTTTCGTACAGCCGTGCGACCAGCCCGCCTGCGCCGTTCTGCACCGGCAGCGATTCGGCTTCCTTGACGCGGCGTGCCGCACGCGCGGCGGCGAGCGAGAGCTGCTGCGCAAGCAGCTCATCGAACTTGATGCGGCGCCATGCGGGATGCACGCGATCCATCAAGGCCTGTTCGGATTCGCCCTGCGCGGGCGTGTGCAGCGCGCGGATGGCGGGCTCGAACGGCGGCAGGTCGTAGCGCGCGCGAGCCTCCTCGGGCAGCGTGTCGGATAGGTCAGCAGTATTCAGCGCCTGTGCAATGGCGCGCCGCAAGGCCGGCTGAGGCAGCCCTTCGGTAGTGGGATAAACGGGGGTGAGAGCAGTCGGCAGCGGCGAATCCGCATTGGTCAGCCGCGGATGCACCATCTCGCGACCGAACAGCCCGCCACGCACTTCGCCGCGGGCGCGCAGGCGCTTGCCCACGGTCACTTGTTTTTGCTGGCTGGGATAGAAGTTCAGCCAGCGCAATTGCAGTTCGCCGCTGTCGTCCGCCAACGTGGCGGTAAGCTGGCGGCGCGGCCGGTACAGGACTTCGGATTTGGTGATCTCGCCTTCGACCTGGCCGGCAAAGCCGGGGCGCAGCGCGCTGATCGGGATGACGCGTGTTTCGTCTTCGTAGCGCAGCGGCAGGTGCAGCACGAAGTCCTCGGGCAGCACCAAACCCAGGTTACGAAGCTTGCGCTCCGTATCCGTCATCGGTTTGCCGGCGCCGTTCTTGTCGGCGCCGGTACGCTTGGAGGCCACGGCTGCGGCCGGCATGTAGAAACGAACCCCTGAAATGAAACGTCCGGGCGCGCCTTACAGGACCATGATGGCTTCGACTTCGAACTGTGCGCCCTTGGGCAGGCTGGCCACGCCGATCGTGGAGCGCGCCGGGAACGGCTGGGGGATGATCTCGGCCATGATGGCGTTGGCCGCCGTGAACTTGCCCAGGTCGGTCAGGAACAGCGTGAGCTTGACCACGTTTTCCAGCGTGCCGCCTGCAGCCTTGATGACTTCCTGCATGTTGGCAAACGCCTGACGCACCTGCGCGTCGAAGTTTTCAGAGACCAGGTCGCCGGTGCCAGGCTCCAGGCCGATCTGGCCCGAGAGATAGACAGTCTTGGTGCCGCTGACGGCAACCGCTTGCGAGTAAGGGCCGACGGCGGCGGGCGCGGTGTCGGTATGAATGATTTGCTTGCTCATGGGCGGAATCCTTCTGGTGACGGATAGAAGCTACAACTATCGGAGTTTATCCAGCAATAGACTTTTGCGAAAGTAGCGGTTCGCCGTAAAGAGGGTTTAGGACTGATCCTGCGCAGCCGGCGGATGCCCTGCCCCGCCGATATCGCCACGATGCGCAATCAGCAGTTCGGCCAGTGCCTGCGCGGCCACGGACAGGCTGCGTCCTTTACGGCGCACCAGATACAGCGGCCGCGTCAGGGCGCGGCCCGCCAAAGGTACGACGCGCAGATCGGCGCTGCGGAAATGAAAAAGCGTCATCGCGGGTACGACCGACACACCCAGCCCCGCACGCACAAGACCCGTGACGGTCGCCAGATGCTCGACCTCGAAAACCGGCAGCGGCGCCTCGGCGCCCAGCGCTTCGTCCAGATGTTTGCGCACACTGCTGCCGCGCGCAAGCTGGATGATCGGATGCCGCAGCACGTCGCGCAGCCGCACGCGAGGCTGGTCCGCCAAAGGATGGTCCACGCGGCACACCAGAAAGTAGCGATCGGCATGCAGGAATTCGCTATCCAGATCGGTCATGTCAGGCCGCCTCGAGGCCACGGCAAAATCGGCCACCCCACTCTGCACCATGTCCAGGCAAGGATCGAGCAAGGCGTCCCGCAGGTCCAGCACGATGCCAGGATGATCTTGCCGGAAGCGCGCCAGCAGATCCGGCAGCCAGCCCGCCGCAAGCGACGGCAGCGCGGCCAGCGTCACCCTGCCCCGCCGGCGGTCCGCCATATCCCGCAAATCGCCCATTGCAAGGTCCATGTCCGCCAGCAGGCGCCGCGCGGTCGCGTCCAGCACGCGGCCTTCGGCAGTCAGCTCGACGTGCCGCGTGCTGCGATCAAAGAGCCGGACGCCGGCACTGTCTTCCAGCGAACGGATCAACGCGCTGAAGGCCGGCTGCGTCAGGTGGCAGCGCTGCGCGGCACGCGTGAAGTGCCGTTCATCGGCAAGCGCCACGAAGGCACGCAATTGGCGGGACGATAGATTCATGGCTTTCTTGTATTAATCAATCCGATTTTTCTATTTTACGGATGATCGTGCCTTGCCTATAGTCGTCCCAACCCGTTGAACGCGCCTGGACTGCTCATGCCTCAATCTCCCTTGCTTATCGGCTGCGCCTCCGGATTTTCCGGCGATCGCACCGATGGCGCCGCGGCCGTGGTCCGCACCTTGGCCGCCCAAGGCGGCGGCACGCTGATCTTCGAGACGCTGGCTGAGCGGACGCTGGCACTGGCGCAGCTTGCGCGCAACGACGATCCTAACCGCGGCTATGAACCCCTGCTGGACGAACTGGTGGGTCCGGTCCTGGGCGACTGCCTGCGCCACGGCATCAACATCGTCAGCAATTTCGGCGCGGCCAATCCGCCCGCCGCCGCGCGCCGTATTGCCGAGCTGGCGCGTGAACAAGGCTTGCCGGTTCCGCGCATCGCTGTCGTGTATGGCGACGCGCTGAACGGCGCCGAGCATCGCGACCTGCTGGCGCATCGACTGGGCGCCGCACTGGACGGCCTGGACATCGTGAGCGCCACTGCCTATCTGGGCGCCACCGAAATCGCCGAGGCGCTGGCCGCCGGCGCGCAGATCGTCGTGGCCGGCCGCGTGGCCGACCCGTCGCTGACCCTGGGACCGGCACTGGCGCACTTCGGCTGGGATCCCGCCGACTGGCCGCGTCTGGGACGTGCCACCATGGCCGGCCATATGCTCGAATGCGGGCTGCAGGTGACCGGCGGCTATTTCTGCGTGCCGGGGCTGAAAGAAGTGCCGGACGTCCATGCGGCCGGTTTCCCCATCGCCGAGATCCAGGCCGACGGCGAATTCGTGATCGGCAAGGCTGATGGCACCGGCGGCGCCGTAGACGCGCGCACGGTAAAAGAACAATTGCTGTACGAAGTCCACGATCCGGCGCGGTATCTGACTCCCGACGTGGTGGCGGACCTGAGCCAGGCGCGTGTCGTCGAACTGGGCGGCAACCGGGTTGCGGTCCATGGCATTACGGGTCACGCCCGGCCCGACGAACTGAAGGTGAACGTCTGCTATCGCGGCGGCTGGCTGGCTGAAGCGGAGATTTCATATGCAGGCGTGCAGGCCGAAGCCCGAGCACGGCTCGCGGCAGATATCGTCCAGAAGCGCCTGGGCGCCGACTACAAGCTGCGCGCGGACCTGATCGGCGCGATCAGCATCCTGGGCGACGACGCGGGCGGGATGCGCCGCGCGCTGCCCGACAGCCACGCCCGCGACGTGCGGCTGCGTCTGGCCACCGAAAACGCCGATCGCGCGCAGGCCGAACGGGTATTGCGCGAAGTGACCGCGCTCTATACCTGCGGCCCGGCCGGCGGCGGCGGCGTGCGCACTGCGCTGCGCCCGCGCTTGAACATGATGTCCTGCACCATTCCCCGCGAAGCCGTAAAGAGCGGCTGGAACTTCCTGGAGGAGATCGCGCCATGAACCAGACTTTGCTCGCCGTGCCGCTGTACCGGCTGGCCCACAGCCGATCCGGGGACAAGGGAGATATCTCCAACCTGAGCCTCATCGCCTGGGATCCCGAATGCTATGACGTGCTGGCCGCGCAAGTGACCGAAGCGCGCGTCGCACAGTGGTTCGCGTACCGCCATCCGAAACGTGTGACACGCTATGCGCTGCCAATGCTCAACGCAATGAATTTCGTGCTGGAGGGCGTGCTGGACGGCGGCGTCAATGACGCGCTGAACCTCGACACGCACGGCAAGAGCCTGTCTTTCAGATTGCTGGACATGACGGTGGAGGTCAGCGCAGCGCTGGCGAGCCGTCTGCCAGACATACCTGGCGACCGTCCCGCGGCCGCCTGATTTGCAGTTCCGATAAAAAAACACCACAGGAGACACACATGCGCATCGCTACCAAGGGCCGGCTGGCCCTGCTGTTGGCCGCCGCCCTGCCCCTTTCGGCCATGGCGCAATTCCCGACCAAGCCCATCACCTTCATCGTCCCGTTCGCTGCCGGCAGCGCCACCGATCAGATCGGCCGCGCCATCGGCCAGGGCGTCACCGAACAGACCGGCCAAGCCGTCGTCATCGAGAACAAGCCCGGCGCCAGCGCGATGATCGGCGCGGCAGCCGGCGCGCGCGCAACGCCCGACGGCTACACGGTCCTGATCACCACCAACACCACGCATGCAGCCAACGAGCACCTGTACAAATCGTTGACCTACGATCCCGTCAAGGATTTCTCGCCCCTCACGCTGCTGGGCAAGGGCGGACAGATCATGGTCGTAAATCCCAGTTCGCCCGCCAAGACGGTGGGCGACTTCCTGGCCCAGGCCAAGCAGTCGCCGGGCAAGCTGAGCTTTGGCAGCGGCAGCTCCAGCAGCCGCATCGCTGGTGAACTGCTGCAGCAGATGGCCAACGTGCAACTGCTGCACGTGCCCTACAAGAGCAATCCGCTCGCCGTCACCGACCTGCTGGGCGGCCAGATCGACATGATGATCACCGATACCGCCACGGGCTTGCCGCAGGTCAAGTCCGGCAAGCTGCGCGCGCTGGGCGTCACGGGCCAGGCGCGTTCGCCGCTGGCGCCCGACGTGCCGACCATTTCGGAGGCTGGCGTGCCCGGCTATGAGATGGGCTACTGGTTTGCCGCCTATGCGCCGGCCGGCACACCGCCCGACGTGGTCAAGCGCCTGAACGAATTGCTGGTCAACGCCACCAAGGCCAAGCCCGCTCAGCAGTTCTACGCGCAGACCGGCACGGACGCGGCGTCGTCGACCCCCGACGAGCTGGCAAAGTTCCAGCAAGCGGAATCGAAGAAGTGGGGCGACATCATCAAGAAGGCGGGCATTCAGCCGGAGTGATTCACACTAGGCGCACCAAAGCAAAAAACCCATCGCTTGCGATGGGTTTTTTTTTGAACCAGAAAGCCGGAACCGCTTGGCTTATTTGTCCACGAAGGCGCGCTCGACGACGTAGTCGCCCGGCTGGCCCACGCCCGGCGACACCGCGAAGCCACGGCTATCGAGCATGGCGCTGATGTCAGCCAGCATGTGCGGGCTGCCGCAGATCATGGCGCGATCGGTTTCGGGGTTGATTTGCGGAATGCCGATGTCGGCGCACAGCTTGCCGTTTTCGAGCAGTTCGGTGATGCGGCCTTGATTGCGGAAAGGTTCGCGCGTCACGGTGGGGTAGTAGACCAGCTTGTCGCGCACGATGTCGCCGAAGAATTCGTTGTTCGGCAGTTCGTTTTCGATGTAGTTGGCGTAAGCCAGTTCACTGACCCAGCGCACGCCGTGCACCAGGATGACCTTGTCGAAGCGTTCGTAGACGTCCGGGTCCTTGATGATGCTCATGAAGGGCGCGAGGCCGGTGCCGGTGCCGAACAGGAACAGATGCTTGCCGGGCTTGAGGTCGTCGACGACCAGGGTACCGACCGGCTTGCGGCTGACGAGGATGGTGTCGCCTTCTTTCAAGTGCTGCAGGCGCGACGTGAGCGGGCCGTTCTGCACCTTGATGCTGAGGAATTCGAGGTTTTCTTCGTAGTTGGCGCTGGCGATGCTGTAGGCCCGCAGCAGCGGCTTGCCTTCAACTTCGAGGCCGATCATCACGAAGTGGCCGTTGTGGAACCGCAAGGCCGAATCACGCGTCGTGGTGAAGGAAAACAGGGTGTCGTTCCAGTGGTGCACGCTTAGTACGCGCTCAGTGTTGAAAGCAGCCATGTCGTATTCAGTAAGGGCGGATCGTGGTCGGGCGAAGCCCGGCTGTGCCGCGAGGTCATTCCGAACCGCAAAAAAAAGGCCGCGGTCGGCATTAGGGTTGTCCCTATTCTACAGGGTCTTGATGATAACTGCTCTCATTATTCCGTAATACCCTTATTCCAGTTTGACGGGGATCAACGTCTTGAACCCAACGCTTACTGCTAGTTGAACGGCGCAATGCTTCCTGTTATTGTCGCGTTCTCACTTGATAATCATTTTCGTTACCAGACCGTTTTTCGCAATGGCGCCTCCAATTAAGGCGGGGCCGTGCGGCAACACTCGTTTCGGCCCTAGCTGGAGTTCCTTCATGATCAAGCGTCCCCAATTGAATTCCCTGCTGCGCGCGCTGGCGCTCGCCGGCGCCGCTGCCTTCACCGTGTCGGCCAACGCCGCCGAGGAAGTCAGCCTGTACACCACCCGGGAACCCAAGTTGATCCAGCCGCTGCTGGATGCTTTCACCAAGGAAAGCGGCATCAAGGTCAACACCGTCTTCGTCAAGGACGGTCTGCTGGAACGCGTCAAGGCTGAAGGCGCCAAGTCGCCCGCCGATGTGCTGATGACGGTGGATATCGGCAACCTGCTGGATCTGGTGGACGGCGGCGTGACGCAGTCGGTCAAGTCCGACACGCTGAATTCGGTCATTCCCGCCAACCTGCGCGGCGCCGATGGCAAATGGTACGCCCTGTCGCTGCGCGACCGCGTGCTGTATGTCGAAAAGGACCTGAAGCTGGAATCCTTCCGCTACGAAGATCTGGCCGATCCCAAGTGGAAGGGCAAGGTCTGCATCCGTTCCGGCCAGCACCCCTACAACACCGCGCTGGTCGCTTCCATGATCGCGCATGACGGCGCCGAGGCCACCGAAAAATGGCTGCGCGGCGTCAAGGCCAACCTGGCCCGCAAGGCCGCCGGCGGCGACCGCGACGTGGCGCGCGACATCCTGGGCGGCATCTGCGACATCGGCCTGGCCAACGCCTACTATGTCGGCCACATGAAGAACGCCGAGCCCGGCACCGACGCGCGCAAGTGGGGCGATGCCATCAAGGTCATCCGCCCGACCTTCGCCAATGCCAAGAGCGGCGGCACGCACGTGAACGTCAGCGGCGCGGCCGTCGCGGCGCACGCTCCCAACAAGGCCAACGCGGTCAAGCTGCTGGACTTCCTGGTGTCGGAACCGGCCCAAGCCCTGTACGCGCAGGCCAACTACGAATACCCCGTCCGCAAGGGCGTGAAGCTGGACCCGGTGATCGCAAGCTTCGGCGAACTGAAGGTCGATCCCCTGCCCTTGACCGAGATCGCCAAGCATCGCAAGCAAGCCAGCGAACTGGTCGACAAGGTCGGCTTCGACAACTGATAAGCTGCCGGACCGCCGTACCTTCGGGCATGGCGTGACCTTGATGCAGTGACACGCGAGCGCCCGGCACCGGGCGCAACGCGTAGGGCCTGTTCCCGCTTTTCCGGGGGAACAGGCCTTGCCATTGATGCAACCGACTTTGAAGCATGCACACACAATCCTTGCCCACGCCGCTGCGGCTGCGCTGGTCTGAACGCGGAACCGGCTGGCTGGTTGGCGCGGCCCTGATCGCGCTGGCGGTGCTGGCGCCGGTACTGACGCTCGGCTGGTGGGCGATGGGCGGCAGCCTGGAACACTGGCAGCATCTGGCCAGCTATGTACTGCCGCAGGCCTTCGCGAATACCGTCATGCTGCTGGCCGGAGTGGGCATCGTCGTGACCTTGCTTGGCACCGGCGCCGCATGGCTCGTGACCGCGTATGAGTTTCCCACGCGCCGGATCCTGACCTGGGCGCTCCTGCTGCCGCTGGCGGTGCCCACCTACATCATCGCGTTTGCCTACCTGGACCTGCTGCACCCCATCGGGCCCATCCAGTCGGCGATCCGCGCCATGCTCGGCTTCGACAGCCCGCGCCAATTCCGCCTGCCCGACCTGCGCTCCATCTACGGCGCGATCTTTGTCCTGGGCTTCGTGCTGTACCCCTATGTCTACCTGAGCACCCGTGTCATGTTCATGACGCAGGCCGCCAGCCTGCTCGAAGCTGCCCGCACGTTGGGCGCGGGCCGCGTGGCGGTGTTCTGCCGTGTCGCCCTGCCCCTGGCCCGTCCCGCGATCGTGGTGGGCGTGAGCCTGGCACTGCTCGAGACCCTGAACGATATCGGGGCCTCCGAATTTCTTGGCGTGCAAACGCTGACCGTCTCCGTCTACACCACCTGGGTCACCCGTTCAGACCTGGCTGGCGCCGCGCAGATTGCGCTGACCATGCTCGCGATTGTCATCGGGCTGATTCTGCTGGAACGCCACGGCCGCAAGCGGCAGCGCTACGCCAACACGCAGCGCATGCGCCCGATGCAGCCGCGTCGGCTGCGTGGCGCGGCGGCTGCCGTCGCGGCCGTGCTGGGCTGGATTCCCGTCCTGATCGGGTTTGTTGCGCCGGCGCTGTATCTGGTCGTTGAAACCTACAAGCGGCTTCATCTGGTGGGCGGTGTGTCGGACCAGTTGATCGGCGGCCTGAGCAACACCCTGATCGTCGCGTCAAGCGCCACGGTGGTCACTCTGCTCTGCGGGCTGATCGTTGCGTGGGCGGGCCGCACCCTGCGCGAAAGCGCCGGCTTCAATCCGGGCCGCGCCTGCGCGCGCATCGCCAGTCTGGGCTATGCGGTGCCTGGCACGGTGCTGGCCATCGGCCTGCTGACCCCCTTCGTGTGGATCGACACCGCGGTCGCACGGGTGTTCGGCGGCACGGGCCTGTTCCTGATGGGCTCGATGGGCGCACTGGTGTGCGCCTATGCGATCCGCTTCCTGGCGATTTCCACCGGGGCGCTCGAAGCCGGCCTGGCTCGCATCCCGCCGTCCTTGGAACAAGCGTCGCGCCTGCTTGGCGAAACCTCCGGCGGCACGTTGCGCCGCGTCCACCTGCCGTTGCTGCGGCCCGCGCTGGCCGCGAGCGCGCTGCTGGTGTTCGTGGACGCCATGAAGGAACTGCCCGCCACCCTGCTGCTGCGCCCCATGAATTTTGACACCCTGGCCACGTGGCTTTATGCGGAAGCCGCGCGCGGCACGTATGAAGAAGGCGCCGTGGCCGCGCTGGCCATCGTGCTGGCCGGCCTGCTGCCGGTCATTCTGCTGGCGCGCACCAATCTGAAAATGGGACATTGATCATCGTGCCCGATCTGCTAGAAATCGACCACATCTCCCTGGCCTACGACACACCCGCTGGTTTGAAACCCATCGTGCAGGACCTGTCGCTGGGCCTGCCTGCCGGCCACATCGGCTGCCTGCTGGGCGAGTCCGGCTGCGGCAAGACCACCGTGTTGCGCGCCATTGCCGGCTTCGAGCCGGTGCGCGCCGGCCGCATCCTGCTGGACGGCACGGTGATCTCGTCGCCCACCGAACAGGTCGCGCCCGAGCTGCGCCGCGTGGGCATGATGTTCCAGGACTACGCGCTGTTTCCGCACCTGACCGTGGCGCTGAATGTGGCGTTCGGATTGCGCAAGCTGCCGCGTCCGGACCGCGCCCGCCGCGTCGAAGAAATGTTGGAACTTGTCGGCCTGGCACACGCCGCCAACAGCTATCCGCATGAGATTTCCGGCGGCCAGCAGCAACGTGTGGCCCTGGCCCGCGCGCTTGCGCCCTCGCCCGACCTGTTGCTGCTGGACGAACCGTTCTCAAACCTGGATGTGGACACGCGCGAGCGGTTGGCCTTCGAGGTGCGCGAGATTTTGAAAACCACAGGCCACACCGCGATCCTGGTCACGCACAACCAGGCCGAAGCGTTCGCGATCGCCGACCGCATCGGGGTGATGGCCAAGGGCCGCATCGCGCAATGGGATACGCCCTACAACTTGCACCACAATCCGGCCGACACCTTCGTGCGCGACTTCATCCGCCGGGAAGCGCTTGAAGAACAGCGCGAACAGGCGCTGGCGCGCGGCCGGTAGCGGGACCTGCGAGGCCCGCGCGGACCTCGGCGCCCCCGCGTCCCGCAAGCCCCGCACAGCAGATCAATCCGCCGACAGCTTCACCTTCTGCGACAAGGCCTTGAAGGCCTCGTGCTGGCTTTGGGTCAGCCGCTCGACTTCCTGCGGCGACGAGCCATAAGGCATGAAGCCGGCCTTCTCCAGCTTGTCCTTGACGTCCGGCATCGCAAGCGCCGCCTGGAAGGCGTCGCTCAGCACGCGCGTCACGTCGGGCGACATGCCGGCCGGCCCATAGACCGCGAACCACGGATCCACGACCGCGCCCGAATACCCCAGTTCGGCCAGCGTCGGCACGTCGGGCAACGCCGGCGCGCGCTTGCTGCCGGTGACCGCCAGCGCGCGGACCTTGCCCGCATTGATGTGCGGCAGCGACGCGGGCAGGTTGTCGAACATGACCGGCAAGTGTCCGCCCAGCAGATCGTTCAACGCCTGGGCGCTGCCCTTGTAGGGCACGTGCTGCATCCCGGCCCCGGTCAACTGGTCGAACATCACCCCCGCCAGGTGCATGGAGGTGCCCGTGCCGGGCGTGCCGTACGACGTATTGGGATTCGCCTTGGCGTACGCGACCAGGTCCTTGACACTGTCCACCTTCACCGACGGGCCCACCTCCAGCACCACGGAAGACGCCCCCAGCATGCTGATGCCTGTGAAATCCTTGGTCGGATCGAACGGCATTTTCGGGTACACGAACGGATTGAGCGCGTTCGTGGATATCGCGCCGAAGCCGATGACGTAGCCGTCCGGCGCGGCCTTGGCGACGGCGTCCATGCCGATGTTGCCGCCCGCCCCGGGACGGTTCTCGACGATGACCGGCTGCCCGAGTTTCTCGGCCACCTTCTGGCCCGCCGTACGCGCGACCAGGTCGGTCGTGCCGCCCGCGGTGTACGGCACGATGAAGGTGATGGGCTTGGCCGGATAGCCGGCGGCGTGCGCGGGCACGGCGCCCTGGATCAACGCCAGCGCGGCCAGGCCGCGCAGCGCATTGTGGGTGTAGCGATGCATGATGTCTCCCTCCCGTTTGTCGTTATGCACGGGTAGCGCATCTTATCGCCGGACAGCGGCGTCGCACAGCGCGATCCGCCTCGCTTATTCCGCCAGGTATCAATTCATGTTCCGCCGCGGGCGTTTATCGCCTGCGCGCCCGCTCCTATAGTTCGTCTCACTGTCTGAGCGCGCAGGCACCCTCAAATGCCAAACCGGAGTATTGAAATGTCGAATAAGACTGTAGTGATCACGGGCGCGTCCAGCGGAATCGGATTTGCCCTGGCGCAGGAATACCTGCGCCGCGGCGACAACGTGGTGGGCAACGCCCGCAGCCAGGAAGGCCTGAACGCCGCCGCCGAGCGCCTGGCTAAGGAAGGCCTGGGCCTGCCCGACCGCTTCCTGGCCGTGGCCGGCGACATCGCCCTGGCCAGCACTGCCCGCGATATCGTGCGCCAGGCCACCGAGCGGTTCGGCCGCATCGACGTGCTGGTCAACAATGCGGGGATCTTCATTCCCAAGCCCCTGGGCGACTACACCGACGAAGACCTGGACCGCATCATCGATACGAACCTGAAGGGCTTCTTCCACATCACCCAGCAGGCCGCCGCGCACATGTCGGAATACCGCGACGGCCACATCGTCAACATCACGGCCAGCATCGCCATGCAGCCCAGCAGCCGCGTCCCGGCGCTGCTGCCCGTGCTGATCAAGGGCGGCCTGAATCACGCCACGCGGGCGTTGGCAATAGAACTGTCTGACCGGAACATCCGCGTCAACGCGGTGGCGCCCGGCATCATCGAGACGCCGATGCACGATCCGGCCACGTTCGGCTTCCTGAATTCGTTGCAGCCTGCCGGCCGCATGGGCAAGGTGGACGACATTGTCGGTGCGGTTACCTATCTGACCGATTCGGCCTACACCACCGGCGCGATCCTTCCGGTCGATGGCGGCGCCGCTGCAGGTCATTGGTAGCATCACCACGACCGCCCGCCGCGCGGCGGGCGTCCTCACCTCGAGAGACCCACCATGTCCATTGAAGTCAGACTGACCGAACTTGGCCTGATCCTTCCCCCCGCGCCCCAGCCGCTGGGCCAGTACACCGCCGTCAGCCAGGCGGGCGACCTGCTGTTCATCTCGGGCCAATTGCCGTTGCGCGACGGGCGCGTGGTGTGGCAGGGCCGCGTCGGCGTGGAGCTGACCGTTGACCAGGGCCGGCAGGCCGCGGAACTGGCCGCGCTGAACGTGCTGGCGCAGATCCGCCAGCACACCGGCAGCTTCGACCGGCTGGACCACCTTGTCCGCGTCGAGGGTTATGTCGCCAGCGCCCCGGGCTTTCTGGATCAGCCCGCCGTGCTGGATGGCGCGTCCGGCCTGTTTGCACGGGTGCTGGGCGAGAAGGCCGGCCACGCGCGCACCGCCAATTCGGTTTCGCAGCAGCCAGGCAACGCGGCAGTGATCCTGGTGGTGATCGCGCAGTTGAAAGGCGTCTGACTCCGCTCAGTCCGCCAGCTTGTCGACCAGGAAATCGACGAACGCCCGCACACGGCGCGATATGTGCCGGGCATGCGGGTACAACAACACGAACGGCCGGGTGCTGCCGCCATGTTGCTGCAGCACCTCGGTCAGCCTGCCCGCGCGCAGATCGTCTTCGACCACGAAGCGATACGTCTGAAAGAGGCCGGCGCCCGCACGGGCCAGCGTCACGCCGCCCAGTACATCCTCGGCCGTGCCATAGGCGCCGTCGGTCACGATGTCGACCGCTTCGCCCTCCACCTGAAATGTCCACGGAATGCGCCGCCCGCTGCTAGGCCGGTCGAACTGGATGCAGTCGTGCGCAGCCAGATCCTCCAGCGTTTGCGGCGTGCCGCGCCGGCGCAGGTAATCCGGCGCGCCGACCACCACCAGTTCCGCGTCCTCCAACTTGCGCGCGATCAGCGCCGAGTCGTCGGGCGCGCGCCCGCGCACCGACAGGTCGTAACCGTCATCGGCGAAATCGACATTGCGGTTGCTGATGTGGACGTGCACGTCCACGTTGGGATACTTGTCGCGAAATGCGGGCAGCAGCGGCAGAACGCGGTAATGCGCATACGGCGTCGGCAGGCTGATGCGCAGCCGCCCGGCCGCGCCCTGCCCGCCCACCTGGCGTTCGGCGTCGACCAATTGCGCAATGGCGGGGCGCACCTGCTCGAAGTAGGCACGCCCTTCGTCGCTAAGCCGGATATGCCGCGTGCTGCGCACGAACAGCCGAATGCCCAGCCGCGCCTCCAGCCGCGAGACGCTGCGGCTGACGGCTGCCGGCGTGACGCCCGCAGCATTGGCGGCGGCCGTGAAACTGCTGAGTTCCGCAGCCAGGCAGAACATCTCGATGCTGCCCAGCTGCAGGTCGTCAAAGTGGCGCGTCATGCGGGCTCCTGCCGTGAAATCCGGCCGGGGCAACCATCAGGCCGCCCCCGCCGGTCAGCGCCCCAACACATCGATGATGCGCTGGGCGATGTAGTGGCCGTGAGTTTCCAGCGCGAAGTGGCCGGTGTCCAGCAGTTCAACCACGGCATCCGGGTTGTCGCGGCGATAGGCCTCGGCGCCCGGCGGAATGAAGAACGGATCGTTGCGGCCCCAGATCGCCAGCGTGGGCACCTGGGCCTGGCGGAAGAACGCCTGGAAGGCGGGGTATTGCGTCAGGTTGTTCGCGTAGTCCAGGAACAGGTCGAGCTGAATGTCCTTGTTGCCCGGCCGTTCAAGCAGGGCCGCGTCCAGCGTATAGCCTTCGGGCGCGACGCTGTCCGGGTCGGCCACGCCGTGCACATACTGCCACTTGGTGCCTTCGAAGTTCAGGATGGCATCGTGAATGGTCTGGCGGTTTGCGGGCGACGGGTCGTTCCAATAGGCGCGGATGGGGGCCCACGCGTCGCCCAGGCCGTCGAGGTACGCGTTGCCGTTCTGCGAAACCAGACCGGTGACCCGCTCGGGGTGCGCCACCGCCAGCCGCAAGCCGGTCGGCGCGCCGTAGTCGAAGAAATACATCGCGTAGCGGGTCAGCCCCAGTTCGTCGACAAACGCTTCCAGCGACTTGGCCAGATTGTCGAAGGTGTAGCGGTAGCCGCGCTCGGCCGGAACCTCGGTAAAGCCGAATCCGGGCAGATCGGGCGCGATGACGCGAAAGTGTTGGGCAAGTTGCGGGATGACGTTGCGGAACTGATGCGAAGACGTGGGAAAGCCGTGCAGCAGCAAAAGCACGGGAGCCTGCGGGTCGCCGGCTTCGCGATAGAAGAAGCGCAGGCCGTCGGCTTGCGCATGGCGGTAATGGACGGTGTTGTCGGGGTGGGCAGTCATGAGGATCTCCGGTATTCGGGCAAGGAATGACGATGGGATTTCGAAGCTTCACGGCACAGTCTACGCATTTTAAGTAACCTGTCAATAGCCGTGTTACCGGTTACTCAACATCGAATCGGCGTGTAATGCGGTGCTGGAATGTGGCGGTGCGGGCCGCCCGGCTCCCACATCCTCCCGACGCCAACAATGAAAAAGCCCGGCATAAGCCGGGCTGAGAACCATCGATCGTTGTCATTTCGCCTTGGCACTGGCGTCGGCGGCCTCGCGCTGCCGGAACGCCGCCACCTTGTGCCGGTTGCCGCACAGCGCCATGCTGCACCACCGCCGCTTGTGCGACCGCGTCCTGTCGTAGAACCACAGCGAGCACGCATCGCTTTCGCACTTGCGCACCAATCCAAAATCGCCATACGCGAGCAGGTCGGCCGCCGCCTCGGCCACCGGCAGCAACCACTGTGCTGCGGTTTGCGAGGGATAAAGGCGCGACACCACCAGGCTGCCATCGTCTGCCGGCGCAAGCTCGAGGTGACTGCCCCCCGCCGCCAGGGCGCGATTCAACGCGGAAAGCGCCAAGGGCGCGTGCGCCTTGCGCTGGGCGACCAATTCCCGGACGGTTTCGCGCAGGCCGCGGGCGCTTTCCAGCAGACCGGCCGGCGCGGGGCCCTGCGCGGCGGCGAATCCCGCCAGCGCCAGCCAGCCCGCCACGTCCGCGTCCGATTGCCATCGGTCGACCGGGCCGGCGCTACTCTGCTCGACGGTGTTGATCAGATCCAGGGCGACGTGGTCGCCCAGTTGGCGGAATTCGGGTGCGTGGCTGGTGTTCATGATGATCTCCGGCGCCAGTGTAACCCTCAAAAATAAACAATAAAAGTTACACGATCATGAGGGGCATTACACCCCCCATCACGCATTGTCATCCCGTCCCGCTCAGGCGCGGGCTTCCGGGAGCGGGATGTACTCGGTCTCATCGCCCGGCACGATCTGATCGAACCGCGTGCGTTGCCAATCCTGCTTGGCCTGTTCGATGCGGTCTTTGCTGCTGGACACGAAGTTCCACCACACGAAGCGCGGGCCGTCGAGCGGCTCGCCGCCCAGCACCGCGAACCGCGCGGCCGTCCTGGCACGGATTTGCACCGGTTTGCCCGGGGCGAACACGACCAGGCGCCCGCTTTCGTACGTCTGGCCGTCGATTTCGACCTCGCCCTGCGCCAGATAGGCGGCGCGCTCTTCATGTTCGGCCGGCAGCACCGTGGTCGCGCCTGCCTGCAGTTGCAGGTCGCCATAGAACAGGGGCGACAGCGTCTTGACCGAGGAGGTCTTGCCGAACAGCGAACCGGCCACGACCTGGGCGCGCACGCCCTCGCCTTCGATCACCGGCTGCGCGTCCAGCCCGTAGTGCGTGAACCCCGGATCGGTCTCTTCGTGCGCCTTGGGCAGCCCGACCCAGATCTGCAGGCCACAGAGGCGCTGCGGCGCAAGCCGGCTTTCCGGCGAGGAACGTTCGGAATGGACGATGCCCCGACCGGCGGTCATCCAGTTCACTTCGCCCGGCAGAATGGTCTGCGTGTGACCCGCGCCGTCGCGGTGGACCATGGAACCTTCGTACAGGTACGTCACGGTGGACAGGCCGATGTGCGGATGGGGACGCACGTCGATGCCGGCGCCAACGTCGAAGTCCGCCGGTCCCATCTGGTCCAGGAAGACGAACGGACCGACGCTGCGGCGCTGCATGGAAGGAATGGCGCGGCGGACGGAAAACCCGCCCAAGTCGCTGGTGCGCGGCACCACAACGGTTTCGATCTGGCTTTCGCCGGCTTGGGACAGGGTCGACATGGTGCAATGCTCCGCAATGGGTAGGCCTGGGGCCATCTTAATGGCCTCGCGGCCGGTATTGTGTGAAACCGGGCGGATTCCAGGATCCGCCCGGCAGTTGGCGTCAGGCCAGGTCGAAGACCAGCACTTCGGCGTCCTTGCCGTCCGACACCTCGACGCTGGCGGCGTCGGTGATCGCCACGGCGTCGCCGGCATTCAGCGCGGCGCCGTTGACCGTCACGCTGCCGCGGGCCACGTGGACCCAGGCGCGGCGGCCGGCAGCCAGCGGCAGCGAGGCCGACTCGTCGCCGTCGAACAGACCGGCGTACAGACGGGCGTCCTGATGGATCGTCATCGATCCGTCAGCGCCGTCGCCCGTCACCAGGGCTTGCAGACGGCCGCGCTTTTGCTCATCGCTGAAGGCGCGCTCTTCGTATTCCGGCGCGATGCCGGTCACGTTCGGCTCGATCCAGATCTGCAGCATGTGCGTTTCGGCATCGGGACGCGGGTTGAACTCGGAGTGCATCACGCCGCGGCCGGCGCTCATGCGCTGGACGTTGCCCGGCTGGATTTCCGAACCGCTGCCCATGCTGTCCTTGTGGGCGATGGCGCCGTCCAGCACGTAGGTGATGATCTCCATGTCCCGGTGGCCGTGCGTGCCGAAGCCGCGGCCGGCCGCGATGCGGTCGTCGTTGATGACACGCAGCGCGCCGAAGCCCATGTGAGCCGGGTCGTAGTAGTTGGCAAAGGAGAAGGTGTGGAACGAATCAAGCCATCCGTGGTTGGCATGACCCCGTTCTGCAGCGCGGCGAATCGTAAGCATCTTGAACTCCTGTTTCAATAATATGAATGATCAGGGGGTGCATCCTGGCTGGCTTTCTGCCTTGCCGTTTGTCTGCATCCCCGGCATGAGTGGTATTCTGCGCGCCTTGCCCCTCGGTTTTGGCGCTATATTTTGATGACTTCGTTCAAATTATTTGAATACCCACATTTCGCGCTCTGACATGCAGCCCATCACCCCGGAACTTCTTGTCCTTGTCGACGCGATCGCACGCCACGGCAGCTTTGCCAAGGCGGCGCGCGAACTGGGCAAGGTGCCCTCCGCCGTCACCTACTCCATCCGCAAGCTCGAAGACGGCTTGGACGTGCTGCTGTTCGACCGCTCGGGGCACCGCGCGCTGCTGACCCCGGCGGGCGAAGCGCTGCTCAAGGATGGGCGGCATCTGTTGCAATCGCTGGACGAGCTGGCCAGCCGGGTCAAGCGCATTGCCACGGGATGGGAAGTGCAACTGCGCATCGCCGTCAGTGCCGTGATTCCGTGGCGGCCCATCTACGACCTGATCGACGAATTCCATGCGGTGGGCAGCGCCACGACGCTGCGCTTTAGCACGGAAGTGCTGAGCGGCAACTGGGATGCCTTGACCTCCGGCCGCGCCGACCTGGTGATCGGCGCGGGCGCGGCGGGCGAACCCACGGGCCCGTATCGTTCACAAGCGATCGGCGTGATGCAGTTCGGATTCTGCGTGGCGGCGAATCACCCGCTGGCCTCATTGCCGCAGCCGCTCAGCCGCGCGGACATCACGCGTTACTGCGCCGTGGTGATTGCCGATACCTCGCGCAACCTGCCCGTGCAGTCGCGCGGCATCCTGTCGGAGCAGCCGACGCTGGTGATGCCGTCGATGCAGGCCAAGATCGACGCGCAGGTGCGCGGCCTGGGCTGCGGCTATCTGCCGCTGACGCTGGCCGCGCCTTACCTTGCGCAAGGGTTGCTGGTGGTGTGCGAAACGGATGAAGGCATGTCCCTGACGGAACACGTGGCGTACGCGTGGCGGGCGGAGCCGCCCGGCGAGGCCATGAAGTGGTGGCTGCAGAAACTGAAGTCGCCGCGCCTGTGCGAAAGCCTGCTCGGCTTGTAGGCCGGCCCGAGCCCACATGCGCTCGGGTCCGGCGTCCGGAACCGGCCCACTGCCGGGCCGGCGCCGGATCGGTTACTCGTCTTCGATACCCAGCTCGCGCAGCTTGCGCGTGATGGTGTTGCGGCCGATCCCCAGGCGCGAGGCGGCTTCCACGCGACGGCCCCGGCTGGCATCCAGCGCGCTTTGCAGCAGGATCTTCTCGAACTGGCGCGTCAGTGTCGCCATGACTGCGGGTTCGCCGCGCTCCAGTCGGTACTGCGCATCGCGCAGCAGCGAATCCTGCCAATTGCGCGGCGCGCCGTCCTCAGCCGGTTCCGCAGCGTAGGCGCCCGACTGCACCACCGTACCCACGCCAGCCGTCGGCGTTGCGGACCGCATGGGCGCGGATCCGGGCTGCGGCTGATGTTCCATGGCCCGGATTTCAGGCGGCAGGTCGATACGATCCACTGTCTGGCCCGGCGCCATCACCGTCAGCCAGTGGCAGAAGTTTTCCAGCTGGCGCACGTTGCCCGGGAAGTCGAACTTGGTCAGCACGGCCAGCGCCTCGGGCGTCAGCCGTTTGACGGGCACGCCCAGCGTGCGCGCACTGGCGGTCAGGAAGTGCTGAGCCAGCGCGGGAATATCCTCGACCCGCTCGCGCAGCGGCGGCAGCCGCAGGCGGATCACGTTCAGGCGGTGAAACAGGTCTTCGCGGAAGAGGCCCTGCTCGACCCGCTGCTCCAGCGGCTGGTGCGTGGCGGCCACGATGCGCACGTCCACGCGCACGGGCTGCGCGCCGCCGACGCGGTAAAAGCTGCCCTCGGCCAGCACGCGTAGCAGTCGCGTCTGCAACTCGATCGGCATGTCGCCGATTTCGTCCAGGAACAGCGTGCCGCCATGCGCCTCTTCGAAGCGGCCGCGGCGCAGGTTATTGGCGCCCGTGAATGCGCCGCGCTCGTGGCCGAACAGTTCGGCCTCCAGCAGATCGCGCGGGATGGCCGCGGCGTTCAGCGCCACGAACGGGCCGCTGGCGCGCACGCCGTGGCCGTGCAGCGCGCGGGCCACGAGTTCCTTGCCGGTGCCGGACTCGCCGGTGATCAGGACGGTGACCTTGGACTGCGCCAGCCGG
Source organism: Achromobacter sp. GQ309 (assembly GCF_059759315.1). Classification (NCBI taxonomy): domain Bacteria; kingdom Pseudomonadati; phylum Pseudomonadota; class Betaproteobacteria; order Burkholderiales; family Alcaligenaceae; genus Achromobacter; species Achromobacter sp. GQ309. Next base: position 337,699 of record NZ_JCAXDP010000002.1, read on the forward strand.
CCGATCGCGCGAAAGACTTCCTGCATGGCGGTGGACGACGATTGCGTCATCATCCAGCGCTCGTTGTTCTGCGCCGCTTCGCCCTGCCCGTCCGGGCTTTCGGGTTGGGCCGATTCCTGCATGGCGCGCTGGATCAGCGCGACGGCCTCGTTCACGTCGAACGGCTTGGCCAGATAATCGAACGCGCCGCCCTGGAAGGCGGAAACGGTGCTGTCCAGATCCGCAAACGCGGTCATCACGATGACCGGCAGACCGGGATGCCGCTCTTTCAGTTGGCGCAACAGCTCCAGGCCGTTGCCGCCGGGCATGCGGATATCCGACACCAGCGCCACGGGCGTTTCACGCGAAAGCGCCTCGAGCACGTCGGCCGATTGGGAAAAGCTGCGGGTGGGGACGCCAGCGCGGGCCAGGGCCTTTTCGAGGACCCAGCGGATGGCCTGGTCGTCGTCGACGATCCATACGGGTTTCATCAGTTTGCGGGCTCCATCGGGAGGACCAGGCGAAACTCGGTGCGCCCCGGTCGGGATTCAAATTCGATGATGCCGCCGTGCTGTTGCACGAAGTCCTGCGCCAGGCTCAAGCCCAGGCCGGTACCGCCAGCCCTGGCCGTGACCAGCGGGTGGAAGATGCGGTCACGGATGTGGTCCGGCACGCCCGGACCGTTGTCGATGATGGACAGCACGAGCGCCAGGCGGTGCTGCCGGTGCGCCAGCATGACCTGCCGCGCTACGCGGGTGCGCAGCGTCACCACGCCGGGTTCGGTCTGCGGGCCTTGCGGACGCGCCACCAGTTCCTGCGCGGCGTTGCGCGCCACGTTGAGCACGGCCTGCATCAGGCGGGCGGCGTCGCCCTTCAGGTCCGGCACCGAGGCGTCGTAGTCGCGCTGGATCGTGACGTCGTTGCGGAACTCGGCCTGGATCAGCGCGCAGACGCGCTCGCAGATTTCATGGATGTTCACCGGCCGCGCATTGAGCGGCACACGTTGCGGGCCGCTCAGGCGGTCCACCAGCGCCTGCAGGCGGTCGGCTTCGGAAATGATGACCTGGGTGTATTCGGCCAGGGCTGCGCTGGGCAGCTCGGCTTCCAGCAGTTGCGCGGCGCCGCGCAGCCCGCCCAGGGGATTCTTGACTTCATGCGCCAGGTTGCGCAGCAGTTCGCGGTGGGCTTCGATCTCGTCCACCAGCCGGTGGTTGCGGTCGGCCAGCACGCGCTGCTCGATTTCGCGGGTCTCGATCAGCACCGGCCAACGCTGGCCGGTCAGTCCCACGGTGGTCACGGCGACTTCCACGGATTCGGCGGCGCGGCGCAACGAGGCCAGTTGCCTCACGTCGGCGTACCTGCCGCCCGCGGCGCGGTCGATGGATGACTGGATATTCTCGGGGTTGTCGAACAGGGTGGCGGCGGAATGCCCGCCCAGTTGCTTGCGCGAGCGGCCGAACAGGTCCTCGGCGGCGGCGTTGGCGTATTCGATGTGGCCGCGCTCGTTGACCAGGAAGACTGACGTGGCTAGCAGATCGAGAGCTTCAACATTCATTTTCAACGTACCCGAATGGACAGGGGAAAGCGGAACGCGTCCGCGACGGGCGCGCCAACCCGGCGCCCTGCCCGCCGGCGCGGGGCCGGGCGGGCAATTCGTCGGGCGGCTACCTGGTGGTGCGCGTGGTGTGTAAGCCGTGCTTCTGCCTACCTCATCGCGCTCCCCCCAGCCACGGCCTCAAACCATCAGAGGCTGTAGTACATGTCGAATTCGACCGGGTGCGTCGTCATGCGCAGACGCGTCACATCGGCCATCTTCAGGTCGATGTAGGCGTTGATCATGTCGTTGCTGAACACGCCGCCACGGGTCAGGAACTCGCGATCCTTGTCCAGGGATTCCAGCGCTTCTTCCAGCGAGGCGCAGACGGTCGGGATCTTCGCGTCTTCTTCCGGCGGCAGGTCGTACAGGTTCTTGTCGGCCGGATCGCCCGGGTGGATCTTGTTCTGGACGCCGTCCAGGCCGGCCATCATCAGGGCCGAGAAAGCCAGGTACGGGTTGGCCAGGGGGTCCGGGAAGCGCGCTTCGACGCGGCGGCCCTTCGGGTTACCGACGTACGGAATGCGGATCGAAGCCGAACGGTTGCGGGCCGAGTAGGCCAGCTTCACGGGCGCTTCGAAGTGCGGGACCAGACGCTTGTACGAGTTCGTGCCCGGGTTGGTGATGGCGTTCAGGGCTTTGGCGTGCTTGATGATGCCGCCGATGTAGTACAGGGCGAATTCGGACAGGCCGGCGTAGCCGTTGCCCGCGAACAGGTTCTGGCCGTCCTTCCAGATGGACTGGTGGACGTGCATGCCGGAGCCGTTGTCGCCAACGATGGGCTTGGGCATGAACGTGGCGGTCTTGCCGTAGGCATGGGCCACGTTGTGCACGACGTACTTGACGATCTGGGTCCAGTCGGCGCGCTGCACCAGCGTGCTGAACTTGGTGCCGATTTCGAGCTGGCCGGGAGCAGCCACTTCGTGGTGATGCACTTCAACCGGCACGCCCATCTGTTCCATCAGCAGGCACATTTCCGAACGCATGTCCTGGAACGAATCGACCGGCGGAACGGGGAAGTAGCCGCCCTTCACGCCCGGACGGTGGCCGGTGTTGCCACCTTCGAATTCCAGGCCGGTCGACCACGGGGCTTCTTCGGACTTGATCTTGACGAACGTGCCCGACATGTCGGTGTTCCAGGTCACGCCGTCGAACACGAAGAATTCGGGTTCCGGACCGAAGTAGGCGGTGTCGCCCAGGCCGGAGGACTTCAGGTAGGCTTCAGCGCGCTTGGCCAGCGAGCGCGGGTCACGGTCATAGCCCTTCAGGTCCGACGGTTCGACCACGTCGCACGACAGGATCAGGGTCGGCTCTTCGCGGAACGGATCCAGGTTGGCGGTGGCGCAGTCGGGGATGAGGAGCATGTCGGAGGCTTCGATGCCCTTCCAGCCCGGGATCGACGAACCGTCGAAAGCCTGCCCGCTTTCCAGCTTGTCTTCATCGATAGCGGTGGTGGGCACGGAAACGTGGTGCTCACGGCCAACCGTATCGGTAAAGCGGAAATCCACGAATTTCACTTCGTTATCGGCGATCTGTTTCAGGACGTCTTTCGGGCTTGCCATGTCATCTCCATTAGATAAAAGGGTCGAGGGCTTTGCCCGTCGACTGGCATAAAAGAGGGAAGCAATAAGCGTGCCAGGTTTAGCCCCGGTATTCCCGGGGGGAGGTACGTCAGTCTTGGGGCAATGTAGCACCATAGTGGTGCAAAAGATGGGGCATGATCGCCCCATCTTGGTGCTTGCACCTTACAGGAACATTTCCTGAAGGTCATTGAGGAAGCGCCAGCCCAGGGGCGTCGCGCGCAGGCGCGTGGGATCGGCGTCGAGCAGGCCCCGTTTCGAGGCTGCCTCCAATTGGTGCGCAATGACGGCAAGCGACAAACCGGTGCGTTCATTGAACGCCGTAGCCGCCACGCCGTCCTTCAGGCGCAGGGCGTTGAGCATGAACTCGAACGGCAGCTCGTCCGGCCCGACCTGCCGGCTCTCGGCCAGATGGCTGCCGTCGCGCGCCATGGCGGCCTGCATCCACGAATCCGGACTGCGCAGCCGCGCTTCGCGCACGATGCGGTCATGAAACGAGAGCTTGCCGTGCGCGCCGGGGCCGATGCCCAGGTAGTCTCCGAACTCCCAGTAATTCATGTTGTGGCGGCAGCGGGCGCCCGGTTTGGCGTAGGCCGATACTTCGTAGCGCGCAAGTCCCGCCGCCGCCAGCTCGGCTTCCACCGCGTCCTGCATGGCGGCGCTCGTGTCGTCGTCCGGCAAGTCTTCAGGCGGAAACTTCGCGAAGACCGTGTTCGGCTCCATCGTCAGGTGATACAGCGACAGGTGCTCGGTGCCGAACGAAATCGCCTGCCGCAGATCGGCCGTACAGGCCTCCAGCGTCTGGCCGGGCAAGGCGAACATCATGTCCAGATTGACGCGGGCTGCCGCCTGCTGCGCCATCTCGATGGCCGCGCGCGCCTGGTTGGCATCGTGAATGCGGCCCAGCTTCTTCAACTGCACATCGTCAAAGCTCTGGATGCCCAGCGAGAACCGCGTGACGCCGCTGGCCGCATAGTCACGGAACCTGCCCGCCTCGGCCGTGCCGGGGTTGGCCTCCATCGTGATTTCGGCATCAGGCCACAGGTTCAGGTACGCCCGCAGCATTGCCAGCAGCTCGTCCAGGCCGGCCACCGACAACAGGCTGGGCGTGCCGCCGCCGATGAAGACGGAAATGACCTGCCTGCCCCAGATGGACGGCAGCGACTGCTCGAGGTCGCTGCGCAGCGCATCCAGATAGGCGCGTTCGGGAATCTCGCCCGGCGCGGCGTGCGAGTTGAAATCGCAGTACGGGCACTTGCGCACGCACCACGGCACGTGGACGTAGACCGACAGCGGCGGCAGGCTGGTCAGCGTGGCGCCTGCGGGAACAACGAGGCGCGACTTGGTCGCGCCCATATCGTTGCGGATGGGAATGGTGATGGACATGCGAAAAAATTCCTGGCGCCTTGGCGGCGCCTTGGTCAAGCGTGGCTCAGCTTGCTGAGCAGCTCGCGCAGCGCCCGGGCGCGATGGCTGACCCGGTTCTTTTCGTCGGGATCCAGCGACGCGGCGGTCAGCGCCATGTCGGGCAGGTAGAAGTGCGGATCGTAGCCAAAGCCGTTGGCGCCTTCGGGCACGTCGATGATCTCGCCGTGCCACAGGCCTTCGCCGATCAGCGGACGGGGGTCGTTCTCGGAACGCACCAGCGCCAGGACCGCCACATACCAGGCGCTGCGGTCGGCGACGGACGCCAGATTGCGCACCAGCAGTGCGTTGTTGGCTGCATCGGACTTTTCGCCGCCGTTCATCTTGGCATAGCGCGCCGAATACACGCCCGGCGCGCCGTCCAGCGCGGCCACGCACAGGCCCGAGTCGTCCGCCAACGCGGGCAATCCGGTCAGGCGACTGGCATGGCGGGCTTTGGCCAGCGCGTTTTCCACGAACGTGACGTGCGGCTCTTCGGCTTCCGGCACGCCGAGGTCGCCCTGCGGCACCAGCTCGATGCCCAGCGGCGCGAACAAGGCGGAAAACTCGCGCAGCTTGCCGGCGTTATTGGACGCCAGGACAACACGGCGCAGGGAGTCGGGAATCTTGGGGGAAGTCATAGGCCGGATTGTATAGGGCGAGGCCGGCGGCGGGCGGGCATCCCACGATGTTGGCGTGGGTACCACGTACGTGAGAATTCGTTGTTGACACGGATGTAACAGCGACTGAAGATTGCACGTCACGACATGGCGCAACAACGCAGACATAATTTGTTGTCAATATGACCGATCTTGTCACTGATCGTATCTCAATGCCCCGGCGATGAACTCCATTCACGCTTTGCCACGGCCCGCCGCGGCCCGCGCTCCGCTCAATCCTCCCGGCGGCGCGCCCGCGCACGCCAGCCTGGCTGGCATTCTGCGCGAAAGATTATTGCGGCCGCGCTTCCAGCCTGTGGTCGACCTGTCGCACAGCCGCATTTACGGCCACGAAAGCCTCATCCGCGGTCCCGCCGACACCCCCCTGCACTTTCCCGACGCCCTGTTCGCCGAAGCGCGACGCCAGGGGCTGCACCCGCAGCTTGAACTGGCCAGCTTCCGCGCGGGCGCACGCGGGTTCGAACAGAACGACGCTGCGGGCAAGCTGTTCCTGAACCTGTCCGGCTCCGCCCTGCTCCATTACTGGACCCTCTGGGGCCACGACATGCCAGGCAGGCTGCTTAAGGACTGCGCGCTGGAACCGGCCAGCATCGTCGTCGAACTGACCGAGCAGGATCCGCTGTCGGACCGCATGGGCGAACTGCACAACGCCTTTGCCTGCCTGCGCGAGGCCGGCATGCGCATCGCGCTCGACGACTACGGCGTCGGTAATTCCAACCTGCAGCTCTGGGCCGAAACCCAGCCCGAGCTGGTCAAGATTGACCGCTATTTCTTTGACGGCATCGGCCACGACGAGCGCAAGCAGAACATGGTGCGTGCCATCCTGAAGGTGGCGCAGCACCTGGGCACGTCGGTCATCGCCGAAGGCATCGAAACCGCCGAGGACCTTGCCGTCGTGCGCGAGCTGGACATCCGCTACGCGCAGGGCTGGTTCCTGGGGATGCCCGACGAAACCCTGCTGACCGAACTGACCCCGCCCCTGCGCGACTCGCTGCGCTCGCGCACGTCGGCGCCGGTGTCGCAGCGCGCCGCCGGCGGCACGGCCATCAGTCTGCGGGTCGAGGCCCCCGCCGCGCTCCTGACCAAGCACACCAACGACGACGTACATCGCCTCTTCATCGAGCACAAGAACCTGCACGCGGTGGCAGTGGTCGATGCCGACAACCGGCCGGTCGGCATCATCAACCGGCGGGACTTCTCCGAACACTACGCGCAGCGCTACACGCGCGAGCTCTTCGGCCGCGACGCCTGCTCGACCTTCATGAACGCCGAGCCGGTGCTGGTGGACGTGAACGTGTCGATCGACCAGCTGAGTCACGTGCTGATTTCCGAGGACCAGCGCTACCTGATGGACGGGCTGATCATCACGCGCGACGGCCGCTATGACGGCCTGGCCACGGGCGAAACCCTGGTGCGCTCGGTGACCGAGATGCGTATCGAGGCGGCGCGCTACGCCAATCCACTGACGTCCCTGCCCGGCAATATCCCCATCAGCCGGCACATTGCCACGCTGCTGGAAGACGCCGCGGACTTCACGATCTGCTACGGGGACCTGAACAACTTCAAGCCCTTCAACGACGTCTACGGCTACTGGCGCGGCGACGACATGATCATGCTGACCGCCGACGTCATCAAACGCCATTGCGACCCGCAGCGCGATTTCGTGGGGCATGTGGGCGGCGACGACTTCGTGGTGCTGCTGCGCAGTCCGGACTGGATGACGCGCATCGAGCGCATCATTGCCGAATTCAACGAGGGCGCCATGGCCCTGTACGACGAACAGGGCCGCCGCAACGGGGGCATCGAGGCCGAAGACCGTTACGGCGTGCCGCGCTTCTTTCCGTTCGTGACGCTGGGCGTGGGCGCCCTGACCGTCACGCCCTCGTTATGCGAGCGCATCCGCCCTGAGGACATCGCCTCGGCGGCTGCCCATGTCAAGCACAAGGTCAAGCACGGGAACCTGTCGCTCGTGGCCGAGCGCTACACGGGCGCCATCCTGCCGCAGCTCACCGGCTGAGGCTTCGCGCGCCGCCGCCTGCGCGCCCTCTGCAATCTGGAATTTGGCCACGGCCCGGCGCAGTCCCTGCGCCTGGGCTTCCAGCGCCGCCGCAGCGGCCGCCGTCTGTTCGACCATGGCGGCCGTTTCCTGCGTGGACCGCTCGATATCGGCCACCGCATCGTTCACCGAGGCAATGCCGGACGCCTGTTCGGCGGTGGCGCTGGAAATCTCGTTCACGATCTGCGTCACACGGTCCACGGAAGCCACCATATCGCGCATGGTGTCGCCCGCCAGGTTCACGTGACGCACGCCCGCATCCACGCGCGCGGCCGAGTCTTCGATCAGGCCCTTGATCTCGCGCGCCGCCTGGGCGCTGCGCTGCGCGAGCGACCGCACTTCCCCCGCCACGACGGCAAAACCCTTGCCCTGCTCGCCCGCGCGCGCCGCTTCCACGGCCGCGTTGAGCGCCAGGATGTTGGTCTGGAACGCAATGCTGTCCACCACGCCCACGATCTCGCCGATGCGCCGCGCGCTGTCGGCGATGCCCTGCATGCTGTGCACCACTTCGTCGACGGCCTGGCCGCCGCGCTGCGCCAACTGCGTCGCGCTGACCGCTTGCCGGCTGGCCAGGTCCGCGTTGCCGGCGGTCATTTGCACGGTGTGCGCCAGCTGCGTCATGTTGGCCGACGCTTCCTGCAGCGAGCCCGCCTGCCGGGCCGCGCGGTCCGACATGTCCGCGCCGCCGGCCGCGATTTCGCCGGCGCCGGTATGGATCTCTTCGACGCCCAGGCGCACCGACGCGACCGCGGTCGACAGCCCTGTTTGCATCCGGCGCATGGCCGAATACAGCACGCCGATCTCGTTGTCGCCGCGCTGCGTGATCGCGCCGGTCAGATCGCCGTCCGCGATGCGGTCAAAGTGCGCCCCCGCCTCGTTCAGCGGCCACACGATGCTGCGGCGGAATCCCAGCCGGATCAGGATCGCCAGCACCAGGACGAAACCCAGCACGGCGGCCGCCACCACGATCACACGCTCCAGGGTGCGGCTTGCGCCGGCCACCGCCTCCTGCCCGTGTTCGCGGGCGTAGGCTTGGTAGGCCTCGACCTGCTTCACATAGCCCGCGCCACTGGCGGGCAGCGCCTTGTCCGTCAGCCGGTTGACCTCGATGCCGTTCCAGCCCTGGATCGCCTTGCTCATCGGCGCAAGCGTCTGGTCCGCAAAGGCGGCATAGGCCGTCAGCACCTGGCCGAACAGCGGCGCGCCCTGGGCACTGTCGTCGGGATTGGCGCGCAGGCGCGCCAGACTGGCGGCGGCCTGCTTGAGCAGCCCATCGGCCTGGGCCAGCGACGCGTTGCGCGCGTCTTCCAGCCCGCCTTCCATCGCCGTCTTGGCGTCGGTCAGCGCCGCGCGCGCCTGAAACAGCCGGCTGGTCATATCCGCGAGATCACTCGCCCTTTCGATGCTGCCCCGGCCCAGGGCCTCGATATCGGCGCGGTTGTCGCGCAAGACCGTGATACCCGCCGCCGCAGCGACAGCGAACAGCACGACGAACAACGCAAGAATGGCCGATAGCGCCGTCGTGACTCTCAGATTTTTCCGCATATCCATCCGTGTATAGCCTTGGCCGCCTTCGCGGCAGTGCCACGGATTATGGAGATGCAGTTTGGCAATTTCTTGACACAACCTTGGCGGAAACATGACGCACAGCGGTCATGAAGGTGCGCTTTTGCGTTCAGGAACCCCGTATTAATGATTCGTGAATTGGCACCTGGCCGCCCTTGCGGCACATTCGATCCTGTACCGAACCATTCCTTCACATAGAACAGTCAGCCACATGCACCAAGCCTCCCACGCCTACCAGGACATCCGCGAAGCCGTGCGCGACCTCTGCGCGCAATTCCCCTCCGAATATTTCCGCAAGGTCGACGAAGAGCGCGGCTACCCCGAGGACTTCGTCCGCGCCCTCACCGAAGCCGGCTGGCTGGCGGCGCTGATCCCGCAGGAATACGGCGGCTCGGGCCTGGGGCTGACCGAAGCCTCGGTCATCATGGAAGAAATCAACCGCAGCGGCGGCAACTCCGGCGCCTGCCACGGCCAGATGTACAACATGGGCACGCTGCTGCGCCACGGCTCCGAAGCCCAGAAGCGAGAATACCTGCCCCGCATCGCCGCCGGCGAACTGCGCCTGCAGTCGATGGGCGTCACCGAACCCACCACCGGCACCGACACCACCAAGATAAAGACCACCGCCGTCAAGCGCGGCGACCGCTATGTCATCAATGGGCAGAAGGTCTGGATCTCTCGGGTGCAGCATTCGGACCTGATGATTCTGCTGGCGCGCACCACGCCGCTGGATCAGGTCACGCGCAAGTCCGAAGGCATGTCGATCTTCCTGGTTGACCTGCACCACGCGGTCAAGCACGGCATGTCGATCCGCCCGATCCCCAACATGGTCAACCACGAGACCAACGAGCTCTTCTTCGACAACCTGGAAATCCCCGAAGAAAACCTGATCGGCGAAGAAGGCAAGGGTTTCAAGTACATCCTGGATGGCCTGAACGCCGAGCGCACGCTGATCGCCGCCGAGTGCATCGGCGACGGCTACTGGTTTGTCGACAAGGTCACCGCCTACGCGAAGGAACGCGTGGTGTTCGGCCGCCCCATCGGCCAGAACCAGGGCGTGCAGTTCCCCATTGCGCGCGCGCACATCAACGTCGAAGCGGCCAGCCTGATGCGCTACGAGGCCTGCCGGCTGTTCGATGCCCACGAGCCCTGCGGCGCCCAGGCCAACATGGCCAAGCTGCTGGCGGCGGACGCATCCTGGGAAGCCGCCAACGCCTGCCTGCAGTTCCATGGCGGCTTCGGCTTTGCCAATGAATACGACGTCGAACGCAAGTTCCGCGAGACGCGCCTTTACCAGGTGGCGCCCATCTCGACCAACCTGATCCTGTCGTACGTCGCCGAACACATCCTGGGCCTGCCCCGCTCCTTCTGACACGCCATTTTCCGACATGACCGCAGACAAAGACACCCCGCACCTGAGCGCCGAACTCGCGGCCTTTGCCGCCAACCTGCGCTACGAAGACATTCCCGCCCCGGTGCTGCGCCGCGCCGAAGACCTGCTGCTCGACTGCCTGGCCTCCATCCTGGCCGGCGCGTCGGCCCGCGCAGTCCAGGCGATCGACCGCTATGCCGTCGCGATGGGGCCGGCGGATGGTCCCAGTGAAGTCCTGATCACCCGCCGCCGCACCACGCCGCTCTTTGCCGCCATGGTCAACGCGGCCGCCGCGCACGTGGTCGAACAGGACGACGTGCACAACGGCTCGGTCTTTCACCCGGCGGCCGTGGTGTTTCCGCCTGCCCTGGCCGTGGCGCAGTCGCTGGGCTCCTCGGGCCGCGATCTGCTCACCGCCGCCGTGGCCGGCTACGAGGTCGGCATTCGCGTCGGCGAGTTTCTGGGCCGCTCGCACTACAAGATCTTCCACACCACCGGCACGGCTGGCACGCTGGCCGCCGCGGTCACCACTGGCCGGCTGCTGGGCCTGTCCCCTGAACAGATGCTGCACGCGCTGGGCTCGGCCGGCACGCAAGCGGCGGGTCTGTGGGAATTCCTGCGCGACGCCGCCGATTCCAAGCAATTGCACACCGCCAAGGCGGCCGCAGACGGCATCACCGCGGCTTACTTGGCGCGCGAAGGGTTCACCGGCGCGCGCCACATCCTGGAAGGCCCGCAGGGCATGGCGGCCGGCATGTCCACCGACGCCGACCCCAGCCGGCTGTGCGACCGCCTGGGACAGCGCTGGGCGCTGGCCGAAACCTCGTTCAAGTTCCATGCCTCGTGCCGCCACACGCATCCGGCCGCCGACGCGCTGCAGCAGGCGCTGCGCGACAACCACCTGACCGAGGACGACGTCGAACGCGTCGTGGCGCACGTCCACCAGGGCGCCATCGACGTTCTTGGTCCGGTTGTGAATCCGCAGACCGTCCACCAGTCGAAGTTTTCGATGGGCACGGTGCTGGCGCTGATCGCGCGACAAGGCCGCGCCGGTCTGGCGGAATTTGACGCGGGCCTCGACGACCCGGGCGTCGCCGCCTTCCGCGGGAAAGTGGAAATGGCGCTCGACCCCGAAGTCGACGGCGCCTACCCGCAACGCTGGATCGGCAAGGTCACGGTGTACACCCGCGACGGCCGCGTGCTGCATGGCCGCGTCGACGAACCCAAGGGCGACCCGGGCAACACGCTCAGCCGCCCCGAAATCGAGGACAAGACGCTCAGCCTGGGCAGGTACGCCGATGCGGCGACGGAACAGGAACTGCGTGGATTGATTGCGACGATCTGGGGGCTTGAAAAAGTAGGCAAGGTGGAGGCGCTGTTGCCGAAGTAACTCGCGAATGCCTGAAACTCAGGCACAAAAAAAGCCGCATCTGCGGCTTTTTTTGCATTGTGGCTACGCTGCAAGTGTCTGCGGCAGAAGTCTGACACCCTGCGGGCACATCCGTCAGTTGCTGCAGGTGCCTGACACCTTACAGACACATCCATCAGCTGGCGGTTATCTCACTAAGGTGTCAGACACCGGATTCGCACGACGGACCAGGCGCCACACAGCTCACGCCAGCGCGGCGCGCTGGGCCTTCACCAGGTTGGCAATCCCGTTTTCCGCCAGCACCAGCATCGTGTCCAGCTCAGCCCGCGTGAACGTCGCGCCCTCGCCCGTGCCCTGCACTTCCACGAATGCGCCGCTGCCCGTCATGATGACGTTCACGTCGGCGTCGCAGGCCGAATCTTCCGGGTAGTCCAGATCCAGCACCGCCTGGCCGTTGACCAGGCCCACCGACACCGCAGCGACGGCGTCGCGGATCGGATTGGTGGCCAGATCGCCACGTTTCATCAGCAGACCAACCGCGTCGGCCGCCGCGACCCAGGCGCCCGTGATGCTGGCGCAGCGCGTGCCGCCGTCGGCCTGCAGCACGTCGCAATCAAGGTGCAGCGTGCGTTCGCCCAGCGCCTTCATGTCGAACACCGCCCGCAAACTGCGTCCGATCAGGCGCTGGATCTCCTGCGTGCGGCCGCTCTGCTTGCCGCGCGCGGCCTCGCGGTCGCCGCGCGTGTGCGTGGCCCGCGGCAACATGCCGTATTCAGCCGTTACCCAGCCTTCGCCCTTGCCCTTCAGAAAAGGCGGTACCTTGTCCAGGACGCTTGCCGTGCAAAGCACATGGGTGTCGCCCGCCTTCACCAGCACGGAGCCTTCGGCGTATCGCGTAAAGCCACGCTCCAGGCTGAACGGACGCAATTGGTCGGCGGCGCGGCCCGACGGCCGGACATTCGTGGGGATGGTGGTCACAACTGGCTCCAGACTTGGCTTAGATTCGCGGCATTGTACGGGCAGGCGTCACAAGACAATCTCGCTTGGAGTATCCTGCCGCGATGTATCCGGTTGAAAACACAGACCCGCTGCCCAGGACCTGGGCGCCGCGGGCCCCGGCGCAACCGGCTCCTATTCCAAGAATCACCAGGACACGCACACCATGATCCGCAGCATGACCGCCTTCGGCAACGCCCGAGCAGACTTAGAACAAGGCACTCTCGCCATAGAACTGCGCAGCGTCAACAGCCGCTTTCTCGACCTGTATTTCCGTCTTCCCGACGAACTGCGCCACGTGGAAACGCCCCTGCGCGAGCTGCTGACCACCAACCTGGCCCGCGGCAAGGTCGAAATCCGCGTGTCCTTCACCCGTGCGGCCAACGCCGACCTGTCCAAGCTGGATCCCGCCTGGCTCGACAGCCTGGCCGAACAGCTGCAGGCCGCACGCCGCATCATTCCGGACATCGCGTCCCCGCGTCTGGCCGAACTGTTCAACTGGCCCGGCCAGCGCGGCAACGACGCCCTGGACCCGCAGATCTGGGGCGCCGCGTGCCTGCAGGCCGCGCAGCAGGCCCTGACCCAGCTTCAGGAAGGCCGCGAGCGCGAAGGCGAACGCCTGGCCGGCATGATGCGCGAATGCGCCGATGGCGTCGCGCGCGTCGTGGACGTCGTGCAGGCGCATCTGCCGCAATTGCTGGCTGACCACCGCGAGCGCCAGGCCGCCAAGCTGCGCGAAAGCGTCGAATCCGCATTCCCCGGCGGATTCACGCACATTTCCGGCGCGGAACTGTCCGAACGCCTGTCGCAGGAAGCCAACCTCTTTGCCCTGCGCATCGACGTGGCCGAAGAACTGTCCCGCCTGCGCTCGCACCTGGAAGAACTGCGTCACCTGCTGTCCGACGGCGGCGGCAAGCCCGCGGCCGGCAAGAAGAACGCCGGCAGCGCGGGCAAGCGCCTGGATTTCCTGTTCCAGGAAATGAACCGCGAAGCCAACACGCTGGGTTCCAAGGCCGGCAGCATGGAAGTCACCCGCGCCGCCATGGACCTGAAGCTGCTGATCGAGCAGATGCGCGAGCAGGCGCAGAACATCGAGTAAGGGGCGCGGCGCCCGCGGGGGTTGCTACCCCCGCCTGGCGGCCACCCTGTTAGCGGCTCTCGCCCGTCGCCGGCTCGCCCCGCAGGGCCGAATCCAGGTATTCGCTACGGGCGCGCGCGTCCGGAAAACGCATGTCGCGATAGCTGACAAAGCGCGATCCGCGCGTCAGGCGGTAGCCGGCCCAGATCAGCAAAAAGAGCGGAATGCCGATGTAGGTGGCGACCACGCCGCCCCACTGGATCTTGTCCTCCAGGAACGCCTGGTAGTTCTGACCCAAGGTGATGATCAGGCACAGCACGAACGCGAAGATCGGACCGAAGGGGAAGAACGGGGACACATACGGCAGATCCGCCAGGCTGTTGCCCTGCTTCACGTAACCCCGCCGGAACCGGTAATGGCTGATGGCAATGCCCAGCCACGCAATGAACCCGGTCATCCCCGACGTATTGAGCAGCCAGATATAGACGTCGTTGGGACTGAAAAGGAAGGTGAAAAAGCACAGCGCCGCGACGACGGTGGTGGCCAGCAGCGCCCACAGGGGCACGCCGCTACGCGAAATCCGGCCGAAGATCCGCGGCGCCTTGCCTTCGCGCGCCAGGCTGTAGAGCATGCGCGTGGCCGCATACATGCCCGAATTGCCGGCGGACAGCACCGACGTCAGCACCACGGCGTTCATCACGGAGGCCGCACCCAACAGTCCCGCGCGTTCGAAGATCAGCGCGAACGGGCTGACGCTGATGTCCTCGACATCGTTGCGCAGCAGGTGCGGGTCGGTATAGGGAATCAAGAGGCCGATGACCAGGATCGCCGCCACGTAGAACAGCAGAATGCGCCAGAACACCTGGCGCACCGCGCGCGGCAGATTGCGGGCCGGATCCTTGGATTCTCCTGCGGCAATGCCGATCAGTTCGGTGCCCTGGAACGAAAATCCCACCACCATCGCCACGCCGATCAGCGCAGCAAAGCCGCCTGCGAAGGGCGCGTCGCCCACCGTCCAGTTGGCCAGCCCGCCCGTCTCGCCACCGCGGATGATGCCCAGCAGCATCATCACGCCCATGGTGACGAAGGCCAGCACCGCAATCACCTTGATCAGCGCAAACCAGAATTCGGCCTCGCCGAACCCGCGGGCGGACATCGCGTTCAGTCCGAAAGTGATGGCCAGGAACAGCGCGCTCCAATAGAAGCCGGGCACGTCGGGAAACCAGTACGCCATGACGAGCTGCGCCGCGACCAGGTCGACCGCCACCGTCACCGCCCAGTTGTACCAATAGTTCCACCCGAGCGCGAAGCCGAAGCCGTCTTCGACATAGCGCGCGCCATAGGTCGAGAACGAACCGGACACCGGCATGGCGGCCGCCAGTTCGCCCAGGCTGGTCATCAGGAAATAGACCATGATGCCGATCAGCACATAGCCCAGCAGCGCACCGCCGGGGCCGGCCTTGGCGATGGTCGCGCCCGACGCCACAAAGAGTCCGGTGCCGATGGACCCGCCGACCGCGATCATGGTCAGGTGGCGCGCCGACAGCGTGCGCCGCAATTCGGACGGCCTGTCCGCCTGCGCGTTGCGCGTGCCGCCTGAGCGACGGTCATCGTGTTCCGATGGTGCCAAAATGCGTTCCTTCACGTCTGGATGGCGCTCGCGCAATTCGCTGCGAACGCCCTGGGATTACCGAGCAACGCGCGAGAATAGCGCAATCGGCCCCGACATGAAAAATGGCCGGGAGCTGGGGACGGATTCGCCCCGGAGCCCTCCCGGCAGCGGCCGTCTTATTGAAACGCCGTTTCCATGAACGTGCGCAGCTTGCGCGAATGCAGCCGCTCCGGCGGCATGTCGCGCAGCCGCTCCAGCGCCCGGATGCCGATTTCCAGATGCTGGTTGACCTGACGCCGGTAAAAAGCGCTGGCCATGCCGGGCAGTTTCAATTCGCCGTGCAGCGGCTTGTCCGACACGCACAGCAAGGTGCCGTAAGGCACCCGGAAACGGAATCCGTTGGCCGCGATCGTGGCCGATTCCATGTCCAGCGCAATCGCGCGCGACTGGGCAAAGCGTTCCACCAGATCGACGTGGTCGCGCAACTCCCAGTTGCGGTTGTCGATTGTCGCCACGGTGCCCGTGCGCATGATGCGCTTCAGGTCCCAACCGGACAGCCCGGCCACTTCTTCGACCGCCTGCTCCAGCGCCACCTGCACTTCCGCCAACGCCGGCACGGGCACCCAAGTGGGCAGATCGTCATCCAGCACGTGGTCTTCACGGACATAGCCGTGCGCCAGGACGTAGTCGCCCAGGCGCTGGGAATCTCGCAGGCCGGCGCAATGGCCAAGCATCAGCCACGCGTGCGGACGCAGCACGGCGATGTGGTCGGTGATCGTCTTGGCGTTAGACGGCCCGACGCCGATGTTGACCAACGTGATGCCGGAGTGATCGCCGCGCACCAGGTGGTAAGCCGGCATCTGCGGCAAGCGCACGGCCTGGGCCTCGTCGCCCGGACCGCTTTCGCCGCGGCGCGTGATGCGGTTGCCGGGCTCGACCAGCATTTCGTAGTCTTCGTTGCCGCTGGACATCAGGGCGCGGGCCCGGGCGCAGAACTCGTCGACATAGAACTGGTAGTTGGTGAACAGCACGAAATTCTGGAAGTGCGTGGGCGCCGTCGAGGTGTAGTGCTGCAGCCGGTGCAGCGAATAATCCACGCGCTGCGCGGTAAACGGCGCCAGCGGCTTGGGTTCGCCTTCCTTGCCGCGCCACGATCCGTTCACGATGGCGTCGTCGGTGACCGCCAGATCCGGCACGTCGAACAGGTCGCGCAGCGGGCGCTTGAGCGCCTCGAGGTGCTCGCCTTCCACGTAGGCGCCCTCGGGAAACGCGAAATGCAGCGGAATCGGGGAATCCGACTCGCCCACTTCGACCGCCACCCGATGGTTCTGCAACAACTGGCCGATCTGCTCGATCAGGTAATCGCGAAACAGGACCGGCTGTGTGATGGTGGTCTGGTAGTAACCCGGTTCGGCCACGTGACCATAGGAAAGCCGGGTGTCGATGGGATCGTAGGTTTCCACGACGATGCGGATGGCCGGGTAGTAGGCGCGGAATCGCGCGCTGCCATTGCCCGTGCCCTTCAGGACCTCGCGAAACGCGGTACGCAGGAACGCCGTATTGCGCGCATAGATTTCCGCCAGCCGGTCTACGGCGGACAACGCGTCCTGGAAGGGTTCAAACGGCAGGGCCTCAGGCCGGTTCATGGACGACAAAGGGTGTACTGCGTTCATCATTGAGCTTTACTCCGCCTTCTTATCTGTCTTTTCTGGCATCGGCTTTGCGCAACGGCAATACCGAGGGCCGATGCGGTCGATTATGCCCGAGGCGTTGGGCAATGAAATGTCATCAGGGCCGCCGTCGTGGCTATCGCACACAACGGCCCGCGCGTACGCGATTTCTGATGAGCCTGTTACGTGGCGCGGTGGGCGCACGGTAACAACAGGCCGGCGATTATGCTGCATTGCACTACAAATGTAATGAAACATTATTACACTATAATCTTGAGGCGTTTCTTGCTTTCTGCCTGGAAACCGCTCCCCTTTCCGCCGGCTTGCCTCATAGGCAAAGCCATGCCGCCCACTCCGATTTCTGAAGTGACGTAATGACGCCGCCCACGCGAAAGTTTCGCTTTACCCAATTCCGCACGCCCGCATTTCTGTCAGCGCCCCTGCTGGCCCTGACGCTCTCCTGGATTCCTGGCGCCGCCCAAGCCTCGCTGGCCGCCGAACAAGCCCGCCCCACCCTCAGCGGCTTAAGCCTTGCGCAAGAGCCCACCGTCCTGACGCTGCGCGAGCGCGTCGTGCAGGCCGGCCTGGAGGCCATCGGCACGCCCTACAGCTGGGGCGGCGATGACGCCGACGGCTTCGATTGCAGCGGGCTCGTCCTGTATGTCTACCGCGAAATCGCGGGCCTGGAGCTGCCGCGCACCGCGCGCGCCCAGCGCAGCGAAGGCAAGACCGTGTCCGCCAAGAAGGAACTGCGCCCCGGTGATCTGGTGTTCTTCGCCACCCGTGGACGCGGCGTCACCTCGCACGTCGGCATCTATATTGGCCAGAACAAGTTCGTTCATGCCCCCCGCCGCGGCACCAAGGTGCGCGTCGACGACATGAAGACGGCCTACTGGTCCAAACGTTACCTGGGCGCCCGCGCCTATCTGGATACCCCGCCCAAGCAACTGCTTGCTCAGGCCTCGCGCTAAGCGCAAGGCCGGCGGACGGCGCCCGGCGGGCGCCTGGGGATGAACGCAAAAACGCCGGCACGCTTGTGCCGGCGGTTTCGTTCCTTAAATGACGCTCAGCCTCGACCCACGAACGGCATGTTGGTGGCCATGAGCGTCATGAATTGCACGTTGGCGTCCAGCGGCAGACGGGCCATTGCGGCCACGGCCTGCGCTACGTGCGCAACGTCCATGCGCGGTTCGACCTTGGTGCTGCCATCGGCCTGCAGGATGCCGGCAGCCATGCGCTCAGTCATTTCCGTGGCAGCGTTGCCGATATCGATCTGGCCGCATGCAATGTTGTACGCTCGGCAATCCAGGGAGATCGACTTGGTCAGCCCGGTCACCGCGTGCTTGGTGGCGGTATAGGCAATGGAAAACGGCCGCGGCGCGTGCGAGGAAATCGAGCCGTTGTTGATGATGCGGCCGCCTCGCGGGTTCTGCGCTTTCATGATGCGGATCGCAGCCTGCGCGCACAGGAACATGCCCGTCAGGTTGGTGTCGACGACTTCGCGCCACACGGCAACCGGCAATTCCTCGATCGGCACGGCCGGCGCGCCGCGCCCGGCGTTGTTGAACAGCACGTCCAGGCGGCCGTATTCGCGCTGGGCGGTATCGAAGAGATCGCGGACTGCCTGCTCGTCGGATACGTCCGTGGGCACGACGAGTGCCCGCAGACCGTCTTCCCCGGCAGCCGTCCGGGTGGCTTCCAGGGGCTCACGCCGGCGGCCCGCCAGCACGACCCGGTAACCCTGCGCCAGGAATTCCAGCGCGACTGCGCGGCCAATGCCGGTGCCGGCGCCCGTAACCAGGGCGACGCGGGGCGGATCGATCTCGTTCGTGTTCATCGGATTCTCCGTCTTATGAATGCGCGAAATCCTACCCGAATCGTCTTACGGATGCTGCAAGCGAAGGTTCCAGGCGCGACACACTTTCTACATTCCCGCCAAAGGGATGACCAGCCCGTCGTGCCCCGCACACGGCGGGCCGGCCGCCTGGGTTCAACGTCGGCCCGACACGGATTCACGCGTTGCCGGAGCGCGCGGCCAACCGCGCGATTTGCTATTCTTCGAGTCTCAGCATCACAGCCGGTCACATTCATTCATGCACGCCACTCCCGGAAACGTCTTCATGGTCGTCGCGCCCAGCGGCGCCGGCAAGTCCAGCCTCGTGAAGGCCCTGCTTGCCCAGGACTCCTCCATCCTGCTTTCCATTTCCTGCACGACGCGCGCGCCCCGCCCCGGCGAAGAAGACGGCCGCGAGTACCGGTTCGTGTCGATCGACGATTTCAAGCGCATGCGCGAAGCGCAGAACCTGCTGGAATGGGCCGAAGTCCACGGCAATTTCTATGGCACGCCCCGCGACCGCATCGACGAGGCGACCAGCCAGGGACGTGACGTGCTGCTGGAAATCGACTGGCAAGGCGCGCGCCAGGTGAAGCAGCGTTTTCCGCGCGCGATCGGCATTTTCGTGCTGCCCCCGTCCATCGACGAGCTCGAAAGCCGCCTCAAGGCGCGCGGCCAGGACGAGCCCCAAGTCATCGCCCGCCGGCTGATGGCCGCAGGCGGCGAAATCGCCCATGCGCCTGAATGCGAATATGTTATTATTAATCAAGAATTTAGCGTAGCCCTGTCGGAGCTGACCCAAATCGTCAGCGCCGCACGGCTGCGTTTTTCGTCTCAGGCCGCCCGTCACGCCGAGTTGTTTGCGCAACTTGGCATCCCGGCTGAACACTGAGCCGAACGCATTCTCCCCATCATCCATCAGCACCAGGTGTCCTAATGGCTCGCATCACTGTCGAAGACTGTCTGAATCAAATCCCCAATCGTTTCAAGCTCACGCTGGCCGCGACCTACCGCGCCCGTGAATTGGCGCAAGGCCACGCCCCGCGCCTGGACAGCAAGGACAAGCCCACGGTCACGGCCCTGCGCGAAATCGCTGGCGGACTCACCGGCGTGGAAATGCTGCGTAAAGTTCCCACCTGATACGCTCCGGGGGGCTGCAAGCATGGCTTTTCCCGGGCTGAAGTACGCTTCATCTGGTCTGCTTGCCGCACTACGTGCCGGCTCCCGTCTCGGGCGCCGCACGGGCAAGAAAGACAAGAATTCCCCCACGCCACCGTCCGTCGCCGCGCAAGAAGCGGCGGACGCGACCGGATCCCCGGTCGCCTCGCTGGCGCCGCTGACCGAAATCATCGGCAGCTATCTCGACAAGAATGATGTAGAGCGCGTGCGCGAAGCCTACCGCTTTGCGGACCAGGCGCACCTGGGCCAGTTCCGCGCCAGCGGCTCGCCCTACATCTCTCATCCCATCGCCGTCACCGAAATCTGCGCGGGCTGGAAGCTCGACGTCAACGCGCTGTCTGCCGCCCTGCTGCACGATGTGATGGAAGACCAGGGCATCGCCAAGCACGAGCTGGCCGAGAAATTCGGTCCGGAAGTCGCCGAGCTGGTCGATGGCCTGTCCAAGCTGGACCGCCTGGACTTCGCCACCAAGGCCGAACAACAGGCAGAGAGCTTCCGCAAGATGCTGCTGGCGATGGCGCGCGACGTGCGCGTCATCCTCATCAAGCTGGCCGACCGGCTGCACAACATGCGCACGCTGGACGCGGTCAATCCCGAAAAGCGCCGCCGCATCGCCCGCGAAACCTTGGACATCTATGCGCCCATCGCGCATCGGCTCGGCCTGAACCTGCTGTTCCGCGAACTGCAGGACCTGTGCTTTGCCGCGATGCACCCGAACCGCTACCAGGTGCTGTACAAGGCCGTCCTGGCTGCGCGCGGCAATCGCCGCGAGGTCATCACCAAGATCGCCGACTCCGTACGGGCCGCCCTGCCCGCCGCCGGCATCGAGGCCGAAGTCAGCGGCCGCGAAAAGACGCTGTTCGGCATCTACCGCAAGATGGTCGACCAGAAAAAGTCCTTCTCGGACGTGCTGGACATCTACGGTTTCCGCATCGTGGTCCACACGCTGCCCGAGTGCTATCTGGCGCTGGGAACGCTGCATCAGCTGTTCCGCCCGGTGCCCGGCAAGTTCAAGGACTACATCGCCATCCCCAAGGTGAACGGCTATCAGTCCCTGCACACGACGCTGGTCGGCCCCTACGGCACGCCGGTCGAGTTCCAGTTCCGAACGCGCGACATGCACCACGTCGCCGAGGAAGGCGTCGCCTCGCACTGGCTGTACAAGGGCGCGGACCTGACGCTCAACGATCTGCAGAAGCGCACGCACCAGTGGCTGCAATCGCTGCTGGACATCCAGAGCCAGACCGGCGATTCAGGCGAATTCCTCGAGCACGTCAAGGTCGACCTGTTCCCGGACGCCGTGTACGTTTTTACGCCGCGCGGCAAGATCATTTCGCTGCCCCGCGGCGCCACGCCCGTCGACTTCGCCTACGCGATTCACACCGACATCGGCAATCAGGCCGTCGCGGCCAAGGTCAATGGCGAGTTCGTGCCGCTGCGCACCGAACTGAGCAGCGGCGACACCGTGGAAATCGTCACGTCGCCGGCCTCGCGCCCCAATGCGCAATGGCTGAACTATGTGCGCACCGGCCGGGCGCGTTCTGAAATCCGCCACTACCTGCGTACCGTCAAGTACGAAGAGTCGGTGGCCTTCGGCGAACGCTTGCTGGCCCAGGCAATGCAGGAATTGCACATGCCTTTGCCCGCCACCGACGACCCGGGCTGGCAAAAGCTGGCGCGCAGCACCGGCGCCAGTTCGCGCGAGGAAATTTTGGCCGACATCGGACTGGGCAAGCGGCTTGCCGCAGTGGTTGCCCGCCGCTTTGCGCCGGAGCACCAACTGGTCGCCACCACGGCCGCCGCGGTCGACGAACTGACCTCGGCGCGCAGCGCCCCCATCCTGATCCAGGGCAACGAAGGCCAGGCGGTGCAGCTGGCGCCTTGCTGCGGTCCGCTGCCCGGCGATCCCATCGTGGCCGGAATGCGCATGGGTCACGGCCTGGTGGTGCACACGGCCGATTGCCCCGTCGCGTTGCGCCAGCGCCTGCGCGAACCCGAGCGGTGGATCAACGTGGGCTGGGACGCGCAGACCGCCAAGCATCTGGCGACGCGTCTGGACATCGTCACGCGCAATGAACGCGGCGTGTTGGGACGGCTGGCAGCGGAAGTCACCGCCGCCGACGCCAATATCATGCATGTCACGATGCACGACGACGCCGTGTCCACCGTGTCGCTGCACCTGACCATCCAGGTCGACAGCCGCAAGCATCTGGCCCAGGTCATCCGCGCCATCCGGCACGTGCCGCAGGTGCAGAAGATCGTCCGCGTGAAGGGCTGAGGCCCTCCTTTCCGCGCACACCAAAAAAGGCGTCCGGCCACAAGCCGGACGCCTTTTTTACGTCACGTCAGGTCACGTGCTGCAGAAAGTCCTTCAAGCGCTGGCTGGGCGGATTGCTGAGCAGCTCCTCCGGCGGACCATCATGAGCGATCTTGCCGGCATCGATGAAGATCAGCCGGCTGCCGACCTTGCGCGCGAATTCCATCTCGTGCGTGACGACCACCATCGTCATCCCCTCCTCGGCCAGGTCGCGCATGACCTTCAGCACTTCGTGACGCAGCTCGGGATCCAGCGCAGACGTGGGCTCGTCGAACAACATCAGCTTGGGCATGATCGCCAGCGCGCGGGCAATTGCCACACGCTGCTGCTGCCCCCCGGACAGTTCCGAAGGGTAGTGATTCATGCGTTCGGCCAGCCCCACCTTTGCCAGCAACCCCTGAGCAAGCTGACGGGCCTCGTCGCGGCTCTGACCCCGGGTGTGGACGGGTCCGAACATGACGTTTTCCAGTGCCGTCATCTGCGGGAACAGATTGAACTGCTGGAACACCATGCCCGCCTCGCGCCGGATCTCGCGTACGGTGGCCGGGTCGCCTTTCACACTGAGGCCATCGACCAGCAGGTCGCCGTCGTTGATCGTCTCCAGCACGTTGATGCAACGCAGGAAGGTGGACTTGCCCGAGCCTGAAGGCCCGACCACCACCACGACCTCGCCAGCATCGATGTTGAGCGAGATGCCGTTCAGCACCGTCGAGTCGCCAAAGCGTTTGGTGACGTTATGAAATTCAACCATGCTCATATGATGCGCATCCTCTTTTCGACCAGATGCAGGGTCAATGCCATCAGCCCGGTGAGGATCAGATAGATGATCGCCACGGCGGACCAGATTTCGACCGCCCGGAAATTGCTGGCCATGATTTCCTGCCCTTGACGGGTCAGTTCCGCCACGCCGATCACGATGAACAGCGACGAGTCCTTAAGGCTGATGATGCACTGGTTGCCCAGGGGCGGAATCATGCGCCGGAACGCAACGGGACCAATGATGTGCAGCAGGATCTTGTGAAACGGCAGGCCCATCGCCTGCCCTGCTTCCTTCAGGCCCTTATGGACCGACAGCAGCGCCCCCCGCACGATCTCCGAGATGTACGCCCCCGAGTTGATGATGAGGGTGGCGATCGCCGCGAATTCGGCGTCGACCCGGATGTCTGCCAGCAGCGGCAGCGCAAAGTAGATGAACATGACCTGCACCACGATCGGCGTGCCGCGGATGACCGCGACATAGACCTGCGCGATGCCCGACAAGATCGCGTTCCCGTAGGCCCGCGTCACGCCCGACAGCGCCCCGAGCAGAAAGCCGCCCGCCAGGCCCCAGAACGTGATCTTGATGGTCATGAGCGTACCCGTCAGCAGATTGGGTAACGCTTCCTCGATGACAGCCCAGTCAAACTCCACGATCTTCCCCCTATGGCGCGCAGCGGCGCGCCCGCATCATGGCGGACGCGCCTCGCGGTCGGGAGCGGTGGCGCTTGCCACCACCGAATCCGGCAACGCGCCGGACCCGGTCCTTCACCGCGGCTTACACGGCGCGTCCGTGAAAAGTGCCGCTTGCCGAGCCGATCAGGGCTTCTTGCCGAACCACTTGGTGTAGATCGCGTCGTACTCGCCGCTGGCCTTCAGGTTGGCGAGCGCCTTGTTCACCTCGGGGACCAGTTCGCTGCCCTTCGGGAAGGCAATGCCGTAGAAGTCGCCGCTCTTGACCGAGCCGACCACCTTCACGCGACCCTTGCCGGCCGTATTGGCGTAATACTGGACGTTCGGCGTGTCGTGGACGGCGGCATCGACCCGGCCGGTAGCCAGTTCAAGGTACGCGTTGTCGATGTTGGGGAACAGCTTGAGCTTGGCGTCCGGCACCTGGGCCTTCAGGAAGTCCACGGTCGCGGTGCCCGTCTTGACGGCGACGGTCTTGCCGGCCAGGGACTTGGCGTCCTTGATGTCGGTGTTCTTTTCGCCCACCAGGATGGCCAGGCCGCTTTCGTAGTAGGGATCCGAGAAGTCGATGACCTTCTTGCGGTCGTCGCGGATCGTGATGCCCGCCAGCGCGGCGTCGATGTTCTTGGTCTGCAGGCCGGGAATGATGCCGGCGAAGTCCATCGGTTGCAGCTTGTACTTGAGGTTGAGTTCCTTCGCGATGGCCGCCCACAGGTCGACGTCGAAGCCGACGTACGTGTTGCCCTGCTTGAATTCGAACGGCACGAAAGCGGTATCGGTGGCCACCACCAATTCCCTGCCCTGGGCCTGAGCGGCCGACGCGGCGCCGAACAGGGTCAGGGACAGGCCCACCATAGCGGCGGCGACTTTACGTTTGATCATGAAACTCTCCTCTTGGGGAGCGCCAGGCACCCCGGGCTTGTTGTAAGGGCATGATTCCTGGGCCGCGCCGGGTTCGCCGGCGCAACTTATCGACGATCTTAACGCATCGGATGGAGCCCGGCGGAACGGCAGACCCCGTACAATCCGCGAGACATCCGGAGGTTTTCGATGGCCTGCAAATACGTACGCATCGCTGGAAACCGCCGCCAGGTCGGCGT
This sequence comes from Achromobacter sp. GQ309, assembly GCF_059759315.1. Lineage (NCBI taxonomy): Bacteria > Pseudomonadati > Pseudomonadota > Betaproteobacteria > Burkholderiales > Alcaligenaceae > Achromobacter > Achromobacter sp. GQ309. Next base: position 362,531 of record NZ_JCAXDP010000002.1, read on the forward strand.
GGCGCTGGGCAAGCTGGCCCGTCCCATCATGGGCTCCTATCTGGAACAGAGCGGCACCTGGGAAGCCCTGCGCCCGTGGCGCGGTCATCCTTTCGTCGACGAGCTGGCGCAGCAGACGCAGGCCGCCCTGCCCGAGATCTGGGAAGAATTCGAAGGTTTGGCCGAAGGCCTGCGCATGCCGCTCAAGGACGTGCTGCTATGGCATTGCCGAGGCGATCTGCTGCACAGCACCACGGATGGCTGCACGTCGGCCGCCCTGCGCACCGCCGACGGCACGCGCTGGATCGGCCACAACGAGGACGGCGACCCCTATCTGTATGGCCGCTGCCATCTGGTGGACGTGGCGCTGGACGACGCGCCGGGTTATCTCAGCTTCTATTACCCGGGTTCCCTGCCCGGCCACACCTTCGCCGCCAATCGCGTGGGCCTGGTGCAAACCATCAACAACCTGCGTACCCGGCAGCGCCATGCGGGCGTGCCCCGCATGTTCGCGGCGCGCGCGGTCCTGGACTGCACGACGCTGGACGAGGCGGTGGCGCTGCTGCACGACCTGCCCCACGCCGGCGGTTTTCATCACACGCTGGGCGCGGCGTCGGACCCGCGCCTGCTCAGCGCCGAGGTCACGCCGGGTTCGGTGTCCATTCAGGAGATCGGCCGGCGCTACGGCCACGCCAACCACATGGTGCACGCGGCCACCCGCGGCCAGGCGCAGATCGTCACCGATTCGTCGCGGGCGCGGCAGAACCGGATCGAAGGCCTGGTGGATGGATGGCTGCCGGAGTCAGGCAGCGCCGACATGCTGGCTGCCCTGCTGGATACCGAGGGCAAGCTGCCGATCCTGCGGACCGCCAAGGACGATCCCGACGACGAGAACACCTTGGCGACGGCGATGTTCGAAATCACCGATGAGGCGGTCGTCCTGCGCGTCTACGACCGTAAGGCACGCGCCGATATCGCGCTGGACGTGATGTCCGATCCCGAGTGATCGGGACCGGACATCCTGGCGTGCATCACTGCGCGCCGTAACCGCCGCCTCCGGGCGTTTCCACCACGAAGACATCGCCCGGACGCAGTTGCGCGCTGTCCTGCGGACCGAGTTCCTCGATGGTGCCGTCCACGCGTTCAACCGTGTTGCGGCCCATGGCGCCCGGCTCGCCGCCCGCCAGACCAAACGGCGCGTAACGCCGGTTGTTCGACAGGATGGCCGCGGTCATGTCTTCCAGGAAGCGGATGCGGCGTATGCCGCCGTCGCCGCCGGGATACCGGCCCTTGCCGCCCGAGCCCTTGCGAATCTCGTAGGACTCCAGACGGACCGGGAAGCGGAACTCCAGCACTTCCGGATCGGTCAGGCGCGAGTTGGTCATGTGCGCCTGAACGACCGACGTACCCGCAAACCCTTCGTCCTGGGGACCCGCCGCGTCGATGCGCACCGGACCCGCACCCGTGCCGCCCGAGATGGTCTCGTAGTACTGATGGCGCGCGTTGCCGAACGTGAAGTTGTTCATGGTGCCCTGGCTGGCGGCCAGCACGCCCAGCGCGCCATACAGCGCGTTGACGATGCACATGGACGTTTCCACGTTGCCCGCGACCACCGAAGCCGGCGGGTTCGGACGCAGCATCGAGCCTTCCGGCACGATGATGGACAGCGGCACCAGACAGCCGTCGTTCAGCGGGATGTCGTCGTTGACCATCGTGCGGAACACATACAGCACGGCGGCCACGGCGATCGCGCCCGGCGCGTTGAAGTTGTTGTCCAGCTGCGCCGAGGTGCCCGTAAAGTCGACCACCGCGCTGCGCGCTTCGGTGTCCACCCGTACGGCCACGCGAATCACCGCGCCGTTGTCCAGCGGGTATTCGTAGCTGCCGTCCTTCAGCACCGAGATCACGCGACGCACGGCCTCTTCGGCGTTGTCCTGCACGTGGCCCATGTAGGCGCGCACGACATCCAGGCCGAAGTGATCGCACATGCGCAAGAGTTCCTGCACGCCCTTTTCGTTGGCGGCGATCTGCGCGTGCATGTCGGCGATGTTCTGATCCGGGTTGCGCGCCGGCCAGCGGCCCGATCCCAGGATCCCGCGCGCGGCCGCTTCGCGGAACTCGCCGTCCTTGACGAGCTGGAAGTTCGTGAACAGCACGCCTTCGTCTTCGACCGTCTTGGAATCCGGCGGCATCGAGCCGGGCGTGGTGCCGCCGATGTCGGCGTGGTGGCCGCGCGATCCCACGTAGAACAGGATCTCGCGCCCCGCCTTGTCGAACACCGGCGTGATGACCGTGACGTCAGGCAAGTGCGTGCCGCCGTGGTACGGATCGTTCACGACGTACGCGTCGCCGGGCCTCATCTTGCCGGCATTGGCGTTCATGACCGTGCGCACGGACTCGCCCATGGAACCCAGGTGCACCGGCATGTGCGGCGCGTTGGCGATCAGGCGGGCCTGCGCGTCGAAGATGGCGCAAGAGAAGTCCAGGCGTTCCTTGATGTTGACCGAGTACGCCGTGTTCTGCAGGCGGTAGCCCATCTGCTCGGCGATCGACATGAAGAGGTTGTTGAAGACCTCGAGCATGACGGGATCCGCCTGCGTGCCGACCTTGCGCTGCTCGCGGCGCGCTTCCACGCGGCGGATCACGAAGTGATCCTGCGCCGTAAGTTCGGCCTGCCAGCCCGGCTCGACGACCGTGGTCTGGTTGGGCTCGGAAATGATCGCGGGGCCTGCAACCACATCGCCGCCGGCCATGTCTTCACGCACATAAAGCGGCGTGTCGCGCCAGGCGCCGGCGCTGTACATGCTGACCACGCGGCGGGCTGTCAGCGCGCCTTCGCGGGTGCGCGACGTGGACGCTTCGCCAACGCGCTCACCGCCGCCCGTCGCCTCGACCGAGATGGTCTCGACCACGAGTTCGCGGTTGGGCATCAGGAATGAATAGCGCTGGCGGTAGGCGGCTTCGAAGTCGCGGCGCGCCTGATCCAGGTCCGAGTACGCCACTTCCAGCGCGGTGTCGGTGCCGCGGTACTTCAGGTGGAGGCGGCGCTGCACCGTGATGTCGGCTTCGGCGACGTGCTGGCGGCGCAGTTCGCCGACCGCCTGGCCCGCCAGAACATCCAGTTCGTCCTTCAACTCGCCCATCAGGCTCGCGTCCAGCACCTTCTCGACCGTCTTCTGGCGCATGTCGGTCTGATCCGCCAGCCCCATGCCATAGGCCGACAGCACGCCGCCCAGCGGGTGCGCGAACACTGTCGTCATGCCCAGCGCGTCGGCCACCAGGCAGGCGTGCTGTCCGCCCGCGCCGCCGAACACGGTCAGCGCGTATTCGGTGACATCATGGCCGCGCTGCACCGAGATGCGCTTGATGGCTTCTGCCATGTTGCCCACGGCGATCTCGAGAAAGCCTTCGGCAAGCTGCTCGGGGGACATCTCGCGGCCCGTGGCGGCGCGCACTTCATCAGCCATCGCGGAAAAGCGTTCGACCACGGCGTCGCGGTCCAGGGCCTCGTTGGCATCGGGACCGAACACCTTGGGGAAGAAATCGGGCTGGATCTTGCCCAGGAGGACGTTGCAGTCCGTCACCGCCAGCGGACCGCCGCGGCGGTAGCACGCCGGTCCCGGATTGGCGCCCGCGGAATCGGGGCCGACGCGCAGCCGCGCGCCGTCGAAATGCAGGATCGAGCCGCCACCGGCTGCGACCGTATGGATGCTCATCATCGGCGCGCGCATGCGCACGCCGGCCACCTGGGTTTCGAATTCGCGTTCGAACTCGCCCGCGTAGTGCGACACGTCGGTGGACGTGCCGCCCATGTCAAAGCCGATCACCTTCGGGAAGCCGGCGATTTCACTGGTGCGCACCATGCCGACGATGCCGCCGGCCGGGCCCGAGAGAATCGCGTCCTTGCCGCGGAAGCGGTGCGCGTCGGTCAGGCCGCCGCTGGACTGCATGAACATGAGCCGGATACCCGGCAGTTCGCCGGCCACCTGATCGACGTAGCGCTTCAGGATGGGCGACAGGTAGGCGTCCACCACGGTCGTGTCGCCGCGCGAGACGAACTTGATCAGCGGGCTGACCTCGTGCGACACAGACACCTGGGTAAAGCCGATCTCGTTGGCGATGCGCGCGGCCTGCTGTTCGTGGCCGGTGGCGTGCCAGGCGTGCATGAAGACGATGGCGACCGCGCGGATGCCGTCGTCGTACGCGGCCTGCATGTCGCGGCGCAGCGCGGCTTCGTCCAGCGGCTGGATGACCTCGCCGTCCGCTGCGACGCGCTCGTCCGCCTCGACCACGGATTCGTACAGCATCTCGGGCAGCAGCACGTTGCGGTCGAAAAGCCGCGGGCGGTTCTGGTAGGCGATGCGCAGCGCATCGCGGAAACCGCGCGTCGTGACGAGCAAGGTGCGTTCGCCCTTGCGCTCGAGCAGCGCGTTGGTGGCCACCGTGGTGCCCATCTTCACGCACTCGACCTGGTCGGCGGGCACCGGCTGGCCGGGAGCGATGCCCAGCAGCTTGCGGATGCCGGCCACTGCGGCGTCGCGGTACTGCTCGGGGTTTTCCGACAGCATCTTTGCGGTGGTGGTCGTGCCATCGGGACGGCGCGCCACGATGTCGGTGAAGGTGCCCCCACGGTCAATCCAGAATTGCCACTTCATAGGTGTCCTTGAAAACAAGAGACCGCCGGAGCGCGTTCGGCCACGGTCGGGTTGCTGACAGATCGGGGCGTTGCCCCGCATGTTGGGTTCAGAGAGATGTCGCGGCGCGGGCCGCCTGGTCGTACAGGCCGGATAGCGCGCGCAGCGTGTGCGCCAGTTGCCGGCTGAATTCCAGACCGCCGCCGCCCGGGCCATCCAGGCCCGCGGTCAGGCATTGCTCGCGGATTTCGCCGTAGCGCTTGAGAATCGCCGCGCCCTCGGGCGTGACGCTGTAGAAGACTTCCTTGCTGCTGCGTTCGCCGCGCACCACGCCCAGCCGATCCAATTTCTTTAGCGCATAGCTGACGATGTGCGTGTCTTCGACGTTGAGCGTGAAGCAGATGTCGGCCAGCTTCTTGGGCCGCTCGCGGTGGTAGACGTGGTGAAACACCATCACATCAGTGGGCGTCAGATCGGGCAGGCCTGCGGCCGCCATGCACCGCACCGTCCAGCGGTCGAATGCGTGGCTGGCGATCATGAGGCCGAACTCCACCTCGGATAAATCGGGCGCGCTGCCGCCGGCAAGATGCGCCGACGAGGCAATCAGAGTGGGGGTCATAGGGGCGGACGGCGAGGTTTGACTGAGCGAAATACTAATAATTTATCTACATTTCATCAATAAAAAATACTCGGATGCCGCAAAAAATCCCTCGTTTCGAGGGAATACCCCTACCGCACGGGCGGCGCCGCGGGCACTTACGGTGCGGTCCACCCCATGGGCAGATTGGCCCGGATCAGCCAGCCCGCGATGGAAATGCGGGCCGCGATGTCGGGCATCTCGTCGCCCGGGCCGAACCAACGGGCGTCGGCGATTTCGTCTTCCTGGATGCGGATGTCGCCTGACACGTAGTCCGCGGTGAACGCGACCATGAGCGAATGCGGGAACGGCCACGGCTGACTGCCGAAATATTGCAGATTGCCGACCTTGAGGCCGACTTCTTCAAAGACCTCGCGATGGACCGTCTGTTCGATGCTTTCGCCCGGTTCCACAAAGCCGGCCAGCGCCGTGTAGCGCGCCGCTGGCCCATTGGCATGGCGCGCCAGCAGGATGCTGTCGCCCTTGCGGATAAGGACCATCATGGCCGGCGAGATGCGCGGATACGCGGACAGGCCGCAGGCCGGGCAGCGCAGGCAGAATTCGTGCGCCACACGTTCGGCGGGCGTGCCGCAGGCGCCGCAGAACCGGTGGGTGCGCGCCCATTCGGCGATCTGATAGGCTCGGCCGGCCAGCGCCATGCCTTCGTCGTCGAATACGCCGAAGAGCGAACGCAGCTTCTTGAAGGCGTAGCCTTCGGGCGCTTCGAGGCCGGGGTCGACGCAGACCGTGCGATACGGCGACCCGGTTTCCATCCAGACCGGCTGCAGAGCCGCAGCCGCCAAGCCAATGCGTTCACACAACGCCGCATCCGGCAACACGCTGGACGATGCTTCGACCAGCAACTCATCACGGCGAAAAACGAAATTCACGCGACCCTCTTCACCACATCTGCGATTCCGCAATCTTAGAAGAAAAAAATGCGCGCCGGATGGCTTGCCATCAGCGCGCAACACAAACTTCGCGGGGTCATTGAACCTTCAACCAATGAACAACAACTCCCCCTAGGAATTACCCGTAATGCGGCGATTTCCCGCGCTCTGTTACCGCACAGCAACATAGAATGGCACGGCATTCAGGCGGCGCGACGCGGCGCCGCGCTTTCTTTTTTTCGCAATGCCTATCGGGTCAGACCCGTCTTCATCATTCGCAAAGAAGGACCACCATGTACAAGAAAATCTCGCTGTTGACCGGCAGCATCGTCCTGGCATTCAGCGCGGGCGCACAGGCCCAGACCAAGTGGGATCTGCCCAGCGCCTACCCGGCCAGCAACTTCCACGTCGAGAACCTGACGACCTTCATCAAGGACGTCGATTCCCTGTCGCAAGGCAAGCTCAAGATCACGCTGCACAACAATGCCTCGCTGTACAAGGCGCCTGAAATCAAGCGCGCGGTGCAAGGCAACCAGGCGCAGATCGGCGAAATCCTGCTGACCAACTTTGCCAACGAAGACCCGATCTACGAACTGGACGGCCTGCCCTTCCTGGCCACCGGCTACGACGCGTCGTTCAAGCTGTATCAGGCCCAGAAGCCGTTCCTGGAAAAGAAGCTGGCCTCGCAAGGCATGACGCTGCTGTATGCGGTGGCATGGCCGCCCCAAGGCATCTTCGCCAACAAGGACATCAAGCAGATCAACGACATGAAGGGCCTGAAGTGGCGCGCTTACAGCCCCGTCACGGCCAAGATCGCCGAACTGGTCGGCGCGCAGCCCGTGACCGTGCAGCAGGCCGAACTGGCCCAGGCGCTCGCCACCGGCGTGATCGACTCGTACATGTCGTCGGCGTCCACCGGCTACGACACCAAGACGTACGAGTACATCAAGAAGTTCTACGACACCCAGGCCTGGCTGCCCAAGAACGCCATCATCGTGAACAAGAAGGCATTCGACGCGCTGGATCCCGCCACGCAGGAAGCGCTGAAGAAAGCCGGCGCGCAGGCCGAGGAACGCGGCTGGAAGCTGTCGCAGGAAAAGAACAAGTGGTACCAGGCCGAGCTTGCCAAGAACGGCATGGAAACCATCCAGCCCACGGTCGAGCTCAAGGAAGGCCTGAGCGTGATCGGCAAGCGCATGCTTGAAGACTGGCTCAAAAAGGCCGGTGCGGACGGCCAGGCCATGATCGACGCCTACAAGAAGCAGTGATATCGCCATGCGCCGTTTTCTAGATAGCCTGTACGGCGCGGCCGGCCTGCTGGCCGGCCTGTGCACGATAGGTGTGCTCGTCTCGGTGCTGGCGGCGATCATCGCCCGCCAGCTTAGCTTCAACATACCCGGCACGGACGCCTATGCCGGGTATTTCATGGCCGCTGCGGGCTTCCTTGCGCTTGCCAGCACCTTCAAGCACGGTGAACACATCCGTGTGACGCTGCTGCTCAATTCGCTGAATCCCGCTGGCAGCCGCCGTCTGGACATTTTCGCGTTGGCCGTCGGCTGCCTGCTGGCTGCCGCCTTCGCCTTCTTCAGCATCAAACTGACCTACGACTCCTGGCTGTTCAACGACGTGTCCACGTCGAACGACGCCACGCCGCTCTGGATCCCGCAAACGACCATGGCCGTCGGCACCGTCCTGTTCTTCGTCGCCCTGGTCGATGAACTGGTCCGCCGTTCGCGCGGCGTCGCCGCCGCCACTTCGCAGCAAACCCATGAATGAACTTCTCGTCATTACCTTATTGGTCGTTTCGATCTTCGTCCTGCTTGGCTGCGGGGTCTGGGTCGGCCTGACGCTGGCGGGCACCGCGTGGATCGGCATGGAGATCTTCTCCAGCCGGCCCGCCGGCGACGCCATGGCCGTCACGATCTGGGGTGCCTCGTCCAGCTGGACGCTGACCGCCCTGCCGCTCTTTCTGTGGATGGGCGAGATCCTGTTCCGCACGCGGCTGTCCGAAGACCTGTTCAAGGGGCTCGCGCCCTGGCTGAACCGGCTGCCGGGCCGCCTCTTGCACACGAACGTGATCGGTTGCGCGATCTTTGCCGCCGTGTCGGGCTCGTCCGCGGCCACCTGCGCCACGGTCGGCAAGATGACCATCCCCGAGCTGACGCGCCGCGGCTACCCCGAGGAGAAGATCCTCGGCACGCTGTCCGGCGCCGGCACGCTGGGCCTGCTCATTCCGCCCTCGATCATCATGATCGTGTACGGGGTGGCGGCCGATGTCTCGATCGCCAAGCTGTTCATCGCCGGCATCATTCCGGGCATCCTGCTCGCCTTGCTGTTCAGCGGCTACATCGCCTGGTGGGCCATCCGCAATCCCGGACAAGTGCCGGCGGCGGATCCCGGCCTGACCTTCATGCAGAAGCTGTCCCGCTCACGCCACCTGATCCCGGTGCTGCTCCTGATCGGCGCGGTGCTGGGCTCGATCTACACCGGCATCGCCACCGCCACGGAAGCGGCGGCGGTGGGCGTGGTGGGCGCGCTGATCCTGTCGGCGCTGCAGGGATCGCTGAACGGCTCGACGTTCATGCAGTCGCTGCTGGGCGCCACCCGGCTGTACTGCATGATTGCCCTGATCCTGGCGGGTGCGCAGTTCCTCACGCTGGCGATGGGCTATATCGGCCTGCCGCGCGCGCTGGCGGAATGGATCGGCGGATTGGGCCTGTCGCAGTTCGGCCTGATCATGGCGTTGATGGTGTTCTTCATCATCCTGGGCTGCTTCCTGGACGGCATCTCGATCGTGGTGCTGACCATGGGCGTGCTGTTGCCGACGGTGCAGGCCGCGGGCATCGACCTGATCTGGTTCGGCATCTTCATCGTGTTCGTGGTGGAAATGGCACAGATCACGCCGCCGGTGGGGTTCAACCTGTTTGTGCTGTCCGGCATGAGCGGACGTGAACTGCCCTACATCGCGCGCGCATCGCTGCCGATGTTCTTCCTGATGATCGCGGCCGTGCTGCTGCTCTATGCGGTGCCTGGCATCGCCACCTGGCTGCCGCTGCACATGACGCTGTAACGTCGCGCTGACGCCACAAAAACCCCGTTCCCGCGAACGGGGTTTTTTCTTTTCAGTTCGCCCGTCAACGGGGCGGCGCGGGTTTATCGGCCTGTAAACCCGGGAAAACGCCGAATATTTTCGATATTCGCCATCCCCCAACTTACTTAGAATCCCCAGTCGCTCGTGTCCGGCAACGGCACGGCGCATTTCTGCAAGCTGGCCTCTGCTCCGGACCCGCGCCAACCCTGGCGTCGGTGCAGCGGCCAGGCATCCGGCCAACCGCCGGGCGCAGCAAGCCAAGCCACAAGCGCGGCGCAACCACAAATCAGCTACACCTGGAGGAGTCCAACATGAAGCGCATCACCTTATCGCTGGCTGCGGCCGGCCTTGGCCTGGCCGCCGGCGCGGCAAGCGCCGAAACCAGCGTCACCCTGTACGGCATCGCCGACGTCAGCATCCGCTACCTGAGCACCAGCTCGGGCGCCGTGGGCGAAGACGGCAGCCGCATCTCCATGGAAAACGGCGCCATCTCCAACAGCCGCTGGGGCCTGCGCGGCTCCGAAGACCTGGGCAACGGCAACCGCGCCTTCTTCCGCCTGGAAAATGGCATCAATCTGCAGAACGGCCGGGGATCGGACACGTCCAAGGCCTTCAGCCGCCTGGCTTATGTCGGCCTGGACGGCGGCAGCATCGGCACGCTGACCCTGGGTCTGCAGAACACCCCCATGTTCGACCTGCTGGCCGACTACTTCGACCCGCTGACCGTCGGCAACTACGAACAGAACGCCTGGCTGCCCGCCGCCATGTCGCGCGTGCGCACCAACAACATGACCAAATACGCCAACACGTTCGGCAATCTGGCCGTGGTGGCATCCTGGGCAAACGGCGACGACTGGGAAGACCGCAAGGCGGGCCAGCAGTACGGCGCCAGCCTGCGCTACACGATCGGCCAGCTTGGCCTGGGCGCCGCGTGGCAGCAAACCTATGCCGCCACCGATTCCGACGAGCGCCAGCGCGCCTGGAACCTGAACGCGTCCTATCAGTTCGAGTCGGCCAAGGTCTTCGCGGGTTACTTCAACGGCCGCGATGAAACGGGCTGGGTCAACGGCGTCATGGGCGGCACCACTACCGCCAGCCTGGACCGCAAGGACAACGGCTACTTCGCCGGCGTGACCTGGCAGGCCACCCCGCGCTGGGCCATCACGGGCGCCGCGTACTACGACCGCAGCGAGAACGTGGTCGTCGAAGGCGACAAGGGCAAGCGCTATGCGCTGGTCGCCGTGGCCGAATACTCGCTGTCGAAGCGCTCGCAACTGTACGGCACCGTCGACTGGAACAAGGTCAGCGATGCCGCCAGCGGCGAAATCGCGGGCAAGAGCAACCAGTTCGGCGCGGCCGTGGGCTACCGCCACATTTTCTAACCCTGTTCCCCCCAAACGCGGGCCCCCTCACGGGCCGGCGCTTGACCCCGCCGCCCCGCGTCCCCAACCGGGGCGGCGCCCCTCCCCGCATCCCCCGGCAGTCTCTCCCCCCACGGCGGCATTCGCAGCCGCGCCACACGTTTTCCCTCCCCCTTGATCGCCGCCGGAACCACGGCGACAATCCTCGCGTCCCTTCGCCGATTCGCGCCAACCCCCAACACGCACCGGGCCCATCGCATGCGCTTTCTCGAAGCCCGCTCACTTGCGTCGCCGCTATGCCCGTGGTGGGCCGCCCGCGCCGTCCTGGCGGCGTGCTTGACGGCGCTGTTGGCCGCCTGCTCCTCGCCCGTGCAGTTGATGCCCACCCCGGTCAAGTTCACGACCGGCCAGGTAGAGCCGTTTGCGCACAAGACCGCGCTCGACGGCACGTCGATTCCCCTGCTCTACGCCACCAACCGCGCCGTCTTCCTGGAATCGCGCCAGCCGTTCTATTCGATCTTTCCGAGTGACACGCTGCGCATGGGTGTGGCCAAAGTGCAGATTGGCGACGGGACGCTGGACTGGGATCAATTGCGCCAGCTTTCGGCCTCGGGCAGCCAGCGTGGCCGGCCGGTACTAAGCCTGGAGCGCATGGAGGAGCTTGTCGCCCTCACCCCGCAAAGCGATGCGGAGACGTCTCCTGAGGCCCAGGCCTACTTCGCGCTAATCAACGACGCCCTGGCGGTCAGCCGGCACCGCGACCTGATCGTCTATGTGCACGGCTTCAACAATGCCGTATGGCGCGGCACCGCGCAGGCCGCGCAGTTTCATCACTTTACGGGCCGGCAGGCGGTCGTCCTTGCTTTTCTGTGGCCGTCCGCCGGCAGTCTGCTGTCCTACGCCACGGATGTCCGCACCGCGCGGGCATCGGTGCCCGCCTTCGCGCGCCTGTTGGAACTGCTCGCGCGCAACACGAATGCCGAGCACATCAACGTGCTGGCGTTCAGCGCGGGCGCGCGCATCGCCAGTGAAGGGCTTGCCACCCTGGCGCAGCCCCGCGAAGGCGAAAGCCGCGAGGCATTGCGCGCGCGGCTGCGCCTGGGCCAGATCTATTTTGCGGCGCCCGACGAGGACACCTACCGGTTCGTGACGGACCTGCGGCAGTACATTGACCTGACCGAACGCGTGAGCCTGGGCGCCAATCTGGGTGATCGCGCCTTGCGTTTCGCGGCGCGCCACCAGCGGGCGTCACGGGCCGGGCGTCCCGATGCGGACGATCTGACCGAGGAGCAGGTGGATTTCGTCAACGCCGCCTCGCAGCGGCTGAACTTTGACATGATCTGGGTCGATCCGCGCGCCATCCCCGATCTGAATCGCCGCGCCCACAGCTTCTGGTTCGGCAACGCGTGGGTCAGCAGCGACGTGCTGATGCAGTTCCTGTGGCACAAGGCGCCGGCCGAGCGCGGACTGCAGGAAGGCTTTACGCAGCAAGGCATGCGCTTCTGGACCTTTCCGCCCGACTACGACCAGCGCGTGAACGCGCTTATGCAACAGCGCTGACGCCCCGCCGACAAACCACCCTCGGGCCGCGCCCGGATCAGAACACCGCCATGCGGCTGTTGATGAGGTCGGTGACCAGCATGTGGCCGGGCGCATGCGTGATGCAGAATTCCGGCCGCACCGCCGCCACCACCGATTGCGGCGTCACGCCGCACGCCCAGAACACCGGCATTTCGCCAGGGCGGATCTCCACGGGATCGCCGTAATCGGGGGCATCGATATCCGCGATGCCGATGAGCGACGGATCGCCAATGTGAACAGGCGCGCCATGCACCGACGGGAACCGCGACGTCACCTGGATAGCCCGGATCGCGTCGGCGGCCTTGAGGGGCCGCATCGACACCACCAGCGGACCGCCGAACACGCCAGCCGGCTGCGTTGCGATGTTGGTGCGGTACATGGGCACATTGCTGCCCTGCTCGATGTGACGCACGGGCAGGCCGTTGTCCAGCATCGCCTCCTCGAAAGAGAACGAGCAGCCGATCAGGAACGACACGAGGTCGTCGCGCCACAGGTCGCGCACGTCCGTCGGCTCCGCCACGAGTTCGCCGTCCTTCCAGACGCGGTAACGCGGGATGTCGGTGCGGATGTCGATGTCCGCGCCCAGCTCCGGCAACGTCGGGTCACCTGGCTCGGACATGGCCAGCAAGGGGCACGGTTTGGGATTGCGCTGGCAGAAGTGCAGGAAATCCGCCGCCAGCGCGCGCGGCAAAATCGCCAGGTTGGCCTGAACGTGCCCAGGCGCCAGATTCGCCGTGGGACCCGTCAGGCGCCCGCTGCGGGCATCCAGCCGCGCCTGGCGGGCGAGCGCGAGGCTGGTTCTAACGTTATCGGCGTCTGGCATGGGTTCTCTCGTTGCAGGTAAGCGCCGCTCAGCGCGCGGCGAACAGGTCTTCGACCGACAGGCCGATGCCCAGGACGCGGCGGTCCGCGCCATTGCTGGCCGCGATCATCAGGCCTACGGGCGCCGTGCCCGCCGCGTGGCAGGGCAAGGACAGCGCGCAGCCGTCCAGGAAATTGATGAGGGTGGGATTGCGCAGGATGAGTCCGTTGGCGGCGTAGTAGGCTTCGTCGGAACCCTGCAGGTCCGCGACCGGCGGCGCCACGATGGGCGTCGTGGGCATGATCAGCGCGTCGTAACCGGCAATGCGGTGGTCCACAGCGGCTACCCACGCCTCGCGCGCATCGAGCAGTTCGATGTAATCGGCCGCCGTCATATCCTGGCCGCGCATGATGCGCGAGACAACGCGCGGGTCGTAACGCTTGCCCGCGCGCGCGATCAGGTCGCGGTGCCAGGCCCAGGCCTCGGCGGCGGTGAAACCGCCCTTGCTGTTGATGGCGGCCAGTTCGGCGAATTCAGGAATCTCGATCCGGTCGATCAGCGCACCGGCGTCCTCCAGCCGTTGCACCGCCGCCGCGAAGGTGTCGGAGACATGCTTGTCCATGGCGTCCAGCGCCAGCGTCGTCGGAATGGCCAGACGCAGGCCACGCACGGGCAGCGCCTGCGGCAAGGGACCCGCGTCGCCCGACAGGATGGCGTCGAGTTCGGCGCAGCAGCGTACGCTGGCGGCGATGGGGCCGATGGAATCCAGATTGGCCGACAGCGGCAGCACGCCCTGCATGGACACCCGCCAGGCGCTGGGCTTGAACCCGGCCAGACCGCACAGGGCGGCAGGAATGCGCACGGAGCCGCCCGTATCCGACCCGATGCCCGCGACGGCCATGCCGTCCGCAACCGACACCGCCGCACCGGACGACGAGCCGCCGGGAATACGGCCGGTGGCGCGGTCGTACGGGTTCAGCGGCGTGCCGTAGTGGGGATTGATGCCCAGGCCCGAATACGCGAATTCGGTCATATTGGTGCGGCCGATGATGACGGCGCCCGCAGCAATCAGGCGCTGCACGACCTCGGCATTCGCTTCGGCCGCCGGCTCGCCTTCGCGCGCCACGGAACCGGCCATCGTGGTCTCGCCCGCGATGTCGAACAGATCCTTGATGCTGATGGGCAACCCGTCGATCGCGGACCGCACGATGCCGGCCGTGCGCAGCGTGTCCGACGCGCGCGCCTGCGCCAGCGCCGAATCGGCATAGAGCTTAGTGAAGGCGCGAGCGCCCTCGCCCGCCGGATCCTGAGCCCGCGCCAGCGCGGCTTCGGTCAATGCGACGGAGGTGCTGCGGCCCTCACGCAGGGCCGAGGTCAGATCATTCAGGGTCGAAACCATCATTGTCCTAATGCCGCCTGGCGGCGTAAGTGTTCGGACGGACGCCTTCGCGGGGAACGCGCCCGGATTCAGCGCCGAGCGTGGCGGCCATCAGGCGACCACGGGCAGCGACTCGACATGATAGCGGTGGCGCAGCGTGCGGTTCAGGCGCGGATCGTGCAGTTCCATCGTGAAATCCGCGGCCGGGCGGATGCCGCCGATGGCGGCCACCGTGCCGCAGGTCATGCCCGCGCCTTCCGGCAGCACGGCGGCGCCGCCCGTGTAGCCCGCGATCAGGTCCTGCGGCGTGCGCAACGTGGACAGCGGTCCTTCCTGGTACAGCACCTTTTCGCCGTTCTCAACGATATAGGCGCGGATGATCAGCTCGTCCCAGTGCCCCGCCACGTCCGCAAGCCGCCAGGCTTCGGCGCCCACGGGCTTCACGCAGACCTGCTTGGACATCGCCACGCTGACGGTCTCCAGCTTGCGGTCGGTATGGTCGGACGCGATGCTGACGTACATCTCGCCGTCAACGGCAAAGACAAACGTCTCGACCTCGCCCGACGATTCCTCGCCCAGCGCCTGCACGTTGGCCGACTGCGTAAGCTGGTTCTCGGCGATGCGGTAGTACAGCGGCACGCTGCTCGGACGCGGCACGCCAATGGCGGCCAGTTCCTCGATGTGGTGTTCAATGGCAGCCATGTCACGCCCGGCCCAGCCCGCCACGATCACGCTGTTGAAGGCCACTTCCACCTGGCGGGGATTGGCGTCGTCGATCTTGAATACGGCTTTCATATCAGTCCTGCGAAGAAGGAGTGGGAAGCGGCGCGGCCGACGGGCCGCGCCGGAATCAAAGAGTCATCAACCGAAGACGCGCGGCAACCACAGCGCGATGTCGGGCCAGAACGCCAGCAGCGCCAGCATCACGAACATGGCCGCCACGAACGGCAGGCTGCCGACGATCACGGCGCTCATCGAGCCGCTCTTGCGCAGGCTTTGCACGACGAACAGGTTCAGGCCCACGGGCGGCGTGATGAGGGCGGCCTCGACCAGCACGATGATGACGATGCCCAGCCAGATCGGGTCATAGCCCAGGCCGATCATGATGGGCGCCACGATGGGGATCGTCGTGATCATCATCGACAGCGTTTCCATGAAGCAGCCCAGCACCAGATAGAAGATCACCACGATCAGCAGCATCCAGCCGGGGGACAGGCCGAGGCCGGTGATCGACTTGGTCAGCGCATCGGTCAGGCCCGTCGCCGACATGACGAAGTTCAGGAAGCTGGCGGCAATGACGATCAGCATGATCATGGCCGTGGACCGCATCGTGCCCTCCATCACCTCGCGCAGCATCGACCACGTCAGGCGGCGGAACCACGCGGCCAGGATGAATGCGCCCAGCACGCCCAGCGCGGCGGCCTCGGTCGGCGTTGCCAGGCCCGCGTAGATCGATCCGACCACCAGGAAGAAGATGCCCAGCGGCGGCGCCAGATGCACGAGGCTGGCGATCCGTTCGCCCCACGTTGCGTGGATCTTCTTCCCGCCCCACGACGGTTTGGCCACGCAGGCGATCACGACGGTCAGCATGAACAGCGCCGCCATCGCGAACCCGGGGATGATGCCGGCCAGGTACAGCTTGGGCACCGACGAGTTCGTCAGCACGCCATAGATGACCAGGTTGATCGATGGCGGGATCAGGATGCCCAGCGTGCCGCCCGCGGCAAGGCTGCCGAGAAACAGGGGCTCGTTGTAGCCGTACTTGCGGATTTGCGGAATGGCGACGGTGCCGACGGTGGCAGCCGTTGCCACGCTGGAGCCGGAGGTTGCCGAGAACAGCGTCGAGGCGCCGATGTTCGCGTGCATCAATCCGCCCGGCAGCCACGACAGCCACAGGCTCATCGCGCTGTACATGCGTTCGGCAAAGCCGGCGCGCAACAAGACCTCTCCCAGCATGATGAACAGCGGAATCGCGACCAGCAGGAATTCGTTGTTAGAACTCCAGGAGATCTCGCCAATGGCGCGCGTCAGCGGCAACATCGAGAACATCGGGTCAAGGATCAGGCCCAGGACGCCAAGCGCAGCGCCCACGGGGATCGACAGGCCGATCAGGACCAGCAGCAGTGTCAAAGCGGTGGCAATCATGCGGCTTCTCCCTTCACCATGCGCTCGCCCGCGGCGGCTTCCTCGTCAGCCTCTTCCTGCGCCGAACGCACGCCGCAGATCTGCTTGACCAGTTCGATATCGCCCGTGACGAGCGCGGCGGATGCCCGCGCCAGCATCAGCGCGACCGTGATGCACATCCATGCCAGACCCAGCACCCACAATCCCTGTGGAATCCACAGTGGCGTGGCGAGCGGCGTGTTGGCCGCGGACTTCTGCGTCCAGGACGTCACCACCACGTCGTACGCGTAATACGTCAGAAACACCATGAAGACGGCCAGCGCCACCATGGAAATCCAGTCCAGCACGGCCGACAGGCGCACGGGCAAATATTGATAGAGCACGTCGACGCGCACGTTGGCGCGCTGCAGCGTGGCAAACGCCAGCGCCCAGGAGGTGCTGATGGCAAACGCGTAGCTGGACAGTTCGTCCGCGCCCCCGGTCGTGAAACCCAGGAACTTGCGGGCCAGCACGTCGAAAGAGATCAGCAGCACGCTGGCCACGGTCAGGGCGCCGCCGGCCCATACGGCAGCGCGGGAAAAGCTTTCCGCGCGCCGCAACAGGCCGCCGAGCAGACGGAAGTGTTCGGTTTGAGTCATGAATGGAACCTCAGGTGGCACGGCCTGCCATCGCGTGCGGGCGCCGCGGACCTCATGCCAAGGTCACGGACCACCGCGCGCCATCACCGGCCGGAATCTGCACCGGCCCACGGGCCGGTGCATCCTGGCGTTTACTTGCTGGCGGTCAGGTTCAGCGTCTTGCCGACCGTGGCATTCCAGTCCTTCACGCACTGCGCCGAGCAGCGGGCGGCCCACTTGGGCAGGACGGCCTCTTGCGCCACCTTCTTGAGCAGCGCCTTGTCGGCGTCGGAGGGTTGCACCAGGACCATCTTGCCCTTGACCGGGAACGGGCACGCGGCCGCGCCGGTGTTGCAGTCATAGCCTTCCTGCGTCTGGCGCGCGGCGGCATCCCAGATGTTGTCGACCAGCGTCTTGACGTTGTCCTGCAGGAACGTGCGCACCTTCGGATCAAGCTTGTCCCAGGCCTTCTGGTTGACGGCATGGATTTGCTGGTTCCAGTTGATCGGCAGCGCCACCAGGTGCGTCGACACCTCGTACCACTTGGCGGAGTAGCCCGACAGCGAGCCCGTGATGGCGCAATCGACCACCTTGTTCTGCAGCGCGGGAACGACTTCGCCGAAGGCCATCGTCACGCTCGAACCGCCCAGTGCTTCGACAAATTCGGCCGTGGTGCGGCTGCTGGTGCGGACCTTCTTGCCCTTGATGTCGGCCAGGCCCTTGATCTCGGCATTGCAGAACAGCACCTGCGCCGGGTAGGTGGAGATGCCCAGCAGCTTGACGTTGTTGCCTTCGCCGTACAGCTTGGCGTAGACGGGCTCGAAGGCTTCGGTCACGGCGCGCGCGGTCTTGACGTCGGGCGCGAGGCCAGCCAGGTCGATGGCTTCGTTGATCGGGTTGTCGCTGGCAAAGTAGGACAGCGTGGCGGTGCCGAATTCGATGACGCCCTGCGACATCAGGCGCAGCAGCTCGGGCCCCTTCAAGCCCATTTCATTGAAGCCCTTGATCTCCGCCGTGACCTGTCCCTTGGACTGCTCGGGAATGGTCTTGGTCCAGAACGGCTTTTCGTAGTCGTTGTAGGCGGTCAGGTTGGACAGGCCGCCCACGATCTTCAAGTGGGTCTTGGGAAGGTCCTGGGCGTGGACGGCGCCGGCCAGAAAGCTGGCGGCGATGGCGGCAAAAGCAAGGGACTTCTTCATGGAAAAACTCCTGGCTGCGGGATCGTGTGCCGCGCGCGGGATCCCGTTGTCCTGGTTGCGCGCCGGTAGGAATCGGTGGTCTCGGATGTGTATCCAGCCGCTACTCCGTTATGAGCGCCATTGCAGCGTCAGGGGCGGCGAGCGTCCAATCGTAAGTTCCGATGTGGGGGTATAAATATTTTTTGGGTCTCGCGGCGTGCGGCGGCGCCAATCCGCGCAAACGACGCATCGGCGCGGCTTTGCGGCCGACGGGCAATCGCGGCGGCACCCTTCCCGCTTATGCAACAAGCAATCCGCGACGCCGCCCGCTCGGGAAAACACCTACGGCCAAATTGCCGGTCAGGTCTGCGCGGCAACCTTCTGCGCCATCTGCGCGATGACGCGCACGGCATGGCTGTCCGGCCCTTGCACCCACGTGGCGGTGAAGCTCAACTCGGGCAGCGGATCAGCCTGCACCTGCAGAATGCGCAACTCGCCCCGCGCCAGCTCCTTGCCCAGAAACACGGGCGCGATCACGCTGGTGCCGATGGCGTCCTGCGTCATCCGCACCACCATGGACATCGAGGCGCTGCCATACATGCGCGGCGACGTGACACCCGCACGGGTCAGCATGTCGCGCACCACGCGGTACGGCGAACTATTGGAGGGATACGTGATGATCGGCAGCTTGCCGATCGTTGCAAGCGTCAGGGGCTCGGGCCCCAGATCGAGCAGCGGACTGGCGACCCACGCCAGCGGATAGGTGCACAGCGGCAGATTCTCGACCCGTGCCTCAAGCACCGGCCCCATCAGAAACGCCAGATCGATCTGGCGCGACATCAGGTGCGAGCGCAGCACATGCGTGGTATCGACTTCGATTTCCAGCACCAGCGCGGGATACGTCGCGTGGATCAGTTCAATGAGCGCGGGCAGCCAGGTCTGCACGATGGTCTCGGCCACGCCGATGCGCACGGTTCCCGACATGACGTTCTGCTCGCGCGCGGCTTCGAACATGTCGCGCCGCACCTGCAGCATGCGCTCGGCATGCGACAGCAGTTCGTGTCCCTTGGCGGTCAGCTTGACGCCGCGCGCATCACGCTCGAACAGCTTGACGCCCAGGTCGGCTTCAAGCGAAGCGATGCGCTGCGAGACGGCGGGTTGCGTGGTGTTGAGTTTGTCGGACGCGGCGCGAAAGCTGCCCAGCGTGGCGACCCAGAAAAACGTTTCGACGTTGCGTAGTTCTATCATTGGCCTTTTCCCCCGGCGCGATGAGCGTATCATGTCAGCCGCCCATCGCCCCAAAGGCGCCATGCCTCGTGCACGCTGAAAGGAGTACCCTCCATGTCCCCGGCCGATAACGGTCGCCCGCGCTCCGGCGCGTCCGCCGCGCGCGGCCCGATGATCGGTGTGCTGCTGCTGGTGCTGTCGATGTGGACCCTGTCGTGCCTGGACGCGAGCGGCAAGTGGGTCATGGACGCGGGCGTACCTTTGCTCGTGCTGTCGTGGTTCCGTTACGCCATCCACCTGGTGCTCGTGCTGGCGCTTGTGCTGCCCGCGCGCGGCATGGGCGTGTTGCGCAGCACCAAGCCGCGCGAGCAGCTCATCCGCGGCGGCTCGATGTTCCTGGCCACACTCATGTTCTTCACGACGCTGAGCTACATCCCCCAGGCCGAGGCCACGTCCATCAATTTCCTGGCGCCGTTGCTCGTGCTGTCGCTGGCGCCCTGGATCCTGAAGGAACCCGCGCGCATGTCACGCTTTGTCGCGGCGGGCATCGCCTTTGTCGGCGTGCTGATCGTCATCCGCCCCGGCGGCGGCTTGCATCCGGTGGGCACGATCTTCGGCCTGCTGACGGCCTGTTGCTTCACGGCCCAGTTCATCGCCACACGCCGCGTCGCCGGCGACGACCCCTTCACCTCGCTGATCTGGAGCGGTGCGGTGGGCACGATCTGCCTGACCCTTGCCCTGCCCTTCATCCTGCCGCCCGCCCTGCCGTTCCTGCAGGCCTTGTCGGCGTTCGACTGGGCCGTGCTGATCTCCACCGGCATCACGGGCTGCGTGGGCCACCTGTTCCAGATCGCCGCCTATCGCCGCGCGCCGGCGTCCACGCTGGCGCCGTTCATCTACCTGCAGATCATCAGCGCCACGTCCGTGGGCTGGCTGGTATGGGGCCATTTTCCCGACCCGCTGACCTGGCTGGGCATCGCCATCATCTGCGCCAGCGGCGTGGGGATCGGCATGATCGAATGGCGCCGGGGCCGCGCGCAAAGCGCCGCGGCGGCGCGGGCTGCCCGCGGCACGTAAGCCCGGCGTTGAACGGCGACAGATTCGAAATCGCGGGCCGGCCGCCTCCCGTACAATGCGCTTCGCCTGATGCCCATTCCCGCATCCGTCCCTGGCGTATTCCCAACAAGAGGCTCCCATGATCATCAAGCCCCGCGTGCGCGGTTTCATCTGCGTCACCACCCATCCTGCCGGCTGCGAAGCCAACGTGAAGCAACAGATCGACTACGTGAAGGCGCAAGGACCGGTGCCCGGGGGGCCCAAGCGCGTGTTGATCCTGGGCGCGTCGACGGGGTATGGGCTGGCCGCACGCATCAGCGCGGCCTTTGCCTGTGGCGCGCAGACGCTGGGCGTCTTCTTCGAACGGCCGGGCGACGCCGCCAAGCCGGGCACTCCGGGCTGGTACAACAGCGCCGCGTTCCACAAGTTTGCCGAGGCCGAAGGCCTGTACGCCAAGAGCATCAACGGCGACGCCTTTTCCGATGAGATCAAGCAAAAGACCATCGCCGCCATCAAGGCGGACCTGGGTCAGGTCGATCAGGTCATCTACAGCCTCGCGGCCCCGCGACGCACGCACCCGAAGACGGGCCAGGTCTACACCTCCACGCTCAAGCCCATCGGCAAATCCGTGACCTTGCGCGGCCTGGACACCGACAAGGAGCTTATCAAGGACGGCGTGCTGGAACCCGCCTCGCAAGATGAAATCGACGCCACCGTCGCCGTGATGGGCGGCGAAGACTGGCAGATGTGGATCGACGCGCTGCTGGAGGCCGGCGTGCTGGCGGACGGCGCCACCACCACGGCCTTTACCTATCTGGGCGAAAAGATCACGCACGACGTCTACTGGAACGGGTCCATCGGCGCGGCCAAAAAAGACCTGGACCAGCGCGTGCTGGACATCCGGGCCAAGCTTTCGGAACACGGGGGCGACGCGCGCGTGTCGGTGCTCAAGGCAGTGGTCACGCAGGCAAGCTCGGCCATCCCGATGATGCCGCTGTACCTGTCCCTGCTCTTTAAGGTCATGAAGGAAGACGGCACGCACGAAGGCTGCATCGAGCAGGTGTATGGGCTGTATCGCGACAGCCTGTGCGGCCCGTCGCCCATCCTGGACGACGAAGGTCGGCTGCGCGCCGACTACAAGGAACTGGACCCGAAGGTGCAGGCGCGGGTGCAGGCGCTGTGGGATCAGGTCGATACGGACAGCCTCTATGCGCTGACCGATTTTGCTGGCTACAAGCGCGATTTCCTGCGGCTGTTCGGGTTTGAAATCGACGGCGTCGATTATGCGGCCGACGTCGATCCGGTCGTAGAGATCCGCAATCTGGGGTGAACGCGGGGCGGCCGTGCCGACCGCGCGTTGCTCGTGCTGTCCCGGCGCACCGGGACGGCGCCATTCCTACAGGTATTCCAGCGTCACCAGATAGCGCTTGCCTGAGGCTTGCGCTTCGGCATTGGCCGCGGGCACTTCCCGCACGGAGGTTTTGACCCGCGGCGCCGGATCCACGGCGCGGGCCCGGAATTCAGGCGCGCAAGCTACGCGGGGGAGTCCACCGGCGCTTGCCGGCGTCACACGCGGCATGCACCCTGCCGGCTCCACAATGCCACCGACAAAGCGGATGACACCACCGCTCGCGCCGGCAACGGCGGGCGCCAGCAATGCAACAACCAAGAACGCATGGATGGATGTACGGGCAGACATGGCAACTCCTTGAGTTAGCCTACTCCCGTACATTTGCGACAGCAATGGGTATTCGTCTCACTCGTCCGTGACCATGCGGCCCGCCGCCAGCACCAGTTGCCGCCCGCAGCGCGCCGCCAGTTGCGGATCGTGCGTGACCAGCACCAGCGTCGTCCCGTGCTCGCGGTGCAGGTCGAACATCAGATCGATGACCGTCACGCCGGTTGCGGCATCCAGGCTGCCGGTGGGCTCGTCGGCAAACAGCAGGTCCGGCTGCACGACAAACGCACGGGCCAGCGACACGCGCTGCTGTTCGCCGCCCGACAGCGTGCGCGGATAGTGGTGCAGGCGCGCGCCCAGCCCCACCCGTTCCAGCATGGCCTGCGCGGCCTCGCGCGCGGATTGGCCGGCCAGCTCCAGCGGCAGCATCACGTTTTCCAGCGCGGTCAGGTTGGGCAGCAACTGGAAGGACTGGAACACGAAGCCGACGTGATTGGCCCGCAGGCGCGCGCGGCCGTCTTCGTCCAGGGCGAACAGGTCCTGCCCGGCAAGGTGTACGCTGCCCACGCTGGGAACATCCAGACCGGCCAGCAGTCCCAGCAGAGTCGACTTGCCCGAGCCCGAGCTGCCCGTGATGGCCACGGCGCTGCCCGCCGCGACCGTAAAATCAATTCCTTCCAGGATAGAAAGCGATCCACCGGCATCGGCCACCCGCTTGCCCAGCCCTTTCACCACGATTGAGTTATTGCTATCCATGCGCCTATTTTCCCGTCTGCTTCTTGTGACTGCCTTCGCGACCGCCGCGGCGGCGCCCGCCCACGCTCAGACCGCCGCGGCGCCCCAGGGTTCCACGCCGCGCACCGTGCTGGTGGTGGGCGATAGCCTGTCCGCCGAATACGGCATCAAACGCGGCACGGGCTGGGTGCCCCTGCTGTCCGCGAGGATCTCAGAACAATACCCGAAGTTCCAGGTCGTCAATGCCAGCATCAGCGGCGACACGACCAGCGGCGGCGTTGCCCGCCTGCCCGCCCTGCTGCGCCAGCATGCGCCGGCGGTCGTGGTGCTGGAGCTGGGCGCCAACGACGCGTTGCGCGGCCTGCCCCTGAACATGACCGAGCAAAACCTGCGGACCATGACCCAGGCGGCGCGCAAGGCCGATGCCGAGGTGCTGATCGTCGGAATGCAGATTCCGCCCAATTACGGACGGGACTACGCCCAACGCTTTGCCGCGGTTTTTTCCAATGTGGCCAAAAACGAAAACGCCCGGCTCGTGCCCTTCCTGATGGAAGGTATCGCGACGAACCGGGCGATGTTTCAGGCTGACGGCATCCACCCTAACGAGGATGCCCAGCCTCAATTGCTGGACAACGTGTGGCCGGCGCTGCGGCCCATGTTGAACTGACTATCTGACAGGGCGATCAACCCGCGGCCTGGGCCTGATCGCCGCGGATGACATCCGCGGCGGCGGGCGTGACGTTCACCTCGTACTGCTGGCGCAGCATGCGGATCAAAGCCTCGTTTTCGGCTTGGCCCCATGCACCCGACAGTTGCTGCGCCAGGCGCTCCATGTCGGCGGCATCGGACTTGCCGGCTTCCACCTTTTCCAGACGCACCAGCGTGTAGTCCACGCCGGACTGCACGCCCGTGAAGGCCGGCAGCGTGGCCGACGGCAGGCGCATCACGGCGTCCAGCACCGGGCGCGACAGATCCTGGGGATTCTGGCGCGTCACACTGATGGCCGGGCCGAAGCCTTCGGGCGTCGCGGCGGGATCAGCCTTGGCGGCCGCCAGGGCCGCCTCGCCGGCCTTCTTGGCGGCTTCGGCGGAGCGCTCGTCGAGCAGCTTGGCGCGAATGACTTCGCTGACCTTGTCCAGCGGCGGCACGTGGGCCGGTTCAACGGAGGCAACGCGCACGGCCAGCATCGTGTCGGGCGCGAGTTCGATCACACCGGAATTCTGCTTTTCGCGCAGCACGTCGGGCGAGAACAGCACCTGGCGCACGCGCGGGTTGTCCAGCAGCGCGGCGTCGGGGCTGTCGGCGGCGGAGCCCGGACCGGCCTTCTCGGCGGGCAGCAGGCCTTCGCGGGTGACGCCGGAAGCGGTGCGCAGCTTCAGGCCGACGGCGTCGGCAGCCGGTTGCAGGCTGTCGCGCTGGTCGTAGACCTGCTTGTTCAGCTGGCTGGCCATCTCGGAAAAACGCTGCGCGGCGATCTGCTTGCGGACTTCTGCGGTGATCTGGTCCTTGACCTCGGCCAGCGGCTTGACGGCGCCCGGGCTGATTTCCGTGACCTTGACGATGTGCAGGCCGAACGGGCTTTCGACCACGCCGGACACCTGGTTCTGGGCCAGGCCGAAGATGGCCTTGTCCAACGGGCCGGGCTGCGCACCCGGGGCAATCCAGCCCAGGTCACCGCCCTTGGCGGCCGAGCCGGCGTCCTGCGAATTCTTGGCAGCCAGTTCGGCGAACTTGGCGGGATCGGCAGCGGCCTGCTTGGCGATGTCTTCGGCCTTGGCGCGCGCGGCCTTGCGGGCGTCTTCGCCCGACGGCAGCTCGATGAAGATGTGGCTGGCGCGGCGGCGCTCGGGCTGACCAAAGCGGTTCTTGTTCTGTTCGTAATACGAAGCCAGGTCCTCGTCCTTGACCTGCACGCCTTGCGTGGCGGCGGCTTCGTCCAGCACCAGGTATTGCACCTGCACCTGTTCCGGCACCTGCAATTGCTGCTTGTTGGCGTCGTACCAGGCCTGGATGTCAGCCGGGTTCACGGTGACTTGCGAGCGGAAGTCGGCGGCGGAGAAGTTGCGCAGTTGCACGGTGCGGGCCTGGGTCAGCGCCGATTCCACGGCGGCGACCACTTCGGCCGGCGCGCGGGCCGATTCGCCGACGGGCTCGAGCACACGGGCGATGGCCAGGTCGCGGCGCAGGCCGGCTTCAAACGACGTCGGCGACATGCCCTGCGCGGCCAGCACCTGGCGATAGCGTTCGGGCGAGAAGCGGCCGTTATCCTGGACTTCCGGGATGGCGGCGATCGTGTTGCGCAGCGTCTCGTCGGACACCGAGAAACGGTTGTCGGCGGCCACGTTGGCGAGCAGGCGCTGGTTGATGAGCTGGTTCAGCAGGCCTTCACGCAGGGCGGGCGTATCGATCACGGCCGGATCGAACTGGGCGCCCAGGCGCTGGCGGAACTGGTCAAGCTGGTTGCGGTGCGCCTGATCAAACTCGGCGCGGGAAATCGGCTGGCCAGCCACCGTCGCCAGCTCGGGCTCCCGACTCATGAAGCTGTCATAGCCTTGAATCCCGACCAGGAAGAAGGAAGGCACGATCAAGATCAGCAGGATGAACTGCATCCAGCGCCGATGGCTGCGAATAAATTCGAACATGGAATCCCTGTTGCCGCGCTCCGGGGGTAGACGCCCGGGGCCGCACGAAAACGCATAAAAAAAGGCGAAGTCGATTCGCCTCTATTCCCATACCGGTTCAAACCGGGTTCAGCGGGCGGATTTTACCATTTCTCATTCATTGCGCGGCCATTGTCCAAGCCAACGGGCAATGCGCGGCGTCGTGGACCATCCGTCCCCACGGAGGACGAGGTCCGTCAACCCGGGAATCCCCCATTACCGCCCCCGCCCCGCGCTCGTATCGTGGACCTGGGGTTAGCCCGCAGATCGAGGGCCGCCCTGCCAGGCCGGCACAAGGCCGGTTCCCCTTCCCGCGCGCAAAAAGGTCACCCACGATGCCGTTCATGCCTTCCCGCCTCCCGTTGCTGAAGTCCTGTGTCGCTTTGATGTTTCTGAGCTGCGCCCACGCCGCGCAGGCGGCCCCGGTGGCCAATGTGCTGGAGGCGGCCAAGGGCCAGCAGCAGGCCATGCTCGATACCATGCGGGATCTGGTGAATATCGAGTCCGGCAGCAAGGATGTCGAAGGCGTTGAACGCATCGCCGAACTGATCCGCGACCGGCTCAAGGAACTGGGCGGCACCGTCGAGATCATTGCGCCTACCGACGTGTTCCGGCTGGACGACACCCCCGAGAAGGTCGGGCCGATGGTCCACGCGGAGTTCAAGGGCGGCGGCAGCAAGAAGATCATGCTGATCGCCCACATGGACACGGTGTACCGCAACGGCATGTTGAAGGACCAGCCGTTCCGGATCGACGGCGACAAGGCCTATGGCCTGGGCATTGCCGACGACAAGCACGGCGTGGCGGCCATCCTGCACACCATCGCGCTCCTGAAAACACTGCAGTTTGCCGACTACGGCACGCTGACGGTGCTGATCAACGGGGACGAAGAGATCAGCTCGCCCGGCGCGCGCAGCACCATCACCCGCCTGGGCGCCGATCAGGATGCGGTCATTTCGTTCGAGGGCGGCGGCATGGAACCGCGCCTGACGCTGGCCACCAGCGGCATCGGCGCGGCGTACCTGACCGTGCAGGGCAAGACCTCGCACGCAGGCGCCCGGCCGGAGGGCGGCGTCAATGCGCTCTACGAGCTGTCGCACCAGCTCCTGCAGCTGGACGATCTTTCCAAGCCCGACGAGGGGCTGAAGCTGAACTGGACCGTCGCCCAGGCAGGCACCAACCGCAACGTCATTCCGGGACTGGCCACCGCCCAGGGCGACGCGCGGGCGCTGCGCGTATCCGACTTCGACGCCCTGGCGCGCACGCTGGAGGAACGCATCCAGAAGAAACTGCTGCCCGAGTCCAAGGTCAGCGTGAAGTTCGAGGTCCGCCGCCCGCCGCTGGAGGCGACTGCGGCGTCGCGCGCCCTGGCCCAGCACGGCGTGGAGGTCTACCAGGAGCTCGACCTGCCGCTGAAGGTGGTGGACCGGGCCAGCGGCGGCGGCACGGACGCGGCCTTTGCGGCGCTGAAGGCCCGCGGACCCGTCATCGAGGGCATGGGACTGAGCGGATTCGGCGCGCATTCGAATGACGCCGAGTACATCCTGGTCAACAGCATCGTGCCGCGCCTGTATCTGGCCACGCGCATGATCATGGACGTGTCGCAGAACAAGGTATCCTTGCAACCTGTCCCAAAAGAACCCCAAAGCAGCACCAAATGACCGCAAACCTTCCCTCCTGGCCTTACTCCCGCCACATCGCGCACCGCGGTGGCGGCCGTCTGGCGCCGGAGAACACGCTGGCCGCCATGCGCGTCGGCGCCGAACACGGCTTCACCATGTTTGAGTACGACGTGAAGCTCAGCAGCGACAACGTGCTGGTGCTGATGCACGACGACGACGTCGACCGCACCTCGAACGGCAAAGGCCCTGCCGCCGCCAAGACCTACGCCGAACTGGCGCAGCTTGATTTCGGCAGTTGGCATTCGGCGGCCTACGCCGGCGAACCGCTCCCCACCTTTGCCGCCGTCGCCCGCTACACGCTGGCCAACGGCATTGCCAGCAACGTCGAGATCAAGCCCTGCCCCGGCCGCGAAGCCGAAACCGGCCGCGCCGTCGCCCTGGCGGCCCGCGAACTGTGGCAAGGCGCCGGCACCGCGCCGCTGTTGTCCTCGTTTGCCGAAGAAGCCTTGGAAGCCGCCCGCCAGGCCGCTCCCGAATTGCCGCGCGCCCTGCTCGTGGAAAAGGTGCCCGCCGACTGGCGCGAACGCCTTGCCAAATATGAATGCGTGGCGCTGAACATCAACCAGAAGGACGCCACCCGCGAACTGATCGACGCCGTGCACGCCGCCGGCTACCGCATCGCGGCCTGGACCGTCAACGACCCCGAGCGCGCGCGCCTGCTGCTCGACTGGGGCATCGACGGCATTTTCACCGACGAGCTGGCCGCCATCCGGCCCGCCGCCTGAGGCAGAAAGCCCCGTGTTCAGCTACCGCCACGCCTTTCACGCCGGCAACCATGCCGACGTGCTCAAACACGCCATCCTGGTCCATACCCTGGACTACTTCAACAAGAAAGACGCCCCGTACTGGGTCATCGACACCCATGCGGGCGCCGGCCTCTACAGCCTGGACAGCGACTGGGCAGCCAAGACGTCCGAGTTCGCGGACGGCATCGGCCGCCTGTGGGAAGCGCAGGATCTGCCGCCGCTGCTGGCCGATTACGTTGCGCGCATCCGCGACTACAACACCAACGGCCGGCTGCGCCGCTATCCGGGCTCGCCGTGGCTGACGCTGGACGCGCTGCGCCCCTCCGACCGCCTGCGCCTGTTCGAGATGCATCCCACCGAAATCGACACGCTGGTCGGCAACCTGGAGCACCAGGGCCGCGCAGCGCAGCGCCAGACCACGATCTACGGCGACGACGGTTTCGAGGGCATCAAGGCGCTGCTGCCGCCGCCCACGCGACGCGGCATGGTGCTGATCGACCCGTCGTATGAGGACAAGCACGACTATCGGCGCACGCTCCTCACCGTGAAGGAGTGCATCAAGCGCTTTGCCACCGGCACGTATGCCATCTGGTATCCGCTGGTGCAACGCCGCGAGGCCAGCGAGATGGCGCGCCATTTCGAAAACCTGAAGGTCAAGAGCTGGCTGCACGCCACCCTGACCGTCAAGAAGGCGACCATCGATGGTTACGGCCTGCACGGCAGCGGGATGTTCCTCATCAACCCGCCCTGGACGCTGCACGACGCGCTGAAACAGGCCATGCCGTATCTGGCGCGCGAACTGGCGCAGGACGAACGCGCAGGCTTCACGCTGCAATACCGCGAGAACCCGTTCCCAGTGCCGAAGAAGCAATCGGACGACTGACGCCCTGCCCCGCGCCGGGGCAATGCGGCCGCGCCGACGACAAAGGGCCGCGCCTTCATGGCGCGGCCCTTTTTTTGCGATCGCGATCCTATGAGGTCCGCGACCCTTTTACGTCAGCGACCCTTTCAGGTCAGCGACCCTTTTTGCGTCCGCGACCCGCTCACGTCTGCGGCGCTCAGACCGTTTCGACGTCGGCCTGGCGCATCGCTTCCTGCGCCAGCGCCAGCTTCGACGCGGCATCGCGCAGCGCGGTGCGCAGGCCTTCCTCGATCACCGGGTGGTAGAACGGCATTTCCAGCATGCGCGCCACCGTGAGCTCCTGCTGCACGGCCCACGCCAGCAAGTGACCGATGTGCTCCGCGCTGGGTCCGATCATCTCGGCGCCCAGGAAGCGGCCCGTTTCAATATCGGCGTAAACATGCAGCATGCCGCGGTTCTTCAGCATGACGCGCGAACGGCCCTGGTCGCTGAAATCCACTGCACCGGTAACGAACGTGCCCGGCACCAGCTTGGCGTGACCTGCGCCGACCAGCGCGATCTGCGGATCCGAAAAGACCACGCCCAGCGGCGCACGGCGCAATCCCTCGCGCACTTCCGGGAAGCGCGCCGCGTTCTCGCCCGCAATGCGGCCTTCGTCGGCGGCCTCGTGCAGGAGCGGCGCGTCGGCGTTGGCGTCGCCGGCAATGAAGATCGGCGAGCTGCCCGCCTGCATCGTCAGCCGGTCAAACTGCGGCACGCCTTGCGCGTTGAGCGCCAGCGACGTGTTTTCCAGACCAAGACCATCGACGTTGGGACGGCGGCCCGTGGCGACCAGCGCGTAGTCGAAGCGCTCGGTGCGCTCGCTGTTGTCCAGCGCCACGTAACGCACTTCCACCTCGTCGCCGACGCGGCTGGTTTCCAGGACGCGGGCATCGGTGTCCAGATAGAACTCGCGCTGAAAGATCTTGCGGGCAGTTTGCCGCACCTGCGGATCGCTGATGCCGCCCAGGCTGCCGCTCATGCCGAACACGCGAACTTCCACGCCCAGCCGGGCAAGCGCCTGACCAAGCTCCAGCCCGATCACGCCGGGCCCGAAAACCGCCACGCGATTAGGCAGGTCGTCCCACGCGAACACGTCATCGTTCACAACGAGGCGATCGCCCAGCGCGCGGAAAGGCGGCGGCACGGACGGCCGCGAGCCGGTGGCGATCACGACACGCGAGGCCTGGATTTCGGTGTGGTCATCCACACGCAGCACGGTGTCGGACACGAATTTCGCGTAGCCGCGCACCTTGTCTTCGGCCGGAATGTTTTCCACGCCGTCGACAACGAAACCCACAAAGCGGTCGCGCTCGCGCTTGACGCGGTCCATGACCTCGGCGCCGTCGACCGTGATCTCTCCGCCGACATGCACGCCGAACGCATCGGTGTGCGCCGCCGCGTGCGCCGCCTCGGCGGCCGCGATCAGCAGCTTGGACGGCATGCAGCCGACGCGGGCGCAGGTCGTGCCGTAAGGACCGCCTTCGATAAGCAGCGCGCGCTTGCCCGCCGCCTTGGCGGCTCGGTAAGCAGCCAGGCCTGCGGTGCCGGCGCCGATGACAGCAATGTCGGTATGCAGCGTCTTCATGATTGGGAGTCCCCCGTGGTCGCGTAATGATCAGAATGTGAAGGCAAATTCCGCCTTGTTGCGTGCCCTCGAGGCAAACGCCGTCCTGCGCCCTGATTGCGGACGCACGGCGCCCGCACAAGGGCGCAAAAGAAGGGAAACTTGCGGGAGTAGCGCGGCGGCTACGTTGCCGGCCCTTGCGCCGGAGCGCGCGGCGGCCAGTGCGGAATCAACCGCCGCGCGTCCGGGCGACCGGGGGGGGGCCATGCCCCTGCCCGGCCGTCTCGCCGGTCTATCAGGCGAAGTGCGCCTTCAGGTCTTCCAGGCCGCCGATCAGGGCGCCGTTGATGAACACCTGCGGGGCCGTGCCCTTGCCGGACACTGCGCCGATCACGCGGCCACGGACCTTGTTTTCCAGCGGGATCTCGATCGGGGCGTAGCCCTTGCTGTCCAGCAGCGCCTTGGCTTCGACGCAGAACGGGCAGCCGGGCTTGGAGAACACCACGACCTGGTCAGGCTTCTTGGCGGACGGCGCGAAGTGAGCCAGCATGGTGTCGGCGTCCGACACTTCAAACGGATCGCCTTCCTTTTCCGGCTCGATGAACATCTTTTCGACGACACCGTCCTTGACCAGCATGGAATAGCGCCAGCTGCGCTTGCCGAAGCCCAGGTCGCTCTTGTCGACGAGCATGCCCATGCCTTCGGTGAAGGCGCCGTTGCCGTCGGGCAGCAGCGTGATGTTGGCCGATTCCTGGTCCTTGGCCCATTCGTTCATGACGAAGGTGTCGTTGACCGACACGCAGACGATGCTATCGACGCCGGCGGCGAAGAACGCGGGAGCCAGTTCGTTGTAGCGCGGCAGGTGGGTGGACGAGCAGGTCGGCGTGAAAGCGCCGGGAAGCGAGAAGACCACGACCGTCTTGTTCTTGAACAGGTCGTCGGTCGTGACCTTCTTCCACGTGTTGTCCTCACGAACGGGGAACGTCACATTCGGAACACGTTGGCCTTCGCGGTTTTGCAGCATTCGATTCTCTCCTTGGTTTGATAACTTAAGTGGCGGGTTTCTGGCCCGCCATGAAAAGAATCATACATCTCGACTATCAATTAATCCAATTTAATTAACTTAATTGATCGATAGCTTTTGGCGATTACTAAATGTTTTGCGAAAGACCGAAGCTATCACAAAGCCGCGTTCGCGTCCTCAGACGCGGGCCGGCTCGTAACCCGCGTCGCGGATGGCGGCTTCTACCTTGTCGGCCTGGTCGGTGCCGGTGATGGTGACGCGATGCGTGGGCAGATCCACGGCGACCACGGCGCCCGGGACAGCCTCGTTGACGGCGCCGGTGATGGTCTTGACGCAATGGCCGCAGGTCATGTCGGGCACTTGGAAAGCGATGCTCATAGTTTTCTCCAAAAGTTGACGGCGGCGCTTGAGCCACCATGTCGGGCAGGTTAAACGTTCCCATCATGTCAAGGTCAAGCGTAGAATGGCGCTTGACCTTCCCACGATGGGAAGGATGAAACTGGGCGCTCCCATCCAGATCGAGATAGTCATGCACGCAGCACGCTCGTCCTCATTTTCCGAATTGGAACTCGCCATCGAAGGCATGACCTGCGCATCATGCGTCAAGCGCGTGGAAAAAGCGCTGGCGAATGTTCCCGGCGTTGCGCAGGCGCAAGTGAACCTTGCAACCGAGCGCGCGCGGGTCTCCTTCGACCCCACTGCTGCCGAGCCGCAGGCGCTCGTCGCGGCCGTCGGCAAGATGGGCTATGAGGCGCGCCCGATCGCCGCCCAGGATGACCATGCCGAGCGGCAGTCCGAAGCCCGCGACGCCGAGGCGCACCGCCTGCAACGTGCATTCATCGCCGCGCTGGTCCTGACGCTGCCGGTGTTTGCGCTGGAGATGGGATCGCACCTGATTCCCGCCATGCACCATTGGGTGATGGAAACGATTGGCCGGCAAAACAGCTGGCTGCTGCAGTTTGTACTGACCACCGCCGTGCTGGTCTGGCCGGGCCGGCAGTTCTTCACCAAGGGGCTTGTGGCGCTGTGGCGCCGCGCGCCCGAAATGAATTCGCTGGTGGCGCTGGGCGCGGGCGCGGCCTGGGGCTATTCGGTTGTCGCCACGTTTGCGCCGGGCTTGCTGCCGGACGCGGCGCGCAACGTCTATTTTGAAGCTGCCGCCGTCATCGTCACGCTGATCCTGCTGGGCCGCATGCTGGAAGCCCGGGCCAAGGGCAAGACGGGCGCGGCCATCAAGCGGCTGATCGGGCTACAGCCGCGCACAGCGCGCGTGCTGCGCGACGGCCAGGCGCAGGACATCGAGATCGAACGCGTGCGCACGGGTGACATCGTGATGGTGCGGCCGGGCGAGAAGATTCCGCTAGACGGCGACATCATCGAAGGCAGCTCGTACGTCGACGAATCCATGCTGACGGGCGAGCCCGTGCCCGTGGAAAAGCAGCCGGGCATGCAGGCCACCGGCGGAACGCTGAACACGTCCGGCAGCTTCACGTTGCGCGTCACGCACACGGGCGCGGACACCATGCTGGCCCGGATCATCCGCATGGTCGAAGCGGCCCAGGGCGCGCGGCTGCCAATCCAGGCGATGGTGGACCAGGTGACCGCATGGTTTGTGCCGGCGGTCATGGCGGCCGCCCTGCTCACCTTCCTGACGTGGTTCTTCATGGGCCCCGAACCGGCGCTATCCCATGCGCTGGTCAACGCGGTGGCCGTGCTGATCATCGCCTGCCCGTGCGCCATGGGGCTGGCCACGCCCACGTCCATCATGGTGGGCACCGGGCGCGCCGCCGAAATGGGCGTGCTGTTCCGGCAGGGCGATGCGTTGCAGACGCTGCGCGACGTCAACGTCGTGGCCTTCGACAAGACGGGCACCCTGACGTTGGGCAAGCCCACACTCACCGAACTGGAGCCCTCGCCGGGCCAGGATCCGCAGCAGGTCCTGCAGTGGGTGGCGTCAGTGCAGGCGCGCTCTGAGCATCCCATCGCGCTGGCCATCGTGGCCGCGGCTGCCGAACGCAAGATTGAACTGCTTCCCGCCGAAAACTTTGCCGCCATTACCGGCGCCGGCGTCGAGGCCACGGTGGCGGGCCGCAAAGTGCTGGCGGGCGCAGCGCGTCTGATGGCCGAACGTGGCGTCGACGTCAGCGCATTCGGCGCACGCGCCGCCGACTGGGGCAACGAAGGCAAGACGCCGATCTACGTCGCCATCGACGGCCAGGCGGGCGCCATGATCGCCGTGACGGACCCGGTCAAGCCCTCGGCCGTCTCCGCCATCGCCGCGCTGCACGCGCAAGGCCTGAAGACCGCCATGATCACGGGCGACAACCGCCACACCGCGCAGGCGGTCGCGCGCCAGTTGGGCATCGATGAAGTGCGCGCCGAGGTGCTGCCGGACGGCAAGGTCGAGGCTATCGCGACGCTGCGCGAAGGCGGCCGCAAGGTGGCGTTCGTGGGCGACGGCATCAACGATGCCCCCGCACTGGCCGCAGCCGACACCGGCATCGCGATCGGCACCGGCACGGACGTGGCGATCGAGGCAGCGTCCGTCGTGCTGATGGCCGACGACCTGCACGGCGTGCCCAACGCCATTGCGCTCAGCCGTGCCACGCTGGCCAACATCCGCCAAAACCTGTTCTGGGCGTTCGCCTACAACGCGGCGCTGATTCCCCTGGCCGCGGGCGCGCTGTATCCGGCCTTCGGTCTGTCGCTGTCGCCGATCTTTGCGGCGGGCGCGATGGCGCTGTCCAGCGTCTTCGTGCTGGGCAATGCGCTGCGCCTGAAGGCATTTCGCCCCCACGGGAGGCAAGCATGAACATCGGACAAGCCGCCAAGCAATCCGGCATCTCGGCCAAGATGATCCGCTATTACGAAAGCATCGGCCTGATCAGCCCCGCCGTGCGCACCGATTCCGGCTACCGCGTGTACAGCGATCATGACGTGCACACGCTGCGCTTCGTGCGCCGCGCGCGCGATCTGGGGTTTTCGGTGGAGCAGATGAACGAGCTGCTGGCGCTCTGGCAGGACCGCAGCCGAGCCAGCGCAGACGTCAAGCGCATTGCGCTTGAGCACGTTGAGGAGCTAGAGCGCAAGGCGGAGGCGCTGCGCGAGATGGCCGCCACGCTCAAGCATCTGGCGCAGCATTGCCATGGCGACGAGCGGCCCGACTGCCCCATTCTGGAGAACCTGGGCTGCTCGCACTGACGACACGCGGCGGAAGTTTTCCGGCCGCGGGATGACGCCCGGCGCGGGAGACGCCCGCCGCGGGCTCGCCCGCCGCGGGTGCGCCCGCCGCTGCTTTTTACTGGTCTGCCTGCGCCTCGGCGGCGACACGGGCCTCGTAAGCTTCGGTGGCAGCCTGCTTGGCTGCCGCCTTTTCAGCCGCCGCGGCCAGCTTGGCTTCCTCGGCGGCCGCCGCATCGGCCGCTGCCTGGATCGCGCGCTGACGAGCGCGTTCCTTCGCCTCCCGCACACCCTCGGCATCCAGCGTTTCGAATACGGCGATCGATTCCACATGGCCCGTGTGCGGGAACATGTTGATCACGCCGGCGCTCTTGAGCACGTAGCCGCCTTCGTGGACCAGGATGGATGCGTCTCGCGCCAAGGTGCCGGGATTACAGGACACATAGACGATGCGGCGCGGCCGCTCTTCGTACGTGAGATCGGACAGCGCCTGCGA
The DNA here is from genome assembly GCF_059759315.1 of Achromobacter sp. GQ309. NCBI lineage: Bacteria > Pseudomonadati > Pseudomonadota > Betaproteobacteria > Burkholderiales > Alcaligenaceae > Achromobacter > Achromobacter sp. GQ309. Next base: position 397,755 of record NZ_JCAXDP010000002.1, read on the forward strand.
CACGGCGTGGGCGCCTTCGCGCGGAGGATCGATCAGCATGCGGTCGAAGTAGCCCAGGCTGCGCAGCCAGGTCGCGTCGACTTCAAAGAGGTTCAGCGTGGCAAAGCTGGTGCGCTCGCCCAGGCCGTGGCGCGACGCCGCATCGAAGGCGCGGTCGGTCAGCGCCTTGCTGCCTTCCACGCCCACGGCCTCGCGGCCCTGCGTGGCCAGCGGCAACGTAAAGTTGCCCAAGCCACAGAACAGATCCGCCACGCGGTCGGTAGGCTGCACGTCCAGCAGTTTGAGCGCGCGGGACACCATTGCGCGGTTGATGGCGTGGTTGACCTGCGTGAAGTCGGTGGGCCGGTACGGCATGCGCAGGCCGAACTCCGGCATGGTGTAGGACAGCGCATCGTTGTGCTCGCGCTCCAGCGCGTGCACCGTTTCCGGACCCTTGGACTGCAGCCACCATTGCACGTTGTGCTTGGCCGCGAAGGCGCGCAGGATGGCGATGTCGCCGTCGGTCAGCGGCAGCAGATGGCGGAGCACCAGCGCCGTCACGCCTTCGCCGAGCGCCACCTCGATCTGAGGCATGCGGTCAGGGGCGGACATGGACGCGATCATTTCGCGCAGCGGGATCAACAGATCGCTGACGTGGCGCGGCAACACATGGCATTCGCGCATGTCGGCCACAAAGCTGCTCTTGCGTTCGTGAAAGCCCACGAGCACCCCGCCCTTCTTGGGCACCACGCGCACCGACAGGCGCGCGCGATAACGGTAGCCCCAGGTCGGCCCCTGCAGCGGCGGCAGGATCAGCGCCGGGCGCAGCTTGCCGACATGCCAGAACGTGTCTTCGAGCGCGCGCTGCTTGATCGCCACCTGCGTGGTGGGCTCCAGATGCTGCATGGCACAGCCGCCACAGACGCCGAAATGCGGGCAGCGGGGTTCCACGCGTTGCGAGGAGGGACGCAGCACCTCGTCGACACGGGCGGTTTCATAGGAAGGCTTGCGGCGCAACGTGACCGCGGTGACCCGTTCGCCCGGCAAGGCGCCTTCCACGAAAATGACTTTCCCGTCGCGGCGGGCGATCCCCCTGGCTTCCAGGTCCAGGGATTCGATACTCAAAACGTCAGACATCTCACGCAGTCCAGAATTGCACGCAACCCGTGATTGTAGAAGGACTTCGCGATTTACCGGAAATCGGGTTTGATGGGGCCGGAGCGGCCCGCACCACGCCGCGTGGCGCTGCGCCCCGCGCGGGTAAAAAAGGGGCTGTTCAGGCGCCGCCACGGATATCAGAACGAGCGCGCCACCGAGAAGACGGCGCCGATACGGCCCGACGGGTGACCGTACTTGGTGGGCAGCCAGTTGTCCTTGGTGGCGCCGACGGCCGCCAGACCGAGGATCCAGCCCTTCAGGTCCTTGGTCACGCCCACCTTGTAGTCGACGTAATGGCCGATCGAGTCGCCGTCCATGTTGGTCTGGTTCTTGAGCTTCTGGTAGCCCAGATGGCCCAGCAGTCCCCAGCCGTCGCCCAGGTCGAATGTGGCCGTGCCGTCCAGGTACCAGGTGCCCTTGCTGTCCGGCGTGCTGAAAAAGTCGCTGGGCGTGTACGAATACTTGAGGCTGTAGTTGCCGTAGGACGCGCCCAGGTAGAGGTCCGTGTTGTTGTAGTTCCCGCCCTTGGGGGAACTGGAGCCGGGATAGTAGTAATGCAGCACGCCCGCATCCAGCGTGAAGCCGCCGCCCACGTCACCCTTCCAGCCGCCGTAGAAATCCATTTCCAGGTTGCCGTCGGTGAACACGAAGCTGGAGACGTTGGAGTTCCAGTTGCCCAGGTAGAAGCCCGAACTGTGGTTCAGGTCAAAGCCCAACTGAACGGCGGGACGGAAGTCGGTCTGCGAATAGCCGCGGAAGCGGTAATCGCTGACTATGGTCGCGTTACCGCTGAGCGAAAAGCCGCCACCCAGATCGGTGGGTTCGGCTTGCGCCACACCTGCAAAACAAGCGGCAAGCGCGAGGGGCAAGGCTAGCAACGTCTTATTCATGGTGCGAAGGTCCTGATCGGATAGTCGAAAGAGCGGACGGCGCGCGGCGCATCCGGCTGGCCGGCTTGTGCAGGTAAAGCCGGCTCAAATCCCTTCAAGCAATGTCCGTGCCAGGTTTCAGCGCCAGCGTACGGCCTGCCGCAGTGTCCTTCGGGCGCTGGCAATGCACCATCCTGGTGCCCTCTTATGGGGCGCGGCCAAGGCCCATGCGTCAAAACGGGGAAATCCGGCCTGGCCCCGCCTGGAAAACAAACACCCCGGCACGCGGGAAGCGTGTCGGAGTGCTGTTCAAGCGGAGCGTTGCTCCGCTTTGCGGCCAGTGTGATGGCCTAGGACTTGCCGGCTCAGTTGGCCTGGGGCGCGGCAGGCGGCGGGGGCGGCGGGACGTCGCCGGCAGCCGGCGGAGGCGGCGGCATGCCGGGACGACCGTCGGCGCCGCGCATGCCGGGGCGACCCTTGCCGTCCGCGCGGGCTTCCATCTTGGCGTGGCGCTCGGCCATGCGGGCTTCGCGCTCCTTGACGATCTTGGTCACCTGGCCGCGTTGCGTGTCGTTCAGGCTATCCCAGACGGCCAGCCATTGGTCGCGCACCTGCTTGGCTTGCGGGCCGAACGCGTCGCGGCGCTTTTCCGACTGCTCGATGAGCGCGCGGGGATCCAGCTTGCCGCTGTCCAGCTGCGACTTGAGCAGGTCATGGCGCGTACCGCGGTCGGCGCGCATCGCTTCGTGCAGGCTGCGCTGCCCTTCCTGGGCGGTCTTGAACAGGGCCTCCTGTTTGGCGTCGAGCTTGAGCTCGGCGACCTGGGCCTTGGAGACGGGGCCCAGACCGGGGATCAGCAGGCCGTCGCGCATGCCCTTGTGGAAACCACCGCCGCGATGGCCTTCGTGCATGGCGGCCGGACCGCCCTCGGCGGGAGGAAGCGGCGCAGCCATTGCGGAGCCAGCCGCGAAACCGCTCGACGCGGCGACGATAGCAAGGACGGCCAGATTGGAGCGGATAGCGAATCGGGACATGGATGTCTCCTGAAAGTGAAGAAAGCGAGGCCATTGTGCGATCCGCCTGGTTTCATCCAGGTTTCGTTTACGGCCGTCTTGTTTCAGTCGATTGCTTGCCCGCCAGACGCGAGAACGGGGCCATGCAGGCCCCGTCGGTATCCCCTGACCCGTGCGCATTGGCAAGGATTCAGGCTGGCTGGCCGCCCGCGCAGATCAGCCCGCGTCCCAGGCCACCATGTATTCCTTCCAGTGCGGCGCATCGCTGGCCGAGAGCGTGTCGCGCACCAGCGCGATTTCGGTCTCGTAGGCGGTGCGGTCGAGTTCACCGCGCAGGAAGCGGAAGCGGCAATACACCAGCCACGTATTGACCACGTCGGTTTCACAGTACGCGCGCACTTCGTCGGCGCGGCCCGTGCTCCAGGCCTCCCAGACCTTGCTGCCGTCCATGCCGAGCTTGCCGGGAAAGCCGCACAGCTTGGCAAGTTCGTCGAGCGGCGCGTTGGCGCGGCCGTTGTACTTGGCCAGCACGTCCATCAGATCGATGTGACGGTTGTGATAGCGCGAAATGTAGTTGTTGAACTTGAAATCGCGGTCTTCTTCGCCCATGTCCCAGTAGCGCGGCGCGGGCACACCCTGGATCAGGCTGCGGTAATGCAGGACGGGCAGGTCAAAGCCCGAGCCGTTCCAGCTGACGAGCTTGGGCGTATAGCGTTCGATGGTCTTGAAGAAGCCCGCGAGCAAGGCCGCTTCGGGATCGTCCGGCTGGCCCAGCGTCTTGACGCGAAAGCCCTGGTCGTCACGGAATACGCACCCTACCACCGCGACCTTGTGCAGATGCAGCGGCAGGAAGTCGTGGCCCACGGCCTCACGCCGCGCGGTCAGCGCGCGCTCGACCACTTCGTGGTCCGGCACGTCGGCGCCCCAGCCGTTGAGCTTGCGCAGCCCGTCGGCGTCAGGGATGGTCTCGAGGTCGAATACCAGGGTGGGCGTCATTTGGGCGGCAGGTATTGCATCGGATCCACCGGCGTACCCTGGCGGCGGATTTCAAAGTGCAGACGCGGCGACGTCGTGTCGCTCTGACCGAGTTCAGCGATCTTGGCCCCGCGCTTGACCGTCTGGCCGGTCTTCACGAGCAGCGCACGGTTGTGCGCGTAGGCCGTGATGAAGCCGTTCTGGTGCTCGACGATGATGAGGTTGCCCAGGCCGCGCACGCCATTGCCGCTGTACTTGACCAGGCCATCCGCCGCGGCGGTGATCGGGTCGCCCAGCGCGCCGGCGATGTCGATGCCCTTGCTGCTGGCATTGAACGCCTGCACGATCTGGCCGTTGGCCGGCCAGGCCCAGTTGATGACGCCCGCATCCGCCGCGCGCGTGGCCGGCTTGGTGTCGACGGGCGCCGGCGCCGGCGTGGGCGTGGCATCAGGTGCGGGCGTGGTGGCCGCGGGAGTTTCGGGTTGGTCAAGCGGACGCGGTTGCGGCCGGTTGCTGGCAATCGGCGCGGTCTGCGCGCCGCCGCCGGTGGCGCCGCCGGACATGCGCAGCACCTGCCCCACCGAGATCTGGTTGGGGTCGCTGATGTTGTTCCAGCGCTTGATGTTTTCGATGTCGACGTTGTTGGCGCGGGCGATCTTGTAGAGCGTGTCGCCCGGCTTGACCACATAGCTGCCGGACGTGGCCGTCGGCGCGGGTTGCCCGCCGGTCATGTCGACCACCGGGGCACGAGTACCTTTGGATGCGCAGCCGGCCAGGATGGCGAGGCTGAGAACCCCCACTGCGAAGAGCGGGCGGCGAAGACGCGTCATGGACGCGCCCAAATTCATATCGGTCAGTTGCAACTGCCCGTTGAGCATACGTTTCTCCTGTCGCTCAAGATTGTATTCCGGACCGTAGCGGCACAAAGCGCACGGCCTCTAGTTCGGTTCTTTTCCAGCTTGCCGCGCCCGTGCGTTCGATCAGAACCAGGCGCTGGTTCGAGCCCCCTTCGGGAGCGATGAGACGGCCTCCCGGAGCAAGCTGCGTCAGCAGCGCTTGCGGGATGGCCAGACCTGCGGCAGCCACAACGATAGCATCGAACGGCGCCACGCCGGGCAGCCCCAAAGTGCCGTCTCCATAGATGAGCCGGATCCTTGTAGTGAGCCGCAAGGCGCGTAGATGCTCGCGCGCCAGCTCGTACAGCCCGCGTATGCGTTCGATGGTGTGAACGTCGCGCACGAACTGCGCGAGCACCGCGGCCTGGTATCCGCAACCGGCGCCGACCTCGAGCACACGGGTAGGCGCGCGGTCTTCGCAAGCAGCCGCGATCATACGCGCCACAACCCACGGCTGGGAAATGGTTTGCGAGTGACCGATGGGCAACGCGGCGTCTTCGTACGCGCGGCTGGCAAGGGCCTCGTCTACAAACAGATGGCGCGGTACTGCGGCCATGGCATTCAGCACGCGTTCGTCGGTGATGCCCTGCGAGCGCAGACGCTGCACCATGGCCTGGCGCAAGCGTTCGGAGTTCAGGCCAAGGTTGCTGCCCGCTTGCGGCACGGGCGTCTGCGCCTGCCGCTGCAAGGTGGCGGCCGAGATGCGCGTGTTGCTGTTGGCCGGCGTGTAACCCGGGCCGAGTCGGCCGGCGTCGTGGCGGGCCGGGCTGCTGCGGCCGGCGCCGGGCGTGATGTCCGGCTGGCTTATGCGTTTGCGCATAGCGGCTCTGCCCAGGTGCGGATCTCGTCAAGCTGGCTGTGCTGGGTCAGGTCCAGACGTAACGGGGTGACGGACACGATGCCCTGCTCGACGGCGTGAAAGTCCGTGCCGGGCGTGGCGTCGGCGGCCAGACCGACCGGTCCGATCCAGTAGACCGTGTCGCCATAGGGCGTGGTGGTGCGCACGACCGGTTGCGACGGATGCCGCTTGCCCAGCCGCGTGACCGCAAACCCGTGCATGTCTTCAAAACGGCGGCTCGGGATATTGACGTTGAGCAGCACCGGCGCGGCGAGCGGCTGGGCCAGATGGCGCTCGACGACCAGACGGGCGGCGCGTGCGGCCGAGTCGATGTGCTCCCAGCCCTTTTCCGCCAGCGAGAACGCGATGGCGGGGATGCCGAACAGATAGCCTTCGCTGGCGGCGGCGACGGTGCCCGAATAGAGGGTGTCGTCGCCCATGTTGGCGCCGTTGTTGATGCCCGACACGACCAGGTCGGGGCGCGTATCCATCAGGCCGGTCAGCGCGACGTGCACGCAATCGGACGGCGTGCCGTTGACCGCGATGAAGCCGTTTGAAGCGGTGCGCACCGACAGCGGCCGGTTCAGCGTGAGCGAGTTGGAGGCGCCGCTGTGGTTGGTCTCGGGCGCGACGACGGTCAGATCGCCCAGCCCTTCCAGCGCGGCGACCAGCGCTTCCAGGCCAGGGGCCGAATAGCCATCATCGTTCGAAACCAGAATTCGCATTGTGCATCCGAAAGAAAATAAAACGCGGGTGACGTGGCGGATTGTACCCGCGGTAGAATCCGCAGCCACTACTACAACAACGGACTCCCCTTCCATGGCGATAACCGAACCCTCCCTGGCATTTACCGTCGCGCTCGTCGTGCTGGCCTACCTGATCGGCTCCGTGCCCTTCGCCGTGGTGGTCAGCAAGCTGATGGGTCTGCAAGACCCCCGCAGCTATGGGTCCAAGAACCCCGGAGCAACCAACGTGCTGCGCACCGGCAACAAGACCGCCGCCGCGCTGACGCTATTGGGGGACGCCGCCAAGGGATGGTTCGCGATCTGGCTGGCCGAGAAGCTGGCGCCCGGCATCGGCCCCGTCGCCCTCGCCTGCGTGGCGCTGGCCGCCTTCATCGGCCACCTCTACCCCGTGTTCCTGGGTTTCAAGGGCGGCAAGGGCGTGGCGACCGCGCTGGGCGTGCTGGTGGCCATCCAGCCCTGGCTGGCCGTCGCCACCGCGGCAACCTGGCTGATCATCGCCATTTTCTTTCGCTATTCGTCGCTGGCTTCGCTGGTGGCCGCGTTCTTCGCCCCGGTGTACTACGTATTTGGATCCGGGTTGGCCTGGCAGGCGCAGCCGGCGCTGGGCGTGGCGCTGGCGATCATCGGCATCCTGCTGTTCTACCGTCACCGCGCCAATATCGCCCGGCTGATCCAGGGCACCGAAAGCCGGATCGGCAGCAAGAAGAAGTAATCCCCCCGCGATGGGCGGATGAGAGGGGTGGAAAAAAAGCGGGCGGCCTGGCCGCCCGATTTCATTTCAGGCGATATCGGCCAGATCCCAGCGCGGCTTGACCGTGAAGCTATGGGCGCTGGCGTCCAGCGTGGCCAATCCGGCCTTCACCCGTTCGGCGGCCGCGAACGCGATCATGGCGCCGTTGTCGGTGCACAGTTCCAGCGGCGGGAAGTATGCGCGGGCCTTGAGCGGCTTGAGCGCGGCATCGAGCTTGGCGCGCAGAAGCTGGTTGGCCCCCACGCCGCCGGCCACGACCAGGCGGCGCAGCCCGGTCTGTTTCAGCGCGCGGATGGACTTGGCCGCCAGCACCTCGACGATGGCCGCCTGCGTAGCGGCGGCAAGGTCCGCGCGGGTCTGTTCGTCCAGGCCGCCATTCTGTTCGGCCGCCTTGACTCGGGTCAGCACGGCGGTTTTCAAGCCGCTGAAACTGAAGTCCAGGTCACCGCTGTGCAACATGGGGCGCGGCAGGTCGAAGCGCGAGGCGTCGCCGCTGCCGGCCAGCCGGGACAGCGCGGGTCCACCCGGGTAGCCCAGGCCCATGAGCTTGGCGGATTTGTCGAAGGCCTCGCCCGCGGCGTCGTCCAGGGTTTCGCCCAGCAGCTCGTAGCGACCCACGCCGTCCACGCGCATGAGCTGGGTATGGCCGCCTGAGACCAGCAAGGCAATGAAGGGAAACTCGGGCCGGGGATCAGCCAGCATCGGCGACAGCAGATGGCCTTCGAGGTGATGGATGCCGATGGCAGGCAGGCCGCGCGACCAGGCGAACGACTGCGCCACGCTGGCGCCGACCAGCAAGGCGCCGGCGAGACCGGGCCCGGCCGTATAGGCCACGGCGCCGATGTCGGACATCTGCAGACCCGCGTCCTGCAGCACCTGGCGGGTCAGCGGCACCACGCGGCGGATGTGGTCGCGCGAGGCAAGTTCCGGCACCACGCCCCCGTATTCCTGGTGCATGGCGATCTGGGTATGCAGCGCGTGCGCAAGCAGGCCGCGTTCCGTACAGACGGCTGCGACGCCGGTTTCGTCGCAGGAGCTTTCAAAGCCGAGAATGATCATGGCGGCAGAGTTTACAACTGATGCGAAAATACGCGGGTTCTTGACTGGGACGGGGCTTTCCGCCCCGCCCGCCACAACCTGAAAATCCTGCAAAAACCCTGGGGACTCGAATGCTGGAGAAGCTATTCAAGCTGCGTGAGCACGGCACGACCGCAAGAACGGAAGTCGTGGCCGGCCTGACGACATTCCTGACGATGTCGTACATCATCTTCGTCAATCCTGACATCCTGTCCTCGACGGGCATGGACCGCGACGCGGTCTTTGTTGCCACCTGCCTGGCCGCCGCGCTGGGCTCGCTGGTGATGGCGTTCATCGCCAACTGGCCGATCGGCATGGCGCCCGGCATGGGGCTGAACGCCTTCTTTGCCTTCACCGTGGTCAAGACCATGGGTTACACCTGGGAGCAGGCGCTGGGTGCGGTGTTCATCTCGGGCATCATCTTCCTGTTCCTGACGATATCCGGCATCCGGGTCTGGCTGGTCAAAGGCATCCCGCATTCGCTGCGCAGTGCCATTGCGGCCGGCATCGGGCTGTTTCTGGCCATTATCGCGCTATCCAGCGCGGGCATCGTGGTCGCCCATCCGGCCACCAAGGTCACGCTGGGCAACCTCACCACGCACGGTCCACTCTTTGCCATCCTGGGCTTTTTCGTGATCGCGTCGCTGGATGCGCTGCGCGTGCGTGGCGCCATCCTGATCGGCATCATCGTGGTCACGGTGCTGTCGATGGTGATGGGCTACAACGAGTTCAAAGGCATCTTTTCGGCGCCGCCCAGCCTGTCGCCTACCCTCTTCAAGCTCGACATCATGGGCGCGCTGCATTCCGGCTTCGTGCACGTGATTCTGGTGTTCGTGCTGGTGGAAGTGTTTGACGCCACCGGCACGCTGGTGGGCGTGGCCAAGCGCGCGGGCCTGGTGCCTGAAGACCGGCCCAATCGCCTGGGCCGCGCGCTGTTCGCGGACAGCACCGCCATCGTGGCCGGTTCGATGCTGGGCACCAGCAGCACCACCGCCTACGTCGAAAGCGCCTCCGGCGTGCAGGCTGGCGGACGCACCGGCATGACTGCACTGATCGTGGGCCTGCTGTTCCTGGCCGCGCTGTTCATCTCGCCGCTGGCGGGCGCCGTGCCGGCCTACGCCACCGCACCCGCCCTGCTCTACGTCGCCGGCCTGATGATGCGCGAACTCATCGACATCGACTGGAACGACGTCTGCGAAGCCACGCCGGCCGCGCTGACCGCGCTGGTCATGCCGTTCACGTACTCGATCGCCAACGGCATTGCCTTCGGCTTCATCAGCTACGTGGTGCTCAAGACCGCCACAGGCAAGATGCGCGACGTGCACCCGGCCACGTGGCTCGTGGCCGTGCTGTTCGTGATCCGCTACGCGTTCTTCCCTGAATAGTCAGGCTGACACGCTGTTCGCCCAGAACCGCCGCAGGCCATGCCTTGCGGCGGTTTTTTCATTTGGCGGCCGTCCACACCGCCAGTTCGTAGCCGTCGAGGTCCGTGAAATGGAAGCGGCTGCCGCCCGGAAACGTGAACTCGTCGCGGCTGATGCGACCGCCCGCGGCCGTGATGCGTTGCCGGGTTGCGGCCAGGTCGTCGCCGTACAGGATCACAAGCGGACCGCCCGGCCGCACCGCTTCACCCGTCGTGAAGCCGCCCGTCAGCCGGCCATCGGTGAATTCCGAATACGTGGGACCGTAATCCGTGAACGTCCATCCGAAGACGTCGCCATAGAACCGCTTGCTGCGCGCGATGTCCGCGACGTTGAATTCGATGTTGTCGATGCGGTGGTTCTGGCCGCTGGCGCCCATGCGCGTCTCCTTTGGTTGAATGGCAAATGTTGAATGGCCAATGCGCGGCCATTCCAGGCCGCGTTCGTGCTTGCTATTGTAGGGATCGGAAAAATCAATCAACCCGGCCAAGGGCATGGTTGCTGGCGGGCGCGGTTGAATTCGCCGATACACTCCCCATGTAGATCAGCATATGGAGTACATTTTGCGCCCTTCCCCTTTCATTACCGCGCTGCCGGCCTGTCATGACGCAGCGGAGGCGCACGCATGAGCGCCCTGGCGAATATCCCCTTTTCCGTGCTGGACCTGGCCCCCATTGTGCAGGGCCGCGATGCCGCAGACGCGTTCCGCAATACGGTCGCCCTGGCGCAGCATGTCGAGCAACTGGGCTACAACCGCTTCTGGTTGGCCGAGCACCACAACATCAACGGCATCGCCAGCAGCGCCACGGCTGTGCTGATCGGCCATGTGGCCGGCCACACGCGCACGCTGCGCGTCGGCTCGGGCGGCGTCATGCTGCCCAACCACGCGCCGCTGATCATCGCAGAACAGTTCGGCACGCTCGAGACCCTGTACCCCGGCCGCATCGACCTGGGCCTGGGCCGCGCACCCGGCAGCGACGGCGCCACGCAACAGGCGCTGCGCCGCAGCCCGCGCAGCGGTCTTGAGTTCCCGGCCCTGGTCGAGGAGTTGCGCGGCTTTCTGGCCCCCTCGCGCCCCGGCCAGCCTGTGCGCGCCATCCCCGGCGAAGGCCTGGATGTGCCGATCTGGCTGCTGGGTTCCAGCGACTTCAGCGCGCGCATGGCGGCTGAACTTGGCCTGCCCTTCTCGTTTGCCGGGCATTTCTCGCCGGAAGGCATGGCCGCGATGCGCTTGTACCGTCACTTGTTCAAGCCTTCCGAGACGCTGGCGCGCCCCTATTCGATGATCGGCGTGCCCGTCATTGCCGCCGAAACCGACGAGGCCGCGCGGTTCCAGTCGACCACGCAGCAACTGAAGTTCCTGTCGCTCGTGCGCGGCCATCGCCTGCAATTGCAGCCGCCGGTCGAAAGCATGGACGGCGTGTGGAACGAATGGGAGCGCGAGGCGGTCAATCAGAGATTGGGCGCTTCGATCGTGGGCGGACCGGACACCGTCAAGCGGGAACTCGAAGCCCTGGTCGCGGAAACGCAGGCCGACGAGGTCATGATCGTGTCCGACTTCTACGACATCGCAGACCGCCTGCGTTCTTTCGAGATCGTCGCCTCGCTGAAAAATGGCGCAGGCGTCTCCACGAAATCGGCGGCCTGAGGGCCGTATTCTGCGCCATTGACGGCGCCAACCATTGCGACGCGGCCTGGACCGGCTCTACTATGGGCTTTCAAGGCCTGGCAATACGCGTCGCCGCATCAGCGCCGGGGCAGGCCCCCGGTGTCTCCGCCACCGCTTTTCGCCGCCCACGCGGCAAGGATTTCTTATGAGTATTGTTGAACTCACCAAAGACAGCTTCCAGGAAGCCATCACGCCCGACGGCACCCTCATCGTCGACTTCTGGGCGCCCTGGTGCGGCCCGTGCCGTGGTTTCGCGCCGGTGTTCGAACAGGCCGCCACCGAGCATCCGGACGTCACGTTCGCCAAGGTGAATACCGACGTCGAGCAGGAACTGGCCGGCGCGCTGGGCATCCGCTCGATTCCGACGCTGATGGTCTTCCGCGAAAAGGTCCTGCTGTTCTCGCAACCCGGCGCCTTGTCCGGCGGTCAATTGAATGAACTGCTCGCCAAGATCAAGGAAGTGGACATGGAAAAGGTCCACCAGGAAATCGCCGCAGCGCAAGACAGCCAGGACGCGTAAAACCGCAAGGGGCCCGGATCGGGCCCCTTCCTTTTGCACCGGGACATTTGCTTCCCGGACGCCGCTGCGCGGCAGGCCGGTGCGGACGCTGGCAGGCTACGAAACGACTTCCCACGCGGACCGGCCGCGCGTGATGTTCGCAGCAGTGACTTCCAATTCAGTCAGCGCCACACGCGGCACCGTAAACGTGAGCGTGACGCCGTCCGCGTTGTAGTCTTCCTGCAAGATCGCGGCGCCTGCCTGGGCCAACCGCGATTTCAACAGCGCCATCTCGCCAAAGCCGCAGGCGCAGCGCACCGTTGCCATGTCGACGATTTCCGTGCGCTCGCCCAACCGCAGGCAATTGGCTGCGCATCCGCCGTAAGCGCGCACCAGTCCGCCCGCGCCGAGCTTGATTCCCCCGTACCAGCGCACGACCAATACCGCCACGCGGTCCATGTCCTGGCCTTCGATGGCTTGCAGGATCGGCCTGCCCGCGGTGCCGCCGGGTTCGCCATCATCATTGAAGCGATACTCCTGTCCGATGCGGTAGGCCCAGCAGTTGTGCGTGGCCTCGGGGTCGCTGTGCTCGGCAAAGAAGCGCATGGCGTCGTCGATCGTGGCGACCGGCGCGGCATACGCGGCAAAGCGGCTTTTCTTGATGTCTTCCTGGTAGGTGCAGGGAGCGGTCAGCGTGTGCGTCATGCCCGGCATTGTAAGTGCGCGGATCGGCAGGCGATGCGGCCTGCTCGGCCCGGCCTGCTCGGATGCGGCCTGCGCGGCCCGGCCTGCGCGGCGCCGACCGGCCGCGCATCAGCCGTGGCAGTCCGGGACTTCCTGATCCAGATAGACGTCGAACGCGACGTCGCGCGCCCATTTCGTGGTCATGGCCTTCCAGGCGCCGGCGCGGTCCCAGGCCCGCATCTCTTGTCCGAGCCACGCGCGCGAGGCCTCGTCCTGCGCGGGCAGCAGCCACACGCGCTCCTGGCGTGCGCCATCCGGCGTCAGCGTCGAGGAGAACTTCTTCCATTCCGGAAAGCGCATCAGCGGCTCCCAGACGGCATCGTCGACCAGACCGATGTCGCACTCGCCTTCGCGCACGGCGACGAGCGCGTCCGAGGGCACGCGATACGTCTTGACGGTTGCGCCCCAGCTTTGCGCCAGGGCTTGCGCCTGCGTGGCGGCTTCGGCCATGCAGACGCTGCGGCCCTGCACGTCGGCGGGCTTGCGCATCCGCGTGTCGGTGCGGATCACGGCCTTGGGCCGTGCCGCATAGCCGGTGGCTTGTACCGCGACGGTCTGCGGCTGTCCGTCGGCGCGGTCCGCAAGCACCAGATCCACCTCGCCTGCCTTCAGCGCCCGGGCGGCGTCAGCGGCCGGCAACTGGACCAGCCGCACGGGCAGCTTCAGGCTGGCGCCCAGCTTGTCGGTGATGGCGGCGTCCAGGCCTTCGGGCGTGCGGATCTTCGCCCCCGCGACCGGCGGCGGCGCCAGATACGGCACGCCCACGACCAGCTCACCGCGCGCCCGCGCCGCCGGAAAGGTCTCCGGCTGCGCCTGCGCGAAGCCCGCGAGCAGCAGGCCCGCGGCAAGGACGAATGGACGCATGCGGGACATCATGATGACAACGTCAGACGTATTGGTAACGCAGCAAACGATGCTTGAGGTTTTCAAGCACGAACTGGTCGATCAACGCAGCCAGCACGGCGATCACGAGGATGTTGGTCATGACGCCGGTCATGTCCGCGATTTCGCCCGAGTACGCCAGCGACCGGCCCAGCCCCTTGCCGAACCCGATCAGCATTTCGGCCGAGATCAGCGCCCGCCAGGCGTTGCCGAACGCCAACTGCGCGCCGGTGATGAGCTCGGGCATGACCGCCGGCAGGTACACCCGCTTGATCAGCCCCCAGCGCGTCGCGCCCATGACGCGCGCCGCCGACACGTGCACGCGCTGCACGGATTCGGTGGCGTTCATCACGCTGAGCGCGGCCGGGAAGAACGCCGACAGCGCCACGACCACGATGATGGGCGTATTGCCAAAGCCCATCACGATGAGAAACAGCGGCACCCACGCGATGGACGGGATCGACTGCAGGATGACGATGGCGCTGCGCAGGACTTCGCGGAAGAAGAACAGCACGGCCGCCACGAGGCCGAAGCCCACGCCGGCGGCCAGCGCCAGCCCGTAGCCCGCGCCCAGCCGCCCCAGCGTGCCCATGAGGCTCTGGTGGAACGACTGCTTGCCCAGGTCTTCGAACAGCCGCTCGACGACGGCGGGCACGCCCGGCATCAGGAAGTCGGGCAGCGCGAACGCGGCCAGTTGCCACAGCGCCAGGATGAACAGGACGCCCAAAACGCCCGCAAGATGCTTGCGGGCGCCGGTCACACGGGTAGATGCGCTCAAAGCTTGCGAGCCTCTTGCCAGGACAGGTCGACGATGCTGGAGACGTCGTACGGCTTGCCGTCGCGCGTCTTGAGCGAACCCTGGGCCTGCAGGATGTCAGCGATTTCCTGCATGCGCGCCGTGTCCTTCTCCGTCAGCTTGGGCGTGAACACCTGCGTGCTGATGGCCTCGGAAATGACGGTTTCGCGCGGCAGCTCGCCGCGAGTCAACGTCTTGAGCGTGGGCTCGGCGATGAAGTACGACGCGATCAGCTTGGATGCCTGCGCCGGTTCCTTCTGCAGCAGCGTGATGGCCTGGTTCTGGGCGTCCAGCGCCTTCCAGACATCGTCCTTGCGCTTGGCCAGCGTTTCGCCCGAGGTGATGACGACCATGCACGGGAACGGCCACGCCTGCCCCACTTCGTAGATCTGCTTGACCGGCGCGACCAGTTGCGCGATGCGGTCGTAGGGTTCGAACAGGAAGGCGGCGTCAACACGCTTGCCCACCAGCGACTGCACGGCCACTGCCGGGCTCACGCCCATGACGTTCACGTCGTCAGCCGAAAGATTGCCCTGCTTGAGCACGACGCCCTTCAGGACCACGTCGGCGGTGCTGCCTTCGGCCTGCGAGGCCAGCGTCTTGCCCTTCAGGCCTGCGATGTCCTTGATGCCGGAATCGTCACGCACGATCAGCGAGTGATAGCCCTGCTGCGCACCGCCCACCACCTTCAGGTCAGCGCCCTTGGAGGCCCAGGCGACCGCGTTGGTGAAGCCGAGCACGCCGATGTCGAGCTGGCCGCCGACGATTGCCTTGATGAGATCGGTGCCCGATTTGAATTCGATCAGCTCGGAATCCAGGCCGGCCTTCTTGTAGTAGCCGCCCTCTTGCGCGACGATCGCCTGCGCGTCGTCCATCACGCGCAGGTAGCCCACGCGGAACTTCTCGGCAGCCATCGCGGGGGCAGCCGCCAGCAGCGCCGCGGCCAGCGGCAGGGACAACCATTGCTTCAGTTTCATCAGAAGAGCTCCAGGAAATTCGATAAGCGGCCGCGCCCGGGCGGCCGTGGGTATTTGGGGGAAGAAGGTCAGGCGGCCAGCGCGATGTCGGCGTGCGCGTCCGAACCGCCGACGCCGATGCCCAACAGGCGCAGGATTTCGCGCTTCTCGGTGGCAAGGTCGGACAGGTCGTGCGTCTTGACGCGGTGGGCCAGGTTGAATTCGCGCAGCACCCGCGCCGGACGCGGGCTGAAGACGACGATGCGATCGGCCAGGAACAGGGCCTCGTCGACGTCGTGGGTCACCAGCAGCACCGTCGGCTTTTCCTGCGCGATGAGCTGGCGCAGCACATCCTGCAGGCTCAGGCGGGTCAGCGCGTCCAGTGCGCCGAAGGGTTCGTCCATCAGCATGGTCTGGGGCTGGGCGATGAACGCGCGGGCCAGCGCAGCGCGCTGGCGCATGCCGCCGGAGACCTGATGGGGATAGTAGTGTTCGAAGCCTTCAAGGCTGACGCGCGCCAGCCATTCGCGTGCGGCTTCGCGGGCGCGCTTTTTGGGCGTGTTCTGAAATTCCAGCGCCAGCGCCACGTTGTCTTCCAGCGTCAGCCAGGGATACAGGGCGTGTTCCTGGAACACCAGCGTGCGGCTGGGATTCGGTCCCGTGACCTTGTCGCCGTCGGCCAGCACGCTGCCCTGCGTGGGCATTTCGAGCCCGGCGGCCAGATGCAGCAAGGTGGACTTGCCGCAACCCGAGGGGCCGACCAGCGCAACCAGCTCGCCGGTCTTGAATTCACTGGTGAAGCCGTCGACGACGGGCAGGTCGCCAAAATGCTTGTGGACGTGGTCGAAAGTCAGGTTCATGGAACGAATCGTCAGCGCGCGTGAAAACGAGCCTCAAATCTAACAATTCGTTATATGAATCCAAACGATCAATATCGAATGTCTTTACTTCTTTTAGTAATAACGATCAGACCGTCGCCGGCAGCCTGCCGGCCGCCCGCTGCAGTCCGAACGCAATGACGAAGCCCAGCGTGACGCACAGGGACGCGGCCAGGAAGATCGCGGGGTAGCCGAAGCCGCTGGAGATGTAGCCCGCGATCGGGCCGGTCACGCCCAGCGCCAGGTCCAGGAAGGCCGAATAGGCGCCCAGCGCCGCGCCGCGGCTGCCGGCCGGCACGCGCGCCACGGCCTCGACGCCGATGGCCGGGAACACCAGCGCGAAGCCGCAGCCGGTCAGCGCGGCGCCCAGCAGCGCCATGCCCGGGTTGGGCGCCAGCCACAACAGCAACAGACCGGCCGCTTCCACCACGAACGACACCTGCGCGACCCGGAATCCGCCAAAGCGGGTGATGGTGCCGGCGAACAGCAGGCGCACGCCAATGAAAGCGCCGCCGAACGCACTGAGCGCGCTTGCGGCGCCGTCCCACGAGACGCTGGCGTAATACAGCGCGACGAAGGCGGCCAGCGTGCCGAAGCCGACCGACCCCAGACCCAGCGCCACGCCGTGCGGGAACACGCGCAGCACCACACTCTTGAAAGCCATGCGGTGCCCGCCCACGATGGCGACGGCCGGCCGGATCATGGCAAGACCCAGTCCGGCCAATCCCAGCAACAGCACCGCGCCGCCCAGTGCGCCCATGCTCCAGTGCTTTTCAAGCTGCACGCCCAGCGGCGCGCCCAGCGCCAGCGCGCCATAGGTGGCGATGCCGTTCCAGGATATGACGCGGGCGGTATGCAGCGGCCCTACCCGCGCGATGGCCCAGGTGGCCGAGCCGGTGCCGACCCAGCTCTCGCCGAATCCCAACGCCAGACGACTGAGGATGATTGCCGCCAGGCTGAGCCACGCGGTGCGTTCAAAGGCGTAGGCGAGCAGCAGAAAGATGCCGCTGATTGCGCAGGCCGCCATGCCGATGACGACGGTCTGCTTCGGGCCGACCGTATCGGCCATGCGGCCGGCGTGCGAGCGGCTGAGCAAGGTCGCCACGTACTGCACGCTGATCGCCAGGCCGGCCAGCACGGATCCGTATCCCAGGTTGCCGTGCACATAACCCGGCAGCACGGCCAGCGGCAGGCCGATGGCCAGGTAGCAGATGAAGGTGAAGAAGGCGATGGCAACGATGCGGGCCGTCAGGGTGAACGTGCCGATCTGCGCGCCATCAGGCGCGTCATGCAAAGAGGGAGACATGTGGGGACAAAAAGAAGCCTGGCCGGACAGCCGCCAGGGTCGGGCCCGATGATAGCGCAGCGCAGATTGCGCCCGGCTGAACAGGTGGCCATCGCGGCCCGGCGGACTACATGGCGCGCGGCCGTGGCGCAAATGAGAAAGCGGCGCACGAACCCGTGCGCCGCTTCATGACCCGCCGCGGAATCAGGCCTCGATGCCGCGCGAGGACAGGTAGTCTTCGTAGCCGCCGCGGTAGTCGACGATTTCGCCGGTGGGCAGGATCTCGATCACGCGCGTGGCCAGGCCGGACACGAATTCACGGTCATGCGACACGAACACCAGCGTGCCTTCGTACTTTTCCAGCGCGAACTGCAGCGACTCGATCGATTCCATGTCCAGGTGGTTGGTGGGCTCGTCGAGCAGCATCACGTTGTGCCGGCCCAGCATCAGGCGGCCGAAGGTCATGCGGTTCTTTTCGCCGCCGGACAGCACCTTGGGGGCCTTGGGCAGGTCGTCAGCCGAGAACAGCAGGCGGCCCAGCACCGAACGGATCGACTGGTCGTCGTCGCCCGGCTGGCGGTGGTCGCCCATCCAGTCCAGCAGATTGATGTCGGTTTGCTGGAACTGGTCGGACACGTCCTGCGCCATGTAGCCGAGGTCGGCGTTGTCCGACCACTTCACCGTGCCCGAATCGGGTTGCAGGTCCTGCGCCAGGAGGCGCAGCAGCGTGGTCTTGCCGACGCCGTTGGCGCCGATGATGGCGATCTTTTCGCCGGCGTCGACCATGGCCGAGAACTTGGTGATGACGGGCGCGTCGTAGGCCTTGGTCAGGTTTTCGACAGTGACGGCCAGGCGGTGCATGACCTTGCTTTGCTCGAACCGGATGTACGGGTTCTGGCGCGACGAGGGTTTGACCACGACCTGGTCGGCCTTGATGCGGTCGATCTGCTTCAGGCGCGAGGTGGCCTGACGTGACTTGGACTTGTTGGCCGCGAAACGGCGGACAAAGTCCTGCAGTTCGGCGACGCGTTCCTTGGCCTTGGCGTTGTTGGCCACCAGGCGCTCGCGGGCCTGGGTGGAAGCCAGCATGTAGTCGTCGTAATTGCCGGCGTAGATGCGGATTTCACCGTAATCCACGTCAGCCATGTGCGTGCACACCTGGTTCAGGAAGTGACGATCGTGGCTGATGATGATCATCGTGCTCTGATAGCCGTTGAGCACGTTTTCCAGCCAACGGATCGTGTTGATGTCCAGGTTGTTGGTGGGTTCGTCCAGCAGCAGCACGTCGGGGTTCGAGAACAGCGCCTGCGCCAGCAGCACGCGCAGCTTCCAGCCCGGCGCGACTCCGCGCATCGGCAGGTTGTGCTGGTCGACCGCGATTTCCAGGCCCAGCAGCAGCTCGCCCGCGCGGGCTTCGGCGGTGTAGCCGTCGTATTCCGCGAACTTGGCTTCCAGATCGGCCGCGCGCATGTAATCGTCTTCGGTCGCCTCCGGGTTGGCGTAGATCGCGTCACGCTCGGACATGGCGTCCCACATTTCGGTGTGGCCCATCATCACGACGTCCAGCACGCGCACGTCTTCAAACGCGAACTGGTCCTGGCGCAGCTTGCCCAGGCGCACGCCGGGTTCAAGCGCGACGTTGCCGCCGGAGGGTTCCAGGTCGCCGCCGATGATCTTCATGAACGTAGACTTGCCGGACCCATTGGCCCCGATCAGCCCGTACCGGTTGCCTTCCCCGAACTTGACGCTGACGTTCTCGAAAAGGGGCTTGGGACCGAACTGGATGGTGAGATTGGCGGTGGATATCACGGTGTATCTACGTTTGAAGGCGCCCGAAAGCGCATGCGGGAAAACCTGCTAGTGTAGCAAACGGGCTGCGGCCCTTATTTATATTGGCGAGAGCGGCGCTGCTGGAGCGCCGGACCGCCCGCCCCCCGGAGCGCCAGACCGCCGGACCGCCAGACCGGGGATCAGTGGTGATGCTCGTCCAGCACCAGATGCGCGAGGCCCTTTTCGGTGGCGATGCCGACCTTCTGGCCGATGGGCAAGGTGGCTTTGGTGGCGACATGGCCGTACGGCAGACCGGTAATGACCGGCACCTTGACCGTCTTGCGCAGCCAGGCCACGACCTCGTGCAGATCGTACCCCTTGTCGTGCGGCGCCAGCTTGTATTCGGTGAAACGGCCCAGGACGATGGCCTTCTGGCGAGCCAGGATGCCGGCCTGCCAAAGCTGGATCAGCATGCGCTCGACGCGGTACGGATGCTCGGCCACGTCTTCCAGGAACAGGATGCCGCCGCGAATCTTCGGCATGTACGGCGTGCCCAGCAGCGAGGTCAGCATCGCAAGGTTGCCGCCCCACAGGATGCCGCGCGCGTCGACCGGGTCGGCGTCCTGGGTTTCGAAGCTGAGGATCTCCAGCTCGCCGCGCATCACTTCGCCGAACAGCGCTTCGGTCAGGTCATCGACCTTTTTGCCGCCGAAATCCTGGACCGCGGTGGCGCCCGTGTAGCTGACCGCGCCGGTCTGCGCCAGCAGCGCCAGATTGAACGCCGTGAAATCGCTCATGCCGACAAAGCGCTTGCCGCTGTCGGCCATGGCCTTCCAGTCGATGGCGTGCAGCAACCGGCCCAGCCCGTAGCCGCCACGCGTCACCATGACGATCGGCAGCTTCTGCTTCGTGGCGCGGGTCAGGCTGGCCAGGCGCTGGGCGTCCGTCCCGGCGAACCGTTGATGCTCGGCCAGCGCCGTGCGGTCCAGCGCGGTCTTGAAGCCCTGTTGCGCCAGCCGTTCAAGCGCCAGCGTCACGGTGGCGGGGTCGCGCACGGCGGACGACGGGGAAATCAGGTAGATGCCGCGGGCGTCCGGCTGGGGACCGTGATGGTGCGCGTGGTCGTGGCCATGATCGTGGTCGTGACCGCATGCGTCGCCGCAGTCCGGGCCGTGATCGTGCGGGTGATCGTGCGCCGGGGTGGTTGCGGCCTTGGCGCGGCGCGCCTTGGCGGCGGGCTTGGCAGCGGACTTGGCGGCTTTGGGGGTACTCATGCGATGGATTCCTTGGCGCGGCGTTCGCGGAAGAACCGGCGCAGCAGGTCGCCGCAGGGTTCGGCCAGCACGCCGCCGGTGACTGAAGTGTGATGGTTGAGCTTGGGCACGGACCCGACGTCCAGCACGCTGCCGCAGGCCCCGGTCTTGGGGTCGTATGCGCCGAACACCACGCGCGCAAGGCGCGCATGCAGCATGGCGCCGATGCACATCACGCACGGTTCCAGCGTGACGTAGACGGTGATGCCGGGCAGCCGGTAGTTCTCAAGCTGGCGTGCGGCGCCGCGCAGGGCGACGATCTCGGCGTGCGCCGTGGGATCGTGGTCGATGATGGTGCGGTTGTAGCCCCGCCCCAGGATGTCGCCCTGGGCCGACACGACCAGCGCGCCCACCGGCACCTCGTCGATGTCGTAGGCGGCCTGAGCCTGTTCCAGGGCCAGGGTCATGAAACGCGCGTCCTGCTCGGTCCAGCGCGGCACTGCGTCCATCGGGGCCAACTCAGCCACGGTACACCCGCGATTTCAGCGCGATGCGGCCCGCCAGGCTGGTGACCGCTTCTTCGAGCCATTGATACAACTCGGCCTCTTCGTCGTAGCGGGCCTGGTTCAGGTTGGACACGCGCCCTTCTTCGATGAAGCCCCAGGCGCGGCTGCGCTTGTCGCGATGCTTGGGATCCCAGACCCCAAAGGCAAAGCCGCCGGCACGGCGGATCAGCGAAAAGCACGGAATGTCGGTGTACCCGTCGCCCACGAAGACCATCTGGTCGAACGGGATGCGCAGCCGGTCCTCGGGCACCTTGCGGTTGACCTCGAACGGCTTGTTGCGGAATTCGCGGCCGATGATGCCCTTCTGGATGTGGAACAGGTAGCGAGTCTTGTCGGTAAAGCTGACGACGCGCCGCGGAAACGCGATGCCGCCGTCCTCACCATAGACGAATTCGGACGCCCAGATTTCGGTGAATTCATGCGCGATGGGCGTTGAGCGCACCACGTCGCCGATGCCGCTCGAGATGAGATAGAACTCGAGCTGCACCTGCGGGTGCTCGGCCCGGACCGCGGCGCGCAGACGCTGGAACAGCGTGGCCACGCCATCGTGCAGATCCAGGCGCGCGCCCCAATCTTTCAGGCGCTGCTGCGTGATGAGGCCGTGCCGTCCCTGCCGGGACAGTTCGATCATCTTATAGAGATAGGCCGGCACGGGATCCCAGTCCTGCTGAAACAGCAGGGGATCGACCTCTTCCTTCCAGAACGAGGCCGTGTCCACGCCGATGCTGTCCAGGAAACCGGACGTGCTGTCCGAGGCCAGCGTGTCGTCGAAATCGAAAATCAGGGCGATGACGTCGGACATGAATATGCGTGAAAAGAGGCGACAGCCGCCATTTTGCCTGAATGCGGCAGCGGCTGCGCCTGAGGAGCAGCGCGGTGCATCACGCAGCGCCCTGCTTCACCGTCGCTTCATGCGCTTTGAGTCATGCGCCCTGGTTCGGAGCAACGCCTTACTGGCGGATCGGCGCGGTCATCGTTCCCGTGCCGGGAGCGGGCGCCATGCCTGGTGCGGGAGCCATGCCCGGAGCCGGGGCCATGCCCGGCGCGGGGGCCATGCCCGGGGCCGTGCCTGCGGGCACCTGGATCACGGTCTCGCGCAGCACGCCGCCGCCCTGCACGCTGCCGCGCACGTTACCCGGCGCGGTCATTTGCGTGACGCAATTCTGGCGCTGGGTTTCGGGCAGACGGTTGCAGCGCGCCACCATGTTCTGCTGCAGTTGTTCGGGGCTTTCTTCGCGGAGATTCTGGCGGCTGCGCTCCTGGCGCGCCGCGCCGGCTTCGCGCAGGCAGGCATCCAGCGCTTGCCCGGTCCTGCCGCTTTTGCAGGCGGCGACGTCCTGCTGATAGCTGGACTGCGCCGAGGCGCCGGAAGATTGCGCTTGAACCGCGCCAGCGGCGAGCATCAGGCCGGCGGTGCAGAGAATGGCAGCAAGGCGCTTCGAAGGCATGGGAACAGTATTCATGGTCAGCTCCTTATGAAGAGATTGAACCCGGACGGCGCGGTATCAACCGCGCCGCCAACTGACCTCACTATCCCATGACCGCGCGATGGGGGACATAACTAGCGACGTGAATTCGTAAGGTTACGTTTCAACGTCAGCAAACAGGGACGGCCCGAAATCAGCGCGCGTCTTTGTCCGCTTCCGCCTTGGTGAGGCGGTTGCGGTACGTGGCTGCGCGCATCAGCAACATGGCCGTGACAGGCGACGAAACAATCAGCAGCAGCGTGATGATGACCTCGTGAAACACCGGGCGCGCAGACAGCGCCGAGAACACCAGGATGGAAGACGCCAGCACGCAGGCGCAGCCCATCGTGTTGCCCAGCGTGGGGG
This sequence comes from Achromobacter sp. GQ309, assembly GCF_059759315.1. Taxonomy (NCBI): domain Bacteria; kingdom Pseudomonadati; phylum Pseudomonadota; class Betaproteobacteria; order Burkholderiales; family Alcaligenaceae; genus Achromobacter; species Achromobacter sp. GQ309. The sequence goes on from NZ_JCAXDP010000002.1 coordinate 420,608, forward strand.
CATGGATGCGCGACTGGAAGGTGCGGAAACGCAGCAACCCGGCCGAGCCGGTCACGGCCAGCAGTCCGCCCAGCACCAGCAGAATGGTGGCGGGGATACCGGCCCACAGGGGGATATCGACTTCCATCATGGCTCGATGACCTCACCGCGCAACAGAAAGCGCGCCATGGCGGTAGAGCCCACAAAGCCGAACAGCGCGATCAGCAGCGCGATGTCGAAGTACACCGACGTGCCGGACCGGATACCGAACACCAGCATCGTCAGCATGCCGTTGATGTACAGCGTATCCAGGGCCAGGACGCGGTCCTGGGCGGTGGGGCCGCGCAAGAGGCGGATGGTGGCGAACACCATGCCCAGCGCAAAGCAGAGCAAGGCAAAGGATGCCGCCCAATACAGTACGGAATTCATTCGAACATCTCCATCAACGGGCGCTCGTAGCGCTGCTGCACCAGTTCGATCCACTCGTCTTCGTTTTGCAGATCGAGCACATGCAGTTTCAGCGCGTGGTCTTCAGTCAGGCTCACCCAGACCGTGCCGGGCGTGTAGGTGACGATGCAGGCCAGCATCGCCAGACCATGCGGGTCGCGCATGGTGAGCGGGATCAGGATGAATCCCGGCGAGAACTCATTGCGGCGCGGATTGAGGATCAGCCGCGCGACCGCGATGTTGGACTTGATGATGTCCCACGTCACGTGCAGGAAAAGCGGGATCACCTTCCACAGGTGGCGCGGCCGTGCATGCAGCGGGCGCAGGCGCGAGGCGGCCCACGTGAACCACAGCGCCAGCGCGATACCCAGGGCGATCTGCCCCGGCGACACGCTTTCATTGAGGAGCAGCCACAGTGCAAACAGCAACGTGGGCAGGATCAGGAAGTAAAGGCGGCGCATCAGCTTCCTCCCCTGACGCCGCGCACGGTCTGCGCGGACATGACGGCGTCGATATACGACGCGGGCTGGTCGAGCGAACGGGCGGCGTCGTCCAGGTAGGCCGACACGGGACCCGCGCCGGCGGCCAGGCCCACGCACAGCAACACCAGCACGGCGACCGGGCCTGCCTCGATCACGCGCAGGCGCGGCGTGCTGCGGTCGTCGCTGGCCCAGAAGATACGGATGCCGGTGCGGCCCAGGCCGATCAGGCCCGCCAGGCCCGACACCAGCACGGCGGCCACGAGCAGCCAGGCGTCCATCGGCGGCGCCGACTCGGTGGCGGCCGACACCGCTGCCGACAACAGCGAGAACTTGGCGACAAAGCCGGACAGTGGCGGCAGGCCGGTCACCAGCAACGCGCAGGAAATGAAGGCCAGGCCCAGGAACGCCATTGCCGCGGGAATCGCCACGCCGACGACATCGTCGGAACGGTTCACAGAGGTTGGGTCGTCCAGGTCGAAGGCATCGAGCGTGACCGCCAGCACGTTCGCGCCGAAGCTGCGGGTGCGTTCGATCAGTTCGGCCAGCAGGAAGAACGCGCCCGTGGTCAGCACCGAGCTGATCAGGTAGAAGAGCGCGGGACCCGTGAGCGTCACGCCCGGCATGCCCAACGCGGTCAGCAACGTGCCGGCCGACACGATGACGCAGTAGCCGACCATTTTTTCCAGCTGCTGGGTCGCCAGCAGGCCCAGGGCGCCAAACAGCAGCGTGGCCAGTCCGGCGGCAAACATCCAGTCCAGGCTGAAGGCGGCGGGCGCGCCGGTCGGCAGCAGCAGCGAGCCGATGCGCAACAGCGCGTAGATGCCGACCTTGGTCATGATGGAGAACATGGCCGCGATCGGTGCACCGGCCGAACCATACCCTTTGACCAGCCAGAAGTTGAGCGGCCAGGCCCCTGCCTTGACCAGGAAGGCCACGCCGAGGATGGCGGCGCCAGCCTCGAACAGCATGCGTTCGGCGCCTGCCAGATTGCCTGCGCGCAGGGCCAGGTCCGCCATGTTGAGCGTGCCCGTCACGCCGTAGATCAGCGCAATGCTGATCAGCAGCAGGAACGAGGCCACCAGGTTCACGGCGATGTACTGAAGGCCCGCGCTAACGCGCGCCACGCCGGACCCGTGCAGCAGCAGGCCGTAGGACGCCGCCAGCAGCACTTCGAAGAACACGAACAGGTTGAACAGGTCGCCGGTCAGGAAGGCCCCATTCAGGCCCATCAGCAGGAACTGGAACAGCGAATGGAAATGCACGCCGGCGCGGTCCCAGCGGGCCAGCGCGTAGACCAGCGTGGCCAGACCGAGTACGGCCGTCAGCGTCAGCATGACGGCGGCCAGGCGGTCGACGACCAGTACGATGCCGAACGGCGCGGGCCAGTCGCCCACCAGGTAGGCCCCTACCCCGTTTTCCCAGACGCCGGGCACGCCCCCGCCGGCCACGACCAGCAAGGCGATCGCGGCCGCCAACTGGGCAAGCGTCGACAGAAGCGCGACCCCGCCACGCGCGTAGCGGCTGGTGTCGGCGAACAGCAGCATCGCTGCGCCCGCGACCAGCGGAATGATGATGGGCAGGACAGGAAGGTGTTGAAGCCAGAAACTCAAGATTGGGACTCCCGTCCATCAACGTGGTCGGTACCCGTGAGGCCCCGCGAGGCGAGCAGCACAACCAGGAACAACGCGGTGGTGGCAAAGCCGATGACGATGGCGGTCAGCACCAGCGCCTGCGGCAGCGGATCCGCATACCACGAAGGATCATGCGCCATGGAAGGATCCACCACCGGCGGCCTGCCGGACGTGAGCCGACCCATGCCGAAGATGAAGAGGTTCACCGCGTAGGAGACCAGCGACAGGCCCATGATGAACTGGAACGTCCGGGGCCGCAGCAGCAGCCACACGCCCGAGCCCGCCAGCACGCCGATTGCGGCAGCGTATATCAATTCCATCAGGCTTCTCCTGTTTGAACGGCGGCCGCCTGGAGCTCGGCGGCGGCCTTGCGTTGCGCGCGCAGCGATTGGTGGGCAAGCGCCACCAGCACCAGCACGGTGGATCCGACGACCAGCATGTAGACGCCCAGATCAAAAAGCAGCACGCTGGACACGTGGACGTGACCAATCAGCGGCAGCGCGACGTCCCAGGCCAGCGCGGCAAGGAACGGCTTGTAGGCCAGCCATGCGCTCACGGCGGCAATGCCGGCGGACAGCAGCCCGATGCCGATCCAGTTCTGGGGATTCAGGCGGCTGCGGGATTCGACCCAATACACCCCGCCCACCATGTATTGCAGGATGACGGAGGTGGCGAAGATGAGGCCGCCCACGAAACCGCCGCCGGGCTGGTTGTGGCCGCGCAAGAGGAAATACACGGAGATCAGCGCGGCGATCGGCAGCAGCAGGCGCACCAGCACCGCGGGCACCATCATCGAGCCTGCGGGCACCGGAGACTTGATGTCGGGCGCGTCCGGGATGCCGCCGTCCTGATCCATCTGCTGGCGCGGAATGTCCGCGCTCTCGGCGGCTGGACGGAAGCGGCGCAACAGCGCGTAGACGGTCAGCGCCACGATGCCCAGCACCGTGATTTCGCCGAACGTATCGAAGCCGCGGAAGTCCACGAGGATAACATTGACGACGTTGGTGCCGCCGCCGTCAGGCAGCGCGCGATCCACGAAATAGGACGAAATGGGATTGGTCTGCGGCCGCGCCAGCACCGAATAGGCCAGCGCGGACATGCCCGTGCCGGCGGCGACTGCCAGCAGCAGATCGCGCAGACGGCGGCCGCGTGCCTGCAGCGTGGCTTTCAGGCTTTCCTCGTCGTCCTGCACGATGCGGCGAGGCAGCCAGCGCAGGCCCAGCAACAACAGCACCAGCGTCACGACCTCGACAGACAGCTGCGTCAGCGCCAGATCGGGCGCGGAGAACCAGACGAAGGTCAGGCAGGTGATCAGCCCTGCCCCGCCCGCCAGCGCCAGGGAGGCCAAGCGGTGGTACTTGGCCTGGAACGCGGCGGCCAGGGCGCAGGTGCCGCCCACGATCCACAGCAAGGCGAAAACCGGATCGACCGGCGTCAGGCGCACGGCGCCGTCCAGCCAGCCGCCGGCGCGCAGCGGCAGCCACGCGACGAACAGCGTGCCCACCAGGATCAGCACCATCTGGACCTGCAGGCGCGTGGACGACACCCAGCGCAGCAGCCATGCGGCGGCGACGCTGGAGCCATCGAGCAGCGCTTCGAAGGTGCGGCGGCCGTCAAGGCGGTAGATGAACGGCACCCGGCCCGGATTGGCGCGCTGATGCGCGCGCAGGGCCAGGTACAGCAGCACGCCTGCGGTAGTGGCGACCAGGCTCATCGCCAGCGGAAGATTGAAACCGTGCCAGACGGCCAGGCTGTAGTCGGGCATGTTCTCGCCCAGGATGCTCTGCGCCGCAGTGGCCAGGAACGGGCCGACGGTCAGGCTGGGAACGATGCCCACCAACAGGCACATCATGACAAGCAATGCGCTGGGCAACAGCATCCAGCGCGGCGGCTCGTGGGGCTCGCGCGGCAGGTCGGTGGCCGGGGGGCCGAAGAACACCTGCAGGATGAAACGCAGCGAATAGGCGACGCTGAATGCGCCGGCGATCGTGGCGAGCAGCGGCAGGCCAAGCTGGACGTAGCGGTCGGCACTGACGAAGGTGGTTTCCGCAAAGAACATTTCCTTGGACAGGAAACCGTTCAGCAGCGGCACGCCCGCCATCGAAGCCGCGGCCACCATCGCCAGCGTGGCCGTGATGGGCATTGCCTTATACAGGCCGGACAGCCGGCCCAGGTCGCGCGTGCCGGTTTCGTGGTCGACCACGCCCGCCGCCATGAAGAGCGACGCCTTGAACGTGGCGTGGTTGATCATGTGGAAGATGGCGGCCACCAGCGCCAACGTGCTGTTCAGACCCAGCAGCAGCGTGATGAGGCCCAGATGGCTGATCGTGGAATACGCCAGCACGCCCTTCATGTCCTGCTGGAAGATGGCCGCGTAGGCGCCCAGCACCAGGGTGATGAGACCCAGCCCGCCGATGATCCAGAACCACTCGTCGGTGCCAGACAGCACGGGCCAGAAGCGCGCCAGCAGGAAAACGCCTGCTTTGACCATCGTGGCCGAGTGCAGATAGGCGGACACCGGCGTGGGCGCGGCCATGGCGTTGGGCAGCCAGAAATGGAACGGGAATTGCGCGCTCTTGGTCAGCGCGCCCAGCGCCACCAGCACCAGGACGGCCGGATACCAGGGGTCGGCGCGGACCAGGTCGCCCGACGCCAGGACGCGGTCCATGTCATAGCTGCCGACGATATGGCCCAGGATCAGCACGCCGGCCAGCAGACAGAGACCGCCCGCCCCGGTGACCGTCAGCGCCATGCGCGCGCCCCGGCGCGCGTCCAGACGGTGGTGCCAGTAGGCGATCAGCATGAACGACGCCAGGCTGGTCATTTCCCAGAATAGAACCAGCTGGATCAGGTTGCCCGAGAGCACCACGCCGAGCATGGCGCCCATGAAGGCCTGGAAGAAGGAAAAGAAGCGCGGGACCGGGTCTTCCGGCGACATGTAATAGCGCGCGTACAACACGACCAGCGCGCCCATGCCGGAGACGATCAGCGCAAAGAGCCACGCGTAGCCGTCCATGCGCAGGGTGAATTGCAGACCCAGGGCGGGCGCCCAAGGCATGTCGGCCCGTATGACGCCGCCGTTGGCGACGTCCGGATAGAGCGTCGCGATCAGAACCACGCACGCGAGGGCGATGAGGCCAGCCAACCACGCCTCGGCGTTGCGGGCGTTGGAAGGCAGCAGCGCGGCGCACAGGCTGCCGGCGAACGGCAGAGCGAGGATCAGGATCAGCGACATGGCGTTCCGAAAATGTCCGGGCCCCCTCCCGCCAGCGCAGGGCAGCGAGAGACGAAACAGACCGGGGATTGAAAAACGGACGGAACCCTTGGCCCGGTGCGTCGCTGCACTACACGTTGCCCCGAGGGGTCATCAACCAACGCCAATTGAACGGCGCAGACAGAAACAAACGCAATAGCTTTCTTGCAAGACCGGGCAAGAATCTCAGCCGAAAAATATCAGATTCTTGTAAGTTATGCAGGGATTTATGTACGTACCCAGCTAATGACAGCAAGATGACTGCGCAGCGATTGCGCATCGAAAGCTTCTCAATTTGTGTTCAACTGCCTGTCAGACTGACTTTTTCCTGTAACTTCTGTCATCTCCGCGCTTTTTAGGAACACGTTAGAAATTTTGCGATTTCTCATGACAGGGACAATCCCGAGTTGACCATGGGGACATACCTGTGTGGAATGCGGCCACGAGGCGTTGGCTTGCGACACCCCGGCAATGCGCGCCTCACCGAAGCTGGCCCGGCAAGATGGCCGGCTCGGAACAACAATATGGAGAAGACTCTTGAACGTGTTGTCACATGCCAAGGCCGTCCTGGCCGCCGCCATCGCTGGCGCCTGCCTGACCTCCGCTGCCCAGGCCGCAGATCCCTACCCCAATAAACCCATCCGCCTGATCGTCCCGTTTGCCGCCGGCGGCACCACCGATATCGTGGCGCGCGTCGTGGCCGAGGGCCTGGGCCGTGAACTCGGCCAGCCCGTGGTCGTGGAAAACCGCGCCGGCGGCGGCGGCTCCATCGGCGCCGACGCCCTGGTGCGCTCTGCCAACGACGGTTACACGCTGGGCGTGGCCACGGTCAGCACCATGGCCACCAATCCGGCCACGAACTCCAAGAACCCGTACAACCCGCTCAAGGACTTCACGCCCATCACCAACATGGTGAACGTGCCCAACGTCATGACGGTCAACCCGAGCGTGCCCGCCAAGACCCTGGCCGAATTCATCACCCTGCTCAAGAACAACCCCGGCAAGTACAGCTATGCGTCGTCGGGCGCGGGCGGCATCAGCCACCTGGACGGCGAGCTGTTCAAGTCGCTGACCAAGACCGACATGGTTCACGTTCCTTACCGCGGATCGGGTCCGGCGCTGAACGACGTGATCGCCGGCCAGGTGAACGTCCAGTTCGACAACCTGCCCTCCTCCATGCCGCACATCCAGGCGGGCAAGCTGCGCGCGCTGGCCGTGGCGGCGCCCAAGCGCCTGCCCGCCCTGCCGGACGTGCCGACGTTCGCCGAGGGTGGCCTGCCCGACATGGACAACATGGCCTGGTACGGCCTGGTGGCGCCCGCCGGCACGCCGCAAGCCGTGGTCGACCGCGTGCACGCCGCGGCGGTCAAGGCCTTGAAGGATCCGAAGATCGCCCAGCGCCTGGCCGACGGCGGATCGATCGTGGACGGCAACACGCCGGCCGAGTACGCCGCACAGATCAAGCGCGAACTTGAACTGCGCCAGCGCATCGCCAAGGACCGCAACATCGTCCTGACGAACTGATCGCAACCTGACGAGCGGGGCGCGGGCCGGCGGTTTGCGGTTGGCGCCCCGCTTTGCATTCGTCCCCGCTTGACGGCAATTGCCCCGGTGGTAGCATCTGCCCCGTGCAATCCGATATATCTTCCCTTCCCTGCGTCACCTGCGCTCTCTGCGCCCTGCGCTCAACGCTGTTGAGTTCGCAGGAGGTCGCCGCGCGTTCCGCTTACGCGCGGTCCAAGCCCGGCTAATCGCCCGCCTCTCCCCATTCTGATTTTTGCTCCGGCCCGTTGCCGGCTGCCTGCGCACATCCGCGCGTCCTGCAGCCTGAAACCGGCCGGCGGGCGCACTGCCGCGTGGCGGGCGCTCGTCCCCATTTCGCCGCTCGCACGCCCTTTCCGGCTTGCGCGGCCGCCACGCACCGCACCTTTTCGATTCAGCGCCATGCAACTCACCAAAAAATTCGTCAAAGCCAAGAACCCGTGCGCGGGCGGCTACAAATGGTTCCTGCGCGACCACAACGGACAGGGGGACTATCAGGCTGTGCTCGATGCCCTGGTCGCCGACGGCCGCGTCGGCGACGCCTGCTGGCTGCTGGACCAGTTTGGTCCGACCGACGCCGTGTTGCGGCTGGATACGCTGGATGCCACCGCCATCGTGTTTGCCGGGACGCTTGAAGTCCGCATGGGGATCAATGTGGACACGGTGGTGCGCGCGGGACGCAGCCTCATCACGGGCGGCGGCATTCGCGCCGGCGAGTCGATCGTGGCGGGTGAAAACATCACCGCCGGCGGCAACATCGCCAGCGGCGGGAACCTGCGCGCCGGCGGCGACGTGGCGGCTGACTGGGGAATCGAGATTGCGACGCACCTGGATTGCGGCGGCAATGTGCGCGCCAAGTGGGACATCTGCGCCGGACAGGACCTGGCCGTGACCGGCCACCTGCATGCCGGCCAGGACATCAACACGCAAGGCGCCATCAAGTGCGGTCAAGGCATCAAGGCAGGCGGCGGCGTGACCGCGGAGCAGGAAATCAATGCCGGTTGCGGCATTCAGGCGGGCGGATCCATTCAGTCGGGCGAACACCTCGCCTGCGGGTGGGGCTTGATCGCCGGCGAGGACATCCGCGCCGAGGGCGCGATCCGCGCGGGCGAAGGCGCGCAGGCGGCCGGCGTCATCGAGGCGGGCGCGGGACACGGCGTCTACGCCGGACTGAGCGTGCGGCTGGACGCGTGGGATCTGTGTGCGCGGGTGGTCGCCCAATCCCGCCCGGCACAGTTGGTCAGCGGGCATTGGGCGGGACCGGACGGCGCGACGAGCGCCGGCTCCACGCCCCCTGACCCGCCGTGGAACGGGTGGATGGATGTCAGGGCGTCGCGGGATGGCGTAACACCAGCATCAACCCTGTCAGGATCGCGGCCATGCCAGCCAGGCTGAGCGCCGGCAAGCGATTGCCCAGAATCAGGTAGTCCAGCGCCGCTGTGCCCACCGGCACCAGATAGAACAGGCTGGTCACGTTGACGAGGTTGCCCGCCTGGATCATGCGGTAGAACAGCAGCGTGGCGCCGACTGAAATCACGAGGCCCATCCAGATCAACGGCACGATGAAGCCGACGCTCCAGTCGGCGTGCAGCGGCTGGAATGGTGCGAACAGCAGGCAGAGCACCAGACTGATCGCGTACTGCAACGGCATCACGTCCATCGGCGGTTGCTGGACGCGCTTTTGCAGCAAGGCGCCGCCCGTCATGCTGGCCAGCGCCGCGCAGGCGTACGCGATGCCCGCGACGGACAAACGCGTCAGCGCGATGCTCTGATAGACGACCAGCACCAGCCCCGCGAGCGCCAGGCAGAGTCCCGCCAGACGCGCCGGCGCAAAGCGGCGCTCCGTCAGCGCCAGCGTCAGGATGGGCTGCGCGCCCAGCAATGTCGCCAGCACGCCAGGCGTCACGCCGTGGTCCAGCGCCAGCAGATAGCAGATGGAATAGCTGCCGATCAGCAGCGCGCCTGTCGCGGCGACCTGCATGCGGGTGCCGGTCTGCGGCAACCAACGTCCCCGCCTCGCGCAGATCAGCAGCAGCACCGCCAGCGCAAGCAGGAAGCGGAACAAAAGAAAGCCGAAGGCGGAGGCATGCGACAGCCCCCACTTGGCAAAGATCGCGCCGCCGCTCCACAGCAGCACGAACAAGGTGGTGGACGCGTGGGCAGTCCACGCGCGTCGGATGTTGGACATGAGGTATCACCTGTCTGAATGGGGTGCAGACTCCCGCCCGGGGCGCGATAACGCGCGCCCATGTGCGCGCGCGGCGGGCGACGTCAATGCGTCATGCTCGCGGGGCGGCGCTGGAGTTCAGGCGGGAGACGGAAATGCGGCGGGTCAGCCTAGGACGGCTGACACAGGCGGATGCGCGCCCGACACGACGCCGCGAGGCGGCGATGCGGGCGGCGGCGCCGCGTTCTTGACAGGAGACACCGCCGGCGGAGCGCCGGCGGAGAAGGACGCCGATACACGCGCGCACGCGAGACCCGCGCGGACGGCGCGGGCAAGCATGGCGAAAGGCGTGTAAGCAGGCATCCGCGCAGACTACCGGCGCCGGGCCGCAGCGTCAAGCATCGGCGGTTGTGGCCGCGCTGCTTCCCGGCACCGAGGCGCCGGAACCGGGCCGGTGCGCTAACCAATCCTGCGCTGCTCCACCCCCATGTCGCGCCATGCCTCGCCGTGGCACGTAAACATCAGGATCTGATGGCGGGTCGCGGCGTCGAACAGCGCGCGCTTCATGAAGTCGCGCCGGGCGTCGTCGGTGTGGACCAGCGCGTCGTCAAGCAGCAGCAAGGTGGGCCGGCCGGCCTCTTGCAGCAGATCGGCGTAGGCGAACCGCGCCAGGATGCCGAGCTGTTCCCGCGTACCGAAGCTGAGGGCGTCCAGCGCGTCTTCGCCATCGCCCCGGCGCAGCGCCGTGGGCAGCAGCGCATCGTCCAGGCGCAGCGCGGCGTCGGGAAAGAGCAGCGCCAGATAGTGGTTGAGCCGGCGGGCGAGCGGCGCTTGCAGGCGTTGCGTGGCGACGGCGCGTTTGTCGGCCAACAGCTTTTGCAGCAGGTCCAGCGCGGCGGCGCGCCGTGCGAATTCGTCGCGGCGCCGTTGCAGACGCTCGCAGGCTGCCTGCGCTTCGGACATGCGTTCGCCCAGGCCTTGCGCACCGGCCTGGTCCAGCTTGCCCTGCAATTGCAGGATGTCGCCGTGCCGCTTGTGCTGGGCGTCACGTTCGATGGCGGCGGATTTTTCAAACCGCTGCACGTCCTGTTCCGCGAGTTCGGGCCGGTGTTCAGCCAGCGAGGCCCGAGCCTCGCGTACGCGCAGTTCGAGCTGGTCGTGGGCGCTGCGAACTTCGGCAAGGCGGCCGGCGCGGGCGTGGCGTTGCGCCGTGCGTTCGTCGGATTGCAGTTCTGCGCTCCGGGCGGCAGCCTGCCCTTCCAGCAACTGCGCACGGGCTGTGTCGGCGTCCAGCGCGCGCTGCGCATCAGCGACTGCCTTTTCCGCCTGCGCCGCAACGGCTTCGGCCTCGCGCAGGGCCTGCACGGCGTCGGGCAGATCGTCATCGCTTGTGTCGGGAACGATGCCGGCATCTGCGTCACCAACCCGAATGCCGTCTTCGGTTTCCTGCACAGGCGGCAGCTTGGACAGCCTTTCCTGCAACTGCGCCAGCCGCGCCAGAGCCTCGTCGCGCTGGGTGCGCAGCGCATCCACGCCGCGGGGCGCATGAATGCTCAGCGTCTTGCGCATGCCTTCGAGTTCGCGCTGCAGCGCGTTGTAGCGCGCGTGCCGCTGTTCGGCATCGGCCAGGGTGTCGACCCCCGCCCGCTTGAGCAACGCGGCGCTTGCCGACTCCGCGCGCGCCAGTTCGCGCTGCAAGGCCGGCAGGTCTTGTCCGCCCGGCTCGATTTGCAGGCGCCCCACACCGGGCAGATCGAGTTCGGCCGCGGCCGTAAGCAGGACTTCGCCCGCGCCGCTGACGGCCTTGCCGTCCAGCAGCGCCTGCGCGCCGGCATCGAGCCGGTACCGCAAGCGCGTCGCGACCGCTTGCTGCTGCAACTGCAGATTTCCAAGTTCGCGGCCGGCCTTGCGCAGCGCCTCGATTTCAGCATCGGATATTTCGAGTTGGACCGCTTCTGTGCGCAATGCCGAACCTTGCTGGATCAGGTGGGTGGCTGCGACCAGGGCGCCGTCCAGGCGTTCGATTTCGGGGGTGAGCTGCGCAAGCTGCCGGTCCAGGTCGCGGCGGTCCGCCAGCGCCTGAAGCCGCGCTACGCGCCGGCGCGCGGCCTCGACTGCGGCGGCATGCGATTGCCGCTGCTGCAACGCGCGCGCCAGCGGTTCCTGCATCGCCTGCACATGGGCGTGCGCCGCGCGCGCATCCCGAAGCAGCGCCTGGTAATCGGCTTCGTCCTGTTGATCGCGGCGGACCTGATCCTGCAGCAATGCAAGGGTCTGGGCGGCCTGCGCCTGTTCGCGTTGCAGTCCGTCGAAGGCTTCACGCTCCTTGGCCAGTGCGGCAAGGCGCGCGCGGGCCTGGACAGCCTTGGCCTCGAAATCCTTCCAGGGTTGCGCGGCCTGGGCGCGTTCATGTTCGCGCCGCAGTTCGGCCAGGCGATCGACGTCGGCGTTGAGCTGGGCCATGGCCTGCCCGCATTCGTCGCGTTCGGACAAGGCGCGCGCGAGCGCGTCTTCGGCGTCCTTGTAGCTGCCCTTGGGACGGCCGTTGCGGGCGTCCAGCAGCGCGGCGCGCTCGGCCGACACGCGCTCGAACAGCCGGTCGCCGTCTCCGGAGGCCAGCTCGCCGGAGAGCTGCGTCAGCGCATCGCGCAGATGCGAGCCCGCAAAGCCGGCGGCTTCGTGCAGGTTCTGGCCGTCGCCTTGGCGGATCCATAGCAGGCCCGGTACGCCAGCCAGGTCAGGTTTGCTTTGGCCGCGCCCGGGCATTTCAAACCCCAGCAAACCGGCCAGCGCGTTTTCGGCTTCTTCGCCGTCCAGCCGCTGCGCGCCGTCGTCCACCACGAGCTCGCAGCGGGCCTTGGACAGGAACTGCTTTTTCAGGACGTAGGCGTGATCCGCGTGCGTGAAGGCCACTTCAACGCTGGGGCGCGCGCCGGATTCGCCGCGCGGCGCCAGGTCTGCGACCTTGCTGGTGCTGTAGCGTTCAAGGAAGGCGGCTCGGATGGCGGCCGCGACCGTGCTTTTGCCGGCCTCGTTGGGGCCGACAAAGAGGTTCAGGCCGTCTTGCAGTCCGTCCAGCGACAGCGGCTGGCGGAACTTGCGGAATTCTTCGAGGGCGATGCGGGAGATCTTCATTTGGCGGCTCCCGGCGTGGCGGTTTCGCGCTGGAACCGCAGCAGCAGGCGCAAGGCCTCGCTGGCCACGGCGGACTGGTCTTCGTCCGCCTGCAACGCCTGCAGTTGTGCGGCGACCTCGCCCACGTAGCCGCTGGCGCGCAATTCGGCCAGGTCAGCTTCGTCGGGTTCCAGGCGCACGCCGGACAAGTCCGGCAGCAAGGCCCGCACCTGCGCGGCGGCCTCGGCCACTGCCTTTTGCAGCGCATCCCAGGTTTCGAGGTTGACGTGCCCCTGCACGTCCAGGCGCAGCACGTCGTCTGACCGCAACGCCGCCATGCGTTCGGCCAGCGCCTGGGCATCGGTGGGCAGGCTAAGAGTTTCGGTCCAGGCGGACCAGCGGTACTTGCCGGTTGCAATGCGTTCGACCACGGGTGCGGCGCCCGGCGCGTCGATGCGCACGTCCAGGACATAACCGGGCTCGTTGCCGCGAAAGCGGTCCTGTTCCGGCGTGCCGGCATACCAGGTGCGTGTGTCAATGGACAGACAGCCGTGCCAATCGCCCAGCGCCAGATAGTCAAGACTGGCGCGGTCCGCGCGGTCGGGCGCAATGGGATTGGTGGCGTCGATCGTGTCGGGCAGGCGGCCGGCAACGCTGCCATGGGCGAGGCCCACGCGTATGCGCCCGGGCGGCGTTTCGAGCGTGTCGAAAGCCTGGGTGACGTCGTCGTAGGTGTGGCGTTGCGTAAGCGGCGCGGCAAGCACAGCGAGGTTGGCGTCCGGCAGGTCCACCACGCCGGTGGCAAGCGGCACATGCACGTTGGCCGGAATGCAGCCCAGATGCATGGCGCGGCTCCAGACGCTGTCGGCAAGGGCCGCGTCGTGGTTGCCGGCGATCATTACCCAAGGCCCCGTGTAGCCGGCCATGGCGGCAAAGAGGCGGCGGATGCTGCGATCGGACACGGCCTGCGTGTCGAAGACGTCTCCGGCGACCAGCACGGCATCCACGCGGCGCTCGGCGGCCAGCGTGGCGATGCGCGCGACGACCTCGAAACGGGCCTCGGCGAGCATGGCGGCATCGTCGGTTTCAAACTGGCCGTATTGGCGGCCGATCTGCCAGTCGGCAGTGTGCAGGAAATGGGTCATGCGGCGATTTTGGCATAAAGCAACGAGCCGTTTCGCGCACAGCGTGCGCAATTCAGCGCACTCAAGAACATCGCGGGCCGCATGGAAGCGGCCCGGCGGGTGTGCGTCCTACTGGCCGTGCAAGCGCCAGATCAGGCGCAGGCCGGTGAGACGCAGTTCAGACGCGATTCGAGGCGCGGATCACGCAACCCAAGCACGCCTCGAGGTGCAGCTTAAGTCCTGCTCAAGCGCCCTTGCCGTCCAGCACCAGTTGCTGGCGGGACGCCGCGCTGCGATCGTAGCGCGACAACCCGAGCCCGTCGGTGCTGATGGCGGGGCGCTGGCCCATGACGAGATCTGCGACCAGCTTGCCGGAACCGCAAGCCATGGTCCAGCCCAGCGTGCCGTGGCCGGTGTTCAGGTAGAGGTTGCTGTAGCGGGTGGCGCCGACGACCGGCGTGCTGTCCGGCGTCATGGGACGCAGGCCGGTCCAGAACTCGGCCTGGGCCACGTGGCCGCTGCCGGGGAACAGATCGTTGACCACCAGTTCCAGCGTCTTGCGGCGGGCGTCCTTCAGGCGCAGGTCGAAGCCGGACAATTCGGCCATGCCGCCCACGCGGATCCGCTGGTCAAAGCGCGTGACGGCGACCTTGTAGGTTTCGTCCAGCACCGTCGACACCGGCGCGGCGGCCTCGTCCTTCATGGGAATGGTCAGGGAGTAGCCCTTGACCGGATACACCGGCAGGTCCAGGCCGAGGGGCTCGAGAAAACCGCGGGTGTAGCTGCCGAAGGCGGCCACATAGCGGTCGGCCGTGAGGACTTCGTTGCCGACGCGCACGCCGGTGATCTGGCCGCCGGCGGTGTTCAGGCCCGTGACGCTTTGGCCAAAACGGAATTCAACGCCCAGTGCGGCCGCCATGTCGGCCAGGCGGCGGGTGAAAAGCTGGCAGTCGCCGGTTTCATCATTGGGCAGGCGCAGGCCGCCGGTGAGCTTGTGCGCGGAGTTGGCGAGCGCGGGCTCGGCCGTGACGAGACGGTGGCGGTCCAGCAATTCGTAGGGAACGCCCACCTCTTCGAGCACGGCGATGTCGCGGCGCGCGGCTTCCATCTGGGCTTCGGTGCGGAACAGCTGGAGCGTGCCGCGCGCGCGCTCTTCGTAGTGGATGCCGGTGGCGGCGCGCAGTTCACGCAGGCAGTCGCGGCTGTACTCGGACAGGCGCAGCATGCGTTCCTTGTTGACGGCGTAGCGGTCGGCCGAGCAGTTGGCCAGCATGGCGGCCATCCATTTGAGCTGGAACAGGCTGCCGTCCAGGCGGATCGCCAGCGGCGCATGTTTCTTGAAGAGCCATTTGATCGCCTTGAGCGGAATGCCGGGCGCGGCCCAGGGCGTGGAATAGCCCGGCGACACCTGTCCGGCATTGGCGTAGCTGGTCTCCTGCGCCGCGGCCGGCTGGCGGTCCAGTACGGTCACTTTGGCGCCCTGCCGGGCCAGGTAATAGGCGGTGGTGGTGCCGATGACGCCGCTGCCGAGGACGATCACATGCATGATTCTTTCCGGTATTTGGATTTGTCTGGGAATTTCGGTAGTCTATGACCCCTTCAGCAGTGAAAAACACTGAAGATTTTCCTAGGGCAGTGGTTTTTCTCGGGCCAACCTTGTTTTTCGACCGGCGTTAGTGAAATGCGCGACCTCGACCGAATTGACCTCAAAATCCTCGACATCCTTCAGCGCGAAGGCCGGATTTCGGTCACGGAATTGGCCGAGCGCGTGAGCCTGTCGGCCACCCCCTGCTCCGACCGCGTCAAGCGCATGGAGCGCGAAGGCGTCATCACGGGTTACCATGCGCGCGTCAACCCGGCGGCGCTCGGCAAGAATCTGCTTGTCTTCCTGGAGATCAAGCTGTCGGCCAAGTCGGGCGACGTCTTCGACAAGGTCAAGCAGGAACTGCTGTACGTGCCCGAGGTCATGGAATGCCACCTGGTGTCGGGCGAATTCGACTACCTGGTCAAGGCGCGCCTGTCTGAAATGAATGAATACCGCCGTCTTCTGGGCGAAATCCTGAAGCGGCTGCCCGCGTCCGCCGAGTCTCACAGCTACATCGTGATGGAGGAGATCAAGGAGACGCTCTTCCTGCCGGTGGACCGCTAGGGCCTGTTCACACTAAAAGAAGGGATGCGCCGCGCCCGGCCAGGGGCGCCCGGCTAGGGGCGCCCGCCTTGTTACCGATAATTCCTGCGGCGGCTGCTATGCTGCGGCCCTCCCCGGCGAGCCGATGCGCTCGTCCGACCCTAATTTTTGCTCTTGCCCATGACCCGTCTTTATAAATACTTCTTCCGCGGCCTGATCACCGTCCTGCCGCTGGCGCTGACGATCTACCTGCTGTACCTCTTTCTGGCCTGGACGGAAGGCGTGGCGCTGACGTTCCTGCGCCCGTTCATCGGCGGCTTCTATGTGCCGGGCATGGGCCTGGCGCTGGGCATCCTGGGGATTCTGGCCATCGGCTACCTGGTGTCCAAGCAGCGCGTGCAGCGTTTCCTGACGCTGGTCGAGATGCCCTTCACCAATTTGCCGGTGGTCAAGAGCATCTATTCGTCGCTCAAGAGCTTTGCGGATTACTTCTCCCCCAGTTCCAAGAACACGGCCCAGCAGGTCGTTGTCCTGCGCATCCCGGGCCAGCAGCTTGAGCTGGTGGGTCTGGTGACGCGCCGCGGCACCGATGGCCTGCCCGAGGGATTCACCCAGGGCGATCGTGTCGCCGTCTACCTGCCGATGGGCTACATGATTGGCGGCTATACCGTGTTCGTGCCGCAGGAATGGGTGCAGCCCATCCAGATGTCGGTCGAGGAAGCCATGCGCTCGTCGCTGATCGCCTGGATGGCGCGGGCAGAAACCGGCGGCATCCGCCCCGTGCCGACGGCCAGCCCGGACGCGGCCGCGGATAAGCCGGTGGCTCATCCGGTGTCTCAGCCGGCCGCCCAGCCCGGGGGCCAAACCGCCGGCTCGTCCGTTTCCCCGTCCGTCGCCCCGGCCGTCTCCCCGTCCGTCGCGCCGCCCGCAGACCAGCCCGCCGCTACCGGAAACCCGGCCAACCCGGCCAATCCGCGCACCCCCGGCAACGGCCCCGCCTGACCTCGATTTACCGAAGCACTTCCATGTCCATCATCGAATTCACGCTTGCCGAAGGCAGCCCCTACATTGAAATCAATCAGCTGCTGAAGGCGACCGGCGTCGTCGACAGCGGCGGCGCCGGCAAAATGCTGGTGGCCGACGGCCAGGTCAGCGTCGGCGGCGTAGTCGAAACGCGCAAGACGGCCAAGATCCGCGATGGTCAGATCGTCACCTGCGGCGGCGTGCGCATCGTGGTCCGCGCCTTTGCCGGCGGCCACGACGACAACGGCGACAGCGCCTGACTTCCCTGTTGATCCCACCACGCCGCGAGCTGCCATGAAATTCAAGATGTCCCAGAACTCCATCTTTGCCGTGCTGCTGCGCTCGCCGTGGTGGATGAGCGCCGGCGTGGCCGTGCTGCTGAGCGCGGGCGGCTTTGCCGCGCTGCCGCTGGAGTATGCCGCGATGGGCGTCTTTGCCGCGGTGCCGTTTGCCGTGATTTCGATCATGGCCGCCTACAAGCAGCTGCGCGCGCCGTCCGGCGCCCGCGTGCAGGCGGTGACCGAAACCGTTGCCGCCATGTCGTGGGCAGACTTTTCAAAGACCGTCGAAGCCGGTTTCCGCCGCGACGGCTGTGAGGTCGAGCGCCTGCAGGCGCCCGGCGCCGATTTCGCGCTGAGCAAGGACGGCCACGTGGCCATCGTCAGCGCCAAGCGTTGGAAAGCCGCCAGAAACGGCGTGGAACCGCTGCGCGAACTGCAGGCCGTGCGCGAAAAGCGCGGCGCCCGCGAAGCCATCTACATCGCGCTGGGCGACGTGTCCGACAACGCCTTGCAATACGCCAAGGCGCAGGGCGTCTCCCTGATGACCGCGCCGGAACTGACCAAGCTGCTGCGCGACCTGAAGGTCTGATAGCCCCTGCGGTTTCAGACCACCATCACCGAACTGGCCGCGATGACGCGCCACGCCCCTGCCGTGGCACCAGGCGTCGCGCGGGCCGCCTCACCTGCCCCCTCACCCGCCGCAGCGCCCGCCCCCGAATCCGGCGCCCAGGTTCGCATGAACCGGAACGTGCCGTTGGCCGGCACGCCGTTGTAGCTGCCCGCGATGCGGGCCAGCACCGACACCACCGCGCAATCCGCGCGCGGCAGGATGCACTGTTCGGACAGGTCCAGCGCGTGGATCTTCAGCAATCCGCCGCGGTGCGCATCCAGGTCATCCTCGCGCGTGACGGTCCAGCCCATGTGATTGACGAACAGCAGGTCCGGATGCAGCAGCGCTTCCAGCGCGGCGATGTCCGAGGACAGCATGGCCTGGCGCAGCCGTTCCTCGGCGTCCTGTATGGCGGCGGTGATCGAAGCGTGCATGGCGTGGGTTCCGGGAGTATCTTGGATTGAACACGCCCGCATTCTATTCGGTCACGAGGCGTCTTGCCTTGTTGCCAATGCCGCGCACGCCACGTGCGGGCATACGCTTTAATGCACCTCCCGCCGGTTTGCGGCGCCCCGCCATTTACCCATTTCAAAGATGACCTATCGCATCCTTGCCGACCTCGTGCTGGTCATACATGGCCTGTTTGTCGCGTTCGTGGTGTTCGGCGGCCTGCTGGCGCTGTGGAAACCGCGCATGGCGTTCTGGCACCTGCCGGCGCTGGCGTGGGGTGCGATGGTGATCGGCATGGGCTGGATCTGTCCGCTGACGCCGCTGGAAGTGTCGCTGCGCGAACGCGCGGGGCAGGAAGGCTACGCGGGCGGCTTCATCGAGCACTACGTGCTGGGCATCATCTACCCCGAGGGCATCACGCGGGCGACGCAGATGCTGCTGGCGGCGGTGCTGATCGTGGGCAACATCGTCGTCTATGCCGTGTGGGCGCGCCGCCGGGCCGATGTGCGCCGCGCGGCTGCGGCGACTGCCCAAGCGCGGCAGTCCGTACAGGGCCGCTCCTGAACAACGCGAACCGCCCCACCCCTGCCCCGCGCCGCTACAGGCTGCGCGCGATCACCAGGCGCTGGATGTCGCTGGTGCCCTCGTAGATCTGGCAGACGCGCACATCGCGATAAATGCGCTCGACCGGAAAATCCTTCAGGTAGCCATAACCGCCCAGCGTCTGAATCGCCGCCGAGCAGACCTTTTCAGCCATCTCGGACGCGAACAGCTTGGCCATGGACGCCTCGGTCAATGCCGGCCTGCCCGCTTCGCGCAAGGCCGCGGCGTGCAGCACCATCTGGCGGGCCGCGTGGATCTGCGTCGCCATGTCCGCCAGGCGAAACGACACGGCCTGGTGTTCGATGATGGGTTTGCCGAAGGCTAGTCGATCGCGGGCGTAGTCGCGCGCGCATTCGAAGGCCGCCCGCGCCATGCCCACCGACTGCGACGCAATGCCGATGCGCCCGCCTTCCAGGTTGGACAAGGCGATCTTGTAGCCCTCGCCTTCTTCGCCCAGGCGCCACGCCACCGGGATGCGCATGTCTTCAAATGCGATCTGGCAGGTGTCGGACGCGTGCTGGCCAAGCTTGTCTTCCACGCGCAGCACCTTGTAGCCCGGCGTATCGGTGGGGACGATGAACGCCGAGATGCCGCGCTTGCCCGCGTCGGGGTCGGTGACCGCGAACACGATGACCGTCTGCCCGTTGCGCCCGGACGTGATGAACTGCTTGGCGCCATTGAGGATGTAGTGGTCGCCGTCGCGCCGCGCGCGGGTATGCAGGCTGCTGGCGTCGGAGCCGGCCTGCGGTTCGGTCAGCGCGAATGCGCCGATGTGTTCGCCACGCGCCAAGGGCCGCAGGAACTGCGCCTTCTGGTCGTCGTTGCCGAACTTCAGGATGGGCATGCAGCCGACCGAGTTGTGCACGCTCATGATGGTGGAGCAGGCGCCGCTGCCCGCGGCGATTTCTTCCAGCGCCACCGCGTACGAGATATAGCCGCTGTCGTTGCCATCCCACGCTTCCGGCACCAGCATGCCGAAAAAGCCCAGCTGCGCCATTTCGGCGATGGCGTCGGCGGGATAGTGGTGTTCGCGATCCCAGCGTTCGGCATTGGGCGCCAGGCGCTCCTGCGCAAACCGGCGCGCCATCTCCTGGACGCTTTGCTGTTCGTCGGTCAAAAGCATGCTTGTCTCTCCTGATGCGGCGGGCCGTCGATCGAGCCGCTGCGCGCGTTCTTTGTGGTGTGCATGACCGGCGCCGGGCGGGCGGCGCCGTGTGATTGCGAGAATACACCGGCGCGGGCCCCGGCCGGCGCGCGTTGTGCAACGCCCGCTGTGCGCCCTTTAAGCCCGCGCGGCCCGTCCCTACGCCCGGGGCGCGTCCTGTTCCGCACGCTGCTGCGCCGGTCCCATGGCGCGGCTCAGGTTGTAGGCCGTGTTCACCAGGCCGATATGCGAAAAACCCTGCGGAAAGTTGCCCACCAGGCGGCGGCGCACGACGTCGTACTCTTCCGACAGCAGCCCCAGGTCGTTGCGCAGGGACAGCAGACGGTCGAAAAGCCGCTCCGCATCGCCCAGCCGGCCCTGCATGACGTAGGCGTCCGCCAGCCAGAAACTGCACGCCAGGAAGACGCCCTCCTCGCCCTCCAGCCCGTCGTCGGTATCCTCGACCGAATAGCGGCGCAGCAGACCGCCGTGCATGAGTTCGCGTTCGATCGCGTGCACGGTGCCCGCCACGCGCGGATCGCTTGCCGGCAGAAAGCCCACCTGCGGGATCAGCAGCAGGCTCGCGTCCAGCGCCGGCGATCCGTAACTCTGCACGAAGCAGCCGCGGGTGCGATCGTAGCCATGCTCGCAGATGTCCTTGTGGATGCGTTCGCGCAGCCGGCGCCAGGCATCGACCGGCCCCTTCAGGCCCCAGCGCTCGCAGGCCTTGACCGCCCGGTCGAACGCCACCCAGCACATCACGCGCGAATGCGTGAAGGCGCGCCGTTCGCCCCGGACTTCCCAGATCCCGTGGTCCAGTTCGCGCCAGCGCTGCTCCAGCGGCTTGAGCAGCACGTTCTGCAGGCGCCAGGCTTCGGCCAGCGGCGCCAGGTCCGCGACGCGGGCGGCGTAGAGCGTATCAATGAGTTCGCCGTAGATGTCGAGCTGGCTCTGCCCCGCCGCGCCATTGCCCCGGCGCACCGGCTGGCTGCCTTCGTAGCCGGGCAGCCACGGAATCTCCAGCTCGGGCAGCCAGCGATCGCCCGCGATGCCATACATGATCTGCAGCTGGTCGGGATGACCGGCCACCGCGCGCAGCAGCCATTGGCGCCACGCCTCGGCCTCTTCGCGATAGCCGGCGTTGAGCAAGGCGTACAGCGTCAGCGCCGAGTCGCGCAGCCAGCAATGGCGGTAGTCCCAATTGCGGCTGCCGCCCAGCGCTTCTGGCAGCGACGTGGTGGGCGCCGCGATGATCCCGCCCGTCGGCTGAAACGTCAGCAGCTTCAGCGTGATCAGCGAACGCACCACGGCGTCACGACGCCCGTCGCCCGGTCCGTCCCAATGGCAGCGTTTGGCCCATTCCTGCCACCACGACACGGTGCGGTCCATGCTTTCGACGCGGTCCGGCACGAACCGGGGCGTACGGTGCGAGCGGTGATAGGACAGCGTGAACGGCACGACGCGGCCAGGATGCAGCGAGAAACGCGCCGTGGTTTTCATGTCGTGGCCTTCGAGCTCGATGGGCGTATGCAGCTCGACCGCGTCCGGGCCCGCGATGGCGTTCAGGCCATAATCGCGCCGCCGCACCCACGGCACGCTCTGGCCGTAGTTGAAGCGCAGGATCAGCTCCATGTCCATCTGCACATGGCCGGATTCGCCGCGCACGATGCGCACCACGTCCACGCGCTCGTCGTCATCGCTGAGCGGCATGAAGTCGTACACCAGCACCGAGCCCGTACGGGTCTCGAAGCGTGTCTCCAGCACCGCCGTGTCGGGCACATAGCGGCGGGACGTCGACTTGATCTTGCCGTGCGGCGCGATCAGCCAGCGCCCGTGCCGCTGGTCGCCCAGCAAGGCGGCAAAGCACGCGGGCGAATCGAAATGCGGCAAGCACAGCCAGTCGATCGAGCCGTCGCGCGCCACCAGCGCGGCGGACAGCATGTTGCCGATGAGTCCGTAGTCTTCCAGGGGTTTGGACATGCGCGCCTCAGCCCGCGCCGCGGAATTCGGGGTATAGCGTCATGCCGCCGTCCACGAAGAGCGTGGTGCCGGTGACGTAGTCGGACGCATCGCTGGCCAGCCACACGGCCGCCTGTGCGATGTCCTCGGGCTCGCCGATCCGGCCGTAGGGGATGAGTTCCAGCAGCTTGGCCAGCGCCTGCGGGGTGTCCCACGCTGGCTGGTTGATCGCGGTGCGGATGGCGCCGGGCGCAATGGAGTTGACCCGGATGCGGTCGGGCGCCAGCTCCTGCGCCAGGGATTTCATCAGCAGCGAAATGCCGCCCTTGGACGCGGCGTAGTTCACCTGGAACGCCCAGGGGATCACTTCGTGCACCGAGCTGATGAAGAGGATGTTGCCCACCGAGCGGTTCTGGCAGGAGGGATCGGGCGGCTGCGTCTTGAAGGCTCGGGCCGCCGCACGGGCGCACAGGAAGTGGCCGGTCAGGTTCACGTCGATCACGCGCTGCCAGTCTGCGAGCGTCATGTCGGCAATCGGCGACGGATGCTCAACCCCCGCGTTGTTGACCAGGATGTCCACCCGTCCGAAGTGCTGCACGGCCTGCTCGAACAGATGGTCAACGTCGGCCTCGCGGCTGATGTCTGCCGCGGCTGCGACCGCCGTCCCGCCGGTACGCTGGATCGATTCCACCACCGCCGCGCCGCGGGCTTGGGAGTCTCCGCCCGCCCGGTGGTTCACCACCACTCGCGCTCCCGCTTCGGCAAGGCCTATTGCGATGGCGCGCCCAATGCCTGAAGACGCGCCTGTCACCACGGCCACGCGGCCGTTCAGGTCAGTCGTGTGCTGCATGCCAGTCTCCTTGGCGGCCGGCGTGTGGCCGGGCTGCCGGTATAGAGGGTTTCAGGGTAGTCCCGCCCGGGGGGCCGGCGCAACCCGGCGGCGGGAGGATGCCGCTACGCGCAGGGTTTTCGCTGGACCGCCCCATGCGGCGGGGCGCTCTGCTGCAAGCGGCATTCCTGCCCGCGATCACGCAATACGCAACAACATAGGTTGCATAAGATCGCATGCGCTTCTATCATGCAACTTATCAAGTATCGTAACCACCGCGTGAGGGTCTCACCATGCACTACGACGTCATCATCATCGGCGGCAGCTTTGCCGGCCTGTCCGCTGCCATGCAACTGGCGCGCGCCCGCCGGCGGGTGTTGCTGGTCGACGCGGCCAAACCCCGCAACCGCTATGCCGCGCACGCGCACGGTTTTCTTGGGCAGGACGGCGTGCCGCCGCACGAGATCGTAGCCACCGCCCGCGCGCAACTTGCCCGCTATCCGACCGTTGCCTTCCTGGACGGCGAGGCGGTCCAGGCCCAGCCGCAAGATGGCGGATTCGGCATCGTCATGGCGGACGGCAAGCAGGTACGCGGCGCGCGCCTGATCCTGGCCACCGGCATGCGCGACGAATTGCCGCCGCTGCCTGGACTTGAGGAACGCTGGGGGCAGACGGTGCTGCACTGCCCGTACTGCCATGGCTACGAAGTCGCAGGCAATCCGCTGGGCGTGCTGGCCGCGCATCCGATGTCCGCCCATCAGGCGATGATGCTGCCCGACTGGGGGCCGACCACGTATTTCACGCAGGATCAATTCGAACCTTCGCCAGAAGACGCGCAGCATCTCGCCGCGCGTGGCGTCCACATCGAGCGCACGCCGGTAGTCGCGCTGCTGGGCGCAGCGCCCGCCCTGGACGGCGTTGTGCTGGCCGATGGACGCGAGGTGCCGCTGCGCGCGCTGTTCGTCGCCAGCCGCGCACACATGGCCAGTCCGCTTGCGGATCAGCTGGGATGCGCGTTCGACGAAGGGCCGCTGGGACCCGTGATCCGCGTGGACGATCTGAAGCAGACCACGGTGCCCGGCGTGTACGCCGCCGGCGACGCGTCCACACCGATGTCCAACGCCACGCTGGCCAGCGCCTCCGGCGTCATGGCCGGCGTCTGCGCGCACCGGTCGCTGGTCATGGCGTAAGCAGTCTTTGGCCTGAACCCCAGGCCGTGCATAATGGCGGGATTGGCGGCCCGGCCTCCGGCATGGAGCACGGGCCGCAAGTTCATCCGACAACGAATCCAGGAGCAGCCGTGCTGGATCCCATCCTCGCCGAACTTTCCACCACCTTGCCCGCTGCCAAGTCGGTCGAGCAGTTGACCCGCCCGCTGCTGGACATGCTGGGCGCCGTCACCGGACTTGAATCCACCTACCTCACCGCCATCGACCTCAAGGCCGACCTGCAGCATGTGCGCTACGCGCGCAACGTGGGGCAGCTGCAGATACCGGAAGGACTGTCCGTGCCCTGGGACGACACGCTGTGCAAGCGCGCGCTGGACGAAGGCCGCATGTGCACCAGCGACGTGTCGCAATGCTGGCCGGATTCAGACGCGGCCCGGCAATTGGGCATCCAGACCTACGTCAGCGCGCCGGTGCGCGCCGATGACGGCGCCCTGTACGGCACGCTGTGCGCCGCCAGCGCCCGGCGGCACGACATCAGCCCGCAGGCCGAAGCGGTGCTGAAGCTTTTTTCCAGCGTGATCGCCAGCTTCATCGAACGCGAAATGCTCGTTGAACAGTTGCACTCGGCAAACGTGCAGCTCATGTCCTATGCGCTGACCGACACGCTGACGGGCCTGCCCAATCGGCGTGCCGTCTATGAGGCGCTGGACCGGCTGCTGGCGCGCGCCGTGCGCGAAAACGGCAGCGTGCTGGTCGGCGTCATCGATCTGGATGGTTTCAAGAGCATCAACGACACGTACGGCCACCAGGCGGGCGACCTCTTTCTGCAGGAAGTCTCGCGGCGCATGGCGGCGGCGCTGCGCGGGTCGGACATGCTGGGACGCGTGGGTGGCGACGAATTCGTGCTCATCGGGCCCGGCCCCGCGCTGACGGGCAAACGTGCCGACGAAGGCGGCGTGAGCCAACAGGCCGAGCCCGACGAGGCCGCCCGAGCGATGGAAGAACGCGTCCTGGCCGCCTCCATGGGCCGTTATCGGCTGGGCGACGCCACCGTGGCCTACGAAGGCGCCAGCGCCGGCGTCGTGGCGCTGGACCCCGCGGGCCTGGACGCGGAGGCTGCCGTCCGACTGGCCGATACCCGCATGTATGAAATCAAGCACGCGCGCCGGGCGGCGCGCGTCATTCACTGATCGACCGCGCGGCGCATTTACCGTTGAAGCGGCGGCGCGCGACCGTTCTCCGATGCGCCGGCGCGCTCGCTCCGGAAAGCGCGGATGCGCGGCTGCTCCTTTGGGACGCGGATGCGCGGCCGTTCCTTTGGAACGCGAATGCGCGGCTATTGCAGCCGCGCCTTGAAGAACGCCGTCACCTGGGCGTTCAGTTCACGATGAAACGCCAGCCGATCAGTACCCGCCTCGTCGCGGCAGATGCCGGGCAGCGCCTCGGCCTGTTCAGGCGAGCACGGCGCCAGAAACGCGTAATGCCCCGCGCCCGCAGCCACCCGAAAATCCGGCGTGGCGCCCAGGGCCTGGCGCACGGCTTCGACGCTGGCCGGGCTGCCCCCTTCGCCGCCCCGCTCCGACGCCCATAGCTGAATGGGTAGCGTCACGCGCTTGAGCGCATCGCCCGGAAACACGTTGAGCGGATCGGCAATGACCGCCGCCTTGATGCGTGGCTCCGCCGGATAGGGTTGCTGCGGCACCTTCCCGGCTGCGATGTCGCGGCACATCGGCAGCGACGGCTGGTCAGCGCAGATCGCCAGCCCCGCCGCCAGATCCGGCGCCGCGCCGGCCAGCACCAGGCCCGTATACCCGCCGCGGGAAAAACCGAAGAAGCCGATCCTATCGGAATCGATCCTTGCCTTGTCCGGCCACGCGCCAGTCATGTAGTCGATCAGCCGGCGCATTTCGCGGGGCCGGGTGGAAAAGATCGACAAATATCCCTGCCGCGATTTGTCCTGCGCGTTGTCGCCCACGTGGTTGATCGCCGCCACCACGAAGCCGGCATCGGCCAGCGCGGCCGCGGTGTCGTGGTGGCTGAGATACGAGCCCGCCGAGCCGTGCGACATGACGATGAGCGGATAGCGGCCTTCCGGTAGCTTGCAGCCCTGCACCCCTTCAATGGCGACGCGGCCCACCTTGATTTCGCCCGCGGGTTCGGCGCACGGTGTCCAGACCGCGCCTTGCAGGCCGGGGCCGTTCTGGTCCATCGGCAGGTTCAGGCGCTGGAAGCCGGCGGCTTGCGCCGCACCACCAGAAAGCGCCAGGACGGCAGGAATCAGAACGTGCAGGAATTTCAGGGCGTAGGTCATGCGGGAAAGTTGAAGATGAGCGTTGAATCGATTTGTCGCGCGCAGGGTACCGGCAATACCAGTACTCGGGCTTGTCTTGTTGCCGTTTTCAGCCGGCACCAGAATGCCGCTTCGACATTCACGAAGCCCCAAGGTTTTACCCCATGCTGATTTCCTTGTTGCACACCATCGACAGCAATCCGGCGATTTTCGAGCAGGCGGCCCGCGACGCGGGATTGGCCGCCGACGCGCTGCGCCATGCCGTGCGGCCGGCGTTCAGGCTTGCCGTTGATCAGGCTCGGGCCACGGCCAGCGCGATACCCGGCAGCGTGCAGGACGACATCACGGCGGCGTTGCAGGACTTGGCGGCCGGCGCGGACGCCGTGATTGTCACATGCGCCACGCTCGGTCCCGTCGTTGACGGCATCACGGGGATAGGCGCCCCCGTTATCCGCGCGGATGAGGCGCTGGCGCACGCGGCGGCTCGTGCAGGCGCCCGCATCGTGGTGCTGTGCGCCGTCGAATCCACCCTCGCGGCTAATCGCGCGCTGTTCGAACGCCATGCGCGACCGGTCAACGCCGCGGTCGACGTGCGTCTGGTGCCCCTCGCGTGGGATCTGTTCAAGCGCGGCGAGACGGCTGCATGTCTTACTACCGTCGCGCAAGCGGCCCGCGACGCCCAGGAAGGCGGCGCGGACGTGGTGGCATTTGCCCATCCGTGGATGGCGGGCGCCGCCAGCGCCCTGCCCGCGGAGTGCCGTCCCCTGGACGGCGCCTCCGCATCCTTGGCGCTGGCGGCGCGGTTGACGGCGCCCGTTGGTGGCGAAGTTGGTGGCGCCCTGAGCCTGCCGCTTACCTCACCTTCCCTGCCTTCCACGCCGACAGCAGCTGCTCATAGGGAATCGTCTCGCCCTTCGGCTTTTCATTGGCCAACTTCTTCCAAGGCGCGTGCTGATCCGACAGCCACTTGCTCGGATCGCTCTTGGGGTTGAGCTTCGGCGCGCACTGCGCCATGCCCGCCCGTTCAAGCCGCGCCATCACCTGATCCATTTCGTTGGCCAGGTTGTCCATCGCGGCCTGCGGGGTCTTTTCCCCTGTGACCGCGGTGGCGACGTTCTTCCACCAGAGCTGCGCGAGCTTCGGATAGTCCGGCACGTTGGTGCCGGTGGGCGTCCACGCCACGCGCGCGGGACTGCGGTAGAACTCGATCAGGCCGCCGTAGTTGGCCGCGTTCTTGGTGAAGAACTCGCTGTTGATGTCGCTATCGCGGATGAAGGTCAGGCCGGTAATGGACTTTTTGAGCGACACCGATTTGGACGTGACGAACTGCGCATACAGCCACGCGGCCGCCATCTTGTCGGGGTTGGTGGACTTGAAGAAGGTCCACGAGCCCACGTCCTGGTAGCCGTTCTGCATGCCGTCCTTCCAGTACGGGCCGTACGGCGACGGGGCCATGCGCCACTTCGGCGTGCCATCGTCGTTCACGACGGGCAGCCCCTTCTTGGTCATGTCGGCGGTGAAAGCCGTGTACCAGAAGATCTGCTGGGCGATCTGGCCCTGCGCGGGCACGGGGCCCGCTTCCGAGAAGGTCATGCCCATGGCCTGCTGCGGCGCGAACTTCTTCATCCAGTCGATGTACTTGGTCAGCGCGTACACGGCGGCCGGGCTGTTCGTGGCCCCGCCGCGCGACACGGACGCGCCGACCGGCGTGCACTTGTCGTCAGCCACGCGGATGCCCCATTCGTCCACAGGCATGCCGTTGGGCAGGCCCTTGTCGGCCGCGCCCGCCATCGACAGCCACGCATCGGTGAAGCGCCAGCCCAGCGACGGATCCTTCTTGCCGTAGTCCATGTGGCCGTAGACGCGCTTGCCGTCGATCTCCTTGACGTCGTTCGAGAAGAACGTGGCGATGTCTTCGTACGCCGACCAGTTGGTGGGCACGCCCAGTTCATAGCCGTACTTGGCCTTGAATTTTTCCTTCAGGTCCGGCCGCGCGAACCAGTCGGCGCGGAACCAGTACACGTTGGCGAACTGCTGGTCCGGCAACTGATACAGCTTGCCGTCGGGCGCGGTGGTGAACTTGGTGCCGATGAAGTCCTTCAGGTCCAGATCGGGATTGGTCCATTCCTTGCCGGCCCCGGCCATGTAGTCGGACAGCGGCAGGATGGCGCCGTAACGGTAGTGGGTGCCAATCAGGTCGGAATCGGAGATCCAGCCGTCGTAGATGGACTTGCCGGACTGCATGGACGTCTGCAGCTTTTCGACGACGTCGCCTTCCTGGATGAGGTCGTGATTGACCTTGATGCCAGTGATTTCGGCAAAGGCCTTGGCCAGCACCTTGGACTCGTACTCGTGCGTGGTGATGGTTTCGGACACCACGCTGACTTCATTGACGCCCTTGGCCTTGAGCTTGGCCGCAGCGTCGATGAACCATTTCATTTCGGCCATCTGCTGTTCCTTGGACAGCGACGAAGGCTGGAACTCCGAATCGACCCACTTCTTTGCCTCCGGCTCGCCGGCCCAAGCCCCTGACGTTCCGATCAGGGCGATAGCGGCCGCCATGGCGTGCATGCGCAATTTCATGACCTGTCTCCTCGATAAGTCTTCCCCTATCGTGCTGCGGACTGCTGGCCGGGGAAGACGCTGGCCGATAGTCCTTTACCTGACTGCCCGAAACCAACGAAGGGTCTGGCGCCCTTCTCTCACCCTTTTTTCATGATGAACGCCAGCAGCAGCATGGACAGCACGAAGCTGATCCATACCGATGGCGGCTGATCCAGCGAAAACCACTCGACCGCCTTCTGGCCGAACCCCAGAAACGCCAGGTTCAGCCACGCCGCGGCCATCAGGCCGATGAACAGCCGGTCGCCGCGCGTGGTGCGCAGGGGCAGAAATCCCTTGCGCTCCTGCGTAGGCGACTTCAGTTCCCAGATCGTCATGCCCACCAGCATCAGCACGATGCAGCTGAAGAACACGGCAACCGGGGTGGTCCACACCATCCAGCTGAACATGGGCACGCCCTCCTGTAGTCCCGATGCCTACACGCGGCCCATCGCGAAGCCCTTCGCGATGTAGTGCCGAACGAACCAGATGACGATGCCGCCCGGCACGATGGTCAGCACGCCCGCGGCCGCCAGCACCCCCCAATCCATGCCGGATGCCGATACGGTGCGCGTCATGGTCGCGACGATGGGCTTGGCGTTGACAGACGTGAGTGTGCGCGCCAGCAGCAGCTCCACCCAGCTGAACATGAAGCAGAAGAACGCCGCCACGCCCACGCCCGACTTGATGAGCGGCAGGAAGATCGTCAGGAAAAAGCGCGGAAACGAGTACCCGTCCACATAGGCGGTCTCATCGATCTCGCGCGGCACGCCGGACATGAAGCCTTCCAGGATCCACACCGCCAGCGGCACGTTGAACACCAGGTGCGCCAGCGCCACCGCCAGGTGCGTGTCCATCAGGCCGAACGAGCTATAGAGCTGGAAGAACGGCAGCAGGAATACCGCCGGCGGCGTCATGCGGTTGGTGAGCAGCCAGAAGAACACGTGCTTGTCGCCGATGAATCGGTAACGCGAGAACGCATAGGCAGCCGGCAGCGCCACGGCCAGCGAGACGACCGTGTTGATGACGACGTAGATCAGCGAATTGATGTAGCCGGAATACCAGGCCGGGTCGGTGAAGATGGTGCGGTAGTGCTCGAACGTGAAGTCGCGCGGCCAGAGCGTCAGCGTGCTGACGATCTCGGTGTTCGACTTGAACGACATGTTCAGCATCCAGTACAGCGGCAGGATGGCGAACACCAGATACAGCGTCAGAAAGGCGCCGCGCCACCAGGAGGATTTCTCACGCATTGCCCCGCTCCTCGTCGAAACCGCCCGTGGTGCCCGCGCGCTGCATCCAGTTGTAGAGAATGAAGCAAAGCAGCAGGATGATCAGGAAGTAGATGATCGAAAACGCCGCGGCCGGGCCCAGGTCGAACTGCCCCACCGCCTTTTGCGTCAGGTACTGCGACAGGAAGGTCGTGGCGTTGCCCGGGCCGCCGCCGGTCAGCACGAACGGCTCGGTGTAGATCATGAAGCTGTCCATGAACCGCAGCAGCACCGCAATCATCAACACGCCGCGCATCTTGGGCAGCTGGATGTACCGGAACACGGCAAAGCGCGAGGCGCCGTCGATCCGCGCGGCCTGGTAGTAGGCGTCCGGAATGGCGCGCAGCCCCGCGTAGCACAGCAGCGCAACCAGCGGCGTCCAGTGCCACACGTCCATGACCAGCACCGTGACCCAGGCGTCGACGTCGTTGCCCGTGTAGTTGTAGTCCACGCCCAGCCAGGACAACGTGGCGCCGAGCAGCCCGATGTCGGTGCGGCCGAACACCTGCCAGATGGTGCCCACCACGTTCCACGGAATCAGCAGCGACAGCGCGATGATCACCAGCACGGCCGACGCGCGCCAGCCGCTGGCCGGCATCGACAGCGCCAGCAGGATGCCCAGCGGAATCTGGATCAGCAGCACCGCAAACGAAAACCCGATCTGCCGGAACAGCGCGCCGTGCAGTTCCTCGTCCTGCAGCACCGCGGCGAACCACTCGGTGCCGACGAACACGCGGCGCTCGGGCGAGATGATGTCCTGCACCGAATAATTGACGATGGTCATCAGCGGCAGGATGGCCGAGAACGCCACGCACAGCACAACCGGCATGACCAGGAACCAGGCCCGGTGATCGGTGGGTTTCATCGGATCAGTTCCTCGTCGCGGTAGAAGCAGGTGTGCGGGTTGAGCACGGTCAGCCACACCGTGGCGTCCTTGCCGCCGGCCACGACGTTGCTGCCCAGGCGGGCGCGCACCGGCGTGCCTTCAAAGTCAGCCACCAGCAGCGTGTAGGTGCCCACGTCCTGCACGCGTTCCACGCGCATGGGCACCGCGCCAGCCGTCCCGGGATCGGTCACGCGCAGGTATTCCGGCCGCACGCCCAGCTTGACGGGGCCCGCGCCTTCCAGCTTGACGGCCAGCTCGGCCGGCACGCCTTGCAACCGGTGCTGGCCCACCCTCAGCGCGCCGTCGCGCCACTGCGCCGGCAGGAAGTTCATGCCCGGCGACCCGATGAAATGGCCCACGAAGGTGTGCGCGGGCCGTTCGAACAGATCATCCGCGCTGCCCACCTGCACGGCGCGGCCGCGCGCCATGACCATCACCTGGTCTGCGAAGGTCAGCGCTTCGGTCTGGTCATGCGTCACGTAGATCAGCGTCAGCTTGAATTCGTGATGAATCTCCTTGAGCTTGCGGCGCAATTCCCACTTGAGCTGCGGGTCGATCACGGTAAGCGGTTCGTCAAAGAGAATCGCGGACACGTCGCTGCGCACCAGGCCGCGGCCCAGCGAGATCTTCTGCTTGGCATCCGCCGTCAGCCCGCTGGCCCGGCGGTCCAGCACGTTGGACATTTCCAACATTTCGGCGATGCGGCCCACGCGCTCGCGGATGCGATCGGGCGCAACGCCCCGGTTGCGCAGCGGAAACGCCAGGTTCTCCGCGACCGTCATGGTGTCGTACACCACCGGAAACTGAAACACCTGCGCGATGTTGCGCGCCTGCGGGGTCTTGTCGGTGACGTCCTGCCCGTCGAACAGGATGCGCCCGTGCGAGGGTCGCAACAGGCCAGACACGCAGTTGAGCAGCGTCGTCTTGCCGCAGCCGGAGGGCCCGAGCAAAGCATAGGCCCCGCCGTCGCGGAAGGTGAACTGCAGCGGCAGCAGGGCGTAGTCGTCGTCGGACTTGGGATGGGCGACATACGAATGGGACAGGTCCAGCTCGATCTGCGCCATCAGGCCACCTCCCCCGCGCCGGCCGGCTGCCGGGGCGCCGCGAGCAGCGCGCCATCCGGGCCAAATGCGTAGGTCTGCGCGGGGTCGAAATACAGCCGCACATGCTCGTCAAGCGTGTACCGGTGCACGCCGGGCAGTTGGGCGACCACGTCGCCCGCAGCCGTCTCGGCATGGACAAAGGTGTCGGACCCGGAGATCTCGGCCAGCTTGACCCGGCCGGGCAGCTCGACGTGACCGGGCCGCGAGTCCACATCCAGCGCGCCGGCGCGCAGACCGGCCGTGATATCGGCGTCCGCGCCCGCCGGCAGCGCGCGATCTACCGCCACGCCGCCCTGCAGCACGAACCCGCCGTTATGGCGGCGGGCGGCGAACAGGTTCATGGGCGGGTCGCTGAAGGCGCGTGCCACGCGGATCGAATTGGGCCGGTGAAAAACCTCGGCCGTTGGGCCGTATTGCAGCAGTTCGCCCGCGTCCAGAACGGCGGTGTGGCCGCCGAGCAACAGCGCCTCGCCCGGTTCGGTGGTGGCGTAGACCACGGTCGACCGCCCCTGCGCGAACAATTCCGAGAGTTCGTCGCGCAATTCCTCGCGCAGTTTGTAGTCCAGGTTGACCAGCGGCTCGTCCAGCAGGATCAGCGGCGCATCCTTGGCCAGCGCCCGCGCCAGCGCCACCCGCTGCTGCTGCCCGCCCGACAGTTCGGACGGATAGCGGTCCAGCAGATGGTCGATGTGCAGCCGCGCCGCCATGGCGTGGACTTTTTCACGCGTGTCGCGCTCGCCGCGCAGCTTGAGCGGCGAGGCGATGTTGTCGTAGACCGACATGGACGGATAGTTGATGAACTGCTGGTAGACCATCGCCACGTTGCGCTGGCGGACGGGCACGCCGGTGACGTCGGCGCCGTCGACCCGCACGTGGCCCTCGGAAGGCCGGTCCAGCCCGGCCATGATGCGCATCAGCGAGGTCTTGCCGGCCAGGGTGGCCCCCAGCAGGACGGTCATGGCTCCCGGAACCGGGGCCAGGCTCATGGGATACAGGTGCGTCTGCGAGCCGGCCCGCAAAGCTATCCCGTCCAAGGTCAGCTGCATCTAGTCTCCTCAACCTACTTATACGTCCCTGTTTTCTACGGACTTCGGTATTCGGCACAGCGTCCCAGCTTGCGCGCCCCCACGTTCCCGCGCGGGCGCAACACGATGAGCATACTCTTTCAGATGGCTTTCGTTTTTTGTGCGTTTTACTGAAGAAGCGAACAAAAAACAATCTTGCGGTGCGTCATTATTTTTCGCTTTTGTTGTTTTATCATTCGAACATGACACTGAATCCACGACAGAGCGCGCTGATCGAAATGGTGCGGGCCCAGGGCTCGGCCTCGATCGAAGAGCTTGCCAAACGTTTCGACGTCACGCTGCAGACCGTGCGGCGGGATGTCAACATCCTTTCGGAAGCCGGCCTCTTGTCGCGCTTTCATGGCGGGGTGCGCATTGAAGCCTCCACCATCGAGAACATCGCCTACCGCAAGCGCCAGGGGCTGCACGCCGCGGGCAAGCAGCGCATCGCCGAAGCCGTGGCCCGCGCCGTGCCGGACGGCTGTTCGCTGATCCTGAACATCGGCACCACGACCGAAGCCATTGCGCGCGCGCTGCTGCGCCATCGCGGACTGCGCGTCATCACGAACAACCTGCACGTGGCCGACATCCTGTCCGACAACCCGGATTGCGAAGTCATCGTCGCCGGCGGCGTGGTGCGCTCGCGCGACCGCGGCATCGTCGGCGAAGCCACGATGGACTTCATCCGCCAGTTCAAGGTCGACATCGGCCTGATCGGCATTTCGGGCATCGAGGCCGACGGCACCCTGCGCGACTACGACTTCCGCGAAGTGCGCGTGGCGCGCACGATCATCGAGCAGTCGCGCGAGGTCTGGCTGGCCGCCGACAGCAGCAAGTTCAAGCGCCAGGCCATGGTGGAACTGGCGCATATCTCGCAGATCGACCGCTTCTTCACCGACGCGCATCCGCAGGAACCGCTGGCACAAGTGTTGCTGGACGCCGGCGTGCGCTGCGACGTCGCCGCCGCGCCGCACGTCCCCAAACCTACACCCTGACCCGAGCGCCGCCGCGGACGCATCGTCCGCGCAAGCCCCGCCGGCAAACACATCGACGCATTTACCTCGCGGCCCTGCCGCCCTAAAAGAACATGAACCAACCCCTCGCCTCCGTCACCCCGCCCGACCGCAGCCGTCTTCTGAACACGCTGGACAACACGCATTCCTGGGACGTCATCGTCATCGGCGGCGGCGCAACCGGCCTGGGCACGGCGGTCGACGCCGCCGCGCGCGGCTACCGGACGCTGCTGATCGAAGGCGCCGACTTCGCCAAGGGCACGTCCAGCAAGGCCACCAAGCTGGTGCACGGCGGCGTGCGCTATCTGGCGCAAGGCAACGTCAGCCTGGTGCGCGAGGCCCTGCATGAACGCGGCCTGCTCAACCGCAACGCGCCGCACCTGGTGTGGCCGTTGGGCTTTGTGGTGCCGGCCTACACGATGCTGGACCAGCCGTTCTATGGCATCGGCCTGAAGATGTACGACATGCTGGCCGGCAAGCTGAACCTGTCGCCCAGCCGCTGGCTGTCGCGCCGTGAAACGCTGGCCAACGCCCCGACCCTTGCGGAAACCGTCAGCGGGCGCAGCCTGAAGGGCGGCGTGCTGTACTACGACGGCCAGTTCGACGACGCGCGCCTGGCCATGAGCCTGATGCGCACGCTGTTCGACCTGGGCGGCACGGCAGTCAACTACGTGCGCGCCACGGGCCTGACCACCACCAACGGCAAGGTCGACGGCGTGACCGCACAGGACGCGATCGGCGGCGCGTCGTTCACGCTGCGCGCGCGCTGCGTGGTCAACGCCACCGGCGTGTGGGTGGACGGCGTGCGCCGCATGGAAGACAAGAACGCGCAGACGATGGTCGCGCCCAGCCAGGGCGTGCACCTGACGCTGCCGCAGGATTTCCTGCCCGGAAAGCGTGCCGTGCTGATTCCCAAGACCGACGATGGCCGCGTGCTGTTCGTGGTGCCGTGGAACGGCCACACCATCGTCGGCACCACCGACACGCCGCGCCAGGACCTGCCGCTGGATCCGGACGCCGGCGCGCAAGACGTGGATTTCATCCTGAGCACCGCCGCGCGCTATCTCAGCCGCAAGCCGACGCGCGATGACGTGACCAGCGTCTGGGCCGGCCTGCGTCCGCTGGTCAAGGCGACCGGCGAAGCCTCCACCAAGAAGCTGTCGCGCGAGCACACGATTCTGGTGTCCAAGGCCGGCCTCGTGACGGTCACCGGTGGCAAGTGGACGACGTACCGCCGCATGGCGCAGGACGTGGTCGACACCGCCATCCAGCATCAGTTGCTGACGCAGGCCTCGTGCCGCACCGAATCGCTGCCGCTGCATGGCGCCAATGGTCTTGCACCGTCGCAGGAACACGCCGGCACGCCGGACAGCTACTACGGCAGCGATCTGGCGACGTTGCAGGCGTTGCCCGGCGCGCAGCGCATGCTGGTCAAGGCCAGCGGCCTGACCGAAGCGCACGTGCGTTTTGCGGCGCGCTTTGAACTGGCGCGCAGCGCCGAGGACGTGTTGGCGCGCCGCAACCGCGCGCTGTTCCTGGATGCCGAGGCCGCGATGCTGGCCGCGCCGGAAGTGGCCCGCATCCTGGCCGAGGAACTGGGCCACGACGCGGCCTGGCAGCAGCGCACATTGCAGGACCTGGCCACCGTTGCGGCGACCTATCGCCTGAAGTAATTCGCTACGGTAAACCGCTACGGCACGCGCAGGCGGCTTTCCCGGATCAACGATTCGAACACGCGCAGCAGGTCGGGATCGAACTTCGATCCCGACTCCTGGTTCAGGATGTCCATGATCTGCGTGTGCGAGCGCGCCGGATGGTAGGGCCGCGTGTCGCCAAGCGCGTCATAGGAATCGGCCACCGAGATGATCCGCGCATGCAGCGGGATGGCGTGGCCAGCAAGGCCGTCCGGATAACCGGAGCCATCGACATGCTCGTGATGGTGCCGCACCGCCAGCGCAATGGCTTCGCGCTGCGGCATCGCGGTCTGCATGATGAGGGCAGCGCCCGCCGCGGCATGCGCCTTCATGATTTCCCAGTCTTCCCATACCAGCCGGTGCGGGCTGTGCAGCACACGATCGGGCGTGGCGATCTTGCCCACGTCGTGAAGCCGCGCGGCCACGGCAATGACGTCCACCTCGTGCTCGGCCAGTCCACAGGCTTCGGCCAGCGCCACGCTCAGCGCAGCCACTCTATTGCAATGCCGGCCGGTGGCCGGGTCACGCGCCTGTATCGCGGCAAAGAGCGCCGCTTCATAGGATCCTGCGGATATGTCGGGTACGTCGGGGGGCATTGGAAAACTGCGCGCCGCAATGGCATAGCGGCGCGCGCATATCGGAAAGCCGGAATTCTGACACAATTCGCAACGATGTCCGGCCGCCGCGCGTCTGGCGCGCGAGCCGGGCTTCGCCTTCCTGCTGTTGTGCCGTGACGGCGTTCAGTCCTTCAGGCGTTCCAGCAGCGCCTTGGCTACGCCCACCGACGAGCCGGGATTCTGCCCCGTGATGAGCAGGCCGTCGCTGACCACATGCGACTGCCAGTCCGGCCCGCTGCTGTACAGCCCGCCCAGCTTTTTCAGCTCGTCTTCCACCAGGAACGGCACCACATCGGTCAACTGCACGGCGGCTTCTTCCGCATTGGAAAAGCCCGTGACCTGCCTGCCCTGCACCAGCGGCTTGCCGTCGGCGGTCTTGGCATGGCGCAGCACGCCGGGCGCATGGCACACGGCCGAGACCGGCTTGCCCGCGGCCAGCATGGTCTCGATCAGCGCCACCGATTTGGCGTCCTCGGCCAGGTCCCACAGCGGGCCGTGACCGCCCGGGTAGAAGACCGCGTCGTAATCCGACGCCTGCACGTCGGACAGCCGGCGCGTGGACGCCAAAACGCGCTGCGCGTCCGCGTCTTTCTGGAAGCGGCGCGTGTGGTCGGTCTGCGCGTCAGGATCGTCGCTCTTGGGATCCAGCGGCGGCTGGCCGCCCAGCGGCGAGGCCAGCGTGATCTTCGCGCCCGCGTCCAGGAACGCGTAGTACGGCGCCGCAAACTCTTCCAGCCAGAAACCCGTCTTGCGGCCCGTGTTGCCCAGCGTGTCGTGGGAAGTCAGCACGATCAGGATGTTCATGTAGCGCTCCATTCGTCAGGGCCGACGCGCACAATGCGCTTGCCGGCGTTTTCACCCTTGAGCAGCCCGATCAGCCCGCGCGGGGCGTTCTCCAGGCCGTCGACCACGTCTTCACGGTACTTGATGCGTCCTTGCTTGATGAGGTCCTGCATGGCCTCGCGGAATTCGCCGTAGCGATGCGCGTATTCGTTGAAGATGATGAAGCCCTGCATCCGCAGCCGCTTCGTCAGGATGGTGCGCATCAGCAGCGCCAGGCGGTCCGGGCCCTCGGGCTGGCTGGTGGCGTTGTAGGCCGAGATCAGGCCGCACACCGGGATACGCGCACGCGGGTTCAGCAAGGGCAGCACGGCATCGAAGACCGCGCCGCCGACGTTTTCGAAGTACACGTCGATGCCTTGTGGCGCCGCCTTTGCCAGGCGCCCGGGCAGGTCCGGCTGACGGTGGTCCACGCATTCGTCAAAGCCCAGTTCCTCGACCACGTAGCGGCACTTGTCCGGCCCGCCCGCAATGCCGACGACCCTGCAGCCGTGGATCTTGGCGATCTGGCCGACCACTGCGCCGACCGCGCCGCTGGCCGCGGCGACCACAACCGTTTCACCGGCCTTGGGCTCGCCGATGTCCAGCAGCCCCATGTAGCCGGTGAAGCCCGGCATGCCCAGCACGCCCAGCGACCACGACGGGTTTTCGGGATTGGCGCCCAGGCGCAACAGGCCGGCGCCGTCGGACACCGCGAAATCCTGCCAGCCGGTCTGCGCCAGGACCCACTCGCCGACCTGGAACTGCGGATTGTTGGAGGCGTGGACGCGGGTGACCGTGCCGCCTACCATCGGCTCACCGATCTGCACCGGCTCGGCATAGGACGGCGCGTCGCTCATGCGGCCGCGCATGTAGGGGTCGAGCGACAGATAGACGGTGCGCAGCAACACCTGGCCCGGTCCCGGTTGAGGGATGTCGCCGGTTTCCAGGCGGAAGTCGGCATCGGTGGGTTCGCCGTGCGGCCGGGCGGCCAGCACGATGCGGCGGTTGGTGGATGCGGATTGCGGCATGAGGTTCGGTCTCCTTCGTAGCGCCGGCCGGGCCTTGCGGACAACCCCGGGCGGCAGGTTGGGGAACCGGCCCATTACACCACCCATGGCCGCGCGGCCGGCTTGAAACCCTGTTGATCGAACCCTCTTTTAATTAATTAAGTCTTTAATTAGAATCTGCCGCATGTCTTCCCCCACTCGCCTTCCCGCCCGCCGACCCGGCCGCCCGCCCCGTCCGGACAACGCCGCCGCCCGCGCCAATCTCCTGGATCTGGCCACGCAATTGTTCGCCGCCCAGGGCGTCGCCGCCACCACCATCGCCAACATTGCGCAGCGTGCGGGCGTGACGCCGGCGATGCTGCATTACTACTTCAAGAGCCGGGATCAGTTGATCGACGCGGTGGTGCTGGAACGGATCGTGCCCGTGATCGGATTTGTGTGGGCGCCCGTGCCGCTGGAGGGCGGTGGGGCCGTCATCGACGGGGCTCCCGCCTCCGGGCCCGGCGCATCGCCCGACCCGGCCGCCGCCGCCCGCGGTTTCATCACCGAAGTGGTCGGCCGCGTGGTGCAAAGCGCCACGGAAAAGCCCTGGCTGCCGTCGTTGTGGATGCACGAGGTCGTCAACGAAGGCGGCCAGTTGCGAGATCGCGTGCTGCGCCATCTGCCGTCGGACCGGCTGCAGGCGTTCGCGGGCCTCATCGCCGAATGCCAGCGCCGCGGCGCCATCACGCCGGGCGTGGAACCGCGCCTCGTGTTCCTTTCCATCCTGGGCCTGACACTGTTGCCGCTTGCCACGTCCAACCTGTGGCGCCGCATCTGGCAGGACGACCCGGTGGCGCAGTCGATCGATAACGAGGCGATTGCGGCCCACGCCATCGCCATGCTGACCGGCGGCCTGTTCGCGCCGTCTCTACCCTCCCCGACTCCAGGACGCTGACCATGCGCACCTTACGCCGCCTGTCCGCCCCCCTCGCCTTGCTGCCGCTGTTCGGCTGCGGCAATAACGACCAGCCGTTCTATCAGGGCTATGTCGAAGGCGATTACGTGTATGTCGCCTCGTCCGAACCGGGCCGCCTGGACACCCTGGCGGTGCGGCGCGGCCAGCAGGTCGATGCCAACCAGCCGCTGTACGCACTGGACGCCACACGCGAGGCCGCGGCACGCGATCAGGCGCAGGCAGAAGCGGCATCGGCGCGCGCGCAACTGGAGGACATCGCCACCGGCAAGCGGGCGCCGGAGGTCGACGTCAGCCTGGCGCAATTGGCGCAGGCGCAGGCCGCCAGCCGCCGGTCCGCGGCGCAACTGGCCCGCGACAATGCGCAGTTCCGCATCGGCGGCATCGCGCGCTCGCAGTTGGACGACAGCCGCGAACAGGCGCAGTCGGACGCGGCGCGCGTGCGCGAACTTCAGGCGCAGGTCGAGGTAAACCGGCTGCCCGGCCGCGACGAGGCCCGCCGCGCGCAGGCCTCCCAGGTGGAGGCCGCCGACGCCGCGCTGGCGCAGGCCGAGTGGACGTTGAACCAGAAGCAGCTGGCCGCGCCGGCCGCCGGGCGGATCTTCGACACCATGTACCGCGTAGGCGAATGGGTGCCGGCCGGCAGTCCGGTCGTGAGCCTGCTGCCGCCCGGCAACATCAAGGTGCGGTTCTTCGTGCCGGAGACGGTGGTCGGGTCGCTGAAGATCGGCCAGCAGGCCACGCTGCGCTGCGACGGCTGCGGCGATCCGATCCCCGTGCGCATCGACTACGTGTCTGACCAGGCCGAATACACGCCGCCGGTCATCTACAGCCGCGAAAGCCGCAGCAAGCTGGTGTACATGGTGGAGGCCCGCCCCGCCCCCGACCAGGCGGCGCGGCTGCATCCGGGTCAGCCGGTGGAGGCGACGCTGCCATGAACGCGCCCGACGCCGGCGGCAACGTCATCGACGTACGCGGCCTGAATAAGCACTTCGGCAACAAGCATGTCGTGAACGACGTGTCGCTGCAGGTTCGCGAAGGCGAGATCTTCGGGTTTCTGGGGCCCAACGGCAGCGGCAAAACGACCTGCATCCGCCTCATGTGCGGCCTGCTCACGCCGGATTCCGGCAGCGGCACATGCCTGGGCTACGACATCCTGCGCGACAGCGCCGAGATCAAGCGCAATGTCGGCTACATGACGCAGAAGTTCTCGTACTGGGAGGACCTGACCATCCGCGAGAACCTGGACTTTGTCGCGCGCATGTACGGCATGCCGCAGCGCAAGGAAGCCGTGGACCGCGCCCTGCAGGACCTCGGGCTGCAGACGCGCGCCGGGCAATTGACGGGATCCTTGTCAGGCGGGTGGAAGCAGCGCCTGGCGCTGGCCGCCTGCCTGCTCCACCAGCCCCGCCTGTTGCTGCTGGACGAACCCACGGCTGGCGTGGACCCGACGGCGCGGCGCGATTTCTGGGAGCAGCTGCACGAACTGGCGGCGCGTGGCATCTCGGTGCTGGTCAGTACGCATTACATGGACGAGGCCGAACGCTGCCACAAGCTGGCCTACATCTCGTACGGCAAGCTGCTGACGCAAGGCACCGCCGACGAGGTCATAGCCGAGCAGCAACTGACCACCTGGGCGATCCACGGCGTCAACCTGGTGCCGTTGGGCCAGCAACTGCGCAGTGCGCCCGGCGTTGACCAGACGGTCGCGTTCGGATCCGCGCTGCACGTCAGCGGCCGGGACGCGGCCACGCTGGAAAGCACGCTGC
The DNA here is from genome assembly GCF_059759315.1 of Achromobacter sp. GQ309. Lineage (NCBI taxonomy): Bacteria > Pseudomonadati > Pseudomonadota > Betaproteobacteria > Burkholderiales > Alcaligenaceae > Achromobacter > Achromobacter sp. GQ309. The sequence continues at coordinate 461,632 of NZ_JCAXDP010000002.1, forward strand.
GCGCGGCGATCGCGGGCCAGGATCTGCGCCTGGAACGCATCGACACCAGCCTGGAGGACGTCTTCATCTACCTGATGAACCGGTCCACCGACAACTTCGCGGGCCAGCCATGACCGCGCGCCTGAACGGCTTTTCGTGGTCGCGCTGGTGGAGCATGGTGCTCAAGGAGTTCCTGCAGCTGCGCCGCGACCGCATTACCTTCGGCATGATCGTGGGCCTGCCGATCATGCAGCTCGCGCTCTTCGGTTATGCCATCAACACCGATCCGCGCCAGATGCCCACCGCCATCATCGCGGCGGACCACAGCCCGTTCACGCGCAGCTTCATCGCGGCGATGCGGTCGTCGGACTACTTTCACATCGTCGAGGAGCTGGACACCGAAGAAGCGGGCCGCGCCGCGCTGGCGCAGGGCCGCGTGCTGTTCGTCGTGACCATTCCGCCGGATTTCACGCGCAGCCTGCTGCGCGGCGAACGCCCGGCGCTGCTGATCGAAGCCGACGCCACAGATCCCATGGCGACGGGCATGGCGCTGGGCGCGGCCACGCAGCTGACGCAGGCCGTCGCGCAAAAGGATCTGACCGGACCGCTTGCCAGTCTGGCGGGCGGCCAGCCGCCTTTCGACGTGCGCATCCATCAGCTCTACAACGAAGAGCAGATCTCGCAATACAACACCGTGCCGGGGCTGATGGGCGTGATCCTGACGATGACGCTGGTGATGATGACCGGGCTGGCGATGACCCGCGAGCGCGAACGCGGCACCATGGAAAACCTGCTGGCGATGCCGGTGCGGCCGATCGAGGTGATGACGGGCAAGATCGTGCCGTACATCGCCATCGGGTTGATCCAGGCCAGCATCATTCTCGCGGCGGCGCATTTCGTCTTCCACGTGCCGATCATGGGCAGCCTGCTGTCCGTGTACCTGGCCGCGCTGCTGTTCGTCGCGGCGAACCTGACCGTCGGCATCACGCTGTCGTCGCTGGCGCAGAACCAGCTGCAGGCGATGCAGCTGACCATGTTCTATTTCCTGCCGAACATGCTGCTGTCCGGCTTCATGTTTCCGTTCCAGGGCATGCCGATGTGGGCGCAGCACCTGGGCAACCTGCTGCCGCTGACGTATTTCAACCGGCTGATCCGCGGCATCCTGCTCAAGGGCAACGGCTGGTGGGACCTGTGGCCGAACATCTGGCCCCTGATGCTGTTCACCGTCATCGTCATGACCGCCGCCGTGAAGTTCTACCGCCGCACCCTGGATTGAAGCCCATGTCCCGCCCCCCCTTCATGCCCGCTTCCCGCCCCCTGTTCTCGATGGCGCTGTGCGCGCTGCTGTCGGCCTGCGCGGTCGGCCCCGACTTCGATACGCCCGCCGCGCCGGACGTTGCAGCCTATACGCCAAACGGGCAGGACGGGCTGCCTGCGGGCCAGCAGCGTCTGCAAGCGGGCGCCGACATTCCCGCGCAGTGGTGGCAATTGTTCCGGTCGGACGCGCTGGACCGGCTGGTGCGGCAGGCGCTGGACGCCAGCCCCACACTGGAAGAAGCGCGTGCGCGCTTGCGGCAGGCGCAGGAAGACCTGGCCGCGGACACCGGCGGGCGCATGCTGCCCGCGGTGGACGGCAATCTGTCGGCGGCGCGCAAGAAGGTCGATCCCGCCGCCTACGGCGTGCCGGTGGCCGAGCCGCCCCCGCCTTTCACGCTGTACAACGCCTCGATCGACGTGTCCTACACGCTGGACGTGTTCGGCGCCAACCGCCGCGCGCTGGAAAGCCTGGCCGCCCAAACGGATTACCAGGCGCATGAACTGCAGGCGGCGCGCATGTCGCTGGCGGCCAACGTGGTCACCGCCGCCATCCGCCAGGCGGATCTGGCCGAGCGGCTGACCGCCACACGCGACCTGTTGGCGGCGCAAGTCAGCCAGCAGGACATCATGCGCAAGCGCCTGGACGCCGGGGGCATTGCCCTGGCCGATCTGCGCAATCAGGAGCTGCTGGTCGCGCAGACCCGCGCCACCGTGCCGCCGCTGGAATACCAACTTGCGCAGGTGACCCACCAGCTTGCTACCTACCTGGGCGTGCTGCCCGCCGCCCTGCAATCGCCGCCGCTGCGCCTGGCGGACCTGACGCTGCCGCCCGACGTTCCGACCGGCGTGCCATCGGGGCTGACGCGCCAGCGGCCCGACATCCTGGCGGCCGAAGCCCTGTGGCGCAAGGCGTCGGCCGACGTGGGCGTGGCCACGGCCAACCTGTATCCGCAGTTCACGCTGACCGCCAGTTTCGGTTCGCAGCGCACGGGCGTGAACGAACTGTCAGACGGCGTCAACGTGTGGAACCTGGGACTCGGGCTGGTTCAGCCTCTTTTTCATGGTGGCGAACTGCGGGCCCGCAAGCGCTCGGCGGAAGCGGCGTATGACGCTGCCGCCGCATCATTTCGCCAGACGGTGCTTGACGGCTTTCGCCAGGTGGCCGATGCGTTGCGCGCGCTGCAGACGGACGGTGACGCCTTCGCGGCCTACGACGATGCGTGGCGCCGCGCAGACGAGGCCGAACGCATCGCGGCGGGCCGCTACCAGGCCGGCGGCATCAGCCACCTGAGCCTCCTGGACAGCCAGCGGCAGGTGTTGCAGACCAGGATTTCGCGCATCGAAGCGGATGCCGCGCGCTACACCGACACGGCGGCGCTGTTACAAGCGCTGGGCGGCGGCTGGTGGAATGAGGCGGTTGCTCCCGCCCCGTAAGCCCGCAAAACGCGCTCTGCGCGGCCATGTCCGAGAATTCGGGTAGGAAAGTGTCGTTGTGCGGGGCTTGGGAAAGCGCGGTATCCCCTCATCATGCAAGCGCTCAAGCTGCATGATGTTTACAACGATTTCATGAATGACCTATTAGACCTGATCGTCTTCGCGCCCGACGCCGGCCAGCGCGTCCGCCGTAGCGACGAACTGGCCGAAATGGGGTTCTCGCCGCGCCCCTGCGAAGACTCCAACGGACTGTTCCGCCTGTTTCAGGCCCGCCGCACCCCGCTGCTCGTGATGCAGGCCGAGTTCACCGATCTCTGCATGGCCGTCGCAGGTCTGCGCGCCATGGACACCACCGCCGGCATCGTTGCCATTTCCGCCTTCGATACCCCTGAGAACCGAATCCTCGGCCTGCATTGCGGCGCCGACGCCTGTTTTTCTCCCGAGGTCGTCACCGGCGAAATCGCCGCAGCCCTGCAGGCGCTGGTGCGCCGGGTCCCCACCACCGCCAACCGCCGCGGGGCGGCCGAGGCCGATGCCCGGCCCGCGCCGCCGCCCGTGGCGTCCGCCGAGCCGACCGGCAAGTGGCAATTCCTGGACGCCGCCTGGACGCTGGTCAGCCCCCAGGGCAGACGCCTGGCGCTGACCCAGGCCGAGCGCGAGTTCCTGCTCAAACTGACCGGCGCGCCGGACAAGCGCATGCCGCGCGGCGATCCACCTGGCATCGACCCGCATTCCGGCCGCGAATCCATGCGCCGCACGGACGTCGTCGTCAGCCGCCTGCGGCGCAAGGCGCAGGACGTCGACGTGGAACTGCCCATTCGCACCGTCTGGGGCTGGGGCTACGCGTTCACCGGGGAAATCTGACGCGCGGCGGGCGTATGATTCCGCGTACAGGGCCGACTCCCGGCCCGCCTCTGCCCCATCCGTCCCATGGAAGTCTTTGAACGCCTGCAAGCCCTGCTCATCCAGAATCAGGCGCGCTACCGCCTGCTCGAACACGCTGCCGCCGGCAAGTCCGTCGAAGTGGCCGCCATCCGCGGCACCGAGGTCAGCCAGGGCGCCAAGGCGCTGGTCTGCCGCGTGAAGATCTCGTCCAACCAGCGCAAGAACGTGCTCGCCGTCTTTCCGGCGGACAAACAGGCCGACCTGGACGCCATCGCGCGGGCGGCGGGCGGCAAGAAGGCGTCGCTGGCCTCGCAGGACCTGGCACGTGAACTCACGGGCTGCGAGATCGGCGCCATCCCGCCCTTCAGCTTCAATCCCGACCTGACGCTGCTGGTGGATCCCAGCCTGCGCGAGCGCCACGACGAAATCGTGTTCAACGCCGGGCGCCTGGACGCGTCCATCCTCCTGAACACCGACGACTACTTCCGCCTGGCCGCGCCCGACGAGGCGCCGCTGATCAAGGCCTGACCGGCGCCGCCCATGAGGCCACCTTGTCCCGCCCTTTGATGACCCACGGCGCGCGCGCCTCCAACATGCGCTGGCTGATGAGCCTGGCGCACATGGAGCCGTCGCCGGTCAACCCCTGGGTGATGCTGCGCGCCGCCCTGGCCATCGGCCTGCCGACCGCGGTGGGCATGGCGCTGGACCAGGGTGCGGCGGCCGCGCTGGTGGCGCTGGGCGCGCTGCCCGCCATCACGGGCGACAACGGCGGCCCCTACCGCAACCGCGCGCTTTCCATCGGTTCCACGGTGTTCGGCGGCGCGTTCGGTTATCTGCTGGGCAACCTGATGTCCGGCCACGGCCTGTGGACGTCTGCCGGCATGACGCTGCTGGTGCTGGCGGCCAGCCTGGTCGGCACCTTCAACAACATCGCCGCGGTCGCGACGCTGCAATTTGCCACGTATGTCATCGTCGGCTCCAGCTTGACGCCCACGCTGCCGCCCTGGCTGCCGCCGGTGCTGGTGGGCGTGGGCGGCCTGTTCGGGCTGGCGCTGACGCTGTCCGGCTGGGTCGTCAACCCGATCGCGCCGGAGCGGGCCGCCGTGGCGCAGGCCTACCGCAAGCTGGCGGCGATGTTCGCGGCCATCGGCACGTCTCGGGTGATGGCCGCGCGCCGCGACATGGAAGCCGCCATGGCCACGGCCTACGACACCGTCCTGGCCGCGCGGGGCCGGTCGGCGGGTCCGTCGCCCAGACTGGCGCGGCTGGCCGCACAGTTGCAGGCCTGCACGCCGCTAACCAACGCCGCGCTGGCGCTGGCGCGCGCCGGCCGCGTGTTGCCGGACGAATGTGCCCGGGTCATGAACCATCTGGCCGACCGGGTCGAAAACGATGCGCCACCGGACGCCCGCGACGACATCGCCGCGCTGCACCGCGCCGGCATGCCGCAGTTGGCCGAGGCGCTGGAACAGGTGCAGCCGCTGCTGCACGGCGCGCGGGCCAGCCAGGCCAACCAGGGCGCCGGGGCCACGGAAGCCATCCAGGCCACCGAGGCCGACGCCTTCGCCACCCTGCAGCCCGCACCGGCGCGCACGCCGTGGCGGGTGCTGATCCGCACGTACCGGCCCGGGCCGACGACGGTCCGTTACCTGGTCCGGTTGGGCCTGTGCCTCGTCGCCGCCGAGGCCGTCGCCCTGGCGGCCGCGCTGCCGCGGTCCTACTGGGTGCCGCTGATCGTCGTGGTGGTGTTCAAGCCCAACTTCGGCTCGGTGTTCGCCCGCGCGCTGCAAAGCTGCGCGGGCAGCGTGGTCGGCGTGGCGATCAGCGCCACCGTGCTTGCGCTGGATCGTGGCGGTCTGGCCAGCCTGCTCACCGTTGCTGCGCTGGCCGCGTTGCTGCCGTGGTCGATACGGCGCAACTACGGGCTGTTCTCGGCGATTCTGGTGCCGATCCTCATGCTGCTGATCGGGGCGCTGCAGCCGGGAAGCTGGGCCATTGCGCTGGCGCGGCTGATCGATGTGGGGGTTGCGGCGGCCATTGTGCTGCTGGTGGGCTACCTGCCGTGGATCCGCATCGAACGCAGCAACCTGGACCATGCCGTTTCCGCCGCCACGTCCACGCTGGCGGCCTACCTGAACACCGTCTTCCAGACCGACCCCGGCAACCGGCATGACCTGCGCGCCCGCGCCTACGCGCGCCTGTCAGACCTGCGCATCGCCCTGCAGCGCGGGCTGTCCGAACCCCGGCTGGTCAGCCGCCGCGCATTGGCTTGGTGGCCGGTGGAAGTCGCACTGGAACGCGTGGCCAACGCGATTTCGGACACGGCCTGGTCGCAGCCTGCCGGTCAAGACGCGCCCGCAGCCGCGCAGGTCGCCCAATTGGCCGCCGAGCTGGACAGCATTGCCGCCGCCGTCGAACAAGGCCTGCCCGTGCCCGCCGCCCCCATCGTGGCGCCATCACCGGCGCTGCGGGACGTCGCCGCCGAAATCGAATCCCTGCGCGTCACGCTGGCCGGCCCCGACTTCACGGCAACGCCCGGCCGCCCCGCCGCCCCTTCCCCCCTTCATCAGGTCTGAATCATGTGTCTTGCCGTACTGGCTCTGCATACGCTGCCCGGCATCCCCGTGCTGATCGCCGCGAACCGCGACGAATTTCATGCGCGTCCCACCCTTCCCGCGGCGCAATGGCCCGACGCGCCAGCCATCTACGCCGGGCGCGATGGTCAGGCGGGCGGCACCTGGATGGGCGCAACCGTTCAGGGGCGCTATGCGCTGGTCACCAACTTCCGCGAGCCCGGCCGGCATCTGGACAACGCCCCTTCGCGCGGCGCGCTGGTCGAGGACTTTCTGCGCGGCGAAATGACGCCGCAGGCCTACCTTGAGACGGTGCACGCCATGGACCAGGCGTACAACGGCTTCAATCTGATCGTGGGCGACACGCGGCAGGCGTGGTATCTGAGCAATCGCGACGGCGGGCCGCGTGCGTTGGACCCCGGCATCTACGCCCTGTCCAACCATCTGCTGGACACGCCCTGGCCCAAACTGGCGCGCACGAAGGCGGCGTTCTCGGCCGTGCTGGAACATCCGTCGCAGCCCGACCTGCCCGCGCTGTTTACCGCGCTTGGCGACCGCAGCCCGGCGGACGACGCCGACCTGCCCGCCACCGGCCTGCCCTTGGCGCGCGAACGCCTCTTGAGCAGCCCGTTCATCGTCAGCCCGGAATATGGCACGCGCAGTTCCAGCGTCATGGCGCTGCACAGCGACGGCGCCGGCGAACTGGAGGAACGGCGGTTCGCCCCGGACGGCTCGGTCAGCGGCGTCAGCCACCTGACGTTTTCCTGGCAGGCGGCCGGCGGCGGCGTGTGATGCGCGGCGCCTGATACAAACGGTTGATTTCCGAGGCGGACGGACGCGAACTCGCCTTGCGCGCGCACGTCGAATGGTTGCAAGCTACCGGCGGAGGCAGCCACAACGCGCTGCCACGCCGGTTTTTCTGCAGGAGAACTCCATGAACAAACGTTTTGAACGCTGCACGATCGCCGCCGCCATGACCCTGGGCACCTTTGCTTTAGCGGGTGTCCTGTCCACCGCCCAAGCGGCCATGCCGCCCGTGCAGCACCAGGGCGCTATCGAATATGTCAGCGGCGGCATCGGCATCGACGAATCCGAATCCATGAAAGCCGCGTCCAGCAGTTATCCGCTGGCATTGACCTTTGCTGCACAACGCGGCGGCAAGGCCGATTACGTCGCCGACGTGACCGTCGCGATCCGGGATGCGCAGGGCAAGGCCGTGTTGCAGACGACCGCGCAGGGGCCCTACATGCTGGTGAAGCTGCCGGCGGGCAACTACCGCATCTCGGCCACGTTTGATGGCAAGGCGCAGGAGCGCGAGGTCACCGTGCAAGGGTCGGGCACCGCGCGCGCCATGTTCGAGTGGAAGTGATGGCACTTAGGCGCGGCTGATACGGCCGCGCCCCCTATCCTGTTCAAAGGCGCCGGACGCGTCAGACGCCCGCGAACAGGATCGCAATGACAAAGCCCACGCCCGCCGTCCAGACCAGCGAGCGCAGCGCGCCCCAGTTCGCCAGGTACATCGCCAGATAGCCCAGCCGCGTGCCCAGCCAGCACGCCATCAGCGTCGCGACGTGCGCGGGGGACGCCTGGTTATACAGCGCAAACAGCACGGCGGCGTAGAAGAACGGCAGCGCCTCGAAGGTGTTGACCTGCGCGGCGTTGGCACGCGCGCGCCAACCCTCCTGCCGGGCCAGCCAGGCCCGCGGGTCGTTGTTGTCGAATTTCTTGCCGCCTGCCTTGGCGATGATCGTGGACACGAACGGCAGCAGCGCCGCCGCCAACATCAACCACGCGATTGTCTTCATTCCTGACTCCATTGCTGCCGGCTTGATGTCCGCCGGACGCGCGGGGCGTGTGCCGCCGCTGCCGCATGGTCGCCTGAAAAGCGGGGGAAGGCAAAGGCGCAGTGGGGGGCTCGGGCGGCACGAGTGGCGCCGCCAGCGTTGGAGCTGAAGTTGGCGTTGGCGTTGGCCGCATCAAACTCGCCGGCGTCGAAAGCGCCAAGGTTGGCGAAGACCGCGCTTACACTCGGTCCTTTGCGATTGCCGCCCGCCTGTCGATGCCGCCTGTCATGCCCTGGTTTGCCCTGTTCCTGGCCGCCGCCTTGCTATGGCCGCCCTGCACGCGCCGCTGGGCGCTTGCCCCGCTGACGCTGACATGGGTCTGGGCATTGGCCGACGGATCGGTCGACCTCATTGCGCTCGCATGGCCCGCGTTGCTGCTGATTGCCGCGGCGCTGGTGCGATCCCACGCGGGGCCGGCCGCGCGCATGGCCGGGCACGGACTCTTCGTGATCCTGGCCGTGCTGCTCTTTGCACATCTGCTGCCCGGGTTTCACAACCTGCGCGTGATTGATCCCGCGCCGCTCAGTCCGGATGCAGTTCCTTTCAGCATGTACCTGAATCTGGACAAACCGCTCGTGGGCTTCTGGGTGGTGCTGGTGTTGGCGCCGCCCATGGCCGCGGCCCATGCGCGTCTGAGCTTGCAGGCGGCGATCCTCGCCTGCGCAGCCGCGGTGGCGGTCTGCCTGGGATTGGCGCTGGCACTGGGCGTGGTGGCATGGGCGCCAAAGTGGCCGGCCTCAGGCTGGATCTGGCTGATCAACAACGCCTTGCTGGTGACGCTGGCGGAAGAGGCGCTGTTCCGAGGTTATGTGCAGCAACGCCTGGCGCAGTGGTGGCGCCATCGCGCATGGGGCGCGTGGGCGGCGGTGGCCGTGGCGGCCGTGCTGTTCGGATTGGCCCATTACGCGGGCGGTTGGCAGTGGATGCTGCTGGCTGGCCTGGCGGGTACGGCGTATGGCGCGGCCTATCGTTACGGCGGTTTGGGCGCCGCCGTGCTGGCGCATCTGGGCTTGAACGCGGCCCACTTCGGATTGTTCACCTATCCGATGCGCGCCGCGTTCTGAAAGGCCGCCGCTTCAGGCCGCCAGCGCCGGATAGTCCGTATACCCTTCAGGACCCGAGGCGTAGAAGGTGGCCGGATTCGGCGTATTCAGCGGGGCCTTGCGCGCCAGGCGCTCGGCCAGGTCGGGCGTGGCGATGTACGGCACGCCAAACGCCACGGCGTCCACCTTGCCGGCCGCGATGGCGGCCTCGGCGGTGTCGCGCGTGTAGCCTTCGTTGCCGATATAAACGCCGCCGAACTCGGCCTTGATCATCGGCGCCAGGCTGTCGGGCGCTTCGTGTTCGCGGGCGCAAATGAACGCGATGCCGCGCTTGCCCAGTTCACGCGCCACGTAGCCGAACAGGCCCGGCAGATCCGAGTCACCCATGTCGTGGGCATCGGCGCGCGGCGACAGATGCACGCCGACGCGGCCCGCGCCCCACACCGCCACGCAGGCGTCGACCACTTCCAGCAGCAGCCGCGCGCGGTTTTCGATGGAACCGCCGTATTGGTCCGTGCGATGGTTGGTGCTGTCCTGCAGGAACTGATCCAGCAGGTAGCCATTGGCGGCATGCACCTCGACGCCGTCAAAACCCGCTTCCTTCGCCATCTTCGCGCCGTGGCGGTAGGCTTCGACCACGCCGGGGATCTCTTCGGTTTCCAGCGCGCGCGGCGTCACGTATTCGCGCTTGGGGCGGACGTGGCTGACGTGGCCCTTGGCGGCGATGGCGCTGGGCGCGACCGGCAGTTCGCCGTCCAGGAACATCGGGTCGGAAATGCGGCCCACGTGCCAGAGCTGCGCGACGATCAGGCTGCCCTTGCCGTGCACGGCGTCAACCACCTTGCGCCACCCCTTGACCTGCTCCGGCGACCAGAGCCCAGGCGTGTCGGCATAGCCCACGCCCTGCGGCGTGACCGCCGTGGCTTCCGTCAGGATCAGGCCGGCGCCCGAACGCTGGGTGTAATACTCGACCATCAGGTCGTTCGGCACGCGGCCGGCGCTGGCGCGTTGGCGCGTCAGCGGCGCCATCACGACGCGGTTGCGCAGGGTCAGGTCCCCGACTTTCAGCGGTTCAAACAGGGGGTTCATGCAAAATCCTTTCGTCCCGGCAATGGGGCGCTTGCGGGTATGGCAGACGGGCTACATATCCAGATTCAATTGCCGCAGAAATGCGGCAATCACGGGTTCATTGCGACGGAAAAAGACCCACTGCCCCACCTTGGTCGCCGAAATCAGGCCGGCGCGCTGCAACACGGCCAGATGCGACGAGACCGTCGACTGGGACAGGCCGCAGCGATCATCGATGTGGCCCGCGCACACCCCGTGTTCGAAGGTGTGGCCCGGACGCTCCTCGAAATACGCATGCGGCGTCTTCAGCCAGGCCAGGATGTCGCGGCGAACCGGATTGGCCAGCGCCTTGAGGATGGCGTCGGCGTCGATCGCGAGTTGCGCGGCGTTCTGGTCGGAGGGTGAGGAAGTTGCGGTCATATTGGTATATCGCAATTTATCGAATCATATATCGGGTTTATCCGATATATCGTCATGCCCCTGTTGCAATCAAGGATTTGGGGTGCCGGTCGTGCGGTCCTGCGGCAGGCTATCTGGCCGGCGGCTCTCCGGCTTCAGGCTATCGGCCCAGTCACGGGCAAGGTCGCGCTGTGCCTTCCAGTTGACCAGCGCCGTGATGGCCATGGCAATCACCGCGCCCAGCGCTGCCAGCGCCATGTCCTTCTGCGCGTCCCAGATGTCGCCCTGCGTGCCCAGGTAGGCCGCCCCCAAGTCTCCGCCAAAGAACTCCGCGGCGCCCCACTCGATCAGTTCGTAGAGCGCCGAGGTCGACAGCGTCACGTCCATCGGCAGGAAGTACGCCCAAAAGCCCCGCACCTCGGCCACCCGCAGGAAGATCTCGCGGATCGGATAGGCCAGCAGCAGCCCATACGAAAAATGCACGACGCGGTCGAAATTGTTGCGTTCCCACCCGAGCACGCTGTTCAGGGTGCGGCCGGTCAAGGCGCGCCACCAGTCGTCGTACGGCACGAGCGAATACGTGTAGTGCGCGCCCACCGTGTGCAAGCACAGGAACAGAAAGATCAGCGTGTATGACACCCGCGAAAACACGAACGCCCGCCGCGTGGCAAACAGCACGGCGCCCAGTCCCAGCACCAGCGCGTTCTCCAGCGCCCAGGCCGAGCGGTCATGCGGATTGATGGCCAGCGCCACCCAGATGACGGCAAACACGCCGGCCAGCGTGACCAGATAGCGGCGGCGCGCGTCGGCCATGGTGCGTCCTAGTCGCCCTGCACCCGGCCGCGCAGCCGCTTGACCTCGCCATGCAGCACCTTGCGCTGCACGCGGCGGCGTTGCGACGAGCGCGTCGGCTTGGTGGGGCGGCGCGGCTTGTCGACCTGGATGGCTGATCGCACCATGCCCACCAGCCGTTCGATGGCCTCGGCACGGTTCTTTTCCTGGCTGCGGAAGGATTGCGATTTGATGACGATCACGCCCTCTTTCGAGATGCGGTGGTCGTTGACGGCGCACAACGCATCCTGCACCTCGGGCGGCAGGCGGGAAGCGCGCACATCGAAGCGCAGGTGGACGGCGCTGGACACCTTGTTGACGTTCTGCCCGCCCGCGCCCTGGGCGCGAATCATGGTGAAGGTCAGGTCGCGCTCGTCGATGAAAAGCGAATCTTGGACGTGAAACATAGGCGGGAAGTCTACAGGGCCGGCCGTCTTCCTGCACCCGGCGGTTGAAACCGCTGGATCCGCGGTTTGGCGCCACACGGCGGCCATGCGCCGCCCGGCGGCGGACCCGTCTTGCAGGGTCTTTCGGCGGATATCGGCCGCGCCAAGTAAAATAGTGCGCTTTTGCTCGAATTCCGTGGCGCCCTGCCGCCCGCATCTCCTATGACTTACTCCGCCAAAGAAATCTTCAAGACCCTGCAAGGCGAAGGCGCCCACGCAGGCCGCGCGGCGGTATTCTGCCGGTTTGCGGGCTGTAATCTGTGGACCGGCCGCGAAAGCGACCGTGCCAGCGCCGCCTGCACCTTCTGCGACACCGATTTCATCGGCACCGACGGCGACGGCGGCGGCAAGTTCGCCACGGCCGAATTGCTGGCCGACGCCATTGCCGCGGCCTGGGGCCCGGACGCTGGCAACCGCTACGTGGTCTTTACGGGCGGCGAGCCGCTGCTGCAACTGGACGCGCCGCTGCTCGACGCGATCCACGCCCGCGGCTTTACCGTCGCCATCGAAACCAACGGCACGATCAAGCCGCCCGCCGGCATCGACTGGATCTGCGTCAGCCCCAAGGGGACGGCCCCGGTCGTGATCGAACGCGGCAATGAGCTCAAGCTGGTCTATCCGCAGCTCAACGCCCTGCCCGACGCCTTCGCGCACCTGGATTTCGAGCATTTTTTCCTGCAACCCATGGACGGACCGGCGCGCGCAGCCAACACCGAGCAGGCCGTTCAATACTGCATGCAGCATCCGCAATGGCGGCTCAGCCTGCAAACCCACAAATACATAGGCATTCCATGATTTACCCCCACGCCTTGCGGAGCACGCGATGATTTCCGTGACCCGCAGGCTCGAGTTCGACGCCGGCCACCGCATCCCCGACCACCGCAGCCAGTGCCGCAATCTGCACGGCCACCGCTATGTGCTGGAAATCACGCTGACGGGCGACATCGTGCAGGCGCCCGGCGAGTCCGACAACGGCATGGTCATGGACTTCTCCGAGATCAAGCACATCGCCAAGACGCATATCGTGGACGTCTGGGACCATGCGTTCCTGGTCTACGAAGGCGACGACGCCGTGCGCGGCTTTCTGGATACCCTGCCCGGCCACAAGACCGTCGTGCTGGACCGGATTCCCACCGCTGAAAACCTGGCCACCATCGTTTTCGAGACGCTGGCGCCGCAATACCACGGCCACTACGGCGCCGAACTGCGCTTGACGCGCGTGCGACTGTACGAAACGCCGAACTGCTGGGCCGACTGCAACGGTTGATCCCCGATAGCGCATGAAGGCGGGCTTCGGGCCCGCCTTCAGTTTTCCACCCACGGAAAACCGCACTGCCATCTTCCCAATTGAAAGAATCTATCGCGATAGTCGCCATTTTCAATCATTAGTAAGCTAATAGATAGGATACAATCGAATTCATGCTTACTCCATCCGACTCCCAGCTCATGGCCACCACCGCCAACCTGATGGTGCTGTCGCGCGCCTACCGCGGCGCCGCCGATAAAGCGCTCGCCGACTACGGCCTTTCTCAAGCGACTGCGTGGCCCGTCATTCTGGCCGGCCGTCTTGGCGACGGAGTTCGCCAAGGCGCGCTGGCCGAAGCTTTGGGCGTCGAAGGCCCCTCCCTTGTGCGCGTGCTGGATCAACTGGTGGCCGCCGGCCTGATGGAACGGCGCGAAGACCCCCACGATCGCCGCGCACGCACCCTGCACCTGACCGAAGCCGGCCACGCGCTGCGCGCGCAGGTCGAAGACGTGCTCGTTGAACTGCGCCGCCGCATCTTTCACGACGTCAGCGAATCCGATCTGCAAGCCTGCCTGCGCGTGTTCGACGCCATGAAGGTGTCGCTGGGCCGCAGCGGCGCCGGTGCGCAAGAGGACGCCCGGCCATGAAACTGCCCAACGTCCGCGAAACCATCTTCTCGCTCAAGAGCTACCTGAGCGCCATCATGGCGCTCTATCTGGCTTACAGCATTGGTTTGCCGCGTCCGTTCTGGGCCATGACCACCGCCTACGTCGTGGCGCAGCCCTGGTCCGGCGCGGTGCGTTCCAAGGCGCTGTACCGTCTGGTCGGCACCTTCTTCGGGTCGGCGGCCACCGTGTACATGGTGCCGCGGCTGTCGAACTCGCCCGTCGTCATGACCGGCGCGATGGTGCTGTGGGTGGGCGCCTGCCTGTACATGTCGGTGCTGGACCGCACGCCGCGGTCCTATCTGTTCATGCTGGCCGGCTACACCGCCGCGATGATCGGCTTTCCCAGCGTCACCGACCCTTCCCTGGTGTTCGACACGGCGCTGGCACGTGTCGAGGAAATCAGCCTGGGCATCGTGTGCGCCACGTTGATCCACAGCATCGTGCTGCCGCGCGGCCTGGCGCCCGCGCTGACGCTGCAATTGGACAAAGCCGTGCGCGATGCGCGCAACTGGATGCACGACACGCTCAGCGGCAAGACGGCCGAACAGCGCGACAAGGACCGCCGCGAGCTGGCCAACGACATCACGCAACTGCGCCTCTTATCCACCCACGTTCCCTTCGACACCAGCAACCTGCGCTGGACCGCGGGCGCCGTGCGCGCCATGCAGGACCAGATCGCAGCGCTGACGCCGGCCGTGTCCGCCGTCGAAGACCGTATGCGCGCCTTGCAGGCCAATGGACAGCCGCTGCCCGAACCCGTTCAGGCGCTGCTGTCTGATATCTCGGAATGGATCAACGCCGGCCCGCAGGCCTCGCACGAGACCGCCGTCCAGTTGCGCGCCGCCGTGACGCGTCTGACGCCCGGCATCGACAGCCGCTCCACGTGGCGCGACGCGCTGCTGGCCAGCCTGATGGCTCGCCTGCGCGAACTGATCGACACCTATGACGAATGCCTGGCGCTGCGCCGTGACATCCGGGCCGGGCTGCAGGGCGCGCCGGTTCGCGCCCCGCGCACGACCCGCGATCCAAACTCGGCGCTGCACCGCGACCACGGCATGGCGCTGCTGTCGGCGCTGGCCGCGGCGCTGGCGATTTCGGTCTGCTGCCTCTTCTGGATCGGCACGGCCTGGAGCAACGGCGCCACCGCCGCGCTGATGGCCGCGATCTTCAGCTGCTTCTTTGCGTCGCAGGACAATCCCGTGCCGGGCATCATGCAGTTCCTGACCTACACGGTGTATTCCATTCCGCTGTCGGCGCTGTATCTGCTGGGCATCATGCCGGCCATCCATTCGTTTGAGATGCTCGCGCTGTCCATGCTGCCCACCGCCTTCGTGCTGGGCGTGTTCATTGCCCGCCCGGCCAGCACCGGCAAGGCCATGGCCATGCTGTTCGGGTTCCTGGGCACGATGGCGCTGCAGGACACCAACACCGCCGACGTCGTGTCGTTCATCGACACGCAGGTTGCACAGTGCATGGGCGTGGCCACGGCCGCGATCATCGCCGCCATCTTCCGCACCGTCAGCGTCGACTGGAGCGCGCGCCGCATCCAGGCCGCCAACTGGAAGGAACTGGCGACGCTGGCCAGTTCGCGCCGCGCGCCGTCGCGCCACACGTACACCGCCCGCATGCTGGACCGCATCGGCCTGTTGCAGCCGCGCCTGGCGCTGGCAAAACGGCCCGATGATCTGGTGGCCGCCGACGCGCTGAAGGACCTGCGCGTGGGCCGCGACATCACCGAGCTGCAGCGGGCCCGCCGCCATCTGCCGATGGCCGAGCCCATGATCCAGCCGGTGCTGAACAGCCTGGCGCAGTTCTTCAAGATCCGTTCGTCGGGCCGCATGCAGGACAAGACGCCGGAGTTCCTGGCGCAGATCGATCGCGCGCTGAGCAGTGTGGCCGCCACCCCGCAAGGCCCGCATGCGCGCGACCGCGCCGTGGTGGCGCTGGTCGGCATCCGCCGCGCCTTCTTTCCCGACGCGCCCGACTATCAACCCGCCCATCCGACCCTGGAGGGCCAAGCATCATGATTGGCGAATTCAATCTCTACGGCATTTATTTCCCCTGGCTGCTCGTGCTGGGCGTCGTCACCCTGGCCGTGGCCTGGGGCGTGCGCCGCGTGCTGGCGCGCGCCGGGCTGTATCGCCTGGTGTGGCACCCCGCGCTGTTTGACCTGGCGCTGTTCGTGGTGCTGCTGTACGGCGTCTCCCTCATTTCCCCTTATTTTCTTCAGAGATAGGTATGAAACTCCCCAATGCCCTTCGCCCTGCTGCTATCGGCAAGTTCGCAGTGACGGCTGTCGTCGCCGCCGCCGCCGCTTACGCCGGCTGGCAGCTTTGGGATCACTATGAAGTCGAGCCCTGGACGCGCGATGGCCGCGTCAAGGCCTATGTGGTGCAGGTGGCGCCCGACGTCTCCGGCCTGGTGACCAGCGTGCCCGTGCACGACAACCAGGACGTGAAGGCCGGCGACCTGCTGTTCGAAATCGATCGCGCCCGCTTCCAGTTGGCGTTCGACCAGGCGCAGGCCTCGGTCCGTTCGCAGCAGGTGGCGCACGACCAGGCGCTGCGCGACGCCAAGCGCAACCGCTCGCTGGGCCAGCTTGTCGCGGCCGAAGCGGTGGAACAAAGCCAGACCAAGGTGCAGCAGACCGAAGCCGCGCTAGCGCAGGCGCAGGTGCAACTGAACACCGCCCGTCTGAATCTGGAACGCAGCCGCGTCGTGGCCGCCAGCGATGGCCGCATCACCAACCTGGACCTGCGCGCGGGCTCTTACGCTACCGCCGGCCACGGCGTGATGGCGCTGGTGGACGCCGGTTCGTTCTACGTCGAAGGCTACTTCGAAGAAACCAAGCTGCCCGGCATCCACGAAGGCGACCCCGTCACCGTGACGCTGATGGGCGAACCGCGTCACATCCGCGGCCACGTCGAAAGCATCGCCCTGGGTATCGCGGACCGCGACCGCAGCACCGGCGCCAATCTGCTGCCCAACGTGAACCCGACCTTCAACTGGGTCCGTCTTGCGCAACGCATCCCGGTGCGCGTGAAGATCGACGAGGTGCCCGAAGGCGTACGCCTGGTCGCCGGCCAGACCGCCACGGTGTCGGTGGACGACCGCCCGCCCCAGTCCGCCGCCGCCGCGCCCCACGCGTCCTGACGGGACGCAGAACCACTTTTCTCCGAAAAACTCCGCAATTTCTTATCGACGCCAAGCCGTACCTGCCATGAAAACCAGACTCCTCCTTCCGCTGACGCTGGCCCTCGCGCTGGCCGGATGCGCCTCCGTGGGCCCCGACTACAAGGTGCCGCCGGAGGCCGTCTCCCAGCGGCCGAGCGCGCAATCCTCCTTTATGGAGGCGCAGGCCGGCGTGTATCGGCAAGAGGAAGTCCCCGGCCACTGGTGGCGCCTGTACAACGACCCCGTGCTGGATGGTCTGGTGGAAAAGGCCCTGGCCGCAAACACCGACCTGCGCGTGGCCAGCGCCAATCTGGAACGCGCGCAGGCCGCGGTGCAGGAAACGAAGGCGCAACAACAGCCGACGATCGGCGTCAATGCCTCGCCCACGTTCGGCCACGTTTCCGGCTTGCAGGAACTGCAACCCGGCATCGATCCGCCCAATCGCTGGTCGTACTCCACCGGCGCCAGCGTGTCGTATCAGCTGGACCTTTTCGGCCAGATCCGCCGCGCCGTGGAAGCCTCCACCGGCGACGCGCAGGCCGCCCAAGCCGCCTATGACGCCACCCGCGTCACGGTCGCGGCCGAGACCGCGCGCGCCTACGCCAACATGTGCGCGGCAGGCATGCAGCTTGCGTCGGCGCAGCATTCCGTGCAGGTGCAGAAGGAATCGGTCGACGCCGTCAGCCGCCTGCAACGCGCGGGGCGCGGCACCGCGCTGGACGTCACGCGGGCGCGCAGCCAGCTCGAACAATTGCAGGCCAATCTGCCGCCGTTCCAGGCGCAGCAGCGCACCGCGCTGTACCGTCTGGCTGCATTGACCGGCCAGACGCCGGGCCAGATTCCGCAAGCCCTGCTGCAATGCGCCAGCGCCCCCAAGCTGACCGAAACCATCCCCGTCGGCGACGGCGCCGAACTGCTGCGCCGCCGTCCCGACATCCGTCAGGCCGAACGGACGCTGGCCGCCTCCACCGCCCGCATCGGCGTGGCCACGGCCGATCTGTACCCGAAGATCACGCTGGGCCTGTCCGCCGCTTCGGGCGGCCCGGCCGCCATGTTCGGCGATCGCGGCACGTTCAGCTGGAGCGTAGGCCCGCTGATCTCGTGGACCGTTCCCAACACCGGCGCCGCGCAGGCCCGCATCGCCGAAGCCGAAGCCAACACCAAGGCCGCGGCCGCGCGTTTCGATGCGGCCGTGCTGAACGCCTTGCGCGAAACCGAAAGCGCGCTGGTCGTCTATGCCCGCCAGCTGGACCGCGACACGGCCCTGCGCGCGGCCCGCGACCAAAGCGCCGAAGCGGCCTCGCAGGCGCGCCGCCTGTTCCAGTACGGCAAGACGGATTACCTGACCGTGCTGGACGCCGAGCGCACGCTGGCCAGCAATGAAAGCGCGCTGGCCGCATCGCAGGCGGATCTGAGCAGCGACCAGATTGCCTTGTTCCTGGCGCTGGGCGGCGGCTGGGAGAAGTAGCCCGCCAAAAATTGATTTCCATATTATGGGGATGACATTGATCTCCCCAAACCCCCGCTCCTAGAATCGTCTCAAGCCAATAACTACATCAGACGATTCGACGGCATCGCGCCGGCCATGCCAACGCGATACTCGAGGACGGGGACAATTCATAATATGGAACAACCTGCAAGCGCCGGCGACGCGCGCGTGCTGGACAGCATCACCAAGCTCACGCCGCAGGATGCCGGACGCGTGGTGATCGCCGGGTCGCATGGCGGCAGCTATGCCGCCTACTGCGCGGCGCGCGGTGGCGTGCTGGCCGTCGTCCTGAACGACGCCGGCGTGGGCTGGATGCGTGCCGGCATTGCTGGCCTGGACGACCTGCAACGCTGGGGCGTACCCGCCGCCACCGCAAGCTATCAAAGCTGCCGCATCGGCGATGGCGCGGACATGGCGCGGCACGGCGTCCTCAGCTTTGTCAACGCGCTGGCGCAAGAGCTGGGCTGCAAAGCGGGTATGCCAGTGGCCGAGGCCGCCTCGCGGCTGGCGCGCGCGTCGCGCAGCGCCCGTCCGCCCGCCGACGTCAAGGAATCCCGCACGGTATTCAAGACAGGCCCGGACGGCGCGCCGCTGGTGATCGGCGCCGACTCCGTCTCGCTGGTCGACTCCCGCGACGACGGTCTCATCGCCATCACGGCCTCGCACGGGGAGCGGCTGGCGGGCCTGCAATCGGACGGTGTCCGCGCGTCTCCGCGCCTCGTCACGTTCAACGACGCGGGCATCGGCAAGGACAGCGCCGGCATCGGCCGCCTGCCTTTGCTGGACCAACGCGGCATTGCCGCCTTGACCGTATCCGCGCAAACCGCCCGCATCGGCGACGCCCGTTCCTGCTACGAGGAAGGGACCATTTCTTCTGCCAACGCCCGCGCCCGAAACCTGGGCTGCCGCGTCGGCACGCCGCTCAAAACCTTCATCGACGCCCTGCTGACCGGGCGCGACCCCTACTAGGAGCATCACCCGCATGTCCGAAAAACTGGAAATCACCGGCGGCGAAGCCATCGCCCGCATGTTCGCGGCGCACGACGTCGGCCTGATGTTCGGCATGGGCGGCTTTCAACTGCTGCCTTTCTATGACGCGGCGCGCCGCCTGAAGCTGAATCACAACCTGATCAACGACGAGCGCTGCGCGGTGTTTGCCGCCGACGCCTATACCAAGGTCAGCGGCCGTCCCGGCGTGTGCGACGCGACGCTGGGTCCGGGCGCGACCAATCTGGTGACCGGCCTGGCCGAAGCCTACAACGCCGGCACCGCGCTGGTCGCGCTGGTCGGCGACGCGCACCGGATGCACGCGTGGAAGAATATGACGCAGGAAGCCCGGCAACTGGAAGTGCTGCGCCCAGTCGTGAAAGACGTGCTGCGCGTGGAGATGGTCGAGCGCATTCCCGAGCTGGTGCGGCGCGCGTTTGCCGTGGCGACCAGCGGACGGCCCGGCCCCGTGGTGCTGGACGTGCCCGAGGACATCGCGCACGCCGTCCATGCCTTTGACGCCGGCGACTTTTATTCCAGCCCCAACTACCGGCGCTCGCCCGCGCTGCGCTGCCGGCCATCGGCCGAGGACGTGGCCCAAGCCGCCAGCATGCTGGCCGGCGCCGCCCGCCCGCTGATGCTGTGCGGCGGCGGCGTACACATCAGCGATGCGGCCGAGACGGTCCAGGCCTTCGCCCGCAAGTTCGGCATCCCCGTCGCCCATACCATGAGCGGCAAGGGCGCGATCGCCTGCAACGACCCGCTGAACGCGGGGCTGTTCGGCCGCTACAGCCGCATTGCCAACGACCTGATCGCCAAGTCCGATTGCCTGTTCGTCGTCGGCTGCAAACTGGGCGAGGTGGCGACGCGCCGCTACGACCTGCTGGCCGCCGGCGCGCCGATCATTCATCTGGACATCGTGGCCGAAGAATTCGACCGCACCACCACGCCCGCCCTGCGGCTGTGGGGCGACGTGCGCGCGACGCTGGATGACCTGGACACGCGCCTGGCCGCCCACGGCGAGCACGCGCGCCAGAACTACGTGGACGAGGTCGGCCAGGCCATGCACGCATGGCGCGAATCCGTGAACGCCAAGCTGACGTCGGCCGACCGGCCCGTCGGCATGGCGCGGCTGCTGCACGAGATCAACGCCTCGCTGCCGGAAGACGGCATTCTGGTCGCGGACGGCGGCTTCGCGGCGCACTGGGGCGGCCTGCTGTTCGACACCAAGCGCGCGGGCCGCGGCTTCGTGCCGGATCGCGGCTTTGCTTCCATCGGCTACGGCATCCCCGGCGCCATCGGCGCAGCCGCGGCGGCGCCGGGACGCCAGGTGGTCAGCCTGACCGGCGACGGCGGCTGCAACATGTCGCTGGGCGAACTGGAAACCGCGGTGCGCATGAAGCTCGCCTTTACGCTCGTGGTGGTCAACAACGCGGCCTCGGGGTACATCAAGGCGCTGCAGCATCTGATGTACGGCGCGGGCAGCTACCAGTCTTCGGACCTGGTCGACACCAATTACGCCAATGTGGCGCGCGCGCTGGGCTGCCATGGCATCCGCGTCGAAGACCCCGCAGAGCTGCCGGCCGCGCTGGCAGAGGCGTATGCCTGCAAGGACCGTCCCACCATCCTGGACGTGGTGGTCACGCGCGACCCCGCGCACATGCTGCCGGGCGTGGACAGCCGGGCGGCCAAGATCAAGCCGGGCGACCGCATCGCCTGACGGCGGCGCGCAACGCCCGGTTCAAGACACAACAAAATCAAGCAAGGAGACAACCCATCATGAAGCGCAGAACCTGGATCAAGCTGGCGGCCGCCGCTGCAACGCTGTCGCTGGCGGGCGCCGCCGCGGCGCAGGCCACCTACCCCGACCGCCCCATCCGCCTGATCGTGCCCTTCCCGCCCGGCGGCACGTCCGACGTGGTCGGCCGCATCTTTGCCGAGGCGCTGGCCAAGCAGATCGGCCAGCCGGTCGTGGTGGAGAACCGGGGTGGCGCGGGCGGCACCGTCGGCAGCCGCGCCGTGGCCTCGGCCGCGCCGGACGGTTATACGCTTCTGCTGGGCACGTCCAGCACCAACGGCACCAACCCCGCCGTGTACAAGAACCTGCCCTACGACGCGGTGAAGGACTTCACGCCGGTCACGCAGATCATCCGCGTGCCGGGCGTGATCGTGGTGAACAAGAACTTTCCCGCCAAGGACTATGCGTCGTTCACCGCCTTGATCAAGGGCGCGCCCGGCAAGTATTCCTATGCCTCGTCGGGCAATGGCGGCGCCACGCACATGGCGATGGAATACTACAAGTCGCTGTCCGGCCTGGACATGATGCACGTGCCTTACCGTGGCACCGGCCCCGCGCTGAACGACGTGATCGCCGGCCAGGTGCCCATCCTGTGGGATACGGCGGCGTCGTCCATGGCGCACATCCAGTCGGGCAGTCTGCGCCCGATCGTGGTGGCCGCCAAATCGCGCCTGCCGCAATTGCCCGACGTGCCCACCTTTGCTGAAGTCGGCCTGCCCGATTACGACGCAGAAATGTGGAACGGCCTGCTGGCCCCCGCGGGCCTGCCGAAAGACGTGCTGGCCAAGCTGAACGACGCATCCCGCAAGGCGTTGGCCGACAAGGACGTGCAGGCCAAGTACGCGGGGGTTGGCGCGTATGTGGTCGCCGACAAGCCCGAGGCCTTTGCCGCGATGATCCAGGACGACGTGGCCAAGTGGAAGAAGGTGGCCGACTTCGCCCACATCTCGGCGGAATGACATGGGCGAGCGGCTGAAGGACAAGGTGGCGCTGGTGTTTGGCGCGGGGTCGTCGGGGCCGGGCTGGGGCAACGGCAAGGCCGCGGCGGCGCTGTATGCGCGTGAAGGCGCGCGGGTCTTCGCGGTGGACGTCAGGGAGGACGCCGCGCGCGAAACCTGCGCCATCATCGAGGCCGAGGGCGGCCGTTGCCAGGCGTTGACCGCGGACGTAACGGACTCCACGCAGATCCAGGCCGCGGTCGCCGCCGTGCTGGCGGCCGCCGGACGCATCGACGTGCTGCACAACAACGTGGGCATCACCGAAATGGGCGATCCCATCGAGGCCAGCGAGGAAAGCTGGCATCGCGTGCTGGACACCAACCTGACCGGCGTGTTCCTGACCTGCAAGCATGTGCTGCCCGCCATGCTGGCGCAGGGCTCAGGCAGCATCGTCAACATTTCGTCGCTGGCGTCGATTCAGGTCAATTCGTATCCGTACACCTCGTACTACGCGGCCAAGGCGGGGCTGAACCATCTGACGCGGTCGCTGGCGGTGCGCTATGCGCCGGACAATATCCGCGTGAACGCCGTGCTGCCCGGCGTCATCGACACGCCGTTGATCTACAAGCAGATTGCGGGGCAATTCGACGATGTCGAGGAAATGCGGCGGCGGCGCAATGCCGCCAGTCCGATGGGGCGGATGGGGGATGCGTGGGATGTCGCGCATGCCGCGCTGTTCCTGGCGAGCGACGAGGCCAAGTACATCACCGGCGTCTGCCTGCCGGTAGACGGCGGCAAGGCCTGCGCGGGGCGTTGACGCGGCGGGCCGGGGCGTTGACGCGGCGGGCGCGCGGCTTTTTGCCGAGGCGCCGGCTGCGCAGCGTTTCCTGACGGGCCAGGTGCGGGACTTCCGTTCGCCCGGCAGCGATCAGAAGCGCGGGGCCAGGTCCGCGGACAATTCCGAAGCCGCCCGCTGCAACGCGGCCACCACGTCCGCGAGGCGCGCGCCGGACAGGCGCGAACGGATCGCCGCCACGCTCAGCGCCGCCACCACGTGCTGCTCGCGGTCGAACACCGGCACGCCCACGCCTAGCATGTCGGGAATGATGCGGCCCGGGTTGAGCGCGTAGCCGTTCTTGCGCGCGGCGGCGATGTCTTCGCGCAGCATGTCGGTGGACGGCAGATCGGGCGCGGCGCTGGCGTCGTAGCGCGCCAGTACGCGGTCGATATCGTCGTTGGGCAGGAATGCCAGCAGCGCCAGGCTGCCCGCCCCCACGCCCAGCGGGCGGCGGTGGCCGACTTCCAGCGTCAGGATCTTGATGGGAAAGTCGCCCGTCTTGCGGTCCACGCAGACCGCTTCGTGTCCCGACCGCACCGACAGGAAGCTGGTGTCGCCCGTGGACTGCGCAAGGCGGAGCACGGCGGATTCGGCGATGGCCTTGATGCCGTGCCGGCTTTCGGCGGCCAGCCCCAGGATGTAGGACTCGCGGCCCAGGCTGTAGGTCTTGAGCCGCGGATTGAGCGACAGAAAGCCTTCCTGCAGCAAGGCCGACAGCATGCGGTGCGCGGTGGGCGGCGTCAGGCCGACGTCACGCACCACATCCGTCAGACCGACGCCGCGCGCGGGTGCCGCCCCGACGTATTTAAGGATGCGCAGCACGCGGAAGATGCTTTGCGCGCCGCCGACGGCTTCGGCCGCGCGTTGCTGCGCGGGCGCGGAGGCTTTCGCGCCGGTCGTGGCAGATGCCGCCATCAATGCACCGTCGTCCCGTCCGGCGGCGTCTGGTTCAGGCCCAGCGCGGCCTCCCAACTGCGCAGCGGCACGCAGGTCTGCAGGCGGACGATGGCGCGCTGGATCAGGGCGGGATGCAATTCGTGACCGACGTGGGTGGCGATGTCGATGGTGGAGTCGCCGTGCAGTTCGGCCAGGCGTGCCTGCGCGGCCTGCGCCTGCGACACGCTCATGACCGCGTCGTCGGCGCCGTGCAGCAGATGAATCGTGGTGTACAACGGGGCGTTCTTGGGCAGTTGCGCATAGCGTCCCGAGAACGCGATGACGCGGCCGGCCATGCCGTCGTGCGCCTGCACCAGTTCCAGCGCCATGATGGCGCCCTGCGAAAAGCCGGCCACCGCGGTGTCGGACTGCAGCAGGCCGAAACGCGCCTGGGCGTGCCGCACATAGGTTTCCAGCTGCGGCATGGCCTGGGCCACGCGCTCGGCGCGGTTGTCTTCGGTGACGCCGCGCACGGAGAACCACTGCCGGCCCGCCCCGCCGCCATCAAAGGCCTCGAAACCTTCGGGGATCAGCACGGCCGCCGTCGGAAAGGCCGCGCGCACCGCCTGGGCCAGGGGCTCCAGGCTGGCGGGCGATCCGCCCACGCCGTGCAGCAGGATGAAGAGCTGGCGCACGTCGACGCCCGGGTCGGGAAGAAATTCGATAGAACTGGAAGACGCCATGAAACTGCTCCGTGCTGGCCTGGGACGGTGGGACTGCGCCCCGATTGCCGCATTGTAAAATGCGCCGCGCCTGGCATCGCACCTACGACGCCGGGCTTTTTTGCACGCCGCCCCGCGCTTGCCCGCAACGACGGGCGCCCGCCGTTGGCAATGTCCAGCGCCGGCGATGCCCGGCGGTGGCCACCACACGCCTTGTCATGCACACACCGAACATCGAGTCGGGCGCCGCCGCGCCTGTCAGCAACACTACCGGCGACACCGCCGGCAACAATCAGCTGCACCGCGTGCTGAAGGCACGCCACCTCACGATGATAGCGCTGGGCGGGGCCATCGGCACCGGCCTGTTCGTCGCTTCCGGCGCGGCCATCGCGCAGGCGGGCCCCGGCGGCGCGCTGATGGTCTACCTGGTGATCGGCCTGATGGTGTACTTCATCATGACCAGCCTGGGCGAGCTGGCCACCTTCATGCCGGTGTCGGGTTCGTTCTGCACGTATGCGTCGCGCTACGTGGATCCGGGTTTCGGCTTTGCGCTGGGCTGGAACTTCTGGGTCAGCTGGGCCACGGTCGTGGCGGTGGACGTCGTGGCGGCGCAGCTCGTTATGGCGTACTGGCTGCCGGACACGCCAGGCTGGATATGGAGCGTGGCGTTCCTGGCGCTGACCTTCGGGTTGAACGCTTTCTCGGCGCGCAGCTTCGGCGAGGCGGAATACTGGTTCGCCATCATCAAGGTGGTGGCGGTGCTGTGCTTCATCGTGGTGGGCGTGGCGATGCTGGCCGGCATCATCCACGGCGGCGGACCGGTGGGACTGGACAACTGGAAGGTGGGCGACGCGCCCTTCGTCGGCAACGCGGCGACGTGGGTGGGCGTGGCGATGGTGGTGGCCTACTCCTTTCAGGGCACCGAACTGGTGGGCGTGGCGGCCGGCGAGTCCGAAAACCCCCGGCGCAACGTGCCCCGCGCGATCAACAGCGTCTTCTGGCGCATCCTGCTGTTCTATGTGCTGGCCATCCTGATCATCGGCCTCTTGGTGCCCTACACCGATCCGCAACTGCTGCGCAACGAGGTCGAGGACATCGCGGTCAGCCCCTTCACGCTGGTGTTCGAGCACGCGGGCCTGCTGTCCGCGGCCACGGTGATGAACGCGGTGATCCTGACGTCCGTGCTGTCGGCCGGCAATTCGGGCATGTATGCGGCGACGCGGATGCTGTTCAACATGGCGGCCGAGGGCCAGGCGCCGGCGATCTTCAAGCGTCTGACCCCGCGCGGCGTGCCGCTGTATGCGCTGCTGGCCACGACGCTGCTGGCTTGCCTGTGCCTGTTCAGCGTGGTGTACAGCCCGAAGGCGGTGTACATCTGGCTGCTCAATTTTGCGGGCATGACGGAATTCATCGTGTGGCTGAGCATCGCGGTCAGCCACTACCGCTTCCGCCAGGGCTACGTGAAGCACGGTTACGACACGGCCGACCTGCCCTACAAGGCGGGACTCTTTCCGTTCGGGCCGCTGCTGGCCTTCGTGCTGTGCCTGGTGGTCACGCTGGGACAGAACTATCAGGCGTTCCTTGAAGAACGCATCGACTGGATCGGCGTGGTGTCGACGTACCTGGCCATTCCGCTGTTCCTGGGACTGTGGATCGGCCACCGGCTGCTGCGCGGCTCGCGGTGGGTGAAGTACCAGGACATGCGGTTCTAGCACTTTTCGGGGACACATTCGGGACACATTCGGGGGCACTTTTCGATACGTCCGCCCGGCGCAAAGCCCGGTACAATACTGTACATTCATACAGGTATTGAGCGCCGGGCGCTTTCGCCATGCAGTCCCCCGAACAGATCCATCCCGCGTTGTGGCGCGCCACGCAGTTGGCCAAAGGCGCCGCACGCACCCTGCCAACCGGGCACGCGGCGCTGTCAGCCGAACTGCCGGATAACGGCTGGCCGCTCGGATCGCTCGTTGAACTGCTCACCCCCCATCCCGGCATCGGAGAAATCCGCCTGCTGCGTCCCGCGCTGGCCCAACTGGAAACCCGTCGTCCCATTGCCCTGGTGCAGCCGCCGCACGTGCCGCACATCGCCAGCTGGATGAGCTGGCGGCTGGATCCCCGGCAACTGCTGTGGGTGGCGCCCGAAAAGCCGGTCGACGCGCTGTGGGCCAGCGAACAGATCCTGAAAAACGCCAGTTGCGGCGCGCTGATCTGCTGGCTGCCCCACGTGCGCCCCGAATCCCTGCGCCGCCTGCATCTGGCCGCCCAGGCCAGCGACCTGCTGTTCATCGCCGTGCGCCCGTCCCGCGCCGCGCAGACCGCCACGCCCGCCGCCTTGCGGCTGGCGCTGGCGCCCGCGCCCGGCGGCCTGTCCGTTCATATCCTGAAGCGCCGGGGGCCCGTCTGCGACACCCCGCTGTACGTAGGCCTGGAGCCCGGCGCGCTTACCCCCTCTTCTCCCCGCCATGCGCCTCTGGATCGCCGCCTACCTGCGCTGCCTGCCGCTGGACGCCATACGCCCGCACTGGCCGCATGACCACGAGGCGTTCGCCGTTCTGGATCAGGAACGGGTCGCCGCCCTGACCCCCGCCGCCCGCCAGGCCGGCGTGACGCCCGGCATGCGCCGCGCGGGCGCGGCGGCCATCGCCCCCGGCGTGGAACTGCTGCCCCGCAATGCGCTGGCCGAGGCCGACGCCCTGCACGGCGCGGCGCTGGCCCTCTTGCAGTACACCCCGGAAATCGCCCTGGTCGACGGCGACACCGTGCTGCTGAACGTGGGCGCCAGCCTGATGTTCTTCCGCGGGCCGCGCGCGCTGAGCCGGCGGGTGGCCGCCACGCTGCGCGCGCTGGATCTGCGGGTGTCGCTGGGCATGGCGCCCACGGCCAAGGGCGCCTGGCTGCTCGCGCGGCGCGCCGGCCGGCGCGTGCCCCGGCGCACCCTGAAGCTGCCCACCCTGGCGCGGCGGCTCGATGCCCTGCCGCTGTCGCTGCTGCCCCAGGCGCAAGACCGCCGCAACTGGCTGGACGACATCGGCTGCCACACGCTGGCGCACCTGCGCGCCCTGCCGCGCGGGGGGCTGCAGCGGCGCAGCGCGCCCGATCTGTTGCAGGCGCTGGACGCCGCCTACGGCCAGGTGCCCGAACTCTATCGCTGGCTCGAACCGCCCAACCAGTTTTCGCGGCGGATCGAACTCATGGACTACATGGAGAACACCGACGCCGTGCTGGCCGTGGCGGGCCGGCTGGCCGAGCAGCTGGGCGGCTGGCTGACCGCCCGGCAACTGGCCGTGCGGCGCGTGGTGCTCAGCATGGACCACGAACGCGGCCGCCACGCCCGCCCGCCCACCGAACTTGAAGTGGCCCTGGCCCAGCCCATCTGGCAGGCGCCGCAGCTGCTGCATCTGCTGCGCGAAAAACTCAACCACTTCACGCTGGAAGCCCCCGTCATCGCCGTGACGCTGCACGCGCCCGACACCGTCGAGCAGCCCGCGGCCAGCACCACCCTGTTCCCCGAACCGGGCGGCACCGCCGCCGACCACGCGCGGCTGCTGGACCTGCTGGTGGCGCGGCTGGGCCGCGACCGGGTGCGCCATGCCCAGCCCACCGCCGACCACCGTCCCGAAGCCGCCAATTCCTGGGGCGATGCGCTGGCCGCGCCCGAACGTCCCGCCCCCCTGCCGCCGCTGCTCGACCGGCCGTTCTGGCTGCTGGAAACCCCGCAGCCCCTCAAGCTGTCCGGCCATCGCCCCCACTACGCCGGCCAGGCGCTGCGGCTGATGCGCGGCCCCGAACGCATCGAAAGCGGCTGGTGGGACCCCGCCCTGACCGTGCGCGATTACTTCGTCGCCGAAGACGCGGCGGGCGCGCGCTACTGGATCTACCGCGAGCGCGACGCCGAGGACGCGCGCTGGTTCCTGCACGGACTGTACGCCTGACATGCGCATGGACGACGACGCCCCCGATCCCCTGGACCCGGCCGAGGTCCTGGCCCAGCTGCCCGGCTACGCCGAGCTGCAATGCCAGTCCAATTTTTCGTTCCTGCAAGGCGCCTCGCATCCCGAAGAACTGACCGCGCGGGCGGCCGAACTCGGTTACGCCGCGCTGGCCCTGACCGACGAATGCTCGCTGGCCGGCGTCGTGCGCGCCCACACCGAAGCCAAGACCCTCAAGCTGCCGCTCATCGTGGGCGCCACGTTCCAGCTGCGCGCCGCGCCCGACGCAGCTCCACTGGGGCTGACGCTGCTGGCGCAGACGCGCGAAGGCTACGGCAACCTGTCTGAATTCATCACGCTGGGCCGCACCCGGGCGCCCAAGGGCGAATACCGGCTTTCCCCGCAAGACCTTGCCGATCCGCCCGCCGGCCACGCGCACCTGCGCAGTCTGCCGGAATGCCTGGCCATCCTGACGCCCGCCTACGGCACCGACGCCGACCGCATGGCCGACCAGGCGCGCTGGCTGGCGCGCGTCTTTCCGGGGCGCGCGTGGGTGGGACTGAACCTGCTGCACCAGTCGCGCGACGACCTGCACCGCGCCGCCGTCGAACACGCAGCCCAGGTCTCGCAATTGCCGATCGTGGCGGTCGGCCAGGTGCAGATGCATGTCCGGTCGCGCAAGCCGCTGCACGACACGCTGACCGGCATCCGCACCCGCCAGCAGGTGTCGCAATGCGGCTACGAACTGTCGGGCAATGCCGAACAGCACCTGCGCAGCCGCATGCGGCTGGCCAGCCTGTATCCGCCCGACGCGCTGGCGCAGACCCTGGCGGTGGCGCGCCGCTGCACGTTTTCGCTGGACGAGCTGCATTACGAATATCCCGACGAGATCGTGCCGCCCGGCCACACGCCCGCCAGCTATCTGCGCCAGGAAACGCTGGCCGGGGCGGACCGACGCTTTCCCCAGGGCGTGCCCGACAGCGTGACGGCGCAGATCGACAAGGAACTGGATCTCATCGCGGACCTCAACTACGAGGCCTACTTCCTGACCGTCTACGACATCGTGCAGTTCGCCCGCAACGCCGGCATCCTGTGCCAGGGCCGGGGCTCGGCCGCCAATTCCGCCGTCTGCTATTGCCTGGGCATCACGGCGGTGGACCCGCAGCGCGGCAACAACCTGTTCGAACGCTTCATCAGCAAGGAACGCAACGAACCGCCCGACATCGACGTCGACTTCGAACATCAACGCCGCGAAGAAGTCATCCAGTACATCTACGGCAAATACGGCCGCGACCGCGCCGCCCTGACCGGGGTGGTCATCTCGTACCGGCCGCGCAGCGTGCTGCGCGATACGGGGCGCGCGCTGGGCGTGGACCCGGGCGTCATCGACGCCGTGGCCCGCGCGCACCAGTGGTGGGACGGCAAGAAGGAAATGCTGCGCACGCTGGGCGCCTGCGGCCTGGACCCGGAATCCCAGGTGGCGCGCCAGTGGGCATCGCTGGCGCAGACCATGATGGGCTTTCCGCGCCACCTGTCGCAGCACCCGGGCGGCTTCGTCATTTCACGCGGCAAGCTCTCGCGCCTGGTGCCCATCGAGAACGCCGCCATGGAAGACCGCAGCGTCGTGCAATGGGACAAGGACGATCTGGACGCCCTGAAGCTGCTCAAGGTCGACGTCCTGGCGCTGGGCATGCTGTCGGCCCTGCGCCGCACACTTGAACTGGCCAGCCAGCGCCGCGGCCGGCCGCTCGCCCTGCAGGACATCCCGGAAGGCGACGTGCCCACCTACGACATGATCTGCGACGCCGACACCATTGGCGTCTTCCAGATCGAATCGCGCGCCCAGATGACGATGCTGCCGCGCCTGCGGCCGCGCGAATACTACGACCTGGTGGTGCAGGTGGCGATCGTGCGCCCCGGACCGATCCAGGGGGGCATGGTCCACCCCTACCTGCGGCGCCGCCAGGGCAAGGAGGACGAAACCTACCCCAGCGAAAAAGTGCGCGGCGTGCTCAGCCGCACCATGGGCGTGCCCATCTTCCAGGAACAGGTCATGCAGATCGCCGTCGTGGCCGCCGGTTTTTCGCCCGGCGAGGCCGATCAGCTACGCCGGTCGATGGCGGCCTGGCGGCGCAAGGGCGGCGTGGACAAGTTCCGCGTCAAGCTGGTGGGCGGGCTGCTGGCGCACGGCTACACGCTGGACTTCGCCGAAGCCCTGTTCCGCCAGGTGGAAGGGTTTGGCGAATACGGCTTTCCGGAAAGCCATGCCGCCAGCTTCGCCCTGCTGGCGTATGCCAGCTCCTGGCTCAAGCGCCACGAACCGGAGGCCTTTCTGGCCGCCCTGCTCAATTCCCAGCCCATGGGGTTCTACGCACCCGCCCAACTGGTGCAGGATGCGCGCCGCCACGGCGTCTGCGTGCTGCCCGCCGACGTGACGGTAAGCGGCTGGGATTCGGTGCTGGAAACGCTGCCCGACGGGCATCCGGGCGCCCGCCGCCGCCCCCACCCCCACGCGCCGTCCGCAGAGGCGCCGGGCGTCGCCACGCCGGACGTCGATACGCCGGGCGTCGATACGCCGGGCGTCGCCACGCCGGGCGTCCCCACGCCCCGCCCCGCCGTGCGGCTGGGACTCAGCCTGCTGCAGGGCATGCGCGAGGACGCCGCCCGCCGCATCGAGGCCGCGCGGGCCGACGCCCCCTTTGCCAACACCGCCGACCTGGCCCGCCGCGCCGGCCTGAACCGCCACGACCTGAACGCGCTGGCCGCGGGCGACGCGCTGCGTACCCTGGCCGGCCACCGGCGCCAGGCCAGTTGGGAAGCCGCCGCCAGCGTACAAAGCCGCGACCTGCTGCGGGACGCCGAGATCGTGGAAACCCAGGCCCCGCAGCTGTCCGCCCCGTCGGAGAGCCAGACCGTGGCCGCCGACTACCGCAGCGTCGGCCTGACGCTGCACAGCCATCCGGTATCGCTGCTGCGCCCCCAACTGGCCGCGCGCAACTTCCAGCCCGCCTCGGTGCTGAACGACTATCCCAACAAGCGGGTCGCGCGCGCCTGCGGCATCGTCACCGTGCGCCAGCGCCCCCAGACCTCCAAGGGCGTCATCTTCGTCACCCTCGAAGACGAGACCGGCCCGGTCAACGTGGTGGTCCGCCCCGACCTGATCGAACGCCAGCGCCGCGAGCTGCTGGGCGCCACCCTGCTGGGGGTGTTCGGGTCCTGGCAAAGTGTGGACGGGGTGCGCCACCTGATCGCGCAGCGGCTGGTGGACATGTCCGACCTCCTGGGCGGGCTGACGTCGCAGAGCCGCGATTTCCATTGAGGATGCGGGAGCAACTTGACGGAGTCTGACACCCTTGAAGCACCCTTCAAGCCTGAAGACCGTCCATACGGGTGTCAGACACCTGGCGAACACCTGACGCGCGCCCAGCCGCCCGCCGCTGTTGCCCGGTTGCACATGCCCGCCGCGCCTTGAGCACAGCGCGTCGCCGCTGGTCTATCATGGCTTTTTGTCCGCTCGTTGTAAGGAGTCCTACATGATCCGCAAGCTGATCCCCTTCCTGCTGGTTGCCAGCCTGGCTGCGTGCGCCAATACCGGCGGTTCGCGTACGTCCAGCGCGCCGGCCTCCAGCTCCTCGAGCGCATCCTCTTCATCGAGCACCGGCGCCGGCTCTTCCTACGGTTCGTCCTCGGCCATGCCCGGCAGCAGCACCGGCAAGACCTGCGACGCCGGCCCGCTGCAATCGCAGATCGGTCAGAAAGCCACGCCGTCCGTCATGGAAGACCTGCGCACGCGCAGCGGCAGCGCCACAGCGCGCATGCTGCGTCCGGGCCAGCTGGTCACCATGGAATACAACAACACCCGCCTGAACCTCATCGTGGACGACAAGGACGTGATGACGGCGATCCGCTGCGGTTAAGCGCGCCGGCCGGCCGGATTCCCATCCGGCAAGCCGCCTTCCCCTGCCTCGATGGGCCGCGCCGCCGGCGGCACATGGGGCAGGAAGGCCCCCGCCACCTCGAACGCGCATTCCTCGCGCGCAATGTCGATCACCCGGGATACGACCGGATTGACGATGTTCTTTTTGTGCACCGCGTAGTAATTGATGGTCGGCAGGTCCGGCTGCACATTCAACTGGCACAGCGCCCCGCGCGCCACCAGCGGCGCAAAGTACGCGCCCGGCAGGTAACTGATCCCCAATCCCAGCATCGTCAGCTGCGCCATCATGCCCAGGCTGTTGCAGGTCAGCACACGCTTGACCGGCATCCCCTGTTCCGCGAACCATGCGTCGTACAGATGCGATAGCGCGGAATTGGTGGGCTGCGAGATCACCGGATACGGCGCCAGATCCTGCGGCGTCAACGCGGCAGCGACATCGATGTCCAGCGCCGGACTCGCCATCCAGACATTGGTGACCGCCCCCAGGTGCGTGCAATCGTACTGGTAGCCCCAGAACGGGCCGGGCATGATCGCCAGATCCAGTTCGTCCTGCTCCAGCCGTTCATAGAGCGTGATGCCGCCATCGATCTCGGGCATCAACTGCACGCGGGGGTAGCGCTGGCTGATCTGCTTGATCAGCCCGGCCAGCCAGGTCATGCCCACCAGTTCCGTCACGCCCAGACGCACCACGCCTTCGAAGCTGGCCGGATCGGCCATGTTCTGCACGATGCGGCTGTTCAGCTCCAGCATCTGGCTGGCCAGCTCGAACAGCTTGCGGCCCTGCGGGGTCATCAGGAGTTTCTTGGCGCGCCGCTCGAACAGGGGCGCGCCGGCAAAGGCCTCGAGTTCCCCCACCCGTTTGGCCACGGCCGATTGGGTGGTGTGCAGCTTGCGCGACGACGCGCTGAAGCTGCCCAGTTCGGAACTCCAGTAAAAGGCCTCCAATTGCTTGAGGGTGTACATCGCCGCGGTCGAAGAAAAGCGCATGGAAACCCCAGACATTACCACCGCGGACGATCGGCGCGGATCAACCCCGCGGATGCAGGATGTCCGCCAGGAAGCGCTGCGCGCGCGGATGCGCCGGCGCGCTGAAGAAGCGCTCGGGCGTATCCATCTCCAGGATTTCGCCCGCGTCCATGAACACCACGCGGTCGCAGACGTCGCGCGCAAAGCCCATTTCATGCGTCACGCACACCATCGTCATGCCGTCCTTGGCCAGGCCCTTCATCACCTGAAGCACCTCGCCCACCATTTCCGGATCCAGCGCGCTGGTCGGCTCGTCGAACAACATGACGGGCGGTTGCAGCGCCAGCGCGCGCGCGATCGCCACGCGCTGCTGCTGCCCGCCCGACAGCGATCCCGGATAGGCATCGATCTTGTGCGCCAATCCCACGCGGTCAAGCAGGCTGCGCGCCAGCTCCACAGCTTCCTTGCGGGGCTGCTTGCGGATGTTCACGGGCGCGAAGATCACGTTTTCCAGCACGCTCATGTGCGGAAACAGGTTGAACTGCTGGAACACGAAGCCGATCTTCTGGCGCAGCGCGTTCAGGTTGGCGCCCTTGCCGTAGATATCCGCGCCGTCGATCAGGATGCGGCCCTTTTCGATGGGTTCCAGGCGGTTGATCGTGCGGATCATCGTGGACTTGCCGGACCCCGAGGGTCCGCACACCACCAGCACCTCGCCGCGCGCCACCGACAGGTCCACATCCTTGAGCACATGATGCTCGCCGTACCACTTGTTCACTTTCTCGAGTTTGATCATGTTTTTGTTCCTTTAAGCCATGGCCCGCGTGCGGCGGATGCGCAGGTCCAGCCAGCTCAAGCCACGGCTCAGGCTGAAGCACACGATGAAGTAGATGATGGCCAGAATGCCGAACACCTGCAGCGGCTGGGTCAGCACCAGGTTGTTGACCTGGTTGGCGGCAAACGTCAGCTCGTTGACGCTGATGACGTAGCCCAGCGAGGTTTCCTTGACGGTGGACACGAACTGGCTGGTCATGCTGGGCAGCACGTTGAACAGCGCCTGCGGCAGCACCACCTTGCGCATCGTCGTCCAGTAGCCCACGCCCAGCGAGCGCGAGGCCTCGATCTGCCCGCGCGGCACCGCCTCGATACCCGAACGGATGACCTCGGACAGGTAGGCGCTTTCGTACACCACCAGGGCAAAGATCAGCGTCCAGAAGCCGCTGACCACCTGGCCGGTGATCTTGGGCACCACGAAGTAGGCCCAGAAAATCAGCATCAGCAGCGGCATGCCGCGCACCACATTGACCAGCGCCTTGCTGGCCGTGCGCAGCCACCCGTAGGGACTCACCCTGGCCAGCGCGATCAAGAGCGCCAGCGGCAGGGACATCGCCAGACCCAGCGCGGCCAGGATGAGCGTCAGTGCCAGTCCGCCGAGCGGACCGTTGGGGTATTGGCCCACCAGCAGCGTGGGCCAGTATTGCATCAGGAGATCAAGCACCATGGCCTCCGCGGTTCAGACGATAACGGGCGTAGATGCGCGATCCGAGCGCCATGATGAGGAACGATCCCAGCAGGTACATGATCGTCGCCGCGCCGAAGGTGGCGAAGGTGCGGTAGGTCTCGTTCTCGATTTCCCGCGCCTGGTAGGTCAGCTCCATCACACCGATCGCCATAGCCACGCTGGTGTTCTTGAAGAGCAGCAGCGCGCGTCCGACCAGCGGCGGAATGGAGATGCGCAGCGCCTGCGGCACGATGACGAAGCGCATGCATTGCAGGTAGCTGGCGCCCAGCGCGCGGGCAGCCTCGAACTGGGTGCCGGGAATGGCGCGCAGCCCGCTGCGGATGTCTTCGGCGATGTAGGCGGCCGACCCCAGCGCCAGCGCGATCGCGGCCAGCGACATTTCGGCGTTGTGCGCATACAGCCACATGCGGAATCCTTCGGGCAGCAGCTCGGGCATGCCGAAGTACCAGAACAGCACCTGCACCAGCAGCGGCACATTGCGGTGGTATTCCACATAGGCGTCGACCACCCAGCGGCATGGCGCCAGGTTGGTGGCGCGCACCACCACCAGCGTCACCGCGATGGAAAACGCCATCACCCATGCAACAAGAAACAGTTGCACGGTGACCGCCATGCCGCTGAGCAGCAGCTGGTATTGGGAAGCGTCTAGAAAGCTCATAAACCTGTCAATCTCCTGCGTTCGGGCGTGCAACGCCAAGCATCACGGCTTCCCGCGCATCGCCTTGCAAGACGCGGGAAGCCGTGACGGATACTGGCGAACGGCAGCGCTCGGATCGACCCCTTAGCCGGCGATCGGGCCGATTTTGAAGCCGCGCTCCAGCTTGTAGGGGGTGTCGGGGCCAAACCACTTGTCGAACAGCTTGGCAGCCGCGCCCGAGGTTTCGGCCTCGTCCAGCGCCTGATTCACCGTTTCCAGGAATCGCGGCTCGGACTTGCGCACGCCCAGGCCCCACGGCTCATCGAACACGGCCTTGCCGATAACAGTGACGGGCGCGGTGGGCGGGCTTTGCAGCACCAGTCGCGCCAGCACCAGCTCCGACGCAAACTGCGCGTCCACCTTCTTCTGCTGCAGCGCCAGGTACGTGGCCGAGCTGTCGCCGTAGCCGATCACCTGCGACTTGTCGAGAATGCGCTTGATCTCGCGCTCGGAGCTGGAACCCTTGGTCGCGCCGATGCGGCGGCCGTTCAGGGCTTCGATCGAGTCCAGGCCCGAATCCTTGCGCACCATCAGCTTTTGCGGGCTGACGTAGTACGCGTGGCTGAAGGCGATCTGCTGCGCGCGGTCGGGCGAATAGCCCAGGTTGGCCGCCAGGATGTCCACGCGCCCTTCGTTCAGTTCCGGCACGCGCGCCGCCACCGACAGCAGCTTGTAGTTGACCTTGACGCCCAGCTTGTCCGCGACGAGCTTGCACACGTCCACGTCATAGCCCACCAGCTGGCGCGTCGCGCCGTCCTGGAAGCTGAACGGCTGCGACGTGCCCAGCGTGCCGCAAACCAGCTCGCCGCGCGCCTTGATGTCGTCAAGCTGGTCGGCGTGGGCAATTCCGCCTGCGGCCAGCGAAGCCAGGGCGAGGCTGGCGGCGATGAGAGTGTGACGCTTCATGGTTCATTCCCCTTGAATGGTTGTTAGGTGTACAGACTGGCGATGACGCCGTATGGGTGCGAAAGCGTGGCCCGTCAGGCCAGCTTGGCGCAGGCCTCGCGGATGGCCGCGCATCCCTGCCGGATATCGTCCAGCGAGGCGGCAAACGACAACCGGAACGTGCCGGGCGCGCCGTAGGCATGGCCGTCGATAACCGCCACGCCGGCTTCGCGCAGCAGGTAGTGCGTGAGGTCCGTGTCGCTGGCGATCACGTCGCCGGCCGGCGTCTTCTTGCCCAAGAGGCCCGAGCAGTCCGGAAAGACATAGAACGCGCCCTGCGGCACGACGATGTCCAGGCCCGGCGCGCCGGACAATTCGGCGATCGCCAGGTCGCGGCGCTCGCGGAACACTTTGGCGAATTCAACAACGCAGTCCTGCGGCCCCGTCAGCGCTTCCAGCGCGGCCGCCTGGCTGACCGACGAGGCGCCCGATGTGCTTTGCGACTGCAGGATCGCCATTGCCTTAATCAGTTCATCGGGACCAGCGCCGTAGCCGATGCGCCAGCCCGTCATGGCATAGGCCTTGGACACGCCATTGACGACCAGCGTGCGGGCGGCCAGTTCCGGCGCCACTTGCAGCGGATGCACCGTCGGCTCGCCGGTGAAGTTCAGGCGCGCGTAGATGTCGTCGGTCATCAGCCAGACGTGCGGATGACGCGCAAGGACCTCGGTCAGACCACGCAGTTCGTCCGCGCTGTAGACCGAGCCCGTCGGGTTGCTGGGGGCATTCATCATCAGCCACTTGGTGCGGGGCGTGATGGCGCGTTCCAGCGCGTCGGGGGTCACCTTGTAATCGGTGGCGGGCGACGTTTCCACGGCCACCGGCACGCCGCCGTTGACCAGGACCATGTCCGGGTACGACACCCAGAACGGCGCGGGGATCAGCACTTCGTCGCCGTCGTTCAGCGTCGCGGCCAGGCCATTGAAGATCACCTGCTTGGCGCCGGTGCTGACGATGACGCGCGATGCCGGGTATTCCACGCCGGTCGCTTCCCGCAGATGGGCGGCTGCGGCCTTGCGCAGGGCCACGGTGCCCTGCGCCGGCGGGTACTTGGTTTCGCCGCGGTTCATGGCGGCGGTGGCGGCCTGGCGGATGTGTTCGGGCGTCGAAAAATCCGGTTCGCCGATGGTCAGGTCGATGATGCGGCGGCCCTGCTCGCGCAGTTCCGCAATGATGGCGCGCGCGGCGACGCTGGGCGACAGCTTGATGCGCTTGATGCGGTCGGCAACGATGCTCATTTTGCCGCTCCCATCTTTTCCGCCAGCGTCTTTTCCAGCCACGGCTTGGTGTACGTGCCGGCGCGCAGCTTTTCCTTGGCCACGACTTCGTCGGCTTCCTTCTTCAGCGCCAGCGCCAGCACGGCGCTGGCGTGTTCGGCGGGAATCACCACCACGCCGTCGGCATCGCCCACGACCACGTCGCCGGGATTGACCACCTGGCCGCCGACCGACACGGGCACGTTGATCTCGCCCGGGCCGTCCTTGTAGGGCCCCTTGTGCGACACGTCGCGCGCAAAGCAGCCGAATTCGCCCTGGGCGAACACGTCCGCATCGCGCACCGCGCCGTCGATCACGAAGCCTTCGATGCCGCGCGACTGCGCATCCATCATCATCAGTTCGCCAACCAGCGCGTTGCTGGTGTCGCCCGAGCCGTCCACGACGATCACGTCGCCCGCGCCGCCCAGCGAAATCGCCTTGTGGATCATCAGGTTATCGCCCGGACGGGTCTTGACCGTGAGGGCCACGCCCACCGTACGGCGCGCGCCGTTATGCAGCGGACGCAGGCCCGACACGCCGTACAGGCGATTCATGCAGTCGCTGATCTGGGCCGAGCCGATGCTGGCAAAACCGGCCAGCACGTCGGCGGCGACGGCCGTCTCGGGCCGGGAAAGAATGCGATATCCGATGGGATTCATAAGGAAAGTCAGGTGTGAATGCAGGAAGCGTTGAAGCGAACCTGCATTACAAAGCCGCGCAAGCCTTTCCTCAAAACGATATAAATTCCCAGCGATCCACGAATTTTTTTCGTGGATTATGCGGCTTAAGGGTTATCCCTTATTCCTGCATCGATACTCAATCATCCCCGCTGCCGGATCCGCTGCGGGCTTCCGACAACGCGACAGTCAGGTGCATGACCTTCTTCTTGAGCTGGTCGCGTTCATCGGTCAGCTTGGCCAGCAACTGGCGCAGCCGCGCGATTTCCGCCGGCATGTCCGCGATGTTTTCAATAGGTTCTTCCGGCGGCGCCTCGCGCGGCGGCGGCGCCTTGGCCTGCCGGACCTCCCGGGCGGCCTGCTGCAGTTCCTTGCGTCCGCCTGCAACGGCGGCGGTCTGCCGTTCGGCCGGCAGCGACGCCACGGCCGCCGCGGCGTTGATGGAGATGGCGCCTTCCTTCACCGCCCGCACCAGTTCCGGCGCCGCGGACTTCTGGATCTTTTCGATCTGATTGAGGGTATTGCTGCTGATGCGGGCGGCGCGCGCCAGCGCCTGGCGGCTGGGGACGGCGGGCTTCCAATCGGGATTGGCATGCCCGCGCATCGGCGCGGCGCTGGCCCCGGGCGCGTCCTCGTCCCAAGGCGGGGAATCGTCCGCCGGCGTACCGTCGACCGGCGATCCTTGGCCGCCGCCGTCCTGCCCACCTTCGGCCACGGCTCCCGCTTGCGGGCCGGTGCGCGCCAGCAGGATTTCCTTCTTGCGAAGCGCCAACACCCCGCGCTGGAAGTCCGACACGCTGCGCCGGCCCAGATGGTTCTCGATCATCCACAGATGCACGTCGTCCATGGACTTGAAGTGCGGATGCTGAATCGTCTGGAACGGGATGTTGTGCTTGACGCAGATGGCGTAACGGTTGTGCCCGTCGATCAGCAGGTCGCCCCACAGGACCAGGGCGTCGCGGCACCCCTCGGCCAGCAGGCTGCGCTCCAGCGCAGCGTGTTCGTCCTCGGTCAGCGGGTCTATATAGGCACGCAGGCCTTCGTCTACTCTGATTTCCATGGTGTCCAAATAAAGTCGGGCGGCGCCCTACGCCAGCCCCTGTCCGCGCAGCACGTCCTGGATCGCGGCCAGGCGCGCCACCGGGTCGGTCAGGCCCAGCAGTGTCGCCTTGTCGTCCGGGGGCAGCGGCAAGAGTTCGCACCAGCGGTTTGCCACCCAGCCGCAATCGTCCAGCCGGAACGGCGGCGCCAGCGGCATTCTTTCGGCGGGCACGCCGTCCTGCTGCCACTGCGCCACCAGGCGCCCCAGCGCATCGGCGCTGGCCTGCATGGCCGCGGGCACGGGCGTGGGCGGGTCATCGGCAATGGGCTCGGCCTCGCCCATCCAAAGGCCGTATTTTGCCACCTCGCTGGACCGCAGCCTAAAGCGCGAGGTGCCCCGGCACCGGATTTCCAGCAAGGCCGGCATGGGCGCCTCCCAGGTTTCGACCCGCGCCATGGTGCCCACGGGCGACAGCGTCTCGACGCCCTCGGGCGAGCGGACCTCGCTGCCGGCCAACAGGCCCACGATGCCGAACTCGGTGTTGTCGGCGATGCTGCGCCGGATCATGTCCAGATAGCGGACCTCGAAGATGCGCAGATGCACCACGCCCGCGGGAAACAGCGCATTGGACAGCGGAAACAAGGGAATCAGCGACATGGCCGCCTCCTGGTCATTTCACGTGGAAGGCATCGTCCACGGGCACCTGCAGCGCCGTCGCCAGCGCGTTGGTCTGCGACGCCATCGCCATCACCGCCAGCAGTTCGGCGTGCTGGCCATCGGTCATGCCCTTGGCCCGGGCCGAGGCCGTGTGGGAATGGACGCAATACGAGCAGCCATTGGCGGTGGACACCGCGATGTAGATCATTTCACGCACCAGCGGCGAGAGCTCGCCCTCGGCCATCATCACCGTCTTGAGCTGCTCCCAGACGCTGCGCATCCGCGGGGGATCGTTGGCCAGCGCCCGCCAGAAGTTGTTGACGAAGTCCGACTTGCGCGTGGCGCGGATGTCCTCGAACACCGCCCATGCCTCGGGACTTCTGCGGATCTCGTCATCGCTCAGCAGCCTTACCGTGCTCATTGCCCCTCTCCATCGTGAAAAAACACATCGGCCCACCGCATCGCGGCGGCCCCCTTTTGATCCGTTCAGGAACGCAGCCGGCCGCTCAGGTGTTGCGGCCGTCGTACGGAATGCGGGTCAGCGTATTCAGGTCGACGTTTTCCAGGCAACGCACGTTGACCGCAGCCGTTTCCTTGCCTTCTGCCCCGACCCCGAACCCGAAGGGCGCACAGCCGCAGTTGGCGCAGAAATGGTGCGAGATCACGTGTTTGTTGAAGGTATACGTCGACATGGCCTGCGTGGAGGACGTGATGCGCAGGGCGGCGCGCGGCACGAACCACAGCAGATAGCCCTTGCGGCTGCAGTGCGAGCAGTTGCATTCCAACACCTGCGACAAATCGCCATCGACTTCATAGGCGATCTGTCCGCAGTGGCAGCTTCCTAGTTGCATGGATTGTCTCCCGGCCGTAATCGGATCAGACTCCCATCATAGGCCTGCCCCGCCCGCCTTGCCCATGCGGACGCACCGCACCCCAGCCCCAACCCCACCCCCGGCCACGCACGGAGCCATCATGCCCCAGTTATCCGCATACCTCAGTTTTGACGGCAACTGCGCCGAGGCCATGCGCTTTTACGAACGCGTGCTGGGCGGCCGCCTTGACGCGCTGGTCCGCTACGCCGATGCGCCGCCCGATGCCGCCATGCCGGTGCTGTCGGACGAGGACGCCGGGCGCATCATGTACGCCCGCCTGACGCTGGACGAACAGACCTTGCTGGGCAGCGACGCCACCGCCGGCCATCCCTACCCCGGCAACCGTGGGGTAGCGCTGGCGCTGGTGTATCCCACCGTATCGGACGCACATCGCGTGTTCGAGCATCTGGCCGAAGGCGGCAGCGTCACGATGCCGCTGCAAAAGACCTTCTGGGCCGAAGCCTACGGCGCGCTGGTCGACCGGTATGGCACGCGGTGGATGGTAAGCGGCGGCCGCATGAGCCACTGAGCGCCCCGCACCCTTCCTAACCGCCCGGCCGGTGCGCCGCCAGCACGTCGTGCAGCGACTGCGCGGCGCCTTGCAGCACCGGCACCGCACGCAACAGATCGTCCAGCATCACCCGCGCGGTCGGCGCGTGGCAGGCCACAGCCGCCACCACGCGGTCCTCGCCATCGCGCACCGGCACCGCCACCGCGCTCATGCCGCGCACGAACTCCTCGTTGTCGATGCCGATGCCGCGCACGGCCAGCCGCTCCAGCTCGGCGTCCAGCTTGGCCGGGTCGGTGAACGTGCGCGGCGTATTGCGCGTAAGCGGCAGACGCGCCAGCACGTGGCTGCGCTCAAGGCGGTTCATCGACGCCAGAAACAGCTTGCCGCTGGCCGTGCAATGCATGGGCACGTGGCTGCCCACGGCAAAGAACAGGCGTAGGGGCTCGGACGTCTCGACGCGTTCCATGTAGACGACCTGGTCGCCGTCCGGCGCGGTCAGGTTGCACGTTTCGCCCAACGTGCCCACCAGCTTGGTCAGCACCGCGCGGCATGCGCGCGTGAAGGCGCTGGCGCGCAGCGTAGCCAGCGCCAGCGCTGTCGCCTGCGGCCCCGTCACGAAGCCGTTTTCAGTCGGGGTGGCGGCCACAAAGCCCGCGCGCTGCATGGCCGCCAAGAGGCGCATCAGCGTGGTCTTGGGCATGTCGAGCCGTTGCGCCAACTGCGCGAGCGTGGGCGGATGCTGCGCGCGGGCCAGGTGATCCAGCACCAGCAATGCCCGCAGCGAACGG
Organism: Achromobacter sp. GQ309; assembly: GCF_059759315.1. Lineage (NCBI taxonomy): Bacteria > Pseudomonadati > Pseudomonadota > Betaproteobacteria > Burkholderiales > Alcaligenaceae > Achromobacter > Achromobacter sp. GQ309. Next base: position 503,989 of record NZ_JCAXDP010000002.1, read on the forward strand.
GCGGCTTCCTGGTGCCCGCCGCTGTCATCGGACCGGCCGTTGACAGCCTGTTCCGATGCTGCACTGCGATTTTGAAACCGACGCTGCATGTTCTGTTCCATTTGTCTGCCCCAGCGCGTGTTGTGCTTTGTTCTGTGTGCGCGCTTCCTAGAATCGCCTCAGATGCCGGCCTGGTCCGCATTGCGGAGCGCGAGCCGGTCGGACCTGCCGAACAATATAAGGGAGACCGCGCGGATATGTCCGATACCGTCGATTACATCGTGGTGGGCGCCGGCTCGGCCGGATGCGTGATGGCGAACCGGTTGAGTGCGGACGGCGCGCACTCGGTGTGCCTGCTGGAGGCCGGTCCCAAGGACACCTATCCGTGGATCCACATTCCGATCGGCTACGGCAAGACGATGTTCCACAAGGTGGTGAACTGGGGCTTCTACACGGACCCGGATCCCAACATGCTGGACCGGCGCATCTACTGGCCGCGCGGCCGCACGCTGGGCGGATCCAGCGCCATCAACGGCCTCATCTACATCCGCGGACAGCGCGAAGACTACGATGCGTGGGCGGGGGCCGGCAACGCGGGCTGGGGCTGGGACGACTGCCTGCCGTGGTTTCGCAAGCTGGAGAACAACGACCTGGGACCCGGCCCCACCCGCGGTACCGAGGGTCCGCTGAACGCCACGTCCATCAAGACGCCGCATCCGCTGGTGGAAGCGCTGATCGCCGCCGCGGGCAAGCTGGGCGTGCCGCACGTGCGCGACTTCAATAGCGGCGACCAGGAGGGCGTGGGCTATTACCAGCTGACCACGCGCAACGGCCGCCGCTGCTCCACCGCCGTGGCTTACCTGCGCCCCGCGCAAGACCGCCCCAACCTGCGCATCGAGACCGATGCGCACGCGATGGGCGTACTGTTCGAAGGCAGCCGCGCCTGCGGCGTGCGCTACCGGCAAGGCGGCCAGGTCCGCACGCTGCGCGCCCGGCGCGAAGTCGTGCTGTGCGCGGGCGCCCTGCAATCGCCGCAACTGCTTCAGCTATCCGGCGTCGGGCCCGCCAGCCTGCTGCGCGAGTTCGGCATCGGCGTCGTGCGCGACCTGCCCGGCGTGGGCGAAAACCTGCAGGATCATCTTCAGATCCGCCTGATCTACGAGACCACCCGCCCCATCACCACCAACGACCAGTTGCGCAGCCTGACCGGCCGGGTGCGCATGGGGCTGCAATGGCTGCTGCTGCGCAGCGGGCCGCTGGCCGTGGGCATCAATCAGGGCGGTCTTTTCTGCCGCGTCGATCCGGCCAGCCGCACGCCCGACACCCAGTTCCATTTCGCGACCCTGTCCGCCGACATGGCGGGCGGCAAGGTGCATCCGTTTTCCGGCTGCACCTATTCGGTGTGCCAGTTGCGCCCGACCTCGCGCGGCCGGGTGCGCCTGCGCAGCACGGACCCGTTCGAGGCGCCGTCCATGCAGCCCAATTACCTGTCGACGGACCTGGACCGCCGCATGGCGGTGGCCGCCGTGCGGTATGCGCGCCAGGTCGCCGCGACCGAGCCGCTGGCCGGCCTGATGAAACGTGAGTTCCGGCCCGGCCCGGACGTGCACACGGACGACGAGATCCTGCATTTCTGCCGCGAGTATGGCGCCACCATCTTCCACCCGTCAGGCACGGCGAAGATGGGACCGCGCAGCGATCCGCTGGCCGTCGTGGACGAGCGCCTGCGCGTGCACGGGGTGTCGGCGCTGCGCGTGGTGGATTGCTCGATCATGCCCACGCTGGTTTCGGGCAACACCAACGCGCCGGTCGTGATGCTGGCCGAGCGCGCGGCGGATTTCATGCTGCAGGACGTGCGGCAGGCGCGCGCGCAAGTCCTGCGCACGCCCGCCCGGATGGAGATGACGGACCCCGGCTAGGAAACCCATATCGCAGACAGACCCGGCCGCGGCAGCGCAGATTGCCAGGCCGACCCACCAAAGGAGACTGGACATGGCCAAGCAAAACGAAGCGGCGGTGCGCAAAGTCGTCACCGCCTCGCTGATCGGCGCCACCATCGAGTGGTACGACTTTTTCCTGTATGGCGTCGTCGCCGGCATCGTATTCAACAAGCTGTACTTTCCCACCGGGGACCCACTGGTCTCGACCATGCTGGCGTACACGACGTTCGCCGTCGGCTTCGTCACGCGCCCGCTGGGCGGGCTGATCTTCGGCCATTTCGGCGACCGCATCGGCAGAAAGAGCATGCTGGTGATGACGCTGATGATCATGGGCATCGCCACCTTCCTGATCGGTCTGGTGCCCACGTACGACATGATCGGCATCTGGGCGCCGATCCTGCTGCTTCTTTTGCGCGTGTTCCAGGGCATCGGGCTGGGCGGCGAATGGGGCGGCGCGGTACTCATGGCCTATGAATACGCGCCACCGGAGAAAAAAGGCTTTTACGCGTCGTTGCCGCAGATCGGGCTGGCGATCGGGCTGTGCCTGGCGTCGGGTACGGTGGCGCTGCTGTCCGTCCTGCTGACCGACGAACAATTCATGGCGTGGGGATGGCGCATCGCCTTCCTGGCGTCCGCCGCCATGGTGGCCGTCGGCATGTACATCCGGCTCAACATCAAGGAAACGCCGGAGTTCACCGCGGTCAAAGCGCAGAACGCCGAAAGCCGCATCCCGTTCATGGACATGATGCGGCGCTATCCCGGCAACGTCGTCAAGGGCATGGGCGCGCGCTACATCGACGGCGTGTTCTTCAACGTCTTTGGCGTGTTCTCGATCTCGTTCCTGACGCAGTCGGTCAAGATCACGCGGACCGAGGCGTTGATCGGGGTGATGGCGGCGGCGCTGGTGATGTGCTTCTTCATCCCCTTCTTCGGCCGCCTGTCCGACCGCATCGGCCGCACGCGCGTGTACTTCTGGGGATCGCTCATCACCGCCGCGGCGTCGTTCCCCGGCTTCTGGATGATGATCAACAGCGGCGGCAACGTGATGCTGATCTGGCTGGCCATCATCATTCCGTTCGGGATCCTGTATGCCGCCATCTACGGCCCGGAGGCCGCGCTGTTCTGCGAGCTGTTTGACGCCAAGGTGCGCTACACCGGCATCTCGTTCGTCTATCAGTTCTCGGGCATCTTCGCGTCCGGCATCACGCCCATCATTGCCACCGCCCTGCTCAAGACGGGCGGCGGGCAGCCGTGGCTGATCTGCCTGTACGTGCTCTTCGCGGGCGTGGTGTCGGCGTTCTGCGCGTGGCTGATCGGGCGCGGCAAGCAGCCGGTGGAACTGGACGGCGCGGGTCAGCCGTCCATGCCGCGGGCAGGGCTGCGCAAGGCGTAGCCGGCGGGCGGGCCCCGATGGGCGGCGCGCGCAGGGGCCCGGGCCGTCGCCGTTCGGGTTCGGCGCGGCCCGCCCCGCTCAGTCCAGCGCCGCCTGCGGCGGCTGCTGGGCCGGCCAGCCGCCCCCCAGCGCCTTGAACAGCGTCGCCAGCGCCGCCTGGCGCTGGGCGCTGACGTCGATATAGGCGATCTGATCCGTGTACGCGCTGCGCTGCGCGTCCAGATAACGCAGATGACTGTCGACGCCGCCGCGATAGCGCGCCTCGGACAACTGCATGGCGATCTGGCTGGATTGCGCCAGCGCCAGGCGCGAGGCCTCTTCGCGGCGCAGCGTCTCGGTGGCCACCAGCGCGTCGGACACCTCGCGGAACGCCGTCTGGATCGTCTTTTCATACTGCGCCACGGCGATGTCCTTGCGCACGGTGGCCAAATCCAGATTGGCCACATTGCGCCCGCCGGCAAAGATCGGCATCGTGATCTGCGGCGTGAACGACCAGGCACGCTGGCCGGATTCAAACAAGCCCGACAGGTCCGCGCTGGAACTGCCGAACAGCCCGGTCAGTGAAATGCTGGGAAAGAACGCCGCCCGCGCCGCGCCGATGCTGGCGTTGCGCGACTGCAACTGATGTTCGGCGGCCAGGATGTCCGGCCGATTTTCCAACAGCGCCGACGGCGCCCCCGCCGCGATCTCCTGCACCAGCATCGGGGCATCGGCCGTACGCACCGGCAGGTACGGCGACAGGTCGCTGATCCCCACCAGCAGGCCGAGCGCATTCCCGGCCTGGCGGACCTCGCGGTCCATGCGTTCCTGTTCCGCGCGCGACTGCTCGGTCAGGCCCAGCGCTTCCTGGTAGTCCAGCGCCGTCGCCGTGCCCGCCTGGCGGCGCTTGACGATCAGCTCCAGCGACGCCTCGCGGCTGGCGAGGGTCTGGCGCGTGACATCCAGGCGGCGTTGCGCGCTGTCGCGGGCCACATAGGCCTGAATCACCTCGGCCACCAGGCTGATCTGCGCGCTGCGCGCCGTGGCCTCGGTCGACAGGTACTCCTGCAACGCCGCGTCCGACAGGCTGCGCACGCGGCCGAACAGGTCCAGTTCAAAGGCGGTGAGGCCCAGGCCGGCCTGGTAGCTGCTTTGCACCGCCGACTCGCCGGTGGTGTTCAGGTCGCCGGGGACGCGCTGGCGCGTGCCCGTGCCCTGCGCATCGATGCCGGGCAGCCGGTCGGCCCGCGTGATCTGATACTGCGCCCGGGCCGCCTCGATGTTGAGCAGCGACTGGCGCAGGTCGCGATTGTTGGCCAGCGACAGCTCGACCAGCTTGCGCAAGGCGTCGTCCGTGACGAAGGACTGCCAGTCCAGCGTCGCCGCCGCGGATTCGCCGGGGCCGGTCGATGCCAGGCTCCAGTTGTCACCGACGGGGGACGCCGGACGTTCGTAGACAGGCGCCAGCGAGCAGCCCGCGAGCGCCACGGTCAGCAGCAGCGCGGACATCCGCAGGGGAAAGAAGGTCTGCAACATGAATTACTCCTGCACCGTGCGCGGCGTGGCATCGGGGGTAGGCGAGGACTTGGGCGAGTCTTTGCCCCGCTTGCGCTGCACCAGCGACAGCACCCACACGAAGAAGATCGGGACGAAGATCACGCCCAGCAGCGTGGCGGTCAGCATGCCGCCGATCACGCCCACGCCCAGCGCGCGCTGGCTGGCCGCGCCCGCGCCGGAGGCCAGGGCCAGCGGCACGACGCCCAGGATGAACGCCAGCGACGTCATGACGATGGGACGGAAGCGCAGCTTGGCGGCCTGGATGGCGGCGTCGGCCAGCGAATGCCCCTGTTCGCGCAGGCTCTTGGCAAACTCCACGATCAGGATGGCATTCTTGGCCGCCAGCCCGATGATGGTGATGAGCCCCACCTTGAAATACACGTCGTTCGGCATGCCCAGCACCGTCACCGCCAGCACCGACCCCAGCGCGCCGATCGGCACGATCAGCATCACGGACGCCGGAATCGACCAGCTTTCATACAGCGCAACCATCAGCAGGAACACCACCAGGAACGCCAGCGCAAACAGCATGGGCGCCTGCGAGCCGGCGAACTTCTCCTGGTACGACAGGCCCGTCCACTCGTAACCGATGCCTTCGGGCAGCCCCGCCACGATGCGCTCGATCTCGGCCATCGCCTGGCCGGTGCTGCTGCCGGGCATCGCGTCGCCCGCGATCTTGAAGGCCGGATAGCCGTTGTAGCGGGAGATCTGCACGGGGCCGTTCTCCCAGTCCGTCTTGACGAACGCGCTGAGCGGAACCATGCCGCCCGTTTTGTTGGGCACGTTCAGTTGCAGGATGCTTTCCGGCGTCATGCGGTCACGTACGTCGGCCTGCACCACCACGCGCTGCAGTCGTCCGGCGTTGGCAAAGTCATTGACCGTGGCCGACCCATAGGCGGCAGAGATCGCCGTGCTGATGACGTCAAAGCCCACGCCCAGCGCCTCGGCCTTCTCGCGGTCGATGTCCAGGCGCAACTGCGGCGCGTCGGCCAGGCCTTCCATCATGGCGTAGGCGATCACGGGCGAGCTGTTGGCCTGGGCCAGCAACTGGTTGCGAGCGTCGGTCAGCGCCGCACGGCCCAGTCCGCCCCGGTCCTGCAACCGCAGCGCGAAGCCGCCCGAGTTGCCCAGGCCTTCGATGGGCGGCGGGTTGACGGCCATGACCGCGCCGTCGTCGATCACTGCAAATTTCGCGTTCACGCTATCCGCCACGTCGGTGGCCGATTGGCCCTTGCCGCGCTCGGACCAGTCCTTGAGCGTCGGGAACGCAATGCCCGCGTTCTGGCCGGTGCCCGAAAAGCTGAATCCCATGACGGTGAAGGCGTCGCCCATCGCGTCCAGCGACAGCAGGTGCTGTTCGACGTCGGCCACCACCTTGTCGGTGCGCATGTGCGTTGCGCCCGGCGGCAGTTGGACGTCAACGATGACGTAGCCCTGATCTTCCGGCGGAACGAACGATTCGGGCACGCGCACGTACAGCACGGCCAGCACCGCGACGATGGCCGCGTAGATGACCATGTAGCGGCCCGTGCGGCGCACCAGGCGCGTATTCAGCGCCTCGAAGCGGCCTGTCAGGCGGTTGAAGACGCGGTTGAACCAGCCGAAGAAGCCCTTCTTTTCGTCGTGATGGCCCTTGGGGATGGGCTTGAGGAACGTGGCGCACAGGGCCGGCGTGAACGTCAGGGCCAGGAAGCCCGAGAACAGGATCGACACGGCCAGCGACAGCGAGAACTGCTGATAGATCACACCGACGGAACCGCTCATGAAGGCCAGCGGCAGGAACACCGCCGACAGCACCAGCGTGATGCCGACGATGGCGCCGGACACCTGCTCCATGGCCTTGACCGTGGCTTCGCGCGGCGACAGCCCCTCCTCGGCCATGATGCGTTCGACGTTCTCGACCACGACGATGGCGTCGTCCACCAGAATGCCGATGGCCAGCACCATGCCGAACATGGTCATCATGTTGACCGAGAAGCCCAGCACCGACATCACCGCAAACGTGCCCAGCAGACACACCGGCACCACGATCGTCGGAATCAGCGTGTAGCGGAAGTTCTGCAGGAACAGGAACATCACCAGGAAGACCAGCACCATCGCTTCCAGCAGCGTGTGCACCACCTTCGTGATAGCCACGCTGACGAACTTGGACGTGTCGAACGGCACCGAATATTCAACGTCCTCGGGGAACGAGGCCGACAATTCTTCCAGGCGCGCGTTCACGGCCTTGACGGTGTCGATGGCGTTGGCGCCCGGCGCAAGCTGCACCGCCGCACCCACCGACTTCTTGCCGTTCAGGCGCGTTTCAAAGTCGTAGCTCTGGCGTCCCACTTCCAGACGCGCTACGTCAGCCAGGCGCACGGACGAGCCGTCCGGGTTGGCGCGCAGCACGATGCGCCCGAATTCGTCCGGATTGTCCAGCGTGCCCTTCACGGCCAGCGTCGCGGTCAGCTCCTGCTCGGGCGCGCCGGGGCGGCTGCCGAAACTGCCGGCCGGCACCTGCACGTTCTGCGCGGCAATCGCGGCGTTGACATCGGCCACCGACAAGCCCAGGCCCAGCAGCTTCTGCGGGTCGATCCACACGCGCATGGCGGCTTCGGCGCCAAAGAACTGCACCTTGCCCACGCCGTTCACGCGGCGGATTTCGTTGTTGATGTGGCGTGCGGCGTAGTCGGACAGACCGACCACGTCCTTGTGCGCGTCATCGCCCTTGTACGTCAGGGCGTAGATCATCAGGAAGTTCGAGCTGGCCTGCTCGACCTGCAGACCCTGCTGCGTCACGGCGGACGGCAGACGCGCCTCGGCCTTCTTGATGCGGTTCTGCACGTCCACCTGCGCCAGGTCGGGGTCCGTGCCCGGCTGGAACGTGACGGTGATTTCGGCGCTGCCGCTCGAGCTGCTGGACGACTCGTAATACAGCATGTTCTTCGCGCCGTTCAGCTCTTCCTCGATGACGCTGGTCACCGAATCGACCAGCACCGTCGCGGACGCGCCCGGATAGGTGGCGGCGATGGTCACCTGCGGCGGCGCGACCACCGGAAACTGCGACACGGGCAGCGACGGAATCGCCAGCAGCCCCGCGAGCGAGATGAAGATGGCCACCACCCAGGCGAAATTGGGGCGGCCAATGAAAAACTTGGACATGGTCTAACCTCGGATTTGCGCGCGGTTCATGAGGGCCGCTTATTGCTTGGCGGGCGCGGCGGCATCGCCGGCGGCGGCCACCTTGGGCTCGTTCACCGGCGTCACGCTGACTTTCTGGCCGGGCACGGCGGCGCTGACGCCGCCCACGATCACCCGGTCGCCGGGGGCCAGGCCCTCGGTGATGTGCCAATCGCCGCCGCGCATCGTGCCGGTCTGCACCGCGCGGGTCTCCACGACGTCGTCCGCGCCGACCACCAGCACCTGCGGCTTGCCATCGGTGCTGCGCGTGACGGCGCGCTGCGGCACCAGGATCGCCTCCGGGTCCACGCCTTGATGCGTGCGCACTCGCACATACATGCCCGGCAGCAGCAGCACGTCGGGGTTGGCGAACTCACCGCGCAATGCCACCTGGCCGGTGCTGCGGTCCACGGCAATGTCCGAGAACAGGAGGCGCCCTTCGCGCTGCTGGTCGGTGCCGTCGATCGTGATGGAGATGCTGGCGCCCTCGCCTTCGCCCAGGCTGCCGTTCTGCATGGCCGCGCGCATGCGCAGCATATCGCCGACGGGCTGGTTGAAGTCCACGTAAACCGGGTCCAGTTGCTGGATCGTCGCCATCGGCGTGGCCTCGTTCTGGCCCACCAGCGCGCCTTCGGTCACTTGCGCGCGTCCGATGCGGCCCGAAATGGGCGCCTTCACGGTGGCGTAGTCCAGATTGAGCTGCGCGGTCTCGACATCGGCCTGGGCCGAGCGGCGCGCGGCCAACGCGCTCTTGAGGGTGGTGTTGGCCGTGTCGAAGTCCTGCTGACTGACGGCTTCGATCTTGACCAGGGGCGTGTAGCGCTTGACCACGGCCTGTGCGTCGGACACGGCGGCCTGGGCCTTGGCCAGCTCGCCTTCCGCACGTGACAAGGCCGCCTTGAACGGCGCCGGGTCAATGCGGAACAACACGTCGCCGGCCTTGACGTCCGCACCTTCCACGAAGTTGCGGCTCAGCACGATGCCGGCCACGCGGGCACGGACCTCGGCCACGCGCATGGGTTCGACCCGGCCGGGCAGCTCGCTGATCAGCGTGTAGCGCTGGGGTTGCACCGCCACCGCCTGGACCGGACGCGGCCCCGCCGCCTGCGGCTCACCGCCATCGGACCCGCCGCAACCGGCCAAGCCGATTGCCGTTGCCAACACCGCCAGGGGCAGCCGCCATGCTTGATTGACCTTCATTCACTACCCCCGCGCTGCGCGTTCTGAATTCAAAGAGACGCCGATGCTACCTGAAAGGATGATTTGAATCAATATTGATTCATTTGCTGCTTTCAGACTTAAATCTGACGACTCACAAGTCTTTACTTGATAAATTCGCGGAAGTTTGTACAAAGTGAATCTCCCGTGATCCAATACCGGCCCAGGGATAACCACAAATGGGGAGGAGGCAATGTCTGAAGAGGCAGGCCACGAACGGCTGCTGGTCGCGTTGGCGTTGGCGATGGTGGATCAGCCGCGCGCAACCTTGCAGGAGCTGGCCAAGGCCGTCGGCGTCAGCAAGGCGACCTTGTACCGGTTCTGCAAGACCCGGGATCAGCTGGTGCTGCGCCTGATGACGCATTGCGCGCAGGTCATGAAGCAGGCACTGGCGGATTCGCACCTGGACACCGCCCCGCCCCGCACGGCGCTGCGCAGCCTGATCGAACAGCACCTGGCGCACAAGGAATTGACGGCGTTCCTGATCTACAACTGGAAGCCCGACACGGAACTTGAGCCGGACATCATGAACAGCTGGTCCGGCTATCAGGAAACCCTGGATGCATTCTTTTTGCGTGGTCAGCGCGAAGGCGCGTTCCGCGTGGACATGACCGCCGCCGCGCTCAGCGAGCTCCTGATCGGAATCATCACCAGCATGGTGGACGCCGAGCGGCGCGGCCGGATTGCGCGGATGGGCATCGCGCAGGTGGCCGAACAGATGATGCTGCACGGCATCTCGGCCTAGCTCGCGGCTGTGCGGAGGTGACGCGGGGCAAGGCCCCGCACCTGCTTACGCTGCCGTCACCGGACGGCCATAAAACGGATAGTTGGGATCGTTGTAGCCGTGCGCCGAGGCATGGCCCGGCGTCACCCACTCGTTCACGACCGTTTCGTCCTCGGGCGTGATCGTCACGTCCAGCGCCGCGTAGTAATCGTCCATCTGCGCCAGCGTACGCGGACCCGCGATAACGGCAGTGATCACCGGATTGGCCAGCACCCACGCCGTTGCGAAATGGCCCGGCTGCACGCCGCGCGCGGCGCTGTGCTGCACCAGCTTCTGCGCGATCTGCAGCGATTCCTCGCGGAATTCGGTCGCCAGGATGCGGCGGTCGCCGCGTCCGGCGCGCGTATCCGCCGCGGGCGCCTGGCCCGGCAGGTACTTGCCCGTCAGCACGCCACGCGCGATCGGGCTGTACGGCACCACGCCCAACCCGTAATGCTTGCATGCGGGCAGTATCTCGACTTCCGGCCCGCGGTTCAGCATGTTGTAGTACGGCTGGCACACCACCGGTTGCGGCACGCCCAGCTTTTCGCATAGACGCATCACCTCGGCGATGCGCCAGCCGCGAAAGTTCGACAGCCCGAAGCTGCGCAGCTTGCCCGCGCGGATCAGGTCGCCCAGCGCCCACAGCGCTTCTTCCAGGTTTTCTTCGTGATAGTCGCGGTGCAGGTACAGGATGTCCATGAAATCCGTGCCCATGCGCGACAGGCTCTGCTCCACCCCGCGGATCAGCCACTGGCGCGAGTAATGCGCCAGGTTCGGCCCCTTGCCGACCGGATTGCCGATCTTGCTGGCCAGCACCCAGTCGTGGCGCTGCCCCTTGAGCAGCTTGCCCACGACCTCTTCCGACCGGCCTTCGTTGTAGACGTCGGCGGTATCGATGAAATTCAGGCCGTGATCGCGTGCCGACGCAACGATTCGCGCGGCCTCGTCATCAGGCGTCTGCTCTCCGAACATCATCGTGCCCAGGCAGAGCGGCGACACCCGGAGATTGCTGGTTCCCAGTCGGCGGTAATTCATGGCGTGGTTCCTTGATCGGATGAAGGGATAAGGCGTGGCCGCGCGTCACCGCGCAGCCGAACGCCACATCTTGCCCGAAAAAACCTGACATGCCGCAAAACCTGGGAGTTACACACCCGCATCCACCGCCGCCAGGATCTTCCCGAACAGCGCGTCCGCATGGGCCGAATTCAGCCAGCGCACGATCACGACCATCTTGCGTTCCGGTTCCACCCACGTGAACGAGCTGCCCGCGCCCACGCCGAAGAAGCTGGACGACGGCACGCTGGGAAACACCTTGCCTTCGTGGTTCAGCCAGATCAGATAGCCGTAGTACGGGGCGATGTCGCACGGGGTGCGCATCGCCTGCAGCCATTCGCGCGACAGGATCTGCTTACCATTGGCCTGACCGTCGTTCAGCAGCATCTGGCCGATCAGCGCCTGGTCCTTGGCGCTGATGGACATGCCGCCGCCCCAGTGCGAGCCGCCGGGCACCGACGGCATGCGCTGGCCGTCGATCTCGACCCAGGCATTGTCGTAGCCGACCCATTGCCAATCCTCGCTGCAGCCGATAGGCCGCGTGACGGCCTCGCGGAACACTTCCGGCAACGGCTTGCGGAACAGATGCAGCAACGCGTACGACAGCTGATTGATGCGGACATCGTTGTATTCCCAATACGTGCCGGGTTCCTGCAGCGGACGCGCATCGCCCTTCTTGCCGTCCGGCGGCACGCCAAAGGTGACCGCGCGATAGCGGTCCGCCTGGTCCGACACGCCAAAGCGTTCGCCTTCCCATTCGCTGGTCTGCTGCAGCAGATGGCGCCACGTGATCGACGCATTGCGGCCTTCGTCAAAGCCGATGCCCGGCACGCGCTTGCCGACGGGCTCGTCCACGTCCGGCAGCAGGCCGCGGTCATGCGCCACGCCGGCCAGGATGGCCAGGTACAGCTTGGCGACGCTGAACGTCAGGTCAGCGCGGTCCGGCTCGCCCCACTCGGCCACCGTCTTGCCGTCCACCACGACCACGCCGGACACCGGCCCGCGGTCATGGATGGGGCCGAGCAGGCGGTTCCAGGGCGGCGGATCGTTCAGGTGCACGCCAAAATTGCCTTTGACGCTGCGGTCCCAGGTCGATTCGTGGTCGTTGGCGAACTGGATCGCCTGCTGCATGAGCGTATTCATCGGTTCCCTCGTTGTTGTGTGTTCATTGCCCCGCGCTTTGTGGCGCGCGGGTCAGATATTCCATGGCCGCCTGCAACCCGCCCGAGCGGTGCGGGACGCCGGCCGCGGCCAGCCCCATCTCCACGCCCGCCAGCGTGCCGCACAGCGTCAGATCGTTGAAGTGGCCCAGATGGCCGATGCGGAAGATGCGGTCGGACAGTTTGCCCAGCCCCTGCCCCAACGACATGTCGAAGCGGTCCAGGATGACCTTGCGCAGCGCGTCGGCGCTGTGGCCGTCAGGCATCAGCACGGCGGTCAGCGCCGGACTGTGCGCGGCCGGGTCCACGCTCAGCAGCTCCAGCCCCCAGCCCGCCACCGCCAGGCGCGTGGCGCGGGCATGGCGTTCGTGACGCGCGAACACCTGCGGCAGCCCTTCAGCCGCCAACATGGCCAGCGCTTCATGCAGGCCGTACAGCAGGTTGGTCGACGGCGTGTACGGAAAATAGCCCTTCGCATTGGGCCCGAGCATCTCGCGCCAATCCCAGTACGACCGCGGCAGACGCGCGGTCTCGGCCGCCGCCAGCGCGCGCGGCCCCACCGCGTTGAACGACAGGCCCGGCGGCAGCATCAGCCCTTTCTGCGAACCGGCCACCGTCACGTCCACGCCCCATTCGTCGTGGCGGTAATCGATGGACCCGAGCGAAGAAATCGTGTCGACCATCAACAGCGCCGGATGACCGGCCTGGTCGATCGCGGCGCGCACCGCGGCGATGTCGCTGGTGACGCCGGTGGAGGTCTCGTTGTGCACCACGCACACCGCCTTGATGCGGTGCTGCGTATCTTCCGAAAGCCGCGCGCCAATCACGCCGGCATCGACCGGATGACGCCAGTCACCCTCGATGTAATCCACTTCCAGCCCCAGCCGCCCGGCAAGCTTGCGCCACAGGCTGGCGAAGTGGCCGGTCTCGACCATCAGCACGCGATCGCCCGGCGACAGCGTGTTGACTAGCGCAGCTTCCCACGCGCCGGTGCCCGACGCCGGAAAGATCACGACGGGCGACTCGGTCTGGAAGATGTGCTTCAGGCCCGACAGCACCGCCTTGCCGAGTTCACCGAACTCCGGTCCGCGGTGATCGATGGTGGGCAGGTCGATGGCGCGCAGGACCCGGTCGGGCACGTTGGTGGGACCGGGAATCTGCAGGAAATGCCGGCCGGACGGGTGGGTGTTCAGCGTGAGCATGCGTGGCCCCAATGTGGACGGTTTGTATACCAAGGCGGCTTTGCGCGGCGGTCAGGCAGCGTGGGGCGGCCTGGCGGACTTGCGGCATGCGTCACTCTATCCCATTGTTTTTACGTCGATAACCTAGGGTATACACCCATCAAAACCACCGTGAAGACAGGTTTATAGTCTGCGAAAACAAGGGGAATTTTTGTATACCAATGCGCAGCGATCCTAGCTTCTTGCCGGATCATGCCGAGGCCGTTGCCTCGTCCGATCTCACGCCCGATTCCGCCCCGACGGCCGTTCGCGCCGCCGGCGACGGGCGCACGCTGGCGGCATCGGCGGCCGGATCGCTACGCGAACGCATCATCCAGGGCGAGTTCCCGCCCGGCACCCGGCTGAACGAACGCGCCCTGTGCGATTTGCTGGGCGTGTCGCGCACCCCGCTGCGCGAGGCCTTCCGCCTGCTGGCCGCCGAAGGCCTGGTGCAGATCGAACCGAACCGCGGCGCGCAGGTGGTGGCGCTGTCGGATGCCAACATCCGCGAGGCCTTCGAAGTGATCGGCGGCCTGGAGGCCATGTCGTGCCGGTTTGCGTGCGAGCGCGCGACGGACGTCGAGATCGCCGAGATCCGCGCGCTGACCTACGAAATGATGGCCAGCCACGCGCGCCACGATCTGCCGACGTACTTTCGCGTCAACCGCGAGATCCACGAACGCATCAGCCTGGCCGCGCACAACAGTTTGCTCAAACAGCTTTACGACGCGCAGAACGCACGGATCCAGAACCTGCGCTTCGTCTCGAACGAAGACCGGCAGAAATGGGATCTGGCGATGCGCGAACACATAGAAATGGCGGAGGCCCTTGCCGCGCGCGACGCGGACCGGCTGGCAGCCATCATGCGGCAGCACCTGCAGCGCAAATGCGACGCGGCGCTCAAGAGCCGGAGCGAGACGATAGATACGCAACACATGTAGTGTCATCAAGAGGAGCCTTCACCATGGCTGATAGTCGCTTCACACCTTGCTGCTTCACCCCCGCTACCCCTGCGCTGTCCTCCCGCCGTTCCACCCCGCTCAAGGCCCTGGCCGCCGCCCTGCTCGCCTGCGCCGCGTTCGCCACCCAACCGGCGCTTGCCGGCAAGAAAGACGACACCCTGCGCATGGCCTACGACCAGGCGCCGGAAAGCGTCGACCCGTACTTCAACAACGTGCGCATCGGCGTCATCATTGCCGCCAACGTGTGGGACACCCTGCTCTACCGCGACCCCGTCACCAATGAGTACAAGGGCCAGCTTGCCAAGAGCTGGAAGCAGGTCGACGACAAGACCATGGAGTTCGAGCTGCGCGAAGGCGTCAAATTCCACAACGGTGAAGAGTTCGACGCAGACTCCGTGGTCTACACGCTGAACTACGTGGCCGATCCGAAGAACAAGGCCGTCACGCAACAGAACGTGTCTTGGATCGACAAGGTCGAGAAGATCGACAAGTACAAGGTGCGCCTGACCACCAAAGAGCCCTTCCCCGGCGCCAAGGAATACCTGTCCACCACGGCCGCCATTCACCCGGCGAAGTATTACCAGGAGGTCGGCCCCAAGGGCATGAACGCCAAGCCCGTGGGCTCGGGTCCGTACAAGGTCGTCGACTACCAGCCCGGCAAGTCCATCACGCTGGAACGCAACGCCGACTACTTCAAGGATTCGCCCAAGGCGCAGCCCAAGATCGGCAAGGTCGTCATCCGCTTCATCCCCGACCGCCAGACGCAGATGGCCGAAGTCATCTCGGGCGGCGAAGACCTGATCATGAGCGTGCCCAAGGACCAGGCTGAACAGCTGGGCGGCATGCCGAACCTGCAGATGGTCACGGGCAACACCATGCGCATCGTGTTCATGCAGATGAACATCCTGGAAGGCACGCCCGCGCCACAACTGAAGGACGAGCGCGTGCGCCGCGCGATCATCCACGCCATCGACCGCGAATCCATGCTCAAGAACATCGTGGGCGAAGGCGGCGGGCTCATCAACACCATCTGCACGCCGTCGCAGGTGGGCTGCACGCAGGAAGGCGCGCCGACCTACAAGTACGATCCGGCGCAGGCCAAGAAGCTGCTGGCCGAAGCGGGCTACCCGAATGGCTTTGACATCGACATCGTCGCGTACCGCGAACGCAACCAGACCGAAGCCATCATCAACTACCTGCAGGCCGTCGGCATCCGCGCCAAGCTGAACTTCCTGCAGTACGCCGCGATGCGCGACATGATCCGCGCGAACAAGGCGTCGCTCACGCACCAGACGTGGGGCTCGAACCTGGTGAACGACGTGTCGGCGTCCACGCCGGTGTATTTCGCCTTCGGCAGCGACGACATCACGCGCGACCCGAAGGTGCGCGACCTGCTCAAGAAGGGCGATACCACCATCGAACCCGGGCCGCGCAAGGCTGCCTACAAGGAGGCGCTGGACATCATCGCGGAAAAGGCCTACGCCGTTCCCCTGTGGACGCTGCCCGCCTACTACGTCGCCACCAAGGACGTGAACTTCAAGCCCTACTCGGACGAGCTGGTGCGCTTCTGGGACATGAGCTGGAAGTAAGGCGCGGTCCGCGCCGGGCGGGCTTCGCAATCGCCCGGCGCTGCTGAACAGAGAGGAAGTCCTATGCTTTATTTCACGCTGAGGCGCCTGGGGCTGGCGGCGCTGGTGGCGCTGACCGTGTCGATCCTGGCGTTCCTGCTGCTGCACCTGTCGGGCGACCCGGCGCTGGCGCTGGCCGGCGAAGGCGCGCGGCAGGCCGACATCGACATGATCCGCAAGACCTACGGCCTGGACCGCCCGATCATCGTCCAGTACGCCGACTGGCTCTGGCACATCCTGCAGGGCGACTTCGGGACGTCGGTGTACTTCAAGACCGAGGCCGGACCGCTGATCCTGTCCAAGCTGGCGACCACGCTGAAGCTGGGGATGGCGGCGCTGGCGTTTGCGCTGTGCATCTCGATTCCGCTGGGCGTGCTGGCCGCGCTGTACAAAGGCAGCCTGATCGACCGGGTCTGTCTGGCGATCGCGGTGCTGGGCCAGGCGCTGCCGAACTTCTTCTTTGCGCTGATCCTGATCATGCTGTTCTCGATCTCGCTGCGCATCCTGCCGGTGTCGGGCAGCGGCACGTGGCAGCACTTCGTCATGCCTGCGATCGCGCTGGGCTATTACGTCGCGCCGGCGTTCATGCGCCTGATCCGCGCCGGCATGATCGAGGTGCTGAGCGCCGACTACATCCGCACCGCGCGGGCCAAGGGGCTGCCCGCCCGCAAGGTCATCTTCAAGCACGCCCTGCGCAACGCCATCGTGCCGGTGGTCGCGCTGGCCGCCGTGCAGCTGGGCTACCTGCTGGGCGGCTCGGTGGTCATCGAGACCATCTTCGCGCTGGACGGCCTGGGGTATCTGGCCTATCAGAGCATCACCTACAAGGACTATCCGGTCATGCAGCTGATCGTGCTGCTGCTGTCGGTGCTGTATGTGCTGCTGACGCTTGCCGCCGATGTGGCCAACGCGTGGCTCGATCCGCGCATCCGGGTGTCCTGACATGAACACGCCTACGCTCACCCCCGCCACCCCCGCCGCAGCCCCGCTGGAACTGTCCGCGTCCACGCTGCGCTGGCGCCGCCTGCGGCGCAACAAGGCGCTGCTGGCCGGCGGCGGCATCCTCTTCGTCATCGTGCTGATCGCGCTGCTGGCGCCGTGGATCTCGCCTCACGATCCCTATTTCCAGGATCTGGCCTACCGCACCGCCCCGCCCGTCTGGTACGAAAAAGGCACCTGGCTGCACCCGCTGGGCACCGACCAGCTGGGACGCGACTATATGTCGCGCCTGTTCTACGGCGCACGTATCTCGCTCTTGATCGGCATCAGCGTCGCGCTCATCTCGGGCCTGATCGGCACGGCGATGGGCATGGCGGCCGGCTACTTTGGCGGCAAGGTCGACATGGCCGTGTCGTTCCTCATCACCACGCGCCTGTCCATGCCGGTGATCCTGGTGGCGCTGGCCACCGTGGCCATCGTCGGCGGCTCGCTGTGGGTGGTGATCCTGGTGCTGGGCCTGCTCAAGTGGGACCGCTACGCAGTCGTGATGCGCAGCGCCACGCAGCAGGTGCGCTCGCTGGAGTACGTGGCTGCCGCGCAGGCCGCCGGCGCCAGCACCTGGCGCATCGTCTGGGGCGAGGTCCTGCCCAATGTCGTGCCGCAGCTCATCGTGATCGCCACGCTGGAGGCCGCCAGCGCGATCCTGCTGGAAGCCTCGCTGTCCTTCCTGGGCCTGGGCGTCCAACCGCCGCTGCCGTCGTGGGGCTTGATGATCTCCGAGGCCAAGGCCTACATGTTCTTCTCGTTCTGGCTGATCGCCATTCCCGGGTCGGCGCTGGCGCTCTTGATCTTCGCGATCAACCTGGCCGGCGACGGACTGCATCAACTCCTGACGCCTGAAGAGAGGGCCTGAGCATGAACGGCACCGATATCGTCCTGGACGTCCAGGGTTTGACCGTCGACATCGCCACACCACGCGGGCCGCTGCACGCGGTGCGCGACGTGTCGTTCCAGGTCAAGCGCGGCGAAACGCTGTGCCTCGTGGGGGAATCGGGCTGCGGCAAGTCCATGACCTCGCTGGCCATCATGGGTCTCTTGCCCAAGGCCGCCCGGCGCAGCACGCGCCGGCTGGCGGTGCTGGGCGAAGATCTGTCAAAAGCCCGCGGGCGGCGCGTCAACGCGTTGCGCGGCAGCAAGATGGCAATGATCTTTCAAGAGCCCATGACGGCGCTCAACCCCGCCTACGCCATTGGCGAACAGCTCACCGAACACTACATCCACCACTGCAAGGCGAGCAGCCAGCAGGCGCGGGACCGCGCGGTGGAACTGCTGGAAAAGGTCGGCATCGCCTCGGCCGGCCAGCGGCTGGGGCAGTATCCCCATCAGTTGTCCGGCGGACTGCGGCAGCGCGTGATGATCGCGATGGCGCTCATGTGCGGCCCTGAGCTCTTGATCGCCGACGAGCCCAGCACCGCGCTGGACGTCACGATCCAGGCGCAGATCCTGCGGCTGCTGGCCGACCTGCAGGCGGAACTGGGCATCGCGATGGTGCTGATCACCCACGATCTGGGCGTCGTCGCGCGCATCGCGCGGCAGGTGGCCGTGATGTATGCGGGGCAGATCGTCGAGGAAGGCCCCGTCGCCGACATCTTTGCGACGCCGCATCACCCCTACACGCAAGGGCTGCTGGGCTGTATCCCCGTGCCTGGTCGCACGGCGCCGGGCGAAGCGCTGGGCACCATACCCGGCGTGGTGCCGTCGCTGGTCGGTGACTTGCGCGGCTGCGCCTTTGCCGACCGCTGCCGCTACGCGCAGCCGCAATGCCGGCAGGCCGTTCCCGTCCACGGCCAGGCGACTGGCCAGCAATGGCGCTGCATCCTCAGCGCCGAAGGAGTCCCGGCATGAGCGCGCTGCTGCAAGCCGATGGCGTCAGCCGCCAATTCACGGTGCGCGCCGGCATGTTCCGTCCGCGAAGCACGCTGCACGCGGTCAATGGCGTGGACCTGGCGGTTGACCGGGGCGCGGTGCTGGGCATTGTGGGCGAGTCCGGCTGCGGCAAGTCCACCCTCGCGCGCATGCTGCTGGGGCTGACGCCGCCGACCGAAGGCGCCATCCGCCTCGACGGCCAGGACATCCGGCAGATGGACCGGCGCGCCCTCGCCCGGCGCGTGCAGCCCATCTTCCAGGACCCGTATTCGTCGCTGAATCCGCGCCGCTCGATTGCGTCGATCGTGTCGCTGCCGCTGGAGGTGCATGGCATCCCGAACCCGAAGATGCACAAGGCGATCGACATGCTCGAGCGCGTGGGCCTGCCGCCGCGGCTGGCCCACAACACGCCCGGGCAGCTGTCCGGCGGCCAGCGCCAGCGCGTGGCCATTGCGCGCGCGCTGGTCATGCAGCCCGAGCTCGTCATCTGCGACGAACCCACCTCCGCGCTGGACGTGTCGGTGCAGGCGCAGATCATGAACCTGCTGATGGATCTGCGCCGCGACTTCAACCTGACGTATGTGTTCATCAGCCACAACCTGGCGGTGGTCGAACACATCGCCACCCACGTGGCCGTGATGTACCTGGGCCGCGTGGTCGAGTCGGCGCCCACCGCCCGGCTCTTTCACGACCCGCGCCATCCGTACACGCAGGCGCTGCTGGCGTCGGTGCTGACGCCCGAACCCGGGCTGGGCATCCCCGACATGGGGCTGGGCCTGTCGTTCCCCGACCCGCTGCACCCGCCGTCCGGCTGCCCGTTCCATCCGCGGTGCCAGCACGCGATGGCGCAATGCAAGACCGAACGGCCCGCATTGACCGTGCGGGAAGGCGCGCTGGTCGCCTGTCACCTCTATCCGCCCGTCCCCTCGACTTCCAATGGAGCCACCCAGCCATGACCCGCGCACACGCCATCGCCCAGGCGGAACACTGCTTTGATTCCGGCGCCTTCCGCACGCTGTTGGCGCGCCGATTGGCGCTGCCCACGGAAAGCCAGAACCCCGAACGCGCCGCCGTGCTGGCGGACTATCTGCAGGACGAGATCCGTCCGGCGTTCGAGGCCCTGGGATTCACCTGCCGCACCCTGACGCATCCGAAGGCGCTGGCGCCGTTCCTGTACGCCGAACGCATCGAGGACCCGGCCCTGCCCACGGTGCTGGGCTACGGGCACGGCGATGTGATTCGTGGTCTGGAACGGGAATGGAAGGAAGGCCTGTCGCCGTGGTCGCTGACCGAGGCCGAAGGCCGCTGGTACGGCCGCGGCATTGCCGACAACAAGGGCCAGCACACCATCAACATGGAGGCGCTGCGGCTGGTGCTGGAGACGCGCGGCAAGCTCGGCTTCAACGCCAAGTACCTGATCGAGATGGGCGAGGAAACCGGCTCGATGGGGCTGCGCGAACTCTGCACCGAGCACCGCGACCTGCTGGCCGCCGACCTGCTGATCGCCTCGGACGGCCCGCGCCTGAGCGCCAACCGTCCCACCATCTTCCTGGGCGCGCGCGGCAGTCTGAATTTCGACCTCACGATCGAGGCACGCGCCGGCGGACATCATTCGGGCAACTGGGGCGGACTGATCTCCAATCCCGGCCTGCAGCTGGCCCACGCGATCGCCAGCATCGCCTCGCCCGTTGGCCAGATCCGCATCCCGGAATGGGTGCCGAAGGAACTGCCGCCGGCCGTGCGGCGCGCGCTGGCCGACTGCCAGGTCGACGGCGGCACGGACGGCCCCGAGATCGAACCGGATTGGGGCGAGCCCGGTCTGTCGCCCGCCGAACGCGTGTTCGGCTGGTGCTCATTCGAGGTGCTGGCCTACAAGACCGGCAACCCCGACACCCCCGTCAACGCGATCCCGCCGCGCGCGTGGGCACGCTGCCAGTTGCGCTTCGTGGTGGGCGTCGACCCGGACGACCTGATTCCGGCCCTGCGCCGCCATCTGGACAGCCATGGCTTTCCGATGGTGAAGATCTCGCTGACGCGCGAATCCATGTTCCGCGCGACCCGCATCGACCCGGATGACGCCTGGGTGCGCTGGGCCGTGGACTCGCTGGAACGCACCTCTGGTCAGAAGACCGCGCTGCTGCCCAACCTGGGCGGCTCGCTGCCCAACGACATCTTCACCGACGTGTTGGGCCTGCGCACGATCTGGGTGCCGCACTCGTACCCCGGCTGCTCGCAGCACGCGCCCAACGAGCACCTGCCGCCGGAGCTGCTGCGGCAGGCGCTGGGGTTGATGACCGGGCTGTACTGGGACCTCGGCGCGGGCGGCACGCCGGAGATCAGAAGTCCCAGATGACCGGCACCCAACGGAACGCGTTGCCTTCCACGGCGACGCGTCCCACCGAGGGGAACGGCAGGTGCGCCGCCACGAGCAGACCCTTGTTTTCGGCCAGTTCGTTGAACAGCGCGAAGCGCACGCGGGCCGATTCCTCGGGGTCGTGTTCAAAGCCGTTGTGCCATTCGGGATGGTCGAAGGCCACCGGAAACACGGCATCGCCGGCGAACGTCAGGCGCTCGCCACCGGAGATCAGGTCGACGACACAGTGGCCGGGCGTGTGGCCGCCGGTATGGCGCACGATGACGCCCGGCGCCACTTCGTGGCGGTCCTCGAAGACGCGGATCTGATCGCGGTACGTTTCATAGAAGCTGGTTGCCGTCGAGCGCAGCACGGCGGGCACCGGCTTGGGCATGACCGTCTGCGAAAAATCCGGCGAGGTCCAGAACGCGACTTCAGTCGCATTGACGTGGATGCGCACATCTTTGCGCAGGCGCTCCTTCACGCCGGGGACCAGCAGGCCGCCCACGTGGTCCATGTGCATGTGGGTGATGATGACGTCCGTCACGGACTCCAGCGGAATGCCGGCCGATTGCAGGCGCTGCGGGAACTGGCCCGCGCGCGGAAAGCCCGAGAACTGGCCGCCCAGCCCCGCGTCGATGAGGATGGTCTGGTCACCGCTGCGCGCGACCATCACGTTCAGCGGCCAATCGAAGGCGTCCGGCGGCATGAACATGTGATCGAGCCAGTTGGCCAGATCGGCCGGGTCGGCATTGGTGGCCATCGTCGACGTGGGCAGCGGCAACACGCCGTCGCTGACGACCAGCGCATCGATATCGCCCACCTGCACGGCGTAGCGGGATGGCACCAGATCGATGGCCTGGTGGGTGATGGGGTCCAAAGTGTCTGCGGAAAACATGGCGGAATCTCCTTGAAGGCGGCCGGTTGGGCCGGCCGGAAACCGGCGCCCTCGCGCCGGGTTGTTGCGGGGCGGCGCGTGCGTCAGCCGCGCAGGAAAGCCAGCAGGTCAGCGTTGATGCGGTCCTGCAGGGTGGCCGTCAGGCCGTGCGGGGCGCCGGGGTAATAGATCGCCTGCGCGTTCTTCACCAGACGCACAGCCTTCTTGGCCGAGTCGTGGATCGGCACGATCTGGTCGTCTTCGCCGTGCATGAACAACGTGGGCACGTCGATCTTCTTCAGGTCTTCGGTGAAATCCGTTTCCGAGAACGCCTTGACGCACTCGTAGGCGTTCTGCTGGCCGCTCTGCATGCTCCAGAGCCAGAACTGGTCCAGCTGGCCCTGCGACACCTTCGACCCCGGGCGATTGGCGCCGTAGAACGGCACGGCCAGATCCTTGTAGAACTGCGAGCGGTCGCCCGCCACGCCGTCGCGGATGCCGTCGAATACCGATAGCGGCAGGCCTTCCGGATTGGCGGCCGACTTCAGCATCACCGGCGGCACCGCGCCGATCAGCACAGCGCGCGACACGCGCTTCGTGCCGTGCCGGCCGATATAGCGCGCCACTTCGCCGCCGCCGGTGGAGTGGCCCACCATCGCGATGCTCTTGACGTCCAGCGCCTCGATCAACTGCGCCAGATCGTCGGCGTAGGTGTCCATGTCGTTGCCGTTGGACGGCTGCGAAGAACGCCCATGGCCGCGACGGTCATGCGCAATCACGCGAAAACCATTGCGCGCCAGGAAGTGCAGTTGTCCGTCCCACGCATCCGCGTTCAGCGGCCAGCCGTGCGAGAACGTAACGACCGGGCCGGCGCCCCAGTCCTTGTAGTACAGCGTCGTGCCGTCTTTCGTGACGAAGGTGTTGCTGTTCATGGGAGTGCTCCGTTGGGGTTGGGAATTGCGCTGCGGGGCTGCTTGTGCGCCGATGGCAAAGGCGCTGCCAGCCAGGAGCGCGCTGCCGGCAAGCAGCGTGCGCCGGGCGGCGTTATACGAGTCGTTCATGGGGATCCTCAAGGTCGGAAGAGACAGTGAGGGCATCGTAGGACTGCGCCCGCGAGCGCGGTAGACACGGCGCGGGAAGCACGATGTTGTGCGATGCGCACCAATGCCGGCGGGAGGTTGCCGGCGTGCGCGAGACAGGCGCTAATCGGGCAGCGCCGAATCCCGATACGCCACGGCGATCATCGCCGTCAGCACGAAGGTCATGGCGACGCACGCCACTGCGCCCAACACGCCCTGCAGCGCCTGCACGCCCACGTAGTCATACATCAGCGGGAGCAGATCGTTGGTGGCATGCGCGGCCAGGACCAGCAACACCAGGAACCCCAGCATCAACGGCCAGCGTGGATAACGCATCGCGGCGCGCACCGCGCCAAAGCCATATTCGCCGGTGACCGCGACGCGTGGCAGGCTTATGCCGTACACGGCCAGCCCGTACAGCACCGGCACCCACACCACCACCAGCAACGCGAACAGCACGCCGTAGAACAGCGGTTCGTTGGCGCCGCCCATCAGCATGTACAGCACATACGGCAGATCGCCGGTGGCGCGCGCAAGCGCCATGACGCCAACCACCAGCCCGCCCAGCAGCACGAGATGCCGGGATTCCGGGTTGCCGCCGCGCGGCGCGGCCGCATGCGCGGTCTCGCCAAGCAGGATGACTCGATGCCAGGCGTAGGTGGTGCGCGCGAGGGCGATCAGGCAGACGAGCGCCAGCGCGAGGATCAGCCAATCCACAAGCCCGTACAGCCGGGACGTCATCAGCGCAAACGGCAACGTCAGCGTGAACACGGCCAGTGACCACGGCGCGGCGGCCAGCATGGCGCGGCCGTGCTGCCTGATGACGCCCACTGTCGCGGCGATGAAACGACCTGCTCCGGGTTTGCTGGACACGAGACTCCCTTGCTCAGAAATGATGGTGCTCGTTTATACCGCACGCCGCTTGTTCTCCCGATCCCCTGTCGCGTATCTCGGTTACCCTTGCGGACCTTTTCTTTCTACCGAGTCTTCATGAAGTCGCTTCCCCTTGCATTGGCTGCAATTACCACCGCCCTGCTGCCCACGTTGGCGCACGCCGCGTACACGCCCACCGAGATTGAACGGGCGGTGCTCGAGTACGGCATACGCGAAGAACATGATGCCTTGCTCCGGGCCGACTGGCGCCTGCTGGGCCGGATGATGGACATATCGCGTGTGGACCCCGCGGATATCTCGGACATGTACGCCAAGGGTCCGACGGACAAGGCGCCGGCCGTGATCGAAGATTCCTTCGTGTTCAAGGCGACGATCGATGCGGCAGCGGCGAAGGCCGGCGTCGTGACGTTCGCCGGCACCCGCGGGGCCACCGTCCGCGCCACGCTGCCGGCAGGCGCGAAGCCCGCCAACGACCTGATGTTGACCTGCGCCAAGCTGGCCTTTGCCGATGGCGTCGCCACGTTCTCGCAGTGCCAGAACTGGACGCCCGTCGCCGAGAAGACCGTTGCGGATTTTCGCGCCGACATCGCCGAATTCCTGCAAGGCAAGCCCGCGAAGAAGTACGTGGCCAAGTTCGTGATCGACTACTTCGTCGTCGCGGGCGACATGCCGGCCAAGGCCGGCTGCCCCGACGACCGCAAGGCCTGCGACGAGGCGATCCGCAAGACCGACATGACGCGCGCGGGCTATCAGGCCGTGACGGAGCGCCTGAACGCGGCGGGCGTGCAGACCGGGCGGTAAGCCTTTCAGGCCATTCCTGCGTGCCCTCCATTGCGGGCGCGCAGGCAGCCGCCACACAGGCGGCGCCCAGCGTCACTAGTCCCGAGGCGTTCAGCTGCGGCCGGGCTCCGTCCTGGCCGCAGCGGCGTTGGCCTGCGTTTCGGCCTGTACTTCGGCCTCCGCCTCGGCCTCGGCCCGAGCCTCCAGCTCATTGCCCAGCACCTCGGCCGAATCCTCGTTGCTGGCTTCCGGCTTCAGGCGGCGGCGCGTATGGCCCGCGGCGCGCGCGCTGTCGCCCTCGTCCGCACGCTCGGCCTGCACGTGCACATTGGCCGCAGGCGCGTAGCCGCGCTTGTCCTGACCGAAGTAGACCACCGTGTGCGGGTACGGCAGCTCGATGCCTGCGGCGTCGAAGTGCTTCTTGAGCAGGCGGTTGTAGCCGCGCTGCACCGCCCACTGCATGCCCGGCGTGGTCTTGATGAGGATGCGGATGGTCACGCCCTTGTCGTTGACCGCCGTGACGCCCGCCACCGTCATGTCTTCCAGGATCTCCGGTCCAAGCACCGAATCGGTCATCAGCTCGGCAAACGCCGCACGCAGATGCTCGATGGCGTCGTCCACGCTTTCGCGGTGGGCAATCGTGTATTCACCCAGGTGATACGAGAAATCGCGCATGTGGTTGGCCACCACGTCCACCGACGAGAACGGCACCAGATGGTAGCCGCCGTCCAGCGTGCGGATGCCGACCGAGCGGATGGTCATCTTCTCGACCGTGCCGAACACGCCGGCCACCTGCACCACGTCGTTCTCGTTCATCCCGTTCTCAAGCTGGATGAAGACGCCGGTGATGATGTCCTGCACCAGCTTCTGCGCACCAAAACCGATGGCCAGACCGACCACGCCAGCACCCGCGATCAGCGGGCCGACGTCGATGCCGATCTGCGACAGCAGCACCATCAGCGTCATCGTCACAATGACGATCAGCGCAGCGTTGCGGAACAGCGCCAGCAGCGTGCGTTCGCGCGCGCTGGGCATGCCACGCTCTTCGCTTTGGCTGAGGCGATGCTCGATGATGCTGGCGATCACCGTCCAGGCCAGCATGGCGATCATCAGGACGATCACGATGTTCAGCACCACCTTGATCGCGGCGGCGCCCGCGTCCGACGCCAGCCAGCGCGACAGGTCAAAGGCCTGCCACGCGTCCAGGATCAGCAGCACGATGATGATGCGGATGATCCAGCCAACCACCTTCAGCGCAGCCGGCACGTACGCGTTGACGCGTGCCTCCAGCAGCGGCAAGCGCCGCCGCAGGTCGTCCGACAGGCGGATCGGCTTGGCCAGCACCGCGTTCAGCAGCAGGATCAGCAGGCTGCCCACGCCGATGACCAGCAGCGTCTGCGCCGTGGCGCGCGCCATGAACGGCAGCGCATCGGTCGGGTCGACCTGGCTGACCACAAGCAGGATCGTGAAATAGAGGATGCCCAGCACGTGCCAGATGCGCGACAGCAGCCGCAGCCGGGATCCCATGAATGTGGCCGCGCCCGCGGCCCGGCGGTCCAGCCGTTCGCGGACCGCCTGCCGGTTATGCCAGATGACGCGTACGGCGTAGATGTACACCGCCAGCATGATGAGCATCGTAGTCAGCCGGCCCAGCGCCGGCGACAGCGCTGCCGCCATCACGGGTCCGACCACCAGCGTGCCGTAACCCGCAGCCGCCACGATGCGCACCAGCCACGCGTTCCAGTACTTCGCCAGTTCGTCCGACATCGGCAACAAGCGCAGATGCGGATGGCGCACGGCGAACACCGTGCGGATCAGCACCTTCACAATCTCCACCGCCACGAAGGCCTGCAGGAACAGCGAGGCCAGTCCATCCAGCGTGCCGCGCCCCGGCGTGCTCCACAGCGCCGCCGCGCCGCCTGCCATGGCGGCCAGCAAGACGACGGCGACGTCGATCGCCAGCGCACCCACGATCGCGCCCGCGCGGCGGGTCAGCACCTTCATGGAAGCCGGCTTGCCCCGGACGGGGACCGACCCGGTTTCGCAACCGTGCTCGG
Organism: Achromobacter sp. GQ309; assembly: GCF_059759315.1. NCBI lineage: Bacteria > Pseudomonadati > Pseudomonadota > Betaproteobacteria > Burkholderiales > Alcaligenaceae > Achromobacter > Achromobacter sp. GQ309. The sequence continues at coordinate 530,911 of NZ_JCAXDP010000002.1, forward strand.
CCACCCAGCGGTCGATCCGCGTATAGATGCGCATGGCGATCATGCGCAGCAGGATGAAGGCGATGATGGTGGCCGCGGCAGCCAGCGCCAGCGGCAGCAACGCGCTGCGCGCCGTGCCGCTGTCCATGCGCAGATTCTGGCCCGAGGCCAGCGCGCGCATGTCGTCAACGCCCTGCCCCATGTCGGCCGCGACCCCGGTCAGGAACTGCTGAACGCCATTGGCCATGCGCTCTTGCAACGTCGGCTCGGCGGGGGTGGCGGGCGTCGGTTTCGCCGTCGCGGTCTTGGCTGGCGTAGCGCCAGCGGCGGCCGGTTTGTCACTGGCCGCCTGCGCGCGCAGCTGGTCGATCAGGGCTTGGCGCGCTTGGGGGTTGTCCAGCAGATCGGCCAGCGCGGCGGGCGTCAACGCCGAGGCCGCGGGGGCCGGCTCAGCCGCCGCCGCGGGGGTCAGCAGCGGAAAAGCTGCCATGGCCGGAGCGTGCCAGAGGATCGATAAACAACTCAACATCGCTGCCAACAGCCAGGCCGCCAGCCAGGGCCTTTCCCGTCTGCGCCGCCAGGAGACGGCGGCATGGTGGCGGGAGTGAAGGGATCGGGATGCTGTCGTTGCGGATCGAACCACTAATAAATCTCCTGTGCGATCAGGGCATGGACGCCATAGGTAAAAAGAGAAGCCGGCGACTACGGGAGACCCGGCTTGGGCAAAGGGCACATGATAAAGCCCCTGCTCTGTCCCCTTTTGCGGCGGCCTGCGCTTATCGCTGGAAGCAATAAACAAGCGGCGATTAATTCGTTGGTCCGGACGGCTTGAGTGTTTAGAGTCCAACGCCGCCATGCCCGCGCCGCATTCCGACAGGCGCGCGCCCAACCACGAGTCCGCTTCATGACCCCCCGATTCCAAGCTGCACGCCGCAACACCCTGCTCGCCCTTGCTCTGGCCGTCACCGGCATGGGCGCCGCGCAGGCCGACCAACGCGTCATCCGCATCGTCGTGCCCTACGGCACCGGCGCAGTCCAGGACACCATCGCCCGCGCGATCGGTGACGAACTGGGCCGCGCGCTGGACGCCTCCATCGTGATCGAAAACCGCGCCGGCGCCGGCGGCACCGTGGGCACCGCCCAGGTCGCCCGCGCCAAGCCCGACGGCAACACCCTGGTGCTTGCCGCCGCCAGCCACAACATCGCCGGGTATCTGTATAAGAACCTCAGCTACGACCCCTACAAGGACTTCACGGGTGTCGCCTACATCGGCAACACCGGCTACATCATCCTTGCGTCCGCCTCGCTGAACGCCAAGAACACCGCCGAATTCATCCAGGCCGTCAAAGCCAAACCCGGCGCTTTCGATTACGCGTCGGCCGGCAACGGCAGCGCCTCGCACCTGGGGATGGCGTCGTTCCTGACCGCCGCCGGCGCGCAGATGCAGCACATCCCCATGAAGTCCACCGGCGACGCCGTGACCGAACTGCTCGCCGGCCGCGTCCAGGCCGTCACCGCCGCCACCATCGGCGTGACCGCCTATCGCAACGACCCGCGCGTCACGTTCCTGGCCTACACCGGCAAGACCCGTTCACGCTTCGCGCCGGATCTTCCCACCGTTGCCGAAAGCGGCCTGCCCGGCTACGCCTTCGATTCCTGGCTCGGTTTGCTCGCCCCGGCGGGCATCGCAGCCGCGGACCGTGACCAGATCAATGCCGCGGTCAACAAGGTGCTGGCCGATCCGAAGGTGCAAGCGCGATTGGCTTCGCTGGGCGTCGAAGCTGAAGCTAAGTCTGCCGCGCAGTTTCAGGAGTTGCTGAAGGCGGATTTTGAAGCGGCAGGAAAGGTGGTGAGCGCTTCCGGGGCGCGGGTGGAGTAGACCCTGATTCTTCGTTAAGCCAAGGTGTCGATCAAGCGCTGCAAACGCTGAATCGTGTCATCTAGCTCCAACACCAAAAAATTGGCGGGCGAAATCACGCCCGCCGTTTCATAGAAATCGCCTTGCCGTGTCGTCTTATCCGCATACTCGCGTGCCACCACCAGATCCGGGGAAGTCACGCCTTTTGCGTCAAGGTGTGCAACCTGCTTCTTCAAATAGTCGATCTGGGCGGTCAAGTGTTGATGCGGATCGGCACCCGAAGCCACCGGTCCGGTTTCGGGTCGCACGGGGCACGGCTTTACCGGTTCAAGGGTGTACACGATCTGTTCCACGACATTGGTCATGGAACAGCGGGCTTCAAAACGTGCCTGTTCGTCCAGATCCCGATAGGCCGGGAAATAGAAGAACGAAATCTTGCGGGTCTTGAATTCGATGCCCAATTCGCTATTGGCCGAATAGCGCAGGCCCCAGTGGGGACAGCTGGGGGTCTGATACTGATACTTGGGCAACGCGTCCGTATCAACGTCCGATGAAAAGAACCGGAACGTATGCTCGTTAAAGCATATGTTGTTGTTGTGAAATGGATTGGCGAAATTTGCGGTCGTGGTGAAGTAGGGAACGACCAGTTTGAATTGGCCTTCGGGTTTCAAAACCCGATAGACCTCGCTCAGGACATTGAAAAACCCGTCAAGGGTCAAGTGCTCAAGAGCGTGTGAAGAAAACGCGAAGTCAATGCTGTTGTCTTCGAACGGAAGCTTTTCCTTGTTCAGATCCAGCACGATATCCGCGTCGCTCATGGCCGAGAAATCGATACCTATCGAGCCGGCCATCTTTTTGCGACCGCATCCAATATCTATGGAATTCATATATTTGCCCAGATCAAATCTGTTGGAATCGACCGCCGGAGGGTGCGAGGCATCGTTGTCGCGCCAACAACCATCCCACGGACACTGCAGGAAGCGTACCCACATTTTGTGACGCCTAAGCGATCACATGATGCATCCCACTGCAGGGGGCCGTCGTCCTCACACGCCCGGTTGGCGCCCAGGCGGATGATGCAAAGGACGTTTCAAGCTTCGGGTCGCCGACGCATCCCGTCGAGCAATAAATCCGTAATGAACTCCGCCACCGCCTGCTGCCTGGCCGCGTCGGGCAGCAGCCGAGCGAAACGTTCGATGATGGCAATGAGCGACTGACCGAACCACTCGGGCGAAATCTCCGGGCGGAATAGTCCCGCCTGCTGCTCCGACCGGACGTTCTCGGCGATCAGGATCACCAGCTCGTCTTTCAGCGCCTCGGCCGCCTCGGCCTGGAAGAAGCCGATGCGCGTGAGATTTGGATCTTCCTGCAGGATGGCAAGCAACGTCCCGATACCCTGCCGGATGCGGTTGACCAGCGCTTCGCCCTGCAGGTGGCCCGGCAGGCGGGCCTCGCTGATCGCCCGGCGCAGCCGCTGCGCGAATAGCCCCACCAGCTCGTCGTAGGCCGCTTGCTTGCTGGTGAAGTATTGATAGAACACGGGCTGGGTCACGCCGGCGCGGGCAACGATGTCGCTGACGCGGGTGTGCTGGAATCCCCGTTCGGCGAATTCGGCCGCGGCGACGGCCAGGAGTTGTAGCCGGGTGCGTTCGCCCTTGGTGAGGCGCCTGTCCTGCGATGCCGAAGTGGGTAGTGCCATGCTCATCGCGGAAAAATACTACCTATCCTCGCTTTCCGCCACTGCAACAAGCGCAAATTGCCACACTTCGGTCCAGGCGACCGTTCCCGCTTAGCGTCTTGTCACAGTACTGAAATCAGTTGAAATCCCCGTATCGCTTGAGACACCTAATCCGCGCGCCCCAGCAGTAAAGTACGTCTATCGTCCGGCGGCTGGCACAGTGCCGCCGCCGGATGGCTCAGGAGCAAGATCATGAAGCGGTTTACAGGCCGGGTGGCCATTGCGGCGTTGGCGCTGGCGGTTGCTGGCGCGCCGGCAGTGGCTGGCGGGCGTGGCGGAAATTGGGGCGGCCATGGAGGGGGTTATGGCGGCGGCTATCACCACTATCACGGCGGCGGTGGGAGCAGTTCCAGCGGCTGGTGGATCGGCGGCGCCTTTGCACTGGCGACGGTCGGGCTGCTGCTGGCGGCCAATTCGGGGCCGTCCTATGTGCAGACCGGGGTTTACTCGTCGGGGGTGGGCTACACGAGCCCGCCGCTGTACGGCGCCCCCGTGTACGGCACGACGGTCTATGAAGCCGCGCCGGTCTACACCGCCCCGGTTTACGAAGCGCCGCCCGTTGCCTATTCCACACCAGTGCCCCAGTACGCGCCCGTACAGTACGAGTCCGCGCCCCCGGTCAATGTCGCCCAGGCGAACGCCACCACCGACTGCCAGCGTTGGGCCATGAACCAGAGCGGTTACGATCCTGCCACCATCACCCAGTGGACCACCCAGATCATGGTGGATACGTATAACCGCGCGCTGGATTCCTGCATGACCAGCCGCGGATATCGCGCCAACTGAGAGGCGTGATCGCGGGTTTCGCCGGCTGACCTCACGCGCCGGCTCGCACGTGCAGCATGCCGGCGCGCCGGCCGCCGCGCTTCAGCGGCGCCAGCCGCGCCAGGCAAATATCACGCCGGCGGCCAGGAGCAGACCGGCCGGCAGCACCCAGACAAAACCTGAGTCCGTATAGACGACCTGTTCAATAGGATCGTAGTAGCGGCCCAACTCGTTGAATTCCCACCGCAGGTACTGCGCGTACCAGGCGTAGAAGCAGACGGCGGACAGGGCCAGGCTTAGCAGCGCGGCCACGCGGGCAAACATGACACTGCGATGGGTGCGAACGGCCCCCTTCCAGGCCAGGTAACCGCATCCGGCCACCCCGGCCAACACCATCCAGCCGCCAATCTCAGCGAGCATCATCCGCCTCCAGTTCGGCCAGGAATGCCGCCGCGTCGGCCCACTGATGCTCGCTGAAGACGTGCACCCCCGCGCCGCGCAGCAATTGCGCGGTCACGCCCATGCCGGGCTGACGGCGGCCCGCGAAATGGCCGTCGTAGACGTAACTGCTGCCGCAGGACGGACTGCCCTCTTTCAGGACGGCCATACGAATCCCTCGCGCTTGCGCTGCCGCCAGCGCCTCGTGCGCGCCGCGCACGAAAGGCGCCGTCACGTCGTCGCCCGTCACCGCCACGACACGGGCACGGCCCGCCAACACCGAAGCGGCGTTTTCGCCCGGGTCGATCTCCGCCGGGGGCCGCGGGATCGGCATGCCGCCCGCCACCTCGGGACAGACGGCCACGACACGGCCTTCTTCCCGCCAGCGCGCCAGGATGGCATCGCCATGGGGCACGCCGCGTCCGTCGTAACGCACGGGGTTGCCCAGGAGGCAGGAACTGATCAGAACACGATGCATGGGCAGATGAAATCGGTAGATGAGCGGCCGCGGGCGGCGCGGCCCGGCAGGTGACACCAGCCGGCCCCGCAAGCAAACGACGCACGAGGCGCCGTCTGAAGCGTTCGTCAGTGCTGCCTGACGGCGGGCCGGGCCGATCGCGACGTCAAGCCGCGTCGGTTTTCTTCGCGGTCTTGCGCGGCGCCGTCTTGCGGGCCGTTGTCTTGCGCGCCGCTGTCTTGCGCGCCGGTTCAGGGGCCGGGGCGGTCTCGGCGGCGGGCGCCGCCAGCGTTTCCGCTTGGGCCGACGGGCTCTCCGATTTGGATGGCGCCTTGGCCGTGGTCTTGCGGGCACGGCGGGCGGGTTTGGCGGCGGACTTTGCGGAAGCAGCGTCGGAAGCGGTTTCGGAGGCGGCCCGGGAAGTCACATCCGACCGGGATCCGGCAGCCGATCGCGTCGCGCCGGCGAAGGGATCTGGCGCCTCGCCCCGGCGTTCGCGTTCGGTGTTGGCCGGCGGCGCGACGAACGTCCACTCGGCCACATTCACCACCGGCGGCGGACCGGAGACCAGCGCCGACTGCGGCGGCGGGGGCACCGGACGCTTGAAGGCGGGCGGAGCCACGTCTTCGCGCTGGCGAGCCGGCGCCTGCCCCTCGGACGACGTCTGCCTTTCGGACGAAGCCAGCCCCTCGGACGAAACCTGCGCGCCGGACGAACCCTGCCGTTCCGCCTGAGCCCGCGTTTCGGGCGCCCCCTGCCCTTCAGAAGCCCCCCGCCCCTCAACCGAACCTCGCGGCTGACCGGCTCCTTCCAACGACTCCGCATGACTCGACGGCCGGGCATCATCACCCGCCCTCGCGCCCCGACCACGGCGGCCCGAGCGACCCTGACGGCCGTTATCCGACTGTCTGGCGCTGCGCGCCTGCGGCGAGCCGCCGGCAGCATCGCCGCCAGCAACCTGACCCGGCGTCTCCAACACATCCACTACGGTGCCCTCTTCCGTCTGCTGCGGCGCGTCGGGTTGTTTCCACGCATCCGCAGCCTCGGCGAATCCATCCGGCGAGGCGGTCACGGCATCTTCCCGCTCAGTGCCTTCGCCGTGCGAGCCCGCCGTCCGACCGCCCGCCGTCTTGCGTCCGCCACGCGATTTACGTGTGTTCCGGCCGCCAGCGCCCGGCGCGTCAGTGGCATCGGCCACCCCATCTGCCGCCCCGCCATGCGCCTCGCCAACCTGGGCAGAGGATGCCTCGCCCGAGCCATCACGATAGACATACGTACCCGACTTCTCTTCGCGCCCGACCTCCAGGAACCCGCGCGACTGGGCCTCTTCCAGCAGATTGCCGAACGCGCGGAAGCCATAGTAGGACTCGTTGAAATCCGGTTTGCGGCGCTTCAAGGCGTCTTTCAGGGCCGATGCCCAGATCTTGCCGCTGTCGCCGCGTTCGGCCATCAGCGCCTCGAACGTTTCGACCACCATCTCGACCGCCCGCGTCTTGCGCGCGTCCTGCTCTTCCTTGCGGCGGCGCTCCTCGTCGGGCGAGCGGCGCTGGGCGCTAACGCCGCGATTGTCGCGGCGCGCCTCGGCGGTGCGCTGGCCTTCACGGGCCAGATCGTCATAGAAAATGAATTCGTCGCAGTTGGCGATCAGCAGGTCGGACGTGGATTGTTTGACGCCCACGCCGATGACCTTCTTGTTGTTCTCGCGGAGCTTGGACACGAGCGGTGAAAAGTCGGAGTCGCCGCTGATGATGACGAAGGTGTTGACGTGGGACTTGGTATAGCAGAAGTCCAGCGCGTCCACGACCAGGCGGATGTCCGCCGAGTTCTTGCCGGACTGGCGCACGTGCGGGATTTCGATCAGCTCGAAATTGGCCTCGTGCATCGGCGCCTTGAATTCCTTGTACCGCTCCCAATCGCAATACGCCTTCTTGACGACGATGCTGCCTTTGAGGAGCAGGCGCTCGAGCACCGGCCGGATGTCGAACTTCTGGAATTTGGTGTCGCGCACACCCAGCGCCACGTTCTCGAAGTCGCAGAAAAGCGCCATGCTGACGTTTTCGTTGGGGTTGTTCATGTTCTCTCCAATGCCGCGGTCGGAAGGCCAGGCCCAGGCAATGCCCGGCCTTACACCGCCAGAATTCGCCCATGATATACATTTCCGCTTGGTCTCCCCCTTCATCCGCCCCGAGCCGCCATGACCGACACCCAGCCGCCGCCCGAACTCGTCACCGACCGACTGGTGCTGCGCCCCCTGTCCCTGGACGACGCCGACGCCATCCAGCGCACGTTTGCCCAATGGGAGGTCGTGCGCTTTCTGGCCGACAAGGTGCCTTGGCCGTATCCCGACGATGGCGCGCGCCAATTCCTGCAACACGCCGCCCTGCCCGCCATGCGCCGCGGGACGCAATGGCATTGGTCGGTGCGCACGCGGGCGCAGCCTGACCAGCTGATCGGCGTCGTCAGCCTGATGGACGACGAGCCCGGCAATAACCGCGGATTCTGGCTGGATCCGGCGCATCAAGGGCGGGGTTACATGACCGAAGCCAGCGCGGCCGTCACGGCCTACTGGTTCAACGTGCTGGGCAAACCGGTGCTGCGCGCGCCCAAGGCCATCGCCAACACCGCGTCGCGGCGGATCTCGGAAAGCAGCGGCATGCGGCTGGTGGGCACCGAGGAACGCGGCTTCGTCAGCGGCCGGCATCCCGCCGAGATCTGGGAGATCACCCGCGAGGAATGGTTGGCGCAGCAGGACGCCACGCGGCAAGCCTAGGCCGTCCCCGATTTGCGCCCGCGAATCGTCGGCGCGCCGCCCGCCTGACTGCCCGATTAAGCCGGCGCTTACCGCCTATTTCGCCCCGCTTTCCGGCCAATTGACCGGCGCTTGCGCTGGCTAGAATTCCCGACAATCCGGCATTCCGCGCGTGGGATGCCATGTTTTCGGGCAAGATCCATGAATCCGTCTACCGTCATCGGCGCCGTTGTCGGCCTGCTCACCCTGATCATCGTGGTGGCACTGTCCGCCAACGACACCAGCCTGTACTTCAACCTGCCGGGCCTGGCGATCGTGCTGGGCGGCACCTGCGCCGCGCTGTTCATTGCGTACCCGCTGCAGGAAGTGGTGCGCGTGTTCAAACTGGTGCGCACGGTGTTCCGCAACGACCAGCACGACCAGCAGCGCGACATCGAGGAACTGGTGTCGATGGCGCAGCTCTGGATGAACGCCGACGTCCACAAGGTCGAGCACGAGCTCAAGAAGGTCTCGAACCCGTTCCTGCGCACGGGCGTGCAGCTCATCATCGACAACACGCCTGAAGACCAGATCATCGAACTGCTGAAGTGGCGCGTCGCCCGCCTGCGCGCCCGTGAGCAGGCCGAGGCCCAGATGTTCCGCGTCATGGCCACCTTTGCGCCCGCCTTCGGGATGCTGGGCACGCTGGTTGGCCTGATCAACCTGATGGCCGTCCTGGGCGATGGCAGCATGCAGACCATCGGCCAGCAGCTGGCCATCGGCCTGATGACGACGTTCTACGGCATCCTGCTCGCCAACCTGATCTGCAAGCCGATCGCGCTGAAGCTGGAACGCCGTACGGCGCGTCGCGTGGAATCGATGAACATGGTGCTGCAAGGCATTTCGATGATGTGCGAGAAGCGCGGTCCGGCCATGGTGCGCGAGACCTTGAATTCCTTCGTCATGCACGTCGAAGACGAAATCTACGACGGCGGCGCCGACGCCAAGCCCAAGACCAAGACGGAAGGCCAGGTCAAGCCCGGCGCAACTGCGCCGGCCGCCGGAGCGCCGACCGCCGGAGCGCCGGCCGCCGGCTCGCCCGCCCGCGCCACCGCAGCCGCCTCCGTCTCCATCGCCCGCCCCGCTTCCGCGCGTCAATGAGCCTGATTTCCCCTTCCCTTGCGCAGCGGATCGAGCAGGCCCGCCAGGCGCAACTGCGCGCGCAGAAGGCGTCGGCGGCGAGCGCCTGGCGCCCTAGCGACAGCGACCGCCAGGACCGCTATGCGCGCTGGCACGTCGAAGACGCCGTCGAGCAGGATTCCGAGAATTGGCTGCTGAGCTATCTGGACCTCATCACGCTGCTGCTCGCGATGCTGGTCGTCATGCTGGCCGTCGCCATGTACGGCGGCGGCTCCGGTAAATCCGGCCAGCCCGTCGAGCTGGTCGGTACGCTGGGCGCCAGCGGCCTGCCCAAGTACGACGGCGAGTATTCGGAACTCGAAACCGTGCAGATCCCGGCAAGCTGGTCCGCGCAGCCCACGCCCGCGCCGGCCCTCGCCGCGGCCGCGCCCGCGCTGGCCGAAGACGAAGTTGTCGTGGCTGACGCCGCCCCGCCGCTGACCGCCCCGTCCAAGGAATCGCTGGGCCTGGCGGACCTGGGCAATTCGGTGGACGTGATCGTCAACGAGCAGTCGGTCAGCTTTCGCATCAGCAACGAACTGCTGTTCGCTTCCGGCCAAGCCACGCTCAGCACCGCCGGCCTGGACGTGATCAAGCGCCTGGCCGGCATCCTCAACAAGAACGACTACCAGGTCTCAGTTGAAGGCCACAGCGATCCCGTGCCGATCCTGACCAAGCAGTTCGCGTCGAACTGGGAGCTGTCCAGCAGCCGTGCCACCAGCGTGTTGCGTGAGCTGGTGCGCGATGGCGTGACGCCGCAGCGGCTGCGCGCGGTGGGCTACGCGGAAACGCGCCCGATCGAGTCCAACGACACGGCAGCCGGCCGCGCGGCAAACCGCCGCGTCGAGCTCATCATGGACATCACGCCGCCGCAGGCCAAGACCGCCGCCGCTCCGCAGGCGCCCGCCGCGGGCAAACCGGCCACCGCGCCGCAAGCGGCCGCCCCCGCGGGCACACCGTCCAAGCCGGCGGCAACGCCGTCCACGGCGAAGGCGGCCACACCGGACCCCAAAGCGCCTGCGAACGCCATGACGGCGCCCGCGCCCGCCACCCCGGCGCAATCCTGATCCGCGATTCCTTCCCTTGAAAAACCGGCGCAAGCCGGTTTTTTATTGCCCGCTTGCCGCATTTTCGTGATGTAAAGGACGCTTGACATGCCGCCGCACGGCCGCCAGAATGTCAAGCACGCTTTACATCAACAAGGGCATTCCCATGAATCAACTCCAGGCCAAGCGCCGCTATTTCAAGGAACTGGGCTTCTCGATGGCGCTGTATGCCGTACTTCTGGCCGGCGCGCTGTGGCTCAGCCTCGACATGCAGCCCGGCGCCCTGCGCACCGTCGTGCTGCTCACGCCCATGCTGGCGTTTCTGCTGGCGCTGCGAGCCGTCGTGCGCGCCGTGCGCCAGTCCGACGAATTCATCCGCAAGACCACGCTGGAACACCTGGCCATTGCCGCCGCCGTCACCGCCGGGGTCACGTTCACGTATGGCTTTCTGGAAATCGCCGGCTTTCCCAAACTGAGCATGTTCGTGGTCTGGCCGCTGATGGGCGGCGTCTGGGCGTTCACCACCATCGTCGACACGCTGCGCCATCGATGAAAAACTGCATCCGCGAATTGCGCGCCGAGCGCGGCTGGAGCCAGGCCGCGCTGGCCGAACGGCTGGACGTCTCGCGTCAGACCGTCAACGCCATCGAGACCGGCCGATACGATCCGAGCCTGCCGCTCGCCTTCGCCATCGCCCGCGTGTTTGAAACATCCATCGAATCGATCTTTCAGGAAGGCTAAGGCGCAATTTCCGGCATGGCGCCGACGCGGGGATCGGCGTTAACCTAGCGGACCCGCCGTTCGCGGCGACCGCAGTCCCCAAGCGGGAGTCCCCATGCCCTACATGCTGCTGATCGTTGAACCGGTGGGCCAGCGCGCCCAGCGCACGCCCGAGGAAGGCCGCGAGGCCTATGCGCAGATGGTGCGCTACGCCGAATCCCTGCAGTCGCGCGGCCTGCTCACGCGCGCCGAATCCCTCAAGTCCGATGCGGAAAGCGTGCGCCTGCGCGTGCGCGACGGGGAACGCCAACTGATGGACGGCCCCTACGCCGAGGCCAAGGAAATGATCGGCGGATTCTTCCTTCTGACCTGCGAGTCGCGCGAAGAAGCGTTGGCCCTGGCCGCCGAATGCCCGGCCGCGCAATGGGCCACGGTCGAAGTCCGGGAGTTGGGGCCCTGCTTCATGTAGGGCGAGGGCACGCGAGTCGGCGTGCCGCCGACTCAGTATTTACCCTGATCACCGCATGTTGTTGTCGATCTGGCGCGCTGCCGTTCGTCGTCTCTGTACAAGCGCCCCTTTCGGCCTTGCTATCCCTCCCCTGGAGACCTCAGATGCGATTCATGATCATCGTCCGGGCCACGCCCGACAGCGAAGCCGGCAAGATGCCGGACGACAGCCTGCTTGCCTCGATGGCGACCTATCACGAAGCCCTGGTCAAGGCCGGCGTGTTGCTGGACGCCAACGGCCTGCACCCGACGTCCAAAGGTTGGCGCGTGCGGTACGACGGCAGCGGCGAACGCAAGCTGCTTGACGGGCCGTTTGCCGAAACCAAGGAACTGATCGCCGGCTACACGATGATCCAGGTGCGTTCCCGGGAAGAGGCAATGCAATGGGCAATGCGCTTTCCGACCCCCTTCCCCGGGCAGGACTGCGAGATCGAGGTGCGCCAGGTATTCGAGCTGGACGACTTCGAGCCCAGCAAGGAAGTCGAGCGCTTCCGCCAGATGCCGACGCCGAACGTCTGATTTCCCTGCGCACCACCCCGAACAATCAAGCGAGACACGCCATGCACAAGCAGATCTTCGTCAACCTGCCCATCAACGACATGCAGAAGTCCCAGGCATTCTTCAAGAAACTGGGCTACAGCTTCAACCCCGACTTCACCAACGACCAGGGCGCCTGCATGGTCGTCGGCGACAACCTTTACGTGATGCTGCTGGTGAAGGATTTCTTCCAGAGCTTTACCGGCAAGCCGGTGGCGGACGCCACGCAGACCACGGAAGTGCTGGTCTGCCTGTCCTGCGAAAGCCGAGCCGAGATCGACGACCTGGTGGCGCGGGCCGTCGCCGCGGGCGGCACGGCGCCGCGCGCGCCGCAGGACCACGGCTTCATGTACGCGCACGGGTTCGAGGACCTGGATGGGCACATCTGGGAGTTCGCCTACATGGTTCCCGGCGAAGCGACCGGCGCATGACGCAGGCGGCCACGCATCGCGCCATCGAGGCGGTCTGGCGGATCGAGGCCGCCAGCGTCATCGCGGGGGTGGCGCGCCTGGTGCGCGACGTGGGGCTGGCCGAAGAGCTGGCCCAGGATGCGCTGGTTGCGGCGCTGGAGCGCTGGCCCCAGACGGGCGTGCCGGACAATCCCGGAGCATGGCTCATGACCACCGCCAAGAACCGTGCGCGTGACCGGCTTCGGCTGGATGCGCTGCACACCCGCAAGCACGAGCAGATCGGCCACGAGCTGGAAGCCTTGCAGGCCGACGTGGAGCCCGACTTCGTCGACGCGCTGGATGCGGCGCGCCAGGACGACATCGGCGACGATCTGCTGCGGCTGGTCTTCACCGCCTGCCATCCGCTGTTGTCCACCGAGGCCCGCGTGGCGCTGACGCTGCGCCTCTTGGGCGGGCTGACGACGGCCGAGATCGCGCGCGCGTTCCTGGCATCGGAATCGACCATCGCGCAGCGCATCGTGCGCGCCAAACGCACGCTGTCCGCCGCCAATGTGCCCTTCGAGGTGCCCTCGGCCGCCGACCGCGCGCCGCGTCTGGCCTCGGTGCTGGAAGTCATCTATCTGATCTTCAACGAAGGCTATTCCGCGACCTCGGGCGATGACTGGATGCGGCCGGGCCTGTGCGACGAAGCGCTGCGCCTGGGCCGCATTCTGGCGGAATTGACGCCGTCGGAGCCTGAGGTGCATGGTCTGGTCGCCCTGATGGAACTGCAGGCGTCGCGCCTGCATGCGCGCACCGATGCCGAGGGCCGGCCGGTGCTGCTGATGGAACAGGACCGTCGCCGCTGGGATCCGCTGCTGATCCGGCGCGGGCTGGCGGCGCTGGACCGGGCCGATGCGCTGGGCGGCGCGCGTGGGCCGTATGCGCTGCAGGCCGGCTTGGCTGCCTGTCACGCGCGGGCCCGTACGCCCGGGGAAACCGACTGGATGCGGATCGTGACGCTGTACGATGCGCTCGCCCAGGCGGCGCCGTCACCTGTGGTCGCGCTGAACCGCGCCGTCGCGATCGGCATGGCCTTCGGCCCGCAGGCCGGCCTGGATCTGGCTGACCAGTTGGCGTCGGAGCCCTCGCTGGCGAACTATCACTGGCTGCCCAGCGTGCGCGCCGACCTGCTGGCCAGGCTGGGCCGCAAGGCCGAAGCCCGCGCAGAATTCGAACGCGCGGCCGGCATGACCCGCAACGCCCGCGAACGCGAGCTGCTGCTGGCGCGCGCGCGGGAAATGTCCGGGGAAACGGGCGACGTCAGCGGCGATTGAGGGAGCCGGACGCTGCCTCGGGCCCGACCGCCTGGCGCCGTTTCAAAACACCAAATTATTAGACGACGTATAATTTTTAACGTCGTTTAATTATTTTGGTTTGATCATGCCCGACTCCCATCTCCTCCTGCCCGGCGCGGACCCCACCGACATCGGCCGCCGCGAACGCAAGCGCCAGCAGACGGTGGACCATCTGACACAGACCGCCTGGCGCCTGTTCGAAGCCCTCGGTTACGACGCCGTTACGATGGAGCAGATTGCCGCGCAGGCCGACGTGTCCAAGGGCACGCTCTACAACCACTTTCCCGTCAAGGAGGCGCTGCTGGCGCAACGCTTCCACGGCGAGCTGGCCGGGTCGCTGACGACGCTATGGCCCGCGCTTCAAGTCCTGCCCACCTTCGCCGAACGGCTGACGCGGCTGCTGCACGCATCGGCGGATTGGGCCGAATCGCACCGCGCTTACCTTGGCCCTTATCTGCGTTACCGCTTCGCCACCATGCAGGCGGGCACGCAGAACGACGAGCGCCATTCGCGTAGCGGCCTGCACCGTGTGTTTGCCGCGCTGATCCAGAACGCCCAGGCCGCCAATCAGGCCAGGTCCGACATGGACGCCGAACTGCTCGCCCATCATCTTCAGTTCCTTTACCTGGGTGCCCTGCTGCGCTGGCTGGACCAGCCCGGCGCGTCGCTTCAGCAGGAATTCGACGCCGCCATCACCCTGTTCGTGCACGGTATTGCCGGGAGCGCGGCATGACCGCCCTGGTGCTGGACTGGCCGGCCGCGGCGCAGGCCGGTCCGCAAGCGGCGGGCGGCAAGGGCTGGCAGTTGGGCCGCATGGCGCAATTTGGCGTGCCGGTGCCCGACGGCTTCGTGCTGGCGGCGCAGGCCAGCGCCGGGCACCGGCCCGGCCAGGACGTGCCGCCGGCCATCATGCAAGCGCTGCGCCAGGCGTTGCATGAACGCGGCTGGCTGGACCGTCCCCTTGCGTTGCGCTCGTCGGCGCCGCAAGAAGATTCCGCCGGCGCGTCATTCGCCGGCATCCATCTGTCCTGCCTTAACGTGCGCGGACCCGATGCCGCCGAGCAGGCGCTTGGACGTATCTGGGATTCGCTATGGACGCCGCAGGCGCAGGCTTACCGGCAGCGCCTTGGCCTGCCGATCGACGGCGCGGGCGGCATGGCGGTCGTCGTCATGCCGATGATCGAAGCACAGGCGTCGGGCATCGCCTTCACCCTCGACCCCGCCACGGGCCGCCACGACGAGATGGTCATCCACGCCAACTGGGGCCTGGGCGAATCGCTTGTGAACGGCGAGGCGGAAGGCGACGAATACCGCCTGCGCGAAGACTATCTGCGCCAAGCCTGGCCGGTCGTCTCGCGGCGCATCGGCGCGAAACGTCTCGCCACGCAGCCCGCCGCCAGCGGCGCAGGCACACAGTTGACCGACACGCCCGCCGCCCGCGCTGCGAAAGCCGTGCTGACCGACGCGCAGGCTGAGACGCTGGGCGACATTGCCCGCGACGCCGCCCGCGCATTGGACTACAGCGGCGCGGCGTACGACCTTGAATGGGCCTGGGACGGCGACCGGTTCTGGATCGTGCAGGCGCGCCCGGTGACCGCGTCGGCGCGCCACACCTATCCCGCGCTGCACGACCAGCCGGATTACTGGTCGCGCGGCAACACCCGCGAGGTCCTGCCGCAAGCCATGTCAGCCCTGGAATGGGACGCGGGCCGCGTCATGGCCCAGCGTATGCTGACCTGCGGCTTCGAGTTGAGCGGTTACCGCACGCTCCCCGGCGTGCCCCTCGCCGCACTGTTCCAGGGGCGCGCCTATCTGAATGCCTCGGTCATCCAATGGGTCGGCCATGACGCGCTGGGCGTCAGTCCGCGCGACATGAACGCGTTGCTGGGCGGCCCGCAGCCCGAGATCCTTGTGCCGCCGGTCACCGCCATGCAGCGGCTGCGGCACGGCCTGCGCATCGTGCGCTATCTGCGCCGGGCCGCGCCGCTGCGCCGCCAGGCCGCCACCGACCTGCCCGGGCTTCTGGCCCGCGCCCAGGATTGGCTGGATGCGCCGCTGCCCGCCTCCGACGCCGCGCTGGGCGCGCAGTTGCGCGAACAGTTCCAGACCGTCCTGGCCGCGGACCAATTGTTCTTCTTGCAGGGTTCAGGCGGCGGTGCGCTGTCCAAGCTGCTCGACATGGTGGAAAAAGCCGCGCCCGGCGAAGGCCACGCGCTGACCGCTGCGCTGATGGCGGGCGGCGATCCCAGCGTCACGGCGCAGCAGGGTTATGCGCTCATGGCGCTGGCGCAATTGGCCGAGCAGGACGCCGAGGCGCTCGCATGGCTGCGCGGGCCCAACCGCGACGATGCCGCGTGGGGAACGGCACTGCCCAAAGACAGTCCGTTCAGGAACGCCTTTGCCAACTTCCTGCATCGCTACGGCCACCGTGCCGTCTACGAGACCTACCTGCGCAATCCGCGCTGGCGCGAGGCGCCCGGTTATCTGCTGGACAGCATCCTGAACCTGATCGGCGCCGATCCCGCCGCCCTGCGCGCCCGTCAGGACGACGCCGCGCGGCAGGCATGGCAACGCGTGCGCCGCGCGTTGCCGTTCTGGCAGCGCCTGCTCGCCGCCAAGCTGCTCGCGGCATCCCGCCTGGAAGGCAACCAGCGCGAGGCCGCGCGCAGTGTGCTCGTGGCGTATCTGGCCGCGGCCCGCAAGCACGCGCTGGAATTGGGACGGCGCAACGCTGGCCCGGACGGACTCGCGAACGCCGACGACATCTTTCATCTGAACGCGGCCGAGCTCTTTGCGCTGGCGGATGGCCGGATGGATGCCTCTGCGCTGGGACGGCGCGCCGCGGCCCGGCGGGCGCAATTGCAGGACTGGACCGCGCTGCCGGACCTTGACGTCATCACCGAATTCGCAAGCCAGATTACGCCGCCGTCCCAGCCGCAACCCCGGTCCGGAGCGGCCGCATCGCAAGATTCGTGGCGCGGCACCCCGGTGGCGGGCGGACGCGCACGCGGCCGCGCGTTCGTGGCGCGCACGCCGGACGAAGGCCTGTCCATGCCCGCCGGCGGCATTCTGGTCGCGGCGTCTTCCGACCCCGCGTGGACGCCCCTTTTCCTGCGCGCGGGCGCTGTCGTGATGGAAGTCGGCGGATATCTGTCGCACGCCGCCATCGTGGCACGCGAATTCGGCGTGCCGGCCGTCGTCAGCGTCCACGGGGTTCTGCATGGGGTCGCCACCGGCGACATGCTGGAAGTCGATGCCGTGAAAGGCGTAGTCACCCGGCTGCGGGAGGAGGCCCCGGACTGAACCCGCCTACCCTTGCGTCGCCGTCGCCAGTTCGAACTGAAACACCGCCCCGCCCCCTGCTGCGTCCACCAGCCGGATTTCGCTCTGGTGCAGCTGCAGAATCCGCTGCACGATGACCAGTCCCAGTCCGCCGGCCTCGCCCGGCCCGCGGTTCAGCGCCGACGCCCGCGTGAACAGCCCGGCGCGCAACGCCTGCGGAATGCCCGTCCCCGAATCGCTGACCTGCACCTGCACCCGGTTGCGCGACAGGCCAAGCTGCAATGCAATCTGTCCGCCCGGCGGGCTATGCCGGATCGCGTTATCCAGCAGGTTCGTCAGCACGCGTTCGATCAGCCCCAGGTCCGCGCGCACCGGCGGCAGCGCCTGCGCAATGTCCGTGGTCAGATGCTGCTGACGCGCCTCGGCCGCCAGCTCGAACTTCTGCATCACGTCCTGCACCAGTTCCGGCAGCGAAAACGTCTCGGGTTCCAGGCGCACCAGGCCAGACTCCAGCCGCGCCAGTTCGAAGAGTTCCTGCGCCAGCCGGCCGACCTTGCGGCTTTGCGCCAGCGCGATGTCCAGATAGCGGCGGCGTTCGGCGGGATCAAGCGCCTCATCCTTTAAACGCAGCGTTTCCAGATAGCCATGCAGCGACGTCAGCGGCGTGCGCAGGTCGTGCGAAATATTGGCGACCAGATCGCGGCGCTGCTGGTCCTGCCGCGTCAGCTCGCGCCACTGATCCGAGATCCGCCGGCCCATCTGCGCAAACGTGCGCCGCAGCACCGCGATCTCGTCGCCGTTGCGCGCCGATTGGTCCGCCGGCTGTTCCAGCGCGGCCAGCGCCTGGCCGTCGTCGCCGTCAAAGGCGCGCACCGCTCGCGTCAGCGACCGCAACGGCCGCGTGATGAGCGCAAACGCCGCCAGCCCCGCCACCAGCCCCAGCAAGGCCACCAGCGCAATCGACCACAGCGTCGTGCGCAGCACCGACGTGCGCGACACGTCCATCGCCAGCGCATCATGCGCCTGGCCCTGCAACACCACGTAGACATACCCCTGTTCGCGGCCATCCACGCGCACCGGCGCCGCGCTGAACACCTTTTGCGCGTCAAGGCTGCGCGGATCG
This sequence comes from Achromobacter sp. GQ309, assembly GCF_059759315.1. NCBI lineage: Bacteria > Pseudomonadati > Pseudomonadota > Betaproteobacteria > Burkholderiales > Alcaligenaceae > Achromobacter > Achromobacter sp. GQ309. Next base: position 549,015 of record NZ_JCAXDP010000002.1, read on the forward strand.
TCCCCCGTGATGGGCAGCATGCCGCCGGCCAGCAGCCGCTTGACCGGCGCCAGGTCGACGCGATCACGCTTGATCTGCCCGGGCGGCGCGGCGTCGCCGACGATACGGCCATCGTTGGACAGCAGATAGACCTCGACCGCCGGGTTCACCGTCATCAGCATGTCGAACATCGAGCGCACGGCATCCGGCTTCCAGCCGCCCGCATCCATCAGTTCGGTGGACCCCGCGATGTGCTGCGCCAGGCCGCTGGACAGCCGCTGCACGACCTCCTGCTCGTAGCGCGAGTTGGCCGCGATCTGCAGCCACGCGGACGCGCCGCAGCACGCCAACAGCAGCAGCGCAAAGACGCCGGACAGGCGCTGGGTCAACGTGAATCGCTTCATGGCTGCACCCCGGGCGCCGCCGCGAACTTGTAGCCGCGGCCCCAGACCGTCAGGATGCGCTGCGGGTTGGACGGGTCGGCCTCGATCTTGGTGCGCAGCCGGTTGATGTGGGTGTTGACCGTGTGCTCATAGCCTTCGTGCTGATAGCCCCACACCTGATTCAGCAGGTCCATGCGCGAAAACACCTTGTCCGGATGCCGCGCAAAGAAATGCAGCAGATCGAACTCGCGCGGCGTCAGGTCCAGCCGGCGGGCGTCGACATCGACCGTGCGGGCGATCGGATCGATCGACACGCCATGCACGGCCAGGCTGCCGGCGTCCTGGCGCGCATTACGTTCGATGGCATCACTGCGGCGCAGCAGCGCCCGCACGCGCGCCACCAGCTCCAGCATCGAGAACGGCTTGGCCAGATAGTCGTCCGCGCCCAGTTCCAGGCCCAGGATGCGGTGCACCTCGCTGGAGCGGGCGCTGGTGATGATGATGGGGATGTAGCGCGCCATCGCGCGCGCCCGCTTGCAGATTTCCAGGCCGTCGATGCCGGGCAGCATCAGGTCCAGCACCAGCGCGTCCCAGCCGCCTTCTTCAAGCAGGCGCATGCCCTCGTTGCCGTCGGCCGCGTGCTCGACCGCGTAGCCCTCGTCGCGCAGATGCAGGCGCAGCAGTTCCGCGATGTGGGCGTCGTCTTCAACTATCAGTACGCGGCGGGGCGTATCCATGGGGCAACCTGGGGCGTGATCAATGCGCCTATTGTCGCCAATCGGCGCGGGGCAAAGTTAACGATTAATTTAACTTTGCGTGAGGACTTCGGTATGGGCCAGGAGGAAGAATGCCTCCATCGACAGCCCACCGGAGACCGCCATGCTGGCCCGACCCGCCCTCAACAATACGCCGCTTGCCCCGCCGGTGTCCGCGCTGTCGCCCGCTGCGCCACCGTCCACCGCCGCCGAGTCCGACGCGAAAAAACGGACCAGCCAGCCGGCGCCTCCGGCTATTTCTCCCGTCATCCATCCCCGCTGGCTGCGCGTGACGCACTGGTTGAACGCGTTGGCCGTCGTCGTCATGGTCATGAGCGGCTGGCGCATCTACAACGCCGCGCCATTCTTTGATTTCACCTTTCCCAACGGCATCACGCTGGGCGGGTGGCTGGGCGGCGCGCTGCAATGGCACTTTGCCGGCATGTGGCTGCTGTTTGCCAATGGCCTGCTCTACCTGGCGCTGAACGTCGCCACCGGCCGCCTGTGGCGCAAATTCCTGCCGGTCAGCCCTGGCGGCGTAGCGCGCGACCTGCTGGCCGCGCTGCGCGGCAGGCTCTCGCACGCCGACCCGCGCCGCTACAACCACGTCCAGCGCCTGGCCTACCTCTTCGTGATGGCCGACATCGCCGTGCTGATCCTGTCCGGACTCGTGCTGTGGAAGTCCGTGCAATTCGACCTGCTGCGCGACCTGATGGGCGGCTATGAAGCCGCACGGCGCGTGCATTTCTTCGCGATGGCCCTGCTGGCCGGCTTCGTCGCCGTGCACCTGGCGATGGTCGCCCTGGTGCCCCGCAGCCTGCTCACCATGATCCGCGGCAAATAAGGAACCTCGCATGTCTGAAAAACGCCGCCTTTTCTTGGGTCTGGACGCCCCCGCCATCCTGCGCGAAGCCGGAAAGCTGCTGGACAAGCGCGTCGAGCAGCCCTCGCGCCGCGCCTTTCTGCGCCGCGGTTTGACGCTGGGCGGCCTGGCCATGCTGTCCGGGTGCTCGCTGTCCGACGACGAAAGCGTCGAACAGGCGCTCTCGGCCGTCTCCCGCTTCAACGACCGCGTGCAGGGCTGGATCTTCGACCCGGCCAAGCTCGCGCCGACCTATCCCGAATCCATGATCACCCGGCCGTTTCCCTTCAATGCCTTCTACGGCATCGACGACGTGCCCCAGGTGGACGAGGCATCGTTCCGGCTAGAGGTCACCGGCATGGTGGCCGACAAGCGCGGCTGGCGGCTGGACGAACTGCGCGCCATGGCGCAAGTCGATCAAGTCACGCGGCACATCTGCGTCGAAGGCTGGAGCGCCATCGGCAAATGGGGCGGCGTGCCGTTCTCGGCATTCCTCAAGCGCGTGGGCGCCGACCTGTCGGCCAAATACGTCGGCTTCAAGTGCGCCGACGACTACTACACCAGCATCGACATGCCCACCGCGCTGCACCCGCAGACCATCCTGGCCCTCACGTACGACGGCCGGACGCTGCCCCCCGAATACGGCTTCCCCATGAAGCTGCGCATGCCCACCAAGCTTGGCTACAAGAACCCCAAGCACATCCAGGCGATTTTCGTCACCAACACCTACCCGGGCGGTTACTGGGAGGACCAGGGCTACAACTGGTTCGGCGGCAGCTAGGTGATTTCCCGCTTTTTTTCACTATCAAAAGGAACGCATCATGAACAAACTCACCACCGCCGCATTGTCCGTGTGCCTGGCCCTCGGCGCCACGGCCGCTTACGCTGCCGACACCATGGGCAAGGAAGGCATGAGCAAAAGCGGCATGTCCAAGGAAGCGCCGGCGCAGGACGGGATGAAGAAGGACGGCATGTCGCACGACGGCATGAAGAAGGATTCGATGTCGCGCGATGGCATGTCCAAGGGGTCGATGTCGAAGGATTCCAAGTCCCGGGATTCGATGTCGAAAGGGTCGATGTCCAAGGACGGCATGTCGAAAGGCGGCATGTCGAAGGACGGGATGAGCAAGGACGGCATGCAGAAGTAACGCTCGCGCCGGGGCCGCGCCCGCCGGCCCCCGGCTCGAACCATTCGCACGGAACTCGCCATGAACCTCACACGCAGACATTTCCTTGGCCTGGGCGGCGCCGCGGCAGCCGCCGTGGGCATCGCCCCGCTGCTGGTCACGCGCAGCGGCCCGGCACAAGCCGCCACGCCCGCGGCCAGCTTTCCCTACACCCTCACCGACGCCCAATGGCAAGAGCGCCTGACGCGCGAGCAATACCAGGTGCTGCGCCGCGACGGCACGGAACGGCCGTACTCAAGCCCGCTCAACGACGAACACCGCAACGGCACCTTCGCCTGCGCGGGCTGCGAACACCCCTTGTTCTCGTCGTCCACCAAGTTCGATAGCGGCACCGGCTGGCCCAGCTTTTGGCAGCCCCTGCCCGGCGCCGTCGGCGAGACCCGCGACCGCAGCTTCGGGATGACCCGCACCGCCGTGCATTGCGCCAACTGCGGCGGCCACCTGGGACACGTGTTCGACGACGGACCTCGACCCACCGGCCTGCGCTACTGCATGAACGGCGTGGCCATGACCTTCGCCCCGCAAGCCTGATCCGCCACCGCATCGCTACAAGGACCCGACATCATGTCCAAGCACCCCACCCTCCGCCGTCTCTGCGCCGCACTTGCCACTGCGGGCGGCCTGATCGCCTCGACTGCTGCGTCCGCCGCCGAACGCGCCTTCATCATCCCCCCGCCCGCTGCGGAGCAGCCCGCTAATGCTTCCGCGGCGCCCGCCACACAGGAGAAAGCCGTCATTGCCGGCGGCTGCTTCTGGGGCGTGCAGGCGGTCTTCCAACACGTCAAGGGCGTCAGCAACGCCGTCTCGGGCTACGCCGGCGGCCAGGCCAACACCGCCAACTACAACGCGGTCAGCAGCGGCCGGACCGGCCATGCGGAAGCGGTGGAAATCACCTATGACCCCGAACAGGTCAGCTACGGGCAACTGTTGCAGATCTATTTCTCGGTCGCGCATGATCCCACCCAGCTCAACCGCCAGGGGCCGGATCACGGCACGCAATACCGATCCGCCGTGTTTCCCGCCAACGACAGCCAGCGCAAGGTGGCCGAGGCCTATATCGCGCAGTTGAACAAATCGGGGGTGTATCCGAAGCCGCTGGCAACCACCATCGAACCGCTGCAGGCGTTTTATCCGGCTGAGGACTATCACCAGGACTATCTGGTGCGCAATCCGAACAGCATGTACATCGTGATCAACGATGTGCCCAAGGTGGAGAACCTGGCGAAGACGTTTCCGGATGCATGGCGGGACAAGCCGGTGCTGGTGAGCGCGAAGGACAGATAGCGCTGGGGGGAAGCGCAGGCGCCCCGGGCCGGCCCTATCGTAAACTTCAGCCACTTTGGGATACGGAGGGCGGCCTGCGGAGGTCGCCCTTCGGACACCGTTAACTCTCGAAATTTGGCCCGCGCGCAAGACGCGCCGCCGCTTCGCCCGAGGCCCCGATGGTAGGTTCGCAAGTCCGAGTGACGTTGTCATTGATCGCGCCAGCACTGCTGCTGATCTTCGGACTTACCTTCCTTGCCATCTGGTTCTTCTTCCAGCGCAAACGCTTCCTGCTGCACCTTGCCGCAGGCTGTATGACATTTGCCTGTGGGGCGATTTCACAAGTCCTGTACGTGCCCCGCGACACGGGTCTCAATGCGCTCGTCTCGGGTTTTCTATACACGGCTGCAGGATGTCTGGTGGTGCAGGGCGTTCTCGATCGCGCACGCATTCGCGTGCCCTGGGCCGCATTTGGCCTGTATGCGGCGGCCATCATGGGCGCGCTCTGGTACTTCTTCTATATCGATCGCAACCTGCTTGTCCGCGTTTATGTGCTGAATGCGGGCTTCGGATTGCTGTTCTGCTTTGCCGCGTGGCGCATGCGGCGATCTTCGCGTCAGCGTCCGGTCGACAAGGCGCTTTTCTTTGTCGTGTTGCTTTTCGGCCTGCATTTTCTGCCGCGCACACTGCTGAGTATGGGGACGCTGGCGCCACAAGGCGCCCTTGCCTTTGCCGACTCGCCGTTTTGGCAGATGTTGCAGCTTTCGCTTGCGGTATTCAGCGTCGCGCTGGCGCTCACGCTGCTGGTTGCGATCGCCGTCGACGCCATTGACGAGGTCCGCAAGGAAGGCGACAAGGATTGGCTGACCGGCGTCTATAACCGGCGGGGCTTCGAAGCGCGCGTCCGATCGCACATATCGAATGGCAACGCTGCGGTGGCGCTCATCGTCTGCGATGTCGACAACTTCAAACGCATCAACGACCTGCATGGCCACCAAAGCGGAGACAACGTGCTCAGGCAAGTGGCCAAGGCCCTCAACGACGCGGTGCGCAAGCACGACGTGCTCGGGCGCATTGGCGGCGAGGAATTCGGCATCTTCCTGCCGGCCACCGAGCCGCCCGAGGCCCTGCGCTGCGCGGAGCGCCTGCGCGCAGCCGTTGAACAGAGCGTGCGGGATCCGAGCGACGAAGCGCCAGTCACGATCAGCGCGGGCGTGGCGCACACGGATCGCGCCGAGTCCTGGGAGGTCATGTATCGGCGGGCTGACGCCAAACTGTATCAAGCCAAGCGGGCGGGCCGGAACCGGGTCGAGGCAGAGTAAAATCCGCCCCCCATGCGCTTTTCCGACTTCACCCATCGTCTCGCCGCTCTTGGCGCCCTGCCCGTTCACCGTGGGCGGGTCGTGCGCGTCTGGTTGAACGGGCAAGCGCTCGACACCGGCACCCGGCGGCGTAGCCCCGAACACTTCCTGCCTCTGGCTCTACGTGACGCCATCCCCGAGGTGACGGCGGAACTGGACGGTCTTGCCCGGATCCGCTCCGAACACGCGGGCAGCGACGGCTCGCGATTGCTTGTCGAACTGGCCGACGGGCAGATGGTGGAAAGCGTGCTGTTGCCGCGCGATGGCCTGTGCGTTTCCACGCAGGTTGGCTGTGCGGTCGGCTGCCGCTTCTGCATGACCGGCAAGAGCGGGCTGATCCGTCAGGTCACGAGCATGGAAATCCTTGCCCAGGTCGTGCTGGCGCGGCGTCAGCGTGCGGTGAAGAAGGTTGTCTTCATGGGCATGGGCGAACCCGCGCACAACCTGGACAATGTGCTCGAAGCCATCGACCTGCTCGGCACGGAAGGCAATATCGGCCACAAGAACCTCGTGTTCTCGACCGTGGGCGATCAGCGGGTGTTCGACGCCCTGCCGAAACAACGCGTCAAACCGGCGCTGGCGCTGTCGCTGCACACGACCAAGGCCGACCTGCGCGCACAGCTGCTGCCGCGCGCGCCAAAAATCGCGCCTGAAGCCCTGATTGAACTGGGCGAGCAATACGCTCGCGACACGGATTACCCGATCCAGTATCAATGGACGCTGCTCAAGGGCATCAACGACGGCGACGACGAACTCGATGCCGTCGTACGTCTGCTCAAGGGCAAGTACGGTGTGCTGAACGTCATCCCGTTCAATAGCCTCGAGGGCGATGACTACCAGCGCCCTGATGCCGAGCGCATCCGCCAGATCGTCCGCCATCTGCACGGCCGTGGCGTCCTGGCCAAGGTCAGGAACAGCGCCGGGCAGGACGTGGACGGCGGCTGTGGCCAGTTGCGCGCGCGTGCTGTGGGCGCGGCGCAGGTGGTTGAGCTGCGCCGCAAGCCGGCGTCAGTTGCCCACGCAACATAAATCCTTGCGCGCGCCTGCGACACGCTCCACGCAAGTCAGGCCGGAAAGGGGCCTTCACACCTGCGCCCGCAGCCACCCCGCCACCGCCTGCACGGCCACCGACGCGTCCCGCTCCCCAAACATCGCCAGGTGATACGTATGCCCCTCGATCTCGGGCCCGAACGGCTGCACCAGATGCCCTGCCCGCAGCTCATCGTCCACCAGCGCCAGGCTGACCAACGCAATTCCGTGCCCCGCCACCGCCGCCTGTATGGCGTGCCCTTCATCTGAAAACCGCAACTGCCCGGCCTCGGGCGGCAGCGGACGCCCGGCCAGCGCAAACCAGCGCTCCCACGTCGGGTTTTCGGGTTGCGCGCGTTTCCAGTCGAAGCGGATCAGCGGCACCCGCGCCAGATCGTCCGGCGAGACAACGCCCAGGCGCGGATTGGCGACCGGTCCGAATCGATCGGTGAACAACGGCTGCGTCACCAGCCCGGGATACGGACCCCGCCCATACCGGATCGCGATATCAACCGAGGACGAGCGCAGATCGACAAGGTCGTCGCTCGCCTGCAATTGCAGGTCGATGTCGGGATGCTGGCGGCGGAAATCGGCCATGCGCGGCACCAGCCACTTCACGGTGAAGGCATTGGTGGCCGAGATGCTGACCTGCGCCCGCGTGCGCTGTTGCGTCAGCCGCGCCAAGGTCGCCTCGAACTTGTCGAAGCCGTCGCGCAGCACGGGATATAGCTGCGACCCGGTTTCGGTCAACGTGACCTTGCGCACCTGGCGATCGAACAGCGCGAGACCCGTCCCGGCTTCAAGCGCGCGGATCTGATGACTGACGGCAGTCGGGGTGACGGCAAGTTCCTCGGCGGCGGCCTTGAAGCTGCCCAGACGGGCGGCGGCTTCGAAGGCGCGCAGCGCAGAGAGCGGAAGGGATCGGCGTTGCATGGGCGGCTGCCTATGGATGAATTTTTCTCGTCTTATAGCTGACAAACGAACCTTTGTCACCGATTCGTCACCACCCTACATTGTCTTCACTCACCGGCACCCCACTCCCCCAATCCCGCCGGCCATAGATGAAGGAATTCGCATCATGCTCAAACAAGTCATCACGCAGCCCGACAACTACGCGCCTTTCCTGCTGTCGCAAGGCATCCAGTTCGGCAATCTGCTCTTCATTTCGGGTCAGGCAGGCGCCGCCGACGACGGGAAGATCGTGGACGGCGGCTTTCTGGCGCAAGGCGAGCAAGCCTTCCAGAACCTGCGCCGCGCACTGGAAGCCGGCGGTTCCAGCTTGAAAGACGTCATCAAGGTCACGATCTTTGTCACCGACATGGGGCATTTCGACGACGTGGTGGCGCTGCGCCGCAAGTTCTTCTCGGCGCCCTACCCAGCCGACACCATTGCCGAAATCAAGGCCCTGTACGATCCGGCCGCGATGATCGAGATCGAAGCCATCGCGGCGGTCCGCCAACCGGAGGGCCAGTGACATGACCACGCTCGACAATCGTCTGCAGACCGACGCGCCGACGCTTCCCGCCATGCTGTTCAAGCCGCTGCGCGTGGGCGCGCTGAACCTGCCCAACCGGCTGGCCGTCGCGCCCATGACACGCGTCAGCGCCACGGCGGACGGCCGAGCCACGGCGCAGATGGCCGACTACTACGAGGCTTTCGCCGCTGGCGGCTTTGGCCTGGTGATCACCGAAGGCATCTATACGGACAAGGCGCATGCGCAGGGCTACCTGTTCCAGCCCGGTCTGGCGGACGATGCGCAGCGTGAGGCATGGCGACCCGTGGTGGATCGTGTGCATGCGCGGGGTGGACGCATCATTGCGCAGCTGATGCATGCGGGCGCGCTGTCGCAGGGCAATCCGCATCGGTCCCGGACCAAGGGACCTTCGGCCGTGCAGCCGGCGGGACAGCAGATGACCTTCTACCGCGGCCAAGGGCCTTACCGGATGCCGGAAGCGATGACGATCGATGAGATTGCCGAGGCGGTCGACGGCTTTGCGCAGGCGGCGCGCCGGGCGCAGGCGGCGGGATTCGACGGCGTGGAGATACACGGCGCCAACGGCTATCTGCTTGATCAGTTCCTCACTGCCCACACCAACCTGCGCGAGGATCGCTACGGCGGCAGCGTGGAAAACCGCCTGCGTCTGACCTTGGACGTGATCCAGGCGGTGCGGCAGTCGACGACAGCGGACTTTGTCGTGGGCGTGCGCAGTTCGCAGGGCAAGGTCAACGACTTCACCCACAAGTGGACGGGCGGCCAGGACGAGGCCGCGCGGATCTTCAGCACGTTGGGCACGCAGCCCGTCGATTACCTGCACACCACCGAGTTCGAGGCCTGGCGCCCCGCATTCGGCGAGGCCGGTCCAAGCCTGGCGGCGCTGGCGCGCAAGCATGTCCCGGTGCCGGTGCTGGCCAATGGTTCGTTGCATGACGCCACGCGGGCCGAAGGCCTGATCGCCCGGGAGGAGGCGGACTTCGTTTCGTTGGGACGCGGCGCGCTCACGCATGCCGACTGGCCGGTCAGACTGCGCACCGGCCAGCCACAGCAGGAATTCGACCGGGGCCTGCTTGCGCCGATTGCCGACCTGGACAACGCGGTCCGCCATCGCGCGCAGGCTCGGGCTGCGTGATCAGCCGGCGAGATCCCGTGGACGAGATCAGTCGGCGAGACAGGTCGGCGTGATCAATCGCTCACGCCGGCCGGGTCTGCTTGCCGCGCCGACCCGGCCCGGCCGGCAGCGGCTCAGCGCGCAGGCCGCAATGACTGATGGATCCACGTCCCGATGCCGGTGATCGCGGCATCGCCATGCGCCATCCCCATCACCTGCAACCCCAGCGGCAAGCCATCGACGGCCATCAGCGGCACGTTGATCGCGGGCGCGCCCAGCAGTGACGACGCGCACGCAAAGGAAACGTCGCCCGTCGGGTATTTGCTGTCGCGGATGTCCGCCGCGATGGGCGCCGCGCCGCAGGCATTCAGGCTGACGAGCGCATCGCACTGCGTGGCCAGCGCCGCCAGGCACTGGCGCGCGTGTTCACGCAGCAGCAGGCATTCGCGGTACTCGGCCAGCGTCATGCCGCGGCCGCTTTCCAGTTGCCGCACCAGGCTGGGACCCAGCGTGTTCGGATGGTTGGCGACCAGATTGGCCAATGACCAGCGCTGCTCCCACGAGATCAGCCGCAGCGACAGGGGCGCCGCTTGCGAGATGGCGCGCTCCAGCGCGTCGACCAGCAGCGAATCGCCGCGCCGGAGGATCGTCACGCCCTGCCCGGACAGCTTGTCCAGGCTGGCCTCGAACGCCGCACGGGCATTTGGTTCCGCGCGCGCCCAGCCCTCCGTTTCCAGCGCGACCAGCCGCGTGGGCTTTTGGGCTGCCGGCGGATGCAGCGGACCATACAGGCCCGGATGTCCCGGGTCGCCGCCCGCGCGCTGGGCGATTTCAGCGGCCGCCGTCCACATGTCCTCGACGGAATTGGCGTGGATGCCGATATGGGCCTGGCTCAGCCCGAGCCGCTCGCCGCGATTGAGCGCGCCGAAGGTCGGCTTCAAGGCCCAGTTGCCGTTGTAGCTGGCGGGCCGCAGGACGGAGCCCACGAGCTGCGAGCCGATGGCCATGGGCACCATATTGGCGCCCACGACGGCGGCCGACCCGCTGGACGAGCCGCCCGGCGTGCGGCGGGGATCAAACGGATTGGTCGTCGGACCGGGGTCGAGAAACCCCAGCGCCGTGGTGACCGTCTTGCCAAGAATGATCGCGCCGGCATCGCGCAGCGCGCGCACGACGGCGCTGTCGTTCTTGGGGAAGTTGCCGTCAAAGGCGGCGCAGCCCATCTGCGTCGGCATGTCGCGCGTTTCGATCAGGTCCTTGATGCCAACGGGCATGCCGTCGATTGCCGAAAGCGGACGGCCGTCTCGGTAGCGCTGGGCGCTGGCGTCGGCCGCGGCGCGCGCGCCCTCCTCGTTCAGGACGACCCAGCCCTTGAGCTGGCCCTCCCGCGTGGCGATCACCTCCAGGCAGCGTTCCAGGTAGTCCCGTGGCGTGTCGCGGCGGTCGGCAAAGTTGGCGCGGGCGTCATGAAACGTCAGCGCGGTGTGGGTGCTGGGATCGTAGGTCAAGGTGTGGCTCCGGTGGTCTTATTCGCGGCATTAATTCGCTGCATTTATTCGCTGCATTTATTCGCTGCTTTTGATGCCGAGGCTCCGAATCAATGCGCTCCATCGGGCATATTCGGCGCGGAAGAACGTATCGAATTCGGCCGGCGTGCCCGGCTGCACCAGCAGATTGATGCCCTTTAAGCGCTCCTGGATCGCGGGTTCGGCCAGCACCTCGTTCAGGTCGCGGTTGATCTTCAGCTTGATGTCGTCGGGAAGGCCGGCGGGCGCAAACAGTCCGTACCAGGCCTCCAGGCGCAGGCCGGGCAAGCCGGCTTCGGGCGCATCGGGCACGGCGGGCAGCGCTTCCAGACGCTGCGGCGACGCCACGGCGTAGGCGTTGAGCTTGCCGCCTTTCACATGGTTGATGACGTTGCCCGACGCGAACTGCACCAGAAGATCGACCTCGCCACCGATAGCGGCCATCGAGGCTTCGAGCGCGCCCCGGTAAGGCACGTGCATCACGTCCACACCGGCCTCGCGCTTGAAGATCTCGGTGAACAGCTGCAGCGACGAACCTGAGCCGTTGGACGCGTAGGTGTACTTGCCCGGTTCGGCGCGGAAGCGTTTGATCAGCGTGGCCAGATCGGCATCGTCGATGCCGGGCCGGGTCAGGACCAGGACCGGCAGGCTGCCGATCTTGCCGATGCGCGCCAGGCCATTTTCGACATCCAGCTTGGCATTCGGATTCAAGGCGGGCAGCGTGGCCAGTTCGTTGAAGGTCAGCATCAAGGTGTAGCCATCGGGCTTCGCGCGGGCCACGTAGTCGGCGCCGATGAGGGTGCCCGCGCCCGGCTTGTTCTCCACCACGACGGCTTGGCCCCAGCGCTGCGCAAGCCGCGGGCCGATGAGGCGGGCAAGGATGTCGGCGGTGCCGCCGGGCGTGGTCGGCACCACGATGCTGACGGGCCGCTGCGGATAGTCGGCCGCCGCCACAGTTCCGGCCAGCGCCGCGGCGCCGCAGAGGGCAGCCATTCCAATCCGTCGAACCAACGTTCTGAACATGAATTTCCCCTTGTGCTGTTCTTGGCCGCGAACTCAGGCGGCCGTGCCATCTTGGGCGCTTGCGGGGCGGGGTTCAAACGACTTTATCTATGGCACACTTAACTTTTTGTTAACCGAACCGCCGCGATGACCGCCCTGCCTCCGCTCAATGCGCTGCGCTGTTTCGAGGTCGTCGGCCGCCTGGGCAGCATCACCAGCGCGGCCGAGGAACTCAGCGTGACGCCCGCCGCCGTCAGCCGGCAGATCCGCCTGCTGGAGGAACACCTGGGGCTCCGCCTGTTCCTGCGCCAGCACCGCCGCATCGTGCTGACCACCATGGGCGCGGGGTATCACGCCGATATCGCGCGGCTGTTCGGCGGGCTGCAGCGCGCAACGTCCGAACTGGGCGAGCGCTCGCGCCGGCGCCAGTTCGTCATCAAGGCGCCGCACAGCGTGGCCATGCGCTGGCTGCTTCCGCGCCTTTCCGGATTTCACCGCCAATATCCCGACATCGACGTCAAGCTCCACACCGCCGTGGACCCGCCGGATTTCGAGCGCGAGGAAGTCGACGCCGGCATCTGCATGGGCGACGGGCGCTGGCGGGGCCTCGTCAGCTACAAGCTGATGGTCAATGAATTGCTGCCGGTCTGCATCCCCGACAAATGCGCCCGGCTGCGCACACCCGCCGACCTGAAAGGCGAGATCCTGCTGCATACGCTGGCCCGGCCCGACTACTGGGAGATCTGGCTGCGGGCGGCCGGCCTGACAGAGATCGATGTATCGCGCGGTTTGCGCTACGAGTCGTCCGCGCTGGCGTACGAGGCCGCGTTGGAAGGGTATGGCGTGGCCATCGCGCAAAAGCCGCTGGTGCAGAAGGAACTGGACGAAGGCCGGCTGGTTGCGCCGTTCGGCCTGACCGTGGATCTGGGCGCGCAAAGCTATTACTTCGTGCTGCCACCCGAGGATTACCGCAGGCCGTCGCCGGAACTCACGCAGTTTCGCGCCTGGGCCGCGTCGTGCGCGATCTAGCGGGCGCGGCAGGGCGTAGCGTACGGGCGCAATCGCCGCGCCGCGCCCCGGCCTGCGTGACAACCGTGCCACCCGTGCCGCCCGCCCTGCCCGCGCAGTAGGCTACAGTGCAGGGTCGCCCTCAAGGCCCGCGGCGTCATCGCCGCGCATCAACGAATTCAGGAGCAGTACCGCAGTGAACGACACTTCCACGCCGGACACCGGCATTTCCGACGCACCCAAGGAACAGGAAGCTAGGCTCTGGCGCGACGACGGCTGGACCGCGCGCGTCATCAAGAACGAAGACGACGACGGCTGGGCCGTCGAAATGACGCTGGACGGACAGGCCGAGCCCGCGCTGGTCGGCCCGTGGACCATGGGCCGCGACAAGAAGAACCCCAAGCCGCTCGACGCGCCGGCCTTCCACACCCTGGTCAAGACGGCCAACGAAGTCCTGCGCCGCCACGAGCAGCAATTGCACGCCACGCTGCACAAAAGCGTGAAGATCGACACCGACGAAGGTCGCCTGACCATCAAGCTGGACATCGTGCCCGACGAGGACGAGCCCTATGCCACGCTCAGCGCCTACGACGAATTCGGCGATCAGCTCGCGCAGATCCGCGTGCCGCCGACGTACAAGCTGAACGTGCAGCGGGCGTCGGAATGGGCGGCGGGCGGCTTCGCCAGGCAGAGCTGATATTCCCGGCCTGTGAAGACTCCGCCCGAGCACGCGCCACAGCGTGCTCAAGCGGGCGGCTGCCGGGTAGTGAGCTGCCGCTTGTCGTCACATCGCGGCTTCTCTTAGAATGCGGATGATTCTCATTTTTCACGGTGCCGGGATTCTCCAGCCCCGCGACGCGCTGGAGGCAGAATGTCCGCGACTGAGTTTGCAGTGCCGCAACAGGGCATCGATGTCCTGTACGCGAATCACCATGGCTGGCTGAAAGGATGGCTGCGGCGGCGGCTGGGAAATTCATCCGATGCTGCCGATCTTGCGCACGACACCTTCATGCGCCTGCTGGTCCGCGGCGACACCGTCGAGGTGCGCGAGCCGCGCGCGCTGCTCACCACCGTGGCCCAAGGCGTGGTGTCCAATTTCATGCGGCGCCGCAGGATCGAAGAAGCCTACCTGGCCACCCTGGCCGACCTGCCCGAGCTTGAAACGCCCGGCCCCGAAACGCGCGCCATCCTGCTTGAAACCCTGGTCGAACTGGACCGCCGCCTGGATACGTTGGCCGCTCCCGTGCGCCGGGCGTTCCTGCTGTCTCAGTTGGAAGGCATGAAGCAGGCCGACATCGCCGCCACGCTGAACGTCTCCCTGGCCACCGTGCAGCGCTATATCGCTAAGGCCGCGCACCTTTGCTTCTTCGGCGCCTGAGCATCGGCACGGCCGCAGCCGCCTGTATCAAGAACGCCCCCTTACCCATGCCCAACTCGCCCGCGGACTCAAGCCCGACGGCCTTCCCCCAGCTTGAGGGCCCGCCATTGCCCGCCAGCGTCAGTCTGCGCGCCGTGGACTGGCTGGTCGCCCTGCAGGCGCCCGACGCCAGCGACGCCACGCGCGAGGCCTGCCGGCGCTGGCGCGAGGCAGACCCCGACCACGAGCGCGCCTGGCGGCACATCGAGACCTTTGGCCAGCAGTTGCGCGGATTGAACACGCCGCTCGTACGCGGCGCGCTGACGCGCGAGGGCCGGAACCGTCCCGCGCGGCGCCAGGCCGTCAAGGCGCTGGCGGTGGCGCTGTTTGCCGGCGGCGGCGCCTGGCTGGCGCGCGATAACCTGTGGCGCGGCTGGCTGGACTGGCAGTCCGATCACCACACTGCAGCCGGAGAACGCACGAGCATCCTGCTGGCCGACGCCAGCCGCATCGACCTGGACACGGCAAGCGCCATCGATGTCCGGTTTGACGGCTCGCAGCGCCTGGTCCGCCTGCTGCACGGCCAGATCCTGATCGCCACCGCGCCCGACCCGGCATCCCGGGCAGGGCGCCCTGCCCGTCCTTTTCTGGTGGAAACGGCGCAAGGCCGCGTACGCGCCCTGGGCACACGCTACAGCGTGCGCCAGTTCCCTGGCCGCAGCCACGTCGCGGTGTTCGAGGGCGCCGTGGAGATCCGCCCCGAACACCAGGCGGATGCGCCGCGCGTCATTCACGCGGGCGAACAGGCGTCGTTCACCCGCGACGCCGTCGGCGCCACGCGGGTGGCGGACCCGCGCGATGCGTCATGGTCCGTGGGCATGCTGGTCGCGCAGGACATGCCGCTGTCCGACTTCATTGCGGAGCTTGCCCGTTATGTGCCCGGCCGGCTGGCCTGCGACCCCGCTGCCGGCCGCCTGAAGGTCTCGGGCATCTATCCGCTGGACGACACCGACCGGGTGCTGGACATGCTGCGCCGGACGCATCCGATCGAGGTCGACCAGGTGACGCGCTATTGGATCACCGTGCGCCTGCGTGACGCCTAGCGCCGCGCAGGCCGCCTCGACTCGCCGCGCTATTCATCGACCCCAAAAATTTTTCGCGCCAACATGAGGGGTTTCCGTTTCCCAAGTGGCAAACCTAATAGAAGCCACATTTTTTCACCGGAAACCGGACCTATCATGCCCCCCCGTCAGTCTCGGCGCGCCGCGCGCCTCATCGCACGCAATACCCTCGCGCTGGCGGCAAGCCGCGCCCTCTGGCTCACGGCATCGGGCATCGCCCTGTCGGCCGGAACGGATGCCGTACAAGCCCAGACCCAGGCCCAGACCAGCGCGAAAAGCTACGCGATCGCCGCCGGATCGCTGGAAAGCGCCCTGACCCGCTACGCTCTCGAAAGCGGGTTGATGTTGTCCTATTCGGCCACCGACATCGCGGGCAAGCGCAGTCCCGGCTTGCAGGGCACTTTTGACGCGCCCGAGGCGCTGGCCAGGCTGCTGGCCGGCACCGGACTGGCTGCCCGGCCACAGCCGAATGGCGGCTACATCCTGCGTCCGGTGCCCGGCAGTCAGCCGGGCCAGGACGCCGCGCAGACCCTGCCCGCGGTGACGGTGACGGGCGTTGCCGAGGAATCCGCTTTCGGCCCGGTGCAAGGATTTGTGGCCCGGCGCAGCGCAACCGCCACCAAGACGGACACGGCGCTGCACGAAACGCCCCAGTCCGTATCGGTGATTCCGCGCGACCAGGTTGTCGCGCAGGCGGCGGACTCGCTGGACCAGGCACTGGGCTACACCGCCAGCGTCCAGTCGCTGGAAGGCGGGGCGCTCAGGCACATCGGCACGGGTTTTACGATCCGTGGCTTCAACGTGACCGGCGCGGCTCCGTTGTACCTGAACGGCACCAAGTTCCCCATCAACTCGCTCAGTGGCGCCATCGAGCCCTACAACTTCGAACGCATCGAGCTGCTGAAGGGGCCGGCCTCGATCCTGTACGGCCAGGCCGCACCCGGCGGCATCATCAACCTGGTCAGCAAGCGCCCCACGGCGGAGCCGCTGCGCGAGCTCGAATTGCAGACCGGAAGCTGGAACAAGAAGCAAATTGCGATGGACCTGGGCGGTCCGGTCACCGAGGACGGCAATGTCCGCTATCGCCTGACCGGACTGGCGCGCAACAGCGACAGCATGGTCGACTACATCAACAACGACCGCACCTCGCTGGCCGGCGCGCTGGAGTGGCAGATCAGCGATGCCACGCTGATCACGTTCCTGGCCAGCTACAGCCGCACCGATAGCCCGTACGATGTGGGCAAACCCCTGGAAGGCACCCTGCTGCCCAACCCCAACGGCCGCATTTCGCGCTCGCGCTTCGTTGGCGAACCGGACTTCGACCGCTATGTCACAAAGGGCGCCACGCTAGGCTACCTGCTCGAACACAAGCTGAACGACGACTGGAAGGTGCGCCAGAATCTGCTGACCTACAAGCAGCGGGCCGACAATCAGTACGCCGGGGTGGACACGCGCGTGGACGCATCGGACCCGGCCCTGGCCACCCGCTATGCCCTGACGCGGTACGACACCGACAAGGGTCTGGCCGTGGACAACCAGTTGCTGGGCAAGCTGCGCCACGGCAGCTTTGAACACACGCTGCTGTTCGGCATCGACTGGAGCAAGAACGAGTTCTCGCGCGCCCAGAAATCCGGCTCCATCGCGCCGCTGAACCTGTACCACCCCGTCTATGGCGCCCGACCGGACCTCGGCCCCACCGGTTATGGCGAAGACAGCACGCGCCAACTGGGCTTCTACGCGCAGGACCAGATCAAGTTCAACGAACGCTGGATCGCGCTGCTGGGCGGGCGCTACGACTCCGTGCGTACCGAGTCGACCCCGGGCACGGGCGCACAGAACTCCCACGCCGTCACGCCGCGCGTCGGCCTGATGTATCTGTTCGACAACGGCTTGGCACCCTACTACAGCTACAGCAAGTCGTTCCAACCCGTGACGGGACTGGACTTCGCCGCCAATCCCTTCAAGCCGACCACGGGTGTGCAGCACGAGATCGGATTGAAGTACGAACCCAAGGGCGTAGATGCGTCGATCACGTTCGCGCTCTACGAAATCACCCAACGCAATGTCCTGACCAGCGACCCCAATCACGTGGGCTTCCTGGTGCAGACAGGCGAAGTCCGCTCGAAAGGCGCGGAAATCGAGGCCCGGGCCAGCCTGAACCGGCAACTGGACCTGGTGGCCGCCCTGGCAACGACGGACGCGCGCGTGGTCAAAAGCCATTTCGGCAACGAAGGAGCGCGGCCCGAATCGGTTCCTCGCAACATGGCATCGCTCTGGATGGACTACCGGTTTTCGTCCGTGCCGGGCCTGAGCGCGGGCGTGGGCGTGCGCTATGTGGGCCGCCAGGAAATCAACGAAATGCCGATACCGTCGTACACCACGTATGACGCCGCAGTGCGCTATCAACTGGACAAGTGGCAGTTCGCGCTGAACGTGAAGAACCTGGCCAACAAGACCTACGTGGCCGCGTGCCCCTACACCTGCTATTACGGCGACGAGCGCAACATCACGCTGACGGCGCGCGTCAATTGGTAGGCCGCGTTCGTGTGGTAAACCGGGATCCGCGCCGCCCCGCTGCCTGCCCGTTCAGGATTGCGTGGCGATGCCGGTTTCTGATGAAGGATCGACCGCGCGCAGCAGCCGGCCCAGGTGGCCGCTGCTGGAAAAACCCAGTTCGGCGCTGACCCTTGCCGCCGGTTCGCCCATCGCGAGCCGCTGGCGCGCGGCCTGCGCCAGGACCATGCGGCGCAATGAAATCGGAGACTGGCCGTAGGTCTCCATGCAGGCGCGCTGCAGCGTACGGGTGGTCGCGCCGAGCACGCTGGCCGAATCGGCGATCGCCGGCAACGGCTGCCCCGCTTCCAGCCGCTCGCGCAACAGTTCCAGCCATTGCCGCGCCAGCGGTAGCGGCGCCTGCGGCGTAATGATCTGGCCGTGGATCCGGTGCGTCGCATCCAGTTGGGTGATCAATGCCTCCACCAGCATCGGCAACGCCGACGCCGACAATGCCGGCTTCCAGAGCGCATCCAGCATGGCCTGCGCCGCGCCATCCAATTGCAGCACGCCCCCCGCCCGGCAGGCCCGAAGCAATTCCGGGGCCAGATAGAGTTCGCCATGCTGTTGCGAGATGCTTTCGGCGCGCGTGCTGTGCTCGACATGAGACGGCAGCAGCAACGCCTGGCCCCGCACCAGCCGGCAACGGCGGCGGGCGCCGGCCTCGTCCCGCCAGGCGCTGTCCAGGGCGCCGGCCCGCGGCCAAAGCAGCATGGCGCAGTCGTGCTCATGCCAATGGAAGGCATAGCGCGGCTGCCGGCTGGCCGCCAGGGCGAAACCGGTCTGGGCGATGAGGTCCTGTTTGGAGGAAAGCGGGACGGAACGCGACATGGGGAGTGCGGGCGTGTGGTGCGCTGGGCGTTGCCCGGCAGCGGCAAGATTGGGCGTTGGGCCAGTATCGGCGCGCGGCCGTTTTCATGCAAGCCCGGCGCGGGCGCGTGGTTTCCCTTGTCGCGCTTGGGATCGGCTACTGTCGCGTCGCGGTTCGCCGCCAGCTCGGCCGCTGCCTACGATCTGGGTCATTCAACAAACACACAAGGGGAAATCCATGATTCGCACACTTCCGTCGGCGTTGCTGTCCGCCGCCCTGCTTACCCTGCCGCTGGCCAGCGCCCTGGCTCAACCCGCCTGGCCGGACAAGCCGATCACGCTGATCGTCCCCTTCCCGGCCGGCGGCGGCACGGATCTGGTGGTGCGCACGCTGCAGCCGGCGTTGACGCGCGAATTGAAGCAGACCGTGATCATCCAGAACGCCGGCGGCGCGGGCGGCACCGTGGGTTCGGGCCAGGCCGCACGCGCCAAGCCGGACGGCTACACCGCGCTGGCCGTCACGACCAGCACCACCGCGCTTGCCGCCCACCTGTACAAGAACCTGCCGTACAAGCCGGCCCAGGATTTCGATTACATCGGCTTTATCGGCACGTCGCCCTATGTGCTGGCCGTGCAGCCGGCCCTGAAGGCGGCCACACTTGCTGAAGTGGTCGGCGCGTTGAAAGCGCGCTCCGTCGGCACGTATGCGTCGGTGGGCGCCGGTACGGTGTCGCACCTGCTGGGCGAGATGTTCAAGAAGGACGAGAAACTGGACCTGACGCACGTTCCCTACCGTGGCGCGGCGCCCGCCTACACGGATCTGATCGGCGGTCAGGTCGACATCATGTTCGATAACCCCGTGGGCCTGGCGCCCTTCGTGCAGAGCGGCAAGCTGATTGCGGTGGCGACCACCAGCGGTACCCCCATCCTGCCCAACGTCCCCACCTTCGCGGCCCAAGGCATGCCGGCCTACACGCAATCGCTCTGGTACGGCCTGGCCTTTCCCAAGGGCACGCCGCCGGCCATCGTGGAAAAGATGAACGTTGCCTTGAATACGGTGCTGCGGGACCCGGCCATTGCCGCCGACCTGGCCGCCAAGGGCGTGGACGTCAAACCCGGCACGGCAGAGGCGCTGACCCAAACCGTCTCACAAGACCTCGCCTTCTGGGGCGACCTCATCACCAAGACCGGAGTCCAGTTTGACTGACCTTCACCCCAACCTCATCCTCGCCCAGCCTCCCGCCGGCCAGGCGGCCCTGCTGCGCGTATTCGTCGATCCGTCCCAACCCCTGCAAGGCGGAAATCCGGTGCCGTTGGTGCTTGACGCGCGCGGCATGTCGGCGGCCGACATGCAGGCGCTGGCCGCGCATCACTGCCACGAGTCGTCCTTCGTAGTGCCGGCCGACCGCGATGACCACCTGTGCCAACTGCGATTCTTCGTGCCCGGCCACGAAATGGAGATGTGCGGCCACGCGACCGTGGGGACGCTCTGGGCGCTGCGGCAATGGCAACGCTGGAGCACGCCGCGCGCCCGCGTTCAGACCCTGAGCGGCAGCGTGGACATCGAATGGGACGAGGCTGGCAATCGCGCCTGGGTGTCGCAACCTGCCGTCGCCACATCCGCGCTCACGCCCGCGCAGTGCCGCGCGATCGCCACCGTGCTGCGTATCGACCCCGACTTGCCGGGCCTGCACATGATCAATGCCAGCACCAGCCGCGTAAAGACGTTGGTGCGATTGCCGACAGTGGCCGACCTGGATGCCTTGGCGCCGGACTTCGATGCGATGCGGGACATCTGTGAAGCCATCGGCTCAACCGGCCTCTACCCTTATGCGCTGAGCGCGGACGGCGCCAGCGCGCGGCAATTTCCCAAGGCGTCCGGCTACCCCGAGGATGCCGCCACCGGCATCGCCGCCGCAGCCTTGTGGGGTTACCTGAACGAGACGGGCAGCGTGCCGGCGGACGGGGTATACACGGTCCGCCAAGGCGTGGCCATGGGCTCGCCGTCGGCGATCCAGTTGCGCCGGCGCGCGGACGCCCCCGGCTGTTGGCTGAGCGGCGAGACGCAATGGATACGGTGACCGCTGGCGGCACGCCCGACTCGCGGCTGGCTGCGGCCGGCTGGCGCCTGCCTGCGGCGCCCGTTCCGCGCGGCGCCTATGCGCCCTACCACTTGGCGGCACTGACCGGCGCAACACTGGTCTGCATCAGCGGCCAGGCCAGCCGGCGGGACGGCACACCGATCGTGGGGATATGCCGGCCTGGCGCCGATCTGGACGCCGCCCGCGCCGCCTGTGCACACGCGGCGCTGAGGGCGCTGAGCGCCCTGCGCGAAGCCTGCGGCGGCAATTTGGACCGCGTGCGCGCCGTGCTGCAATTGCGCGGCTATCTGCGCAGCGAGGCGGAATTTGAAGACCACAGTGCGGTGCTGGACGGTGCATCAGCAGTGCTGGAAGCGGCATTCCCGCATATGCCGCGTCCGGCACGCAGTGCGGTGGGAGTAACCAGCCTGCCCGGCCGCAGTTGGGCGGAAATCGAAATCAGCGCGCTGCTGGACGACCGCGGCTGACCCGCCAAGCCAACCCGCCCGCGCTGTCGGGCGGGCGGCACTGATACGACGATAACGGTACGGCTGCCCCGCCGCTTCGGCGGCCAGACTCAATGCCCCGTCGCGTCACCCTGACGACTGGCTTCGAACAGGAACCACGTGCGCCGCTCGGTCTCGTCGATCCAGTTTTCGATCAGGCTGGAACTGGCGATGTCGCGATGCTCGTCGGTGACGTTGTGGGCTTCGCGCAGCGCGGCCGCCAGGACCTTGTTGTCTTCGCGCAGTTCGGCCAGCATGTCCAGCGGCTGCACGTAGTCGGCGTCGTTGTCGGCAATGCGCTGCGACCGCGAAATATGCCCGATGGACCGCAGCGTGGTGCCGCCAATCTTGCGGATGCGTTCGGCGAGGGGGTCGGTCATGGCGAACAGCTGATCACCCTGCTCGTCCAGCAGCAGGTGGTAGTCCCGAAAGTGGGGACCGCTGATGTGCCAATGAAAGTTCTTGGTCTTCAGATACAGCGCGAACACGTCGGCCAGTATCTGGTTCAGCGCGGCGGAGATATCTCGGGTGGCCTCAGCGGCGAGGTCGGTGGGCGTCGCCAGCGGCGCCTTGCGGCGGTCCTTCAGCGCCTTGGTGGTCTTCTCATTCAGTTTCTTGGCCATGAATCGCAGCTTTTGATTAGAAATCGGAAAACACGTTCGCGGCGCACTTGCAGCCGGCCGCGAGGCACAGCGTAAATCTCCGGCTGCGCTTTGCCAATGGCCGGCACAACGAAGGAGTATGCTACGCCGCTTCGCATCTCCCAGCTTCCCTCACCACCATGCGCGGCAATCCCGACGCCAGGCAAGGCGCCATCGCGTTGCACGGGTTCTATTTCCTGTACTACGGCTTGCAGGGCGTAAGCATCCCGTTTCTGCCGTTGTGGTTCGCGAGCCGGGGACTGGACCCGGCGCTGATCGGGCTGATCGTCGCCACGTCGTTCCTGCCCAAAATCCTGTCGACGCCGATCGTGGCGCACGTGGCGGACCAGACAGGCCGCGCCCATGCGTTGATCGCGTCGGCGCTGGCGGCATCGCTGGCGCTTTTCCTGTGTTACCCGTTCAGCCAGAGTTCAGCTTGGCTGCTGGCAATCACGTTGCTGCTGAACGCGGTGTTTCCCGCCGTCCTGCCGCTGATGGACCGGATGGCGATTGCAAGCGGGCGGGGACAAGGCAATTCCTATACGGTGATGCGCGCGTGCGGGTCGCTGGGATTTGCGACGGTGACGGTGGCGGGCGGCTATCTGATCAAGACGTTCGACACGGACTGGGTGATGTGGCTGTCGATCCTGCTGATCGTCGCGTGCCTGGCGTGCGTGCGCCTGTTGCCGAGGGCAGCACGGCCGGCGGCGGTTGACGCCCCCGTCGATCGCGTACGCCTGCCGATGCGAGAGGTCCTGCGCGACCGCCCTTTGTTGATGTGCATCGCGGCCGCGTCGCTGGTGCAGGCGAGCAATGGCTTTCTGTATTCGTACTCCACGCTGCATTGGACCGCGAACGGGTTGTCGACGGCGATGATCTCGCTGCTGTGGGTGGTGGGGGTGACCAGCGAAGTTCTGTTCTTTTTTCTAGCGCCGCGCATTTTGGCTCGCACGGGTGCGCAATGGCTGATTCTGACATCGGCCGTCATGACCGCCATTCGCTGGACGGGACTGTCCGCCACCACGGATCCTGCGATTATCGCGGGCCTGCAATTGCTGCAATGCTTCACCCTGGCGGGCAACAACGCCGCGATCATGTGGTACATCACTCGCCGCGTACCGGCGGCATGCAAAACGTCCGCCATCGCCCTCTACGCCATGCTTTCAGGCGGCGTCTTCATGTTCGCCAGCATCCAGCTGGGCGGCGCTTTGTACCGGGCCTATGCACCTGGCGGATTCCTGGTCATGGCGATATGCGCTGCCGGAGCAGTGCCGCTGGTGATTTATTCGGAGAAGCTGCGGGAGCGGAGTACGGAGTGACGGCAGTATCTTTTTCGAGATTTCTATATCTACGCATGTGATTTTTTGGTTTGTGTTTTTGGGGTTTGACGGGTGCGGATTGCTGGCGATGGTCGGCGTTCTTGGGACGCCCGGCGCGGCGTGGGCCTGGGGTGGGCGGGGCTCCGATTGCGGTCCGGAGCCTTCGCTCCGGACTGCCCCGTGCTCAACCTCGTCCGCCTTCGGCTCCCTTCGGTTTCCGCCGGGCGCATCTAAACGCCCCGCCCACCCCAGGCCCACGCCACACCGGGCTCGAATTGCTTGATCTTTGCGGGCGCTGGGGCGAGTTGGGTTCTTTAGGTTCTTGCATACGGCGGGGTGGTCGAGAAGCGTCTTGCGGTGCCCGCCCCCGGGCGGCCGCGCGGGCGGCCTTCGTGGGCTTACGCGCTGTCTTACGTCGTGGCGATGACGCTTCGCGTGTCGCGGCTTCTGGGCGAGGTGTCTGACACCCTCGTGAGATGGGCGTCATGCTGAGTTCACCTCCACAGGGTGTCAGACACCGGCAGCAGCAACCACCGGCTCATTTGTAAGACTGATTCGGGTGTCTGACACCGGCAGCAGCACCCCCGGCACATTTGTAAGACTGATTCGGGTGTCTGACACCCGAATCATCAGCGCCATTTCATCTGCTATCCATTAATCGTCAAGTGAGCTCCAGTGCCCGGGCGGCGCGCGTACGGGTCGGCAAGCTGACATTGACCGTCGCCGCGCGCCGCCCATCACCGCGCCCTCCCCGCATTGGAGCGCCCTTTAGCAATCACCTCCCCGCCAGCGCGCAAGCGCACACCGCCCCGACGTCCCACCGCCCATATGCCGGGTTGCCGCCGTCCGGGCGGCAGCAACCCGGCGACCCCGCAGATCTCCTGCCCTGCACACAGGTCTTGTAGCGCGCAAACCAAAGACCCTGGTAGCACGGCGTCGCGGTCACCGGGGAGGCGAGCGCCGTCGATGCGCCCGAGGGAATCTGAAGGCAGTCGCCGAAGGCGACAACGAAGATGACGACGGGGGAGTCCGGAGCGAAGGCTCCGGACCGCAATCGTGGGCGATCGCCTCCCCGGTGACCGCGGCGTCGGGCGACCTACGAAGTCCGTAACGCCCACGAAAAACCTGACGCTACGAAGTCAGCGACGCCCCAGAAAAAACCAACGTCCAAACAAAAAAAGGCCCTGCATCAGCAAGGCCTTCCATCCAAAACACTCAGCAGCACCCAATCCGCTTCTTCCCCCCGTATCGCGCCTCCTGGCGCTCCCGGAAGAAATCCTCATAGCTCATTGGCTCCTGCTCAGGATGCGTCCGCCGCATATGCTCGACATACGTCTCGTAATCCGGCACGCCCACCATCAACCGGAGCGTCTGCCCCAGATACCGGCCGGCGGCGCCGGCCGCTGAAGTCATATTGCTGAACAGCATGCGGCTTCTCCTGGATGAAGGTCAGTCCGCGCCAGCCGCAGCGGCTGCGGGCAGCGATTCGTAAGGCGTTTCGCGGGACGTCGGCTTGTTCACGTTGCGGGCGCGCTGCACCGACTTCAAGCCGAACACCACGATGCTCACCACGACAAAGATGAAGATCGCGCACAACCCGGCGTTGATGTAGTCGTTCATCACCACCCGCGACATCTCGCCCAGCGACTTCGCCGGCGCCAGCACCTTGCCTTCGGCAATCGCGGCGTTGTACTTGTCGGCGTGGGCCAGGAAGCTCACGCGCGGGTCCGAATGGAACAGCTTCTGCAGACCGGCCGTCAGCGTGCAAGCCAGCAGCCAGAGCGTCGGCAGCACCGTCACCCACGCATAGCGGTCGCGCTTCATCTTAAACAGCACCACCGTGCCCAGCGTCAGCGCAATCGCGGCCAGCATCTGGTTGGCGATGCCGAAGAGCGGCCACAGCGTGTTGATGCCGCCCAGCGGATCCACCACGCCCTGATACAGGAAGTAGCCCCACGCCGCCACGCACAGGCCCGTGGCGATCAGGTTGGCCGGCAGCGAATCCGTGCGCTTGAGCGACGGCGCGAACGTGCCCAGCAGATCCTGCAGCATGAAGCGGCCCGCGCGGGTGCCGGCGTCAACGGCCGTCAGGATGAACAGCGCTTCGAACAGGATGGCGAAGTGATACCAGAACGCCATCATGCCCGGACCGCCCAGCGCCTGATGCAGGATGTGGGCCATGCCCACCGCCAGCGTCGGGGCGCCGCCGGCGCGCGAGATGATCGTGCTTTCGCCTACGTCCTTGGCCGTCTGCACCAGATCGGCCGGCGTGATCACGAAGCCCCAGCTCGACACCACCTGGGCGACCTGCTCAGGCGACGTGCCGATCACGGCCGCCGGGCTGTTCATTGCGTAGTAGATGCCCGGCTCGATCACGCAAGCCGCGACCAGCGCCATGATGGCGACGAACGATTCCATCAGCATGCCGCCGTAACCGATGTAGCGGGCCTGGGTTTCGTTCTCGATCAGCTTGGGCGTCGTGCCCGAGGAGATCAGCGCGTGAAAGCCCGACACCGCGCCGCAGGCGATGGTGATGAAGAGGAACGGGAACAGGTTGCCCGACCACACCGGACCGGTGCCGTCGACGAACTGCGTCAGCGCGGGCATCTTCAGTTCGGGGGCCACGACCACGATGCCGATCGCCAGACCGACGATCGTGCCGATCTTCAGGAAGGTCGACAGGTAGTCACGCGGGGCCAGCAGCAGCCACACGGGCAGCACCGAGGCGATGAAGCCGTAGACGATCAGGATCCAGGTCAGGCCCTTGCCGTCGAAATCGAACATCGGGCCGATGACCGGATGCGCGGCCACGTCCTGACCGAACGTGATGGCCGCCATCAGGCCGACGAAGCCGATGATGGAAACTTCGCCGATCTTGCCCGGACGGATGTAGCGCAGGTACACGCCCATGAAGAGCGCGATGGGAATGGTCGCGGCCACCGTGAAGGTGCCCCACGGCGAGTGCGTCAGCGCCTTCACGACGATCAGCGCCAGCACGGCCAGGATGATGACCATGATCATGAACGCGCCGAACAGCGCGATCACGCCCGGGATCTTGCCCAGTTCCGACTTGACCAGGTCGCCCAGCGAGCGGCCGTCGCGGCGGGTCGAGATGAAGAGGATCGTGAAGTCCTGCACGGCGCCGGCGAACACGACGCCGGCCAGGATCCACAGCATGCCGGGCAGGTAGCCCATCTGCGCGGCCAGCACCGGTCCGACCAGGGGGCCCGCGCCGGCGATGGCGGCAAAGTGGTGGCCGAACAGCACGTGCTTGTTGGTGGGCACGTAGTCCAGGCCGTCGTTGTACTTCCAGGCCGGCGTCATGCGCGTCGGGTCAAGCTGGAAGACCTTGCGCGCGATGAAGCGGCTGTAGTAACGGTAGGCGATGAGATAGACGCAGACGGCGGCAATCACCACCCATAGCGCGTTGATGGTCTCCCCTCTGGCCAGCGCCACGGTGCCCAGCGCAAACGCGCCCAGTACCGCAACCGCCAGCCAGACCAGGTGCTGACCCAGTCCCTTACTGCTGGTGTGCATAAGTGCTCCTCTTGCCTCCCGCCATGCTCTTGGCGTGAAACGCTTTTTTCGTCCCGCGGAAGGCAGACTCATTGTTGTGGGGTGGCGGACGCACGCGTCCGCGCTGCGTCAGGTCGACGCGGGCGCCAGTATTGCGCTCTGGCCATCGCGCCAACAAGCGCGGAACTACGCAAGCGAGCTACGTGTTACTACGTCATGCGCCGCAGCAAATTTCCGTGGAAACCGTAAAATCTCCGAACTTTCCGCGTTCCCGCCTCGATACCCTTCCGGTTGATGCGTCGCAGCAAATTCGCTTCGGCCTGATACAAATCCTTATGAAGCTGCGTCTCAAAATCTTGCTGCTTGCGGCAGTCCCGCTGCTGGTGGCCGTCGCCGCCATCACGGTCGCCGTCTACGTGCAGGGATTGCAGTTGGCGCAGCGCGAAAAACAGGTGGTCGAAACCGCCTGGCTCGCCAGCAAGGAAGGCGAGCTGCGCCATTACGTGAACCTGGCGTACAGCGCCATCGCGCCGCTGCAGGCCGCAGGCGACGACGCGGCGACGCGCCAGCGCGCGCTGGACCTGCTGGCGCAGATGGAGTTCGGCCACGACGGCTATTTCTTCGTCTATGACCTGCAGGGCCGGAATCTGATGCATCCGCGCCAGCCCGAGCTGGTCGGGCAAGACCTTTGGAACCTGCGCGACACCAAGGGCCAGGCCGTCATCCAGAACCTGCTGACGGCCGCCCGGCGCGGCGGGCAGCAAGGCGAGGTGGTGCATTACCTCTGGGAAAAACCGTCCACCAACCAGACCGTTGAAAAGCTCGGGTACGTGGTGGTGCTGGAACGCTGGGGCTGGATGCTGGGCACCGGCATCTACCTGGACGACGTGCAAGAGGCCCTGGTGCGCATCGACGCCGCGGCGCAGGCCAATATCCGCGACATGTTCGCGTGGGTGGCGGGCATTGCGGCTGTATCCATCCTGGGCGTGGCCGCCTGTGGTCTGGCCCTCAATATCAGCGACCATCGCCAGTCCGACGCCAAGCTGCGGCTGATGGCGCGCCAGATCGTGCGGTCGCAGGAAGACGAGCGCGCCCGCCTGTCGCGGGAACTGCACGACGGCATCAGCCAGGTGCTGGTGTCGGTAAAACTGTCGCTGGAGGCCGCCCGCGAGCGGCTGCGCCAGTCGCACTCGGACGATTCGCGCGCGCTTGCGCACATCGACACGCCGCTGGGCGGCGCGCTGGACCGTCTGAACATGGCGGTGGGCGAGGTCCGCCGCATTTCGCACAATCTGCGCCCCACCCTGCTCGATGACCTGGGCCTGCCCGCCGCGTTGGAGCATCTGGGCCGGGAATTCGCCATCCGCCCCGAGGACGGCGCCCCGCCGCTGGCGGTGGACCTGCACACGGTCGGCCAGCCAGTGAAGCTGCCCGACGCCTACGCGACGGCGCTGTTCCGCGTGACGCAAGAGGCGCTGACCAACGTCATGCGCCATGCCGGCGCCACGCGCGCGGATCTGACGCTGGCGTATTCGGCGCGCGATTTGCGCCTGACCGTCACCGATGACGGCTGCGGCTTTGACGACGCCGAGGTCCAGCAGGACCCGCATCGCGGCATCGGCCTGCGCAACATGCGCGAACGCATGAGCGCGCTGTCCGGCACCCTGACCTTTCATTCCACCGCGCAAGGCACGACCTTGCAGGCCTGGCTTCCCCTGCCGCCTCCCGGCGGCCCCCATCCGACGCCTCCCCAAGCATGATCGACAAACCCGACGCCGTCCGCCTTCTGCTGATCGATGACCACCCCCTGGTGCGCGACGGCCTGCGCCTGCGCCTTGAAACCGTGCCGACGTTGCGGGTAGTAGGTGAAGCCAGCAACGCCGCCGCCGCGCAGGCTTTTCTGGCCGCCTGCATGGCTGAGGATCCGCAGGGCGGCACCCTGCCCCATCTGGCGCTGATGGACCTGAACATGCCCGGCGTCGGCGGCCTGGAGCTGACGGCGCTGCTGCACGAGCGCTATCCGCAGATCGCGGTGCTGGTGCTGTCCATGCACGACAACCCCGAGTACATGGTGCAGGCGGTCAAGGCCGGCGCCCGCGGCTATCTGCTCAAGGACGAGCCCGCGCAGGAGATCATCACCGCCATCGACG
Organism: Achromobacter sp. GQ309; assembly: GCF_059759315.1. Lineage (NCBI taxonomy): Bacteria > Pseudomonadati > Pseudomonadota > Betaproteobacteria > Burkholderiales > Alcaligenaceae > Achromobacter > Achromobacter sp. GQ309. The sequence continues at coordinate 578,030 of NZ_JCAXDP010000002.1, forward strand.
CCGTCATGGCCGGCCGCAGCTATTTCAGCGCTGCAGCGGCCGTGCGGCTGTCGCAGGCCAGCGCCCTGGCCACGTTGCTGACGCACCGCGAGCGCGACGTGCTGCGCCACATCGCCGACGGCCATGCCAACAAGCAGATTGCGCAGACGCTGGGATTGTCGGTGCGCACCGTCGAGACGCACCGCCTGAACATCAAGCGCAAGCTGGGCATCGACGGACAGGCCGAACTCATCAAGTACGCGGTCGAAAACCGAGGCGTCTGAACGCGGGAAATACCCCCACACGCCACGGGTAAGCCCGCGGTCCGCCTGCCGCGCTGAGGTAGACTTGCGACACCTACGCATTACGCCCAGCGTTACGCCACGCATCACCCTTTGCATCACTGCGCGCCAGAGGGCGCGCCGCCAGGAGTCCCCATGTCATTGGAAAAGCACTACACCGCCATTCTCGAAGCACTAGGGGAAGATCCGTCCCGCGAAGGGCTGGCCGACACGCCGGCCCGCGCCGCCAAGGCCATGCGCCACCTGTGCCGCGGCTACGACCAGAACCTGGAAGAAATCGTCAACGGGGCGCTGTTCACGTCGGACACGCGCGAGATCGTCCTGGTCAAGAACATCGAGCTGTACTCGCTGTGCGAGCACCACATGCTGCCCTTCATCGGCAAGGCGCACGTGGCCTACCTGCCGGCCGGCAAGGTGCTGGGCCTGTCCAAGGTGGCCCGCATCGTCGAGATGTACGCGCGCCGCCTCCAGATTCAGGAAAACCTCAGCCGCCAGGTGGCTGAAGCCGTGCAAAGCGTCACCGGCGCGGCTGGCGTTGCGGTCGTGATCGAGGCGCAGCACATGTGCATGATGATGCGCGGCGTCGAAAAGCAGAATTCCTCCATGGTCACGTCGGTGATGCTGGGCGAATTCCACGAAAACCCGTCCACGCGTGCGGAGTTTCTCAGCCTGATCCGCTGATCGGTGTCTGACACCCTGGTGGCACAGCCGTGATCTGACGGCGCTCTCTGCAGGTGTCAGACACCTTGCCAGCCATCTCATCCTTTTGGCGCATATCGCGGGCCCGCCCGCTGCGACGACGATGCCCGTTCGGGCATTGGCGGCGCAGCCGGCGGGCCCGGTTGCTTTTGGCACCTACTGATCCGGACATCTGGCCCTAGCGTTCTGGTCCCATCCGGGCAAACTGGCACCAGCAAGCCGGTCGCGCCGGGGCGCGGCCGTTCTCTCCCGGAGATCTCCATGAACGCGATATACCGCCTGATTCGCCGCTGCACCCTGGCCGGCCTGGCCGCCGCGCTACTGGCTGCGCCCGCCTACGCGCAGACCAAACTCGTGGTGGGCTACCAGCTCATCGTCGGGCCGTTCCTGTCCGCCATCGCGGACGGCAGTTTCGACAAGGCCCTGAAAGAGGCCGGCTACCAGGTGGACTGGCGCCAGTTCACCTCGGGCGGCGACATCTCGACCGCCCTGGCCTCGGGCAACGTGCCGGTCGGCGTGCTGGGATCGACCGGGATCACCTCGGCCGCCACACGCGGCGTGGACATGCAGCTCTTCTGGATCCTGGACAACATCGGCAAATCCGAAGCGCTGGTGGCGCGCAACGGCTCCGGCATCAACAGCACCGCAGACCTGAAAGGCAAGCGCATTGCCACGCCGTTTGTGTCGACGTCGCACTTTCACTTGCTGGTCGGGCTTGAGCAGGTGTGGAAGGTGCCGCCGCGCGACGTGCGCATCCTGAACATGCAGCCGCCGCAGATCGTGGCCGCCTGGCAGCGCGGCGACATCGACGCCGCCTACGTCTGGCCGCCCGCGCTGACCGAGATCGCCAAGACCGGCAAGATCATCGCCGACTCCGAACAGATCGGCGCGGCCAGCGTGCCGACCTTCGACGGCATCGTGGTGGACAAGGCCTGGGCGCAGAAGAACCCGAAGTTCATGGCCGCCTTCACGGGCGTGCTGGCCAAGTCCTACGCTGACTACCGCGCCAACAGCGCCAAGTGGACGGCGGATTCGCCGCAGGTCAAGGGCATCGTCAAGCTGATTGGCGGCAAGCCGGAGGACATCGTCGAGGCACTGGGCCTCCTGGTCTTCCCGACGGTGGAAGAACAGGCCTCCAAGACCTGGCTGGGCGGCGGCAAGGACTCGGGCGCCGCGCGCGCCTTCGCGGCCAGCGCCAAATTCCTGAAGGACCAGAAGCAGATCGACAAGGCACTGGACGACTACAGCCCGTTCGTGACGGACCAGTACGCGAAGGCGGCCGCGAAGTAATTCACGCGACCCGTCCGACCCGGCCCGGCGCCACCCCGGCGCCGGCCGCAGCGCGAAGACGAGGCCGGCTGCCGAAGGCCTCGCCACAACGATCAGGGGGAACAGCATGACCATGCAGTCCACATCCGCCGCGCAGCGCCTGTGCGCGGAAGGCGTCAGCGTCACCTATCCCGGCCTGCACGACAGCGGCCCCGTCATCGCGCTGCACGACGTCAACCTGACCATCCAGCCCGGCGAATTCGTCGTCGCGCTGGGAGCATCAGGCTGCGGCAAGACCACATTGCTCAGCCTGCTGGCGGGCTTTCTGTCGCCGACCGAGGGCGAGATCACGCTGGGCGGAAACCCCATCGTCGGGCCGGGCGCCGACCGCGGCGTGGTGTTCCAGAAGCACGCCCTGCTGCCCTGGCTGAACGTGCTGGAAAACACCGAATTCGGCCTGAAGCTGCAAGGCGTGGACAAGGAGACCCGACGTGCGCGCGCCCGCCGCAATCTTGAACTGGTGGGCCTGCAGGATTTTCACCGGCACATGATCTACCAGCTGTCGGGCGGCATGCAGCAGCGCGTGGGCATCGCGCGCGCGCTGACCTGCGACCCCGCCATGCTGCTGATGGACGAGCCCATGGCCGCGCTGGACGCGCTGACCCGGGAAACCATCCAGGAGCTGCTGCTGGATATCTGGCGGCAGACCAACAAGATGTTTTTCTTCATCACCCACAGCGTGGAAGAAGCGCTCTTCCTGGGATCGCGGCTGATCGTCATGTCGCCGCGCCCGGGCCGGATCACGCACACGTTCGAGCCGGCCTTCAACCGGCGCTACCTGGAGACCCGCGATGGCCGTGGCATCAAATCCAGTCCCGACTTCATCGCCATGCGAGAAGAAGTCCTCGGCATCATCTACGGGGACGAGCGCGCCGCCTCCCCGCACGCCCTCCATGCCTAAGCGCCGCATCGGCCACACGCCGGCGGCGCCGGGCAAGGTTTACGGGGCGCCGGGCGCGGGCTACAGCGGGCACATCAGCCTGCTGACCAGCCTGGCGCTGATCGCGCTGTGGTTCCTGGTGACCAGCGCCGGCTGGGTGCGGCCGCTGTTCCTGCCATCGCCCATCGCGGTGTACGACAAATTCGTCTTCGCCATGACCGAAGGCGTGGCCAACTCCACGCTGACCGAGCACGCGCTCGCCAGCCTGGGCCGCGTGTTCGGCGCGTTCTTCCTGGCGTGTGTCACGGCGATTCCGGTCGGCATCCTGATGGGCGTGAACCGCTACGCGCGCGGCGTCTTCGATCCGCCGATCGAGTTCTACCGCCCGCTGCCGCCGCTCGCTTATCTGCCGCTCATCATCATCTGGTTCGGCATCGGCGAATTCCCGAAGATCCTGCTGATCTACCTGGCCATCTTCGCGCCCATGGCGATCGCCGCGCGCGCGGGCGTACGGTCGGTGTCGATCGAACAGATACACGCCGCCTATGCCATGGGCGGGACCAGCCGCCAGATCGTCTGGCACGTCATCCTGAAGGCGGCCATGCCGGAAATCTTCACGGGCATGCGCATCGGTATCGGGGTCGGCTGGACGACGCTGGTCGCCGCCGAGATGGTGGCGGCCGACCGGGGCCTGGGCTTCATGGTGCTGAACGCCGCGCAGTTCCTGGCCAGCGACACGGTCATTATGGGCATCATCGTGATCGGGCTGTTCGCGTTCGCCTTCGACCTTCTGGTGCGTTACCTGGAACGCTTCGCCATCCCGTGGAAGGGACGAATCTGACAGGGCAATCCCGCATTCCTTCCCCCATCCGGCTCCTTTATTCTGAGACTCGGACACCCCGGGCGCGGCAGCGCGGCGCCCGTGAGGTCCGCAGTCAAAAGGAGCCAGCCATGTCCAGCCAGGCCTCGATGCTCAAGCCTGTGTTGTGGGAACGCCTGTTCGAAAAGGCCAGTGCGCCCAACCTCAGCCTGCAGGGGCGCGTGCGCCAGATGCTGGTGTCGGCCATCCTGAGCGGCCACCTGCCGCCCGGCATGCCGGTGCCGTCCAGCCGCTACCTCGCCGACCAGTTGCGCATCGCGCGCAATACCGTGGTGTTTGCGTACCAGCAACTCGTGTGCGAAGGGTATCTGGTGTCGCGCGAACGCAGCGGCCACTTCGTCAGCGATACCGTCATGGAAGGCCACTCGGGTCCCGCGACGGACGCTTCACCGGCGGACGCGCCCGAAACCGGTGGCGTGCGCTGGGAAGAGCGTCTGCGCTTTCGCCCCTCGCGGCAACGCAACATCACCAAGCCCCGCGACTGGCAGAAACAGCCCTATCCCTTCGTCTACGGCCAGTTCGACCAAGACCTGTTCCCTACCGCCGAATGGCGCGAATGCTGCATCAAGGCGCTGTCGGTGCTGGACATCCGCAGCTGGGCGCCGGACCTCATCACGCATGACGACCCCGCGCTCATCGAACAGATCCGCACGCAGGTGCTGCCGCGCCGCGGCGTGTGGGCCGACGCCGAGGAAATCGTCATCACGGTCGGCGCGCAGCACGCGCTTTATCTGCTGGCGGATCTGCTGGTGAACGAGGACACCGTGGTCGGCATGGAAGATCCGGGCTATCCGGACGCGCGCAACATCTTCGCCAGTCACACGCGCCATCTGCTGCCGCTGCCCGTGGACGAACAGGGGCTGCGCACGGGGACGCAACTGCTCGGATGCGATTACCTGTTCGTCACGCCGGGCCATCAGTGTCCGACTACCGTCACGCTGTCCATGGAGCGCCGCACCTCCCTGCTGGCAATGGCGCGGCAGGCCGACAGCCTCATCATCGAAGACGACTTCGAAAGCGAAAGCCGCTGGGGCGAAGGCGCCATCCCCGCGCTGAAAAGCCTGGACCGGGACGGCCGCGTGATCTACGTGGGCAGCCTGGCCAAGTCCTTCGCGCCGGGCCTGCGCATCGGCTACATCGTCGCGCCGCGCGAGCTGGCCGCCGAACTGCGCGCGCTGCGCCGCCTGATGCTGCGCCACCCGTCCGCGTACATCCAGCGCGCGTTCTCGCTGTTCATCTCGCTGGGGCATCACCATTCGCTGCTGCGCCGCCAGTCGCAGGCTTACCAGAAGCGCGGCGCCGAACTGGCGCAGGCGTTGGCGCGGCACCTGCCGGACTTCACGGCCATTCCCATCACCGGTTCGTCATCGTGCTGGCTGCAGGGGCCGCCGTGGCTCAATGCGGCGGCGCTGTCCGAAGCCGCGCTGGCTGAGGGCGTGGTGGTCGAACCGGGGGATGTGTTCTTCATGGACGGCGCCAACGCGCCGCGGAACTTCCTGCGCGTGGGGTTTACGTCGATCCGGCCGGAGCACATCGAACCGGGTATTGCGCGGCTAGCAAAGGTGGTGGACGCGCAGCGGCGGGTGGCGCAGGATCTCGTGCTGGACGGTGTCTGACACCCGAATCAGTCCTACGTTTTGACGGGGTGTCTGACACCTCAATCAGTCCTGCAAGTCTTGAAGGTGCCAGAGGCCCGCGTACTGCTACAGCAATTCGTCCCTTAAGTAGTACCAGCGGTACAACAACCCCTGACCAATGCGGCGGAATGGCGCGAAGAGATGTCCGGGAAGAGGCGTGTCGTAGATCGGCAGGTTCCACGCGATCCCATCCTTGCCCATCATCCGTTGCGCCAGCCGCCTGCCGGCATGCGCCGAGAATGCCACGCCGTTGCCGCCATAGCCGAAGGCGTAATACACCTGCTGCGCGGGATCCGGTTGCGTGACGCGCGGCATCATGTCGTGGCTGACGTCCACCCAGCCCCACCACGAATACGCCACGTCCACACCGCGCAGCGCCGGGAACTTGCGGGCGAGGCCCTCGCGCAGCAGCGCTAGGTGGCGCGGGTTTTCGGCGTCTGCGCCGCGTAGCGCGCTGCGGCTGCCGATCTGCATGCGGCCGTCGGGCAGCAGGCGGTAGTAGAAGCGCAGCGTGCGCGTGTCGGTGATGAACACCGTGCTTTTCAACCCCGCCGCCTCGCGTTCCTCGGCCGACAGCACGCGCGTGACCATCGAATTGGACAGCACCGGCATGATGCGGTTGTCCAGCAGCCGGTTGACGCCCTGCGCGGTGTAGCCGCCGGTGGCGAAGGCCACGCGCTGGGCGCGCACCGTGCCGCCGGGGGTTTGCAGCCGGTACATGCCGTTTTCCACGCGCCAGCCCAGCACGGGGCTGGACGGATGGATGCGCACGCCCAGCGCCCGCGCCTGCCGCAGATAACCGTACGCAAGCTTGAGCGGATGCACGCCGACACCGTCGGGCTCGTGCATGGCGCCCACCGCCTCGCGATCATCCACATACCGTTCGTGCAATTCGGCGCGGCTGAGCATCTTGGTGTCGTAACCGAAGACGTCGTGCATCACGCGCGCTTCGTTCTGCAGGAAGGCCATCTTCTTCTGGCGATGCGCCGTGTACAGATGGCCGCCGGGCTGCGCGTCGCAGTCCACCTGCGCGACCAGGCTCTTCCAATACTCGAAGCCTTCGCGGATCTCCGCGTCCAGGCGTTTGGCCGTGTCCAGCCCCCAGCGTTCGATCCACTGCGAGCGGTACAGGCGCCCCGACGCATTCTGCCCCTGGCCGCCATTGCGGCTGGTGCACCCCCACACCGCGCGGTTGGCCTCCAGCACGACGGCCTTCACGCCAAAATCGCGTGCCAGCGCCAGCGCCGCCGACAAGCCCGTGAAGCCGGAGCCGACAATCACCACGTCAGCGTCGATGTCGCCGCGGATCGGCCCGTCGTCCTCGGGCGGTGCGCCGGCCGTCGCGACCCAGTAGGTGGGCGCGTAGTCCTGGCCCTGTCCGGGCGGCGATACCAGCGGATCGTAGGCCGGGTTGTAGGCGTTGATGGCGGCGCCGGACGCGGGCGCCGGGCGGGAGATGCCGGCCGACATTTGCGTATCCATGATGGCGGCTAGGCACGTGCCGGCAAGGCGGGACGCTGCTTGCGGAACGCGTTCTTCACCTGGATCTTGCCGTCCTTGAACGTGAACACGTCCACCATGTCGGCCTCCACCCGCGAGCCGTCCGCCGCCGTGCCGCGGAACGTGGACTCGGAGACGCCGCGATCGCCGGCCACCCAGTGCCGGCCGTTCTCCCATTGCGCGTCCGGGAAGTTCTTCCAGGCCGCGGCAAAGGCCGCGCGCACCGCTTCCGGGCCGGCATGGCGGCTGCCGTACTGTTCGGGGCCGCCGACGGTCTCGAACACGCAGTCTTCGCTCATGAATGACATCAGGGCGTCGATATCGTGCCGGTTCCAGGCGGCCGCAAACTCGGCCAGCATTTCCACGGTGACGGTCTGTTGCATTGCCTACCCTCCTTCGCTGGCGCGGCGCGAGATGCGTCCACGCTGAACCCTCAAGGTACGTGCGCGGCGTGCGCGCCGGTAGGACCAGACGCGGGGAATCGCTTGCACCAGAACTAGCGCGGCGGCACGGCGTGGGCCGCGTCCAGGGTGACGTCGACATTGATGTCGTGCAGCGCCGCCCGGTCCAGAAGCGTCGCGATTACCGGCATGTTGGTGACGCCGCGCATACCAATCACGACCAGCGAGGGTTCGCATCGATCAGCCGGCGCGCGCGCCTGCGTGTCAAAGCGCACGCGCCGTCCCGCGAATTGCACCAGCACCCAACCGTGCCGGCTGGTGCGGACCCAGCCCTTGGCGCGCAGCACGTCGCGGGGCAACTGCTTCAGGCGCTCGGCGAGCATGTCGGCGTCCAGTAACGCGGGGGCTCGCCATAGCCCGGTTTGGAACGGATGGGCGGGATCGGACGGGTCGACGTGGCGCGGCATGTGTCCGCCCACGCGAACGCCGCCGAGCTCGTCGCCGTGGGCGCCGACAACGCGGCCGCCATGGCCGTGTCCGCAGATAGCACCATCGCCGTGCCTGTCGCCATGGCCGCAACCATGCTCCGCCTCATGCCCGCTTGCCGTCCCCTCAACCGCGCCGATCAACACCCCCAAATCCACCCGCCCCTCACACGCCCGCACCACGGGCGCGCCGCCGCTAGCCTCGCGCAGCCAGTCCTGCACTGCCGCCAGCGCATCCGGCGCCACCAGATCGATCTTGTTCAACACCAGCAAATCCGCCGCGCGAAGCTGCCGCTGCACCGTATCGGCCAACAGCGGATCCGCCGCCACCTCGCGGATGGCCCCCGCATCGACCAGCACCACCACGCTCTCCAGTTGCAGCAGCGGATCGGCCATCCCCACCTGCGCGATGCGACCGGGATCAGATACGCCACTCGCCTCGATGACAATCCATTCGGGCAACGGATCCAGCGCCAGCACACGCGCCAGCGCATCATCCATTCCGCCCGCCATCGAGCAGCAGACGCAACCGTTGGCCAGCCGGATCACGTTGTCGGCGCGATCCGCGATAAGGCCCGCGTCGATGTCCACGGGCCCGAAGTCATTGACCAGCACCGCCGCGCGGCGCGCGCTGGCGGTCAGCACATGATTCAGCAAGGTGGTCTTGCCTGCGCCCAGAAAGCCGCCCACCACCGTCAGCGGAATGCGCGCCACGTCACGCCTCCCGCAGCGGCAGCGGACGCCCGCCGATGACCGTGCCCAGCACCTTCAGGTCCTTTAGGGATTCTGGCGCGGCCTCGGACGGATCGTCCGCCAGCACGCAGAAGTCCGCGTACTTGCCGACCTCAATCGAGCCCACCAGATGGTCCATATGCAGCGTGTACGCGGCGCCCAGCGTGATAGCGTGCAGGGCGGCGTCGACGCCAATGCGCTCGGACTCGCCCAGCACGCGGCCCGAGGCCGTCTGCCGGTTCACCGCGCACCATGCCGTGAACAGCGGCCCAAGCGGCGTGATGGGCGCATCGGAATGGATGGCGTACGGCACCCCTGCGCGCGCCGCCGACGCGCAGGCGTCCATGCGGTTGGCGCGGTCCGGTCCCATCGTCAACGCGTAGTGGGCGTCGCCCCAGTAGTAGATGTGGTTTGCGAAAAGGTTCACGCACATGCCCAGGCTCGCCATCCGGCGGAACTGGGCGGCGTCGGCCATCTGGCAATGCTGCAAGGTGTGGCGATGGTCGCGCCGCGGCGTGCGCTGCAACGCGCGGTCCACGGCTTCAATCGCAAGCTGCGTGGCCTCGTCGCCGTTGGTGTGGATGTGAAGCTGCGCGCCGGCGTCGTGATAGGTCTGCACCATCGCATCCAGTTCGGACGGCGCGATGACCCAGATGCCGTTGGGCGCGCCGTTGAAGTATCCCGGCCAGCGCACGCGTGCCGTGAAGCCCTGGATCGATCCATCGACCACCAGCTTCACCATGCCCAGATGCAGCTTGCCGTGATTCAGCCGCCGCGCGGCCGCCAGCTTTTCCAGGCAGCCCGCCGCGTTGCCCGCGTAGGTCAGCGCCGAGGCCGCGGGCACGATGCGCACCGGATAATCCAGCTCACCCGTCACCCGCGCCAGCGTCGCCAAGCCTTCATCATTCAACTCATTGACCAGGTCCGTCGCGGTGGTCACGCCGGCCCACTGTGCCACCTTGCCGAACATCCGCAGCCCTTCTTCCGTCAGGCCCACCGTCCGGAACGGGCTGCCGATCAGCCGCATGACCGGGAACATGGCCGCAAATTCGCAGAGCTCGCCGCTGGGTCTTCCATCATCGAGCCGCGTCACGCCCTCGATGTCGGTGTCGCGATCGATGCCCGCCCGAGCCAGCATGGGCGAGTTGACGTTCATGAGGTGCATGCTGGCGTGCATGACCACGATGGGCCGCTGCGCCGACACGGCGTCCAGGTCATGAATGCTCATGCGGTCGCCGCCGAAGAAGATGGGATCGAAGCCCCAGCCGATCAGCGTCTCACCCTGCGCCAGCGCGCCCTCTGCATCCCGAAGCCGCGCCGCCACTTCCGCGAAGCTTTTCAGGCCGGACCAGAGCTTGCCGTCCGGACCGCGCCGGTCATAAAAGCCCACGTAGACGAACTTCCACATGCCGCCCTCGGGCAGATGGCAATGGCCTTCCACCAGGCCCGGCATCAGCACGCTGTCCGCGAAGCGTTCATCGACTTCTGCCGGCCCCCAGCCGGCCAGATCCTCCCGGCTGCCCACGCCAAGAATGCGGCCATCGCGCACGGCAACATGCGTGGCGCGCGGCTGCGCGGGGTTCATGGTCAGGATGGATCGGGCGACATAAAGCGTCGTGGAGCCGGAAGGCTGGGTCATCGGGGTTCCTTGTAAGTCGGTGAATTCGGTACGCGCGCGCCGGCATGCGCAAATCGATGCGCGCACATCGGCAAGCCCGTCAGCCTTGCAACGGCGACACCGTCACGCCATCGCGCGTCTCGACAAAATGACAGGCCACGTGATGCGCCGGCGCCACCTCGCGCAGTTCAGGTTCACGGGTGGAACACAGCGCTTGCGCGGCCGGACATCGCCCCGCGAAGCGGCAGCCGGGCGGCGGATTGACCGGGCTGGGTGGATCGCCGGTCAGCCTGACGCGGCGCGCCGCCGTTTCGCGGCCGCCCTTGACCGTTGGCACGGCAGACATCAGCGCCACGCTGTACGGATGCAGCGGCCGCGAGAAAAACGCCCGCCGCGAGGCCCGCTCGATGATCTTGCCCAGATACATCACGGCGATGTCGTCGCACACGTGCTCCACCACCGCCATGTCGTGCGAGATGAAAAGAAACGACTGCCCCTGTTCGCGCTGGATGCGCCGCAGCAGATTCAGGATCTGCGCGCGGATCGCGATGTCCAGCGCCGACACAGGCTCATCGCAGACGATCAGGTCCGGCGCGCTGGCCAGCGCCCGCGCGATATTCAGCCGCTGGCGCTGCCCGCCGGAAAACTGGTGCGGAAACAGTTGCCGCTGTTCGGGCCGCAGCCCCACCAGTTCGAACATCAGCGCCACGCGCGCCTCGCGGCCGCCGGGCGGGTCGATGCCCATCAGGTCCAGCGGCGTGCGCACGATCTCCTCGGCGCGCTGGCGCGGATTGAGCGACGAGTACGGATCCTGGAACACCAGTTGCAGGCGCCGCCGCATCCGCCGCAGCGCCGAACCGCGCATCGCGGTCAGATCGCTGCCGTCGAAGTGAATGCTGCCCCCCGTGGGGTCCGCCAGCCGCAGCACCGACAGCGCCGTGGTGGTCTTGCCCGAACCCGACTCGCCCACGATGGCCAGCGTGCGGCCGCGCTCCAGGTCGAACGACACGCCGTCCACCGCCCGCACCACCATCGGCTTGCCATCGCGTCCGCGCCCGCCCACCGGAAAATGCACCGACAGGTCGCGCACCGACAACAGGGATGACGATTGCGCCTGGCTCATTGCGATGCCTCCGGGTAAAGCCAACAGGACACGCCCTGACCGCCATCCAGCACGGTCATGGGCGGAAACTCGCGGCTGCAACGCGCCATGGCGCGGTTGCAGCGGTCAACGAACGGGCAGCCGACGCCACGCTCCCACACGGACGGCACCACGCCCGGAATCTCGGGCAGGTCGGGCCGCACGTCATCGGGTTCGCGGTCCAGTTCGGGCAGGCAGGCGATCAGGCCCTGCGTGTACGGATGGCGCGGCTGCGCCAGGATCTGGCCGACGCTGCCCTGCTCCACCACCCGCCCGCCGTACATCACCACCACGCGGTCCGCCATCTCGGACACCGCGCCCATGTCGTGCGTGATCAGCAGCACGGCGGTGCCGCGGCGCGCCTGCTGCTCGCGCAACAGGTCGAAGATCTGCGCCTGTACCGTCACGTCCAGCGCGGTGGTGGGCTCGTCGGCGATGAGCACGTCCGGGTCGCACGCCAACGCAATCGCGATCATCACCCGCTGCCGCATGCCGCCGGAAAGCTGGTGCGGATAATCGTCCACGCGGCGCTCCGGCATCGGGATGCCCACGGACTTGAGCATCTCGATGGCGCGCTCGCGAGCGTCGCGCTTGGACAGTCCTTGATGCAGGCGCAGCGGCTCGCCGATCTGGTCGCCCACCGTGTACACCGGATTGAGCGCCGTCATCGGCTCCTGGAAGATCATCGAAATGTTGTTGCCCCGCACCCGGCGCATCGCCTCGTCATCGTGCATCGCGAGGTCGGCGCCGCGCAGGCGCACGTGGCCCGCGCCCACGCGCGCCAGCGGCGGAATCAGCCGCATGATGGCCAGCGCCGTCATGCTCTTGCCGCAGCCGGATTCTCCGACCAGGCACAGCGTTTCGCCTGGACGCAGGTCGAAGCTCACGTCGCTCAGCACTTCGGCCGCCCGTCCGCGCGTGCGGAATTCCAGGCTCAGGCCGTCCACTTCCAGCACGGGGGCCATGTCGGCGGCGTTCATGCCCGGCCTCGCGACGTTGGATTGAGCGCGTCGTTCAGACCGTCGCCAATCAGGCTGACGGCCAGCACGGTCAGGAAGATGGCTGCGCCGGGCAGCGTCACCGCCCACCAGGCGGTCAGGATGTAGGGGCGGTTGCTGCCGATCATCAAGCCCCAGCTCATCACATTGGGATCGCCCAAGCCAAGAAACGACAGCCCTGCCTCGAACAGGATCGCCGTGCCGATGGCCAGCGTGGCCGACACGATCAGCGGCGCCAAAGCGTTCGGCAGGATGACGCGCCAGATGATGCGCGCGTCTCCGGCGCCGATCACGCGCTCGGCAAGGACATACTCGCGCCGCTTGAGCCGCAGGAACTCGCCGCGCGCCAGCCGCGCCGTGCCGGTCCAGCTCACCACGCCGATGGCGACTGCGATGGTGGCGAGCGACGGGCTGAACAGCGTCACCAGCACCATCGCAAAGAGCAAGGTGGGCAGCACCTGAAAAAACTCGGTGATGCGCATCAGCGTTTCATCGACCCAGCCGCCGTAATAGCCCGCCAGCGCGCCAACGGTGATGCCGATGGCCATGGACAGCACCGCCGCCACCACGCCCACCAGCAACGTTGCGCGGCCGCCGTAGATCATGCCGGTCAGCACGTCGCGGCCCAGGTAGTCGGATCCCAGCAGCAGCTCGCCGCCGGGCGGCTCCATGGGCGCCGCGGCGATTTCAAACGGGTCGGCGTGCATCAGCATCGGCCCGAAGATCGTGATGGCCAGGATCGTCGCCAGCAGCAGTACGCCGGCCAGCGCGCTGGGGTTGCGCGCGAACACGCGCAGCGCCTCATAGGTTGGCCGGGGCGGCGGCTTGGGCCGGGCGTCGGCGCCGGCGGCGCCGGGCAGCGCAATGGGTGCGGGTCTCATGATGTCTTGATCCGGGGATCGATCAGGCGATACGCCAGATCGGTAAGCTGGTTCATCACCACGACCAGCAACGAGGCAAAGAGCAGGATGCCGAGCAGCGTCGGATAATCACGGCGCAGCACGGAGTCGAACGCCAAGCGTCCCAATCCGGGCCAGTTGAAGACCGTCTCCACCAGAATCGCCCCGGCCAGCACGTTGCCAAACTGCAGGCCCAGCATGGTCACCACCGGCAGCACCCCGTTGCGCAGCGCGTGCTTGTACAGCACGGTGTTCTCGGGCAGCCCCTTGGCGCGCGCGGTGCGGATGTAATCGGCCTGCAACGCGTCCATGACGCTGGCCCGCGCCAGCCGGCTGTATTGCGCCAGGTACACGAAGGCCAGCGTAAAGGCGGGCAGCACCAGGTGATGCAGCACGTCCAGCGCGCCCGCCCAGCCATCCTGCGGACCGCCCGCCGACCGCATGTCCGACACCGGGAAGATCGGCCACACCGAGGCAAACAGGATGATGAGGATGATGCCGGTCCAGAACACCGGCGCCGAATAGCCCACGACCGACAGCAGCGTGATGCCTTGCGACAGCAGCCCATTGGGCTTGCGGGCGGCCAGTGTGCCCAGCAGCGTGCCGATCAGGAACGCCACCGTCACCGACGTCACCACCAGCAGCAGCGTGGCGGGCACGCGGTCCCAGATCAGCTGGGCGACCGGCACGTTGAAGAAGTAGGAGTAGCCCAGGTCGCCGCGCACGACCTGCCCCAGGTAGATGCCCAGCTGCGTGAGGAACGGCTTGTCCAGCCCATACTGCACCCGCAGCTGGGCGCGCAGTTCTTCGCTGATCCCGCCCATCGACCCCGCGATGGTTTCCACGGGGTCGCCCGGCGAAATATGAATCAGCAGAAAGTTCAGCGTCACCACGGCCAGCAGCAGGATCGCGGCGTAGACCAGGCGGCGCGAGAGATATCGCAGCATGTCGGCTCCCGCTACTGCACGGAGGTTTCATCCAGCGGCGACAGCAGGCCCCAAATGCCGGACGGCAGACCCTGCACCTTCTTGGACGACAGCGTGTGGTACGGAATGACGGTCAGGAAGTCGATCGGCACGTCCTCGGTCACCAGGCGCTGGAATTCCCCGTACAGCGCGCGGCGCTTGTCCGCGTCTGTCTCGGTGCCCGCCTGTTCCAGCAGCGCATCGACCTTCGGATTCTTGTAGGACTGCGTGTTGGTCCAGATGATGTCGCGGATGTTGGACGACATGTACGTGCGATGCACGCCGATGACCGGATCGCCCCAGTTGAAGACGATGTCTGTGGTCATGTCGAAGTCCTTGCCGGCGATGCGCTTGGCCCAGGTCGGAAAATCCGGCGACGCGCGCACCTGCACGTTGATGCCCACCTTCTTCAGCTGGCTGCGCAGGTATTCCGCGACGTTCTTGCCCTGCACGTCGCTGCCCGGCATGTAGTCCACCGTGAGCGTCATGCGCTCGCCCTTGCCGTCTTTCTTGAAGCCGGCCTCGTCCAGCAGCTTTTCCGCCTGCTTCAGGTCCAGCGGGTACTTCTTCACGTCGTCGCTGGCGAAGGGGCTGGTGCCCACGATGGGGCCGTGCGCCGGCGCGGCAAAGCCGGCGTTCAGGGCCTTCGTGATGAAACCCTTGTCGGTCGCGTAGGCGATGGCCTGGCGCACCCGCACGTCGTCCAGCGGCTTGCGCGCCGTATTGAATGCCAGCCAGCTCAGGGCGCCGATGCCTTCATAGCCTTTGTTCGTCATGACGATGGACGGATTGTCCTTGGCGCGGCGCAGGATCGTCGGCTCGGTCATGAACGGCAGCGCGCCGATGTCGCCGCGCTCCAGCCCGATCAGCAGATTGGTCGCATCGGGATTGATCTTGACCACCACGCGGTCCAGCAGCGGCTTGCCCTTGATGAAGAACTTGTCGAAGCGTTCCAGCACGATCTCCTGGCCCGGCTTGAATTCCTTGAAGATGAACGGCCCGGAACCCACCACGTTCGCGGAGTTGCGCGGGTGCGTCTTCAAGTCCTGGCCGTCGCCGTAGATGTGCTTGGGCAGCACGGGCATCAGCGCCGGCGACAGCGCCAGCAGAATGGCCGGATGCGGCTTGCTCATGCGCAGCACGGCGGTGCGCGCGTCGGGCGTTTCCACACTGTCGACAGGCGCGAACATCGTCTGGAACGGATGGTTCTGCTTGACCGCCATGATCGAAAACGCCACGTCCTCGGACGTCACGGGCTTGCCGTCATGAAAGATCGCGTCGCCGCGCAGGTGCAGCGTCAGCGACTTGCCGTCCGGCGCCAGTTCCCACGACTCGGCCAGGTAAGGCTGCGGATTCCAGTCGGCGTCGTAGCGCAGCGGACTGGCAAAGAGCTGCGCACTGGGCAGCGCGGTGGCGGTGCCCGATTGCACTGCGCCGTTCAGATGCCGGGGCACCTGCGTGGAGCCGATGACAAGCGTGCCGCCGGCCTTGGGTGCATCCGCCGCGGCGGCGCCCCCCGCCATTGCAAACACTGACAGAATCGTGGCCAGGCCTAGTCTTGCGCTGCGCATGTGCTACCCCTTTGATGTTGTCGCGTGAACCATTCATGGATGGCTTGCGGTCTAGCGTAGTCATCCCCCGGATGCGCGCTTAGTACCAAACCGCCAGACTTGGTGGTGCCAGGCTCCCGCTGTCAACTGCCCAGCGCGTGCGCGTACAGCGCTGCGACGGCGCAACTGTTGACGCGTGCCTCCATGGAGTCGGACCGGCTCGTCAGCAGCACCGGTACGCGCGTGCCCAGCACCAGGCCCGCCGCGCCGGCGCCCGCCAGCCACGTGAGTTCCTTGTAGAGCATGTTGCCGGCCTCGATGTCCGGCACGAGCAGGATGTCCGCGTCTCCCGCCACGCGCGACACGATCCCCTTCTGGTCGGCTGCTTCGCGCGAGATCGCGTTGTCGAACGCAAGCGGTCCGTCGATATCGCCGCCGCGGATCTGCGACCGGTCCGCCATCTTGGACAGCGCCGCGGCATCCAGCGTGGCCGGCATCGCCGGATTCACCGATTCGGTGGCGCACAGCACGGCCACCTTCGGCCGCTCCACGCCCAGCGCGCGCGCCAGGTCGATCGCGTTCTGCGCGATGTCCGCCTTTTCCTGCAGCGACGGCGCGATGTTGACGGCCGCATCCGTCAGGATCAGCAGCTTCGGATAGGCCGCCACCGCCATCACGAAAGCGTGGCTGATGCGCCGGTTGGTGCGCAGTCCCGATTCGCGCGTCACCACCGCGGACATGAAATGGTCGGTGTGCAGGCTGCCCTTCATCAGCATGCTGACCGCGCCATCGCGCGCCAATGCCGCGGCGGCGCGGGCGGCCAGCAGTTCGTCGTCCGGCGTGTCGATGATTTCCATCGAGCCCGCACGCAGGCCTTCCTGCGCCATCAGCGCGGCGATGCGGCCGGCCGGCCCAACCAGCACCGGCTCGATGTAGCCGGCCTCGCTGGCCTGCACGGCGGCGCGCACGCTGACGGGACAGAGCGGATACGCCACCGCGGTGCGCAGCCGCCCGGCCGCCAGCGCGGCGACGCGCAGCGGCTCGAACAAACGGTCGAAAGCCATGTCTTCGCTCCTGCCGCGGCCGCGCGTGCGGCGGCCGGGTGAATGACCGGCGCGGATCAGGACGACAGAACTCGCCCCGATCCGCGCCGCGCGCGCCCGTCAGCGTCCGACCGGGTCGATCGGCAGCGGCACCTCGCCCGCCTGGAACGGCTGGTTCACGTACTTGCGGTACTTGTCCAGGAAGCGCACCGGCTGCTTGAGCGCATCGCGGCGGAACGGATCCCCCAGTTCCTGGCTGACCATCATTTCCAGCACAGTCGTCTTGCCTTCCAGCTGCGCCTGGCACGCGGCCTGCAACGCCGCGCCGACCTGGTCCGCATGTTCCACGCGGATGCCTTCGGCGCCCATGGCCCGCGCCAGCTCCGAGAAATTCGGATTGAGCAGGTTGCTGCCGACGAAACGGCGGCCGTAGAAGTCCACCTGGTTCTTTTTCTCGGCGCCCCACTGGCCGTTGTGAAACACCACCGCGGTCACCGGGATCTGCTCGCGCACGCAGGTCAGCAGTTCCTGGAAGCTCATGCACCAGGCGCCGTCGCCCACGTAGGCCACCGCCGGGCGGTCGGGCCGGCCAAGTTTGGCGCCGATCAGCGCGGGCAGCGCATAGCCGCAATTGCCGAAGCTCATGGCCGCGAGCATGGAATTGGGCTCGTCAAAACGCAGGTAGCTGTTGGACACCGAGCAGATGTTGCCGATGTCGGTGGACACCATCACGTGCTTGGGCATCGCGCGTTCCAGCTCGCGCAGCATGCGGCGCGGGTGCATGCGGCCGCCGCCCTGCTCGATGATGTCCAGGCTCCAGTCGTCGCGCTCGTGCGACCAGCTGTCCAGCTCCTGTTCCCACTCGGCCTTCTGGGCGGCGATCTCGCTGGCGCGTCCTTCCTTGGTGCGCGTGCAGGCTACATCGCGTGCCTGCAACCGGGCCGTCAACGCGGCGGCGGCCGGCTTGGCGTCGCCGCAGATGCCCACCGACACCGGGCGCACCAGGCCCAGCATGCGGTGGTCGGCGTCGACCTGGATGATGCGCGCGTTCTGCGGCCAGTATTCCAGGCCATGCTGCGGCAAGGTGCCGAAGGGCCCCAGCCGCGTGCCCAGCGCCAGCACCACGTCCGCCTGCGACAAGAGCTTCATCCCCGCCTTGGCGCCCTGGTAACCCAGCGGGCCGCACCACAGCGGGTGACTGGCCGGGAAGGCGTCGTTGTGCAGATAGCTGGTGACGACAGGCGCGCCCAGCAGCTCGGCTAGCGCCACGCATTCGGCCTGGCCCTCCGAAAACAGCACGCCGCCGCCCGCCACGATGACCGGAAACTTCGCCTCGGCCAGCATGCGCGCCGCGGCGTCCAGATCCTCTTCGGATCCCGGCCCGCGGCGGATTCGGCGCGGCTCCGGGATGGCCACGTCGATCTCGCCGTAGAAATAGTCGCGCGGAATGTTCAGCTGCGCGGGGCCGCGTTCGGCCATCGCATTGTCGAACGCCTTGGCGGTGAACTCCGCCATGCGATCCGGCCGGTTCACGTGCGCCTGGTATTTGGTGATGCGCGAAAAAATCGGAAGCTGCTCGGTCTCCTGGAAGCCGCCCAGCCCCATGCCCGACGTGCCGGTCTCGGGCGTGATCGCCACGACCGGGCTGTGCGCCCAGTAGGCGGCCGCCACGCCGGTCACGAAGTTGGTGATGCCGGGGCCGTTTTGTGCAATGCACACGCCGTGCCGGCCGGTCACGCGCGAATAGCCGTCGGCCATATGCGCCGCGCCCTGCTCGTGCACCGTCGGCACAAAGCGGATGCCGGCCGCGGGAAACAGGTCCAGCGCATCCATGAAGGCCGAACCGACGATGCCGAAGACATCCTTGACGCCCTGCGCGACCAGCGTCTCGACAAACGCTTCGCTGGGGGTCATGTGTTGCTTGCTGCTCATGGTCTCTCTCCTGGCGGGCCGGCGCTTGTCCGATTGCTGATTGGCCGGTGTGATCCGATACTGCGCCAGAAACCCGCGGCTTCCCACCCCCGGGCGTTCCATTTTCTGCAGTTTCTGTGCGAGGATGGGCAGCCGATCGCTGAAATCTCAATTATTGAAAGATGAAAGACGAATCCTCCGCCGCCCTGCGCGCGCTGACCTTGCTGGAACAGGTGGCGCGCTCGGCCCAGCCCGTGTCGCTGGCCGAACTGACCGAGGCCACCGGCCTGCCCAAACCCTCCGTGCTCCGGATCCTGTCGCGTCTGGTCGATGCCGGCATGCTGCTGCGCGAGCCCGCCGGTAAAAGCTATGTCAGCGGCCCGCGCCTGGGTGCGCTGGCCCGCGACACGCTGCTCAATTCGCCTTTGCGCGGCGAGCGCCATCGGATCCTGGACAGCCTGGTCGACGAAATCGGCGAGACCTGCAACTGCACCATGCTCGACGGCGACGAGGTCATCTACCTGGACCGCGTGGAAACCGCCTGGCCGCTGCGCGTCAACCTGCAATCCGGATCGCGCGTGCCGCTGCACTGTTCGGCCAGCGGCAAGCTGTTCCTGGCCTACATGCGCCGTGAAACCCGCCAGCGCATGCTGGCCGCCGCGCAACTGCCGCGCTACACGCCTAACACGCTGTGCGATGTGGCATCGCTGGAAGAAGAGCTGCGGGTCATCAAAAAGGAAGGCGCCAGCTTCGACCGGGAGGAATTCCTGCTGGGCATCGTCTGCATGGCGGTGCCCATTCTGCACGGGTCGCGGGCGATTGCGGCCGTGGCGCTGCACGCGCCGGTGGCCAGGTTGTCGATCGATGGCGCCCGGGCGTGGCTGCCGCGGATGCAGGAGGCGGCGCGGGCGCTGGCGGGGACGTATGAGGCGTCCGCGTAACGCCGTTAATCAGCCGTCGCGGTCCTTGTTTGCGACGCCCGATTGCGCGCGCTCCTGACGGCGGTTACGTGCCCCTTCAATCTTCGCAAGCAGCGGCTGCTTCTTCTGGATGACGATTTCCAGGTAGCGTTCCCGGGGCAGGACAAGCCTGATGACGGTGGGCAGCGCCTCGTAGGCGCGCTCCAGCACATCCTTGACCATCGCGTCGTCCTTGAGCTTTTCGGCCGAGACGCTGAGCAGCCCGTCGACCGTCACGCGCTCGATCGTCTGCCAATGCTGTTCGACGAGCGCGCTGCCTTTCTCTGCCGTGGCGCCGGCCAGCTCGCGCCCCTTTTCGGCCGTGGCACCTGCCAGTTCCCTGCCCCTTTCCGCCGTGGCGCCCGCCAACTCAAGGCCCTTGGCCCGCGCACTCGCCGCGGCATCGCCCAACTGGGCTTTTGAGCTTTCGAGCGCGCCTGCCGTGCGGCTGGTCAGCGCCTTTGCCTTGACGGCTGCGCCTTCCCGTAGCGCCTTCAATTTGTCGAACATGATCCACCCTGACGTCGATTGCTTGTTGTGATCGGGTCAGGCCCGCCCCGCAGCCGGCCATGCCCGTCGGCAGATCATACCCACTCAGGCTTTACACTAGCGCGCAACTCAGCCTTTTTCCGATCCCTTGCGGGATCCGCCCCGCCGTGACCGACACCGCCTTTTCCTCCCTCCCCCTCCTGCCGCCCCTGCTCGAAAACCTGAAAACCCTGGGTTTCGAACAGATGACGCCGATCCAGGCGCAGGCCCTGCCGCTGATTCTTGAACGGCGCGACGTGATCGCGCAGGCCAAGACCGGCAGCGGCAAGACCGCCGCGTTCGGCCTGGGCGTGCTGCAGAACCTGGACGTGAACCGCCTGGTCCCGCAAGGGCTGGTGGTTTGCCCCACCCGCGAACTGGCCGACCAGGTCGCGCAAGAGCTGCGGCGGCTGGCGCGCCTGATTCCCAACGTCAAGATCCTGACGCTGTGCGGCGGCGCCGCAGCCCGGCCGCAGGCCGAATCGCTGGCCCGCGGCACGCATCTGGTTGTGGGCACGCCCGGCCGCATCCAGGACCACCTGGAACGCGGCAGCCTGGGCCTGTCGGGGCTGAATACGCTGGTGCTGGACGAAGCCGACCGCATGGTGGACATGGGCTTTTACGACGACATCGTCGCCATCGCCTCGCACTGCCCCGCCAAGCGCCAGACGCTGCTGTTCTCGGCCACCTACCCCGACAACATCCGCAAGCTCAGCGCGCGGTTCCTGCGCAACCCGGCCGAGGTCAAGGTCGAGGCGCAGCACGACGCCAGCCGCATCGAGCAGATTTTCTACGAGATCAACGAAGGCGAACGCCTGGACGCGGTGGCAAAGCTGCTGGCGCATTTCCGGCCGGTGTCCACGCTGGCTTTCTGCAACACCAAGATCCGCAGCCACGATCTGGTGGAACGCCTGCAGGCCGAAGGCATCAGCGCGCAGGCGCTCAACGGCGACCTGGAACAGCGCGAACGCGACGAAATCCTGATTCAGTTCGCCAACCAGAGCTGCGCCGTGCTGGTCGCCACCGACGTGGCCGCGCGCGGGCTGGACATCCAGAACCTGGGCGCGGTCATCAACGTGGACGTGACCAAGGACACCGAGGTCCACGTGCACCGCATCGGCCGCAGCGGCCGTGGCGATCAAAAGGGACTGGCGCTCAGCCTGTGTTCGCCCGAGGAAATGCGCTGGGCCAACCTGATCGAGCAATACCAGGGCGCGCCGCTGAAATGGGGCGACCTCAAATCGCTTCGCCCCAAGGCCGACCGCCCGCTACGCGCCCCCATGGTCACGCTGAGCATCCAGGGCGGCAAGAAGGACAAGCTGCGTCCCGGCGACCTGCTGGGCGCGCTGACCGGCGACGGCGGCCTGACGTTCGAGCAGGTCGGCAAGATCAACATCACCGAGTTCAACTCGTACGTGGCCCTGGACCGGCAGATCGCCAAGCAGGCGTTCTCGCGCATTTCCAACAGCAACATCAAGGGACGGCGCTTTCGCATGCGCTTTCTGGAAGAGTTCTGAACGCATTGCTGCCGAAGCGGATTGAAGGCGGGTTTACACCTTGGCGTTCTTTCCGCCCGGCGGGCACTGACAGCGCTATGGCGTCTTCAGCGCCAACAACGCCTTGGCGGCCTTGGCGGCGGCGGACGTGCCGGTAAAGCCCGCCAGCCAGCCGCGCAGTTCCGCGTCCGCAACCGGATGCGCATGGCGCAGCGACTCATCCAGCAACACCGTGAGCAACGATCCGATACCGCGTGCTTTGTGATCCAGGTGGGGCAACAGGCCGCCCAGCACAGCGATGACGGCAGCAGGCGCCAGCGTCGCCGCGTCGGTGAAGGACGCCGCCCAGCGCGTGAGTACGATCGCCGGCGCGCAGGCGGCGTAGGCTTGCGCCGCGACCGTTGCGTCCACGCGATGCGGGATCACGGCCGCAAAGACTTCCACCGCTTGCGCGCGCACCTCGGCCTGCTTGGCCGACATTCCCAGGGCCAGCAACTGGACCGTTTCCAGCTGCCAGACGCCCGGATGCACGGCCAGGACGCGTAAGACGGCAGGCGCCCGATGCTCGGCCTCATCGCCCGCCGCCGCGTTCATGATCTCCACGCTGGCCACGGCCAGCGGCAGGGTCGATGCCGGATTGGCCAGGCCGAGTTCGGCGCAGACCAGCGCGTGGGCGTCGACGCCTTCGTGGTGCTGCGGCGGGCGTGACGGAATCAGCGCTGGCTGCGTGGCCGTCGGCGCCTCGGCCGGCTCGGCATGGACCACCGGACTCCACCACACCCACTGCGGCGAGCCATCGGCCTTCAATGCGCTCGATCCGCGGCTGCGCCACTCGATCCGCACCGAATCGGTGACCTGCGGCCCCGCGCCGCCGGTCGCCTCGACCACCCTCGCGCGGTCTTCGGGATGTACGCGCAACAAGGCCTGCACGAGATCCACCGGGAGCGGCGCGCCGCTGTCCCTGCCTGCCGCGAATCGGGCCAGCAGGACATCGGCGTCGATCCAGCCCTGCGTGTCGGTGGGCGTGGCCAGCAGCGGCCGGCGCGGCGCCCTGCCTTGAACGATCTCGACCACCTCGCGCAGGCGGGTAATGAAGCTGGGCAGGAGGGACGATTGCTCGGCGCTCGGCAGCGGCTGGGGTTCGCCCACGTTCTCATACACCCACTCGCCGTTGACGACTTGGCTGGTGGTTTTCTGCCAATACTTTTGCGGCAGGAATGGGGCCTTGGGATCGTGCGCCGCCAGCAGCAGTGCCGCCGCGTAGTGCTGGGCGTCGCGCTCCGCCAGTTGGCGTGCGCGCTTGGCCAAGGGCGCGACGGTGGCAGCCACTTGTCCGGACGTTGCCAGCCACGCCAGCGCCAGCTCGAATTCCAGCACGTCGGCGGGCGCTTCCAGCAGCGCCGCATAGCGTTCAAGGGCGTCAGTGTCGGTCCACGGGCGCAGCGGCCCGGGCGAGGGCAAGCCGGTCGGCATGTTTGACGGGAGATGCGCATGGGCGCCTTCCGCGGCCCCATCCGGCAGCAGGACGGCCACCGCCGGCGCCAGCGCGTTGCGCTGCTGCTGCGCCAGGTCTGTCCGCCCCAGCTTCGCAAGAGCCTTCACCGCCGCTCGCTGGACGTCGGCATGCGGATGCGCGAGGCCCAAGGCCAGCGCCTGCGCCACGGATTCGGGTTCGGCACGCGCCTGCGCGCCCAGCGCCTCCAGGAGGCGCACCACAGACACCGCCGCGGCCTTCGAACCCGAGAAAGCGCCGCCGCAGGCGTCCACGAAAGGCGCGGCGTCGAGCAGACCCTGCTTGTGCAGCGCTTCGAACTGCTTCACGGCCAGCGCGACCGTGGCCGTGATCGGCGAGCCTAGACTCTGGCGGAGCAGCGGCTGGTCCGCCGCTGCCTCGTCGGGCGCGGGGGCCAGCGTTACGTACAGACGCGAGAACCAGCCGGCGCGATAGGCGGAGAAATCCCGGTTGAGCGCCTCCAGGCAGCTGCGCAGCACGCGCCGACGATCCAGCGTGCCTTCGTTGGCCAGCAGCACGACCGTGTTGTGCCAGTTCAATTCCTCACGCGAGAACTTGTCGATGTTCGCCAGCGAGATCTCGCCGCCGCCCTCCACCTCGAAGATGCGCCAGAACGCCCCATCGCGCAGCGCATGATCGTGGCGCAGCATGAAGAGGCGCACTTCCTGTTCCCGCCGTCCGCCCAGCCCGCCGACCATCGCCAGCACGTAGTCATCCGTAGGGTCGACCTGCAGCCCGTTGAATAGCTCGTTCAGGCGGATCGGCAAAAAATTCGGGCGCTGGGACCAGCCCTGCGCCATCTCGCGCAAGCGTTTGGGCGAGGCCTGCACCGCGCGCATGTCTTCCGACTGCACGCCCAGCATGGCGTCGTACAGCGTGCGCAACGTTGCGCCCTCCTCGATCAGCCGCGCCGTATCGCGGTAGAAGTCCCAGAGGTTTTTGTAGGGGGTCATGCGAGGGGCTATCCTTCGAGAGATCGCTGCGCGGCGGCAGCGGCGGTTGTGGCCAACGGCGTCACGCGCGGCGCGACGGCTTCCAGACTGCGCAGGGTTACCGCCAGCACGGACGCGCCCTTGCGCCGCGCCGCCAGCGTGGCGGGCAAGACGATCGGCATACCGTAGTCGTTGGACAGGCGCGCAGCCAGTTCGATGAGCTTGCCGGCCTGGGCCAGCGGCTTGCCTTCGGCATCGAGCAATTGCGGCAGCAGCGCCTCCAGCGTCTGGAGCGCGCGGCAGCCGGTGATCGCGCTGATGGATGCGGCGTCGGCCAACGTCTGCGCGAGCCGTCCGGCCAGGGCGAAGCCCTGCGCCAGATGCGCCGCGATCTGCGCGGCGAACGGCTCGGGGTCCAGTAAACCGGCGTCGGCCAGCCGCGCGATTGCCTCAGCCGCCTGCGCGCGCTGTTCGGTCATCTTCGCCGATGCGGCCAGCGCCAAGGCCGAGTACACGGGCTCGCCGGGCGGCAACCGGGACGCGCCCAGCGCCGTCAGCAGTGGCCCCAGGCCGCGCACGTTGATGACCTGCACCGCCGCGCACAACATCGGATGGAAATGCGCGGCCAACGTGTCGGGGTTGGATTGCAGCAGCCAGGCCGTCCATTGCACGACCTGGTCGTAGCCATCCTGCTCGCGCGCCTCCTGTGCGCGGAAAGTGAATTCAGCGGGCACGTCCCCGACATCGAGGGCCGGCGACGCGGAGGCCGCGGCGTCTGTCGCCATCCAGAACGGCTTGGCGCCATCGCCCAGCACGGCCAGGTCGCGCGAAAACGTGCCATCGCCCGGCTCGGCAAGCACGCGCTCCCACCCGACGCGCTGCGCGGGGACGGGCGCCGGCGGGCGGAACGGCGTGCCCTGCGCCCGGCTCGACCGCAGGTCGTGAAAGACGCCGGCCAGCAAGGCCAGCGGCGAATGCGTCGGCAGGTATTGGTAGCCCCAGCGGGAAGTCCAGGTTTCATCGGCCTTCCAGTCGCCAGTCTCTGCGTCGTAGCGGCTGCTGGAGACCGTTTGTTCTTGCAAAGCCACGCCGACGGGATCCGGCTTACCCGCGATGGCCACGACGTACCGGGCATAGCCTCGAAAACTGACGTTTTCCCGGCCCAGCAGCGCGGCGGCCAGCAGGCGGCGCGGCGACGCGTCGCGTTCCTCCCACACCGACTCGATGATCTCGGCGGCGCGGTGTTGCAATGCTTCAGGCAACGATTGGTGCGGACGGACGGCCAGGTAATCGAAGATGCGCGGCAAGTCGGCGCCGTGTCCTGTGCCCTCGAACTGCGCCGCGATCAGCGCGTGTAATTCCTCGTCGCCGCAGATGCCGGGCGCTTGCTCGGGGAGATCCGGCAGCGGCTTGCGGCGCGGCGCCGGCATCGTGATCGCCTGCGATGCACAGTCGCCGCCAACCTTGGCGCGCGCTTGACCGTGCGCCTGACCGCTGGCCTCGGCCGGCTGCGTTTCGCGGGATGGCGTCACCAGCTTGCGCGCCAGCGACGCCAGGTCCAACGGCATGCCGTCCAGCGCGTCGCCCACGATCCGCGAGACGCGATCCTGCTGGCCGGCATCTGTCTTTAGCGCCGCAAACAGCCCGAGCTGGGCCTTGACGAGCTTCTTTTCCGAACGGGTCAAAACGGCGGACCCGGCCTCGATCATCGCGTCCACATCCAACTGTCCGGTGGCGCGCTTGAGCATGTCCAGCGCCAGTCCGACCGCGGTGCTGGGCGCCGTGCCCAGCACCGCAAAGTACGTGTGCTGGCGGGTCGCGATCTCATGCGAGGCCGGATCGGCCAGGCGATGCATGCGCAAATACCACGCAATGGTCTTCGCTGGAAAATCGCGCAGCAGCGCTTCCAACGATTCGGCGAGCAGACGGTCGCGGAACGCGGGGGTGTCCTGGCAAAGCGTGAGGACGGCGGCGTCCCAGGCGGGCCCGGTGCGCTCCATGAGCAGGTAATCGGCGCCCATGCCCTCAACCCGGAACAGGGCCCAGAACTCGCGCTCGATCTGATCGGGGTTGGCCTGCAGATAGGCGGCCATGCACTTGCCATGATCCACGTCCAGCTGTCCGTCCCCGCCGATGGCGCTGAGCTGTTGCACGAAACAGCGCAGATAAGGCATGGATAACGGCGCATCGCCGTCCAACCGGACCAGCGCGTGGCATACCGGCCAGGCCAGATCCTCGGCCCACCAGCGCTGCTCCGCCAGCAGCTCGACGAACGCGGCGCGCCACGGCGCGTCCCGGCCCGCCGCGGCTTCGGTGACAGCCGGCGCCATCTCGACGTGTCGCCCGGCATATTCGCGCTTGCGCACCATGTCCGCGGGCGCCAGCGTGTCCGCCACGAGCTTGGGCTTGCCCAACGCCGCCAACACAAAGCACGCCCGGGGCGTGGGACCTTCCGCGCTGAACAGGCGGGATGGCGGCAAGGTCTTGGCCAGCGCGGCGCGATCCTCTTCGTTCGCGCCATCCAGTGCGCGCGCAAAAGACGCAAAATCCGCCGCGTCGCCGCCGGCGGCCTCGCGCATCGCCGCACGGCGTTCGGTCAGGCAGAGGGTCATGCGTCGGCTCCAGATGCATTAAGCGGGTCAAGAAACAGGCGTACCGCCAGCGTGTGCTTGCAGGGCCCGCGCGTGCCTTGATATTTGGCGTGCCAAGGGCAGGTGCAGCGGTCCAGGACAGGCTCGGCGCCCAGCGCAACCCGGTAGCGCTGCTGCGCCGACTGCACGGAGTACTGCCCCTCGCCTTCCCGCTGGACGCCACCGCCGGCCACCAGCTTGCGTGCGTCGGCAAGCCGCGGATGCAGCGTATCGAGCAGGCCCGCCTGCACCGGCAGCGGTCGATGGAAATACGCGCCGGCTGCCAGATCGAAGCCCACCTGGCCGGAAGACGCCAGCACGCTCAGCGCGGACAGGATCTGCGATTCCGGCAGCAGAGCCCGCTTGGCCAGCCGCGCAATATCGATGCGCGGCTCGAAAGCCAGCAACGTCGATACGAACGCCGCATCCTCATTCGCATCTGCGCCCGCGACCCGATGCAGCACCGCCCCCTCGCCCGAGAATCCGCGCGATTTCTCCGGGCTGAGGCCCAGCGTGACCCGCGCACCCGGCAGCTCCAGCACCCAGGCGCTGGCTAGCGGCAACGCCCCTGCCGCCACATCGGCGCCATACGCGCGCAGCGCCGTGGCATGTCGCAGCAAGGGTTCCAGGACGCGCAGCCGTTCCGGCCCCGCCACGCAGACCGCGCCGGGCGTGGCCTGCGTGGCCAGCCGTAGCGAACGGGCAGCCTGCGTCGCCCACATCACGGTCTTGGTCGCCGACGACCGCGGCAAAGCCTGCACGAACTGACGCAAGGCCGGCCCCGTCAGCGCGTGGCGGCACGCCATGTCCGCCGACAGCATCTGCGTCTCGGCAAAGCCTTTGAGCCAGCGCGCGGGCAGCGGCACTTTCTCTTCGACGATCTCACCCGCCTGCGTCGTCACCCGTAACGCATCGCTACCCACGTTCAGGTGCAGGGCCTCCGACGGGCGCAGCCCCGCCAGCGCCTGGCGCAACGGCGGATTCACGTCCACGTTGGTGACGCCTGCCGCCAGGTGCGTGGCGTCCAGCGCCGCCGCGTCCACGTCCAGGCGCGCATACACGCCGCAGCACACGCTGAAGGACTCGAACCGCAGGCCCTCGGGCGTGGACGTCACGACCGGATCCGCCGCCCGCAGCACCGCCGCCAGCGTGTTTGGCGGCACGTAGAAGCGCGTGCGCGCCACCCGCGCCAGCATCAGCAGCGCTTGCGCCACCACGGCGGGCTGCGCGACGAATCCGGAGAAGAAGAAGGGATGCGCCACCGCGCCCGACGGCGCAAGACCACCGCTGGTGGTCAGGTTGAGGTCGGCCCGGCCCTGCCGCTGGGCGATGTCGGAGGGGGCAAGATAGGCGTAGGCCAGCTCCGTCATGCTGTATGGCTCCTGGACTGCGGCGGGACGCGGCGCGGCTCCTTTGCCGTCAAAGGCAGGGACGAATACGGGCGATCTGGCTGGGGCGCACGCCTGCCGCAGGGGGTCAGCGCCCATGAGACTTTCAGCTGCTTGTTCATTGGGGACACATCTTAACTGGCCTGGGCAGGCGCCCGGCCACCGACTGCGCGCAAAGCTTGTGGGTTTTACACCGGCTTTGCCATAATGGCGCCGCCTGTACGCCCGTATGCTGGATTTTTCGAATGTGCGGCGGGCACGGAACCAAAGGCAAGCGGTGCGTTCCAACTCGGCGCACTGTCCCCCTTAACCATCAAAAGAGAAACTCACCATGATCAAGTCCGATGACACCGGCAAGCTGATCCTGCGCCTGACCCTCGGTATTCTGATTCTGCTCCATGGCCTGGCCAAACTGACCGGCGGCGGCGTCGGCGGCATCAGCGGCATGCTGTCCTCCCACGGCTTGCCCGGGTTCCTGGCCTACGGCGTCTACGTGGGCGAAATCATTGCCCCTGTCCTGCTGATCATCGGCGTCTACACGCGTCTGGGCGGTCTGATCATCGCCATCAACATGGTTGTCGCCATCCTGCTGGCGCACAGCGGCAGCATTGCCAGCATGACCAACAACGGCGGCTGGGCGCTTGAACTGCAAGGCATGTTCCTCTTCACCGGACTGGCCATCGCCTTCATGGGCGCCGGCCGTTTCAGCCTGGCCGGCAACGGCGGACGCTGGAACTGACCTTACGTCGCGCCCGCGCGCATTGCCGCGGGCGATCAAGGCACAGGGGGACCGCATCATGCGGTCCCTTTCTTTTTGCGACGCAAATCACGCGTGTCCGCAGACATTGATACGAACGACATCGACCGTCACGCAGGCGCAATCACTGGTCACGCGAAAGCTGTTTCGGAACGATTACAGTCCCGAACTCGACCCCGCGGCCGTGGCCTAATCCCTATGAGCGCAGGAAAGGCGTATCTCGCGCCTTGCGCCCGGCGGGAGCCGAAATATGAAGAAGCTTGTGTTGTTGTTGATAGCGATGGCCAGTGCCCTGAGCGGCTGCGTGGTTGTGCCGGCCCGGCCGGCCTACTACCGGCCCGCGCCGGTCTATTACACGCCGCATTATTACTACTACCCGGCGTATCCCGCCCCGCATTATTACTATCGCGGCTATTGACCCGCGGACCTGCTGCGCAAAGGACATTCTCATGAACCCATCCTTCCAGATCGCCCGCTTGCGCCCCCTGGCCACTGCTGCGCTCCTGGCGGCCAGCGCGGCCGCTGCCGCGCAGAACGTCTATTCCACGCAGCAGGTGCCGGCTCCATCCGGCGCGAACGTCTATTCCACGCAGCAGGCGCCGGCACCATCCACCTATCAGCCCGGGTACGACGACGGCGACCCCGCCAACGCAAACCTCGCATTGGTCGACCGCAGTCCCGAACCGCCCCCGCCCCTGCCCGTCTATGTGCAGCCGCCCGCCCCGGCCGATGGCTATATGTGGGTACCCGGCTACTGGAGCCGCAACCGCTACGGCTTTTTCTGGGTCCCGGGCGCGTGGGTGCTGGCGCCGTATCAGGGTGCGCTCTGGACGCCAGGATACTGGGGCTTTTCCAACGGCGTGTATCTCTGGAACCCGGGCTACTGGGGGCCCCATGTGGGCTTTTATGGCGGCATCAACTATGGCTTCGGCTATACCGGCCTGGGGTATGTCGGCGGCTACTGGAAGCGCGACCGCTTCTACTACAACCGGTCCGTCACGAACGTGAACGTTACGCGCGTGACCAACGTCTACCACCGCGACATCATCGTCAACAATGTGGACAACCGCCGTGTCAGCTATCACGGCGGACCTCAAGGTGTGCGTCGCAACGCCGACCCGCGTGAACTGGCCGCGCGCCGCGACCGCCATTCCGGCCCCACGGACGTGCAACGCGGCTACATCCGCGATGCGGGCGGCAACCGTGCGCAGTTCTATGAACACAACAAGGGACGGCCGCCTCAGGCATACCTGGATCATGCTGACAACGGCAGACCAGGTCGGGATGGCAGGAATGCGCAAGGCCGTCCCGACAGCGGCCCCACCGCAGTCCAGCGGAGCTTGGGGCTGACGGATGATCGGGGCCGCGACGGTCGGCCGCAAGGGCCGTCGCCGCAGGACCGCCTGCCGCAGGACCGCCTGCCGCAGGACCGCCAGCAGCAAGCGCGTGACCAGCAGGCCCGTGACCAGCTCGTCCGCGATCAACTCAAGAACGACCAGCGGCGGCAGCAACAGGTCCGTGAGCAGGACAACCGCAACCGCCTGCAGAACGACGCCCAGGCCCAACAGCAGCTCAGGCAGCAGCAGATGCGGGACCAGCAGGCGCGCCAGCAACTGCAGCGTGACCAACAGAACCAGCAGGATCTGCGCGATCGGCGGCAACAGGAACAACAGGCGCGCCAGCAGCGCGATCACGATGACCGGGCCAGGCAGATGGCGCGCGACCGGCAGGAGCACGAGCAACAGGCGCGGCAGGAGCGGCAGGAGCGGCAACGTGACCAGCAGCAGTTGCTCCAGCAATCCAGACAGCAACAGCAACGCGATCAGCAGTCTCAGCAAGCCCGCCAACAGCAGCAGCAACAGCTGATTCAGACCCGACAGCAACAACAGCGTGATCAGCAGGCCCAGCAGGCTCGGCAACAGCAGCAGCAGCGGGATGCCCAGCAATCCCGCCCGCCCTCCGTGCGCGACCAGCTCAAGGGCAATGGGCGCGGGCCTGATGGCGGCTGAACTGGACCCTCGTTCGCCTCGCCGCTACAGTAGGCAGCTTGCCGCGGCATTTCCGCGGTCCCGATAGGAGACACCCATGAAGCGCATTGCCCCCTGGATCCTGGTCTGCGGCCTGATGGCCGGGACGTCGGCGCACGCGGCACTTCCCGTGGGCGCAGCCGCGCCGGACTTCAGCGTGCCCGCCTCGCTGGGCGGCAACGAATACACGTTCAAGCTGAACGAAGCGCTCAAGCAAGGCCCGGTGGTGCTGTATTTCTTCCCAGCGGCATTCACGCAGGGCTGCACCATCGAAGCCCACAACTTTGCCGAAGCCACCGACGAATACAAGGCGCTGGGCGCCACCGTCGTCGGCGTCTCCACCGACAACATCGACACGCTCAAGAAGTTTTCCGTCAGCGAATGCCGCAACAAATTTGCCGTCGCGGCAGACAGCGACGGCAAGGTGATGAAGGCGTATGACGCTGTGCACGACAGGCGGCCCGAGTATGCGCAGCGCGTGTCGTACGTGATCTCGCCCGAAGGCAAGATCCTGTATGAATTCACAGACATGAGTCCCGAATCGCACGTGGCGAACACGATGCGGGCGCTGCGGGACTGGAAGGCAAAGCAGTAGGACGGCAGCGCGCAAACAAGATACGCGCGCCGCCTGTCCGCTTTAATTGAACGGCCAGACCGTCGGGTGCGTGCCCGGGGGGCTGGACGGGCGGATCCATCGCGCCGGCGTCTCCGAAAAGCGCGCCGCATGGCGCACGGCGACCAGTTCACCAAAGCCGGACGGCGACGTCTCCATCAGTCCGTCAAATCCAGGCATCGCACAGTCCAACCCGCCGTCCACCCGGCCCAGGCCGCGCAGCCAGTGCGCCGTCTGAGCAAGCGACACGCGCACGTGCCAGCTGCCGCCTTCGGTCGCCTGACGCGCCAGCGCCACCTGCGCGCCGAACGCCATCAGATAACCGGACGCATGATCCAGGATCTGCATGGGCAGCGCTTTGGGCGCGGCCTGGCCGGCCGCCAGCGCTTCCGCGTGGTTGAAGCCCGTGGCCGTCTGCACCAGGGAATCGAAGCCGCGGCGGTTCGCCCACGGGCCCGTCGTGCCATACGCACTAAGCGACACATAGACGATGCCGGGCCGGATGCGCGCCGCATCCTGCGGACCGAAGCCCAGCGCGGACATCCCGCCCGGCCGGTAGCCCTGCACAAAGATGTGCGCGCTGCGCAGCAGGTTGCCCAGCGCGATGCGCCCATCGGCCGTGTCCAGGTCGGCCAGCACAGACAGCTTGCCGCGGCTGGTGTCAATGATGTTGTCGATGTTGGGCAGTTGCGGACTGTTGACCAGCATGACGTCCGCGCCGTAAGCCGCCAGCGCCCGGCCGCAAACCGGACCGGCGATGATGCGCGTCAGGTCCAGCACACGGATGTCCTGCAACGGACGCGCGTTCTGCGCGTACTTGGGCAGCGGGCGCGGGTCGGCCTCGCCGATGCGTTCGATGGTCAGCAGCGGCTGCGCCGCGACGGCCTGCCCTTGCGGGTGGCGGTCCCATTCCTCGAAAGAGCGCATGGCTGACACGACCATGCCGGCATCGGCAGCAACCTGTTCAAAATCCAGCGCCTTCCAGCGGCTCAGCGCGCGCTCCACGGCCTCGCGCGTCGCGCCGTCGCCGGTCGGGCAGCCCAGCAACGCCAGCGCCCCGTCGCGGTGGTGCGCGAAATTGGCGTGGATGCGCACCCAGCCGCCGTCGCCGCAGCGATAGACACCCGTAATCGGATCCCAGATGTTGGGCGTGACCCCGTTGATCGTGAAGTGGCTGCGGCACTCCTGCGCCGCGTGCAGCATGTCGACGCTGACCTGCTGCCGCGCGCCGCCGCGCAAATGCCAGACCTCGGCAGCGGCCAGCGCCGCGGCCGCCATGCTGGCCTGCGCGGCGGTACCCACCGCGAACGAGGAGGGGACGACAGGGTCCGCGCCCGTCAGCACCACGTGCTCCAGCGACTCGCCCGGCAAATCGACCGATTGCCAGAGCTTCTGCAAGACATCCCGGGTCGTCTTGCCGGCGGGTGTTCGTCCCTTCAGAAAGGACGGGCGAAAGTCCATCAGATTTCCCATAGCGTTTGCCTGCTTTAGTCGTTTATTTGCATTACATGGCGCGCCCCACCCTGCGTCAATACGCCCCGCGCGCCAGCGTGTTTCGGGGTTTGACGGCAGAATCCGGCCCGCCGGCCTCCCGCAGGCCTGCCCGCCGCTGCCCCTCGCGCGGGCCCGGCGCAGCGGGTTGCACCGCAACACCCGTCACATCTCCTCGTAGTTTTTACATCGGCTTCCAAGCGCCGCCCGCCGGGGGCAGGGGCAGGCACAGGATAGAATCGCAGCCTCGCCGGCCCGCCCGCCCGGCCCGTCTCCTGGAGCCCTTCCGATGAATACGCTGCTCTGGCTGCGCACCGACCTGCGCATGCACGACAACGCCGCGCTGGCCGCGGCGGCCGAGGCCGGCACGGTCACCGCCCTATTCCTAGCCGCCCCGGGTCAATGGCGGCAGCATGGCGATTCCCCGGCCAAGGTGGATTTCTGGCTGCGCAATCTGCGTGAGCTGTCCCGGGACCTGGCGCAAGCCGGCATTCCCCTGAAGCTGGTGACCGTGGACGACTGGCGCCACGCGCCGCGCGCCTTGGCCGGGTTCTGCCAGGAGCACGCGATCGAACAGGTCCATGCCAACGCCGAATGGGGCATCAACGAGCGGCGCCGCGACGACGCGGTCGCAAGCGCCCTGGCGGACATCGGCGTCGACTGGACCCTGCACCATGGCGCAACGCTGCTGCGTCCCGGCACCGTGCTCAACGGCAAGGGCGAGTGCTACCGCGTCTACACGCCCTACGCCCGCACCTGCCGCGAGCGACTGCGCAGCGCGCCGCTGCGTCCCATCCCCGCGCCGCGCGCTCAGACGCCGCCGCGCTGGCAGGCCGATCCGCTGCCGGAATCGTTCAAGGGGTTCGACGCGCCCAATGACGCCGTGCGGGCGCTGTGGCCGGCGGGGGAAACCGCGGCCAGCGACCGTCTGGCCGCATTTGCCGACGACGCCATCTTTGCGTACAAGGACGAGCGCGACTTTCCGTCGCTGCCCGCAACCAGTTGCCTGTCGCCCTACCTGGCCGCGGGCGTCCTGTCGCCGGGGCAGGCGCTACGCGCCGCGCTGGCGGCCAACCAGGGTGAGATCGACAGCGGCAAGGCCGGCGCCGCCACCTGGATCAACGAACTGCTATGGCGCGAGTTCTACCAGCACCTGCTGGCCGCCTTTCCCGCCCTGTCCATGCACCGGCCCATGAAGCCGGAAACCGCCGCCGTGCCGTGGCGCGACGCGCCCGACGACCTGGCGGCCTGGCAGCAGGGCAAGACCGGCATCCCGATTGTGGACGCCGCCATGCGCCAGATGCTGGCGCTGGGCTGGATGCACAACCGGCTGCGCATGGTGACGGCCATGTTCCTGTCCAAGAATCTACTGATCGACTGGCGTCTGGGCGAAGCGTGGTTCATGAGCCAGCTCGTGGACGGCGACCTGGCCGCCAACAACGGCGGCTGGCAATGGAGCGCCTCGACGGGCGCCGACGCCGTGCCCTATTTCCGCGTCTTCAATCCGTTGTCGCAATCGCGCAGGTTCGATCCGCGCGGCGTGTTCCTGCGCGAATGGCTGCCCGAGCTGGCGCACCTGGACGACAAGGCGATCCACGATCCCAACCCGATGGAGCGCGCCGCCGCAGGCTATCCCGAGCCGATCGTCGACCTGGCGCAAAGCCGGTTGCGCGCGCTGGAAGCCTTCGGCAACCTGCCCGCCGCCTGAGGGGCGTTGAACCCTGAGCGGCGTTGACGTACGTCATTGCCGCCGCCGCGGCAGTCCCCGATCATGCCCTCGCCCATCACAGGACGAGCAACGCATGCGCAACAATCAGCCGGTCAATGACCGGGAATATGTACTACGCGACGAGCAATACCTGATCTCCCGCACCGATTCCCGCGGCCGGATCATCTATGCGAATCCGGCCTTTATCGAGGTCAGCGGCTTCTCGCGCGAGGAACTGGTCGGCGCGCCCCACAACATCGTCCGCCACCCGGACATGCCGCCCGCCGCCTTCGACGACCTGTGGCGCACCATTCAGCGCGGCGAACCGTGGACGGGCATGGTCAAGAATCGCCGCAAGGACGGCGGCTTTTATTGGGTGCTGGCCAATGTCACGCCCATCATCGAGCGCGGCGTGACGGTCTGCTACGCCTCGGTTCGCGTCAAGCCGACACGCGCGCAGATCGAGGCCGCGCAAGCCGCCTACGACAGGCTGCGGACCGCCACCGCGCCAGGCATCCGCCTGCACGGCGGCCAGGTCCAGCCCACCGGGCTGCGCGGCGTCCTGGCACGGCTGACGCGCGGGCGGCTGACCGGCGTGCGCGCCCGCATGCTGGCATGGGCGGTGCTGTCGTCCTTCCTTTTCCTGGCCGCGGCCGGCGCGGCGATCTACGGTCTGCACACGCGCCTGCCCCCCGAGGCATTGGCCTTTGCCGCGGCGTTGACCGCGGGCGGGGTCGCCCTGATCTTTGCGGCGGGCTGGGGCTTTGCCCGGTCCATCGCCGGGCAGCTGGGGTCGGCAACCGACTTCACGCGCCAGATCGCGGCGGGCAACCTGAGCGCGCCGCTTCCCGACGCCCTGCCCCGGGACGAAATCGGCGAGCTGAAGTTCTCCCTGGAAGTCATGCGCAAGAGCCTCGTCAGCATCACCCGCGACGTGCACGCCGGCATCGACGCCGTAAGCCGCACGATCACCGAAACCGATAGCGCCGCGCAGGACAACACCGCGCGTGCCGAGCTGGCCTCACAGGCCGTGGAAAACCTGCGCACCGATGGCGCCCGGTTGCGTGACGCCATCGAAGTGTTCCGCGTGTCCGCCACCGGCGCGTTCAGGCGCTAGCGGCCGCTTCCTTATCCAGGCGCTTGATGAACACCTGCAACTCCTTGACGACCTGCTGGTCGCCCCGCGCCTGAGCCGCTTGCAATCCGGACTCCCAGGCGGCACGCGCGCCGGGCTTGTCGCCCAGCCCGAGGCAGGCCTTGCCAAGCCATTTCCAGGCGACGGAATACGTGGGATCAAACGCCAGCGCCGCGCGCAGATGCGTGGAGGCTTCGGCATAGCTTTCCTGCTCCGCATAAGCCTTGCCCAGCGAATACCGCAGCAGCAGGTTGTCCGTGCCCTTGGCCAGCATCGCCTCAAGCCGCTCGATCATTCCTTCCATGCGGGGCTCCTCTCATCTCTGATCTTCAGCAACACCGCATCATAGAACCGGCATGGCCTCGCGGCGCCAAAGCCCCCACGCCCCTGTCCGGCGCTACACTCGCAGGTCTGCCCCGCGCCCGCGCCGCCGCGCACGGACGCCCGATTTCAGGAGCCCGCATGAGCACGATCCATGATTTCTCCGCCCGCGCCATCGACGGCACGGAACAGTCTCTAGAAGCGTACCGCGGCCGCGTGCTGCTGGTGGTGAACGTCGCGTCCAAATGCGGATTCACACCGCAATATGCGGGCCTCGAGGATCTTTACCGGTCGTTCCACGACGACGGACTGACCGTGCTGGGTTTTCCGTGCGACCAGTTCGGCCACCAAGAGCCCGGCGACGAGGCCGAGATCCAGAGTTTTTGCAGCACCCAGTACGACATCACTTTCCCGCTGTTCGCCAAGATTGACGTCAACGGCGCAAACGCCCACCCGCTGTACCAGTGGCTCAAGGGCGAGAAGCCCGGCGTCTTCGGCACTGAAGGCATCAAGTGGAACTTCACCAAGTTCCTGGTCGGGCGCGACGGCCGCGTCATCAAGCGGTATGCGCCCACCGACACGCCGGCCAGCCTGCGCGAGGACATCGAGAAGGCCCTGTCCGCCCCCGTCTAACGCAGCGGCGGCAGCCGCCTGCGCACCGTGTGCGCCTTGACGATGGCGGTGTTGGTCTCGGCAAATTCGGTCACGCGCTCCAATATGCCGTCCAGATGCGTGATCGACCTGAGCACCATGCGGGCGATGAAGCAGTCATCGCCCGTCACCTTGTCGCACTCCACGAATTCCGGAATCTGCTGGATCAGGCCTTCCACGTGGCGCAACTGCCCGGGCAGCGGCCGGATGCGCACAATGGCCTCCAGCGTATAACCCAGCGCCACCGGATCCACATCCAGCGTGTACGCGCGAATCACCCCCGACTCTTCAAGCCGCCGCATGCGGTCCGCGACGCTAGGCGCGGACATGCCGACCTGCCGCGCCAGATCGGCCGTGGTGGTGCGCGCATTGGCCGACAGCATCTCCACCAGACGGCGGTCGATTCCGTCCAGGACCGGACTTTCATTTTTTAGGTAGTTCTGCATAAATTCCACCCAAAGCAAGGTTGAATCGCGAAAGTGCCACCGCAAGATCATATAAGCAGATTGAACTGCCTGGGATAATTTCTCCATCAAATTCCTGGCCAGACGGCCCTTGGAGAACCATCATGATCCCCTCAACCGAACGCACCGGCCTCCTGCAGATGGCAGCCGCCATGACCCTGTCGGGCACCCTGGGCGTTTTCGTACTGGAGTCCGGGCAAAGTGCCTGGAACGTCGTCTTCTTTCGCTGTGTGTTCGGGGCGCTCTCGCTCTTTCTGTACTGCTGGGCGCGCGGCCTGCTCAAGCCCGGTCTTTTCACCGCGAAAACACTGGCCCTGGCGCTGATCGCCGGCGCGGCGCTGGTGCTGAACTGGGTGCTGCTGTTCTCGGCCTACCGCCTGGCGTCCATTTCGCTGGCCACCGCCGTCTACAACGTGCAGCCGTTTTTCCTGATCGGTCTGGGCGTGCTGTTCCTCGGCGAACGTCCTTCGCGCGGCAAGGTCGCCTGGTCGCTCGTGGCCTTTGCGGGCCTGCTGCTGGTGCTGCGTCTGGGCGACACCGGCGCGGCGGGCGGCGGCGCGTATCTCTCGGGGCTGATGCTGGGACTGGGCGCGGCCGCGCTCTATGGCATCACGGCCATCATCGTGAAGCGCCTGAAGGGCATCCCGCCGCAAGTGCTGGCGCTGGTGCAGGTGACGCTGGGCGCGGTCATGCTGCTGCCCATGGCGGACTTTAACGCCCTGCCCGCGCAGCCCGTGCAATGGGGCTATCTGGTGGCGCTGGGCCTCATCCATACCTGCCTGATGTACATCCTGATGTACTCGGCCATCCAGAAGCTGCCCACCACCTCCACCGCCGCGCTCAGCTTCATCTATCCCGCGGTCGCCATCCTGCTGGACTTCGTGGTCTACGGCCATCGCATGGATGCGACGCAGGTGGCGGGCGTGGCGCTGATCTTCCTGGCCGCTGCCGCCGTCAGCCTGAACTGGAACTGGCGCCTGCCGCGCAGCCCGCGGGCCGGTGCAGTCTGAACAGGCGGCATGGCCGGGGTCTTGCCCGCAGGAACTGTGGAGGCAGCCTGCAGGCAAACCCGCACCCGGTCCCCGGTTATTCAGGCGTGCGTCCGGTTCGCGCCGCTATCATGGCCCTTCCCATCCGCGGGCGGCTGCCCGCGGCGCCATGATGAACAGGACACTCCCATGATCGATCTCTATTACTGGACTACCCCCAACGGTCACAAGATCACGATGTTCCTCGAAGAGACCGGGCTGCCGTACAAGATCCACCCGGTCAACATCGGCCGCGGCGACCAGTTCAAACCCGAATTCCTGGCCATCGCGCCCAACAACCGCATCCCCGCCATCGTCGACCAGGCCCCTGCCGATGGCGGCGCGCCGATTCCGTTGTTCGAATCAGGCGCCATCCTGCAGTACCTGGCCGAAAAGACTGGCAAGTTCCTGCCCGCCGACGTGCGCGGCCGCGCCGAAGTGTCGCAATGGCTCTTCTGGCAGATGGGCGGCCTGGGTCCCATGGCCGGCCAGAACCACCACTTCTCGGGCTATGCGCAGGAACGCATCGCCTACGCCATCGATCGCTACGTCAACGAAACCAATCGCCTGTACGGCGTGCTGAACAAACGGTTGGCCGACCGCGAATTCGTCGCCGGCGACTATTCCATCGCCGACATGGCGGCCTACCCGTGGATCGTGCCGCACGCCAAGCAGGGCCAGGACCTGAACGACTTTCCGCACCTCAAGCGCTGGTTCGACACGATCCGCGCGCGCCCCGCGACGCAACGCGCGTACGCGCTGGCCGACACGGTCAACACCACGCCCCCGCTCAGCGACGACGAAGCGCGCCGCATCCTGTTCGGCCAGACCGCCCAACACGTCCGCTAACGCCCAAGGAGCGTGCCATGAACGCACCGCAACGCGTCTTTCGCCGCGCGCGCGCGGCCGATCTGCCTGCCATCGTGGCCATGCTGGCCGATGACGACCTGGGCGCCGGTCGCGAGGACGCCTCCGTCCCGCTGAACCCGCGCTATGTCGCGGCCTTCGCGGCAATTGAGCAGGATTCCAACCAATTCCTGGCCGTGGTTGAGCAGGATTCACAACTGGTGGGCTGTTTGCAGTTATCGTTCATACCCGGCCTGTCGCGGCTGGGCCTGTGGCGGGGCCAGATCGAAAGCGTGCGCATCGCGTCGGCGTTCCGCGGCGCGGGCCTGGGCCGCGCCATGTTCGAATGGGCCATCGAACAGTGCCGCAGCCAGGGCTGCGGGCTGGTCCAGCTCACCACGGACCGTGCGCGCCCCGATGCGCGCCGGTTCTACGAAAGCCTGGGTTTCAAGGCCAGCCACGATGGCATGAAGCTCAGCCTGTAACGTCTGATTCTGATTTTCGAAAGGAGCGCCCAATGCCCTTGCATGGCGAATACAAAGTCCCCGGCGGCAAACTGGTGGTCGCGGATCTGGAAGTGCGCGATGGCCGCCTGGCCGACGTGCGCATCAGCGGCGACTTTTTTCTTGAGCCGCCCGAAGCGCTTGAAGCCATCAACCGCGGCCTGAACGGCATGCCCGCGGACGCCGGCGAACTGGAACTCGCGGTGGCCGTGCAATCGGCCCTGCCGGCCGACGCCGAAATGTTCGGCTTCTCGGCCGAAGCCATCGCCGTGGTGCTGCGGAGGGCGCTGGCATGAGCCGTACCGACTGGAACGACTACGACTGGCAACTGATCCACGAAGGCCCGCAGCCGCCCGCGCTGCACATGGCGCTGGACGCAGTCATTACCGACGAAGTGGGCGCCGGCCAGCGGCCGCCCACGCTGCGCATCTGGGAATGGTCGGCGCCGGCCGTCGTGATTGGCCGCTTTCAATCGCTGAAGAACGAAGTCGATCCGGACGGCGCTGCGCGCCACGGCATCGAGGTGGTGCGCCGCGTGAGCGGTGGCGGCGCGATGTTCATCGAGCCGGGCAACTCCATTACCTATTCGCTGAGCGCTCCGCAGGCGCTGGTCCACGGCATGAGCTTCCAGGAGTCATACGCCTTCCTGGACGCCTGGGTGCTGACCGCGCTGCAAGGCCTGGGGATCAAGGCCTGGTATCAGCCGCTGAACGACATCGCCTCCGACATCGGCAAGATCGGCGGCGCGGCGCAGGCCCGCCGCGCGGGCGCCGTGCTGCATCACGTCACCATGTCCTACGACATCGACGCCGACAAGATGGTCGAAGTCCTGCGCATCGGCCGCGAGAAGCTTTCCGACAAGGGCACCACCAGCGCCAAGAAGCGCGTTGACCCCCTGCGCACGCAGACCGGGCTGGCGCGCGAGGTCATCATCGACCGCATGGTGGAAACTTTCGCCGGCCTGCATCGTCTGACCCCGGGCAGCGTAGGCAGCGAAACGCTGGCGCGCGCCCAGGCGCAGGCGGACGAAAAGTTCTCCCGCGCCGAGTGGTCAGGCGTCGTACCCTGACGGCGCCTCGGTTATTGGAGGTAATTGCATGAGTCGCACATTCACGCCGCCCGGCGCGATACGCGGTCTGATCCTGGGCGCCGCCCTGCTGGCCATCGCCGGCTGCAGCAGCACGCCCCCGTCGAACATCACGTTGGCCGATTCCAACGCGCAATCTTCAGCCACGCCCCAAAAGGTGGGCGACCTGTCCACCGAGCGCATCAAGTGGGCCGCCAGCAAGCCGGGCTGCGAGGGCGACTGCCCGCGCATCGAGATCGACAGCGTGGCCTTCCCGGGCATCCCGAAGCTGACGGCGCTGGTGGACCACGTTCTCGCCTACATGACCGGCACCGACGCCAACCGGCGTGGCCCCTACGACACGCTGTCGGAATACACGAAGTATTTCTGGTCCACGGCGCGCCCGCGCGACGCGACCTACTTCAAAGCCAGCGTGAAGGACACGGTCGGCGACATCGTTGCCATCGAACTGCATACGGAGCAGTACCTGACCGGCGCCGCGCACGGCATTCCGGCCACGCAATATCTGAACTGGGAGCGCAGCCGCGGCCGCGTCATGAGCCTGGACGAAGCGCTGATCCCGGGGCGGCGCGCCGAATACGTCGCGGCCCTGCAGCGTGCGCACGCAAAGTGGCTGACCGGCAACCCGGACGCCAAGCGCGACCCGGCGGCGTACAACAAGATGTGGCCGTTCCAGGAAAGCGACAACTTCGCGCTGACGCGGGACGGCATCGTGGTCAAGTACGACGCCTATTCCATCGCGCCGTATTCGCACGGCGAGCCTGAGTTGGCGATTTCGTACCAGGATCTGCGCGGCATCCTTAAGCCGGAGCTGCTGCCGGCGTCGTAAAGCCCCCGCGGCGGCCGGCTTCATGAATCCACGGCCCGGGCCGGCCTCCGCAAACGAAAATGCCGGGCATCCGCCCGGCATTTTTTTGCGCCACAAATAGGAATCGCCCCTTGCGGAGCGATTCCTTTTTTTTGTCTCTCTCTGCCTCCTCGACGATGCGCCTGCGGGCGCAACGCCGATTCAGTCTTTACGGATACAGACCGCGCACCTGGCGGGCCTGCAGGATCCGCGTGCAAGCCACGATGAACGCGGCGGTGCGCAGCGTCACCTTGTGCTCGCGCGACACCTGCGCCACCGCGGCGTAGGCCTCGCGCATCAGGCGTTCGAGGCGCTGGTTGATCTCTTCTTCGCTCCAGAAGAAGCTGGAGAAGTCCTGCACCCATTCAAAGTAGCTGACCGTCACGCCGCCGGCGTTGGCCAGCACGTCCGGCACGACGTAGACGCCGTTCTCGGCCAGGATGTCGTCCGCTTCCGGGGTCGTCGGGCCGTTGGCGCCTTCGACCACGATCTTGGCGCGCACCTTGGCGGCGTTGTCGACGGTGATCTGGCTTTCCAGGGCTGCCGGGATCAGGAATTCGGTTTCCAGCGTCCAGAACTCAGCCTTGTCCAGCGCCTGGCCGCCCGAGAAGCCGCCCACGCCGCCCGTCTGCGACACGTGCGACAGCAGCTTGTGCACGTCCAGGCCAGCCGCGTTGTGCACGGTGCCGGTGTGATCCTGCGCGGCAATGACCTTGGCGCCGGCTTCATGGAACAGGCGGGCGGCGGTGCCGCCCACGTTGCCGAAGCCCTGCACGACGACGCGCGCGCCGGCCACATCGATGTTCCGGTCGCGCGCGGCTTCGCACGCCACGACAAACACGCCGCGGCCGGTGGCCTCGACGCGGCCCAGGCTGCCGCCCAGCGCGATCGGCTTGCCGGTGACCACGCCCGTGGCGGTGGCGCCTTCATTCATGGAGTACGTGTCCATCATCCAGGCCATGGTCTGGGCGTTGGTGTTCACGTCAGGGGCGGGAATGTCCTTGGACGGTCCGATGATGACGCCGATTTCGCTGGTGTAGCGGCGCGTCATGCGTTCAAGTTCCGAGGCGGAGAGCTTGCGCGGGTCGACACGGATGCCGCCCTTGGCGCCGCCGTACGGCAGGTTGACCGCCGCGTTCTTGACCGACATCCAGGCGGCCAGCGCCATCACTTCG
Organism: Achromobacter sp. GQ309; assembly: GCF_059759315.1. Classification (NCBI taxonomy): domain Bacteria; kingdom Pseudomonadati; phylum Pseudomonadota; class Betaproteobacteria; order Burkholderiales; family Alcaligenaceae; genus Achromobacter; species Achromobacter sp. GQ309. The sequence goes on from NZ_JCAXDP010000002.1 coordinate 621,078, forward strand.
GACAGCGTTACGTCCTGGTGGAAACGCACACCACCCTTGCCCGGACCGCGCGACACGTTGTGCTGCACACGGTAGCCCTCGAAGTGGGCGATGGTGCCGTTGTCCAGTTCGATCGGCACATCGACGATCAGCGAGCGCTTCGGACGCTTCAGCGTCTCGACCCACCGGCTCAGGGAACCGAGGTACGGCGTGACCCGGTCGACTTGTTGCAGGTAATTACCCCAAGGGCCGAGGTCCTCGGCATTCAGATAAGACGGCAAGGCATGGGTGGGAGTTTGAGACATGAGCATGCTCTCCTGACAAAGTTGCGCCATTTTATCCACGAAAGTTATAGCGTCCCTATTTAAAGTTTAAATATTTTAAATAGGGACACATTAACGTTGCGGATACCGAACGGGTCGCAGGCGGGCCCGGAAGCTGCACCTATCCTAAGCCGCGAAATTGGCGGCGTCCAGCCTGCGGCCGGGATACTCGGGGCGAAAAAAAGGCGGCCTCGTTTGGAAGACCGCCCTTTACATCCACGCCTACCTTGCAGACCCCCCCGGTGTCGGACACCGGGGTAAGGCGCGCTTTCACGGTGTGCCACCGAAGCAAAGGCGTCGGACACCTCTGCCGCGCCGAGTCACACCGACAGCAACTGCCACGCCAGACGCGCCGCCGCCCGCGCGCCATGGCCGTCGACGTCGAACTTGGGGTTGAACTCCGCCAAGTCCGCCAATCGGAGCTTGCCGCTCGCCTTGACCCGCAGGACGATTTCCTCGATCACGGCCATCGGCACGCCATAAGGCGCCGGCGCGGACACCCCCGGCATCACGCCGGCGGGCAGCACGTCCAGATCGATCGTCAGATACACGTGCTGCGCCTTGGCCAGCAGTGCGTCCACGTCGGCCAGACGGGCTTCCAGATGCCGTTCCTGCATGTCGCGGTCTTCGATCCACACGGCCCCGATTTCCGCGGCGCGGGCATAGAGCGCTGGCGTGTTGGCCAGCCGCGAGACGCCCAGGCAGGCGTATTGCAGCTCACGCCCGCGTGCCTCGCTGTCTGTCGCGATCTGGTCGAACGGGGTGCCGGAACTGCCGGGACGGCCCGTGCGCAGATCGAAGTGCGCATCCAGATTCAGCACCAGCACGGCGCCCGCGTCGCCGCGCGCGTCCAGCCAGCGGGCCAGTCCCTGGAAACTGCCCCAGGCGATTTCATGGCCGCCACCCAGGACGACCGGGCGCGCGCCCCGCCCCATCAGTTCGGCCAGACGCAGGCCCAGGCGTTCCTGCGCGTCTTCCAGCTTGTCGCCGTGGCAGTCGACGTCGCCGGCATCCAGCAGGCGCGTCAGCCCATGCGCTGGAAGGCCCGCCAGATACTTGCGGATGCCCGCAGGCCCCGCGGCGGCGCCCACCCGGCCCTGATTGCGCGCCACGCCCGCATCGCAGGCAAAGCCCAGCAGCACCGCCTCGCCCATCTCGCCCTGCCCCGCTTCGGCCTCGACGATGTGCGCGAGCCGGCGGGTGTCGCCCTGCTCGGCGCTGTCGTCGCGTGCCTTCCAGAGGCTCTTGTCCAGTTTCGGCGCGCTCATGCTGCGGCTCCCGGACCGGCGCTCAGGACCGCCTGCAGGAATTCGCGGGTGCGGGCTTCGCGCGGCTCGCTGAAAATCACCTCCGGCGGCCCGGATTCCAGGATGACACCGCCGTCCATCACGGCCACCACGTCCGCCACATCACGGGCAAAACCCATCTCGTGCGTCACGACCATCATCGTCATGCCTTCGCGGGCCAGCAGCTTCATGACCTGCAGCACTTCGCCGACCAGCTCCGGGTCCAGCGCCGAGGTCGGCTCGTCGAACAGCATGACCTGCGGCTGCATGGCCAGCGCGCGCGCAATGGCCACGCGCTGCTTCTGACCGCCGGACAGGCTGGCGGGCATGGCCGCCATCTTCTGCGACAGCCCCACCTTGTTGAGCAGGTCCGCCGCCAACGCATTGGCCTGTTCGCGGCCCATGCCCAGCAGCGTGCGGGGCCCGACGGTCACGTTGTCCAGCACCGACAGATGCGGGAACAGATTGAAGCCCTGAAACACCATGCCCACCTGCGTGCGCAACTGGTTCAGTTCGGCTTCTGGCAACATCGCCCCGTCTTCCTGCAGCGTCTGGCCGCAGATATCGACCGTGCCGCGCTGGGCGACTTCCAGCCCGTTGCAGCAACGCAGCAAGGTGCTCTTGCCCGAGCCGCTGGGCCCGATGACCACCACCACCTGCGACTTCAGCACATCGAAATCGATGCCGCGCAGGACGGCGTGATCGCCGTAGGACTTGTGCAGGCCGCGGATGCGGATCATTTCCTGACCTTCGATGACGAGGCTCATTGCACCATCCCTCCCGCGCGCAGACGATGCTCGATCTTGCGCAAAATCACCATGGCGGTCGTGGTCAGCGCCAGATAGATCAAAGCCACCACCAGGTAGGTTTCCAGCGATCGATATGACACGCTGATGATCTTCTGCCCTTCGTGCATCAGATCGTGAATGGTCAACAGCGAGACCAGCGCCGAGTTCTTGATGAGCGCGATGAACTCGTTGCCCAGCGGCGGAATCATGCGCACGAATGCCTGCGGCAGGATGATGATGCGCATCGCCTGGCCGGACGACATGCCCAACGAGCGCGCCGCCTCCGTCTGGCCGCGATCCACCGACTGGATCGCGCCCCGCACGATCTCCGACACGTAGGCCCCGGAATACATACCCAGGCCCAGCACGCCGCAGGCGAACGCCGGGAGCGTCACGCCGAACTGCGGCAGGCCGAAGAACCAGATGAACAACTGCACCAGCAGCGGCGTGCCCCGGAAGAACAACAGGTACGTGCTGCACAGGTGGTACGTGATGCGGCGCTGCGGGTTGAGGCGGCCGATCCCGACCAGCAGCCCCATCACGCAGCCCAGCAGCAAGGCGCCGGCGGTCACCTCGATGGTGACCAGCGCGCCCCGCATCAGCGCGTCGAAGTCGGCGAAGACGGGTGAAAATTCCAGGTTCATTTCGCGGGCGCCTCGAACCATTTGTTCACGATGGCCTGGTAGCTGCCATCGGCCTTCAGCTTTTGCAGCGCGGCGTTCAGGTCGCGCGTGAGCTCAGGCTTGTTCTTGGGCACGGCGATGCCATAGTCCTCGGTCGTGACCTGATCGTTCAGCACGGTCAGGCCGTTGGTGCTCTGCGCGAACAGCTTGGCCGCGGGCTTGCCCGTCACCGCGGCATCGGCGCGGCCGATCTGCACCAGATTGAACATCTCCTGGTTCTTCTCGACTTCCACGCGCTGCACCTTCGGGAAATGCTCTTTCAGGTAGTTCACCGACTTCGTGCCGACCTGCACCGACACCTTGCGGCCATCCAGATCCTTGATCGACTTGACGGGGCCGTCGGCCTTGGTCAGGACCACCAGGCCGCCCGCGTAGTACGGATCGGTGAAATCGACGACCTTGCTGCGCTCGGGCGTGATGTAGATGGCGGACACCGCGATGTCGGCGCGGCCGGCCTGCAGCGCCGGAATCAGGCCCTTGAAGTCGATGTCGATCCATTCAACCTTCTTGCCCATCGCGCCGGCCAGCGCTTCGACCAGCTCGATGTCAAAGCCGGTGCGCTTGCCGTCCTTGACGAATTCCATCGGCGGGAAGGTGGCGTCGGTGACGGCGCGGATCGTTTCCTGGGCGTGCGCGGCGCCGGCGGCCCAGGCGAGGCTCAGGGTCAGGGCGGCGGACAGCAGGGTGCGGCGAGTGGTCATGGTGGGGTCCTATGGAGGTGGGTGCGACAGGTGGTACGACGGTGGGTACGACGATCGTTGCGGCTAGGTACGGGCTAAGCGATGAAGCAGGTGAAACAGGTATTCGATAAGGCGGACGACACGGCGTCAGGCGGCCTTCAGGCGCTCCGAGATGCGGCGGGCGGCCGCGAGGGTCATCTCGATCAGCGCGTCCGGATGCTGCGCGGCGCGGGTGGACGGCGCCATCAGCGTGATCGAGGCCACGGCCTGGTTTGCCCGTTGAAAGATCGGCACGCTCACGCCCCAGACGCCGGCGTCGACTTCGCTGTCGGTCACGGCATAGCCCTGCGCGCGGATGGCCTCCAGCTCGCCGGTCAGGCGGGCGGCATCCACGCCGGCTTCATCGGCCAGGTAGGTCAGCGCGGCCTGCAGGCGGGCCTGCGGCATGAACGCCAGCAGCGACTTGGCCGACGCGCCGCGCGCCAGCGGCAGCCCGCGGCCCTTGGTGAACGAGCAGCGCAGCGGATGCTGGCTTTCCACCATGTCCAGGCACACGGCCTGGTCCTTCACGGCGACGAGCAGGCCGATGGTCTCGCCGGACGACGCGGCCAGCGCGGCCATGTCGGGTTGCGCTTCGTGAATCAGGAACGACGACTGGTCAAAGCCCCAGGCGAGCTGCACGCACAGCGGGCCGGGTCCGTACTCGCCTTCGTGTTCGGCGACAAATCCCCAGCGCTTGAGGAGCGCGATCTGCCGGTAGAGCGTGCTCTGCGCCAGGCCCGTTTTTTCGGCCAGCGCGGCAATGCTGAGCGGGCCGTCGTGCCGGGCCAGGGTGGCCAGCACATACAGGACGCGATCCGCGCCCGCCCCGACAGACGATTCCGACATGAAGATTCAACTCCCAGCAATATGGGAGCGAGATTATCAATTTGTGGCGGTTTCACTTCTAATTTTTCCCATCGATTGAGAATCGCAAGGGAAAACCCCGAAATCCGGGCGCAAAAAAACCCGCCGCGAGGCGGGTTTTGATGGGCCGGCAGCGGGACGTTTCCGCATCTGCCGGCGATCGTCACGGCGCGGGGGGCTTCTCGTAATCCGACAGCCCGACGCCGGAGACGCCCTTCACACCACCACCGGGCGCCGCAGCGGCCGGCGCCGGCGCCGACGGGGCCGCAGGCGCTGGAACCGCCGCCGGCGCCTCAGCCGCCGGCGCGGTATCCGCTTGCTGGGGCGCGCCCTGCGCCGCTGCGCGGCGTTTGCGCCTGGCGTCCTCTTCCTTCTTGACCAAGGCCGTCAGCTCGGCGGCGAGCGACGCCGACTTGCCCGTGGCCGCCCACGCGGCGGCGTCCTGTCCCTTCGTGTCCTGCGTGGTGACGTCGGCGCCGGCCTTGAGCAGCAGCTCCACCATGGGCTTGCGGCCGGACAGCGCCGCCATCATCAGCGGCGTCTCGCCATTGGGCGCGGGCGCATTGACCATGGCCTTGTTCGCCAGCAGCAGCCGCGCCATTTCCATCTGCCCCTTGGACGCGGCGTAATGCAGCGGCGTCCAGCCCAGGCGGTTGACCTGCGCGCCACGGGCGATCAGCTTCTTGGCGCGTTCAGTTTGCCCAGCAATGGCCAGGTACATCAGCGGCGTCTCGCCCGCCGGGTTCTCGGCGTTGACGTCGGTGCGCTTGTCCGCGGCCAGCACGTCGAAGACGTTCCAGGCGTTGTCCACGACCGCGCGCATGATGGCCGGCTGGCCGTTCTTGTAGCGCACGTTGGGATCCGAGCCTTGCGCCAGCAGATCCTTGATGTCGTCGGGATAATCGTTGGCGACGTAGACCCACCAATCGGCGGGATTGGCGGCCTGCGCCGCGGGTGCGGCCAGGCCGATGGCCAGCGCCAGTAGACCGGCGCGGCCGCATGACAGTAAGGCTTGATGGGCGGAGGCGATGCGGATGGCCATGGCTGTCCTCGGATGCAAATTCAGTGAATCGGGATGACCTATTTCTTGATCTTGCTGAACAGCTTGAAGAAATTGTCGGTAGATGCGCGCGCGACCTCGGCCGCCGTGATACCGCGCAGGTCCGCGATCTTTTCGGCCACGTGGATCACCTTGGACGGATCATTGAGCTTGCCGCGGAACGGCACCGGCGCCAGGTACGGCGAGTCGGTTTCGATCAGCAACCGGTCCAGCGGGACCTTGGCGGCCACTTCGTGCACGATCTGCGCGTTCTTGAACGTGACGATGCCGGACAGCGAAATGTAGAAGTTCTGGTCCAGCGCGGCCTGCGCCACTTCCCAGGTCTCGGTGAAGCAGTGCATTACGCCGCCCGCCTCGGCCGCCTTTTCCTCGGCCAGCATGCGCACGGTGTCCTCAGCGGACGACCGGGTGTGTACGATGAGCGGCAGGCCCGCGTCGCGCGCGGCGCGGATGTGGCGGCGGAAACGTTCGCGCTGCCAGTCCAGCGGCTCGGACAGCCGGTAGTAGTCCAGCCCGGTTTCGCCAATGGCCACGACCTTGGGATGCTCGGCCAGGCGCACCAGTTCTTCGGCCGTGGGGTCCGGCGTATCTTCGTAATCGGGGTGCACGCCCACCGACGCCCACAGGCGCGGCTCGGGCTCGACCAGCGACATCAGGCCGGGCCATTCCGGCATGTTGACGCTGACGACCAGCGCGTGCGTGACTTGATTGGCGGTCATGCGGTCAAGAATGGCCGGCAGATCGTTGGCAAGCTCGGGAAAATTCAGATGACAGTGTGAATCGACGTACATGGAGAGTCTGGTAGGGCTTACGCCTGGCAGGATAGCACCACGCGTTGCAGGGTGGCGTGGGCGAAAAGCTTGGCGTTCAGGGGGTGCGTGGCCAGCGCGCGCTGGCGCGTCAGCCAGCGGGCCGATTCGGCCACGCGGGCGGGATTGATACGGGCGGCAACCTGCGCCACACCGGCTTGCAGCGACGGGAAATAGCGCACCGGCGCGCCCGCGCTGGCCAGCATCAGATCGGTGTAGAGCCTTTGCAAGGCATCGATCCATTCAGCCGCCGCCACCTTTTCCAGGGATTCGGCCAGCGTGCCGACATCGGGCGTCTGGCCCTTGGACAACGGATTGACCAACTGGCCCAGCCACGCCGGACAGGCGGATTCGCCCGATTGCGCCAACCGCAATGCCGCCAGCGGCGCGCCGCCTGCGGCAGCCAGCCATTCGCGCGCCGGTTCCACGTTCTGGTCGCGCAACCATTGCAGCGCCGTATCCGCATCGGGCGCGGGCAGCGGCAGCCGGCGGCAGCGCGACACAAGCGTGGGCAGCAACCGGTCCGGCGCGTCCGCGACCAGCAGGAAGACGGTATGGGGAGGCGGTTCTTCCAGCACCTTGAGCAAGGCGTTCGATGACACGACGTTCAGCGCATGGGCGGGATACAGCAGCGCCACGCGCCAGCCGCCACGGTGCGTGGCGGTGTTGAACCAGGACTCCAGCGAGCGGATCTGGTCGATACGGATTTCCTTGGAGGGCGCGCGCTTGGCGGCGCCCGCCGCCGGCTCGGCGTCTTCGGCCTGTTCGGCCGCGTCCGCGCCCTCTTCCACGGCAACCGCCTCGGGGCGGATACGGCGCAGGTCCGGGTGATTGCCGCTGGCGAACCAGTTGCAGGCCGCGCAGTGGCCGCACGCCAGCCCGTTCTCGGGCGTCTCGCACAGCAGGCTGGCTGCCGCCGCGATGGCGAAATCCAGCTTGCCGATGCCGGCCAGCCCGTGCACCAGCCAGGCATGCGCGAACCGGTCACGATTGCCCAGCCACGCACGGGCCGTCTCCATCTGCCAGGGGTGAAACTGGGGCGCGCTCATGCAGGAACGGCCAACAGCTCGCGCAGGCCCGCCTCGAGGTCTGCGCGGATCTGGGCGATGGAACGGGTGGAATCGACGACGCGGATGCGGTCGGGATCGGCCTTGGCGCGGGCATGGTAGGCCTCACGGGTGCGCTCGAAGAACGCCGCGCCTTCGCGCTCGAAGCGGTCGGGCTCGCGCGCATCGGCCAGCCGCGCCCGCGCGACTTCAAGCGGCACGTCGAACAGCCAGGTCCGATCAGGACGGCCGGCGCGCATCCAGTCTTCCAGGACCGCCACGCGCTCGGCGCCCAGGCCGCGGCCGCCGCCCTGATAGGCGTAGCTGGCGTCGGTGTAGCGGTCGCAGACGACCCACGCGCCGCGCGCAATCGCCGGCTCAATGACCTGGCGGGCGTGTTCGCAACGGGCGGCAAACATCAGCAGCGTTTCGGTGTCCAGCCCCATGGCATCGTTCAGCACCAGCGCGCGCAGTTTTTCGCCAAGCGGTGTGCCGCCCGGCTCGCGGGTGGACACGACCTCAAGGCCCTGCCCCCGCAGGAAATCCGCGATCCAGTCGGTGTGCGTGCTTTTGCCCGCGCCGTCCACGCCCTCCAGCGTAATGAAGCGTCCGCGTGAGGTCATTGATCTTGTCCTTGTGCTGATTCGGGTTCGGGGTCGGCCGGCGCGGCGGCGGGCGCGGGGGTTGGCGTAGGCGTGGGTGCGGGCGTGGCGCGCTGGCCCTGACCCAGAATGTAGCGGGCGACGTTGCGGTTGTGCTCGGACAGATTGGCCGAGAACTCGCTGGTGCCGTTGCCGCGCGAGACGAAATACAGGAACTTGTGCTGTTCAGGCTGCACGGCGGCCAGCAAGGCGGCGCGGCCCGGCGCGGCGATCGGCGTGGGCGGCAGGCCCGGACGCGTGTAGGTGTTCCAGGGCGTGTCGGTCTGCAGGTCGCGCTTGCGGATGCGGCCCTGGTAGGCCTCGCCCATGCCGTAGATCACGGTCGGGTCGGTCTGCAGCAACATGCCGATCTTCAGCCGGTTGGTGAACACGCCCGACACGCGGCGGCGCTCCGGACCGTGGCCGGTTTCCTTCTCGATGATCGACGCCAGGACCAGCGCTTCATAGGGCGTGGCGACGGCCACGTCGGATTGGCGCTTGTCCCAGGTGTCGTTCAGGATGCGCTGGCCTTCCTGGTAGGCGCGGCGCAGCAGGTCAAAGTCGGTGCTGCCCGGCGTGAAGATATAGGTGTCGGGGAAGAACAGACCTTCAGGGTGCTTGATGCTCGAGCCCAGCCGCTCCAGCAAGTCTTCGTCGCTGACGCCGTCCAGCGTCTGCTTGACGTCCGGGTTGTCGCGCAGCGCCTGGCGGATCTGGCGATAGGTCCAGCCTTCCAGGAACGTGATCTGGCGCTGGGTCATGTCGCCGCGCGCCAGGCGTTCGAGCAGCAGCCACGGCGTATCGCCATTGATCGCCTGATAGCCGCCCGCCTTCATCAGCTTGTCGCGTTCAGACAGACGCGCCATCCACACGAAACCGGGCTCCCACATCGGCACGCCGGCCGCGTTGAGCGCGCGCGCGACGGTGCGCGGACTGCTGCCCGGATCCACCACAAAGTCGATCTTGTCGGCCGCCAGCGTCATCGGGCGGTGCATCCACATGTAGGCAGCGCCCACCGCGCCGCCAACGGCCAGAACGATGAGCAGCAGGAACCACAGGACGAAATTTCGGAGTCGCATCTTCATAAGTGTCGGAAGTTTAATGGATCGCGGGCCTTGCCCGGGACACAACCGGGGCCGGATGGCGCGGCGCGCCCCTTTGCCCATCGGGGACATGGCCAGCCCGTGCCGGGATCGGGGCTATCATCAGCACTTTGATGACGCGATAACCCCGCCGCCATGCACGCCTATTACGCTTCGATTCCCGTCCGCGCCGAAGGTTGCGCCCAATGCGCCCCGCTGGAAGATCTGACGGTCTTCACCGCCGCCGGCGCCGACGCCCTCACCTTTCTGCACGGCCAGCTCACGCAGGACGTGACCGGTCTGCCCCCGGACGCCGCCCGCCTGGCCGGCTATTGCACCGCCAAGGGCCGCCTGCTGGCCACGCTGGTCATGTGGCGCGGCGCGGGCGATGCCGATGACGCACCCCAGTTCTACGGCATGGTCCGGCAGGACCTGTCCCAGGCCCTCATCAAGCGCCTGTCCATGTTCGTGCTGCGCGCCAAGGTCAAGCTGGCCGCCGCGCCGCTGCACGTGGCCGGTGTGCAGGCCACCTCGGAACAGGCCGCCGCGCTGGAAGCCCTGACGGGCACGTTGCCGCGCGCCACCTGGCAGCGCGCGGACCTGCCGTCCGGCACGTGGATCGTCGCGCCGTCGGCCGACGACCGCCTGCGCTGGTGGTGGATCGCCTCGGACGCGCAGCTGGAACAATCCGGCGCGCTCACGCAGGCGCTGGGACTGGCGCCGGCCGCGCACTGGCATGCAGGAGACCTGGCGGCCGGCATTCCCTGGATTGCCGCCGCCACGCAGGATGTCTTCATTCCACAAACGGTCAATCTGGACCTGATCCAGGGCGTCAGCTTCACCAAGGGCTGTTATCCCGGCCAGGAAGTCGTGGCGCGCAGCCACTACCGGGGCACCGTCAAACGGCGCATGGCTTACGGCACCATTGCCGACGCCGGCCTGAAAGTCCCGGCGCTCGCGGGGGTGGATGTGTTCGACGCCGCGCAGCCCGGCGAAGCCATTGGCCGCGTGGTGCAGGCCGCCACCGACGCGGGTGTCGTGTCGGTGCTGTTCGAAACCACGCTGGCCGCGCTGCCCGAAGGCGATCTGCGTCTGGCCAGCGCCGACGGTCCCCGCATCGCGGCGGCGCCGCTGCCGTACTCGATCAATCCCTGATCCTTCCGGGCCTGCCGCGCAGAAGCCCGCGCGCGCAGGCCTGGCAGCCATCGTCAGACCGCCACCCCGAACAACGCCCCCACGCCGGCCGTCACGGCCATCGCCGCCGCGCCCAGCACGGTGACGCGCAACGCGGCGGGCAGCTTGGGCGCACCGCCCGCCTTCGCGGCCATCGTGCCCAGTGCCGCCAGACAGCACACCGACGCGCCGATGACCCAGCCGATCAGGTGCGGTCCGGGCGACACCGCCGCCACCGCCAGCGGCACTGCGGCGCCGCCGGCAAACGACGCGGCCGAGGCCAGGGCCGCCTGCACCGGCCGCGCACGGTTGTGCAACGAGATGCCCAGTTCGTCGCGCGCGTGCGCGTCCAGCGCGTCGTGGCTGGTGAGCTGGCGCGCCACCTGTTCCGCCAGATCGCGCGTCAACCCCCGGGCCACATAAATGTCCACCAGTTCGGCCAGCTCTTCGCCGGAATTGCGCTTGAGCGAGCGTTGTTCCATGCGCAGGTCGGCGGCTTCGGTGTCGGCCTGGGTGCGCACCGACACGTATTCGCCCGCCGCCATCGACAAGGCGCCGGCCACGAGGCCCGCCAGTCCGGAAGTCAGAATTGCGCCATGCGAGGCCTGGGCCGCGGCAACGCCGGTGATGAGGCTGGCTGTCGAGACGATGCCGTCGTTGGCGCCCAGCACCGCGGCGCGCAGCCAGTTGCTGCGGAAAATTCGATGATGTTCTTTTGCTGGCATTGCCGGAAAACCCATGCGAGGCGCGACAGACGCGAGGCGCGCCAGGCATGGCCCGGCGCGCCCCGCGCGGAGTTCATCGCGGCGTCACGCGCACCGCGGTCAGCAAGCCTATCACGCACAGCGTGGCGTGTTCGCCGTCGTAGGCATGCATTTCCACCTGGCAGACCGAAAGACGCTTGCCCGGCTTGACCACACGCCCGCTCGCGACAAAACGATCACCCTTTGCGGGCGCCAGGAAGTTCATTTTGAACTCCGACGTCAGCACGTCCTCGCCCGGTCCGAACAGCGTGAACGCGGCATAGCCGCCCGCACTGTCGGCAATGGTGGTGGAAATGCCCGCGTGCAGAAAGCCGTTCTGCTGGCACAGGTCGGCGCGGTAAGGCAGAACGATGTCCACCCTGCCCGGCTCGACCGTGTCCAACTTGGCGCCCAGCAGCGCCATGATGCTTTGCTGGCTGAAACTGGCCTGGACCCGCGAGGCCGGGTCCACAGCGGCGTTGGACGGCGTCACGTCAGTCCTGCTCGCGCTTGACCAGGTTGACGATGCTGGAAAAGTCCAGCTTGCCGGAGCCGCCGCCGCTGTGCAGCGAATACAGATTGCGCGCCAGCTCGCCCAGCGGAATCGAGGCACGCGCCGACAGCGCCGCCTCGGCCGCCAGGCCCAGATCCTTGAGCATCAGGTCCACGCCAAAGCCGCCGGCATAGCCCTTGGACGCCGGCGCATGCTCCATGACGCCCGGCCACGGGTTGTAGAGTTCGGTCGCCCAGTTGCGCCCCGAGCTCTTGGCGATGATGTCCGACAGCACCTTGGGATCAAGACCGTTGGCCACGCCAAGCGCCAGCGCCTCGGACGTGCCGGCCATCAGGATGCCGAGCAGCATGTTGTTGCAGATCTTGGCCACCTGCCCCGCGCCTGCCGGGCCCGCATGGAAGATGTTCTTGCCCATTTTCTCGAGCACGGGTCGCGCACGTTCCAGCGAGGCTTCGGCGCCGCCCACGATGAAGGTCAGCGTGCCCGCGGCCGCGCCGCCCGTGCCGCCCGAGACCGGCGCGTCGATCATGGCAATGCCGCGCGCCTCGGCCGCCTGGGCCACCTTGCGCGCCGAATCCGGCGCGATCGTGCTGCATTCGATGACCAGCGCGCTCGAGGCGATCTTGCCGAGCAGATCCTGATCCAGGTACAGGCCCTCGACGTGCTTGCTGGCCGGCAGCATCGAGATCACGACCTCGGCCCCTTCGACCGCTTCCGACGCGGACGCCGCCGCCGTCGCGCCGGCGTCGGTCAGCAGCTTGATGGCCGCCGGCACCAGGTCAAACACCTTCAGGCTGTGGCCGGCCTTGACCAGGTTCAATGCCATGGGCGCGCCCATGTTGCCCAAACCGATAAACGCGATGCTGCTCATGATGTCTTGTCTCCTGTTGCTATTGCTGTAGGTATGGATTCATCGTGACCTGCGAAACTGCGTGACCTGCGTGACGGGCAGAAGCCAAGGGCCGGCTGGCGGGCCGGCCTCTATCAGCGACCGATCAGCGCCCTTCCTGCCCCAGATCGGCCAGCGGATGCGGCTCGCCCTCAGGCCAGGGTTCCTCAAAGAACTTCTGCACCCAGGCGTCGGTGGCCATGTCGATGACGGCCGGGTTCCAGCGCGGGTTCTTGTCCTTGTCGACCAGCAACGCGCGAATGCCCTCGGCAAAATCGCCATGCGCGGTGCATGCCAGCGCGGCGATGTACTCGACGCGGAACACGTCATCCAGCGACCGCAGGCGCGTGCGCTGCTGCAGCGCGAACGCCAGCCGCACCGATCCGGGCGAGCCCGCCAGCATGGTCTTGGCGGCGCGCGACAGCCACAGATCCTCGTGGTCCTTCAGGAAGGACAGTTCCTCGTAGATGTCGTCCAGCCGGTTGCCGTTGCACAGGTTGTTGACGACAAACGAGTGCTGGCGCAGCGGGCCGGGTTCCAGCGGCGTGGCCGGCTCAAGGGCGGTCAGCGCGCGGCGCAACAGGCCGTCGTTGATGGAGCGCGGCGGAATGGCGTCTTCGGCGGCGCCTGCGGCCTGCCCAGCCCACGGCTGCTGCTCCAGCGACGACAGCAGCGCGGGCCAGTCCGCGCTGTTCAGGCGGAAGTCCGCCAGCCCCGCAAAGAAGGCGTCGGACGTGTTCAACTGCGCGCCCGTCAGCGCCAGGAACACACCGCTGCGGCCCGGCATACGGTTCAGCAGCCAGCTTCCGCCCACGTCCGGGAACAGCCCGATCGACACTTCCGGCATGGCCAGGCGTGAGGTCTCGCTGACGACGCGGTGGCTGGCGCCCATCATCAGGCCAATGCCGCCGCCCATGACGATGCCGTGGCCCCAGCACAGCACGGGCTTCGGATAGGTGTGAATGCGATAGTCCAGCCGGTATTCGCGTTCGAAGAAGGTGCGCGCGTAAGTGTTGCTCCAGCCGGGCTTGCCCGCGTTCTCTTGCATGCTGCGGTACAGGCCGTGCAGATCGCCGCCGGCGCAGAACGCCTTGTCGCCCGCGCCTTGCAGCACCACCAATGCCACACCGGGATCCCGCGCCCACGCTTCCAGACGGTCAGCCAGCAGGTCCACCATCTCGAGCGACAGGCCGTTCAGCGTTTGCGGCGCATTCAGCGTCGCAATGCCGAAACGCATTCCATTGGCAGCGGATCTTTCTTCGAACAGCACCGGTGCATTCATCTTATGTCGGCTCCTTTTTCCAACAATTGGCGGGCAATGATCACGCGCATGATCTCGTTGGTGCCCTCCAGAATCTGATGAACGCGAGTATCGCGCACCAGACGCTCCAAGGGATAGTCTTTCAGGTAACCATAACCACCATGGATCTGTTGCGCGTCCAGGCAGATCTGGAAGCCCATGTCGGTGGCAAAGCGCTTGGCCATCGCGCAATAGGTGGACGCGTCAGCCGCGCCTGCGTCCAGCTTGCAGGCTGCAAGCCGCACCATCTGGCGCGCCGCGACCAGGTGGGTGGCCATGTCCGCGAGCTTGAATTGCAATGCCTGGAATTCCGCCAGGCGGCGGTTGAACTGACGGCGCTCATCCATGTAACGACGGGCAGCGTCCAGCGCCCCTTGTGCGGCGCCCACCGAGCACGTGCCGATATTGATCCGGCCGCCGTCCAGGCCCTTCATGGCGATCTTGAAGCCTTCGCCTTCCACGCCCAGCATGTTGGCGGCCGGCACGCGGACGTTTTCAAAGGTGATGGGGCGCGTGGACTGGCTGTTCCAGCCCATCTTCTCTTCCTTGCGGCCGTAGCCGATGCCCTCGCTGTCGGCCGGAATCGCGAAGGCGCTGATGCCCGCGGCGCCCTCGCCGCCGGTGCGGGCCATCACGACCAGCAGGTCGGTGTCGCCGCCTCCGGAGATGAAGGCCTTGGCCCCGTTGACGATGTAGCTGTCGCCGTCGCGCTGCGCTCGGGTGGCAAGCGATGCCGCGTCGGAACCGGCGCCCGGCTCCGTCAGGCAATACGAGGCCAGCTTTTCGCCGCTGGCGAGCAGAGGACCCCAGGCGTCTCGCAGGCCCGGCTGGCCCCACTTGCCCACCATCCAGGTCGCCATGTTGTGTATCGTCAGGAACGCCGTGGTGGACGGATCCACCGCCGCCATTTCCTCGAACACCAGCGTGGCATCCAGTCGCGGCAGACCCAGGCCGCCGATGTCTTCGCTGGCGTAGATTGCGCAAAAGCCCATTTCGCCCGCCCGGGCGAAGGCTTCGCGGGGGAAGATACCCTCGGCATCCCAGCGCGCGGCGTGGGGAGCCAGTTCGCCCTCTGCGTAATCGCGCGCGGCCTGCGCAAACGCGCGCTGCTCGTCGGTCAGTTCCAAGTCCACAGCCTGTCTCCTGTTGTAGTCGGTATTGTCTGGTGGCGTTGCTGCCGTCTCGTGAACGCCAGCCCGCCGATTTTGACATGACGTTGACGTAAACGTAAACGGACACCCGGCTTAATGTTACGCCCGAAGCGGCCGGGCGTTTTGTCTTGTTGACGACAATGTGCGGAGACGGCCGGCGGCGACGGCCGCCAGCAGGGAAACAGGGCGACGCGCCACGGCGGTGTCACGCCGGGGTGGCGATCAGGGCGTCAGTGCAGCGCGCTACAGCAGCCCCGCCGGCCTGACGCGCCCATTGCGGGCGGTCTTGGTGCGGCGGTGCTCGGCGCGGCGGCGGCGCGATTCCTTGGGGTCGAAGGTCAGCCCGCGATAGATTTCCACGCGGTCACCATCGGCCAGACGCGCGTGCGGCTCGGTGGCGCGGCCAAACACGCCCACGCCCCGTTCCCATGGTTTGACCACAGGAAACGCCTGCGCAAATCCGCTGGCGGCCAGCGCGTCTTCGACCGTCGCACCGTCGGGCAGGCGCACTTCCCGTTGCCACGCGTGGCCGGGCAAGGCGTAGCAGACGACGACGCCGATCTGCCCTGCCGCGGACGCCTCACTCGCCATACTTGGCCTGCGCGCGCTTGGTGAAGGAATCAATGAAGCTGGTCGCAATGCGGTTGAAGACCGGCCCCACCACCATCTCCAACGGCCGGTTCGAGAACGCATATTCCATGGTGAACAGGACCTTGCAGGCGTCTTCGGCCAGCGGCTGGAACACCCAATGGCCCACCAGGCTGGAGAACGGGCCATCCACGAGTTCCAAGTCGATCCGCTCGGGATAGACGTGGGTATTGCGCGTGGTGAAGCGTTGCTTCATGCCCGCAAAGGAAATCAGGATGGAGGCCTGCATGCCGTGTTCGTCGCGGGTCTGCACCTCGGCGCCGCCACACCACGGCATGAACTCGGGGTACTTCTCCACGTCGGCGACCAGGTCGAACATCTGGGCGGCGCTGTAAGGCACCAGGACGGATCGTTGTACTTTGTGCATCGACTATCGCAAATGGCTAGAATGGCAAGATTTTACCGGCACAGCGCTTTGTGGGCCTAAATGGGCCGAAACACTGGACCAGCACATCGCGCAGAAT
The DNA here is from genome assembly GCF_059759315.1 of Achromobacter sp. GQ309. Lineage (NCBI taxonomy): Bacteria > Pseudomonadati > Pseudomonadota > Betaproteobacteria > Burkholderiales > Alcaligenaceae > Achromobacter > Achromobacter sp. GQ309. The sequence goes on from NZ_JCAXDP010000002.1 coordinate 637,243, forward strand.
AACGAGCAATCCCCGTTCGCAACAACCCGCAATCGGCCGGATAGCCAGATTCGCAGAATCCCAGCAAGAAGGCTTTATGAGCATTATCGACAACCGCAAGGCCACGCACGACTATTTCATCGAAGACCGCTACGAGGCCGGCCTTGTCCTGCAAGGCTGGGAAGTCAAGGCGATCCGGGACGGCCGCGTGCAGCTCAAGGAAAGCTACGTCATCGTGCGCGATGGCGAACTCTTCCTGCTCGGCATGCACGTCAGCCCCCTGCCCACGGCCTCCACGCACATCCACCCGGACGCCATGCGCACGCGCAAGCTGCTGCTCAAGGCCGAAGAAATCAGCAAGCTCATCGGCAAGGTCGAGCAGCGCGGCTACACGCTGGTGCCGCTGAACCTGCACTACAAGAACGGACGCATCAAGCTGGATTTCGCGCTGGGCCGCGGCAAGAAGCAGTTCGACAAGCGCGACACCGCGCGTGAAAAAGACTGGGCGCGCGAAAAAGAACGCATCATGAAGCACGACACCCGCGCCCCCCGCCGCAGCAAGGACGACTGATCTACGCGGCCACCGGCAGCGCCGGGCGCTCGGCCTCGTGGCCGGGGCCCACGATGCGGTTGCGACCTGCCGACTTGGCCGCATAAAGCTTGCGGTCGGCCCGCTCAAACAGCACCTGCAGGTTCTCGCCGGGAATCCAGTCTTCCACACCCGCACTGAACGTATACGAAATCGTGCTGCCGCCGTGCGCACACGGCGTGCGCCGCACAGAATCCAGCAGCCGCTCGGCCACCTCCAGCACCGCGTCGCTGCGCATGTCCGCAAACAGCACGCAGAACTCCTCGCCACCCACCCGGCCCACGTGATCGCCGGTACGCAGCGTAGCCGTTGCCAGCAGGCCAAAATGGCGCAGCACCGCATCGCCGGCTGCGTGGCCGTGCGTATCGTTGATGCGCTTGAAATGATCGATGTCCAGCAGCAGCAAGGTCAGCGGACGGCGCATGCGCAGGGCCTGGGCGCAATAGCGCTCGGCCTGCAACCACCACGCCTTGCGCGACATCAGACCCGTCAGGAAGTCAGTACTGGCCTCTTGTTCGCGATCAGCCAGCATGCGGTCGTGGATGATCATGATGGTGCCCAGCGTCAGGCAAGGCATGATCAGTACCCCCAGCGTCAGGAAGGCGACGCTCCACAAGGTGGGCTCCAGAAAGGCCGACACCATGTCCAGCTCGACCAGGTAAACCGCCGCACGAAGCGCGCAGACCGAGGCGGAGATCAGCGTCACCACCCACACGAAACGGTAGCTGTAGCGTGAGCGGTGCGCCGGCATGTTGCGCTGGACGACGATGGCCACGGCCAGCATGAAGCCCATCTGCAGCAGCGACATCGCCACGATGCGCGGCCCCACCTGCCAATCCACGTACGTATAGACCGCCACGACCGACAGCGCGGCCACGCAGCCCAGCGTCATCAGATGCCGGGGCACCGTCAGCCCGAGCAGCCGGCGCACGCCGGCATAGTACGCACAGAGGGCAAGCGCGATGGCCGTATTGGGCACCAGGATGGACGCCCACAGCGGCGCCTTGGTGCTCTGCAGCGCAAAAGTAGAAAACGCCAACAGCGTGAGCAGGTTGGCGCGGATGGTTTCGCGAATGCCGGCCATGCCGCTGCGCGCCAGCGACCCCAGCACGCAAAGGGAAAGCACTCCCGCCAGCGCTGCTATCAGAAGCAAATTAACGGGAGCGATCATGGGCGGGCGCGCCGCAAGGCGCGGTATCAGGTGTTGCGCGTGGACTTCACGATGGTCATGGCGGAGGCGATCATGCCGCCGACGTCGGACAGGTTGGCCGGCAGGATGAGCGTGTTGCCTTCCTTGGCCACGTTGCCGAACGCCTCGACGTAACGCTCGGCGACCTTCAGGTTCACGGCTTCCATGCCGCCCGGCTGGCGCACGGCATCGGCAACCTGCGTGATGGCCTTGGCGGTGGCTTCGGCGATCGCCAACACCGCGGCGGCCTCGCCCTGCGCCTGGTTGATCTGCGCCTGCTTCTCGCCCTCGGAACGCGCAATGGCGGCTTCACGTTCGCCGGTGGCGATGTTGATCTGTTCCTGACGGCGGCCTTCGGAGGCGGCGATCAGCGCGCGCTTCTCGCGTTCGGCGGTGATCTGTGCCTGCATCGAGCGCAGGATTTCATTGGGCGGCGTCAGGTCCTTGATTTCGTAGCGCAGCACCTTCACACCCCAGTTCAGCGCCGCCTCGTCCAGCGAAGACACGATGTTGCTGTTGATGGAATCGCGCTCTTCAAAGGTGCGGTCCAGTTCCATCTTGCCGATGACCGAGCGCAGGGTCGTCTGGGCCAGCTGCGTGATCGCCGAAATGTAGTTGGACGAACCGTACGACGCGCGCATCGGGTCGGTGACCTGGAAGTACAGCACGCCGTCGACCTGAAGCTGCGTATTGTCGCGCGTGATGCAGACCTGGCTGGGCACGTCCAGCGGAATTTCCTTCAGCGAATGCTTGTAGGCCACGCGTTCGATAAAGGGAATCACGAATCCGGCGCCCGGCGACAGGACGCGGTCAAACTTGCCCAGCCGTTCGACCACCCAGGCATGCTGCTGCGGCACGATGGCGATCGCCTTGACGACGATCAGGATTGCCAGAGCAACGATGACGAGCAGCACGATGGTTGAAGTATCGATCATGGTGTGAAGCCTCTTTTCGAGTGGGTGCGCTGGCCTGCCCCGCCATGCCGGCCAGGGTTCCAGCGTTTGCCCGCGGCGCTGCGCGGGCGCGTTCTGCTATGTCGAGCCGCCGCGCTTGGGAGTAAGCACGAGAATCGAGCCGCGCAATTCAGTAATGGTGTGTTCGCCGGGCTGGGCGGCATGTCCCTTGGCCAGTTCAGCCTGCCAATGTGCGCCGCGGTACCAGACGCGCGTCGACCCGCTGTCGGACCAGGCCTCGACCGTGACAGTCTGGCCTATGTCCAGAATGACGTCTGCGTTGCGGGCGGAGTTGACCTCGCGCTTTTTCAGCACCCGGGTTTTGCGCAGCACCAGAAGTCCCAGCAGCAGCACGACGCCGCACGCCACCAGCTCCCATTGCAGGCCCGCATTCAGCCAGGCGGCAATACCGCCGGCGGCCAGACCCAAGGCCACGAGCAGCAAATAGAAGGTTCCTGTCGCCAGCTCACCAATGAGGGCCAGCGCGGCCAATCCCAGCCAAATCCACATAGTCTCGAGAATCGTCTGTAAGGATGAGTATCTGAGCGGATTGTACGTATTTCCGGGACGGAGCGGGAATTGCCGTGCGCCGACGGGAACATTTTCGCTGGATTATGATGTGCCCCTGGCGCGCCGGGTCGCGGGACCTTCGCGCCGCCCTTATTCACCCACACGCTTTTATGACCGCTGCAACTTCTTCTGCTCTCCCCGTCCTGATCCTGCATACCGGCGATCCGGACGACACGCTCAAAAGCCAGTTCGGCGGCTATGCCGAACAAATCGTGCAGGCGGCCGGACTGACCCCCAGCGCCGTCGACATCGTCACGGTCTACGAAGGCCAGCGTCCGCAGGCGCCCTCCAGCTACCGCGCCGCTTTGATTACCGGTTCGCCCGCCATGGTCTCCGACAAGGAACCCTGGAGCGAAGACACCGCCGCCTGGCTGCGCGAGGCCCTGGAAGCCGGCCTGCCCATGTTTGGCGTCTGCTACGGCCATCAATTGCTGGCGCACGCGTTCGGCGGCAAGGTCGGCTACAACCCCGCCGGCCGCGAAGTCGGCACCCAGACGGTCGAATTGCTGCCGACGGCCGGCGGCGATCAGCTCATGGCCGGCGTGCCGACCACCTTCCCCGCCCAGATGCTCCACGCGCAGACCGTACTGCAGCTGCCCGCGGGCGCGGCCGTGCTGGCGCGCTCGGACCTGGACGAGCACCAGATGATCCGCATCGGCCGCAACGTCTTTTCCACCCAATTCCACCCCGAGTTCGGCCCGGACTTCATCCGGGCCCACCTTGAACGCTATGGCCGCCGCTACGCAGCCGAAAACCTCGACGTGCCGGGGCTGTCCGCCAACGTGCGCGCGACGCCCGTGGCGGCCGGCCTGCTGCGCCGGTTCCTGGAAACCTACGCGCCCGGCGCCTGACGCCTGCGCCCGCGGCTCCGCCGGCAATGCGGAGACCGCCGGCGGCGACAGCCGCAACAAGCGGAGTGCGCAGGCCGGCCAGCCTTGAGACCATAGCGCCAAGCGTACGAAATCACGCAAGAGCCAGGAGTCCCTTATGAGCCCCGCCGCCGCCCCCTTGAGCAAACAGCACGCCGCCGCCGTGGAGCGCGCCTGCCGCGCCCTGGAAGCCGACCAGCCGCCCGATCTGTCGGCGCTGGCCGAACAGGCCGGCATGAGCCGCTTCCATTTCCACCGCATTTTCAAGGCCGCCACGGGCATCACGCCCAAGGCATATGCCAACGCCCTGCGGGCCAGCCGCGCCCGCCAGCGCCTGGAAGACAGCGCCAGCGTCACCGACGCCATGTACGACGCCGGCTTCAATTCAAGCGGACGCTTCTACGAAGCCGCCCCCGCCATCCTGGGCATGACGCCCACCGCGTTCCGCAAGAACGGCGAAGGCGTGGACATCCGGTTCGCGGTGGCGCAGTGCTCGCTGGGCGCACTGCTGGTGGCCGCCAGCAGCACCGGCATCTGCGAAATCGCGCTGGACGAGGACCCGGACCGATTGGTCCAGAATCTGCAGGACCGCTTCCACGCCGCGAAACTGATCGGCGCCGACCCCCGGTTCGAAAGCTGGGTGGCGGACGTGGTCGGCTTTGTCGAAGATCCTTCGCGCGGCCTGGACCTGCCGCTGGACGTGCGCGGCACGGCATTCCAGCGCAAGGTCTGGGAGGCGCTGTGCGAGATCCCGCTCGGCGAAACCGCCACCTACTCCGAAGTGGCCGAACGCATCGGCGCACCCGCCGCTGTACGCGCCGTCGCCCGCGCCTGCGCCACCAACAACATCGCGCTGGCCATCCCCTGCCACCGCGTGGTGCGCACGGACGGATCGCTGGCGGGCTACCGCTGGGGCATTGACCGCAAGCGCGAACTCATTGCCCGCGAAGCGCGGGCCGCCTGATCTGTGCGCGGCCTGATCTGGGCCCCAGACCCCTCGGTGCGCTAAAAGCAGCTTCGGGATTATCGTCCCGCCTCTTCGATGTCGCGGGGAAATCTGGGCTCATAGCACAGCAGCAGCGAAAGCCAGTGGCCGGCAGCATGGATCAAGATAGCGGGCAACATCAATAGGTTCGCTACGACAAACACCCATAAGCGGCTGTGGCGCAGGAACTGAGTGTCCAAGCCCCAGGCCGCCTTGAACGAAAGCCAGGGCCAGGGGAACTTGTTGATAAGCCTTTTCGGCGCAGGCGCGGCAGCGGGGCCGTCCTCCATGTAGCGGCGGATGTACTCCCAAAACGCGACGAGCTCGCTGGCATTGCGAGTAGGTTTACCCACGAAAGTGACTTCGATGTTATCGGTAGGAGTTCCCTGCAAATCCACACCATCGCCCCGATCCCAAACCAGAATGACAAAACCTCCGGTGCCCTCCAGTTCGCTCATGCCTTTGTCCATAAGTACCTCGGTCTTATCCCAATCCATGATACGGATGCCGCCTAGATGCTCGGGGCGTAGCAAGTAAACCTTGCGGGTAGCTCGGTTGAAACGAACGATGATGCGACGAGCGGTGAGGGCTTCCAACCGAAAATACCGTAATGTGTATTTTAAGAAAATACATAGGACCGCAAACCAGAGCACCGGAAAAAGTATCAGGAAAAAGTAATCCTCACCATCCAGTGGCAAATCATCATAGTAGCCATGACCTTGACGGATGTAGTCCACGGACACGATCACGGTACGCAAGCACGCGTAGATCAGAAACCCATAAATCCATCCTAAAAATGCGGTGATTACTCCTCTCTTCTCATCGTTTGGCGTGCGAAGATCCATAGCCGAGTCGGTCAAGGCATATACCGACTCATTGTCGTAGACGTCGCTGCAAACACACTCGCCAACACCTTCGGGAGCATGAATTTCTGCCTGCCCCGGCTGGCGTTGTTGCTTGCCCAATTCTTCAGTCGCTTCCTCGTAGCTCATCAAATTTCGCGACCACTGAAAACCGCGCTCCAATAAATACATCAGTACACTGCCTTCACTGAACGTTGCATGAGTTCGATCTCCATTTCTTCTGTCGCCACTGGACCGTTGCGGCGGTTTTTACGAAACGAGCAGTGATCCAGAAATAGTTCCAGAGCATCAGGAAGGATATATATTTCAACCGCAGCAAAAGCCAAGATCGCGAGATTCACGCTCAGGAATATGCGGAGCATCAAGACCATCCGGCCAGCCAGGGCTGTTGACAGCCTGGAGCCCGCGTTGAGCGCACGCCCTAACATTCGACTGGTTCCATACCTTCGCGATAAATGCTCCAAGTAAGCGCCCGCCGCACCCATCCCGACCGCAACGGACAGTGTGGCTGCACCTAGCTGGGCGCTAGCCCGCAAAAAGTAAAAGCCAGCTATCGAGAATCTTCTGAAGACGAAATTTTTATTGAAGTCTTGGAAGTCATAGGTTGCCCCGACTAGCGAAGCTGCGCCAGCCAAGATCCCCGCCGTCAAGCGAAGGCCACTGCGGAATACCTTGGCACCTTGCTGCACAGCAGCGCTGCCACTTTTCTCCGCAAAGCTCACCGCGCCCGCCCCCACTTCGAAACCCGTTGCAGTTAGCGCCACCAGCGCCGCGACAATCTCCACATACTCCTTGCTTCGCTTGTTTTCCGCCGTCAGTCTGTTGTACAGGTTCCACATTTCCAAGAAGACCAGAGTGCTTCCAATGCGGATTTCAGTCATTGGACCTTTTGCTCCCGTCCGCAGGGCCTCCTCGAACTGACGACTGGCGGAGCGGCCCATGCGTACCATTGACCCTCGGCTCAGTTCCTTGCCGTTCCGCAATTCGAGGCGATAATGCTGCGCGTATCGACCCAGGCGCGCGAGCAGCACTGACGCCGCCAGCTTGTTGAATGAGGCGTCCACAATGGCGGCAGCAGTCTTGCCTTGGAACATTGAGTTGCCTAGTGTGTTGATCAGCATCGCACCGCCGACCAAGTAGCCGGACGGTGGACCTCCGCCCGTTGAGGCATCTGCCATCGAATCGAGCATGGCGTGGCTCTTTTCGTAAAGATCCGCCAGCTTCTTTAGTCGGTTCTGCAACGCGACGGGGTCGACGGATTTCAGCGTCTCGCGCTCGCCGAAAAGTCGATTCACTTCGCTTTCCATGCTCTCCTGGTTATGCGCCAACGACCGCCAGAACAGGTTTTCTCTGGATATCCCCGCTTTGCGCCAGCGATCAAGCAGTTCCTCGCCAACCGCCGTGGCATTCATGCCGGCGATAGCCTTTCCCATTTGGTCTTCAAATAGCAAGGCCTGCTCGGTATCGTTGCGGTCAAATGTATCGAGCGCGGCGAGAAGCGGTTCGCTCTGCAGCCAGAGAAGGTGGTCCGAGGCCCGCGCGTCTTTGGCCGCGTCCGCCTTATCGACTTCTTCCCGATAGCGCTTCAGGAAATCCTGACGCATTTCCTCATCGATGTAGTCGGCGTACTTACTCCAACTTTTGGCACGGCGCTCCTTGGCGGCGGCTTCCTGAACTTGCCGTTGATGCTGCGGATTGCGAAAGTTGATGAAATCACCCCGCGATTGCAAAGTCATGTGGTTGTTGCTCATCTCGTACCCGCGATCCGAGTAACGCACGCCGTAGTTCTGCTGCTCCTTGTAATAGAGTTTCTCGGCTTCGTCCTCTACCAGTTTCCTGATGTTTTCAATGCCGAAAGCGATCGTGAACTTGCGATGGTTGGTAAGCTTTTCGTTGTCCTCGTACGCCATGAATGCATCGAGTGCGTCGACACTCGCATTGCGCCAGGCGTTCAGTTCCTGAGTAATGCCGAGAGCGTCCTCTACGACGATGGCCGCACCACGGAACCGATTGTGCGCGGCCGTGGGCCGCATTTCAGCCTGGGTCGCCTGCAGCGGTGGCGCAAGAATATTGAACGCCTGCGTTTTGAGCAGCGTACTCAATCTGGGCTGGTTTACAGCCGCGAAGTCGGCAACGCAATCAAGCTGATCAAAAGTCAGCACGCCGTCTTGCGAGCGGACACAATCCATTTCTTCGGGAGGCAGCGACGCAAGTTTGGCGATATCCACCGAGACCAACTTATCCCTGCTTGCCGGGAGCGAGCGATATCTGCGCAGCGTTTCCTTGGTCAAAGGGCATGGGCTAAAGAGCAGGCGAAGATCCTTGATGTCGTCTACGTCATGGACTTTGAACATCCACTTCCAGCCGGTGTATGCATCCATGATGCCCTGCCCCGCGGCGGGTTTCGGCTCCCACGGCTCGTCGGCATTCATATAGGCGAGGGTTCCGGCTTCCGATACCCGGTACTGGCTGTGCCATTCATAGGTCCCCGCGCTCACGCGCTGCACAAGGACGTACAGGAATCCCTGACGCAGCGGGCGTATGGCGTAAGTTGATTCGCTCAGACTGCCCACTCTGCGTGGCTTATTCAAATGCTCGGGCAAGGACGGAAGGAGTTTGCGCCGTTCGGGGCTACCTCCCACGGCGCAATACCGTAGCGGAAGTATCGTGAAGGTGCGAGTGCAAGTTACCTCCGCCCCGCGATTCAAGATTCCATCGAGAAGCGTGCGATTCTCTGCACACGCATTAAAGGTGTCGTTCCAATCGAACATTGACGTCCTCAACCATTTTCTCTGCGCATGCGCACTTGCAGCGCCTGCGCCAGGGGTTCTCGCAGCGCTTTCGCCTCGTGCAATGCGTCGTTCCATGCCGGAGAACCTTCGAGCGCCTTGCCTTGCAACGCCATCAAGGTCACGTAGTCGATTCGGTCGCTCTGTCGGCTCAGACCGATGCGATCCGCTTGAGCTAACAAGTCATGTACGAGTCCAAGCCGGGTGCCATGGCAGTTTTCGCGGTCGCCCTTCTCTTCAAGCGGCGCCCGAAGCTGGTCCGCCAGACGGTACGTGAGCGGGTCGCCCGCAAGCGCCTCCCAGCATGACTCGTCCAATTGAATAACTGGCGTGCGATACGGCTTGGTCGAACCGTGACCTGTAAAGTGTTTCCAGGCCTTGCGCTCTCGGTGGGGAAATACCAGCCACCATGATCGGACCGGCGCCAGCCAGTCCGAGATTCCCGGGAGATCCTGGCGCGCATGAAGCACGGGAAAGGCCAATTCCGTGTGAAAGCGCAGCAAATAAGTAGCGCCATCCGGGCCCTTCGCTGTCGTGGCATGGCCAAGGTGCTCGGCCAACTGAGGCGGCGACATGGCACTGGTCAGCCAGACGCAAACTGCGTCTCCGGCAATGCCAGCAACGTCGCAGAGAAAGTCGTACTGTCCTTGCAGGTTGTTCTGGGCGGAAGGCGTGAACAACCATGGGCCAATCTCGCGGAGATTCTCCAACTCTCGCTGCTGCAGTAGCGGCCAACCGGAGAATCGCTCCATCAGGTGCCTTCGGACATCAGCCTTCATGCGAGCCATTTCGATGATGGCTGTCAGCCCATGATCGGGGAGCTGGCGCAGTTCGTTTACAACGCTTTCAGAAAATGGATTCATGTGTGGCCTATCCACCGAACCGCACGACGCTGCGGCCTTCTGCGATGGCTTTCAGCAGGCATCCCACACAAACGGGTTCGCCGGGTTCCGGCGTGCCGTTGACGGAGATAGAGTTCGTGCCGCCACCGGGCTTTTGATTCATCGGACCCTCGATCAGAATGGCGACCCCATCAAGCGTGATACCTGACGCGTCGATTCGGATGGTTCCCCCCGGCCCCTTGATAGTCAGGCTCTCTGCCGCTTGGCTCTCAAAAACCTTCGTGCGCTGCCGGATCGCCTGCCCCGCCTGCAGTTCCGAGTGCCCCTCGACCGTATGCTCCTGGTGTCCGCCTATACTCACCCAATGATTCGCTGCGGTCTTGTCGCGGCGGTGGTTGCCCACTTCCTCGGTGCGGTCCTTGGCGGTGTGGACGATGTGATTGCGCCCCACGGTCAAACAGTCATCCCGCCCTATGTCATGCCGCCGGTCCTGGCCGATGTTGACCTGTTCGTCGTTGCCCACCGTCTCCATGCGGTCGTGGCCGATGATGATGGTTTCATCGTTCTCGACCTGCTCGCTGCGGTCATGGCCCACGAACGTCGACTCGTCGTTGTTGACGTGGATGTTCTGGTCCTTCTGCGCATGGACGTAGATTTCTTCCTGGTCCTTCTCATATTCAAAACGCAGTTCGTTGTACCCCTCGCCCTTGTGGGTCTTGCTCTTGATCGTCATCCGCGTCTTATGTCGCGGCAGTTCGTAGGGCGGCAATTGCAGGCGGTTATAGGCGCGGCCGGTGATCACAGGCTGGTCCGGATCCCCATCGAAGTAAGAGACGATGACATCCTGCCCAATGCGCGGGATGGCCATGTGCCCCCAGGTCGCGCCGGCGATGTCCTGTGAAACGCGGATCCAGCAGGAGCTGCGTTCGTCCTCCTTGCCGAGCCGATCCCACGGGAACTGGACCTTCACCCGGCCGTACTCATCGGTATAGATCTCTTCATTGGGCGGGCCGACCACCATGGCGTTCTGCGGGCCATCGATGCGGGGCCTGCGTAGTGGTTCTGCCCGCCACTCGGCGTCGTCCGGGACCAGTTCGGCTTCGTAGCTGTAGTGCGTACCCATCTGGGCTTGTGCGCTTTCCTCGGCCTGACTCGTGTGTTGGATGCCCCGGTGGACAATGCGTACCGGACGCCAGCCGCGGTTCAGGTCTTCGCGCGGATGATCGGCGAGGGTGAATGAAATGCCTGGCTGGAGCCGCGGGTCATCGCCTTCAACGAAGGCGACGCGCGAATCGCGGCGATGGCCGCGCAGACGGTTCTCGGCGAAGGGCTTGCCGGCTTCGTCGAACTTGGCCCGAGCGGGATAGTCGTAGCGCTCGTAACGGCGGCCTTGATGGTCCAGATCTCGGCCATCGCGGCTGTGCTGGTGGGTGTAGCGCGGATGGTGAAAGGTGTAGTCGCGCTGGGTCTGGCGCGCGGTGCGCACGTTCTCGGTGTACGAGAAGCGGCGCAGCGCTGGCCGCGGCTGGTTGCCGCCGGGCGTGGGGTTGTACTGAACCGGTTCATCACCGACGCGGCCATGGATGAACAGGCGGTCGCTGTGGATCAGCTTATGGCCCTCGGCGGTATGGCGGAAGGAGTAGAAAAAGCCTTCGTCGCGCATGATGCGCTCGACGAAGTGATAGTCGGTGTCGCCGGCCTGCACGCAGTACTCGCGCGCCTGGTGTTCGGTGGTGCGGCGCTGCTCGTAATCCTGGTTGAGGCCATGCGCCTTGAGCACCGCCTCAGCGATCTGCGGGACGCTTTGCGACTGGAAGATGCGCCAGTCGGAACTTAGCTTCAGACGCGCGAGGCGCGGCTCGACGATGGCGGAATAGCGCGTGCGCCGAAAGCCCGTGTCTCCCTGGACGAACGACGAGACCGCGCCGTGCACGTAGCGCACGGGCTTGGAGCCGCGCCAGATCGTAAGCAACGCGGCGCGGTCCAGCACTACGCCGAAATCGATGGCGGAATTGGCGCTGGCCAGGTCCACTTCCAGCAGGAAGGTCTCGGACAACCCTTCCTGCAGCGTAAATTCGACGACTTCAAATGACTCGTCGCCAATGGTGAAAGTGAACCGCAGATCGGATTGGGTAGGAATGACGTGCTCCCGCAGCGACAGACCTTTCGCACTTGCCATGAGCGCGCGGTCCGCCTATGGAAACGCGTCCGCTGCAAATGAAGAATTTCGCAATGGACGCGAATGGAATACGGGGTCCATTACGTCACACGATCCAATCTATAGATATCAGAAGACTCTTACTTTGATCGGGGGCATCTGAAGAGAGCATTCGTCGCCGAGGCTCGACGAGCACTTTTCCATTAGCGCGGCTGCGCCCCATTCCCACGCCGTATAAAAAAAGCCCCGCGTCCCATAAGGACGCGGGGCTTTCCCTTCAACCGGCCAATCAGTTCTTGGCCAGACGCTGCCACGTATCGACAACGGTGTCCGGATTCAGCGACATCGACAGGATGCCTTCGTCCTTCAGCCACTGCGCGAAGTCCGGATGGTCGCTGGGGCCTTGGCCGCAGATACCCACGTACTTCTTGGCGGCCAGGCAAGCCTTGATTGCACGGCGCAGCATGAACTTGACAGCTTCGTCGCGCTCGTCGAAGTCGGCGGCCAAGAGTTCCATGCCCGAGTCGCGGTCCAGGCCCAGCGTGAGCTGGGTCATGTCGTTCGAGCCGATGGAGAAGCCATCGAAGTACTGCAGGAATTCGTCGGCCAAAATGGCGTTGGACGGAACCTCGCACATCATGATCAGCTTCAGGCCGTTTTCGCCGCGCGCCAGGCCGTGCTTCGCAAGCAGGTTCACGACCTTCTCGGCCTGACCCAGCGTGCGCACGAACGGCACCATGATTTCGACGTTCGTCAGGCCCATTTCATCGCGCACCTTCTTGAGCGCTTCGCATTCCATGCGGAAGCACTCGGCGAAGTCTTCGGCGATGTAGCGCGACGCGCCGCGGAAGCCCAGCATGGGGTTCTCTTCCTCGGGCTCGTAGCGCGAGCCGCCGACCAGCTTGCGGTACTCGTTGGACTTGAAGTCCGACATGCGCACGATGACCGGCTTGGGATAGAAGGCGGCGGCGATGGTCGCCACGCCTTCAGCCATCTTCTCGACGAAGAAGGCGCGCGGGCTGGCATGGCCGCGGGCGGCCGATTCCACGGCCTTCTTCAGCTCGCCGTCCACGTTCGGGTAGTCCAGGACCGCCTTCGGGTGGATGCCGATGTTGTTGTTGATGATGAATTCCAGGCGAGCCAGGCCGACGCCGCCGTTCGGAATCTGGGCGAAGTCGAACGCCAGTTGGGGGTTGCCCACGTTCATCATGATCTTCAGATCGATGGCGGGCATGTCGCCGCGGCGCACTTCCTCGACCTCGGTTTCGATCAGGCCGTCATAGATGCGGCCTTCGTCGCCTTCGGCGCACGACACGGTCACGGCCTGGCCTTCCTTGAGCAGGTCGGTCGCGTTGCCGCAGCCCACCACCGCCGGAATGCCCAGCTCACGCGCGATGATCGCGGCGTGGCACGTGCGGCCGCCGCGGTTCGTCACGATGGCCGAGGCGCGCTTCATCACGGGCTCCCAGTTGGGATCCGTCATGTCGGTGACCAGGACGTCGCCCGGCTGGACCTTGTCCATGTCGGAGATGTCGCCCACCACGCGCACCGGACCCGAACCGATCTTCTGGCCGATGGCACGGCCGGTGATCAGGACCTGGCCGGTCGCCTTCAGGCGGAAGCGCTGCTGCACGTCATTGACGCCCTGCTGCGACTTCACGGTTTCCGGACGCGCCTGCAGGATGTAGATCTTGCCGTCGATGCCGTCGCGGCCCCACTCGATGTCCATCGGACGCTGGTAGTGCTTTTCGATGATGACGGCGTAGCGGGCCAGTTCGTTGACCTCGTCGTCGGTCAGCGAGTAGCGGTTGCGCTCGGACACCGGCACATCCACCGTGCGCACGGCACGACCTTCGGGGCGCTCGGGATCGAATTCCATCTTGATCAGCTTGGAGCCGATACGGCGGCCGACGATGGGATAGTGGCCCTGTTCCAGCGTGGGCTTGAAGACGTAGAACTCGTCGGGGTTGACGGCGCCCTGCACGACGGTTTCGCCCAGACCATACGAGGACGTGATGAACACGACGTCCTGGAAGCCCGATTCGGTGTCGATGGTGAACATGACGCCGGCGCTGCCCTTGTCGGAACGCACCATGCGCTGGATGCCGGCCGACAAGGCGACGTCGGCGTGGGCGTAGCCCTTGTGCACGCGATAGGAAATGGCGCGGTCGTTGTACAGCGACGCGAACACGTGGCGGATCTTGTCCAGCACGTCATCGATGCCCACGACGTTCAGGAAGGTTTCCTGCTGGCCGGCGAACGAGGCGTCGGGCAGGTCTTCGGCCGTGGCGGAGGAGCGCACGGCAAACGAGCCCTTGCCGTCAGCATCGAGCTTGGCAAAGGCTTCGCGGATCTGCGATTCGAACTCGGGCGAGAACGGCGCGTCGACGATCCATTGGCGAATCTGCGCGCCGGCGGTGGCCAGTTCGCGCACGTCTTCGGGATTCAGCGTGGTCAGGCGTTCGGCGATCCGCTTGTCCAGGCCGGAGGCCTTCAGGAAGTCGCGGAAGGCGTCAGCGGTCGTGGCAAAGCCGCCCGGCACGCGGACACCCGCGCCAGACAGCTGGCTGATCATTTCGCCAAGAGATGCGTTCTTGCCTCCTACCGAGTCCACGTCCGTCATGCGGAGCTGCTCGAACAAAACAACATACGACATTGAAGTCACCTTTTACAATGGAATGAAAGCGAGTTTGGTCAATGGCTGAATCGTGCTGTTTTTGATGCCGGAAAAACCGCGTTTTCCGGCCTTCACAGAGCCGATTTCAGACGCTGACCAAACTGGCCTTGGACCGCCCTTGGGGTGACTTATAGGGGCCTGATTGTACTCGGTGGAGTACGTCCGGCCATCTGCCTGGTTGGAATTTTTTACACATGACATCTACCCCTATCGTACGCACGGTATACATCGTTTCCGACAGTACCGGCATCACCGCGGAAACGTTCAGCCAGTCCGTGCTTTCGCAGTTCGAAGAGGTCAATTTCAAGCCCATCCGGCTGCCCTTCGTGGACACGCTGGAAAAGGCTGCGGAAGTCGCCATGCGGATCGACCGGAGCGCCCAGGACGCTGGTGTCCCGCCCATCGTTTTCAGCACCCTGGTCAACCCGGAAATCCTGGCCCGCGTTCGACAGGCGAACGGAATTTTCCTGGATCTGTTCGGCACGTTCGTCAGCCACATCGAGCAGGCGCTGGGGTTGAAGTCCAGCCATTCCATCGGCCGGTCGCATATGCAGGCCAACTCGGAAAAATACCGGAACCGGATCGACGCCATCAACTTCAGCCTGGCGCATGACGACGGCCAGTTCGTGAACCAGCTCGATCAGGCCGACGTGATCCTGGTCGGGGTCTCGCGCTGCGGCAAGACGCCCACCAGCCTGTATCTGGCCATGCAGTACGCCATCAAGGCCGCCAACTTCCCGTTGACGCCGGACGACTTCGAACGCGGCACCCTGCCCTCCACCATTGCGCCGCACCGCGCCAAGCTGTTCGGCCTGTCGATCCAGCCGGAACGCCTGGCGGAAGTCCGCAACGAACGCCGCCCCAACAGCCGCTACGCCCAACTGGAACAATGCCGCTACGAAGTGGCGGAAGCCGAACGCATGATGCGTCGCGAGGGCATTTCCTGGCTGTCCAGCACCACGAAGTCGATCGAAGAGATCGCCACCACGGTGCTGCAGGAAGTTGGACTGGATCGGGGATAAGGCAGAGGGGCTGGCCAAAGCCAGCCCTTCAGTGGGGCGAAAGGCGGCGCGCCTCGCGCCGGCTCAGCGGCGAAGGCGCGCGCTGCTCTGCCGGCGCTGCTCGAACAGGCAGATCGCCGCGGCGGCGCCGACGTTCAGCGACTCCACGGCCGCGGCGTCATGCGGAATGCGTACCTTCAGGCTGGCGGCCGCCAGCAGCGCCGGCGCCACGCCCTGGCCTTCGTGGCCAAAAATCCATGCGCACTGTTCAGGCAGGCGGTCCGCGAAAAGATCGCGCGAGCCGTCCAGGGCGGTCGCCACCAGCGGCACGCGCAGGCGGGGCAGCAGAGCCTCCAGGTCGGCGTGCTCGTGGATCTCGAGGGCAAAGTGCGCGCCTTGGCCACTGCGCAGCACCTTGGGCGACCACGCCGCCGCCGTCCCTGTTGCCAGGAACACGCGCTTGATGCCCGCTGCGGCGGACGTGCGCAACAGCGTACCCACGTTGCCGGGATCCTGGATACGGTCAAACAGGACGCAGGTTTCATCGACCTGCGCAGGCAGCGCCGGAACGGGCGGCGTGACCAGGAAGGCAACGCCCTGCCCGCTTTCCACCGCGGCCACGGCGTGCATCAGCCGCGCGTCCAGCGCGAGGCTGACGTTGTCCGGCACGGCCGCGGCAAGCGCGGCGATATCGGGCTGGGACAGGCGGTCCGCGTCGAAGATCGCCCGATCCGGCGGGCCGTAATGTTGCAGCCAGGCCTGACACAGATGAACACCGTCCAGCAGCACGGGTGCGCCGCGCTTACCGGCCGTGCCGGCCAGCTTGACCAGCGCCTTGACCGCCGGGTTGTCCCGGGAACTGATGTGCTTCATGAAACCAGGCCGAAAGCCTTGATGGGAGCAAAGCTGCGCCGGTGTTCGGCGCACGGGCCGTGCTCGCGCAGCCGTTGCAGATGCAGCGCCGTGCCATAGCCCTTGTGCTGATCGAACGCGTACTGCGGATACAACGTATGCAGGCGCAGCAGGTCCGCGTCGCGAGCGGTCTTGGCAAGAATGGAGGCAGCCGAGATGGCAGGTACAAGCGCGTCGCCCTTGATGACGGTTTGCACGGTACAGCGCAGCTTGGGCGCCTGATTGCCGTCCACCAGGGCCAGTTGCGGCATGGTGGCCAGGCCTTGAACGGCGCGCTGCATGGCCAGCATGGTGGCGCGCAGGATATTCAGGCTGTCGATTTCGGCGACGGTGGCGCTGGCGATGCACCAGGCAAGCGCCCGTTCCTTGATCTGCAGGGCCAGTTCTTCGCGGCGGACCGCGGTCAGGACCTTGGAATCGGCCAGCCCGTCGATGAATCGTGACGGATCAAGAATGACGGCGGCCGCGTAGACCTCGCCTGCCAGTGGGCCGCGGCCAGCCTCGTCAACGCCTGCGGTCAGCAACGCAGGCTGCTCGGGCGCCACGAAAAGCTCAGGCTGCTCCATCGGCCACCTCCAGGATCGCCTGCGCGGCCAGCGCCGGCGTATCGCGCAACAGGTCTTGGTGCATGGCGGTAAAGCGCGCCTCCACGCGTGCGATGAGCGCGTCGTCGGTCAACGCCTGCCAAGTCGCTTCGGCCAGTTTATCGGGCGTCGCGTCGTCCTGCAAAAGCTCAGGGACAACAAAGTCACGCAGCAGCACGTTGGGCAGACCCACCCACGGCAGGTACGGGCGCTGCTGGCCGGACTTCCAGGCCATGATGCGCCGCATCCACGGCGACAACACGTAGGAAATGACCATGGGCCGCTTGAACAGCGCCGTCTCGAGCGTAGCGGTGCCGCTGGCGACGAGGACCGCCGTGGCGGCTTCCATGACGGACCAGGCCACCGGCGCCTTACGGTCGCCGCCCTCGCCGTGCAGGTCCTGCGCGGTGACGCAGCGCAGGCCGGGCACCGGATGCTGCGCCAGCATTTCAAGGAATTCTGCCCGCCGCTGGTCATTGACCATGGGCACGATGCACTGCAAGGCCGGATCTTTCTTCAGCAGTTGCTGGGCGGCCTGCAGGAAGCGCGGCGCCAGCAGGCGGATCTCGGACGACCGGCTGCCGGGCAGGATCGCCAGCACGCGGGCGTTCTGGTCGATACCCAGGCGTTCGCGGGCGGCGGCGCGGTCAGGCTGCATCGGCACGGCGCCGGCCAGCGGATGGCCCACGTACGTAACCGGAATGCCTTCTTTGCGGTAGATCTCTTCCTCGAACGGAAACAGCACCAGCATGTGCGATACCGATTCGCGGATCTTGTGAATGCGTTCGTAGCGCCACGCCCAGATCGAGGGCCCAACGAAATGCACCGTCGGCGTACCCGCCTGCCGCAACTGATGCTCAAGGCGCAGGTTGAAATCGGGCGCGTCGATGCCGACGAACACAGCGGGCGGCTCGGCCAGCCAGCGGCGTTTGACGTCGCGGTAGGTGGCCAGCAGGCTGGGCAGGCGCTTGAGCGCGTCCACGTAACCGAACACGGTCAGCGCGTGCATCGGGTGCCAGGCTTCAAAATCACGGGCCTGCATCTGCGGCCCGCCGATACCCTCGCAACGCACGCCGTTGTCGCGCGCTTGCAGACCGGCAATGATGCGCCCGGCCAGCAGGTCGCCCGAAGGCTCGCCGGCCACCATGCCGATCCGGGTGCTCATGGGCGGATGATGCCGCGGGAGGCGACGTCCAGGAAGTCCAGCAACGTCTGCAGGTGTTCCGCAGCTTCGGGGATGGCCTGCTGGCGGTCGCGCAATTCGGCGCGTGCCGCGTCCAGGGACAGGCCCCGGCGGTAGATGATCTTGTAGGCTTCGCGCAGGGCCGAAATGGAGGTGGCGGAAAAACCGCGACGCTTCAGGCCTTCGACGTTTACGCCCACCGGACGGCACGGGTTGCCGGCGGCCAGGACGAACGGCGGGGTGTCCTGCATAAGCGAGCTGTTGCCGCCCGTCATGGTGTGCGCGCCCACGCGCGAGAACTGGTGCACGCCGGTCAGGCCGCCGATGATTGCCCAGTCGCCCACGTGCACGTGGCCGCCAAGCTGCACCGAGTTGGCCAGGATCGTGTGGCTGCCGATGTGGCAGTCATGGGCCACGTGAACGTAGGCCATGATCCAGTTATCGTCGCCCAACGTCGTTTCGCCGCCGTCTTGCGTGGTGCCGGTGTTCAGCGTGACAAATTCGCGGACCGTGTTGCGGTCGCCGATGGTCAGCCGGGTGGGCTCGCCCGCGTACTTCTTGTCCTGCGGCATGCCGCCGATGGAGCAGTACCGGTAGAACCGGTTGTCGCGACCGATGGTGGTCACGCCGTCGATCATGCAGTACGGGCCGATTTCGGTCCCCGCACCGACGGTCACATCGGGCCCCACCACTGCGAACGGGCCGATGACCGCGGTCGGGTCGATTTTTGCCGCCGGATCGACAACAGCGGTGGGATGGATGTTTCCTGCCATTTACTCTTCCAGGCTGCGAATCGCGCACATCAGCTTGGCCGACGCCACTTCCTGGCCATCGACGGTCGCGCGTGCTTGATACTTACAGATGCTGCGGCTCAGGCGTTCAGCTTCAACCTCGATACGCAGTTGGTCGCCCGGAACGACGGGACGGCGGAAGCGCGCGCCATCGATGCCGACCAGGTAATAGGCGGTCTTGGCGCCTTCGCACTTGAGGCCGCCGTTCTCGTCCGTGAAGGAGAACAGCGCTGAGGCCTGGGCCATGGCTTCAACGATGAGCACGCCCGGCATCACCGGATGGTGAGGAAAGTGACCGTTGAAAAACGGCTCGTTGATCGAGACGTTCTTGATGGCGACGATGGACTTGCCAGGCACCATTTCCACAACACGGTCAATCAGCAGCATCGGGTAGCGATGCGGCAGCCTCTCCATGATCCCCTTGATGTCGAGTTCCATTTTTCTCTGCGTTCCTGCGAAATTAAATAAGGTGGCGGCGCGCGCGCGCCAGGGCGGCGAACGCGCCCTAGTCCTTTTCCAGCGTGCGCAAACGGCGGCGCAATTGCGCCAACTGTTGTATCACGGCGGCGTTGCGCTGCCATTCGCCATGCTCCGCGTACGGGAAGACCCCGGTATAGCGGCCAGGCTTGGAAATATTGGACGTCACAGCCGTGCCGCCCGAGATATGCACGTCGTCGCCCAGCACCAGATGGCCCGAAAGCATCGCGGCGCCACCGATGGTGCAGCGCTCGCCGATGGTCGTGGAGCCTGCCACCCCGACGCACGCCGCCATCGCGGTATGCGCGCCGATGCGGCAGTTGTGGCCGATCATGATCTGGTTGTCGAGCTTCACGCCGTCAGCCAGAACGGTGTCTTCGAGTGCGCCTCGATCGACGGTTGTGTTGGCGCCGATTTCGACGTCGTCGCCAAGGGACACGCCGCCAAACTGCGGAATCTTGCCCCAGGCGCCCTTGCCCAGCGAAGGATCCGGCGCAAAGCCGAAGCCGTCGGCGCCAAGCACCGATCCGCTATGCAGGATGACCCGGGCGCCGATCTTCACACCTTCGTACAGCGTGACGTTGGCATGCAGCCGGCCGTCGGGACCGATGGACGAACCAGCGCCGATGACGCAACCCGGACCCAGCACCGTGCCGCGCCCGATGCGCACGCCAGCTTCGACGACGCAATTGGGGCCGACGCGCACACCCTCTTCGATGATGGCGTCTGGCGCGACCACGGCGGAGGGATGCGTATCTGCGGGCAAGGCGGGTCTGCGGGCAGTGTCAAACCACTGCGCGACGCGCGCGTAAAGCAGATAGGGATGCTTGCAGACGACCAATGCGAACGGTGGCCGGTCGGTGCCCTGGGCCTCAAGCGCCTCGGCGACGTCGGGAGAGACGATGACCGCCCCTGCTCCGGTTGCGCCAAGCTGGCTTTGATAGCGGGGGTTGGACAGGAAAGAGATTTCCTGAGGACCGGCCGAAGACAGGGTCCCGATGCCGCAGACCCGCATGGGGTCTGCGCCGGGAACCGCACTGATACGCCAGTCCATACCCTGGGTATTGGCGGCGCTCAACATTGCTTCGAGTGTCGGCGCGCGGGCAAGATCCAGTAAAACCGGCATGACTAGACGGGTATCGCTTTACTTGCCCAGGCTCTGAATCACCTTGTCGGTGATGTCGATGCGGGGGTTGACCGTCACTGCGTCCTGGATGATCAGGTCGTAGTTTTCCTGTTCGGCGATACGCTTGATGGCGTCATTGGCCTTGGACACGATGCCCGAGAATTCTTCGTTGCGGCGGCGGTTGAAGTCTTCCTGGAATTCGCGGCGCTTGCGCTGCAGGTCGGTGTCCAGGTTGGCCAGTTCGCGCTGGCGCTTGACGCGGTCGGATTCAGACAGGACGGGCGCGTCCTTGTCGAACTTCTCGGCTTGCGAGCGCAGGCTGTTGTTCAGGCGTTGGAGTTCGTCGTCGCGCTTCTTGAATTCGGCTTCGATCTTGCTCTGGGCAGTCTTGGCCGGACCCGATTCGCGCAGGATGCGTTCGGTATTGACGAAACCGATCTTGGTGTTTTGCGCTTGGGCGGGGATCGCGGCAGCCGAACCGAGAATGAGCGCACCCACCAGGGCAATGGAGCCGCCCAGCTTGCCACGGCGCTTCGCGCCCAGCGTCTTCGATGATTTAAGTGCGAAATCAGACATCATGAAAATCTCACCTTCCAGTAAGGCAAAGCCAAAGTGTGTATTGTGCCACTAAACAGCAAGGACGCTGGGCCGGTGGGCCCTGCCCTTGTTTTCAAGAGTAACGCCTCGCTTAGAATCCGGTCCCGATCTGGAACTGGAAGCTTTGCTTGTCGTCGCCCGGCTTGGAATTGAGCGGCCGCGCATAAGACAACTGCAGCGGACCCATCGGCGATTGCCAGGACAGGCCCACGCCCGCCGAGAAACGCCAGCCGCACGGATCTTCGACCTCGGTATTGTCCCGGCCGCCCGTGCAGGAGAGGCCGCTGCCTGCCGACACCTGACCGGCGTCGCTGAAAATGAACCAACGCAACGTGCGGTCCTTGGACGCGCCCGGGAACGGCAGGTAGAGCTGCGCGTTTGCCACGATGCGGCGCGTGCCGCCCAGGTAGTCGCCCGTCTTGACGTCGCGCGGACCCAGCGACGAGCCTTCATAGCCGCGGACGGTGCCGATACCGCCGGCATAGACGTTCTTGATGACCGGGTAATCGTTGCTGCCGTAGCTCCGGCCCCAATCAACCATGCCGTTGAGCGCCAGCGTGTACGAGCCGCCCAGCGGCACGTAGTACTGCTGCTGCGCCGTCAGCATGGTGTATTGCAGGTCGACGGTCGACAGGTCGGCCTTCAGGCGCGTGTACGAACCCTTGGTCGGCGCCAGCGCGCTGTCACGCGTGTCCTTGGACCAGCCGGCGCTGAAAATCACCGAATTGGTCGAATCGCCATACTGGTCGACGAAGTGCTCGTAGGCCGCCGGCGAGTTGTTGTACAGGTCGATCTGGTTGCGTTCGAAGTTGGCGCCCAGGAAGACGCGGTCATACTCCGAGATCGGGATACCGAAGTTCATGCCGAGGCCCATGGCCTTGACGCGGTAGTCACCGTCGTTGTTGTTCCAGGGCTCGGTCACGCGGTAGTACGCGGACGTGGTGCGGCTGATGCCGTCCTTGGTCCAGTACGGATCGGTGTGCGACAGCACCACCGCGCGGTTCGTCTTGCTGGTGTTCAGTTGCAGCGTGAGGTTGGTGCCGCTGCCGAAGACGTTGTCTTCGCTGATGCCAGCCGACAGAATCGCCTTTTCGGACGAGCCGTAGCCCACGCCCAGGTTGATCATGCCGGTGGGCTTTTCCTTCACGTCGACGTTGACGTCGACCTGGTCGGGCGAGCCCGGGACCGGATCGGTCTTGACGTTGACGTCGCTGAAGTAGCCCAGGCGGTCGACGCGGTCGCGCGAAGTCTTGATGTCGGCGGCGTCGTACCAGGCGGCTTCCTGCTGGCGCATTTCGCGGCGCACGACTTCGTCGCGGGTACGGGTGTTGCCGCCGATCTGGATGCGGCGCACATAGACGCGGCGGCTCGGATCAACGTAGAAGGTCAGGTCGGCTTCGTGCTTGGCGCGGTCGAGCTGCGGGTTCGGGTTGACGTTGGCGAACGCGTAGCCCAGTTCACCCAGGTAGTCGGTGATCGCCTTGGCGGAATCGTTGGTCTTGGCGGCCGAGAAGGTCTCGCCAGCCTTGATCTGCACCAGGTCGTTGATTTCCTTGTCCAGGCCCAGCAGGTTGCCCGCCAGCTTTACGCTGCGCACCTTGTAGGGCTCGCCTTCATGGACGGTGATCGTGATGCGGATATCCTTGCGGTCCGGCGAAATGGTGACTTGCGGCGGCTCGACCGAGAACTCAAGGTAACCCTGATCCAGGTAGAACGAGCGCAGGCGTTCGAGGTCGCCCTCGAGCTTTTCGCGCGAGTATTTGTCGGTATCCGTGTACCAGGTCAGCCAGCCTGGGGTGGTGAGCTTGAATTCGTCCAGCAGATCGCTTTCGGAGAAGGCTTTATTGCCGACGAAACGAATCTCCTGGATGCGGGCGACCGAGCCCTCGAACACATCGAAACTGACGCCGACGCGATTGCGCGGCAGCGGCGTGACGGTGGAGGTGACTTCGACGCCGTACTTGCCCTTGGACAGATACTGCTGTTTCAGTTCGTATTCAGCGCGCTCGAGCATGGAGCGGTCGAAAATGCGGCCTTCCGCAAAACCGACCTGGGCGAGCGACGTGGTGATCGCCTTGGAGTCGAACTCGCGCATGCCGTTGAAATTAACGGAGGCGATGGTCGGACGTTCCTGGACGACCACGACGACGACATTATTGTCCGTCTGGATCTGAACGTCGGTGAAAAAGCCCGTGCCATACAAGCGGCGAATGGCTTCGGTGGCTTCTTCTTCGGTGAATTTCTCGCCGACTTTGACGGGAAGATAACCAAAGACGGTGCCGGCATCGGTTCGTTGAATACCCTCTACGCGGATATCCCGCACGACAAAGGGTTCGAAGGCGTGGGCCAAGGCCGGCAACATCAATGCGGCGGCAACGAGACCCGGCAGTACACCCTTTTTGTGTTGAAACATCCGGCGAAAAGACATCCTTGAGTATCCTCGGTCGTGCAAATGGCGGGGGATTTTATGCTAAATCGCGTTCAAGTGAACAAACGCGTGAAATCGTTGAACAGCGCAAGCCCCATAAGGCTCGCCAATATGCCTATGCCAGCGCGTTGTCCGATGTCGATCCATCTGGCAGGCGGGGGGCTGCCCCGCACAATTTCGACGAGATAGTACAGCAGATGGCCACCATCCAGCATAGGAATGGGAAGCAAATTTAAAACGCCAAGGCTGATACTGATCAATGCGATATAGGCGATATACGCAACAATGCCAATCCGGGCGGTCTGGCCGGCATAGTCGGCAATCGTGACCGGACCGCTGACATTGCGCCACGACACGTCGCCCGTCACCATCCTGCCCATCATGCGCAGCGAAAACCAGGCGGTATCCCAGGTGCGGACGGCGCCGCGCCACAGGCTATCGAAGACGCCATAGCGCACCGTCACCATCGGCACGTTGCCGCCCAGCTGCACGCCGACGCGGCCGATCTCCTGGCCGTTGACGACTTCGGGGCGAGGCGTGACGTTCAGGGTGATGCTGGCGCCGTCGCGCACCACGGTAAGCGCAAGCGGCTTCCCGGCGCTTTCCTGGATCTGCTTGACGAGTGCGCCGGTATCAGGGGCCGGCTGGCGATTCACGGCCACGACCAGATCGCCGGCGCGCAAGCCCGCGGCCTGCCCTTCACCGCCGTCGATCACGGCGCGCACAGCGGGCTTGGGTTGAGCCAGACGAACACCAGCGGCGGCGAGCGGGTCGCCCTCGGCCGGGTCCATCGTGTTGGGGGGAAGGTCGAGTTCGCGCTGCTGAACGGCGCCGGACGGGGTGCTGACCTCGATGCTGGCGCGCCCACCGGTGGACATCACGTCCATCAGGCGCCAGCGGGCGTCGGACCACGATGCGACTTCCTGGCCGTCGATGGCCAGGATGCGATCGCCGCCCAGCAGACCCGCGCGGGCGGCAGGCGTCTCGGCGGCGGGCGGCGCGATGATGGCGACGGGCTCCTCGGTGCCGGCCATATTCAGGCCCGCATACAGAAACACCGCAAGTATCAGATTGAAGATGGGACCGGCCGCCACGATGGCGATGCGCTGCCCGACCGGCTTGGTGTTGAACGCCGACGCCGCCACCGCGGGCGAAGCCCCGGGCGGCGCGTCGTCCAGCATCTTGACGTAACCGCCGAGCGGCAGGGCGGAAACCGCCCATTCGGTGCCGTGCCGGTCGGTGCGGCGCAGGATGACCTTGCCAAAGCCGACTGAGAAACGCAGGACCTTCACGCCACACAGGCGGGCAACCCAATAGTGCCCAAGCTCATGGAAAATGATCAGTGAGCCAAGCGCTACGGCAAAGGCCAGCAGGGTGAAAAGCATGGGGTCGGAATCTAGGAAATCAGAGGCAGGCGCGGCCCGCTATCAGGCCAGTCCGAGGTTGCCCGAAAAGGCGCGCGCCTCGGCGTCAAGCGCAAGTACGTCGTCAAGACTGCTGAGCGTAACAGATGCCTGCCGTGCTTGCCACTCGAGCGCCGCCTCGATGACCCGCGGAATCCAGGTATAGGCAAGCCGGCCTTCCAGGAAGGCGTCGACCGCAACTTCATTCGCGGCGTTGAGCGCCACGCAGGCGCCCTGCCCCGCCCGCATTGCGGCGAACGAATGGGCCAGGCAAGGAAAGCGGGTCAGATCCGGCTTTTCAAAGTCGAGCCGGCCATGGCGGGTCAGGTCCAGCGGACCGACGCCGCTCTCGATGCGATCGGGGAATCCAAGACCGTAGGCAATGGGCGTGCGCATGTCGGGCTGTCCCAACTGCGCGAGAACGGAGCCGTCGTCGTACTCAACCATTGAATGGACGACGCTCTGCGGGTGCACCACCACGTCGATCCGATCGGCGGGCATTGCGAACAGCCAATGGGCTTCGATGACCTCGAGGCCTTTGTTCAGCATGGTGGCCGAGTCGACGGAGATCTTGCGGCCCATGCTCCAGTTGGGATGGGCGCAAGCTTGCTCGGGGGTGACGTCGTGCAGGTCTTCGAGATCGCGCCCGCGGAACGGGCCGCCCGACGCGGTCAGCAACAGGCGCCGCACACCCTTTGCCGGACTATGCGGCGCATCGGCGCGACCTTGGTGCGGCAAGCACTGGAAGATGGCGTTGTGTTCGCTATCGATAGGCAGCAGTTCGGCGCCGTTATCGCGGATTGCCTGCATGAACAGTGTGCCGGCGGCAACCAGCGCCTCTTTGTTGGCCAGCAGTACGCGCTTGCCTGCACGCGCGGCGGCCAGTGCAGACGGCAAGCCTGCGGCGCCGACGATGGCGGCCATGACGGCGTCGCATTGGGGATCCGCGGCCGTGTCGGCCAGCGCCTGCGCGCCGACGCGGATCTCGGGCATGGGCTGTCCGCCCGGCCACGCGTCGATGAATTTCTGACGGGCGGCGGTATCCGGCACCACCACGACGGCAGCCCGGCTGGCTAACGCCTGCTCGGCAAGGCGCTGCATCCGGCTGTGCGCCGACAGCGCATAAACCGCCATCCGCTCCGGGTGGCGAGCAATTACGTCCAGCGTGCTTTCACCGATGGATCCGGTTGATCCCAGCACGACGACACGTTGAAAAGCCGTCAAAACAAAACTCCAGACAAAAGTAGCGCGAACGGCGCGACGGGCAGGATCGCATCGATGCGGTCATACACACCGCCATGGCCAGGCAAGAGCGTGCTGGAATCCTTGCGGCCCGCGCGTCGCTTGAGCAGCGACTCGAACAGGTCTCCCACAATGGACAGCACGCCCAGAACAGCGGCGATCGGCAATGCAAGCCAGAAGGTCCAGCGTTCGACCAGGGCATGACCGAAGGTGCCGTCCCACAGGCTGGACAGGCCAATCCACACCACCGCGCCCAGGACGCCGGCAATGGCGCCTTCAATGGTCTTGCCGGGACTCACGCGCGGAGCCAGTTTACGCTTGCCGAAGGCCCGGCCGGCAAAATATGCCGCAATATCAGCCACCCAGACGAGGGCGAGGAGGGACACGACGAACACCGCGCCGCGCGCCACGTACATCTGGGCCAGAACCGCCCAGGCGGCAAACGCGGCCGGCACGGAGAAGACCGACCAGGCCAGGCTGGCCGGCGGCGCATCGGAACGCCCGCGCACCACGGCGGTCACGCCGCCGAACAGCCAGACGGCCGAGACGGCAGGAACCAGGTAGCGCAGCACCCAGCCCGGATCGCCGGCGCCGCTACGGTCGCCCGCCAGCCAGGCCGAGGTCAGCACCAGCATGCCGGCGAACAGCAGCACGGCCACGCCGATGGAAATGACGGGGGATGGCGGTTGCGGCAGCGTCAGGCGCAGCCACTCCCAATTGGCGCAGGCGGCCGCAAGGGCCAGCAACGCGACGAACCACCATGGATTGGCGCTCGCCATGGCGGCGGCCAGAATGGCCAACAAAACGACGGCGGTAACGATACGCTGGCCCAGCATGTGACGGTCTCCTCTTGTGCTGCCTGGAAAGACGCGCGCGTCGCGATCAGCCTATTTGGCGGCGGCTTCGCTGACTTGGGCGCTGGTGCGGCCGAAGCGGCGCTCGCGCGTGCGGTACCAATCAAAGGCGGCCATGAGTTCATTGGCGCCGAAATCCGGCCAATAGCGATCCGTGAAGTAGAACTCCGCGTACGCCATCTGCCAGATCAGGAAATTGGAAATGCGCTGTTCGCCGCCGGTGCGGATGAACAGGTCGGGCTCGGGAGCCCATGCCATGGAAAGATGCCTGGAAAGGCGCTCTTCGTCCACCCGGTCAGGGTGCGCCGCGAGGTCGGGCTCGGCCGCCAGCATGGCTCGGGTGGCTTGCAGGATGTCCCAACGGCCGCCGTAGTTGGCGGCGACAGTCAGGTGCAGCCGGTCGTTGTGCGCGGTGCGTTCCTGGGCAGCGGCGATGAGCTCGCGCAGGCGCGGCTCGAAGGCGCTCAGGTCGCCGATCACGTGCAGACGCACGCCCTGCTCTTGCAGCTTGCCGACTTCACGCTCAAGCGCCTGCACGAACAGGCGCATCAGCAGCGAGACCTCTTCGGCCGGGCGACGCCAGTTCTCGGAACTGAACGCGAACAACGTCAGGTAACGCACGCCTGCGCGTCCGCAGGCCTCGACCACGCGCCGGACGGCCTGCACGCCCTTGGCATGCCCGGCAGTGCGAGGCAGCAGGCGCCGCGTCGCCCAGCGTCCGTTGCCATCCATGATGATGGCGACGTGCTCGGGGATGTCACGGATATCGGGGACCGCCTGAGTCGAACTGGTTGCCATTAGTTTGGGGACTGCGCGCGGCGGACCGGCGAAAAAGACGAATACGGGAAAAAACCTGCGCCGTCGATTCCATCGCTACGAGGAAGTACCGCGAGGCAATGGACGGGACGGCGCATGTGCAATGAAATCCTGACGCCACGCGGGCCGCAATGCGGCGCCTCGTGGCGTGCTGGGATTATACGGTCATGATTTCGGCTTCTTTCTGGACGACCATCTTGTCGATGTCGGCGACGGCGCGATCCGTCAGCTTCTGGACGTCATCTTGCGAACGACGCTCGTCGTCCTCGGAGATTTCCTTGTCCTTGACCAGCTTCTTGAGCGCTTCGTTGGCCTCGCGGCGCAGGTTCCGCACCGCGATCTTGGCGTCTTCGCCTTCGCTGCGCACGACCTTGGTCAGGTCGCGGCGGCGCTCTTCGGTCAGCGCGGGCATCGGCACGCGGATCGTGTCGCCCATGGAGATGGGGTTCAGACCCAGGTCCGACTCACGGATGGCCTTTTCGATCGGGCCGGCCATGTGCTTTTCGTACGGCTGCAGGCTGATGGTGCGGGCGTCGACCAGGTTCACGTTGGCGACCTGGCCCACCGGCACGGGCGAACCGTAGTATTCGACCTGCACGTGGTCCAGGATGCCGGTGTGGGCGCGGCCCGTGCGGATCTTGGCCAGGTTGGTCTTGAGCGTATCAAGCGACTTGGCCATTCTGGCCTCGGCGGATTTGCGGATTTCTGCTGCGCTCATGGAATTTCCTTTTCTTTAAACGTGTACCAACGTGCCTTCGTCCTCGCCGCTCACGACTCGCTTGAGCGCGCCGGACTTATTGATCGAAAACACCTTGATCGGCAGTTTCTGGTCGCGGCACAGCGCAAAGGCGGTGGCGTCCATGACTTCCAGACGGCGGACGATCGCCTCGTCGAAGCTGATGCGCGCGTAGCGCGTTGCGGTGGGATCCTTGTTGGGATCCGCGCTGTAGATGCCGTCCACCTTGGTGGCCTTCAGCACGATCTCCGCGCCGATCTCGGCGCCGCGCAGTGCCGCAGCCGTATCGGTGGTGAAGAAGGGGTTGCCGGTGCCCGCGGCGAAGATCACGACCTTGCCCTCTTCGAGGTAACGCAAAGCCTTCGGCCGGATGTAGGGCTCGACGACCTGATCGATATTCAGCGCGGATTGTACCCGGGTGTCGATACCCTTGTGCTTGAGCGCGTCTTGCAGCGCAAGCGCGTTCATGATGGTGGCCATCATGCCCATGTAGTCGGCGGTCGCGCGGTCCATGCCCTGCGCACCCGGGGCGACGCCACGGAAGATGTTGCCTCCGCCGATGACGATGGCCAGTTCGACGCCCGTGGCGGCGACTTCAGCGATCTCATCGGTCATACGGACGATGGTGGAGCGATTGATGCCGAATGCATCGTCGCCCATCAGCGCCTCGCCGGAAAGTTTGAGAAGAACCCGTTTGTATGCCCTGCTGCTCATAGGTGATATCCCGAAGAACAATCCGACGAAAGTGTAAGTCAAGAATGGGGTTGACCCCCAGCGCCGCGCCCGCGAGGCGGGTTGGGCACCCCCGAGGCGTCTGCCTTTGGGGGCCCATGCGGCGAAAAAGGCCGGACTAGAATTTAATCTAGCGCCGGCCTTTAAGCACTACCTAGAGGTCAGGCGGCGCCAGCGGCGGCGGCGGCAACCTCAGCGGCAAAGTCGCTGGTCTTCTTCTCGATACCTTCGCCGACGACGAACAGCACGAACTTGCTGATCGACGCGCCCTTTTCCTTCAGGTGCTGTTCGACCGTGTGCTTGTCGCTCTTGACGAAGGGCTGCGACAGCAGCGTCACTTCCTTCAGGAACTTCACGACCGAGCCTTCCACCATCTTGGCGACGATGTCGGCCGGCTTGCCGGATTCAGCGGCCTTCTGCTCGGCAACCGAGCGCTCCGCAGCGATGTCGGCCGGGTTCACGCCGTCGGCGTTCAGGGCCTTGGGCTTGGTGGCGGCGATGTGCATCGCCAGGTCCTTGCCCACTTCTTCGGCGCCGGTGTATTCGACCAGCACGCCGATCTTGCCGCCGTGCACGTAGCTGGCCAGCGAGTTGGCGGTCTCGATGCGCTCGAAGCGGCGGATCGAGATGTTTTCGCCGATCTTGCCGATCAGGGCGGTGCGGGTGGTTTCGACAGTGCCTTCACCGTACGGCAGCGCCGACAGCGCGGCGACGTCGGCCGGGTTCTGCGTCGCGACCAGTTCGGCCAGCTTGTTCACGAAGCCGACGAAGTCGTCGTTCTTGGCGACGAAGTCGGTTTCGCAGTTGATTTCGATGACGGCGCCCTTCTTGGCGTCGGCGGAGATGAACAGACCGATCAGGCCTTCGGCGGTGACGCGGGCAGCAGCCTTGCTGGCCTTGTTGCCCAGCTTGACGCGCAGGATTTCCTCGGCGCGGGCCAGGTCACCTTCGGCTTCCGTCAGGGCCTTCTTGCATTCCATCATGGGCGCGTCAGTCTTTTCGCGCAGTTCCTTGACCAGGGCAGCGGTAATTTCAGCCATGTTTGCTCCAAATTTTGCTAAGACACGCCCCGGCGGGCCGGGGCTGTGATTTGATTCGATGGGACGCCCGCACTGGGCGGGCCTGGAAGATGGGAGCCCAGCTTCGCAGCGCCGGCGGGGCGGAAACGGGCCGGTTTCGGCACCGCTTCCAGACCTTACCCGCCGGACATGACAACCGGCTTAGGCCTGGTTGTCTTGAACTTCGACGAACTCTTCCTGACCTTCGCCCAGTTCTTCGACCAGACCGTTCAGGTTTTGCTCGCGGCCTTCCAGGACGGCGTCGGCGATGCCCTTGGCGTACAGCGCGATGGCCTTGGCCGAGTCGTCGTTGCCGGGGATGACGTAGTCGATACCTTCGGGCGAGTGGTTGGTGTCAACCACGGCGACCACGGGGATGCCCAGCGTCTTGGCTTCGGCGATGGCGATCTTGTGGTAGCCGACGTCGATCACGAACATGGCATCAGGCAGACCGTTCATGTCCTTGATGCCGCCGATCGACTTGTTCAGCTTGTCCAGTTCGCGTTGGAACAGCAGGCCTTCCTTCTTGATCATGCGCTCGGCGCCGCCTTCGGCGACAACGGCTTCCATGTCCTTCAGGCGCTTGACCGAGGTCTTGACCGTCTTGAAGTTGGTCAGCATGCCGCCGAGCCAGCGGGCGTCGACGAAGGGCATGCCGCAACGGGCGGCTTCAGCGGCGACCAGCTCGCGAGCGGCGCGCTTCGTGCCGACGAACAGGATGTTGCCGCCGCGAGCAGCCAGCTGCTTCACGAACTTGGTGGCTTCCTGGTACTTATCAACCGTCTTTTCGAGGTTGATGATGTGAATCTTGTTGCGGTGGCCGAAGATGTACTGCGACATCTTGGGGTTCCAGTAACGGGTCTGGTGACCAAAGTGGACACCCGCTTCCAGCATTTCGCGCATCAAAGACATTTAATTCTCCAAGGGTTGGTTTCTTGCGCCGCACCTGCATCAGCATCCTGCTGACACCCTGGGTGGTGTTGCGCGCGATTTCCCGCAAAAACGCGGGATGACAAAAATTTTAACCGGGCCGGCCGATCACTGCCGCAATAACTACGACGCTCCAGGCGTGTTGCCTGTAGCGGCGCGCCTTTAACGACTTCTACTACGCTGCCGCGATAAACCCAGACGGCCGCCACACGACAAGAGACTTGCATTGCGTCTGTCCGACACTCCAGGAGTTTCCTGGAAGTTTCTTCAAGACGCACCCGGAATTGTTTTGTTGGCGGCGAAATCCAGTTCTTCGCGAACGTGGCCGCTAGGCCCGCCCGCGCATCAGGCCGCTGTGGCAGTTCTTAAGGACCCCTTTCAGGATGCGCTTTTCAGCACACGCTTTTCAGCAGACGCTTCTAAGCACGATTCCAAGAACTTAATCCAGCGCCCATACCGAACCTGCATCGCCGCTCGAAAACACTTCCGGGCTTGCAAGCACACCGCGCCCAGCCAGTGTCAGCATCCATGCCCCAAGCGCCATGCCAAAAGCTTCATGCCCTAAGCGCATCCAGCCGGATTTCCGTTTGTCGCCCATTTTTTCCTCAACACCAGCAGCCTGCCCGAATTCGCTCCACAACCTTCGCTTGCGGTGAAACTTCAGGGCTTGCCACGGGATCTCAAGAAAGAACCGCGCGAAACCAGATTTCCTGCCGGTGTGCACTAGAACCTCTGCTCTAGACCTGTGCTCTGGACCCAAAGGCCAGCACCCGCCGGGTTTGGCTGGGAGCCGGGATGTTCCCACCCTGACGGATGTTCTTGTCCTGACTCTTCTTGCCGGTAACCCGATTGCTCCCCAAATTTTTAGGGAAGCCTATAATTCTACTATTCTTTCAAGCAGACATTCAAGCGACTCGTCGCAAGCATTCCATGGGCACAATCACCAATCCGGCCGACCTGGCCAAGATGCGCGCCGCCTGCCAGGACGCCGCCAAAGTTCTCGATTTCATCACCCCGCACGTCAAGCCGGGGGTCACCACGGGCGAACTCGACCGCCTGTGCCTGGAATACCTGACCGACGAGCTCAAGGTGAAGTCCGCCACGGTCGGCTATGCGCCCCCGGGCTACCCGCCCTTCCCCGGCGCCATCTGTACCTCGGTCAACCATCAGGTGTGTCACGGCATCCCGGGCGACAAGGTCCTGAAAAACGGGGACTCATTGAACATCGACGTCACCATCATCAAGGATGGCTGGTTTGGCGACACGAGCCGGATGTACGCGGTGGGCGAGCAGTCCATTCTGTCCCGGCGCCTGTCCGACATCACGTTCGAGTGCATGTGGAAAGGCATCCAGCAGGTCAAGAACGGCGCCACGCTGGGCGACATCGGCAATGCGATCCAGAAGCACGCCGAATCGAACGGCTTCTCGGTGGTGCGCGAATTCTGCGGCCACGGCATCGGCGAACGCTTCCATGAAGACCCGCAGGTGCTGCACTACGGCAAGCCCGGCACGGGCGTGAAGCTGGTGACCGGCATGCTGTTCACCATCGAGCCCATGATCAACGCCGGACGCCGCGAGATCCGCCAACTGGCCGACGGCTGGACCGTCGTCACCCGCGACCACAGCCTGTCCGCGCAATGGGAACACGCCGTCTGCGTGACGGAAACCGGCTACGAGGTCCTGACCCTCTCGCCCGGCATGCCCCAGCCGCCCGCGTTCATCACCGAACCCATCGTCATTCCCGCCGTCTGAAGCCCGCAGCCACCCATGACCGCCGAAATCCTTACCAAGCTGCGCGAACGCATCCAGGAATCCCGGCGGGCCGCGGTGGCCCAGTTCCGGGAACACGAACGGCCGGACATCCTGCTGACCGAATTGCGACGCATCGTGGATGCCGCCCTGCGGGATCTGGTCAAGCATTGTCCGCTGCCGATCGGCGCCACGCTGGCTGCCGTGGGCGGTTATGGCCGTGGCGAGCTCTACCCTCATTCCGACGTCGACCTGCTGATCCTGCTGCCCCACGCCCCGACGCCGGACGAAGAAAGCGCGATCGAAAAACTGGTGGCTTCGCTGTGGGATCTGGGACTGGAGCCCGGCCACAGCGTGCGCACCATCGAGGATTGCGAGCGCGAGGCGGACGCGGACATCACCGTGGAAACCGCGCTGCTGGAATCCCGCTGGCTGGCCGGCAGCCGCGTGCTGATGCGCAAATTCGATGCCGCGACCAAGTCCCGGCTTGATCCGCAGGCGTTCTTTCTGGCCAAGCGCGTCGAAATGCAGCAGCGCCATTCGCGCTACCACGACACCCCGTACGCGCTGGAGCCCAATTGCAAGGAATCGCCGGGCGGCTTGCGCGATCTGCAGGTCATTCTATGGATGGCGCGTGCAGCCGGTTTCGGCAACAACTGGCGCTCGGTGGCGCAGGCGGGGCTGCTGACCTCGTCCGAGGCGCGCGACCTGCGCAAGGCCGAGCAGGCTTTCAAGCGCCTGCGCATTGAACTGCATCTGCTGGCCAATCGGCGCGAAGACCGGGTGCTGTTCGATCTGCAGCCCGCGCTGGCCGAGGTCTACGGCATCCACGCCACCGCCACGCGGCGGGGCAGCGAACTGCTGATGCAGCGCTACTACTGGGCGGCGCGGCTCGTGACGCAGTTGAACGGCATCCTGGTGCAGAACATCGAGGAACGGCTGTTCCCGCGCCCGGACAGCGACGCGCGCGACATCGATGACGATTTCCGCAACCTGCGCGACCGCCTGGACATCATTCGGGACGACGGCTTCGAGCGCAATCCCACGCTGCTGCTGCGCGCCTTCCTGGTGATGCAGCAGCACCCCGAGCTGACCGGCATGTCGGCGCGCACGCTGCGCGCCATCTGGCATTCGCGTCACCGCATCGACGCGCAGTTCCGCCGCAACCCGGTCAACCGCAAGCTGTTCCTGCAGATCCTGCAGCAGCCGCGCGGCATCGTCCACGAACTGCGGCGCATGACCATGCTGAACATCCTGCCGCGTTATCTGCCGGTGTTCCGCCGCATCGTGGGCCAGATGCAGCACGACCTTTTCCATGCCTATACGGTGGACCAGCACACGCTCGCGGTGGTGCGCAACCTGCGCCGATTCACCATGCCCGAGCACGCGCAGGAATATCCGCTGGCCAGCCAGCTGATCGCCGGCCTGGACCGGCACTGGCTGCTGTACGTGGCGGCGCTGTTTCATGACATCGCCAAGGGCCGCGGCGGCGATCATTCCGAACTGGGTGCGCGCGAAGTGCGTAAGTTCGCAGCGGATCACGGCATGGACCCGGAAGACGCGAAACTGGTCGAGTTTTTGGTGCGTCAGCATCTGCTGATGTCGGCGGTGGCGCAAAAGCGCGACCTCTCCGACCCCGACGTCGTGCAGGAATTCGCCGCCACGGTGAAGGACGAGCGCCATCTGACCGCGCTGTATCTGCTGACGGTGGCGGACATTCGCGGCACCAGCCCCAAGGTCTGGAACGCCTGGAAGGGCAAGCTGCTGGAAGACCTGTACAAGCTGACGCTGGCGGCGCTGGGCGGCGCCCATGCCGACGCGCACACCGTGCTGGCCGAGCGCAAGGAAGAAGCAGCGCGGCTGACCCGGCTGGCCGGCCTGCGCGACGACGCGCGCGAGGCGTTCTGGAATCAGCTCGACGTGGCGTATTTCCTGCGCCATGACGCGTCCGACATCGCCTGGCACACGCGCCACCTGTATCACCAGGTCGCGCCGGCCAAAGCCGTGGTCAAGGCGCGCCCCACCGAACAGGGTGAAGGCCTGCAGATCATGGTCTACACGCGCGACGCCCCCGATCTATTTGTCGCCATTTGCGGTTATTTCGACGCCAAGTCGCTGTCCATTCAGGACGCGCGCATCCACACGACCCGCCATGGCTGGGCGCTGGACAGCTTCATCGTTCTGCTGCCGGAGGGCGCCAGCGACCTGCGGGCGCAGGCCACGCTGGTCGAACACGAACTTGCCGAACGCCTGAAGGATCCGCAGGCGGCCGCGCAGGCCCAGCCCGGCCGCGGCGGTTGGTACGGTCGTGGCCGGCAGTCCCGCGTGTCTCGCGTGTTTCCGGTCATGCCCCAGGCCGAACTGCAGCCGGACGAGCGCAGCACGTCATGGCGCCTGTCCGTCACGGCGACCGACCGCCCCGGGCTGCTGCACGCCCTGGCGCGCGTCTTTGCGCGCCACGAGATCAACCTGCTCATGGCCAAGATCATGACGCTGGGCGACCGCGTGGAAGACGTGTTCATTGTGGATGGATCCGCACTGGCGCGCCCCCGCAGCCAGATGCAGTTCGAACGCGACATCCTTGACGCGCTGTCGGGCGACGAGGCCCAGCAGCGCGCTGCCTGACCTGGCATCGCCAGACCCGGCCCGGACCGCATACAATCCGGGTTTTCGGCCAGGCGATGCTTGCTCACATGCAGCTCAACGACTATCTGCGCATTTTCGGTGGCAGCTTTTTCTTCGCACTGGCCACCCTGCTGCCGTTCCTGAATCCGCCTGCGATCGCCCCCATCTTTCTTTCGCTGACCGAGGGCGCGTCCTCGGCCACGCGGGTGGTGCTGGCCAAGCGGGTCGCGATCAACGTGTGCCTGATGCTGATCGTGGCCATGGTGGCGGGCAACGTGCTCCTCAGTTTTTTCGGCATCTCGCTGTCCATCGTGCGCGTGGGCGGGGGCATGCTGGTGATCGCCAGCGCCTGGCGGCTGGTGAACTCGCCAGATGCCGACACCGAGCGGGTGGCGCGCATGGCCGAATCGTTCACGCCCGAGATGGCGAAGGCGCGCGCGTTCTATCCGCTGACCTTCCCCATCAGTTGCGGCCCCGGCTCCATCGCGGCCGCCATCACGGTGGGCGTCTCGCTGCGGGACACGAACCACGCATGGAGCCTGGTGCGGCTGGCGGGGTCCATTCCCGGCATCATCGTCGTGTCCCTGACGCTTTACGTCTGCCTGCGCTTTGCGGCGCAGATGCTGCATCGCCTGGGCGATAACGGCACGGCGGTCTTCATGCGGCTATCGGCCTTCATCATGCTGTGTCTCGGGGTGCAGATTTTCTGGGAAGGCGCGCGGGAACTGCTCCTGAGCGTGCTGACGCAAGTGATGCAACCAATTCCCGTCCCGAAGGCCTAAGCAAGTCCGGCCGCCGCGCCGGCTTCGTCCAACTCATTCCAACGCAACAATGACCTCTCGCTCAGAACGCCTGCTCCGCCTGATCGCCCTCTTCTCCTTCGGCGCGGTGGGCATCGCCCTCGTTTCCCAGCACGTCTTCGACATGCCGCCCTGCGCCTGGTGCGTGATGCAGCGCCTGATCTATCTGGTGATCGGCGTCGCCGCGCTGATCGGCGGCTTTGGCGGCGGACGCGCGCTGACGCGCATTTGCGGCTTTCTTGCTGCCCTCTTGTCGCTGTCCGGCATCGTAGCCGCCTGGTATCAGTACAGCGTTGCCGCCAACATGCTGTCGTGCGACCAGACGTTTGCCGACCGCCTCATGACCGGCATCGGGCTGGAAAGCGCCATTCCGCCGCTGTTCGGCATCTATGCCACCTGCATGGACGCCAAGGTGCCGGTGCTGGGCGTCGAGTACGCCCTGTGGAGCCTGGCGCTATTCGTGATCCTGTTCTTCATGGCCCTGCCAGTGGTGTTCCGGCGCGGCCACGCCTGAGCCGGCCGCTTCGATCCGTGCAGACGCTGAAATACCTGACCGGCTACCCGGAACCGCTGCTGGCGCAAGCGCAAAAGCTGCTGGACCAGGACAAGCTGGGCGCGGCCCTGCTTGCCCGGTATCCAGGTGGCGCGCACGAAGTGCGCACCGACAAGGCGCTGTACCAGTACGTGACGGACCTGAAGAACGCCTACATGCGCAACGGCGACCAGATCAACAAGGTGGCCTTCGACAGCAAGATCCACGTGATCCAGCATGCGCTGGGCCAGCACACCTATATCTCGCGCGTGCAGGGCGGCAAGCTGAAGGCCAAGCACGAGATCCGGGTGGCGACGCTGTTCAAGAACGTGCCCGCGGAATTCCTGAAGATGATCACCGTGCACGAACTGGCTCACCTGAAGGAAAAGGACCACAACAAGGCGTTCTACAACATGTGCCTGCGCATGGAGCCGCATTACCATCAATACGAGTTCGACCTGCGGCTGTACCTCACGCATCTCGAGGCCACGCGCACGCCGCTATGGGAAGCGCAGGGCTAGCCATTGCCTGCGGCGCTGCCCCGCCGACGAAAAAAATGCCGTCCCGAGGGACGGCATTTTTGTCTGCGCGAAACGCCGGGAGAAATCAGGCGTCGTCGGACGTGTAGCCCATGTTGAAGCGCAGACCGCCCGCGTCTTCGTCCTTGCCGGGCTCGGAGCGCGACTGCCCCAGGCGGGCCAGGTACTCGGGCGTGATGTCGCCGGTGATGTACTGGCCGTCGAAGCACGAGGCCTCGAAGCGCGTCAGCTTGGGGTTGATGTCGCGGACCGCCTGCTGCATATCGTGCAGGTCCTGGTAGACCAGGCTGTCGGCGCCGATCGCGCGGGCGATTTCCTCGTCCGTACGGCCGGTGGCGATCAGTTCGCTTTGCGTGGGCATGTCGATGCCGTACACGTTGGGGAAGCGCACCGGAGGCGCGGCCGAGGCGAAGTACACCTTGTTGGCGCCGGCGGCGCGGGCCATGTCGACGATTTCGCGGCTGGTCGTGCCGCGCACGATGGAGTCGTCCACCAGCAGCACGTTCTTGCCCTTGAATTCCATGCCAATGGCATTGAGCTTCTGGCGCACCGACTTACGGCGCACGGCCTGGCCCGGCATGATGAACGTACGGCCCACGTAGCGGTTCTTGATGAGTCCTTCGCGGTAGTCCAGGTTCAGACGCGCGGCCAGCTGCATGGCGGCCGGTCGCGAGGAATCGGGAATCGGCATGACGACGTCGATGTCGCCCAGGCGCATGTTGCGCGCAACCTTGTCGGCCAGGTATTCACCCATGCGCAGACGCGCGTCGTACACCGACACGCCGTCGATCATCGAATCGGGGCGGGCGAAGTAGACGTACTCGAAAATGCACGGCACGAGCTGGGGGTTGTCGGCGCACTGGCGGGCGACCATGCGGCCGTCCAGGTCGATGAACACGGCTTCGCCAGGTTCGACGTCGCGCACGAAGGTGAAACCGCTGCCTTCGAGGGCCACGGATTCCGAGGCCGCCATCCATTCCACGCCTTCTTCGGTCTCCTGGCGGCCGATGCACAGCGGACGGATGCCGTTGGGATCGCGGAAGGCGAGCAGGCCGTAACCGGAAATCTGGGCCACGACGGCATAGGCGCCGCGCACGCGCTTGTGCAGGGCGGCAACCGCGCGGAACATCGCGTCATCGTCCAGCGACACGCCGTTGGCGGCCGATTGCAGCTCGTGCGCCAGCACGTTCAGGAGGACTTCGGAATCGGAGTTCGTGTTGATGTGGCGGCGGTCGACGCGATAGAGCGATTCGCGCAATTCGCGCCAGTTGGTCAGGTTGCCGTTGTGGGACAACATGATGCCGAACGGGGCGTTGACGTAGAAAGGCTGGGCCTCTTCTTCGCTGGCGCTGGAGCCTGCGGTGGGGTAGCGGACCTGGCCGACGCCGGACGTGCCGGGCAGCGCGCGCATGTTGCGCGTGCGGAACACGTCGCGCACCAGGCCGTGCGCCTTGTACATATTGAACTGGTTGCCTTGCGACGTCGCAATGCCCGCGGCGTCCTGCCCGCGATGCTGCAACAGCAGCAAGCTGTCATAGAGCAGCTGGTTGACCGGCCCGCGCCCGATGACCCCTACGATTCCACACATGGTGAGATTTCCTGGTTGATTTGAAGCTAATCAGTACGGCAGCCACGTCGCCAGGGTTGGCGGCAGCCACGTCTTGATATGTTTGATGGCCTCGATGGCCGAATGCGAAAACATGGCGTCCTGCCACCATGGCTCTTGCGGCAGCGGCGTATACCCTGCGGCGGCGACCAGCGCCAGCACAATCAATAGACCACGGGCCAGCCCGAACATTCCGCCCAGGCCGTGATCGGCCGGGCTGAGTCCGGTGCTGCGGATCAGGGCGGCAAGCGTCATATTGACCAACCCCACGCCGAGCAACACGATAATGAACACCGCCGCGTAGGAGACTCCCATGCGCAGCAGCGTCGTTTCAATATAGGGCTCCAGCCAGGTATAGACCGTGGGACCCCACCAGATCGCGGCCACAAAGGCCAGTAGATAGGCGACCAGCGACAGCACCTCTTTGAGCAGGCCGCGCACCAGGCCCAGCACACCCGATACCGCCAGGATGGCCAGCACGACGAAGTCGAAGCCGGTCACTATTGGGCGGCGATGAAACCATTGTCATAGCCCAGCGTGCGCAACCGCGCCTGGGCCGCCTGAGCCGCCTCGCGCGACGGGAACGGGCCCACGCGCAGACGGTACTGCTGCTTGCCATTGATGGTGGCCTGCTCGACAAATGCGTTGGTGACCCCGGCCTGATGCAGCTTGCCGCGGCGCGACTGGGCGTCTTCCGAGGTGGTGTACGCGGCGATCTGAAGCACGAAGTTGCCCTTGGAAGCAGCCGGCTTGGGCGTGTCGGGCTTGGGCGCGGACGCCGGGGCGTTACGACCTTCGAGCAGCGCCAGGGCGCGCGCGCCGTCGTCCGAGCGCGTCTCGGGCTTGGGCGGCGTCGTGGGCTTGGCCGGCTCGGGCTTGGGTTTGACCTCGGGCTTGGGCGGCGTGACCGGCGGCACGGCAGGCGTGGCCGGCTGCGTGGCGGGCGGCGTGGTGTGGGTCGTAGCAGGCGGCGTGCTGGACGCGGCGGCCACCGGCGGCACGGACGTCACGCCAGGCGGCGTGGGAACGGCGGCAGGGTCGGTGGGCGAGGAAGGCTCGGTCGGTGCGGCGGCCTGGGGTTCGGAGACCTGCGGCTGGAACGGCGTATTGCGTTCCGGCACCTTGATGGGAATGTTGTCGTCGACCTGCGTGGGCTGCGAATCGAGCACCATGGGAAGGACGATGACGGCTGCCAGCACCAGCGCTACTGCGCCCGCAAGCCTGCGACGCGCGCGGCCACGCAACTCGGCGGCCTGGACCTCGCTTGGCACGGCAGCCCGTTTGGAGGTCTGCGCCTGCTCGGCGGGATCTTTGCGTTTGAAAAAACCCATGGAAGAGAATTCCTTGCGGCGCCTTGCGGCATTGAGGCGGCGCGGCCGCCATGACGCGAATGGCCCGATTTGCCTATGCCTTGCGACCCAGAGCCTGCAAAACGGAGGCTACGGTGAGAAACGATCCGAATATCACGATTCTATCATTCTCCCCTGCCCGTTCGCGCGCTGCGGCAAAGGCCTGGGCGGGATCGGCGTAGGCCTGGATGCCGGGGGCTTCGCT
Organism: Achromobacter sp. GQ309; assembly: GCF_059759315.1. Taxonomy (NCBI): domain Bacteria; kingdom Pseudomonadati; phylum Pseudomonadota; class Betaproteobacteria; order Burkholderiales; family Alcaligenaceae; genus Achromobacter; species Achromobacter sp. GQ309. The sequence goes on from NZ_JCAXDP010000002.1 coordinate 677,981, forward strand.
GCCGGCGGGCAGCGGCGGGAGCGCCGCCGCGACCTGATCCGCGAGCGCCTGACCGGCCGTGCCGCGCGGTCCCGGAAGGCCGGCGCAATACCAGTAATCGATCCGGGAGCCCATCTTGGCCACCACCCCGGCGAGGTCCTTGTCGTTCAGCATGCCGAACACCGCGTGGGTGTAGGGATGAAAGCCCATGTTGTCGAGGTTTTGCGCCAGCACGGCCGCGGCGTGCGGGTTGTGCGCGACGTCGAGGATTACCGTGGGCTGACCCGGCAGGATCTGGAAGCGGCCCGGCAGCGAGGCCTGCAACAGCCCCAATCGAACGGCCTGCTGCTGCACGGGCAGGCGGTCGCGCACGGATTCCAGCGCGGCCAGCGCCGCCGAGGCGTTGAGCAGTTGGTTGGCGCCGCGCAGGGCCGGATAGGCCATCGCGCTGCGGCGCTGTTCGCGACCGCCGTAGGCCCACTGCTGGCGGTCGCCGGAATAGTTGTAGTCGCGTCCGAACAGCCACAGGTCTGCACCGATGGCTTCGACGTGATCCAGCAGCGACTGCGGGGGGACGGGATCGCTGCAGATGGCCGGCCGGCCGCTGCGGTAGATGTGGGCTTTTTCGAAGCCGATTTTTTCGCGCGTGTCGCCCAGCCAGTCGGTGTGGTCCAGGTCGACGCTGGTGACGATGGAGACGTCGGCATCGACGATGTTGACGGCATCCAGGCGTCCGCCCAGGCCGACTTCTAGCACCACCGCGTCCAGCCGAGACTGCGAGAAGAGGCGCAGAATGGCCAGCGTGGTGAATTCAAAATAAGTCAGCGACACATCGCCGCGCGCGGCTTCGACGGCCTGGAACTGCGTGATGAGGTCTTGGTCGGAGGCGATCTGGCCGTTGACGCGGGCACGCTCGTTGAAGTCGATGAGGTGCGGCGAGGTGTACAGGCCCACCTTGTAGCCAGCCGCAAGCAGGATGGCCTCGAGCATGGCACAGGTGGAACCCTTGCCGTTGGTGCCGCCGACCACGAATTTGATGCCGGGCAGCGTCAGTTGCATGCGGTCCGCGACCTGGCGCACCCGGTCCAGCCCCATGTCGATCGCCGTGGCGTGGATGGACTCCAGGTACTGCAGCCAATCGGACAGGTTGGCGGCGGCGTCAGGCGTGCGGACAGAAGACATGAGGCGGGTTCGCGAAAGGAAATCAGCCTTCGATTTTAGCAGCGTGTGCCCGGTGTTTTCCCTAATCCCCTAGGGCGCGGCACGGTATCCGCGGGCAAAAAGTGCTTGCCCATGTTTTTTTCATACGTAAAAATAAATTCATGTATGGAAAATAAAAGGAAGAGACATGACGCAGCGTTCGACTCCCAAATGGCTTGTTCGTGAAGCTGACGTACCGGGCTACAGCCCCGCCAATCACACCGGCACCCTCAACCGCCGGCTGATCAGCCCGGAAACCGTCGGCGCCCGCGGCGTGGAAGTGTTGCTGGGGGTGATCGAAAAGGGCAAGGGCGCCCTGCCGCACGCGCATCCCGGCATCGAACAGGTCTGTTACCTGATTTCGGGCACCGCCCGCGCGCAGGTGCAGGACGAATGGGCCGACATGGCCCCCGGCGACTGCTGCTACTTCCCCCCGGACATCCCCCACGTCTTCACGGTGACGAGCGACGAACCGGCCCGGCTGCTGGTGATCTACACGCCCCCGTATGAAGAATCCCCCGATCGCGTGATCCGCGACTTTCCGGCGCCACCCACAGCCGCTTGACGCGGCGTTTGCGCAGGCAGCGGCCGCGAGAGCCGCGCCTCATTACATAAATACAGGAGACACACCCATGCAATCCCTACGCCTGCTGGGCGCCGCGCTGGTCAGCGGCGCCGCCTTGATGGCGGCTGGCCCCGCCCATGCCGCCGATTACCCCAACAAACCCATCACCCTGGTGGTGCCCTTCCCCGCCGGATCGGGCACGGACGCCGTGGGACGGATCTTCGGCGCCGAGTTGTCGACCCTGCTGGGTCAGCAGGTCGTGGTGGAGAACAAGCCGGGCGCCAATGCGACGATCGCGGCCAACTACGTGGCCCGCGCCAAACCGGACGGCTACACGCTGTTCGTCACCACCAACACCTCCCATTCGGCCGCTCCCTGGCTGATGAAGAACGTGCCGTATGACCCGGTCAAGGACTTCACCCCGATTGCGCGCGGCGGCAACCTGCCCTTCATCCTGGTCGTGAATCCCAAGCGCCCCTGGAAGACGGTGGGCGACCTGGTGGCCGACGCCAAGAAGAATCCTGGCCGCATCACCTACGCCAGCGGCAACAGCACCGGCATCGTCGCGGGCGCCACGCTGGCCAACCGCGCCAAGATCGACATCCTGCATGTGCCCTACAAAGGCACGCCGCAGAGCCTGACCGACGTGGTCGGCGGACAGGTGGACTTCATGTTCACGGACCTGACCTCTGGCCTGCCCTTCGTGCAATCGGGCCAGTTGCGCGCCCTGGCCGTCTCCACCGCGGAGCGCAGCGCCATCGTGCCCGACCTGCCTTCGATGGCCGAAGCGGGCGTGCCGGACTTCGATTTGAACTCCTGGAACGGCTACTTCGGCCCCGCAGGCATGCCGCCCGAGATCGTGGCCAAGCTGAATGCGGCCATCAACCAGATCGTGGCAAAGCCCGACGTGAAAAAACGCCTGGCGGGACTGGGGTTTGACGCCTTCTCGAGCACGCCCGAAGCCTTCGCGCAGTTTGTTGGCGAACAGCGCGACCTGTGGGGCAAGCTGATCCGTGACGCGGGGATCGAGCAGCAATGATCGACCAGCCCCTGCCTGAAACGCCGGTTGCCGGGCCGCTGGCCGGCGTGCGCATCCTGGATCTGAGCTCGGTGGTGATGGGGCCATACGCAACCCAGGTCCTGGCGGACCTGGGCGCGGACGTCATCAAGGTGGAGTCGCCGGCGGGGGACAACATGCGGGCCGTCGGCCCCATGCGCAACCCCGGCATGGGGCACCTCTACCTGCACCTGAACCGCAACAAGCGCTCGATCGTGCTGGACTTGAAAACCCCCGAAGGCCTTGAAGCCTGCCTGAAACTGGCCGAAAGCTGCGACGCCCTGCTCTACAACATCCGCCCGCAAGCGATGGCGCGGCTGGGCCTGTCGTATGAAGCCGTCACGGCGCGCAATCCGCGCATCGTCTACGTGGGCGCCTATGGGTTCGGCGAGGGTGGCCCCTATGCCGGCCGCCCCGCCTACGACGACCTGATCCAGGGGCAGACCGGCATTGCCGCGCTGTCCGCGCAGCAAAGCGGCGACGTGCCGCGCTACGCGCCGCTGACCCTGGCGGATCGGGCGGTGGGCCTGCACGTCGGCATTGCGCTGGTGTCCGCGGTGCTGAGCGCCCGGACGCTGGGCCGCGGACAGCCGGTGGAGATTCCGATGTTCGAGGGCATGGCGCACATGGTGCTGGGCGACCACCTGGGCGGATCGACCTTCGAGCCGCCGATGGGACCCACCGGTTACGCGCGCCTCTTGGCGCCGCATCGCCGGCCGTACGCGACGGCGGACGGCTACATCTGCCTGCTGATCTACAACGACAAGCACTGGCGCAATTTCTTTGAACTGATCGGGCGGCCGGAGCTGTCGCAGGACCCGCGTTTCAGCACCCATGGCGCCCGCGCCGCGCACATCAGCGAGGTCTATGCCTTCGTGGCCGAGGTGATCGCCACCCGCCCCAGCGACGACTGGCTCCGCGAGCTGGCGCGCGCCGATATTCCAGCCTCGCAGCTCTACACCATCGACGGCCTGATCCAGGACGAGCACCTGACCGCGACCGGTTTCATCCAGGAAATGGACCACCCCTCGGAAGGCCGCATCCGCACCACCGGGACGCTCGGCCGCTACGCCGGCACGCCGACCTCGATACGCCGCCCCGCCCCGCGGCTGGGCGAGCACAGCCGCGAGGTGCTTGCCGAAGCGGGCTATGGACAGGAACAGATCGACGCCATGCTTGCCCGTGGCATTACCCAGGACGGAAACAACGATGGACTTTGAATTCACCCCGGAACAACTGGCGTTGCGCGACGCCGTTTCCCGCATCTGCGAACGCTATCCCGACGAATACTGGCTGGAACGCGACCGCGAAGGCGGCTTTCCGGAACCGCTGCACGCCGACCTGGCGCGCGACGGCTGGCTGGGCATCGCCATGCCGCAGGAATACGGCGGCGCGGGCCTGGGCATGACCGAAGCCGCGCTGATGATGCAGACCATCGCGGCGTCGGGCGCCGGCTTCACGGGCGCCTCGGCCGTCCACATGAACATCTTCGGGCTGAATCCGGTGGTGGTGTTTGGCACCGACGAGCAGCGCGGCCGCTGGCTTGAACCGCTGATCGCCGGCCGGGAAAAAGCCTGCTTTGCGGTCACCGAGCCCGACGCGGGGCTGGACACGACCAAGCTGAGCACCCGCGCCGTGCGCCAGGGCGACGAATACATCGTGCATGGCCGCAAGATCTGGATTTCGACCGCGCAGGTGGCCAGCAAGATGTTGCTGCTGGCGCGCACCACCCCGCTGTCCGAGGTGGAAAAGCCCACGCAGGGCCTGTCGCTCTTCTACACCGACCTGGACCGCGAAAAGATCGAGGTGCGGGAGATCGAGAAGATGGGCCGCAAGGCCGTGGATTCGAACATGCTGTTCATTGACGGCCTGCGGATTCCGGTCGCCGACCGCATCGGCGAGGAAGGCCGTGGCTTTGAATACATCCTGCACGGCCTGAACCCCGAGCGCATCCTGATCGCCGCCGAAGCGGTAGGGATCGGGCGCGCCGCGCTGGACCGGGCCGTCAAGTACGCGGGCGAACGCACCGTGTTCGGACGCCCCATCGGCAAAAACCAGGGCATCCAGCATCCGCTCGCCCAGGCCTGGATGCAGCTGGAGGCCGCGGACCTGATGGTGTTCAAGGCAGCCAGCCTGTACGACGCGGGCAAGCCGTGCGGCCCCGCCGCCAATTCGGCAAAGTACCTGGCGGCCGAGGCCGGCTACAACGCCTGCCAGACGGCAGTGATGACGCTGGGCGGCATGGGGTATGCCAAGGAGTACCACGTGGAGCGGCTGCTGCGCGAAAGCTTCATCCCGCGCATCGCGCCGGTCAGCCCGCAGCTCATCATGTGCTTCATCGCGGAAAAGGTGCTGGGGCTGCCCAAGTCGTATTGAGCGGACGGCGGCAGGCGCGGTTCAGGCCTGCTGCTCCAGTCCCGTGCACGCCGCCCGCAGGATGCGGGCGTAGGTTTCCTGTTCAGGCTCGATCCGGTAGATCGGGCCGCCCACCGAAATGGCGTAGTGCTCGCCGGACAGCGTGACCGGCCAGGCAATCGCGCCCACGTCGGCAATGGACTCGCCGCTGTTCATGAACCACCCCCGCTGCCGCGCGGCGTCCAGGTCCGCCAGCAGCGCCTCGCGGGTGACGAGGGTCCGGTCGTTGTAGCGGGTCATGGGGATATCCGCCAGCAAGGCGTCACGGGCCGGCTCGTCCAGCAGCGACAGCAGCGCCTTTCCCAGCGAATTTGCGTGAACATCCTTGAACTCGCCTGCAACAGGCGCGTATCGGATCGTATGCGGCGAATCCAGCACATCCAGATAGACAACGCGGCCATCCGGCGACAGTTTGGCGAAGACCACGGTTTCGCGGGTGGCGTCCCTTAATTCGACAAGACTGGGATAGACGCGATCCAGAACGGGATCTGCCCGGGCGATGCGCTGGGCCATGGCGAGCAGCCGGCCTGTCGGGTAATAGCCCTGGCGGCGGCCCGTTTCATAGAGGTAGCCCAGGCTGGTCAGCGTGCGGATCAGCGCCAGGCAGCTGGACACGGGCACATCGAGCAACCGGGCCAATTCCGACAAGGGCAGCGCGCGTTTCTCGCGGGCGAAGGTTTCGATGATTTCGATAACTCGCAACGCCGTCTTGACACTCATTGCCCGATCCAGACTCTTAGCACGTGAACCATCCATTTGCGCAAGGCTAAAGTTCCCTGCGAGGGTGCCGTTATGGTAACTGAGAATTTCCTGAAAACAGCGCGTTCTCCGAGACGCCCCCTCGCCGTTGGAGTGATCATGGCCGTAACCCCGTTAGCCCCCGCAGCGTTCGCGTCGTTACCGGTTTCGACCGTTATCGCCACGCCCGACCCTGCTGCCACCGCCACGCCGGCGCCCGCGACCACCGACAGCAGCGCCTCCGGCGGCGCCACGTCCGACCAGGCGAATTCGCAAAAAATGCCCCTGGATAAGGCGCTGGACGAGATCAACGAACAGATGAAGGCCTGGTCGACCCAGCTTCAGTTCGAAATCGACCCGAATGTGCACCAGGTGGTGGTGTCGGTGATCGATGCGGAGTCGGGAGACGTCCTGCGCACCATCCCCAGCGAAGCGGTGCTGAAGATCGCCAAGATGATCGTGAACATGCAAGGGAACGGTATCAAGACGTCGGCCTGATCCGGCACTTAAAACACCGTTCGCCAAGATTGACGCGCGGCCCGGTGAGAGAACCGCCGAATTAGGCCCGCCTTATGCCTTTACCCGGCCAATAGCCGGGATCACATTTTTGTCAGAATTGCATCGCTAGGAAGGAATTTCACATGGCCACCATTACCAACCTCGGTTCGAATTCAGGCTTGCCCCTCGAGGACATCCTCTCGAAGCTGGAAGCCGCCGAGGAAAAGAGGCTGCAGCAGTACACCGTACGGCAGACCAGCTTCGAGACCCGCGTTACGGCGTTCGGCCAGCTCAAGAGCGCCGTGGAAGCCGTGCAGAAGGCTGCCGCCGCGCTCGGCAAGCCCGAGACGCTGGGCGCCGTGAAAGGCAGCGTGACCGGCGGCGACGCCCTGACCGCGACCGTGGCCGCCGAAGGCGCCGTGGCCGGCGAGTACACGATCAACGTGAAGAACGTTGCCACTTCCCAGACCCTGCAATCGGGTGCAGTTGCGGACCGCAAGGCATCCAACGGCGCCACGGGTTCGTTTGAGGTCGAACTGGCCAATGGCAAGAAGAAAACTGTCGACCTGAAAGGCGACACGTCGCTCAACGGCATCGTCAAAGCCATCAATGCGGACGATACGCTGGGCGTGCGTGCCACCGTCATCACCGACGGCGATGGACCGGATGCCAAGAGCTATCTGATGCTGTCCGCGAAAGACACCGGCGTCCAGGCTTCCGTGAAGTCCATTACCGTGACGGGTGACGACAAGCTCAAGAACATCCTTAGCTATAGCAGCACCGATGCAGCCAATAGCAAATTGACGGCCACCGACGCCGTCGACGCCGAAATCGACATCAACGGCATCACGATCAAGAGCGGCACGAACAACATTTCGACCGCCATCGACGGCGTCACGCTCAACCTGTCCTCGAAGACGGAAGACGGCAAGCCGATCAAGCTGAAGCTGGAAAGCGACCCCTCGGTGGCCAGCAAAGCCATCCAGAGCTTCGTCACCGCCTACAACACGCTGCAGACGACGATCAAGAACCTGACGGCCTTCGACGCCGCCGCCGCCACCAATCAGCCGCTGACCGGCGACGGCACGACGCGCGCCATCCAGTCGTCCCTGGCGGGTGCGCTGCAGGTGCTGTCGGGCGAAGGCTCCCTGCGTTCGCTGGCCGACCTGGGCATCACGACCAACCCGCAGACGCGCCAGCTCACGCTGGACCAGACCAAGCTGGACAAGGCACTGTCCACGAACGGCGCCGACGTCTCGCGCTTGCTGACCGGCACGAACGGCCTGGCCGCCAATTTCGAAAAGGCCACGAAGGACATCCTGAGCGACACCGGTTCGATCAAGACCAAGACCGACGGCCTGGCCAAATCGATCGCCACCGTGAAAGACCAGTACACGCGCGCCAAGGCAGCCGGTGAAGCCCAGCTCGAGCTGATGCGCGCCCAGTTCGTCCAATTGGACAAATTCGTTGCGCAGCAATCGGTCACGGCCAACTATCTGACGCAGCAATTCGCGGCCATGAACAAGTCGTCGAAGTGATAACCGAGAAGATGCATTAAATGACGTACGCCGCGCGCCGCCCCACAGGCTCATACTCTGCCCGCTCCTACGCCGATATCGGCCTGGAGACCCAAGTGATGAGCGCCACGCCGGAAAGGCTGATCACCCTGCTTTACCAGGGTGCGCGCGCGGCAATCGGACAAGCGCGCCTGCACATGCAGGAAGGTCGCGTCGCCGAACGCGGGACAGCTATCACCAAGGCAATCAAGATCGTCGACGAGGGCCTGAAGATGGGCCTGAACATGGAAGCCGGCGGCGACATCGCCGCCAACCTGAGCCGGTTGTACGACTACATCGTCCGCACGCTGCTCATGGCAAACCTTAAAGCGGACGTCGAGCAGCTCGACATCGCAGACCGCCTGCTGGCGGACCTTTCCGACGCCTGGCAGACCTCCATCGATCGGCCTGCCCCGGACGCAACGCTTTGATGGCCCCCACAACGACTATTGCCAGCCATCGCTCGCCCGAGATTTCTATGACGTCGCTCACCCAGTACTCCGCCATCCTGGAACAGTATCAGGAGATCGCCCAATCAACGGGCGAGATGTTGACGGCCGCCCAGGCCGGCGACTGGGACACCGCGCTTGTGCACGGTCAGCTCTACTGTGAACAGGTCGAACGCCTGCGGCATGCCGAGCCGTCCAGTCCGCTGGACGAGGCCGGCCGCAGCATGAAATACGACCTGCTTGTGCGCATTCTTGAAAACGATGCCATGACGCGTGATCTGGCGCTGCCCCAGTTGGCGCGGCTGGGCGAACTGCTGGGACGCATGAAGCGCCAGCAGACCCTGCTGTCGGCCTACGGCAACCAGGCGTCTGACCAATGAGCATCGGTCCCGCCGCGCTTGGCAACGTCCTGGTGCAGCGGTTGGACGCCGTGCTGGGCACGACGATGTCCGCCGCGAACGCCAACCAGATTTCCGGCGCGCGGCCGGACGCGGTCAGCCAGCCTGGCAGCCCGGAGAAGGCCGGGCCGTCGGACGGCTCCGCGCGCGATACCCGGCAAGGCATACAGACTGGCGGCGCCCGAGGCGACCGCCAGAATACTGTTGTCGACCCCAAAACCGCCGCCGCGCTGGCGCTGGCCGCGCGCGGCCTGGTCACCAGCAGCGACACCACGGCCTCGGCGCCGACCACATTGGGCACGACCGCGCGCACCATCCTTGCCCTGCTCGCGCAGTACCCCGAAGCGGCCCCGGCCGTGCAGGGACGCGCGCCGCTGTGGAGCGCCGACGCGCAGGGCGGACAGCAGGCGGGCGGTGCAGCCACCGGCGGCCAACCCGCCCCGGCCCAATCGGGTCAGCCCGCGCAGGCAGGTCAGCCCGGCCAGCCCGCCGCGGCGACGACCACCCCGCTTCCGGCTTCGACCACCCTGCCGGCTGGCGCCCCTGCCGCCGCGCCGTCGGCCACCGCAGCCGCCGACGCCGCCAACGCCAAGCCGGGCGCCGGGCACCCGGCGGGCCAGGCCGGTGGCGCGAAAGGGGCCGAAGCCGCAACGCATGCCTCGCTGGCCGCAGGCGGCCCGTCCGCCCGCGCGCTGGGCCAGGCGTTGCGCACTGCCCTGCAGACCAGCGGGCTCTTTTACGAATCGCATCTGACCGACATGGTCTTCGGTCGCAAGAACCCGGCCACACTGGAAAACGAACCCCAGGCCAGGATGTCGCGCGACACCGCCGCGCACGCCAGCACCCAGGCACGCAGCCGCGGCGAAGCCGCCGGCGCCAGCCGCTCCGGTGCCGGCGCAGATGCGCCCTCGGCCTCGGGAACGTCGTCTTCATCGTCCACGCCCGGCGCGCCGATCACCGGCATCCATCAGGATCTGACCGTGCTGGTGCGCCAGCAACTGGACGTGCTGGCCAACCAGACACTGAACTGGCAAGGCGAAGCCTGGCCCGGCACCCCGATGGAGTGGGAAGTCGAGCGCGACCCCTACGGCGAGGACCGCGAATCGGCCGTGCCGACCTGGGCCACGCGCGTGAAGCTGGACCTGCCGCGCCTGGGCCTGGTCGACGCCCGCCTGAACCTGGCCGGAGACCAGATCGTGCTGCAGCTGATTGCGCCGCACAGCGCGGCCGAGATCAACGATTCGTCGGACATGCTACGCTCGCGCCTGTTGGCCGCCGGGCTGACCCTGAGCAATCTGACCGTGAACGTGGTTGAACCCCGTCTCGTCATCCCCAACGATTTCTGATGAACACCCCTCCCTCCCCCGCGGACGCCGGCCCGAACGCCAACCGTAACGCGGCGGTCGCCATTTCGTACGACGAAAGCGACGGCGCGCCGCGCGTGGTCGCCAAGGGCTATGGCCAGTTGGCGGACACGATCGTCCGGGCGGCCGAGGAAAACGGGCTGTACGTGCACGAATCGCGCGAACTGGTGGGTCTGCTCATGCAGGTCGACCTGGACGCACATATTCCTCCCCAACTCTATGTCGCGGTGGCAGAATTGCTCGCCTGGCTGTACCGCCTGGAATCGCGCGACATCCCCCAGGCCGCGCGGCCCGAAATCTCTACCTAAGGACGATCACCGTGTTGGATGCCGCCGATCCGGAATTCCTGCTGACCCGGCCGGAAGACATGCGCTCAGCGCTCTTCGAGCTGACGCACCCCGACAGCCACATCCTGGTGCGCGACGCCGCGGACCGGGAGATCGCCGTGCTGATCCTGGGCGCCGACAAGCAGACCCGCCAGTTCTTCTGGCGGCCGCGCGACTACGACGGCGCGGACTTTGAACAGTCCGACAGCATGGGTCTGCTCAGCGGCACGACCTTCCACTTCAATGCCACCGCCTATGGCGGCGTGCAGATCCGCTTCCGCATCCAGCGCCCGGAAGTCATCCATTTCGATGACGGCAGCGCGGCGCTGATGTCGCCCTTCCCTGATCGCCTTGCCCGCATCCAGCGCCGCAAGATGTTCCGCGCCTCGATGATCTCCAGCGCCAGCCGCTGTCTGGCCACGTGGCAACCGGCGCCCGCGGACAAGCCCGTGGGCTTTACCGTGCGCGACATCTCGGTGGACGGCGTGGGCTTGCGCGTGGGTCTGGCGGTGGGCGAGCTGCCCGAGCGCGGCGCGGTGATGGAAGACGTTGAGCTGGATTTCGGCGAACTTGGCAAACTGAGCGCCGACCTGGAAGTGCGCAACATCTATCCGGTATCGGGGCAGCCCATGGCCTCGGCCGAAGGCAGCAGCGACGGCGAAGCGCCCAAGCACGTGTCGCTGACGGGCGAGCCGCCGGTCAGCCATGTGGGCGCGCTGTTCATGAACCTGAACGCGCGCCAGGAGAACTGGCTGCAGCAGGTGGTGTGGCGCCTGGAGAAAGGCGCGCAGCGCAACTGACGGCGCGCTGCCGGAAGGCGCAACCCAAAGGGCGCGACTGAAACGCAAAAGGCCTTCCCGCGGGAAGGCCTTTGTACAAGTCGTGGGCCTTACACGGCCATCGACGAGATTTCCTTGTAGGCCGCCACCAGCTTGTTGCGCACCTGGACCGCCGTCTGGAAGCCAAGGCTTGCCTTCTGCAGGTCGATCATGACGTCGTTCAAGGAAATATCGGGAGCGCCCAGCTCGAAGGCCTTGGCCTGATTGCTGGCCGCGTTCTGCGCGGCGGTCACGCGACGGATGGAGCGCTGCAGTTCCGCGGCAAAACCGTCGGGTTGCGCCACGGCGTCGCCGGCGCCCAGATTACCGGTCTCCGCCTTGCTCACGACCGCGCGCATCTGCTGGAGCATGCCTTCGATGCCGGACAAGCCTGATACAGCCATTACCTATTCCTTGCTGGTGGGGGATTACGCCAAAGTGCACACGCAGCGTAACGCCGATCGGACCGGTCCATAGCCGACAAGAACCGCCAAAAAACCCGACATTTCAACGAATGCGGACACCCCTTGCCGGGGATACGGCCCCGCTTTGCGCCTCGTCATCGACATAGGGCTTAAGTAACGCCAAAAAACGGCTGTTTTCATCGATTGGGATTGCTGTCTCAGGGGCAATAATCCACGCTCTCCCCAGACCAGAAGCACGTTGCATGTGTAATCGGCCCTACCCAGACATGAAGTCATTTTCCCTGCTCCGCGAAGCCAGCGGGAGCCGTCAATGAATCAGCAGGCTACCCTGAGCTCGTCGCTTCTGGCCAAGTTCCCCGTGCTGGAACGGGTCCGTGCGCTTCCCAAGCCCGTCCTGATCGGCGCCGCCGCAGCCCTCGTCGCGGTGATCGTCGCCGTGGCCATGTGGAGCAGCGAACCGAAATACAAGGTGCTGTTCTCGAACCTGGACGACCGCGATGGCGGCGCCATCGTGACCGCCCTGGGCTCGATGAACGTGCCCTACCGCTACAACGAAAACGGCACCGCGCTGCTCGTGCCGGCCGACCGCGTCTATGACGCCCGGCTGCAGCTTGCATCGCAAGGCTTGCCGCGCGGCGGTTCCGTCGGCTTCGAGCTGATGGACAACGCCCGCTTCGGCGCCAGCCAGTTTGCCGAACAGATCAACTACCAGCGCGGTCTGGAGGGCGAGCTGGCCCGTTCGATCGAAGCCATGCACACCGTGCAGCACGCCCGCGTCCACCTGGCCATGCCGCGCCAGTCGCTGTTCGTGCGCGAGCGCCAGGCGCCCACCGCCTCCGTGCTGCTGAATCTGTACCCGGGCCGCAGCCTGAGCGATGCCCAGGTTTCCGCGATCTCGTGGCTGGTGGCTTCCAGCGTGCCGGAACTGACCGCCGAAAGCGTGTCCATCGTCGACCAGAACGGCCGCCTGCTGTCCTCCCCGCTGGGTGAAGGCCGCGGCATGGACGCCGATCAGCTTCGCTTCGTGCGCGAGATCGAGCAGCGTACCGTCGAACGCATCCTCACCATCCTGAATCCCCTGGTCGGCCCCGGCAACGTGCACGCCCAGGCCACGGCGGACGTCGACTTCTCGCGCCGCGAGGAAACGTCCGAGGTCTATCGTCCCAACCAGGAACCTGGCCAGGCCGCCGTGCGCAGCCAGCAGACCAGCGATTCCACGCAGCGCGGCGTCGGCCCCGCTCAGGGCGTGCCCGGCGCGCTGTCGAACCAGGCCCCCGCCAACGCGCAGGCGCCCATCGCCAATCCGCCGCAGCAACAGCCGCCCCGTCCCGGCCAGCCGCCGCAGGCCAACGCGCAGCAGCAGCAACAACAGCAGCAACAGACCGGCACCCAGGCTGCCGCCGCCAACCTGAACGAACGCCGCGACGCGACGACGAACTACGAAGTCGACCGCACCATCAGCCACATCAAGCAGCCGACGGGCAACCTCAAGCGCATGTCGGTGGCCGTGGTCGTGAACTACGTGCGCGACAAGGACGGCGAACTGCAGGCCCTGCCGCCCGAGGAACTGAACAAGCTGACCAACCTGGTGCGCGAAGCCATGGGCTATTCGGAAGGCCGCGGCGACTCGCTCAACCTGGTCAACAGCCAGTTCAACGACGGCCCGCCGCCCCTGCCGATGTGGCGCGATCCGGAAATGATCTCGCTGTTCAAGACGATCCTGCTCTGGCTGGTCGGTGGCGTCCTGGCCCTGTGGCTGTACCGCAAGATTCGCCGCTCGGTCACCGAGTACCTGTACCCGCCGGTGGATCCGGAGCAGGCCGAAGCCGAGCGCGCCGAAGCCGCCCGCGAAGCGCAGGACCTGGCCCGCGCCAAGGAAACCGACCGCTATCAGGACAACCTTGAGCGCGCACGCACCATGGCCAACAAGGATCCGCGCGCCGTCGCGATGGTCCTGCGCACCTGGATGACCAAAGATGAAAAATGATTCCCTGCCGATGGACGGCATGACGCGCAGCGCCGTCCTGATGATGTCGCTGGGCGAAGACGCCGCGGCTGAAGTGTTCAAGTACCTGAGCGCCCGAGAAGTCCAGCAGGTCGGCGCCGCGATGGCCAGCCTGAAACAGGTCACGCGCAACGACGTCGCCGTCGTGCTGGAGGAGTTCCGCCTGGAAGCCGACCAGTTCATGGCCGTGACGCTGGGCTCGGACGACTACATCCGCAGCGTGCTGACCAAGGCGCTGGGCAGCGATCGCGCCGCCGGCCTGATCGAAGACATTCTGGAAGCCGGCGACGGCGGCAGCGGCATCGATGCGCTGAACTGGCTGGATCCGAACACCGTGGCCGAACTGATCGGCGACGAGCACCCGCAGATCATCGCGACCATCCTGGTTCACCTGGAGCGCGACCGCGCGGCCGGCGTGCTGGCCCTGCTGACCGACCGCCTGCGCAACGACGTGATGCTGCGTATCGCCACGTTCGGCGGCGTGCAGCCGGCGGCGTTGTCGGAGCTGACCGAAGTGCTGAACTCCGTGCTGGCTGGCCAGGGCGCCAAGCGCAGCAAGATGGGCGGCGTGCGCACCGCGGCCGAGATCCTGAACATGATGAACTCGACGCAGGAAGAGACCGTGGTCGCCAGCCTGCGCGAACGCGACAACGACCTGGCGCAGAAGATCATCGACGAGATGTTCGTCTTCGACAACCTGCTCGACGTCGAGGACCGCGCCATCCAGCTCATCCTCAAGGAAATCGACAACGACACGCTCATGGTCGCGCTCAAGGGCGCCCAGGAAGAGCTGCGCGCCAAGTTCCTGCGCAACATGTCCAGCCGTGCGGCCGAAATGCTGCGCGAGGACCTGGAAGCCCAGGGTCCGATCCGCATGTCGAAGGTCGAGACCGAACAGAAGAAGATCCTGCAGATCGCGCGCCGCCTGGCGGAAAGCGGCCAGATCGTGCTGGGCAATTCCGGAGACGACGCGTATGTCTGAAGCGGACAACGGCGCGGCGACGCTCATCTCGCGCAGCGCCGCCTGGCGTCGCTGGCAGATGCTGTCGTTCGACGAGCCGGCGCCCGTCGAAGTCGAACCCGAGCCCGAACCCGATCCGGGTCCCGATCCCGCCGTGGTGATGGCGCAGTTGCGCGCCCAGACCATCGCGGAAGGTCACGAGGAAGGCTTGGCGCGCGGTCACGCCGCGGGCATGGAAGCCGGCCAGCAGGCGGGCTACGAGGCCGGCCTTGCCGCCGGCCGCGAAGCCGGTCATGCGGAAGGCCTGGCCCAGGGCCGCGAACAGGGCGCCGCCGAAGCGCAACGCCTGCACACGCTGGTCGAAGCCTGCGCGGTGTCGATCGGCGCGCTGGAAGAAAAGATGGGACAGAGCCTCTTGACGCTGGCCCTGGACATCGCCCAGCAAGTGGTCCGCACTACCCTCGCGGAACAGCCCGAGACAGTGGTGAACGCGGTTCGCGACGTTCTGCACATCAATCCGACGGCCGGCGGCCAGATGCGCCTGTGGGCCAATCCGGAAGATATCGAACTGATCCGCCTGCACCTGGCCGACGAACTGAAAGAAGGCCATTGGCGCGTGCTGGCCGATGAATCCATCCTGCGCGGCGGCTGCCGTGCCGAGACGCCGTTCGGCGACATCGACGCCACCCTGCAGACCCGCTGGCGCCGCGTGGCCGCCTCGCTCGGCCGCAACGCAACCTGGGAGGAGCCGGTGTGAACGGCAATCCGGCCTCCGAGCAATCCGGCCAGGCGCCCCTCGCGGGCGCCGCAGCCGCTTCCGCGGCGACCAAGCCGACCGCGCCCGTGCTCGACCGCTGGCAGACGCAGCTTGAGATCGGCTCGATCCGCGCGGCGTCCACCGATCCGTGGCTGGTCAGCGGCAAGATCACGCGGGCCACGGGCCTGGTGCTGCACGCCACCGGCCTGCGCCTGCCCGTCGGCGCCGCCGCCCGTATCGAGATCGCGCGCGGCCATGACCATTGGGCCGACGCCGAAGTCGTGGGTTTTGACGGCCACACGCTGTACCTGATGCCGCAGGCCGATATTTCCGGCCTGCCGCCCGGCGCGCGCGTCGTGCCCGGCGAACCGCCCGTGCAGCGCCAGATTCCGCTGCCGCGCAAGGCCGAACTGAACGGCAACGCCAAGCCCCAGCTTGGCCGCCACCTGCCCGTCGGCAACGCGCTGCTTGGCCGCGTGCTGGATGGCGCCGGCCGCCCGCTGGACGGACTGGGTCCGCTGACGGGCGCCGAACTGGCCCCCCTGTCCGCCCAGCCGATCAACCCGCTGTCGCGCGCGCCCATCGATACGGTGCTGGACACCGGCGTGCGCGCCATCAACGGTCTGCTGACCGTCGGCCGCGGCCAGCGCATGGGTCTGTTCGCAGGATCCGGCGTGGGTAAATCGGTGCTGCTGGGCATGATGGCCCGCTACACCAAGGCCGACGTCATCGTCGTCGGACTGATCGGCGAGCGGGGCCGCGAAGTCAAGGAATTCATCGAGCACAACCTGGGTCCCGAAGGCCTGGCGCGTTCGGTCGTCGTGGCCGCACCGGCCGACGTGTCGGCGCTGCTGCGCCTGCAGGGCGCCGCCTATGCGACGCGCCTGGCCGAACACTTCCGCGACCAGGGCCTGGACGTGCTGCTGATCATGGACTCGCTGACCCGCTACGCAATGGCGCAACGGGAAATCGCGCTGGCCATCGGCGAACCGCCCGCCACCAAGGGTTATCCGCCGTCGGTGTTTGCCAAGCTGCCGACGCTGGTGGAACGCGCGGGCATGGGCGCGCCCGGTCCGTCCGGCAAGGCAGGCTCCATCACGGCGTTCTACACCGTGCTGGCCGAAGGCGACGACCAGCAGGACCCGATCGCCGACTCGGCGCGCGCCATTCTGGACGGTCACGTCGTGCTGTCGCGGCACCTGGCCGAATCGGGCCACTACCCCGCCATCGACATCGAAGCGTCGATCTCGCGGGCAATGACTTCGCTCATCACGCCGCAGCAGTTCTCCATCGTGCGCCGCTTCAAGCAAAGCCTGTCGCGCTACCAGCGCAACCGCGACCTCATCGCCGTGGGCGCGTACGCCGCCGGCAACGACCCGCAGCTGGACGACGCCATCGCGCGCTACCCGCGCCTGGAAGCCTTCCTGCAGCAGGACATCGGCGAGAACGTCGGCTACGAAGACGCCGTCAATCAATTGCGAGCCAGTTTCGAATCACGGGACACCTATGCCTAGCCAACTGCCTCTGGACATGCTGATCAACCTGGCCAAGGAGAGCACGGACGAAGCCGCGCGCCTGCTGGGCCGGCTGACCGCCGAACGCAGCAATGCGCAGCGCCAGCTTTCCATGCTGCACGACTACCGCCAGGACTACCTCGAGCGCCTTCAGACGGCGATGACGAGCGGCATGGCGGCCAGCGACTGCCACAACTATCAGCGATTCATCGGCACGCTGGACGACGCGATCGGCCAGCAGCAAGGCGTGCTGCGCCAGGCCGAGGAAAACCTGTCCAAGGGCCAGCTCTACTGGCAGCAGGAAAAGCGCAAGCTCAACTCCTACGATGCCCTGGCGCAGCGCGAGCAGCGCGCCCAGGCCCTCGTGGAATCGCGCCGCGAACAGCGCGCCAACGACGAATACTCCGCCCGCCTGGTCCAGCGCCAGGCCAGCGGCATGCATTAAGCAGTTCCTCACAGGAAGCCCCAGATGACCGCTCCCCTGCCCTTGACCTTGCTCGCACCGGCCGCCCCGGCGTCGCCCAACGACGCGCTCGGCGCCAAACCGGCTGCCGCGGACAAGAAAGATAAAGGCCCCTCGTTTTCGGACGTGCTGGCGCAAAAGCGTCCAGCGCAGCAGCAGCCCAACCAGTCCGCCGACGCACGGCCCGCGAACGGCAACAGCAAGACGCCGTCCAAGGACGGCAAAGCCAGCGATCCGGCCAGCACGGCCGAAGGCGCAGCCGCCGGCGCCATCAATGATGCGGTGCAGACCGCCGCCCAGGCCGAAGCCGGCGCGCTCGCCGTCGCCGCACAACAGCCGGTGGCCGCCTCTGACCTGCCGCAACAGGCATTGGAGATTGCGGCCCAGGCCGCCGAGCAGGTGCAGCTCGCGCGCGGCAATGCCGCTGCCGCCGCCAGCGCCATGAATCAGGGCGCCGCCATGCTGACGGCCGCGCTGAACGCCGCCGACACGCTGGTGCCGCAGGCCGCTCAGCAGACACCGGCAGCCGCGACCGCCGGTCAGGCGCAGGCCGCCGCCGCGCAGATCGCCCGCGAAGCCGAAGCCGCGCTGCCGGTCGTCACTGCCGCCGTCAAGCCGGGCTCCGCGCCGGTTGCCCAGGCGCCCGTCGACGCCAAGGCAACGGTCAAGGCCGACGCCCCGAAGGCCGCCCTGGACCTGCCGCTGCCGCGCGTCGCGCGCGACATGCCCGCCGACCAGAAGGAAGCCGCTCCGGCGCTGCCCGCCCACGTTGCCGACGAAGAGCAGCCCGACCTGCTGGCCGGCTCGGCCCCGCAATTCCAGGCGCCGCAGCATGGCGCCAATCCGCAGGAAGCGCTGGCCCACGCGCTGGCCGCCGCCACGCAACGCCAGGCGCTGCCGGTCGTCAACCAGGCCGCCATCGCGCAGCCCATCGTTCCCGTCGTCATGCAAGTGGCCACGCCGGTCGGCGCCACCCACTGGGGCACCGAACTTGGCCAGCAGATGGTCATGATGAGCAACAACGTGCGCCAGGGCATGCAGACCGCCGAACTGCGGCTGGATCCGCCGGACCTCGGTCCGCTGCGCGTCAGCCTGAACCTGGCGGACGGCGTGGCCAGCGCCTCGTTCGTGTCGGCGCATGCGTCGGTACGCCAGGCGATCGAAGTCGCCATTCCGCAGTTACAGCAGGCGCTCGCCCAGGCCGGCATCTCGCTGGGCCAAACCAGCGTGGGTGAACAAGCCGCGCAGCAGGAATTCGCGCAACAGAACGGCAACGGCTCGCAGCGTCAGCAAGGCGGCGGCGTCGCCGTGGCGGACAGCGGGCCAGATGCCGCGCAACCCGCCGTGACGGCGTCGCGCAACGCCAACGCATTGGTCGACACGTTCGCGTAATGATCCGGCGGCCCGTGTCCGGCAACGGATGCGGGCAGTGCAGCAATAGCTTGAGATACGCGGCTTTCGCCCTGTTTTTCGCCTCCAAGCGGCGGCGTGAATTCGGGCAGAATGCTTTCATCCACTAAGAATCCGTTTTCACCAGCGGCAAACACGCATCGAACTCCAGATGGCGACAATCAAACCCATTCCCGCGCCGGCGCGCGACGCGAAGTCCTCCGGCGGCATTGGCCGCATCCTTCGGCCGCTGCTGGCGATCCTGGTGCTGCTGCTGGTTGCCGCGGCCAGCGCCGGCGCGACCTGGTTCATCACGCAGCGTCTGCAGCAACCGCAAGGCGGCGCTCCGGTGCAGCTTGGCGTGGGCCAGGTGCCTGGCGGCCAACCCGGCCAGCCGGGTCAGCCCGGTCAGGCCGGCGGCGTGCAAGGCCAGCCCGGCCAAGGCCCGCAGGCCACGCCGACGACCTTCGTCGCGCCGTCTGCCACCCCGATCGCCGTGCCCGCGCCGATCTTCGTGCCGATCGAAGCCTTCACCGTCACGCTGCAGAACGCGGACACGGAACGCATCATGCACGTCGGCCTGACCCTGCGCGTGAGCGACGAACAGACCCGCACGCGCCTGGAAAAGTACATGCCCGAAGTGCGCAGCCGCATCCTGATGGTGCTGTCGTCGCAATCGCCCACCGCGGTGCAGACGCAGCAAGGCAAGACCGACATGATCACGGCCATCAAGCAGGCGGTGAACCGCCCCTTCTCGCCCCTGCCTGACGGCCAGTACGTGACCGACGTGCTGTTCACGGCGTTCGTGGTGCAATAAGCATGGCCTACGAGGCATTTCTTTCGCAGGACGAAGTCGATGCGCTGCTAGCCGGCGTCACCGGCGAGAGCGATAGTAAAAAGGAATCCGACGGCCAGAACGGCGGTGCGCGTGCCTACGACCTGAGCTCGCCAGAGCGTGTCGTGCGCCGCCGCATGCAGACGCTGGAGCTCATCAACGAGCGGTTTGCGCGCAACATGCGCAACGTGCTGCTGAACTTCATGCGCCGCAGCGCCGACATCACCGTCGGCTCGATCAAGATCCAGAAGTACGCGGACTTCGAACGCAACCTGCCGGTTCCCAGCAATCTGAACATGATTCAGATGAAGCCGCTGCGCGGCACGGCGCTTTTTACGTACGACCCGAACCTGGTGTTCCTGGTCATCGACAGCCTGTTCGGCGGCGATGGCCGCTACCACACGCGCGTCGAAGGCCGGGACTTCACCACCACCGAACAGCGCATCATCCGGCGCCTGCTCAACCTGACCCTGGAAAGCTACGGCAAGTCCTGGGATCCCGTCTACCCGATCGAGTTCGAATACGTCCGCTCGGAGATGCACACCAAGTTCGCCAGCATCACCGGCAACAACGAAGTGGTGGTGGTCTCCTCGTTCCACATCGAATTCGGCGCAACCGGCGGCGACCTGAACATCTGCCTGCCCTACTCCATGATCGAGCCGGTGCGCGATCTGCTGACGCGCCCGCTGCAGGAAACGACGCTCGAGGAAGTGGATCAGCGCTGGTCGCAGCAGCTTTCCCGCCAGGTGCGCAGCGCGGACATCGACGTGGTCGCGGAATTTGCCCGCATCCCGTCGTCGATCCGCGAACTGATGAGCCTGAAGGTCGGCGACGTCCTTCCGGTGGACGTGCCTGAAACCGTCATCGCCCACGTCGACGGCGTGCCGCTGATGGAATGCGGCTACGGCGTTTTCAACGGCCAATACGCCTTGCGCGTACAAAACCTGTTTACCCACGATACAGAACCCAACGAGGCCTCTGACCATGACTGACAAGAACGAGCCCGGCACTGGCTCGTCCCCGGCCGACGACTGGGCCGACGCGCTCGCCGAACAATCCCGCGCCAACCCGCCCACGCAAGCCGACGGTCTGAAGCCGCAGGACGACTGGGCTGCCGCGATGGCCGAACAGGCTGCCGCGCCCGCTGCGCCCTCTGCCGCGGCGCCCGCCGCCGCTCCTGCCCCGGCCCCGGCTCCCGCCGCGGCGCCGGCCGCCACGGCCTCGGCCGCCGCATCCGTGTTCAAGCCGCTGGCCGGCGCCACGTCCGGCCAAGGCACCGACATCGACCTGATCATGGACGTTCCCGTCCAGCTGACGGTTGAGCTTGGCCGCACCCGCCTGACCATCAAGAACCTGCTCCAGCTGGGCCAGGGCTCGGTGGTGGAACTGGACGGCCTGGCCGGCGAACCGATGGACATCTTCGTCAACGGCTACCTGATCGCCCAGGGCGAAGTCGTGGTCGTCGAAGAAAAGTACGGCATCCGCCTGACCGACATCATCACCCCGTCCGAGCGGATCAACCGCTTGAACAACCGTCGTTGACCCCTGGCGCCATGACCGAACCTGCCCTGCTGCGCGTCATCATCGGCCTTGTGCTGGTGGTGGCCGCCATCCTGGCCGCGGCGTGGCTTGCCAAGCGCGCCGGACTGGTCCAGCGCGGCGGCGGCAACGTGCTGCGCCAGGTTGCCAGCATGCCGGTCGGTCCGCGCCAAAGCGTCGTCGTCGTCGAGATCGAAGACACCTGGCTGGTGGTGGGCGTTGGCCCGAACCAGCTCACCACCCTGCATACCCTGCCCGCCGGCCAGTTGCCGGAGGGTTCGCCTCTGCCCACGGCCGCCTTCGCGGCCAAGCTGGGCCAGGCACTCAAGCGCCGCTAGGGCTCAACGCCCCGGCGCGAATCAAGCGATACCCATGAGTTTGCCTACCCGCACGACTACCGCCCGCGCCGCCCAGCGCGCGCTGCCCATGCTGGCCGCCGCCGCGGTGCTGGGCCTGGCCTTTTTCCCGGCCGGCGTGGTGGCGCAGGCCACGCTGCCCGCGCTGACGGCCACGCCGGGCGCGAATGGCTCGCAGACCTACTCGCTCAGCATGCAGACCATGCTGCTGATGACGTCGCTGTCGTTCCTGCCGGCGGCGCTGCTGATGATGACGGGCTTCACACGCATCATCATCGTGCTGGGCCTGTTGCGCAGCGCGATGGGCACGGCCATGTCGCCGCCCAACCACGTGCTGATCGGCCTGGCGCTGTTCCTGACCTTCTATACGATGTCGCCGGTGTTCGACAAGATCTACACCGACGCCTACAAGCCCTTGTCCGAAGGCACGATCCAGTTCGAGGCCGCGGTCGAACGCGCCGCGAATCCGCTGCGCACCTTCATGCTGCACCAGACACGCGAGAACGACCTGGCGCTCTTTGCCAACCTGGCCAAGCAGCCCGCGCTGGAAGACCCCTCGCAGGTGCCGATGCGCATCCTGGTGCCGGCCTTCATCACGAGCGAACTGAAGACCGCCTTCCAGATCGGCTTCACGATCTTCATTCCCTTCCTCATCATCGACCTGGTGGTTGCCAGCGTCCTGATGGCATTGGGCATGATGATGGTGCCGCCCGTCACCGTGGCGCTGCCCTTCAAGCTGATGCTGTTCGTGCTGGCCGACGGCTGGAACCTGCTCATGGGCTCGCTGGCCCAGAGCTTCTACCAGTAACGCCGCAAGGAGATCGCCATGACCGCTGAAACCGTCATGACCATGACCTACCAGGCGATGAAGATCGTCCTGGCGATGGCCGGTCCCCTTCTGCTCGTCACGCTGGTCGTGGGTCTGGTCATCAGCATCTTCCAGGCCGCCACGCAGATCAACGAAATGACGTTGTCGTTCATTCCGAAGCTGCTGGCCATGTGCGGCGTGCTGGTGCTGCTGGGCCCCTGGCTGATCGGCGTCATGGTCGACTACATCCGGCAGCTTATCGGCCAGATCCCCATGCTGGTGTCCTGAGCGGCGCCGGCCGCCGGACACGGGTTGCGACGCCATGTTCTCTTTTACGCTCGAGCAGCTGAACGGCTGGGTCGGCCAGTTCCTCTGGCCGTTCGTGCGTATTCTCGCGCTCGTGGGCACCGCGCCGCTCTTCTCCGAATCGCTTATCCCCGTCAAGGTCAAGGTGGGACTGTCGTTCGTCCTGGCCGTGGCGATCAGCCCGGCCCTGGATCCCATGCCACCCGTCGCCCCTGGTTCCTACGCCGGCCTCTGGATGGTGATGCAGCAGGTGCTGATCGGCATCGCCATGGGGTTCACCATGCGCATCGTATTCGCAGCGGTGCAGACGGCCGGTGAATTCGTGGGCCTGCAGATGGGCCTGTCGTTCGCCTCGTTCTTCGATCCCAGCTCGGGCGCCAACACCGCCGTGCTGTCGCGCATTTTCAACATCGTCGCGATGCTGACCTTCCTGGCGCTGGATGGGCATCTGCTGGTGCTGGCGGCGCTGGTGCGGTCATTCGACACGCTGCCCATCGCCATGATCCAACTGCACCAGAACGGCTGGGGCGCAGTCGTGGAATGGGGCAAGACGATCTTCGTGTCGGGCCTGCTGCTGGCGCTGCCGCTGATTTGCGCCCTGCTCACCATCAACCTGGCCATGGGCATCCTGAACCGTGCCGCCCAGCAGCTTTCCGTGTTCGCGGTGGGCTTTCCCGTCACGCTCATCGTCGGCGTGACGATCCTGGCGATCGTGCTGCCCCACGCCGGGCCGTTCCTGGAGTCGTTGTTCGAATCGGGGCTGACGGCGATGAGCCGTGTGGTGGATGCGCTGGCTGGGCGGTAACCGCCCGCCGCCAGCAGGCCTGCAATCGGGCGTGACCGCGGGCCCCGGCCCCGCCGCCCGCCGCCCGCAACTCGATCAGTGCTGTCCCACCACGCGGAAGACGCGGATGGTCTCACGCAGCGCGCCCGACTGATTGCCCAGCTGCGTCACCGCGCCGCCCAGTTCCTGCACGAGTGCCGTGTTCTGCACGGTCATCACGTCCATTTGCGAGACCGCGGTATCCACCTGTTCGATGCCGGTTGACTGTTCCTGCGAGGCGCGCGAGATCTCGCCGATGATGGCCGTGACGCGGTGAACGGCATCCACGATCTCCTGCATGGTCGCCCCGGCCTGCTCCGCCTGCGCCGAGCCTTCGGTCACGCGGTCCACCGAGTCCTCGATCAGCGTCTTCACTTCCTTGGCGGCCTGGGCGCTCTTTTGCGCCAGGCTGCGCACTTCGCCCGCCACCACCGCGAAGCCCTTGCCGGACTCGCCGGCCCGGGCGGCTTCCACCGCGGCGTTCAGCGCCAGGATGTTGGTCTGGAAGGCGATGCCTTCGATGATGGTGACGATATCGGCGATCTTGCGCGAGCTGTCCGAGATGCCGTGCATGGTGTTGACCACCTGCCCGACGGCCACGCCGCCGCGCCGCGCCACGTCCATGCTGCTGGCGGCCAGATCGTTGGCCTGCCGCGCATTGTCGGCGTTCTGGCGCACCGTGGACGTCAGTTGCTGCATGCTGGCGGCCGTCTGCTGCAGCGACGCCGCCTGCCCTTCCGTGCGGCCGGCCAGTTCCTGGTTGCCCCGGGCGATGTCCACCGCGGCGTGCGTCGTGCCCTCGATGCCGCGATAGACGTCTTGGGCAATGCCGATCAGGCTCTTGCGCATGACCTCCAGCGAAAACTTCAGGCTGCCCACCTCGTCATCCGATTCCGGCACGATCTGCGTGGTCAGGTTGCCCGCAGCCACCTGACGTGCCATGTTCGCCGCGTCTCGCATCGGGTCCAGCAGCGAACGCGACAGGCTCCAGCCCATCGCGTAGATGGCGACGATGCCCAGCCCGATCGCGCCACAACCCAGCGCCGCGCCCAACGGGCTCAGGCTGGGCCAATTGGCATGCAGGCCATACGCGCCCGCGGCGCCGACGATGGCCGACGACAGCGTGGCGTGGCGCAGCATGCGGCTGCGCACGCCAGGCCGAAACGGGAACGCCAGCAGGTCCAGGCCGCTGCGCCAGCCGGCGCGCACGGGCCGGCCGTGCAGGATGCGCACGCCCTTGGCCGTGCCCTCGCGCATGCGCGCGTACAGCGCTTCGGCCATCTCGATCTGTTCTTCCGACGGCTGCACGCGCACGGACGAATAGGCCACGACTTCGCCGTTCTCGACAATGGGCGTGGCATTGGCCAGCACCCAGTAGTAGCCGCCATCCTTGCGGCGGTTCTTGACCACGCCGAGCCAGGATTCCCCGGCCTCCAGGGTCTCCCAGAGATCCGCGTAGGCCTCCGGCGGCATGTCGGGATGGCGCACGATGTTGTGCGCCTTGCCGATGAGCTCTTCGCGGGTGAAGCCGCTGACCTCGACAAAGGCCGGATTGGCGTAGACGATGCGGCCCTTGGTGTCCGTGCGCGAGATCAGGTACTGGTCCTCGCGCAGCTTGGTTTCCACATTGGTGACGGGTAGATTGACACGCATGGTTTGTCTCCAGCTGGCGTCCGATCCCCCGGCCACCGTTGATTACTCTGTTTTCGTCCTGAAAATTCAGGCGTTGACATTATTTACGGTCATAAAGCGGAAAACTTAACGTGCTTATGATTTCCATCAACGCACGCATAACCGTCCGATATGGAACAAGCGCATCCGCGGATCGCTGGCCTGCAAAAAAGCCGCGCCCGATCCCGCATCTGCAGGATCGGGCGCGGCCCGGGATAACGACGATCAGTTCAGCGACGGCGCGGCATACCCGCCCAGCTGGTGCGCCGGCACTTCAATCACTTCGCCGGCATTGATCTTGAACACAGCAACCGCTTCGGCCAGGCGCTGCGCCTGTTCCTGCAGCGAGCCGGCGGCGGCCGCAGCCTCTTCCACCAGCGCCGCGTTCTGCTGCGTCACTTCGTCCATCTGCGACACCGCGCGGTTGACCTGGTCGATACCGCTGGACTGCTCTTCGGACGCCGCCGAGATCTCGCCCATGATGTCGGTCACGCGCTTCACCGAGGCAACGATCTCCTGCATCGTCGCGCCGGCGCGTTGCACCTGCTGCGAACCCGCGCCGACCTTGGACACCGAGTCCTCGATCAGGCCCTTGATCTCCTTGGCGGCCTGGGCGCTGCGCTGCGCCAGCGAGCGCACTTCGCCCGCCACCACCGCAAAGCCCTTCCCCTGCTCGCCCGCTCGCGCGGCTTCCACCGCGGCGTTCAGCGCCAGGATGTTGGTCTGGAACGCGATGCCGTCAATGACCGACACGATTTCCGAGATCTTGCGCGAGCTGGCCGAAATGCCTTCCATGGTGTTGACCACTTCCGACACCGCCGAACCACCGCGCTCGGCCACGTCCGACGCGCTGGCCGCCAACTGGTTGGCCTGGCGGGCGTTGTCCGCGTTCTGCTTCACGGTCGACGCCAGCTCTTCCATCGAGGCAGCGGTCTCTTCCAGCGAGGCGGCCTGCTCTTCCGTGCGGCTGGACAGGTCCGTGTTGCCGGCCGAGATTTCACGCGAACCGACGGTGATCTCGTCCACGCCACGGCGCACCGTCGACACGGTGCGCGTCAGGCTTTCCTGCATGCGCTTGAGAGCGGCGAACAGTTGGCCGATTTCGTTGTGCGAACGCACTTCCACGCGGCCCGTCAGGTCGCCCGCGGCAATCTTGTCAAAGTGCTGACCGGCTTCGACCAAGGGGCGCACCACCAGGCGGCCGAACAGGATGCGGGCAAGCACCATCAGCAGCAGCGCCAGCGCAACCGCGATGCCGACGGCGATCATGGCCAGGTTGAAATTGGCCTCGGCCTGTTCGATCGTTTCACGCTGCTGGTCGGCGATGTACTTGTCGAACTGGCCGATCGCCTCGATGAAGGCCGCACTGCGAGGCGTGCCGTATTCGTTGTTCACCATGTAGAACGTCGAATAGTCTTCGCTGCGCAGGGCTTCGACCATCGTGTCCACGCCGTCGTCGATGTACGAGCGATAGCGGCGCACAAGGTTCATCGACAACTGGCGGCCAGTGTCGTCCTCGAGCATGTTCTTCTGGAAATCGGCGAAGCGGCTGCGCACACCCGTCAACAGGTCCGTCGCGCCCTTGAGCGAAGCGGCCGCGTCACGCGCGGAGTTCTCGCCGCTGCCCCAGCCGGATTCCTGCAGGTGGCGCGCGGCCACCATCAGGCTCACGCGGGCGCGCAGCATGTCGCTGTTGATGATTTCGACCTGCTTGGCCCGCGCCGTCAGCGCGTTGACCTCGCGGATCGATTCATAGTTGCTCTGCAGGAAGTACGCGGCCAGGCCGCCCACCGCCGCGATCAGCAACGCGAAAAACGCCATCACCCACAGCAGCATCGTGCCAACGCGCGCATCGCGCAGCCTCAGTTTGCGCTTGACCTTGGGTGCGCGCGCGGCTTTTTTCTTGCCGGCCTTGCCGGCTTTACCACCGGATTCGAGACTCGCTTCCATTTATTTCCCCATCCCTCAGGAACTGCTCTGACCAAATGAAAAACCACCCTGTGGACATGCCCTGTTACACAGGGGATGCACTCAGGGCGACGAACACCGGGCATGTGACGCCCGATGTCTTCTGCCGAACTGCAGGGCTATTTGCCCTGCGGCGCCAGACCGGCCGGTTCACCCGGGCCCGGAATGTAGATCGTTTGCACCTCGGGTTCCATCGCAGGTTGTGCCCAGTCCTGCGTCAAGGCAGGCGCGGGGGCAGGCCCCAGCAACTTCTGGCGTTCCCAAGGTTCCAGCAGAATATTGGTGCTGTCGACGAGCCGCATCAGCCGGCCATCGGGGCCGAACTGCAGCAGCGCTTCCTTACGGCTGTACAGGCCGTCGGTGACAAAGGTGATTTTGTGGAACCAGAGCGCCAGCACGGTGCCGTCGCTCTGTTTGAATTGTTGGGCAGGCGGGGCGGTCAGCGCACGCGCGGCCTCTTCCATGGTCGTCTGCCCGGGCGTCAGGGTCGACAGCTTGCTCGGGTCGAAGTTGTGACCCGTTGCCGCACAGCCAGCGACAAGGGCCGCAATCGCGGCCGCTGCCAGAAGATGTAGATAACCTCGCATACCCTGCCTATATGCCGGCGGCGCCGGCGTCAGAAAGATTCCCAATCGTCGTCCGAAGGCGCCTGCCGCCGGCTTGCAGCCGGTGCTGGCGCGGGCTTCGAAACGTCCTTTGCCGCGGGCGCCGGACGCGTCGCGGCGGGCTTGCGCGGCGGGCGCGTTGCCGTGGCGCCGGCGGCCGGTTCCGGCTTGGCGCGGGCGGTGTGTGTCAGGCGCACGGCGGCGGCGGGCTTGGCGGCCGGCGCGGCGGCTTGGGGCGCCACCTCGGGCTCGGGCGCCGGTGCGGCCACGCGGGCAGCCGGCCGATGCTGCTGCGCCAACTGGCGTGCCGGCACTTCGATGACTTCGCCTGCATTGATCTTGAATACGGCCACCGCTTCGGCCAGGCGCTGCGCCTGATCCTGCAGCGAGCCTGCCGCGGCGGCGGCCTCTTCGACCAGCGCCGCGTTCTGCTGCGTCACTTCGTCCATCTGCGCGACGGCGCGGTTGACCTGGTCGATGCCGCTGGACTGCTCGTCGGAGGCCGCCGAGATCTCGCCCATGATGTCCGTCACGCGTTTCACGGAAGCGACGATCTCCTGCATCGTCGCGCCGGCGCGTTCGACCTGCTGCGAACCGGCGCCGACCTTGGACACCGAGTCCTCAATCAGGCCCTTGATCTCCTTGGCTGCCTGGGCGCTGCGCTGCGCCAGCGAGCGCACTTCGCCGGCCACCACCGCAAAGCCCTTGCCCTGCTCGCCCGCACGCGCGGCTTCCACCGCGGCGTTCAGCGCCAGGATGTTGGTCTGGAATGCGATGCCGTCGATGACCGACACGATTTCCGAGATCTTGCGCGAGCTGGCCGAAATGCCTTCCATGGTGTTGACCACTTCCGACACCGCCGAACCACCGCGCTCGGCCACGTCGGACGCGCTGGCCGCCAGCTGATTGGCCTGGCGCGCGTTGTCCGCGTTCTGCTTCACGGTCGAGGCCAGTTGCTCCATCGACGCGGCGGTCTCTTCCAGCGAGGCGGCCTGCTCTTCGGTGCGGCTGGACAGGTCCGTGTTGCCCGCCGAGATTTCACGCGAACCGACGTTGATTTCATCCACGCCGCGGCGCACCGCGGACACGGTGCGCGCCAGGCTTTCCTGCATGCGCTTGACGGCCGCCATCAGGGCGCCGATTTCGTTGGTGGAGTTGACGTCCACGCGTACGGTCAGGTCGCCTGCGGCGATCTTGTCGAAGCTTTCGCCCACAACGCGCAGCGGACGCAGCACGACGCGATTCATGAACAGGAACGCGCCCAGCGACACCACCAGGATCAGCACCGCCAGACCGATGTAGACAAAGGTCATCGTCGAGGCCTGTGCGCGCGACGACTTCACCATCTCTTCGCTGAAATTGTTGATGTTGGCGGCAAAGTCCGTGAGCTGCTTGAAGAACAGGCCGCTGGCGGCGCCCGCCTTCGTATTCTTGAGCGACAGGTAGGTCGCGGCGTCGCCCTTGTCCAGGGCGGCCATCATGCCTTCCAGGGAGTCGGCAAAGCCAGTGAAAGCGGACAGCAGGTCGCCTTCGGACTTCCGGCCGATCTCGGTCGTCTTCGGAATCGCCTTGAAGGTCTCCATCTTCTTCTTGGCGTCCGCGATCAGCTGCTGGACGATGCGGGAGTTTTCGGCGGCGCCGCTCGCGTCGCCTGCGGCGCGCTGGGCAGCGGCGATGTCGGCGCGCACAGTGGCGCGCAGCATCTGCGTGTACGAGTCCTTGATCAGATTGCTCTGCTGGACGCTCAGGGAATCCAAGGTGTTGATCGCCCGGGCATTGGACTGCATGCTGTTCCAACCCAGGACAATGGCAACGAGCGCGGCCAAGGCGACTGCCAATTGGGCCAGCATCAAGCCGGTGCGCACCTTCAGATTGCTAAACATTTACGTAGTTCCGGTAATCGTGCTGGCGGCGCTCTCCTGGCCGTCAGCACGTAAAAGGGATTTTCTCTACTGCCTGTTCAATGCACTGGCGGAACGGGTCCGTCAGAAGGACTCCCAATCGTCATCCGCGGGCGGCGGACGGCGCGAGGCGGGCTTGGGCGCCGCCGCGGCAACGTCCGCGGCATCCGCAGTGCGCGTGGCCGGCCGGCGCAGCGGGCGCGCGGCGGTCGCGCCCGCCGGCTTGGGCCGGGCAACCTGGGTCAGACGGGGTGCGGGCGCGGGCGCGGCCTTGGCGGCGGGCTCGGGCTGAGCAGCCGGCGCGGCGGCTTCCTGCGCGGGCTTGGGCGCGGGCATCCGCGGCGCACTGCGTTCCTGCGCCAGTTGGCGCGCGGGCACTTCGATGACTTCGCCAGCGTTGATCTTGAACACGGCAACCGCTTCGGCCAGGCGCTGCGCCTGTTCCTGCAGCGAGCCGGCGGCGGCCGCGGCCTCTTCCACCAGCGCCGCGTTCTGCTGCGTCACCTCGTCCATCTGCGACACGGCGCGGTTGACCTGATCAATACCGCTGGACTGCTCTTCGGACGCCGCCGAGATCTCGCCCATGATGTCCGTCACGCGCTTCACCGACGACACGATCTCCTGCATCGTGGAACCGGCGCGTTCGACCTGCTGCGAACCCGCGCCGACCTTGGACACCGAGTCCTCGATCAGGCCCTTGATTTCCTTGGCCGCCTGAGCGCTGCGCTGCGCCAGCGAGCGCACTTCGCCCGCCACCACGGCAAAGCCCTTGCCCTGTTCGCCAGCACGTGCGGCTTCCACCGCAGCGTTCAGCGCCAGGATGTTGGTCTGGAACGCAATGCCGTCGATGACAGACACGATCTCCGAGATCTTGCGCGAACTGGCGGAGATCTCCTGCATCGTGTTGACCACTTCCGACACGGCCGAACCGCCGCGTTCAGCCACGTCAGACGCGCTCGCCGCCAACTGATTGGCCTGGCGGGCGTTGTCCGCGTTCTGTTTCACGGTCGAGGCCAGCTCTTCCATCGAGGCGGCGGTCTCTTCCAGCGAAGCAGCCTGCTGCTCCGTGCGGCTGGACAGGTCTGTGTTGCCCGCGGAAATTTCACGCGCGCCAACGTTGATTTCTTCGACGCCGCGGCGCACCGTGGCCACCGTGCGGGTCAGGCTTTCCTGCATGCGCTTGATGGCGCCAAACAGGTGACCGATTTCGTTGGTGCTGCGCACTTCGATACGGCCGGTGAAATCGCCAGCGGAAATCTTCTCGAAGTGGTCGCCGGCTTCGTGCAACGGACGCAGCACGGTGCGGTTGATGAAGATCCAGCAGCCCAGCGCCAGCACCAGAGCGATGGCCAGCATCACAATGGTCACCATGCGCGAAATGTTGTGGTCGGCTTCCGCCTGCGCGATGAGCTCGTCCGTGCGCGTGTCCGTGAACTGCAGCACGTTGTTGACGGCCTCGCGGAACGCGGTGTTGGCAGCGCCGCCGGCGTCGTTCAGATCCAGGTAGTCCTGGATGGCCAGGTTCGCCAGCGCGGCGGCCTGGCGGCGGTAGACGTCGTCGAACTGCTTGTAGGCGGCTTCCAGCTTGGCGACGAGGTCTTCCGAGCCTGCCATGCGCGGCGCCTTGCGGAACGAGTCGAACAGCCTTTGACCATCGGCCATGAGCGCATCGGCACGCTTGGCTTGCGACGTCGATTGTTCGGTCTTGCCCTGCTGCATGTCCATCAGCGAATTGGCCAGCAACAGACGGCCGCGCAGGAAGGTGCTGTAGGCACGCTGCAGTTGCGTCGCCTGGTTGGCATAGGCCTCGTTGACCTGCGCCAGCTTGTCGCTGCCGGAATTCAACCCCATCCACGCCACACCGTTCGAAATGAACATGGCGCCCGTGAAGAGCAACAGCACCAGGATGATGCAGGTGCGAACTTTTAAATTACCAAGCATGAAATATCCGAGCGTTAAGCAACGAAAAACGACACAACCTACCCTACACGCACTACGGACGCCCCGGCCCCGGGCCGGCAGCGTCCGAAAAGTGCGCCACCCGCGGCGCGCGCAAACGGCGCCGCGCAGATAACTACCGCATCACTTGCGGCTGAACAGGCTGGAACCCTGGATGGTCATGAACGCGGCCGAGGCCGCCTGCAATGCCACCTGGCGCAGCGCGAGCTGGCTGGCGCCGGCGTAGTAGTCCAGGTCTTCCAGATCCGACAGCGACTTCGAATACGACAGGCCCTTTTGCGTGCCGGTGGCGTCCAGCGCCTCCAGCTCGTTCAGGCGGGCGCCCACCGACGCACCCACGGTCAGGATGTTGTCGTAGTTGGACGCAAGCTTCTTGTTCGCCGTCGCCAGTTCGTTGTTCAGACGGGCCAGCGCCTTCTCGTCGCCCGCGATGGGCGAATCCAGCACCTTGATGAGGCTATCCAGCGTGTTGAACAGATCCACATCGGCCGACTGAATGCTTTCGACGTCGATCACGTCGCCGTTCTCCGGCGTGCCCTTGACGACCACAGCAACGCCGCCGAAGTCGATGCTGGCGCCTTCCTTGTATTCGGTGGGGCCGGCCGGCGGCGCGGGCGTGGTCACCGGCGGCACGGGCGGATTGGCGTTGGGGTCGGTCGTGATGACGCGATAACCCATGTTGCCCGTGGCGGGATCGGCCTCGAACTGCAGGCTGAAGCTCTTGCCGATGTTGGCGCTGCCCGGCGTGACCGAGACGGTGCCGAACTGCGCGGTGCCCGTGTTGTTGTCATTTGCCGTGCTGACATAGGCGGTCGAACCCGGGTTGGCGCGATTGAAAACGTCGCTGCCCAGATCGCTGGTCGACAACTGGCGCGATTGGTCGACCTGCACGGTGCGCTCACCGGTGGCGCCGCTGAAAACGACCTTGCCCGTGGCGTCCTGCGCGTAAGGCACCACGCTGCCTTCGTAACCGGAGAACAGATACTGGCCGTTGCCGTCGGTGCTGTTGGCAAGACCCAGCAGCGCATCGCGAGCGCTCTTCAACGCGGTCGACAGGGCCTGGCGATCGCTGTCGGCGAACGTGCCGTTGCCGGCCTGGACGACGCGCGTGCGCACGTCCTGCAGCGCGGTGGTGATCGAATCCAGAACGTTGGCTTCCTGGCCGAGGTTGGTCTTTGCCGTGTTGCGGTTCAGGCCATACGTCGTGTTCATGCTCTGCGTCTGCGCGACGCCGATCGACAGGGAAGCCGACAGCGGATCGTCCGCGGGGGTCAGGAACTTGCGGCCGCTGCCAACCTGTTCGACCAGGCGATTCATGTCGGATTCCTGAGCGAGAACGCCGCTCAGTCCGTTCGTGTACATCATCGTGGTGCTCAGACGCATGGTGCAGCTCCGTAATGCTTTCTAGTATTCACAATCAACGTTCTGATCAGCCGCGCAGGCCCAACAGCGTGTCAAAAATGGTGCTCGCCACATCGATGATGCGGGCGCTGGCCTGGTATTGCTCCTGGTACAGCGACAGGCTTACGTATTCTTCGTTCAGGTTCACGCCCGACACCGCCTGCTGGGCAGCGGTCGTCTGCTTGATCAGGTTGACCTGCGCCGTGGCGGCCGTCTTGATCTGCTGCGTCTGCACGCCGACCGTGTTCA
This sequence comes from Achromobacter sp. GQ309, assembly GCF_059759315.1. Classification (NCBI taxonomy): domain Bacteria; kingdom Pseudomonadati; phylum Pseudomonadota; class Betaproteobacteria; order Burkholderiales; family Alcaligenaceae; genus Achromobacter; species Achromobacter sp. GQ309. The sequence continues at coordinate 711,279 of NZ_JCAXDP010000002.1, forward strand.
CGACCTGCGCGAACATGTCGTTGATGCTCATCGTGCCGTGGCCCAGCACCTTGCTGGTCTGCAGCTGCGCCAGCTTCAGCGCGTTCTTGCCGTTGGCATCGCCGCCCTCCAGATCCGCCGCGGCAACCTTGTCCGGATCGGTGATCAGAACGTTGATGTCGCGGGCCGCGTTACGCGTCGGCGACAGCGACCACTTGTCGCCGGCCTGGGGCGGCGCATTGATGGTCAGCGTCACGCCCATCTCGCTTTCGAGGTTCAGCGTTGCGGTGGGCGGGGTGCCGGTAGCCGGACCGTTGTAGACCTGCGAGCCTTCCGGCATGCGCACGACCTGGTAGTTGGTGCCGTCGAACGAGATCTCGTAGTCCTTGGCATTGACGTTTGCCAGGTCGGTGAATTCACCCGAGATCTGCGCGTTGCTCTTGTTTGCCGAATTGGGCACACCTTGCGGCGAACCGATACTGAAGAAGTCCGTGCCCGGATTGCCGCCCTGGTCCAGACCCTCTTTGTGCTGCTCGTTGAACGACAGCGCCAGACCGACGGCCATCTGGCCCAGCTGGTTCTGCATGACGTCCAGCGACGAGGCGCGGAACTGCAGCAGGCCGCCCAGCTTGCCGCCGGTGACTTCGCTGTCTTGCATCTCGACCGCGATGGTCTTGCCGGTGCCCGCGGGCAGCGTATAGGCAATGACCGTGCGGCCCGCGTCCGAGGCCGACGGAACGGCCTGCAGCGGGTAAAGCGTGTTGCCCGACAGCAGCGACTGGCCGCCCTTCGTGAGCGAGATGCTGATCTTGTCGCCCTGCTCGTAGGTCGTGATGCCGATGAGCTGGTTCAGTTCCATGACGGCCTGGTCGCGCTGGTCGAGCAGATCGTTGGGAGGGCTGCCGCCGGCCTTGCCGGCCGCCAGGGAAATCTGCTGGTTCAGGTCGTCGATGCGGGTCAGGTAGCTGTTGACCTGGTCGACCGTGGTGCTGATCTGGGTGTTCAGGCCTTCACGCTGCTTCTGCATTTCCGAGTAGGCGGAGCGGATCTGCGTCGTCAGGCTGTTGGCCTGGCCGAGCAGGTCGGCGCGCGCTGCGGGGTCCGCCGGCTTGCTGGCCACCGTGTTCATGCTGGTGAAGAAGTTGGTCAGGCCCGGGGCGATGCCAACCGTGCGGTCGGAGAACAGGTTGTTGATCTGCGAAACCTGGTCGAGCTGCGCCTGGAGCTGGGCGCCGCTGCCGTTTGCGCCGACGAGCTGCTTGTACAGGAAGCTGTCGTAGCTGCGCACGACGGTGTCAACCTGGACGCCACGGCCGATGTAGCCGTTGGAGGTCGCTTGCGCGCCCGCCGTCGAGGTCATGACGCGTTGGCGGTTGTAGCCGACCGTGGTGGCATTGTTGATGTTGTGGCCGGTGGTTGCCAGGCCGGCTTGCGCCGCGTTCAACCCGCCCAGTGCCGTTTTGTACAAATTCATGCTGACAATGCCCCGTATGTAACCGCAGCTGTTATCTCTGGATACCCCGTTTACGGCAGGAGATCACCCAAATTTAGAGTCCTTCCAACATCCGCCGTGAATTTTCCACGTTGGATGCCGCGCCCCGCAGCTGCCCCATGATGCCGATGAGCTTCTGGGCATAGCGCGGGTCGGTCGCGTAGCCCGCGTCCTGGATCCGGCGGGCCGCCTCGATCTCGTTGCGGGCCGTCGTCACGCTCTCGTACCGCGGGCTGTTGCCGATCAGGCGGGCGTAGTCGGCGAACGATTCCTCGTACGACGCGTAGGCCCGGAACGGCTGCGTCACCTTGCGGGCGACGCCGTCTTCGTATTCGGTGGTCAGCACGTTGACGACCTTGCCCTTCCAGCTCGAACCTGCCTTGATGCCGAACAGGTTGAAGCTGGTGCTGCCGTCCTCATGCTTGATTTCGCGCTTGCCCCAGCCGGATTCCAGCGCCGCCTGGCCCATGATCAGACGGGCCGGCACGCCGCTTTGCTGCGACGCCAGGTTGGCGGCGCGCGACATCTTGGACACGAAGTCGACCACGTGCTCGGGCGCGCCTTCCGCCGCAGCCAGCGCGCGGTCGGCCGGCCGGTTGTTGCGCATGACGTTCAGCAGCGCCGACACTTCACGCGAGCCGCCGGTCTGGAAGTCCAGATCGCCGCCCTGCCCGATGCGTTTGATCGCTTCGTCCGGGATCTCGCCGGGTTTGCCCTGCTGCATCTGCGCCAGGATCGCCTGCGACAGGCCGATGCCGGGCGAGGCCAGGTGCAGGGCCAGTTGCTCGTCCGCCATGGACTGCAGCATCTGCGTCTGCTGGGAATCGAACAGCCCTTCTTTGGGCGTGGCCTCGCGCATGCGCTTGACCATCATCTGCAGGAACAGCGCTTCGAACTGCTTGGCGACCTGCTTCTGCTGCTCGGTGCCGGCCGGGTCCTTCTTGACGTCACGCTTCAGGTCCGACAGGCGGCCCATGTCGAAGACCGAATCCTGCCGGGCGCTGCCGCGTGCCGCGTCGTTGGTGTAAGCCATGGCCGTCAGATGATCTCAAGTTCGGCGCGCAAGGCGCCCGCGGTCTTCATCGCCTGCAGGATGGCCAGCAGGTCCTGCGGCGTGGCGCCCAGGGCGTTCAGGCCCTTGACCACGTCGGCCAGGTTGGCGCTGGTGCTCACGCGCTGCAGCGAGCCGTTGTCCTGCCGCACTTCGATCTGGGTATTGGGCACCACCACCGTCTGGCCCTGCGTGAACGGCGTGTCCGGCTGAACGACCTCGTTCTGGCGGTTGATGATGACCGACAGGTTGCCGTGCGCCACGGCGGCCTCTTCGATCATGACCGTTCGGTTCATGACGACCGAGCCGGTGCGGGCGTTGATGATGACCTTGGCGACCGTCGGCGCGCGCGTGACCTGCAGGTCTTCCATCTGCGACAGGAAGCGGGCCTGCGAGCCCTGTTCCATGGGCGTGCGCACCTGGATGACGCGGCCGTCCAGCGCCGTGGCCGTGCCCTGTCCGAACTGGCGGTTCAGGGCCGTCGCCACGTTCTGCGCCGTGCCGAAGTCGGTATTGTTCAGTTCGACATGCACGTAGCCGTCGCGGGCAAACGTGGTCGGCACGCCGCGCTCGACGATGGCGCCCGCGCTGATGCGGCCGCCGTTCAACTGGTTGATCTGCACACTGGAACCGCCCGCAGACGCGCCGGCGCCGCCGACCAGGATGTTGCCCTGGGCAATGGCGTAGACCTGGCTGTCCGCGCCCTTGAGCGGCGTCATCAGCAGCGTGCCGCCGCGCAGGCTCTTGGCGTTACCCATGGACGAGACCACCACGTCCAGCGTCTGGCCGGGCCGCGCGAATGCCGGCAAGGTCGTCGTGACCATGACGGCGGCCACGTTCTTCAATTGCATGTTGCTGCCGGCGGGCACCGTGATGCCCAGCTGCGACAGCATATTGGTCAGGCTCTGCTGCGTGAATGGCGTCTGGCGCACCTGGTCGCCGCTGCCGTCCAGGCCCACGACCAGGCCGTAGCCGATGAGCTGGTTGCCCCGGACGCCCTGGATGCTGGCCAGATCCTTGAGCCGTTCGGCGTGCGCCGCACCGGCGCCCGCGGCCAGCCCGACGGCCACGCACACCCGCGCCATCAGGGACAGCAAGGTGGATATCGGAGTCTGTTGTTTCATGATTTAGAACGGCGAAGCGATCAGGAAGAAGCGTTGCAGCCAGCCCATGGTCTGGACTTCGTCCATGACGCCCTTGCTGCGGTATTCGATGCGCGCGTCGGCCACTTGCGTGGACGACACGCTGTTCGTGCCCGTGATGGAGCGCGGATCGACCACGCCGGCAAAGCGCACGTACTCGCTGCCGCGGTTGATGGCGATCTGCTTTTCCCCGGCGACCTGCAGGTTGCCGTTGGACATCACGCCCACCACCGTGGTCGTGATGGTGCCGGTGAAGGCATTGTTGGCGCTGCTGTCGCCCTTGCCCTGCGACACATTCCCGCCATTGGCTTCGGTGTTCAGGTTGGCGTTCGCCCAGCTGTCCATGAAGGACGGCGCCGCGGCGATGCCCAGCGTGGTCGAGCCGCTGCGATTGGTATTCGTCGCCACGTTCTTGGACGCGTTGGTGCGCTCGTTCAGCACGATCGTGACGATGTCGCCGACATTGCGGGGCCGGCGGTCTTCGAACAGCGGGTAATTGCCGTAAGTCGTGGGCTGGTAGATGGAGCCCGTGGGCTGCGCCATGGGCATCGGCGGCGGCGGCGGGGCCGCCGTCGTCGGCCCGGTCACGATGGGTTCGGGCGGGATCATGGCGCAACCAGCCGCCAGCAGAGCCAGCGCAGACGCAAGTACCAGGCGCAGGACAGACATGAGCATCACAGTTGGGTCAGGCGGGCCAGCATTTCGTCCGACGTCTTGACGGCCTTGCTGTTCATTTCGTAGGCGCGCTGCGTCGTGATCATGTTGACCAGCTCTTCAGCGACGTTGACGTTGGACGTTTCGACGTACTTCTGCATGATCGAACCCGCGCCGTCCACACCGGGCTGCAGCAGGTTCGCCGGACCCGACGAGTCGGTTTCCAGGTACAGGTTTTCGCCGATGCTTTGCAGGCCGGTCGGGTTGATGAACGTGGCGATCTGCAGCTGGCCGATCTGCACGTTGATGCCGGCGGCGCCGGGCTGCGTCACCGAGACCATGCCGTCGGTGCCGATGGTGATGGACAGCGCGTTGTCCGGCACGTTGATCGGCGGCTGGATGACGTAGCCGCTGACGGTGACGAGCTGGCCGTTCTGGTCGCGCTGCAGCGCGCCGTCACGCGTATAGGCCTGCGTGCCGTCGGGCAGTTCAACCGGCAGGAAGCCGCGGCCGTTGATCGCCACGTCCATTTCGCTGCCGGTGTTGTTCAGGTTGCCGTCCGAGTGGATGCGCTCGGTGGCGGCCACGCGCGCGCCGGTGCCCAGCTGCAGGCCCGACGGCAGTTGCGTGGCATCGCCCACCTGGGCGCCAGGCTGGCGCAGCGTCTGGTACATCAGGTCCTGGAACACGGCACGGCCGCGCTTGAACCCGTTGGTGGAGACGTTGGCCAAGTTGTTGGAAATCACGTCCATGGAGGTCTGCTGACCTTCCAGGCCCGTCTTGGCGATCCACAGCGAACGCATCATGATGAAAGACTCCGGTGCCGCGGCCTGGCCGCGAACTAAATGTTATTTAAATCAGGCGCTTACGGACAGAATGCCGTTGGCGCGTTCCGCGTTGCGGTCCGACTGCTGAATCACCTGCATCTGCTGCTCGAAGCGGCGGGCGTTTTCGATCATGCCCACCATCGACGCCATGGGATTGGTGTTGCTGCCTTCCAGCACGCCCGACAACAGGCGAAGGGCGGGGTCGGCGGGCACCGGCGGTGCGGGCTGGCCGTTGACCGGCGCCATGCGGAAGACGCCGTCGTCGCCGTGCACCAACTGCTTGTTGTCCGGGTTGACCAGCTTCAGGCGGCCCAGGTTCAGGATGTTGTTCGGCGCGTCGCCGGCGCCCAGCGCCGTGATCGTGCCGTCCGACGTGATGGTCAGCGCGGCCTGGTCGGGCACGTCGATGGGACCGCCCTGGTCCGACAGGACCGGCTGGCCCAGCGACGTCTGCAGCAGGCCGTTGATGCCGACCTGCAGGCTGCCCGCGCGGGTATAGGCCTCGCCTTGCGGCGTCTGCACCGCAATCCAGCCGTTCTCGCTGGCCAGCGCCACGTCCAGGCCGCGGCCCGTGGTCTGCATGGTGCCCATCTCGAAGCTGTTGCCGGGCGTGGACGCCACCGTCGAAACACGCGTAGGCAGGCTCACCCCGTCCGTCACGGGAACCGAGCGGTACAGCGCAATCTGCTCGCGAAAGCCCGCCGTGTTCACGTTGGCCATATTGTTGGAGAGCGCGGCCTGATGCTCCGTGATCCGCGCTGCGCCATTCATGGCGGTGTAGATGATTCTGTCCATTGCCTATTCCGTCGGTGTCGTCGCTTGCCCAGCGGGCATTACTTCAGGTTCATCAGGACTTGCATGATTTCGTCCTGGGTCTTGATGGTCTGCGAATTGGCCTGGTAGGTGCGCTGGGCAATGATCATGTTGACCAGCTCCTTGCTCATGTCCACGTTGGACGCTTCGGTCGCCTGACCCACCACCGTCGACATGCTGTTGGTGCCGGGCTGGCCCAGGATCGGCTGGCCGGAAGCCGCCGTTTCCTTCCAGGCGTTGTTGCCCACGGGCTGCAGGCCCTGCAGGTTCGAGAAGTCGGCCAGCACCAGCGTGCCCACGATCTGGGTTTCGCCGTTGGTGTAGCTGGCGACCAGGCTGCCGTCGCTGCTGATGTTGATGCCGCTGAACTCACCGGACGTGTAGCCGTCGGGCTTGGCAACCAGCTTGTAGTTGCTGCCGTACTGGGTCGTGCCGGTGTAGTTGATGGCGACGTTCAGCGGATCGGCCGGGGTGGTCGTGCCGCCGGGCTGGGCGAAGGTCAGGTTCACGATCGGCGCGCTGGTCAGCGTGCCGGCGTTGTTGAACGTGAACTGCGTGGGGTTGCCCCAGGTGCCGCCGGCTTCGGTGGTGGGCGCCATGGCCTGGCCGTCCATCGTGTAGTAGACGTCGTACACGCTGGTGCCTGCCGTCGCCTCACGCTTGACGAAGTACTGCATCACCTGGTGCGAGTTGCCCAGGGAGTCGAACACCGTCATGGGCGAGGCGTTCGTGTAGGTGCTGGAGATCTTGGGATCGAACGGTTTGCCGATCTCGATGACGGCGGCGGTGAACTCTTCATAACCGGGAATGGCGGTCAGGTCCTGCGTCACCTCGCCACCCGGACCAACGTTGATCGTAGTGGTGCCATCCGTAATCGCACCGGCAGGGACGACCCCACCCCCGCTAAAGCTAAGCGTGGCGACCCCCGTCGCGTTACGCGTGAAGGTGTAGTCGACCCCGTCGAACGTAAAGCTGCCCGGTTCCAGCGGCGACGTCTCGGTGTCGACCTGATAGATGACCTTGGCGTTGGCATCCAGGTTGGCCACGGTGGTTGCGCTGGTCGTCGCCTGCGGCGCGACGTTGGCGGTCGGCAGTTGCAGTTCGACCGGATTCGCACCAATCGCGCCGGCCGGGTAACCGGTCAGGCGATAGCCCTGCGCGTTCACGATGAAGTTGTTCTTGTCGACGAGGAACTCGCCGTTGCGCGTGTACATGACCGAGCCGCTCTGGTCGGTCACGCGGAACATGCCCTTCGCGCCGTCGATGGCGATGTCGTATTCGCCGCCGCCGCCCGTCACGGAACCGACCGTGAAGCGCTGGTTGATGGCCGAGACCTTGACGCCCAGGCCCACGCGCGAGCTGGCGTAAACGTCAGCGAACGATGCGGTGGCCGACTTGAAGCCGACGGTGCCCGAGTTGGCGATGTTGTTGCCGATGACGTCCAGGTTCTGCGCAGCGGCGTTCAAGCCGCTCAATCCTTGTCCGAAGCCCATGTTTACTCTCGCTAATCTTTAGTGGAAAAGCCGCCGCCCGTGCGCCGGCACCAATTCATATCCGCCCGTTCAGGCGCCGATCACCTTGCGCACGTCCAGCATGCTGGTCTGGCCGTCCAGGCCCAGATCCAGACGCAGGCCGTTGGTGGAGTACGCCACGCTCTTCACGTTGCCGTAGCTCAATACTTCCGAGTTCACCTTCGCGCCCTCGGCGTCGGTCGCCAGCACGGACACGTTGTACGCGCCCGGTTCCAGCGCCACGCCGGCGTCGTTCTTGCCATCCCATTCCAGCGTGTACACGCCGTTCTTCTGCTCGCCCAGCTCGATGGTGCGCACAACTGCACCGTTCGAATCCGAGATGCGGACCTGGACCTTGGCGGCGTCGCCCTGCAGATCCAAACCGTAGGGCGTGACCACGCGGTCCGCGGGGTTGGCGCTGTCGACACCGACCTTGACCTTCGTGCCCGGGATCAGGACGCCCTTGCCGATCATCGACACGGCGTTCATCGACTGGGACACGTCGATCTGGCCGCTGATGGCCAGCATGGTGTTCTTCAGGTTGGTGATGCCTTCCACCGTGGAAATCTGCGCCAGTTGCGACGTCAGCTCCGCGTTCTGCATCGGGTTCAGCGGATCCTGGTTCTTGAGCTGCGTGACCAGCAGCTTCAGGAACTGGTCCTGCAGGCCCTGCGCGGTGCTCGCGCTGTTGGCGCCGGTTTGCGCCAGGCCCATGGCCGTGGTGCTCGTGGTTTGGTCGACGGTGGTCATGGATAGACTCTGGCTGGAAATTAGGATTGACCGATGGTCAGCGTCTTCTGCATCAACGCCTTGGCGGTGTTGAGGACCTCGACGTTGGCCTGGTAGGACCGCGATGCCGCGATCATGTTGACCGTTTCGGCCACCGGATCGACGTTGGGCATGCTGATGTAGCCCTGCGCGTCAGCCAGGGGGTGTTTGGGGTCATAGACCATCTTCAGGGGCGACTGGTCCTGGACCACGCCGGCCACGCGAACGCCGCCGATCTCCTGGCCCAGCGCCTGGCCCGCGGCCGGGTTGACCTGGAACACGACCTGGCGGGCGCGGTAAGGCTGGCCATCCGGGCCGACCACACTGTCGGCGTTGGCCATGTTGCTGGCCGCCACGTTCATGCGCTGCGACTGCGCGCTCAACGCCGAACCGGCGATATCGAAAATGCTCAACAAGGACATTGCCTGTTGCTCCCTTTAAAGATCAATCCTGGATGGCGGTCTGCAGCCCGCGGATACGGTTGGAGATCAGCTGCATCGTGCTCTGGTAATGCAGGGTGTTGTCGGCGAACTGCACGCGCTCGATGTCCATGTCCACCGTGTTGCCGTCCATGCTGGGCTGGTACGGCAGGCGGTACAGCAGATCCGTCGGGCCCTGCGACACGGCCTTGGCCGGAATGTGGCGGGCCGACGTCAGCTTGAGCGACGTGTCGGGCAGGCGCATCGTGCCTTCCATGGCGCTTTGCATCGCGGCCTTGAAGTCGATGTCGCGCGCCTTGTAGTTGGGCGTGTCGGCGTTGGCGATGTTCGAGGAAAGCACTTCCTGGCGCTGCGCGCGCAGTGCCAAAGCCTGCTGGTAGAACCGGAAATCTTCGTTGAGCCTGTCGAGCATCGTGGCGCCTTGAATTCGTTGCAGATCAGATAAAGCGAGGGACGCCGGACGCACCGTTATCCCATTGGATGACGGCATGATAGGGGCCGGACCTGTAACACAATCAGCCAAACAACCCGTCATTTCTCATCCAATTCACGTATTGCCGAAAGCCGCCCACTTCTACAATTCATCCATCATGAAAATCTCCGCAAGACTCCTTCTCGCGCGCGCCGGCATCGCCGCCCTGCTCCTGGCCTCGGCAAGCGCCGTCCAGGCACAGGCCGCGGCCACCCAGGCCCCGGAAGCGATCATCATTGCGGCGCAGACCTATCTGCAGGAACAACTGGCCTCCCTGCCCGGCGAGGCGTCCATCGCCATCGACCCGCCGCGCACCGACCGCCTGACGCCGTGCGATGACCTGACGCCCTTCCTGCCGTCCGGCATGAAGCTGCGGTCGCGCATGACTGTCGGCGTGCGCTGCAACTCGGCCAAAGGCTGGACCGCCTACGTGCAGGCCTCCGTCAGCGTGGCCGGCCACTATTACGTCGCCTCGCGCCTGATCGCCGCCGGCCAGGCCCTGACCCCGGCGGATCTGGACGCCCGCGAGGGCGATCTGGTCACCCTGCCCCCCAACGCCATCACCGACCCGCAGGCGGTCGCCGGCATGACCGCCGCCTTCCGCATCAACGCCGGCCAGCCGATCCGCAGCTCGTCGCTGCGCAACGCCCAGTCGGTGCAGCGCGGCACGAACGTGCGGATCAACGCGCGCGGCAACGGTTTCATGGTCAGCAGCGAAGGCGAAGCCATGGGCAACGCGGCCCCCGGCGCCGTCGTCCAGGTGCGCACCGCGGGCGGCCAGGTGGTCAGCGGCGTCGTCCGGAACGCCACGCTGGTGGAAATTCAGCTATAGACCTGTTACAAATCGCGTTGCGCCTGGCTCGCATATACCCTAAAGTTCCTCCGGCCCTTGTCGTTACAGAGACATAAGTAGGCGGATCCGTCGCAAACCGACCCAGGACGCCCTGCGGAGAAAACCTTGAAAATCAATTCGACCACCAACCGGCCCCTCGCGGCCGACGCCGTCGGTGCCCGCGCCGAGTCCGCGGTCAGTCAAGCGTATGGCGCCGGCAGCGCCACCGGATCGAGCAGCTCGCAAGTCGCGCTGAGCTCGGCGTCGCGCAAGATGCTGGCCATGCAGGACGGCTCGAACGACATCAACGTCGAGCGTGTCGCCGCCATTCGCGCCGCGATCGCCTCCGGGCAGCTCAAGATCGACACCGGCCGCATCGCCGACAGCCTGATCGCCAGCGCCCGAGACCTGCTGAAATAGCCCGTCCCTTCCCTCTATTGAGCCGTCTGTCATGAGCCTCGTCGATTCCCTGCAATCCTGCATGAAGCAGGAAGACACCCTGATCTCCGAGTTCTCCTCGATCCTCGAGGAAGAAACCGAGGTCCTGGTCAGCCAGGGCAGCGTCGAAACGCTGAACCAGATCACCGAGCGCAAGCGCGGCATCGCGCAGCAACTGGTCGACCTCAGCCAGACGCGCGACAACCTGCTCAACGAAATCGGCCTGCCCGCGGGCCACGTCGGCACCGAACAGGCCGCCGCGCAGTATCCGCAGTTGTCCGGCGTGTGGCAGGCCCTGCTGACCAAGTCGGCCTCCGCCAGCGAAATCAACATGCGCAATGGCGCCCTGATCGACGTGCATCTGCGCTACACCCAGCAATCGCTGGACGCCCTGCGCAATGTCGGCGTCGGCAGCGCCTCGACGTACGACGCGCAAGGCCGCGGCGCCCGCAGCGCCCCGGGCCGCCGGCCGATCGTGGCGGGCTGACGCCTTTTCCGATCTCCTGCGGCATAAAAAAAACGGCGTGCATGGCACGCCGTTTTTTGTTTCCGCGAGACGGGGTCGCGGCCTTACGCCCCGCCCGTCATCTCCAGCAGCGCGAACATCTTCAGCAGCGCCACCGGCAGCATCTTGCCCGACAGCTTGCGCTCGGTGCCCACGATGCCTGACAACGGACCACGCACGACGTCAGCCGCCGGCGAATGCGCCAGCTGCCAGCATGCCGCGCCAAGCTGCCCGGCCATCAGCGACTGTCGCGCCAGCGTATGGGCGCCATCGACGGCGGGCACCGCCTGCCAGGCATTGGCCATGTAACGGAACGCCGCCTTGGCCTCCTCCTGCAGGACGAGCCAGCGCGCGATCGTCGCGGCGTCCGCCTGCGACGCCGGCAGGTTCGTCGCGCCGAACAACTGGCCCGCGACCTCGCCGGAGACCGTGTCGATCAGCCGCGCGCAGATGAGGCGGACGCTGACGCCCTGCCCCTTGCCCGGCAGCACGACTTCAGTGCCGGAGGCCCACAGCGCCAGCGGCGCGGTCTTGGCGCCCGGCGCCGGGCGCAGGCCCGGCATGTCGCCGGGCTGGCCGACGGGCAGGTAACCCACGCTCTTGCCGACGGCATTCAGGTTGGTCGGGCATTCGTCCTGGATCACGCGCGTGCCACCTGCGCAACGCGCTACCCAGGACACGCCCTGCTCGCTCAACGGCTGCCATAGCGCAACGGTGCCGGCCTCCAGCATGTGGACCAGCGGCAAGGACGACAGGCGCTCGCCCAGCCACTGCACGCGAGCCTGCAAGGCCGCCGCCGGGTCCGGCTGGGCCGGCGCGGCGGGCGCAAACGAACTCAACATGCCATGCGGCAGCGCGAGCTGCTGCGCGGGCGCGGCCAGTGCGGCGCCGCGGTCGCTCATCAACAGCGCGCCCATCAGCGCGCCGCCGGGCAAGGCCTCGCCCTTCATGGCGGTCTTGCCGTGCATCACGAGCAGGTTGCGGCTGCACGCAGCGGAAAATTCACGGCGCACCATCGCCAGTGGCTCATCGCCCAGCGCGGCCAGGCTGGCGCCCGCGCCGTCGCCGACGTACTCGCGCCAGGCGGTGCGCGATTGCAGGCACGCCGGGTCGCTGTCCAGCCACGAAATGGTGTCGTCCAGGTTCTGTGCTGCTGCGATCGACGCCGCACCGCCCTGCTGCGGCAGGATGGCCGAGGCCAGCAACTGGCGGCGGCGCGCCGGGTCCACGGCGTCCGGTTCGCGCGACGACGACACCAGCGACGCCAGGTCGGCCTCGCTCGGGGTGTACAGTGCGCGGGCGCGCTCGACCATCGAGAACGCGCGGTCGATCAGCACGTCCGCGCGGGCCAGTTCCATGTGCTCGGGCACCTTCTGGCCGACGGACATGTAATGGATCGGCAGGCGGTGGCGGATGGCGGTGTCGAGCGCCGCGCCCAGGCGGGTGGCTTCGTCCAGCTTGGTGATGATGCAGCCGGCCACATCTTCGCCCACGCCATTGCGATAGGCGTGCGCCACCTCGTCCAGCGTGTCGCCCTGGCTGGCGGCGTTGAGCACCAGCAGCCGGCGAACGGGCTTGCCGGCGTTGCACAGCATCGACGCCTGCTCGGCCACCAGGCGGTCGCGCTGGCTGATGCCGGTAGTGTCGATCAGCACGATCTTGCGGTTGCCCAGTTCGGCCAGAATGCGGCGCAGCTCGCCGGCATCGCGCACCGAGTGCGCCGGCACGCCCATCAGGCGGCCGTAGATCTGCAATTGTTCCAGCGCGCCGATCCGGAACAGGTCGGTCGTCAGCATGGCGACCTGCTCCCGGCCTTCGCGGGCCACGCAACGGGCGGCCAGCTTGGCCAGCGTCGTGGTCTTGCCCACGCCCGTGGGGCCGACCAGCGCATACACGCCGCCGGCCAGGAATTCGTCTTCGGAACGCACCACCGGCAGGTGGGTCACCAGTTCATTACGCGCCCAGCTCTGCGCAGCCTCGGTGGAGAGGCCTTGCGGCAGGCGCTCGACCAGCGTGCGGACCAGTTTGGTGCTGAAGCCGGCATCCAGCAGGCTGCGGAACAGCGCGGCGCCCGCGGGCTCGCGGCCCGGACCTTGGCGGCCGCCCCACAGCAGCCCGTCCATGCGGGTTTCCAGCGCGCCGCGCAAGGCGCTGATGGCGTCCTGCAGACCGGCGGCCGTATCGGCCGGCAGATTCGCGGGCGGCAAGCCCTGCGGCGGACGCACCGGGGCATCGGGCATGCGGCCCATGGGCGGCGCGGCATGCAGCATGGCCGGTTGCGGCGGCGCTGCCGGCGCCATGACGGGCGCCTGCACGGGTGCGGGCGGCGCGGCGTAGCCTTGGGGCGCGTGATAGGCGGTGGCGGGCGCAGCGGCCATGGCGGCTGCGGGCGCGGCGGTGGCCATGCGCTCGGGCATGGCGGGAGCTGGCGGCGTCATGCGGACTGCCGGCGCAAGCGGCGGCAGCTCGACGCGTACCGGTGCGGCCGGCTGAGGTGCGGCCGCCGTCGGTGCAACCGAAACCGGCTGCGGTGCAGCGGGTACGAATTCTGCCGGCGACGGTTCAATCTCCGGCTGCGCCGACGCCGCGTACGCGGATTGATAAGCGGCAATGGATCGCGCCGGCGGCGCGTACCCGGCTGGCGGCACGGGCGGCATGGCAGCCGGCGCAACCTGCGGCCGCGCCATTCCGGCCGGTGCGCCGAACGACGGCGCCGCGGGCTGACGTTCCGGCGCGGGCGGCGCATAGGCCGGCGCTTCGCGCGGCGGCGTCTGCTGCTGCGGCGCGTCGTCAAAGGCGCCATCAACGGTGGCCAGCACCTCGATGCCGCCCTCGACGCTGCGGTTCGACACGATCAGCGCGTCCGGCCCCAAGGCCTCGCGCACCTGACGCATCACGTCACGGGTGTTTGCCCCGTAAAAGCGGCTGATCTTCATTGCCCATTGCTCCCGCCGATCAGCGCCGTCACGCGGACGATGCGCTCATCGGGAATTTCCGTATTCGACAACACGCCAAGCTGCGGCAGATGATGCCGCAGGAAGCGCGACAGCGGCGCGCGCAGCACCGGCGACACCAGCAGCACCGGCGCATTGCCCTGCGACTCCTGCCGTTCAACCGCCGCCTGCGCCTCGCGCAGCAGCGTGTCGGCCAGCCCCGGCTCCAGGCCGCCGCTGGTCGTCATGGCCTGCGACAGCACGCGTTCCAGCTTCACGTCCAGGCCGATCACCCGCAGCTCGCCCTCGCCGGGGAACCATTGCTGCGTGATGGCGCGGCCAAGCGCGCGGCGCGTCAGCGCGATCAGCTCGTTGATGTCCGGCTGGCCGCCCGATCCGGCGGCCATCGCCGCCAGACGCGGGCCATGCTCGGACAGCGTATCGATGATGGTGCGCATGTCGCGGATCGGCACTTCTTCCGACAGCAGACCCTGCAGCACCTTCTGCAGCGCGGTGAGCGACAGCGTCTTGGGCACCAGGTCCTCGACCAGCTTCGGCGCGTCGCGGCCGATGCGATCCAGCAGCTGTTGCACTTCCTGGCGGCCCAACAGGTTCGAGCCGTGGCGATGCATCAGGTGATTCAGGTGCGTGGCCACCACAGTGCCCGCATCCACCACCGTGTAGCCGGCGACCTGGGCCTGATCGCGCAGCGAGCTGTCGATCCACAGCGCCGGCAGGCCGAACGCCGGATCGGTCGTCGGCGTGCCCTTGATCTGCATGGTCACGCCGCCCGGGTCGATGGCCAGCCACTGGCCCGGCATCGCGACCCCCGTGCCCACTTCCACGCCGGACAGCAGGATGCGGTAATCGTTGGGCTTGAGTTCCAGGTTGTCGCGGATGTGCACGACCGGCGGCAAAAACCCCACGTCCTGCGCAAACTTCTTGCGCAGGCTGCGGATGCGGTGAAGCAGCTCGCCGTTCTGCGCGTGGTCCACCAGCGGAATCAGGCGGTAGCCCACTTCCAGCCCCAGCTGGTCCACCATCGATACGTCTTCCCAGCTTGCCTCGGCAGCCGCGGCCTGCGCCTGGGTGATCGCCTGCGGCGGTATCTCCTCGGCGGCCACGGCGGCGGCCTTCTTGCGTTTGAGCAGCGCCCAGCCGCCCCAGCCCAGCGCGCCGGCCAGCGTCAGGAACGCGATGTGGGGCATGTTGGGGATGAGGCCCATGATGCCGATGATGCCGGCGGTCAGGAACAGCACGCTCGGGTTGGAGAACAGCTGGCTGATGATCTGCTGGCCGATGTCCTGGTCGGTCGACACACGCGACACGACCACGCCGGCGGCGGTGGAGATCACCAGCGCGGGGATCTGGGCAACCAGGCCGTCACCGATGGTCAGCAGCGTGTAGACGCGGCCGGCTTCGCCCATGGACATGTCGTGCTGCGCCACGCCGACGACCAGGCCGCCGATGATGTTGATCGCCATGATCAAGAGGCCGGCGATGGCGTCGCCGCGCACGAACTTGGAGGCGCCGTCCATCGAGCCGAAGAAGTCCGATTCCTGCGAGACTTCCGACCGGCGCTTGCGCGCCTCGTCTTCGCCGATCAGGCCGGCGTTCAGGTCCGCGTCGATCGCCATCTGCTTGCCGGGCATGGCGTCCAGGGTGAAGCGCGCGCCCACTTCCGCGATACGGCCCGCACCCTTGGTGATGACGATGAAGTTGATGATGGTCAGGATGATGAAGACGATGATCCCGACCGCGAAGTTGCCGCCCACCAGGAAGTGCCCGAAGGCCTCGATCACCTTGCCCGCGGCGTCCGGGCCCGTGTGACCGTGCAGCAGCACGACCCGGGTGGACGCGACGTTCAGCGACAGGCGCAGCAGCGTCGCGAACAGCAGGACGGCCGGGAACGCGGCAAAGTCCAGCGGCTTGCGCGTGAACATGGCCACCAGCAGGATCATCACGGACAACGCAATGTTGAAGGTGAACAGCAAGTCCAGCAGGAACGTGGGCAGGGGCAGCACCATCATGCCCAGCACCATCACGATCAGGATGGGACCCGCCAGCAGCCGCGCGTGCGTGCCGCCGTTATTCTTCAACATGGTGAGCAGAGCGCTCATTCCTTAAACTCCTTGTGCTGCGGTTTTTGCCTGCGGGTCCAGTTCGGCTGGCACGTTCAACTTCGTGGGGGCCGGGGGTTCAAGCCCCCAACCCGAGCGCCAGGATCGTAGCTGGAATACCCATGCCAGCACTTCCGCCACCGCGGTATACAGCTCGGCCGGGATTTCTTGTCCCAGCTCGACGTGTTGATGCAATGCGCGCGCCAACGGCGGCGCTTCCAATGTGGGAATCTTGTTTTCGGCGGCCAGCTCGCGGATCTTCGCGGCGATCAGGCCCGTGCCCTTGGCCAGCACGCGCGGCGCGCCGCCCTTCGATTCGTCGTACTTCAGCGCCACCGCATAGTGCGTCGGGTTGGTCACCACGACGTCGGCCTTCGGCACCTCGGACATCATGCGCCGGCGGGCCGCCTGACGCTGCTGCTGCCGGATGCGCGCCTTCACATGCGGATCGCCTTCGCTTTCCTTGTGCTCCTGGCGCACGTCTTCCTTGGACATCCGCAGCTTCTTCAGATGGCTCCAGATCTGCCAGGGCACGTCCAGCATGACGATGATGAGCAGCGACGCCACGATGAAGGCGCAGCACATCGCCACCAGGGTCAGCGCCTTGGTCAGCGCGGCCGACGGCGCCACGTGCATCAGCCCCATCATGTCGTCGTGATAGCGCCAGATGACCCAGACCGCCACGCCGCCCACCAGCAGCGCCTTGGCCAGCGCCTTGATCAGCTCCACCACCGTCTGCGACGAAAACATGCGCTTCAAGCCGGCCAGCGGGCTGAGCTTCGAAAAATTGGGCGTCAGCGGCTTGGTCGAAATCACCAGGCCGCCCAGCACCACGCTCGACAGCACTGCAACCACCGCCAGCAGACCGAAGATCGGCAGCAGCACCAGCAGCGCATGGCCGAAACCGCTTACCGCCTGCTCGACCATGACCCCGGGATCCAGCGCGACGCGCTGATCGAAGGCCAGCCCGTTGCGCAGCACGCCGCTCAGGCCCCTGTACAGCGACCCGCCTCCCGCCCAGATCGCGGCGACACCGACGGCCAGCATCATGAACGTGCCCAGTTCCCGGGAACGCGCAATCTGCCCCTCCTCGCGCGCCTTTTCCAGGCGCCTGGGAGAGGCGGCTTCGGTTTTCTCGAGGTCGCTTTCTTCGGACATGCTCTACGGGATCGTTGCGGCTCGCTGACGTGGAATGCAAGCCGCCCGCCGAGATTCTAGGAGGCGCGGGGGGTTGGCGATATGCCAAGAAACGGGGGGAAAGCGGCGCTATTCCCGGATGCGCCGCCGGCTGCCGGGCAGCCCCCCTTGGCGGCGCCTTCAGCCCGCCGCTTCAACTTGCCACATCAAGCCGCGCCATCAAGCCGCGCCATCAAGCCGCAACATGAACGCCCGCGTGACGCCACCCCGTCAACCCGCCACCGGCGCCGCCCGTCCCCCGGCGCCCTGCCCGTCCACGATCGCCTGGAAACGCGCGTAATCCAGCCCGATGCGCACGGCGCCCCAGTGTTCCGGCCCCAGATAAATGGGCAGGGAAATGTCGTTGACGATCTCGCCGGTATCCCGCGAATACGTCTGGAACAACTGCGCGCCCGTGTTGGCAGCCAGCCGGGCGCCCACGGGATCGTCAAAGATCCGCTTGTTGCGCACCCGGACGATGTCGACCTTCGGATCGCCGGTCGGCGCCAGCGAAAATCGGCTGTTGTGCGCGGGTGCGTAACCCCGGTTGTCCACCAGGATCGTGTAGATCGCGCCGGGCACCGCCTGCAGCACACTGTCGAGCAGGCGCGTCAGCGGCTCGTCGATGGCCCGGTCATACGCCGTGTGATACCGCGGCGGCTCGCTGCCGGGAATGCGCTGGTAGTGGCGGTCGAACACGTCGACACCGCGCCGCCGGGCATCGTGCAGCAGTCCGGCCGCCGCGTCCGCAAACGCCTCCAGCGACGCCGACAGGCTGTCGAACGCGGTATCGCCGGTGCGCATGTCGGCCAGCACCTCCTGCACGCTTTCGGTCTGGCGGCGGATGCGGTCGATCTCGCCCGACATGCTGCCGACCCGTTCCAGCACGTCCGCGCTCAACGCCGCGATGCGCCCCACCTCCTGGCTCATGCCGTGATTGGTGGCGTCGACCTCGCCAATCGCCTGGACCACTTCACCCACCTGCCGGTTCATGCTGTCGAAGTCGCGCACGAAGCGCTCGAATCCGTCACAGGTGCGGTTCAGCACCGCGCCCGACGCGTCCACATCCTCGCGCAGCGTGCCGGTCTGGCGCTGGGTGGATTCGACCAGGTCCAGCATCTCTGAGGTATGGCGGCCGATGTCGCCGGTGGCGGTGTTGACGCGTTCGGCCAGACGGCCGACCTCGCTGGCCACCACCGCAAAGCCTCGGCCCGCATCCCCTGCCCTGGCCGCCTCGACGCCCGCGTTCAACGCGAGCAACTGGGTCTGCAGCGCAATGCCTTTGATTGCCTGGCTGATGTCGCCCACTGATTTCGCGCGGGCGGCCAGTTGCCCCACCACTTCGGTAAAAGCCGCCATCTCTTGCGTCATGCGGTCGACGCGCGTCTTGACCTCGGTCAGCTCCGCCAGCGCCTGCTCTGCGGCATGCAGGTTCTGGCCGGACACGGCGGCGATTTCGCGGGCATGCGTGGAGGTGGATGCCGACAGGTCAGCGATCTGCGCGCCGCTGGCGGCAAGCGCGTCGGCGGCCCTGGCCTGCTCGCGCGCCAGCAGCGAACAGCGCCCCGCCTGGAACTGCGTGCGCGCCGCGTTCAGCGCGATCTCGATGCTGGACTGGCGCACCGTCATGACCCGCACGCGGATCTGCGCCAGAAAACGGTACAGCGGCCAGGCGGCCGGACTGAAAGACAGGGCGCGCTCCGACAGCATCGCGTCGCCGCGATTGAGCCGACGCAACAAGCCCCACATGCCGCCCAGGCGGAATACGGATCTGGCCATGATGAACCTCCTCTCCCTGGCCCGGACCGCCTGCTTTGGGCATCCGTGGCCTGACGCGCTAGGCGCGCCTTGTCTCGCGCTGCAAGGCCCCGATTATTGTTGGCAGGAGTCTATCGGGCGGGTCGCGTTTGCGCTCTTAGGGAATACGTCATGCGGACGAGGCGGCAAAGACGGCCAAGTGCGGCAGGCAGCCGCAAGGACGCAGCGCGCGCGGGTGTCAGACACCAGGGCCATGCGGGTGTCTGACACCGGGGCAATGTCCGGGAGCGGACATCGCCCGAGGGCCGGGCTTAGAAGCCCAGGCTGGCCAGCAGGTCGTCGACCTGGTCCTGGCTGGTGACCACGTCGGTCTTGCCTTGCGGGTTGATCTGCGGACCGTTGAGCAGGCTGTTGGCTTCATCGCGGCGCTCTTGCGGCACGTTGTCCAGCAGCACCTGCAGCAGTTCGCGTTCGATCGCGCCCACCACGTCCATCATGCGCATGATGACCTGGCCCGTGAGGTCCTGGAAATCCTGCGCCATGATGATTTCCATCAGCTTGGACTGCGTCTGCTGCGTCTGCTTGGGCACGTCGGCCAGGAAGGCGCGCGTGTCCTGCACCAGTTCGCGCGCTTCAGGCATCTCCAGCGGCTGGTCGTACCATTGCTGCCAGCGGCTATCCAGCGCCTGGGCCGAACGCGACATGTTGTCCTGGATCGGACCGGCCTGCTCGGTGGCGTTGAGCACGCGGTTGGCGGCCTGCTCGGTCATCTGCGCCACGTACCGCAGGCGGTCGCGCGCATCGGGGATTGCATTGGCGGCGTCCTTGATCGCTTGATCCAGGCCCAGTTCGCGCATGCTGTCGCGCAGCATGCGGGTGAGCGAGGCGATGCGATGGATCAGGTCGGGCGACTCTGCCGGGTCAACTGTTTCCGTCGAGCTCATCGCACACCTCACCCGCCAATTTTCTCGAAGATCTTGTTCAGCTTTTCCTCCAGCGTTGCCGCGGTGAAAGGCTTGACCACGTAACCGTTGGCGCCGGCCTGGGCTGCGGCAACGATGTTTTCCTTCTTGGCTTCTGCCGTCACCATCAGCACCGGCAGCGAGGCCAGCGATGCGTCGGCGCGGATCTGCTTGAGCATCTCCAGACCGTCCAGGTTGGGCATGTTCCAGTCGGACACCACGAACTGGAAGCCGCCGTTGCGCAGCTTCTCCAGGCCAATGGCGCCGTCCTCGGCCTCATCCACGTTTTCGAAACCCAGCTCCTTGAGCAGGTTGCGGATGATCCGCCGCATGGTGGGGAAGTCATCCACCACCAGAATCTTCAGGCCCTTGTCTACCATCTTTCACTCCAGAAAAAATTTGCTTGAGACCGATCGTGGCGTCAGTCCGCGTTAAACGCGGTGCCCACGGTCGCCCAGGCGAGTCAGAATGCGTTCGCTCATCGCCGACAACGGCACCACTTCACTTGCAGCCCCGATGGCAATGGCCTCGCGAGGCATGCCAAAGACCACGCAGCTTGCTTCGTCCTGCGCGATCGTGTGCGCGCCCGCCCGGTGCATGGCCAGCATGCCGGTGGCGCCATCCTTGCCCATGCCCGTCAGGATCACGCCGATGGCGTTCTTGCCCGCCGCCACGGCCGCGGAATTGAACAGCACGTCCACGGACGGACGGTGGCGGTTGACCGGTTCGCTGGCTTCCAGCTCGATGACGTAGTTGGCGCCACTGCGGCCCAACCGCATGTGCATCTCGCCGCCCGGCGCCAGGTACACGTGGCCCGGCAGCACGCGCTCGCCGTGCACGGCCTCGCGCACGGTCACGGCGCACAGCGCGTCCAGGCGCTGCGCGAACGACCGCGTGAAGCCGGCCGGCATGTGCTGCGTGATCAGGATCGCGGGGCTGTCCGGCGGCAGCGGCTGCAGGACTTCGCGGATGGCTTCGGTGCCGCCGGTGGACGCGCCCACGATGACCAGCTTTTCCGAGCTGGACAGCGGACGGCGCAGCATGGGCGCCGGCGCGGCTGCCGCCGCATGGGGCGTGGGCGCGCGCAGCTTGGCGCGCGACGCGGCGCGGATCTTGTCGGCAATGAGTTCCGTGTATTCGAGCAGGCCGTCGCGAATGCCCAGCTTGGGCTTGGTCACGAAGTCGATGGCGCCCAGTTCCAGCGCGCGCAGCGTGATTTCGCCACCACGCTCGGTCAGCGACGACACCATCACGACCGGCATCGGACGCAGGCGCATCAGCTTTTCCAGGAAATCCAGCCCGTCCATGCGGGGCATTTCCACGTCCAGCGTCAGCACGTCGGGGTTGTGACGCTTGATCAGGTCGCGCGCGACCAGCGGATCGGGTGCGGTCGCAACCACTTCCATATCCGGCTGGCTATTGATGATTTCGGTCATCAAGCCGCGCACAAGCGCGGAGTCATCCACACACAAAACGCTTATTTTCTTCATCTTGTTTGCTGCCCTGGCCCGTTCAGGCCTTATTTGCGCATTCGTAGACTGTCTGCCCGCGCAGACGGAAATCCCGGCTGATGTACGTGAAGTTCTCGGAGTGGCCGGCAAACAGCAGGCCGCCCGGCTTCATGAGGGGCACGAACCGCTCCAGGATCTTGGCCTGGGTCGGCTTGTCGAAATAGATCATGATGTTGCGGCAGAAGATCACGTCGAACTTTTCGGTGATCCCCCACGACGGCGACAAGAGGTTCAGCGTCTCGTATCGCACCATCTCGGCGATCTCGGGCCGCACCCGCACATGCCCTTCGTTCGCGCCGCGTCCTTTCAGGAAGAAGCGGCGCAGGCGCTCGCTTTCCATCTTCGCGACGCGTTCGTTCGGATAGACGCCCGTGCGCGCCCGGTTCAGCACGCTGGTGTCGATGTCGGTAGCCAGCACGGTCGAGCCGGCGGCCCGCGGGCCCAGGGCTTCGGTCAGCGTAATGGCGATCGAGTACGGCTCTTCGCCCGTCGAGGCTGCGCAACACCACGCCGAAACGGGTCCCCCGCGCTTCTTCGCGAAGTCCGCCAGGATCGGAAAGTGATGCGATTCACGAAAGAACGCGGTCAGGTTCGTCGTGAGCGCGTTGATGAAGTCTTCCCACTCCGCGGCGTCGGGCTCGTTCTCCAGGCTGTCCAGATAACTGCCGAAATCCTGCCCGCCCAACGCCCGCAGGCGGCGCGCAAGGCGGCTGTAGACCATCTCGCGCTTGTGCGTGCCGAGCGAAATGCCGGCGCGCGCGTGGATCATCTTGCGGACGCGGGAAAAATCCGCGTCACGGAAATCAAACTGGCGGTCCACCGAAATGGACGGGGCCGTATTCGCCGAAGTTGCCACGCGTATCCTCAGCGTCCCAGAGCAGGCGCATCGGGCGCATGCAGGCGGGCGTCGTCATAGGTGGCGTGCACCGATGACAGCCGATGCGCCGGCACTTCGATGACCTCGCCCGTATTGATCTTGAACACGGCCACCGCTTCGGCCAGGCGCTGCGCCTGTTCCTGCAGCGAGCCCGCGGCGGCAGCCGCCTCTTCCACCAGCGCCGCGTTCTGTTGCGTCACTTCGTCCATCTGCGACACGGCCCGGTTCACCTGGTCGATGCCGCTGGATTGTTCTTCGGACGCTGCCGAGATCTCGCCCATGATGTCCGTCACGCGCTTCACCGAGGCCACGATTTCCTGCATCGTGGAGCCGGCGCGTTCGACCTGCTGAGAACCCGCGCCCACCTTGGTCACGGAGTCTTCGATCAGGCCCTTGATTTCCTTGGCGGCCTGGGCGCTGCGCTGCGCCAGCGAACGCACTTCGCCCGCCACTACCGCAAAACCCTTGCCCTGCTCACCGGCGCGCGCGGCTTCCACCGCCGCGTTCAGCGCCAGGATGTTCGTCTGGAATGCGATGCCGTCGATCACCGACACGATTTCCGAGATCTTGCGCGAGCTGGCCGAGATGCCTTCCATGGTGTGCACCACTTCCGACACCGCCGCGCCGCCGCGCTCGGCCACGTCAGACGCGCTGGCGGCCAGCTGGTTGGCCTGGCGGGCGTTGTCCGCGTTCTGCTTGACGGTCGACGCCAGCTCTTCCATCGAGGCGGCGGTCTCTTCCAGCGAAGCGGCCTGTTGCTCCGTGCGGCTGGACAGGTCCGTGTTGCCCGCCGCGATCTCATGCGAGCCCACGTTGATTTCATCGACGCCGCGGCGCACCGAGGCCACCGTGCGCGTCAGGCTTTCCTGCATGCGCTTGAGCGCCGCGAACAGCTGGCCGATTTCATTGGTGTTGCTGGCTTCCACGCGAGCCGTCAGGTCGCCGCCGGCAATGCGGTCGAAATGGTGGCCGGCTTCCTTCAGCGGCTGCAGCACGCGGCGGCGCAGGAAGACGTAGGTAGCGAACACCAGCAGCGCCGCGATGATGCCGCCGGCGCTGACGGCCATCAGCACAAACTGGTAGCGCACTTGCGCCACTTCGAACGCGTCCGTCATCTTGCTGGCGCGCCAAAAGTCAAAGCCTTCGACGGCGCGCGCAAAGCGGCCTTCCAGGGCGTCCTGCACCTTCTGGATCTGCGTCTGGTAAGCCGGCATGTCGGCCTTTTCCAGCGCGGCGACCAACGGTGCGACACCCTGCTGCACCAGCGCCGCATAGGAGTCGTCGATCTCCTTCAGGGCCTCGGCGGCTTCGGCCGGCCGTGGCAGGGTCTTGAAGAAATCGAACTCGGCCTGGCCCTTGTTCAGCGACGCCTTGGCACGTTCCAGCAGGCCGGCGGCCTCGCTGGACAGACCTTGCGCCAGCAGGGTCGGCTGACCGACGCTGCGCACGATGTCCGCATAGTTCAGGGTCGCGGCACGGGCCAGGCCGTTCAGCGTGTCCTTGTGGCTCAGCACGACGCGGTTGACGGCGTCGTTCAATTCCTGCGATTGCTTGATCTCGGCCAGTGTCCCATTGCTGATGCGCAACGACAACACGCCCAGCGCGGCACCAATCACCAACATGAATGAGAAGAACGCCAGCACCCACAACAGGCTGCTGCGTATCGTCATGTTCGCGAAAAACTTGCGCATCACAAGAACCATCCCTTGACTGCAATCGTTAAAGGAAAGCGCCACATCGCGATCAATATGGCGCCTTTACCCCGCATTCCGGCCAGACTCCGATCAGGAGGCGACCTTCTCCACCAGCGCCATTTCGTCGCTGGTCATCAGCTTTTCGATGTCCACCAGGATCAGCATGCGCTCATCCACGGTGCCCAGGCCCGTCAGGTACTCGGTCGACAGCGTGGCGCCGAACTCGGGCGCCGGACGAACCTGGCCCGAGTTGAGCATCAGCACGTCCGACACGCCGTCCACCACGATGCCGACGACGCGGCGGTCGAGGTTGAGGATGATGACGACGGTCTGCTCGTTGTAGTCGACGCGGCCCAGGTTGAACTTGATGCGCAGGTCGACGATCGGCACGATGATGCCTCGCAGGTTCGTCACGCCCTTGATGAACGGCGGGACGTTTGCGATGCGGGTGACCGTGTCGGCGTCGTAGCCGCGGATTTCCTGCACCTTCAGGATGTCGATCCCGTACTCTTCGTCGCCCAGCGTGAAGACCAGGAACTCGCTGCCGACATCTTCATTGCGCGCGGCTTGCGCTTGCGGTTTGGCTGCCATGATTTTTTAGTGCTCCATCAATTCAGAACGGCTTCGGGCTGCGACCAGCGCTCCCGGTTGGCGCGCGCGAGCGCAAATACGTCGACAATCAGGGCCACGCTGCCATCGCCAAGAATGGTGGCGGCGGAAATGCCCGGGACCTTGCGGTAATTCGATTCCAGATTCTTGACCACCACCTGATGCTGTCCGATCAGGTGATCGACCAGCAGCGCAAAGCGCCGGTCCTCGGCCTGCATGATGACGGCGATCGCCTGCGTGGGATCGGTCTGGGCCTCGCCCACCGAGAACACGCGGTGCATCTCGACCAGCGGCAGGTATTCGCCGCGCACGTGCATGACGCGCTCGTTGCCGGCAACCGAGTAGATCTGGTCGTTGGTGGGCTGCAGCGATTCGGTGACGTGGTTCAGCGGCAGGATGAAGGTTTCTTCACCGACGCGCACCGACATGCCGTCCAGAATGGCCAGGGTCAACGGCAGCACGATGCGGGTCGTGGTGCCGTTGCCCGGCTCGCACGACAGCTGCACGTGGCCGCCCATGTCCTGGATGTTCCGGCGCACGACGTCCATGCCCACGCCGCGGCCGGAAATGTCCGTGACCTTTTCGGCCGTGGAGAAACCGGGAGCAAAAATCAGCTGCCAGATCTCGTCGTCGGGCGAGTTTTCGTTGACGGCCAGGCCTTGCGCCATGGCCTTCTTCAGAATCTTTTCGCGGCTCAGGCCACCACCGTCGTCGCTGACTTCGATGACGATGTTGCCGCCGTTGTGCTGCGCGGACAGCACCAGCTGGCCAACCGGATCCTTGCCGGCGGCGATACGCTTTTCGGGCGTTTCGATGCCGTGGTCCAAGCTGTTGCGCACCAGGTGGGTCAGCGGATCGATGATGCGTTCGATCAGGCTCTTGTCCAGCTCGGTCGCGCGGCCGTACGTTTGCAGTTCGATCTGCTTGCCCATCTTGCCGGCGATATCGCGCACCAGGCGCGGGAAGCGGCTGAACACGTAATCCATCGGCATCATGCGGATCGACATGACGGCTTCCTGCAGATCGCGCGCATTGCGCTCCAACTGCTCCATGCCGTTCAGCAGGCGATCGTGCAGCACCGGATCCAGCGTGGAGGCGGTCTGCGCCAGCATGGCCTGCGTGATGACCAGTTCGCCAACCAGGTTGATGACCTGGTCGACTTTTTCAACGCCGACGCGGATCGAGGTCGATTCCTTGTCTGCGTGGGCGGCGGCGGAAGCGGCCGGTCGGGCGGCGGCACGGGCGGCCGGCGCGGCAGCGTCGGCTGCCGCTGCAACGTCGGCAGCGGGCGCTTCCGGCGCAGCCGGGGCCGCGGCCGGCGCGGCAACCGGCGCGGCTTGCGCGGCAGGCGCCGCTTCGGCCGCCACGGGCGTGGCGTCGCCGCTTGCCGGCGCTGCCTCGCGGGCGATGTTCAGTTGGTCGCCATCGACGATGAAGCAGCACACGGCCTCGATGTCTTCCGGCGTGCAGGTGCTATCCACCCAGACCGTCAGCACGCCATTGGCGCGTTCGCTCGCCTTGACGGTGCCCAGGTTGCCCATCTCTTCGAGCAGGGACGCGGCATCCTTGTCGGAAACTTTGGTGATGCGTACACGCAGCGGCAGGCCGCCGGCTTGCTCGCTGGTGGCGGCGGCCGGCGCGGCGGCTTCGACCGGTGCGACGGGCGCGGGCGCCTGCTGCACGGGTGCGGGCGCCGGGGCCGCGACCGGCGCAGCAACGGGTGCAGGCGCAGCGGGCGCGGGCGCGGGCGCGGCGGCCGCGGCGGGATCCTTATGCTCCAGCGCAAGCTGCCTCAATACGGCGCAAATACGCTCAAACACGGCATCATCGGGCTCTTCGGAGGCCCGATAGGCATCCAGTTGGCTTTTGAGCACGTCTTTCGTTTCCAAGAAAATATCAATCATGTCCGTGCGCAGCGCCATTTCGCCACGCCGGATCGCGTCCAGAAGGTTCTCAAGCAGATGGGTCGTGCCCGCCAGCTGGTTGAAACAGCCGAACGTCGCCGCACCGCCCTTGATCGAATGTGCCGCGCGGAAAATGGCGTTGAGCTGCTCGATGTCGGGCGCGCCCACATCGAGCTCGAGCAACAGCTGCTCCATTTGCGCGAGCAGCTCGTCCGCCTCGTCGAAAAAGGTCTCGTAAAACTGACTGAGGTCCAAACCAGAACTCATGACCCGTACGCCTTTCTAAATGAACCTGCTACGCGCCGGCCTGCTCGTCGAGCAGCTCGGTCGCCAATTCCACCAGCACATCGGGATCCACCGGCTTGGAAAGCCAGCCGCAAACACCCAGATCCCGGGCTGCCATCTTGCTGTCCACGTCGTCCTCGGTGGTCAGCACCAGCACCGGCACATCCATGTACCGGTCCTCTTCGCGCAACCCCTGGATCAACTCCAGACCGCCCTTCACCGGCATGTTCCAGTCGCTGACGACCAGATCCACCGGGTTGGCCATCGCCACCTCCAGCGCTTCCTGGCCGTTGCAAGCCGTCAACACGTTCCAGCCTGCGCCGGTCAGCGTCGCCTGCACGATCATCCGCATGGTCGTGGAATCATCCGCCACGAGTATCGTTGCCGTCATTGTTGTCGAACCCCTTCAGCGGGCGGGATGTTCTCCGCCTCGCCCTGCTTGGTTGCCGTTGCGGCCTGGCTGGCGGCTTGCACCGCCTGCACGGCCGTCCCCACCTCGCGCGCATCCTTGGCGCTCAAATCCGCGGCTGCGGCGTTCTCGCTTTCGATGCGCTTCTGGGTGCTTTGGTTGAGCACCACCAGGCTGATGCGTCTATTAACGGCTGCATACGGATCATCTTTAACCAGACTCATGCTGGAAGACAGACCCTGGATGCGCATGACCTTGCTTTCGTTCATGCCGCCCGCCACCAATTCCTGGCGCGAAGCGTTTGCGCGGTCGGCCGACAGCTCCCAGTTGCTATAGGCGCGTTCGCCGCGCGCATACTGCGACGCGTCGGTATGACCCGAGATGCTGACTTTGTTGGGCAGTTCGTTCAGCACCGGCCCCAGCTCGCGCAGGATGTCGCGCATGTACGGCTGCACTTCGGCGCGGCCGGTCGCGAACATCGGGCGGTTCTGGTTGTCGATGATCTGAATGCGCAGGCCTTCGGTCGTCAGATCGATCAGGAGCTGCGGCCGGAAGGATTTCAGGACCGGGCTCGTCTCGATGACGTTTTCGAGGCGCTTCTTGAGGTTTTCGAGACGATGCTGCTCGCGGCGCTCGGCGTCGCCCATCGGCTGGGACTCGACCCGGTTGCCCTGGCCGCGGCGCACGTCGCCCTCGCTGCGCAGCGGGTCCTGCCCGCCGCCCGGCACGGCGCTCGTTTCAGCCGAACTGCTGGGCCCGCCCGTGATGGCGACGCGCAGCGGCATGCGGAAATATTCCGCGATGCCCTTCAGTTCTTCCTTCGGCACGATGCTGACCAGCCACATCACCAGGAAGAACGCCATCATTGCCGTGATGAAGTCGGCGTACGCGATCTTCCAGCTGCCCCCGTGGTGCCCGCCGCCCTTGACCTTCTTGCGGCGGATCACCACACGGTGATTATTTACCGTGCTCATGGCCCGCTCCGTCAGGCCTTGCCAGTCGACTTGGTCTGGCGGACGTGCTCTTCCAGCTCACCGAAGGTAGGCCGGACCGCCGAGAACAGCACCTTGCGGCCGAATTCCACCGCGAGCTGGGGCGGGTAACCGTTCATGCTGGCCAGCAGCGTCGTCTTGATGCATTCGAGCACCTTCATGGCTTCATCGGTGCGGCGTTCCACGCGGGAGGCCAGCGGACCCACAAAGCCGTACGCCAGCAAAATACCCAGGAACGTGCCGACCATCGCCTTGGAGATCAAATCACCCAGAATGGCGGGCGGCTGATCCACGGCGGCCAGCGCCTTGATCACACCCAGCACCGCGGCCACGATACCGAAAGCAGGCAGGCCGTCGGCCATCTGCTGCAGCGCATGCGCCGGCACTTCGCGCTCGTGGCGGTAGGTTTCGATTTCCTCGTCCATGAGCGTTTCGATTTCGAACGAGCTCATGTTGCCGCTGATCATGATGCGCAGGTAGTCCGTAATGAACTCCATGAGCTTCTCGTCTTTGGCGATACGGGGATACTCGCTGAAGATCGGGCTGGAGCCCGGGTCCTCGATATGCGATTCGATGGCCATCAGGCCCTCACGGCGCGCCTTGTTCAGCAGCACATACAGGAGCGCCATCAGCTCCATGTACACGTCCTTGCCGTAGCGCGAGCTCTTGAGCGCGTCGGGAAGCGCCTTCTTGACCAGCATCAGCGACTTCTTGCTGTTGCCCGCCAGGAACGCCCCGAATGCCGCGCCGAAGATCAGCGTCAGCTCGAAGGGCTGGTAAAGCGCGCCCATGTGTCCGCCCAGCGCCATGAAGCTGCCGACGACCGACACGATCACCACAAGAAAACCGATAACAATCAACACAACGGGCCCCTGCCAACGAAGTCTATAACTTGCGTCAATGATCCCCTGTCCCCCCTGCCCCAAAAAGGCGGGTTAGGGGGTGTTTTCCAGGGCTTTTGATGTATTTGGACGCCCGATCAGGTCGGAGCGGCGGTCGCAATGGGGGCTGAACGGCTGCCGGCGCGTGCTTTGGCCGCCGCGCGGGTCTTGCCGGCGCGAGGTGGCGGACGGCAGATGGCGCACACGAAATCGGACTGCGGATCGTGGGCGTGGGCGATGAAATGGCCGCCGCATTGCCGGCACGCAGATAGCTGCAACATGCCGCTGTCGAAGAATCGCACCAGCATCCACGCCCGGGTAAAGCTCAGGACGGGCTCGGCATCCGCGGTTTCCTGCCCCGCGTTTTCGAGATACAGGCGATACGCATCGATGGTGGCGCGTATGCCCTTGCTGGTGGTGCGCGTATTCAGGAACGAATACACGTTATAGAAGAGAGAGGAATGAATATTCGGCAGCCAGGTCATGAACCAGTCAACCGAAAAAGGCAGCATGCCCTTGGGTGGCGAGCAGCCGCGGATTTCGCGATACAGGCGGGCGAGGCGATCATGGCTGAGGCTTGTTTCAGCCTCAAGCACCTGAAGGCGCGCGCCCAGCGTAATCATGGAGCTAGCAAGCAGAATGTCGTCCGCTTCCTGGGAAACGCTCTTGGAGGCCATTACAGGTGTATCCGAGTGGAATTCGCGAGGCCGTCAGGCCAGTTCTTCGACAGGCTGCTTGGCGAGCAGGATGGTTGCATGCGCTTGTTGCAGCGCACCACCCAGAACGTCGTGAGTCAGCGCGGACAGCAGGCTGTAATCATCAAAGCGGAAACGGCACAGCAGCGAGCTGGAGCTGGCCAGTTTCACCAATTGCGCCGGCGAAAGGCGCATGAGAATGTCAGCGACTTCGTTACTGAAACCCAGGCGGAACATCGATGCGGCGAAATCGTCCCGCAACATGCGCTGAGCCAGTAACAGATATGACAGATTCACTTCGCGAATGTCTGCCAGCAAAGAATTTTCGACTTGTTGCACGCCGTACTCCCTATCCCTATCCCACCCGAGGGGCTTGATTACCCATAGCGCAGGCAACGATTGTTACCTGACTGCTTGCTGCATCCTGTTTTTATGCGAAATGTATCATTTTTTCGCAAATTAAGTAAAATTTACCACAGGTGATGTCATTTTCTATGACTTATATGACAAATCTTTGTTGATGTTGCGCAACGTGCCTTTCTAGACACACCTTGACATACAAGTTCGTGACAAATTTTCGCCAATTTGCCAAATAAGCATTCAAAACGTTGCGTACTTCCTGAAATGAACGGCGCCCCATTGCCGACAATGCCAACTTAGCGACTCTTAGGATTCGCCCGCCTTACCGTAGCCGCGCTTGTCGACAATGTCGCGAATTGGCAACACGACCGCGCTTCACGATGGACTCCGCCAGAATTCCCGCAATGCCCCACGCAGATGACAGCCTGGTCGAATACGCGCCGCTAGTTCGGAAGCTGGCTTTGCAATTGCTCGCCCGGCTTCCCGCCAGCGTCGAACTCGACGACTTGATACAAGCCGGCATGATCGGCCTGCTCGATGCCGTCCGCCGCTATCAGGAAACCGCGGACGCGCAATTTGAGACCTACGCCACGACGCGCATCCGTGGCGCGATGCTCGACGAGCTTCGCGGCCAGGACTGGTTGCCGCGCAGCGTACGCACGAAGGCCCGCAAGATCGAACAGGCGATCCAGTTTCTGGAACAGCGTTTGATGCGCGCGCCGACTGAGGCCGAGATCGCAGCGCAGCTTGAACTGCCGCTGGATGAATACCAGTCGCTGCTGCACGACGCGCAAGGCGTGCAGATCGTGCATTACGAAGATTTCACGACTGAACCCGATTCGGCGTCGGGGCAGGCGGATTGGTCTGCGACGTTGAATCACGGGGCGCCGAGTGGGAATCCGCTGGATTCGCTCTTGGCCGGGGATTTCCGGCAGGCGTTGGTGCATGCGATTGACGCCCTGCCCGATCGGGAGAAGCTGCTGCTGTCGTTGTGTTACGAGCAGGGGCTGAATCTGAAGGAAATCGGGGCGATCATGAATGTGACCGAGGCGCGGGTGTGCCAGCTGCGGTCGCAGGCGACGGCGCGGATCCGGGCTCGGTTGAAGGATCAGGCCTGGCAGGAGTTGCCCCAGGAGGGGCAGATCGCGCAGATTATTTGAATGGACGCGGCAAACGAATACTTGCCGCAGCCCCGCCTCACGCGTGTGACGACAGCCAGTCGTCCTCACCGCCAAAACGCCGAAAAATTGGCGTTATTTCAGCTAATTGACGCACAGGCCCACTGTTAGGCTACCGCCACGCTCCCGTTTAGCCTTTCGGGCTGGCGCGTCAAGCGCAGCCTCATCCATGCCTTGGAATCTCTGATGACCCAAAACACTGAGCTCGTGCAAGCAATTGCCGACGCGTACGACGACACTCCCTACGAATCCAATGCGTTCGCGTTGACGGCGCCCGGCCACTTGCGTGCCGTCGCCGCACTCTACGGCCTGAATGCCCCCGCCGTGGAAAACGCCAGGGTGCTGGAACTGGGATGTGCCGCTGGGGGCAATCTGCTTCCGTTTGCGGTCGCTCACCCGAACGCGCACGCACTGGGCATTGACCTATCCACGCAGCAAATCGAATCCGGACAAGCCGTCGTCAAGGCAATGGGGCTGCGGAACCTCGAATTGCGTGCGATGAGCATCACGGAAATCACCAAGGACCTTGGGCAATTCGACTACATCATTGCGCATGGCGTATTCAGCTGGGTGCCGCCTGAGGTCCGCGAGGCGATTCTGCGCGTTTGCCGGGAAAACCTCGCGCCTGAAGGCATTGCCTATATCAGCTACAACACCTATCCCGGCTGGAAAGCATCGGATGTGGTTCGGGACGCCATGATCCTGAACAGCTATGGCGCGCAGACGCCGCAAGAGCGCCTGACCCGCGCCAAGGACGTGCTCGGCATGCTGGAACACGGGCTGTCCCAGGGCAACCCCCTTCGCAGCGCCTTGCAGCAGGCTGTACAACAGCTCCGGAAGCAGTCCGACTACTACCTGATGCACGAGCATCTGGAAGCGGTCAATTCACCTTGCTACTTCCTGGAGTTCGCCGCCGCGGCCCAGCAGGCGGGCCTTGCGTATCTGGCCGATTCCGAGCCGCAATCCACCATTGCGTCCAACTATGGCGGCAATGTCGCTATCCTGCATAATGCGCTGTCCGCGGATGCTCCCCGGGAAATGCGAGAGCAGTACCTGGACTTTGCCGTCGGAAGGCAATTTCGCAAGAGCCTGCTGGTGCATGCCGAGCGGGCGGAAGCCATCTTGCGCATCCCCGAGGCCAATGCATTCAAGAATATGCGCTTTGGAGCGCGGTTGGAACTGGTGGCCCGGCCTGCCGGTGCGGCATCCAAGGAGCGCCGTTTTCAAAGCGTGCGGGGAGCAGGCATCACCACGAGCGAATCCACCTTTGTCACGTTGGCGGATGCCCTGCGACAAGCCTGGCCCCATGCGCTGCCTTTTGCAGATCTGCTGGAAGCCATACGCCCCAAGGCGAAAAAGTCCCTCTCCCCCGAACAACTGGAAGACCTGGTGCTGAATCATCTCGTCGTCATCTTGAACGCAGGTGCGCTCGAGTATCGGCATGAAGAGATTGGCTATTCAGCAATAGCCGCCAAGCCCACATGGATTCCGGGCATCGAGCGCCTGCAACATTTGACGGCCAATGGCGCGCTGCCCGTCGGTCTTTACAACCTCTGGCACCACCGCACGCAATTGCCCTTGGACGAAACGAGCCAGTTTGTCGTCCGGCAGATTGACGGCAGGGCGTCTGTTGCCGATTTGCGCACCCGCCTGCGCGACGCGCTCGCAAGCGGCCAGGTGTCGCCCCCGTCTGGCAAATCGCTCAAACGGGTCCGCAACCTGGATCCGGTGGCACAGAAGCTGGTGGCCGACGCCCTCACCGCCCTGCGCAACCAAGGCCTCCTGGTTTAGTTTTCATCTGGGCCCCATGGCTTCGGATGTCGCGGCGCTCACACAATACGACGCCCCGCGGCGCCCGAACTCGGAACCTGCAGTGAAAAGGCAAATAATCACGGAATCCAAAAATTTGCCCTAAAGAATGTTTAGGCCCTGTCGTTATCCTGGCAACGGAAGAGATTCAGCAAGATCGTAGCTACCTCACCGTTACAGTTTGGGCGGCCTAGCTGCCCGGTTTGAAGAAGCCTTTCTCTCTTGGGAGCCTAAACATGGCTGCAGTCATCAATACCAACTACTTGTCGCTCGTTGCTCAGAACAACCTGAACAAGTCGCAATCCGCCCTGGGTACCGCCATTGAACGCCTGTCGTCGGGCCTGCGCATCAACAGCGCCAAGGACGACGCCGCCGGTATGGCCATTGCCAACCGCTTCACCGCGAACGTCAAGGGCCTGACCCAAGCCGCTCGTAACGCCAACGACGGTATCTCGCTGGCCCAGACGACGGAAGGCGCCGCCTCCGAAGTCAACACCCACCTGCAGCGCATCCGCGAACTGAGCGTGCAAGCATCGAACGGCAGCTACTCGCAAGAACAGCTGGATTCGATGCAGGACGAAATCAACCAGCGCCTGTCGGACATCAACCGTATCTCGGAACAAACCGACTTCAACGGCGTGAAGGTCCTGTCCGACTCCGCCAAGCCGCTGACGCTGCAAGTTGGCGCAAATGATGGCGAAACGATCACCCTGAATCTGACGGAAATCAGCGCAAAGACGCTGGGCCTGGAAGGCTTCAACGTGAATGGTTCGGGCGTGACGCAGAACCGTTCGGCAAACATTAATGATCTGACCGGTCCTAACGTCAGCACGAAGGAAGTCGACGGTACGACTGATCTGCCGGCGAATCAGTACGAAGTCACGACCAAGAATACCAAGGCCACGGTCGCGGACGTGCTGGGCAAGTTCCAAGACGGCGACAAGATTGCAGTTACCGCTGGCAAGACTTACACGTTCAACGCTGCGGCCGGCAACTTCACCTACACCGAAGTTAAGGCCGCAGGCACTATCGAAACAGCTCTTAAGGACAAAATCGGTTCCGAGCCAGTTAGCGGCACGTACAAGAATACGAATCAGTCCGTCGATATCAAAATCGCTTCCGATGGAAAAATTACTGACGTCAACGGAAATGCGCTGTTTTGGGACGCCACTAACGGCAACCTTTCGGCCACTGATAACAGCGGTACGGCTACTCCTCTCGCGCAAGCTACGCTCGCGAATGTCACCGGCTTCATGGGCAACACTGCGGGCGAGCGTAGCGGAGTTGAACTGAGCGTTGGTGGCACCACCTACAAGGGCCAAGCCGCCGGTACAGCAGATATCGCCTACCAGACGACGGCTACCACGGATCAAGTGTTGACGGCGCTGGGCACCGGCGCGGCCACGATTACGATGGGTTCCGGCATTCAGTCGGCTACGCTTGACGTGACCGGTGGCAATACCGTCACCCAAAACGACGGCACCGATGATAACGTTCTGCATGTCGATGCCAAGGGCGATTTGACGACCGTTGAAAAAATCGTTCAGCGCTTCCAATTCGATCAACTCACCGGCAAGGTGATCGCGATCGCCGGTGGCGACACGTATAAGAACGACGGTACTGACAGCAACGCTCAGTCGCTCGATCCGAATGCCGCCCTGCTCGGCAAGGAACTGAAGATCGACTCCAAAGGCAAGATGACGTTCGAAACGGAAAGCGCCGGCGGCAAGACCACCGACCCGCTGAAGACGCTGGACGCCGCCTTCACGAAGCTCGACAAGCTGACCGGCGAACTCGGTGCCGTGCAGAACCGTCTGGAATCGACGATCGCCAACCTGAACAACGTGGTCAACAACCTCTCCAACGCTCGTTCGCGTATTCAAGACGCCGACTACGCCACGGAAGTGTCGAACATGTCCAAGGCTCAGATCCTGCAACAGGCTGGCACCTCGGTTCTGGCTCAAGCCAACCAAGTGCCGCAAAGCGTGCTGTCGCTGCTGCGTTAATCACGCCGCAACGCCTGACGGTTGGGCAGGATCTGGTCGCAAGACCTCCCTGCCCGCCTTCCTCGCACCGGGTGCTTCGCACCTGGTCGAACAGACAAGCCGGCTCACGCCGGCTTGTTTCTTTTCAGGTCGCGGATTCTTCCGCCATGCGCAGTGGTGGCACGCGAGAACGCTCGCCGTACCAGGCGCCGAGGCATCCCCCCGCGCACCGCCGCTCGGATCGCCGATCTCACGCGAAGCCGCCTTTTTCCGGCCCTATTCCCTCATTGCCTCCATCAGTCCATCGCGCATAATTGCGACCGCACGCCTTTGTATCCATATTTTTCACCCATGACCGCCACGCCTCCCGATCCACTCGCTACGCAGCACGACAGCACGCCGGATCCAGATGACCAGGGGCCTGCGGACTTGCAGACCATGCGTCTGCGCGAAGAAAACCGCGCCTTGCGGGAATTGCTGGCTGCGCAGGTGCAGGCATCCCTGCCCCGCAACGAGCCCGGATGGTTCAAGCGTTTGTGCTGGTGGTTGATATCAGCGCCGGGAGCGGCGCTTGTGGGGTGGCGAGGCCTGTTAGGCCGCGACGAGGGTGAACCCATCACGCGCCGGCGCCTCGGATGCGCAACGGTGACCGTGGTTTATACCCTCGCCATCTATGGCGCCCTGGTGTTGCTCGTGGTGTCGTGGAACTCACCGAATAGCGCGACGTCGGGAACGACCGCCGCCAGTCCGGTGCGCGTGCCGCTGACACCTCAGCCGCCCTTGTCGTCGGGTGTGGATGCTGCCGCCAATGGTGGCGCATCAGCATCGGGCGGCGCGCAGTCGGAACGGCCTTCCGAGCCCGCGCCATCGTCCCCGGAGACGGTGGTTTCCACATCGGTCGAACCCGATCCCAAACCCGCAACGCCGGCCGCAGCCGACGCCGCACCCTCCATCACTGCGCCATCAGAACGAGGCAGTTCCGCCGCCCCTGAACGCGTCCCTGCGCCGGTTTCTTCGGCAGAACCCGCCCCGGCCGCGCCGCAGTCCACACTGCGCATCACCGAGATTCCCGCGCCGGATCCCATGGCGTGGGTTGCTGTATTGGACGGCGAACTCGCGCAATGCGCGGAACTCGGCTTCTTCGAACGTCCCGAATGCGCGTGGGCCGCCCGCAAGCAGTACTGCGAACCCAATCAAGGCTGGGGCAAAGTGAAGGAATGCCCGGCGCAGCCGTAGCCCGCCATGACCGCACGTGGCACAGGCCGATGCCGCCGTAGCGAGCAAAGACCTTACCTGTCACATGCCCGCCACGATCCCCCGCCACAATGCACTGCGCCTCGCGATCATTGCGAAATGTTTTGCATCATTCGATTGGCGTGCCCCATAATGCGACTTGCTTCGGCCGTTGATCCGGCCTCACATCACCAGGACACCTAGACCATGGATGCTTCCGTCAACAACACCGTCAATTCCGCCCTGGCCTTGCGCGACGCGAACCTCATGATGGAAGTGCAGGCATCGGTGACGAAGAAGGCGATCAATGCGCAAGCCGACTCGGTCGCCACGCTGTTGCAATCGCTGCCGGTGCTGGCAATCGACGGCACGCTGGGTTCGCGCATCAACACCCACGCCTGAATTCAAACCGCGCGGCGACCGGCCGCAACGGGATGCAAGGCAGATAAGCCGCCCACGGGCGGCTTTTTCAATTGGACGGCTGTTCGTCGGGTCAGGACAACATCTACGACGCGCATCGCGCGAGGGATGCCGGCGTCTGTATGGCTTGCGACGACTGCGCCAGAGCCGCCGCCCGCTCAATCCGCCGGCTTACGCTCCAACCCCACAATCAGCTTCGCCAGCAACCCATCCAGTTGCGCCTGCTCCTTGTGCGTCAACGACGCCATCGCCTGCTGTTCATTCGCCACATGCAACGGCAGCAGCTTATCGATGAGCGCCAGGCCCGCCGGCGTAAGCCGCACCAGCGTGCTGCGCCGGTCGTTCGGAGACGGCACACGTTCGATGAGGCCTTTTCGTTCAAGACGATCCAGCCGGCTCGTCATCGCGCCTGACGACAGCATCAGGCCCTCGTGCAGATCAGTGGGTGTCATGGCGTACGGATTGCCTGACCGCCTCAACGTGGCGATGACGTCAAACTCCCCTTGGTGCAATTCGAACTGCGCTGCCAGCGGCAGGAACCAGTTGCGCTCCAGCAGATGCGTGGCTTGCAGCAGTCGCCCGACCAGCGCCATCACGTTGGCGTCGATGTCAGGACGTTCGCGCTGCCACTCTTCCTGCGCGCGCCGTGCACGGTCATTCATGGTTGTCTCTACATGAAGCTATTTACATTGGCAGCCATGATATCCCGTTGCCGAATGCACCGCGCCGTCTATATACTTCGACATCAAATAACTTGATGTCGAGATATCAATGACGCGCGTGAGGTTACGCCCCTTGTTTGCCATCGTCGCCATCGTGGCCGTGGCGTTGAATCTGCGGCCCGCGCTGGCGGCCATCGGGCCGTTGCTGGACATGATCCAGGCGGCCACCGGCGCGACCAACACGCAGGCCAGCCTGCTGACGACCTTGCCCGTGTTCGTCATGGGGATCTGCGCACTCGCGGGCGGGCGCCTCAACAAATACCTGAATGAACGCACCGGGATTGCACTGGGCATGGCGCTGGTGGCCCTTGCTTGCGCCGCGCGCTATGCCGGGACGCAGACCTACGGGTTGCTGCTGACGGCGGTGTTGGCGGGCGTCGGCATTGCGCTGGTGCAGACCTTGCTGCCTGCCTTTATCAAGCGCAATTTCGCGCATGACATGGGACGCGTGTTCGGCTTGTACACCACCGGCATCATGGCGGGCGCGGCCGTAGCGGCGGCTAGCGCCGCGGGGCTTGCGGGTAGTTTCGGGTGGCCCGCCGCATTGGCATTCTGGAGCGTGCCCGCGCTGCTGGCGCTGCCGTTGTGGCTCAACGCAGCGCAAGGTCGCGCCGACGCATCATCGTCCCTGCACCGCACGGCTCGCACTGCACCACGCAGCTTCTGGCGCAATCTGCGGGCATGGGAGCTGATGCTGTTCTTTGGCATCGGCACCGGCGCCTACACGCTGGTGCTGGCGTGGTTGCCGCCGTTCTACACCGGTCTCGGGTGGGAACCTTCCGCCGCCGGTTTTCTGCTGGGCGGCCTGACGCTTGCCGAGGTGATGGCGGGTCTGGCCGTGTCGGCGTGGATCGGCCGCTTTCCGGATCGCCGCAAGCCGCTGGCCGCCGTGCTGACCATTCTGATCTGCGGACTGACATGCCTGATCCTTGCCCCGCTCAAGTTGGCGCTGCTGGCGTGCCTGCTGCTTGGCATCGGAATCGGCGCGCTGTTTCCGTTGTCGCTGATCGTGGCGATGGACCACCTGGACGATCCGGCACAAGCGGGCATGCTGGCGGCGTTCGTGCAAGGCGGCGGCTACTTGATTGCGAGCTTCATGCCATTGCTGGCGGGCATCCTGCGCGACCGGTTTTCCAGCCTGACCGAGGCCTGGATCGTGATGCTGGCCGGCGCCGTCATGCTGCTGGCGCTGGCCCTGCGGTTTTCGCCCGCTTCGTATCGACGGATCGACGCCTGAGCGCGCGCCCCTGCCCCGCCCATACATAGGCAGCCGCCCCGCAAACAGCCTACGCACAGCGCTGGCACGTACAGCGTCTGCACAGACAGCCCTCGCATAAGAAACGCCTGGGCAAACAGCACACACATCCACAACGCCCGCGCATAAAAAAGCGCCGCCCCCTCAAAAAGGGGCGGCGCTTTTATTGCAACCGCAGCAAGCCGCGGCGCGTTACTTCTTCTTCATCGGCGGCAAGTCGGTGCAGACGCCTTCGGCGACTTCCGCGGCCATGCCCACCGATTCACCCAGCGTCGGGTGCGGGTGGATGGTCTTGGCGATGTCGACGACGTCGGCGCCCATTTCCACGGCCAGCGCCAGTTCGCTGATCAGGTCGCCCGCATGGGTGCCCACGATGCTGCCGCCCAGGATGCGATGCGTTTCGGCGTCGAAGATGAGCTTGGTGAAGCCCTCGTCGCGGCCGTTGGCGATGGCGCGGCCCGAGGCTGCCCACGGGAACACGCCCTTCTCGATCTTGATGCCCTGCTTCTTGGCTTCTTCCTCGGTCAGGCCGACCCACGCCACTTCCGGATCGGTGTAGGCCACCGACGGAATGACGCGTGCGTCGAAGAAGGACTTCTGGCCGGCGGCGGCTTCGGCGGCGACGTGGCCTTCATGCACGGCCTTGTGGGCGAGCATGGGTTGGCCGACGATGTCGCCGATGGCGTAGATGTGCGGCACGTTGGTGCGCATCTGGCGGTCAACCTCGATGAAACCGCGGTCGGTGACGGCGATGCCCGCCTTGTCGGCGCCGATCTTCTTGCCGTTGGGGCTGCGGCCGACGGCTTGCAGCACCAGGTCGTAGCGTTGCGGTTCCTTGGGTGCGCCCTCGCCTTCGAAGGTGACGTAGATGCCGTCCTTCTTCGCTTCGGCGCCCACCGTCTTGGTCTTCAACATGATGTTGTCGAAGCGGTAGGCGTTCTTCTTCTGCCACACCTTGACCAGGTCGCGGTCGGCGCCCTGCATCAGGCCGTCCAGCATTTCCACGACATCCAGGCGCGCGCCCAGCGTCGAGTACACCGTGCCCATTTCCAGGCCGATGATGCCGCCGCCAATGATCAGCATCTTCTTGGGCACTTCACGCAGCAGCAAGGCGCCGGTGGAGTCGACGATGCGCTCGTCCTGGGGCAGGAACGGCAGCTTCACCGACTGGCTGCCGGCGGCGATGATGGCCTGCTTGAAACGCAGGGTCTGGGTCTTGCCGTCGGCGCCCTTGACGGTCAGGTGGTTGGCATCCGCGAATTCGCCCACGCCCGTCACCACGGTGACCTTGCGCGCCTTGGCCATGCCGGCCAGGCCGCCGGTCAGCTTGGCGACCACGCTGTCCTTGTAGCCGCGCAGCTTGTCCAGGTCGATCTTGGGCTCGCCGAAGCTGATGCCGTGGGCAGCCAGTTCGCGGGCTTCGTCGATGATGGCGGCGTTGTGCAGCAGCGCCTTGGACGGGATGCAGCCCACGTTCAGGCAGACGCCGCCCAGCGTGCTGTAGCGTTCGACCAGGACCACGGACAGGCCCAGGTCGGCGGCGCGGAAGGCGGCGGAATAGCCGCCGGGGCCCGCGCCCAGCACCAGCATGTCGTATTCGCCGTCGGCCGAACCGCTGTAGGTGGCGGCGGCGGGCGCTGCAGCCTTGGCGGCAGGCGCGTCGGCCTTGGGGGCTTCCGGCTTGGAAGCGTCCTTGGAGGCCGGCTTGGATTCAGTCTTGGGAGCCTCTTCCTTGGCGGCGCCGGCGTCAGCACCCGAGGCCGCTTCAACTTCCAGCACGACCGCGCCTTCGGCGACCTTGTCGCCGACCTTAACGGCGATGGACTTGACCACGCCGCCTTGCGACGCCGGGATTTCCATCGAGGCCTTGTCGGACTCAACCGTGATCAGGCTCTGTTCCGCCTTGATCGTGTCGCCCACGGCCACCAGCACCTCGATGACTTCCACTTCCTTGAAGTCGCCGATGTCCGGCACTTTGATTTGAACGGTATTGCTCATAGGGCTCCCCGTTTACAGCGCGATGCGGCGGAAGTCGGCCAGCAGCGCACCCAGATAGGCGTTAAAGCGCGCGGCCGCGGCGCCGTCGATGACGCGGTGGTCGTAGGACAGCGACAGCGGCACGATCAGGCGCGGCACGAACTGCTTGCCGTCCCACACAGGCTTGTGCGACGAGCGCGACACACCCAGGATCGCGAC
Organism: Achromobacter sp. GQ309; assembly: GCF_059759315.1. Taxonomy (NCBI): domain Bacteria; kingdom Pseudomonadati; phylum Pseudomonadota; class Betaproteobacteria; order Burkholderiales; family Alcaligenaceae; genus Achromobacter; species Achromobacter sp. GQ309. Next base: position 752,167 of record NZ_JCAXDP010000002.1, read on the forward strand.
TTCAGGCGCGTTGATGATGGGCGTGAACGAGGTGCCCCCGATGCCGCCGAGCGACGAGATCGAGAAGCAGCCGCCCTGCATTTCGGCGGGCGAGATCTTGCCGTCGCGCGCCTTCTTGGACAGGTCGGTCATTTCCTGGGCGATCTGCAGGATGCCCTTCTTGTCGGCATCGCGGATCACGGGCACCACCAGCCCGTTAGGCGTGTCGGCGGCAAAGCCGATGTGGTAGTACTGCTTGAGCACCAGGTTGTCGCCGTCCAGCGAGGCGTTGAACTCGGGGAATTTCTTCAGGGCCGCAACCACGGCCTTGATCAGGAAGGCCAGCATCGTGACCTTGATGCCCGACTTCTCGTTTTCCTTGTTCAGCGTGACGCGCAGCGCTTCCAGGTCGGTGATGTCCGCTTCGTCGTTGTTGGTGACGTGCGGGATCATGACCCAGTTGCGGTGCAGGTTCGCGCCCGAGATTTTCTTGATGCGCGACAGCGGCTTGGCTTCGATCGGGCCGAACTTGGTGAAGTCGACCTTCGGCCACGGCAAGAGGCCCAGCGCGGCGCCATCGGCCGAACCACCGGCAGCAGCGGCCGCCGGCGCAGCCGACAGGGCCTGCTTGACGTAACCGCGCACGTCGTCGGCGGTAATGCGTTCCTTGGGACCCGATCCCTTGACCTTGGACAGGTTCACGCCCAGTTCGCGCGCAAACTTGCGCACGGACGGCGACGCGTGGGGCAGCTGGCCGGGCTTGAGGTTGGCGTCTTCCAGCGCGGCGGCGGGGGCCGGACGCGAGGCGGGCGCGGCAGCCTGCGCGGGCGCCGATTCTGCCTTGGCTTCCGGCTTTGCAGCCGGGGCCGGCGCAGCGTCGGACTTCGCGGCCGGGGCGGCAGCGGCTTGCGCGCCGCCTTCCACCACCACCACGATCGAGCCCTTGGCGACCTTGTCGCCAACCTTGACCTTCACTTCCTTGACCACGCCGCCTTGCGAGGCCGGGATCTCCATCGAGGCCTTGTCGGACTCGACGGTGATCAGGCTTTGCTCGGCCTTGATGGTGTCGCCGACCGCGACCATGACTTCGATGACTTCGACTTCCTTGAAGTCGCCGATGTCCGGCACTTCGATCTCGACCGGGCCGCTGGAGGCAGCCGGCGCGGGCGCCGAGGCCTCGGCCTCGGGCGCGGCGGCTGCGGCCTGCTTGGGCTCTTCCTTGGCGGCCGGTTTGGATTCAGCCTTGGGGGCCTCTTCCTTGGCGGCGCCAGCGTCGGCCGCTTCCACTTCCAGCACGACCGCGCCTTCGGCGACCTTGTCGCCGACCTTCACGGCGATGGACTTGACCACGCCGCCTTGCGACGCGGGGATTTCCATCGAGGCCTTGTCGGATTCGACCGTGATCAGGCTTTGTTCCGCCTTGATCGTGTCGCCCACGGCAACCAGCACTTCAATGACTTCCACTTCCTTGAAGTCGCCGATGTCGGGAACCTTGATTTGCACGATGTTGCTCATGTCTCTTTACCCTCAGGCGTATTGCGGGTTGGCTTTGTTCGGATTGATGCCGTACTTCTTGATGGCTTCGGCCACCTTGGCAACCGGCACCTTGCCTTCGTCGGCCAGCGCGCGCAAGGCGGCGACGACGACGAAGTGGCGATCCACTTCGAAGTGCTCGCGCAGCTTGGCGCGGAAATCCGAGCGGCCGAAACCATCGGTGCCCAGCACCTTGTATTCGCGGCCCTTGGGCACGAACGGACGGATCTGGTCCGCAAAGAGCTTCATGTAGTCGGTCGACGCGATGATCGGGCCTTCCGTCTTGGCCAGCTGTTCCGTGACGTAAGCGACCTGCGGCTTCTTCTCGTCGGGGTGCAGCATGTTGTGGCGTTCGGCGTCCAGGCCGTTGCGGCGCAGCTCGGTGAAGCTGGTGACGCTCCAGAGGTCGGAAGCGACATCCCAGTCGGCAGCCAGCAGTTCCTGCGCAGCCATGACTTCGCGCAGGATGGTGCCCGAACCCATGAGCTGCACGCGGTTCTTGCCCTTGCCGTGCGACTTGAGCTTGTACATGCCCTTGATGATGCCTTCCTCGTCGCCCTTGGTCAGACCGGGCTGCGGGTAGTTTTCGTTCATCACCGTCAGGTAGTAGTAGACGTTTTCCTGGTCTTCCACCATGCGCTTCAGACCGTGCTGGATGATCACGGCGAGCTCATGACCGAACGTCGGGTCGTACGACACGCAGTTCGGGATGGTCGAGGCCAGGATGTGGCTGTGGCCGTCTTCGTGCTGCAGGCCTTCGCCGTTCAGCGTCGTGCGGCCGGCAGTGCCGCCCAGCAGGAAGCCGCGCGCCTGCATGTCGCCGGCAGCCCAGGCCAGGTCGCCGATACGCTGGAACCCGAACATCGAGTAGTAGATGAAGAACGGGATCATGATGCGGTTGTTCGAGGAGTACGACGTGGCCGCCGCAATCCACGAGCTCATCGCGCCCGCTTCGTTGATGCCTTCCTGCAGAAGCTGGCCGTCAGCCGCTTCCTTGTAGTACATGACCTGGTCCTTGTCGACCGGGGTGTACTTCTGGCCTTCCGGCGCGTAGATGCCGATCTGGCGGAACAGGCCTTCCATGCCGAAGGTGCGCGATTCGTCGGCCAGGATCGGCACGACGCGCGGACCCAGTTCCTTGTCGCGCAGCACCTGGTTCAGGATGCGCACGAAGGCTTGGGTGGTCGAGATTTCGCGGCCTTCCGCGGTGGGCTCCAGCACGGCTTTGAAGGCGTCCAGCGCGGGGGCCTTCAGTTGCTCGTCGGCCTTGGCGCGGCGGCGCGGCAGGTAGCCGCCCAGCGCGGCGCGGCGCTCGTGCAGGTACTTCATTTCGGGCGAATCTTCGGCCGGCTTGAAGTACGGCAGATCAGCCAGCTTGTCGTCCGGGATCGGGATGCCGAAGCGGTCGCGGAATTCGCGGATGGAATCCAGTTCCAGCTTCTTTTGCTGGTGGGTCGGGTTCTTGGCCTGGCCGACGTGGCCCATGCCGTAGCCCTTGATGGTCTTGGCCAGGATGACGGTCGGCTGGCCGGTGTGGTCGGTGGCCGACTTGAAGGCCGCGTACACCTTGTGGGGATCATGGCCGCCACGGTTCAGGCGCCAGATGTCCTCGTCGCTCATGCGCGACACGGCTTCCAGCAGCTTGGGGTGCTTGCCGAAGAAATGTTCGCGGACGAACTTGCCGTCGTTGGCCTTGTACGCCTGGTACTCGCCGTCGACGGTTTCTTCCATGATCTGGCGCAGGATGCCTTCCTTGTCGTGCGCAAGCAGCGGATCCCAGTAGCCGCCCCAGATCAGCTTGATGACGTTCCAGCCCGAACCGCGGAAGTCGCCTTCCAGTTCCTGGATGATCTTGCCGTTGCCGCGCACCGGGCCGTCCAGGCGCTGCAGGTTGCAGTTGATGACGAAGATCAGGTTGTCGAGCTTTTCACGGGCCGCGAGAGCGATGGCGCCCAGCGACTCGGGTTCGTCCATTTCGCCGTCGCCGCAGAACACCCAGACCTTGCGGTTGCTGGTGTCGGCGATGCCGCGGGCGTGCAGGTACTTCAGGAAGCGGGCCTGGTAGATGGCCATCAGCGGGCCCAGGCCCATCGACACCGTCGGGAACTGCCAGAAGTCCGGCATCAGCTTCGGATGCGGGTACGAGGACAGGCCCTTGCCGTCCACTTCCTGGCGGAAGTGGTTCAGCTGGTCTTCGGTCAGGCGGCCTTCAAGGTAGGCGCGGCCGTACATGCCGGGCGAGGTGTGGCCCTGGAAGTAGACCAGGTCGCCGCCGTGGCCTTCGTCTTCAGCGTGCCAGAAGTGGTTCTGGCCGCAGCCGATCATGGTGGCCAGCGAGGCGAACGACGCGATGTGACCGCCCAGGTCGCCGCCATCGGGCGGGTTGTGCTTGTTGGCCTTGACCACCATGGCCATGGCGTTCCAGCGCACGTACGAGCGGATGCGCGTTTCCAGTTCCAGGTTGCCCGGGTGCGCCGGCTCCAGGCCGGGGGGAATCGTGTTGACGTAAGCGGTATTGGGCGAGAACGGGATGTGAGCGCCGGAGCGACGGGCTTCGTCGATCAGGCGTTCCAGCAGGTAATGGGCGCGCTGCGGTCCTTCGCGATCAAGGACGGCTGCCAGGGCTTCGAGCCACTCCTGGGTTTCAAGGGTGTCTTCGTCGTTGGCGGCCTGAACGGCGCCAGCCTGGGCGTTAGAGGACATCGTGTGTCTCCTGTTGGGGTTCGTCGTGACCACACACCCGCTTATTGATCTACTCGCGGACATTGCATGGTAGCCGGGATCATCCGGGCTACCATGCAATGCATGGGGTCGGGGTGTTCAAAGGACCTGCCAGGGGCGGGTTTCCTGTCAGGCGGCATTCTAAGAAAGAAGATTAACCGGTCGCAAGGAAAATTTCATGTTGCGGTACGGCATTTCATAATGCGGAAAGTTGAACAGAAGCTGAATCGCTGAACGCCATACTTTTTACGGTCTAGGCCGAATGGTGGACTTGATTCCCGGCAATTCCCTCCCAACACGCACTAAAATGCGCGGTCTACCGGCCCCGAATTCCATGTCCAGCGCGCCCAAGTCCAACATACCCACGCCTTTCCACGACCACGCCCGCACCCGGCGGCGCGGGGTGTACTGGGTCACGCCCGCCATGGTGCTGATCCTCTATATCTGTGTGATGGCGGTGTTCTTCTGGCTGCAGCGCATCCATGACGACAGTGTCATGTTTGTCACGATAGACCAGGAGCTGCGTCAGCAACGCCTGATCTGGGTCGTGCTGGCGCTGTCCTGCGTCATTGTCATCAGCCTGCTCATGCTGTGGCGATACACCCGCTTCCGGTCCACCGCCGAGGCCGCGCTCATTGCCGAAACGGGTTTTCGGCGCGCCATGGAAAATTCCATGTCCACGGGCATGCGCGTGCTCGACATGGAGGGCCGCATTGCCTACGTGAACCCCGCCTTCTGCCGGATGATCGGCTGGAACGAGGCCGACCTGATCGGCCGCAGCCCCCCCTTCCCTTATTGGGTGCCGGGTCGCCACGAACAGCACCAGCACACGCTGGACGTGCTGATGTCGGGCAAGACGCCCAGCAGCGGCCTGGAGGTCGAGGCGCAGCGGCGCGACGGCTCGCGCTTCACGGCGCGCATGTATGTGTCCCCGTTGCTGGACCCTAATGGCAACCAGATCGGCTGGATGACGTCCATGACGGACATCACCGAGCCCAAGCGCATCCGCGAGGCCCTGACCGCCGCGCACGAGCGCTTCATGACCGTGCTGGAAGGCCTGGACGACGCCATCTCGGTCACGGCCGACACCCACGACGGGCTGGAACTGCTGTTCGCCAACCGCACGTACCGCCGCGTGTTCGGCGCGCAGACCGGCGGCCACGACGAACTGCTGGCCGGCCGCCGCGGCCGCTTCACCGACGAATCGGTCGAGGTCTTTGCGCCGTCGGTGCAGCGCTGGTTTGAAGTGCACCACCGCATGCTGGCCTGGACGGACGGCCGCCGCGTGCGCATGCAGGTGGCGCGCGACATCACCGAGCGCCGCGGCCACGAGGAAGCGTCGCGTGTTCAGCAGGAAAAGATCCAGCTCACCAGCCGCCTGACCACGATGGGGGAAATGGCCTCGTCGCTGGCGCACGAGCTGAACCAGCCGCTGACGGCCATCGCCAACTACAGCATGGGCGCGGTGGCGCTGGTCAAGGCCGGCCACACCAGTCCCAACATGCTGCTGCCCGCGCTGGAAAAGGCCGCGTCCCAGGCCGAGCGAGCCGGCAAGATCATCAGCCGCATCCGCGAATTCGTGAAGCGCAGCGAGCCGCGCCGCCAGCGCGTCGCCATCGGCCGCATCGTCGACAACGCCATCGGCTTTGCCGAAATCGACGCCCGCAAGCGCCGCATCCGCATCGACAGCTTCGTGCCGTCCAACGCGCCCGACGTCCTGGCCGACCCCATCCTGATCGAACAGGTGTTGCTGAACCTGCTCAAGAACGGACTGGAAGCCATGGAAAAGAGCGAGTCCGACGAGCTTAAGGTTGCCGTAATTCTTCACGAGCAGCATATCGAGGTGGCCGTGGTCGACCGCGGCCACGGCCTTGCCGAACCCGAGCGCCTGTTCGAACCGTTCTTCAGCACCAAGTCGCAGGGCCTGGGCATGGGGCTGAACATCTGCCGTACCATTATCGAATCGCATCACGGCCGCCTGTGGGCTGACCCCAATCCCGCCGGCGGTACTATCTTCCGCTTCACCCTGCCCTGCGCTGCCACCCAGACGCAGGCCCAGAACGATCAGTCCGAGGAGTTGCACGCATGAACACGCCCCACCTGTCGAGCACGGTATTCATTGTCGATGACGACGAAGCGGTCCGCGATTCGCTGCGCTGGCTGCTGGAAGCCAATGGATACCGCGTTCGCGCCTACGCCAGCGGCGAGTCCTTCCTGGAAGACTACGACGCCAGCCAGATCGGCGTGCTGATCGCCGACGTGCGCATGCCCGGCATGAGCGGCCTGGAGCTGCAGGAACAGCTCATCATCCGCAATGCGCCGCTGCCCATCGTGTTCATCACGGGCCACGGCGACGTGCCGATGGCGGTGTCCACCATGAAGAAAGGCGCCGTCGACTTCCTGGAAAAGCCGTTCAACGAATCCGACCTGCGCGAAATCGTGGCGCGCATGCTGGAGCAGGCCACGCAGCGCGTGAGCAAGCACCAGGCCCAGAAGGACCACGAAGCCATGCTGGCCCGCCTGACCGCGCGCGAGCAACAGGTGCTGGAGCGCATCGTCGCCGGCCGCTTGAACAAGCAGATCGCCGACGACCTGGGCATCAGCATCAAGACCGTCGAGGCGCACCGCGCCAACATTATGGAAAAACTTGAAGTGACCACCGTTGCAGATTTGATGAAAGTGGCCTTGGCCAAACCCGAGGCACACGCATGACCGCAAGGATTATTGACGGCGCGGCCCTTTCGCAGCGCATTCGCGAAGAAGTCGCCCAGCGTGTTTCGGCTTTGGCCGAAAAAGGCACCCGCCCCGGCCTTGCCGTCGTGCTGGTCGGCGCGGACCCCGCCTCGCAGGTGTACGTGCGCAACAAGGTCGCGGCCTGCGAAAAGGCCGGACTGCATTCCGTGAAAGAGCAATACCCGGCCGAGATGACCGAGGCCGAACTGCTGGCCCGCATCGACGTGCTGAACCAGGATCCCAGCATCCACGGCATTCTGGTGCAGTTGCCCCTGCCCAAGCACATGGACGCCCACAAGGTCATCGAGGCCATCGCGGCCGAGAAGGACGTTGACGGCTTCCATATCAGCAACGCGGGCCTGCTCATGACCGGGCAGCCGCTGTTCCGTCCCTGCACGCCGTACGGCGTGATGAAGATGCTGGAATCGGAAGGCGTGACGCTGCGCGGCGCTGAGGCCGTCATCGTCGGCGCCAGCAACATCGTGGGCAAGCCCATGGCCATGCTGCTGCTGCAGGCCGGCGCCACCATCACGATCTGCAACTCCAAGACGCGCGACCTGGCGGCCCAGACCCGCCGCGCCGACGTGCTGGTTGTCGCCACCGGCAAGCCCGGCATGATCGACGGCTCGATGATCAAGCCGGGCGCCGTCGTCATCGACGTGGGCATCAACCGCGGCGCCGACGGCAAGCTGTGCGGCGACGTGGACTTTGCTTCCGCCAAGGAAGTGGCCGGCGCGATCACGCCCGTGCCGGGCGGCGTGGGTCCGATGACCATCGCCATGCTGCTGGTCAATACGGTCGAAGCGGCCGAACGCGCTGCCGGGTAAAGCGTAGACCTCGGTGTCTGACACCCGTGTGAGATGCACTTCAGCTTGGACGGGTGCCTCAGGGGTGTCAGACACCTGCCGCGAATTGGTGACGAACACCATCCGGTCCTCGGCGCCGCCGGGCATGGCGCCATCCCCTTGGTCAGGCCTTGCGTTCAGGCCGATCGCCCTCACCTGATCCTTATCGCCTTCGCCGGCGCGCCTGACGCGCCGCCTGCCACTCATCAGCCGGTAACACCATGACCCAGAACCCCCTGCTCGCTCCCGTGTCCGAACTGGTCGATTACGCGGCCGTCAAACCCGCGCACATCGTGCCCGCCGTCGAGGAACTGCTGGGCATTGCCCGCAAGGCCGTCGACCACGCCGCCGACCCCGCGCTCGCGCCCACCTGGGAAGCCGTGGCCGAGCCCCTGGACACCGCGTCCGAGCGCCTGTGGCGCGCCTGGTCGGTGGCTGGCCACCTGAATGCCGTGGTCAACACGCCCGAACTGCGCGAGGCCTATAACGCCGCCCTGCCGCTGGTCACCGAGTTTTCGACCTGGGTCGGCCTGCACGAAGGCCTGTACAAGCAATACCAGCGGCTGGCTGCCGCACCCGACTTCGCGTCCTGGTCGCCGGTGCGCCGCCGCATCGTCGAAATGGCCTTGCGCGATTTCCGCCTGAGCGGCGTCGAACTGCAAGGCGCCGACCGCGAACGCTATGCCGCGATTTCCGACCGCGAGGCGCAGGCGTCGCAGAAGTTTTCTGAAAACGTGCTGGATTCCATCGATGCGTGGTCGCTGATCGTTGAAGACGAAAACCGCCTGGCCGGCGTTCCGGCGGACGTGATTGCCGCCGCGCGCGCCGCAGCCGAGGAAGACGGCAAGGCCGGCTGGAAGCTCACGCTGAAGATGCCCTGCTACCTGCCCGTCATGCAGTACGCGAAGGACCGCTCGCTGCGCGAGGCGCTGTACCGTGGCTACGGCACGGTCGCGTCCGAACAGGGCGACGCCAAGTTCGACAACTCCCCGCTGATCGAAGAACTGCTGGCGCTGCGCGCCGAGGAATCGGGCCTGCTGGGCCTGGGCACCTTCGCCGCGCTGCGCCTGCAGACGCGCATGGCCCGCGACGCCAAGGAAGTCACCGTGTTTCTGCGCGACCTGGCCGCCCGCGCCAAACCGTACGCGCAGCGGGATCTGGCGGAACTTACCGCCTACGCCACCGGCGAGCTGGGGCTGGACAGCCTGCAGCCCTGGGACGTGGCCTACGCCTCGGAACGCCTGCGTGAATCGCGCTACGCGTATTCCGAAGACGAGGTGAAGCAATACTTCACCGAACCGCGCGTGCTGGCGGGCCTGTTTGACGTCATCCAGACCCTGTTCGGCGTGCGCCTGACGGAAACGCCCGTGTCGTCCTGGCATGGCGACGTGCGCGGTGTGCGGGTCGAAAGCCCCGAAGGCGCGCTGATCGGCCACCTTTATCTGGACCTGTACGCGCGCGCCGGCAAGCAGAACGGCGCCTGGGTCGACAGCGAGCGTACGCGCCGCGTCGTGGCCGGCAAGGTGCAGACGCCGATCGCGTACCTGACCTGCAATTTCTCGCGTCCCAACGGCGACCGTCCGGCCGTGCTGACACACGACGACGTCATCACCCTCTTCCACGAAACCGGCCACGCGCTGCACGCGCTGCTGTCCGAAGTCGACGAGCCCGGCGCCGCGGCGTTTGCCAGCGTGGAATGGGACGCCATCGAACTGCCCTCGCAGTTCATGGAGAACTTCTGCTGGGAATGGGCCGTGGTGCAGAAGCTGTCGGCGCACGTGGACACCGGCGAGCCGCTGCCGCGCGCGCTCTACGACCGCCTGGTCGCCGCCCGCAATTACCAGAGCGGCATGCAGACCGTGCGCCAGATTGAATTCGCGCTGTTCGACATGCTGATGCACGATCGCAGCAAGGGCGCGTCGATTTCCGAGGTGCTGGCGCTGTTGCAGGAAGTGCGCAAGGAAGTTGCCGTGCTGTTCCCGCCCGAATGGCATCGCCTGCCGCACGCCTTCTCGCACCTGTTCGCGGGTGGTTATGGCGCGGGCTACTACAGCTACAAGTGGGCCGAAGTGCTGTCGGCGGATGCGTACGAGGCCTTCGAGGAAGCCGCCGCCAGGCAGGCCGGCAACGCGCTGGGCACGCTGGATCCGGAGACGGGTGCGCGCTTCCGCCGCGAAGTGCTGGCCGTCGGCGGCTCGCGCCCGGCGGCCGAATCGTTCGCCGCATTCCGCGGCCGCGCGCCGCGCATTGACGCGCTGCTGCGTCATAGCGGGATGACGGCGAGCTGATGGCGATGTCAGACACCTGACGCCTGTCGCACGCCGCGCCTGCCAAGACGGCCCGCCATCGCGCGGGCCGTTTTTTTGCTCCGGACTTGCGCGGGCACAAGGCATGGCGGCCGTATGCCACTCTCCTCAGATCCTGCAGGTAGAATCCGAAAGGTTTACCCCCTTCCGGCTACTGGACCCATGCGACACCTGATTCCCGGCCGCTTCTTTCGCGGACTGCTGCTGAGCTTGTGTGTGTTTCTTGCCGCCTGCGGCGACAGGAACGTGGACTGGACGCTTTACAACGTCAAGGGCCACCTGCCCGACCTGAAGTTCTCGCTGCCCGGCGCGGGCGGCAAGACGGTCAGCAGCGACGACCTGAAGGGCAAGACGGTGCTGCTGTTTTTCGGCTACGCCAGTTGCCCGGACATCTGCCCGACGACCATGGCGCAGCTGACCGCGGTGCTGCAGAACCTGGGCGACAAGGCCAAGGACGTGCGCATCCTGTTCGTCAGCGTGGACCCGCACCGCGACACGCCGGACATCCTGCAGGCCTACGTCAACGCCTTCAACAACAACGCCATTGGCGTGACGGGCAACGAACGGCAGGTGGCTGACCTGGCGCGCCGCTATCGCGTGGCCTACCAGATCGAAAAGCCCCGGCCGGGTGACGACGCCGACATGTACGAGGTGACGCACAGCCGCGGCGTGTACATCTTCGACAAGGACGGCAAGGCGCGCCTGCTGGCCTCAGACACCGACAGCATCGAGACGCTGACCAAGGACGTGCGCCAGCTCATCGACCTGACCTCCTGACGCGGCGCGCTGGTCCGCACACCAGTTGTTACAACGGTGGCGTACGGGGTGCGGGTATCCGTGGGTATCATCGATCCACTTCGCCCCCTTTTCCCTAGTAAGGAGTACGCGCATGAGCATCATCATCATGATCATCGTCGGGTTCATCGTGGGTCTGATCGCCCGCGCCATCATGCCCGGGGACCAGAACATGGGGATCATCATGACCACCATTCTGGGCATCATCGGCGCCGTCGTTGCCGGCTTCCTCGGCCAGTCGCTGGGGTGGTACCAGCCCGGCGAACCCGCTGGCTGGATCGGATCCGTGGTCGGCGCGATCATCGTGCTGTTCGTGGTGGGCCTGATCGCCAAGAAGCGCACCTGACGTCTGCGTCCTGCATGCAAAGAAAAACGGGCCGATCGCGAGATCGGCCCGTTTTGCATTGCAGGCGCCAGGAATGGCCCTATAAGCAGCCCATAAGCGGCGCCCAGCGCGCCGCTCCTGGTAGCGTCAGCCCGCCGGCGTGACCGGCGCAGCAGGCGCCGCCGCCGTACGTTCCGTCCACCCGCCGCCCAGCACCTTGTACAGCGTGACCAGATTGGTCAGACGCGCCAGACGCGTGTCGACCAGCGCCTGCTGCGAGGTATAGAGCGAGCGCTGCGAATCCAGCACGCTCAGGTAGTCGTCGATGCCCTGCCGGAAACGTTGCTCCGACGCGTCATACGCGCGCTGATTGGCGTCCACCAGCAGGCGTTGGGCCTGGATCTGCTCGTCCAGCGTGCCGCGGCCGGCCAGCGCATCCGCGACTTCGCGGAAACCCGTCTGGATCGACTTTTCGTACTGGGCCACCTGGATGTTCTTCTGCACTTTCGCCAGGTCCAGCCCCGCCAGCAGCGAGCCGCCCGCGAAGATCGGCACGGTGATCTGGGGCACGAAGCTCCACGCCCCCGAACCGCCGTCGAACAAGCCGCCCAGGCTGGCGCTGGCGGTGCCGGCCGAACCCGTCAGGCTGATGGTCGGGAAGAATGCCGCACGCGCCGCGCCGATGTTGGCGTTGGCGCCCTTGAGCTGATGCTCTGCCGCGCGGATGTCCGGGCGGCGGGTCAGCAGGTCGGACGGCAGGCCGGCGGGCAGCGTGGTCGGCAGCATGCTGTCGTCCAGCTTGACTGCGTTGTCCAACGCCGTGGCCATCTGCGGCGACAGCGGCTGACCGACCAGCAGCACGAGCGCATTGCGGTCCTGCGCGGCCTGGCGCGTGTATTGCGACAGGTTGCGTTGGGCCGTGCGCAGCGAGACTTCGGCCTGGCTCAGGTCCAGCGCCGTGGACAGGCCCTGGTCGTAGCTCTGCTTGGTCAGGTTGTAGGAATCTTCCTGGCTCTTGAGCGTGTCGCGCGTCAGGCTGAGCAGCTCCTGATCCGCGCGCAGCGTCAGGTAAGCATTCGCCACCTCGGCGATCAGCGTGAGCTGCGTCGCCGTGCGCGTCTCGTCCAGCGCCAGGTAGGATTCCAGCGCCTGATCGCTCAGGCTGCGGATGCGGCCGAAGAGGTCCAGTTCCCAGGCGGATATGGCAGCGCCAACCTGATAGCTGTGGCTGGTGGTGGCCTGGCCGCTGGGCGACAGGTCGGCCGGCGTGCGCTGGGCAGAGCCCTGCCCGGCCACGCCGATGCTGGGCGCCAGGTCGGCGCGCTGGATGCGGTACTGCGCGCGCGCGGCCTCGACGTTCAGCGCCGCCACCCGCAGGTCGCGGTTGTTGACGAGCGACTGCTCGATCAGCTGTTGCAGCAGCGGATCGCCGAAAAAGTCGCGCCAGCCGATGTCGGCCACGGCCATGCCGCCCGGCGCGGCCGCCTGGGCCGCGTTGTAGGCGGCGCCCGTGGGATACGCGGCGTCGATGGGCGCATCGGGACGCTCGTACGTGGGGGCCAGCGAGCAGCCCGCCAGGGCCGCCGCCAGGGATACAGACAGCAAGGTTCTCATCTGGAGTTTCATTACGGTTGACCCTCCGCCGGCACGTCGTGCGGCCCCTTGGCGCTGGTGTCGTGCTTGTCGACGTTTTCGCTCATGCGCTTGACCTTGAACACGCGCAGCATGATGACGAAGAAGGCCGGGACGAAGAAGATGGCCAGGAACGTGCCGGTCAGCATGCCGCCGATCACGCCCGTGCCGATGGCGTTCTGGCTGCCCGAGCCCGCACCGCTGGAAATCGCCAGCGGGGTCACGCCCAGGATGAACGCCAGGGACGTCATCAGGATGGGACGCAGACGCTGACGGGCGGCGTGGATGGCCGACTCGGTCAGGCTGGCGCCCGCTTCATAGTGCTCCTTCGCGAACTCCACGATCAGGATGGCGTTTTTGGCCGCCAGCCCGATTGTCGTCAAGAGACCCACCTGGAAGAACACGTCGTTGGACAGACCACGCAGCAGCGTCGCCAGCAGCGCGCCGATGATCCCCAGCGGCACCACCAGCATGACCGCGGACGGAATGGTCCAGCTTTCATAGAGCGCCGCCAGGCACAGGAACACCACGATGAGCGAGATCGCGTACAGCGCGGGCGCCTGGGCGCCGGACAGGCGTTCTTCGAACGACAGGCCGGTCCATTCGAAACCGACGCCGACCGGCAACTTGGCCGCCAGGCGTTCCATTTCTTCCATGGCTGCGCCCGAGCTGTAGCCCGGCGCCGCCTGGCCCTGGATGTTGTACGACGGCACACCGTTGTAGCGGTTCAGCTTCTGCGGACCGAAGCTCCACGTTGCGCTGGAGAACGCCGAGAACGGGACCATGTCGCCATCCTTGTTGCGCACGTACCATTTGTTCAGGTCTTCCGGCAGCATGCGCGAGGATGCCTCGCCCTGCGCGAACACCTTCTTGACGCGGCCACGGTCGATGAAGTCGTTGACGTACGACGAACCCCATGCGGTGGCGAGCGTGCTGTTGATGTCCGACACGGCCACGCCCAGGGCGCGGGCCTTTTCGCGGTCGATGTCCAGCTGGTACTGCGGCGCGTCTTCGATGCCGTTGGGACGCACGCCCGCCAGCACCGGGCTCTTGCCGGCCTCGCCCAGCAACTGGTTGCGCGCGGCAAGCAGCTTCTCGTGGCCCACGCCGGCACGGTCCATCAGCTGGAAGTCAAAGCCGGTGACGTTGCCCAGTTCCATGACGGAAGGCGGCGGCACGACGAACAGTTGCGCGCGGCGTTCCGTCTTGGCGAAGTGCGCGTTGGCGCGCCCCGCCACGGCGGCAGCCTTCAGGCTGGCGTCGCCGCGCTCTTCCCAGTCGCGCAGCTTGATGAACAGGATGGACGCGTTCTGGCCGCGGCCGCCGAAGTTGAAGCCGTTGACCGCGAACACCGAGGTGACGGCGTCCTTTTCTTCGGTCAGCAGGTACTTGGTGGCGTCGTCGATGACGGCCTTGGTGGCTTCAGCGGTGGCGCCGGCCGGCGTCTGGATCTGGGCGAACAGGATGCCCTGGTCTTCGGCCGGCAGGAACGCGGTCGGGATGCGGGTGAACATCCAGCCCATCGCGATGACCAGCGCCAGGTAGACGACCATCAGGCGCTTGGTGCGGTTCAGGCCGCGGGCGACGGTATTGGCGTAACCGTTGCTGCTGCGCTCGAACGTGCGGTTGAACCAGCCGAAAAAGCCCTTCTTGGCGCCGTGATGGCCCTTCGGAATGGGCTTGAGCAGCGTCGCGCAAAGCGCCGGCGTGAACACGATGGCGACGATCACGGACAGCACCATCGAGGACACGATCGTGATCGAGAACTGCCGGTAGATCACGCCCGTGGAGCCGCCGAAGAACGCCATCGGCACGAACACGGCCGCCAGCACCATCGCGATGCCGATCAGGGCGCCGGTGATCTGGCTCATGGATTTGCGTGTCGCCTGCTTGGGCGTGAGCCCCTCTTCGGCCATCACCCGCTCGACGTTTTCGACCACCACGATGGCGTCGTCAACGAGCAGGCCGATGGCCAGCACCATCCCGAACATCGTCAAGGTGTTGATGGAATAGCCGAACGCCGCCAGCACGCCGAACGTGCCCAGCAGCACCACCGGCACGGCCAGCGTGGGAATGATGGTGGCGCGGAAGTTCTGCAGGAAGAGATACATCACCAGGAACACCAGGATGATGGCTTCGACCAGCGTCTTGAACACTTCATGGATCGACAGGCTGACGAACGGCGTCGTGTCGTACGGATAGACGACGTCCATGCCCGGCGGGAAATACGGCTTGAGGTTGTTGATGGTGTCGCGCACCGCCTGCGCCGTGTCCAGCGCGTTGGCGCCCGGCGCCAGCTTGATGGCCAGGCCGGAAGCGGGATTGCCGTTGTAGAAGCTGTCGATGGCGTAGGTCTGGCCGCCCAGTTCGATGCGCGAGACATCACGCAGGCGCACCTGCGAACCGTCGGAATTGACCTTCAGCAGGATCTGGCCGAAGTCCTCGGCCGTCTGCAGGCGCGACGGGCCGATGATGGTGGCGTTGAGCTGCTGGCCGCGCACGGACGGCAGGCCGCCCAATTGCCCGGACGAGACCTGGACGTTCTGTTCCTTGATGGCGGTGGTGACGTCGACCGTGGTCAGCCCGTAATTGACGAGCTTGGCCGGGTCCAGCCAGATCCGCATCGCGTACTGCGAGCCGAAAAGCTGGAAGTCGCCCACGCCCTGCGTACGGCTGATGGGATCCTGGACGTACGACGCGACGTAGTCGGCCAGGTCGTCCTTGGTCATCGTGCCGTCGGTGGACACGAAGCCGGCCACGATCAGGAAGTTCTTCGTGGCCTTGGTGACGCGGATGCCCTGCTGCTGCACTTCCTGCGGCAGAAGCGGCTGCGCCAGCGCTAGCTTGTTCTGGACCTGCACCTGCGCGGTGTCGGGGTTGGTGCCCTGCTTGAAGGTCAGCGTGATGGACATGCTGCCGTCGGAGTTGCTTTCCGACGAGATGTACTGCAGGCCGTCAAGACCGTTCATCTGCTGCTCGATCACCTGCACCACGGTGTCCTGCACGGTCTGCGCGGACGCGCCCGGGTAGGTCACCGCGATGCCGATGGCGGGCGGCGCGATGTTGGGGTACTGGGCGACCGGAAGCTGCAGGATGGACAGCGCGCCGGCCAGCATCAGCACGATCGCGATCACCCAGGCAAAAACCGGCCTGTCGATAAAAAACTTTGCCATGCGTGGCTCCTGATTACTGCTTGGCCAGCGCGGCGGGGGCAGCGGCCCCCTGCGCATTGGCCGCTTGCGGCTGGGCCTTGGCGCCGGCTTCGGTGGCAACCACTTCAACGCCGGGGCGGACCATCTGCAGGCCTTCCACGATCACGCGGTCGCCGGCGGCCAGGCCGTCGGTGACGAGCCACTTGTCGCCGATGGCGCGGTCGGTCTTCAGGTCGCGCAGTTCGACCTGGTTCTTGGCGTTGACGACAAGCGCCGTCGGCTGGCCGCGCTGATTGCGCGTCACGCCGCGTTGCGGCACCAGCAGGCCGTCGGCGGCCACGCCGTCAGCTAGGCGCGCACGCACGAACATGCCGGGCAACAGACGCCGGTCGGGGTTGGGGAACACGGCGCGCAGCGTGATCGAGCCGGTGCCCGGGTCCACGGTCACTTCGGAGAACTGCAGCTTGCCGGACTCTTTGTATTGCGAGCCGTCTTCCAGCGTCAGCGTGACCTGCGCGGCCTGCTCGCCGTCCAGCTTCTTGAGCTGGCCGGTGGCCAGCGCGTCCTGCAGGCGCAGGAGCTGCACGCTGGACTGCGTGACGTCGACGTAGATGGGGTCGATCTGCTGCACCGCGGCAAGTGCGCTGGTCTGGTTGGCGGTCACGAGCGCGCCTTCGGTCACGGCCGAGCGGCCGATGATGCCGTCGATCGGCGACAAGACCTTGGTGTAGACGAGATTGATGCGGGCCGTGTCCAGCGCCGCCTTGGCCGACAGCACGTCGGCGGCGGCCTGATCGCGCGAGGCGACGGCATTGTCGTAGGTCTGCTGACTGACCGCGCGGGTGGCGACCAGCGGCTTGTAGCGCTCGGCCAGCAGGGCGGCGGTCTTTTGCTGCGCCTGGGCGCGAGCCAGCGCGGCCTTCTGGCTGTCGACGTTGGCTTGGTAAAGAGCGGGATCGATCTGATAGAGCTGTTCGCCCGCCTTGACCTCGCCGCCCTCGGTAAAGAGGCGCTTCTGGACGATGCCGTTGACCTGCGGGCGGACCTCGGCGACGCGGAACGCAGAGGTGCGGCCGGGCAGTTCGGTAGTCAGGGAAACGGGCTGCGTCGCCAATGTGACGACCGTCACTTGCGGCTTGCCGCCCTGAGGCGCCTCTTGCTTCTTGCCGCAGGCGGCCAGTGTGAGGGCCGATGCCGTCAGCGCGACAACGGCCGCACCGCGCCACATAGCGCTTTTCTTATTCATAGATTGCATTCCCGATTTCAATAAAGGTAGCCCCACGCCGCGCATGCGCCGCGTGCCTGATAGCCGTGAAAGGCCGTTTTGCCTGGGGCGATTCTGCGAAGAACATCAGCCCGTCGGACCGTCTTGGCGCGGTCCGTGGCGTTCGACCTGGGTGGATTCGCGTAGAACACGCAAGGCTGGACATTTATCGCATTGCTGCATTGCAGAACTCGCATTCTGAGTTATCCCGCTTTAGAAACAAAGGGGCATGTTGAGAAAACATCATTCCATTTATGGGACAATCGTGCGATCCGCACTGTGACAAAATCGCGCCATGAAACGCCTACAGGGAATGGAACTCTTCGTCGAGGTCGCCAAAACGCACAGTTTTAGCCGCGCTGCGGCAACGCTGGGCGTCCCCAAGTCGACCTTGTCTCGCCAGGTGGCCGAATTGGAGCGGTCCGTGGGGTTGCGGCTGCTCAGCCGCACCACGCGCAAGGTGGAACTGACCGATGCCGGCCGGCTGTATTTCGAACGCTGCCAGCGCATCGTGGCCGAAGCGCAGATCGCCCATGAAGAATTGCAGAAGCTGGTCGACACGCCCACCGGGCCGCTGCGGGTCAACATGCCCGCGGATTTCGGCACGGATTTCCTGGCTGAGTCGTTCATGGAGTTCTCCCGGCGCTATCCCGATGTGACGTTTTTCCTGGACCTCGCGAACCCGGACCACGCGTCTCGCGTGTTCCAGACCTGCGACGTGTCGATCGAAATCGGCGACCTGCCCGATTCGACCCAGATTGCAAGACTGCTGGGCATGCTGCCTGCCTACCTGTATGCCTCGCGCGATTACCTGGAAAAGCACGGTGAACCGAGGCATCCCAGCGACCTGACCCGGCACGAGTGCATCGAGTTCCGCGCGGAAGGCGCAGGCCGCGTGACGCGCTGGCCGCTTACGAACGGCGAGCAGCACATCGAGTTCACGCCGGGCAACCGGTTTTCCGTCAACGGCGTCGCCATGGCCCGGCGCCTGGCCATGCTGGGCGCGGGCATCGCGGTGCTGGTGGGTGGTCAGATGTCGGAACAGCAGTCAGGCCAGTTGCAGCGCGTACTGCCCGATTGGCAGTTGGGACCGTTTCCGGTGCATGCGGTCACGGAGACGCGGCTGCTGCCCGCCAAAACGCGGATCTTCATCGAATTCCTGATGGAGCGCCTGGGCAGCCACTGGCAAGCGAAGGATACGCCCGGTTTCATGAAATCCCGCTGAGATCGAAACCGACTGAAAAACCCTTCGGACGCTGACAAGTGTTGTCGAGTCAGGTGACCAATGCTGCGAGCGGTGTCTCGCTGTCGGTGTCAGACACCAACTCAGAACGATTCGTCGTCGCGCAAGTAACGCCATTGGCCCAGGGGCAGATCGCCCAGCGCCACACGGCCGATGCGTACGCGTTTCAGGCCGATCACCTTCAGGCCCACCAGTTCGCACATGCGGCGGATCTGGCGTTTTTTGCCTTCGCGCAGCACGAAACGCAGTTGATCGTGGTTCTGCCAGCGCACCTGCGCGCGCTTGAGCGGTTTGCCGTCCAGCGATAGTCCGTGGTTCAGCAGGGCCAGGCCGTTGTCGGACAGCTCGCCCTGAACGCGGACCAGATATTCCTTGTCGACCGTGGAGTCTTCGCCGATCAGCTGCTTGGCGACGCGGCCGTCCTGCGTGAGGACGAGGAGTCCTTGCGAATCGATGTCCAGGCGGCCAGCGACCGCCAGGCCTTCGAGGTGCGCGCGTTCGAAGCGCTGCGGGGCGCGGTCGTTGGCGAAGCGGGAGCGGGAATCGATCAGGGCGACGGCCGGCGTGTAGCCTTTTTCGGCCTGGCCGGAGACATAGCCCACGGGCTTGTTGATGAGGATGGTGACGCGGGAAGTCTGGCGCGCATGCGCCGCGCGCTCCAGCGTGATTTCCTGGTCCGGATAGGCCCGCGCGCCCAATTCGGACACGACGACGCCGTCGACGCGGACCCAGCCGCGCTCGATATAGCTGTCCGCCTCGCGGCGGGAACAGAGTCCGCGCTCGGACATGAGCTTGGAGATACGTACTTTTTCCATGGGCGGTATTGTATGCGGGTCGGCCGGTGCGGACCTCCAGTGCAGAGGCCCAGTGCAGTCGGCCGGTGCGGCCGTCCAGCGCGGAACGGCCAGCGTCCCCTGCCCTGCGGCATTGCGACGCAGACGGCCTTTGGGCGGGGCTTGGCATAATACGCAGCCATGACGAAGCAACCCGCAGCCCATCGCCCCCCTCTCGCCGCTGGCTGGCTGGCGCAAGCCCCGGCCATTCTGTCGCCCGCCCAACGCCACTGGCTGTTCCGGCCGGGCGCGCTTACCGCTGGTCTCCGCCAGGTCGGGCAGGTGCGTCTGCGGGTGTTGGCCGAGTACGCCGACGGCGCGCCGGCTGACGAGGCGCGTGCGATGCGCATTGCGCCGGGCTCTCCGGTGTGGATCCGCGAGGTGTTGATGTCCGTGAACGGCGTGGACAGCGTGCCGGCGCGCAGCCTGACGCCGCTGACCGCGTCGCACGGCGCCTGGCAAGGGATGCGGCGCCTGTTGACCCGGCCGTTGGCCGACATGCTGTATCACGACAGTACGGTCATCCGGTCACCGTTCGCGTGCCGCCGCCTGGCCTCGCCCGTGCCGTTCCATGCCACCGCCTCGGACGTTCTTCCGCCGGAGGCACGCGCGCTGCAGGCCGGCCGGATCTGGGCGCGGCGCTCGGTGTTCTGGCGCCAGGGCCAGCCGCTGCTCGTGGCCGAGTGCTTCCTGCCGGACTTCTGGGATTTGATCGCCGGCCAGCCCGTGCCGCCGCTCGTGCCGCACCAGCGCACGCCGCGTTAAGGCGGGCTTGCTGAATTCGGGCCGTTGCGTAGACGTTCAGTCCACGCGGCGACCCGCTACTGCCGCACCCGCTCGCACCGTCCCGATACCGGAATCCTGCCCCGGCAGCCAGCGGGTTCAGCCCTCGTACCGCCGCCCCTGCTCCAGCAGTTCCGGCGTGCCGATCACGTCATTCAATCCATCGAAATCCAGCATCCTGTCCTTCCACGGCCCCGTCGTTCCGTGCTCGCGCAGGCTGCCGTAGTAGCCCTGCAGCGTGTGCGCGACCGCGCGCGCCGTGCCGCCCGGGAAGATGACGATGCGAAATCCCGCTGCGGCGAGCGCGCCCGCGTCCTGCACCGGGGTCTTGCCGCCCTCCACCATGTTCGCCAGCAGCGGCACACGCGCTGCGAAGCGGTCGCACGCGGCGCGCATCTGTTCCGGCGTGCGCAGCGCCTCGATGAAGAGCGCGTCCGCGCCGGCTTCAAGATAGGCCTCGGCGCGGTCCAGCGCCGCGTCCAGGCCTTCGGAGGCCAGCGCATCCGTGCGCGCCAGGATCAGCGTGGATGCGTTGACCCGCGCATCAACGGCGGCGCGCAGCTTGCCGCACATCTCAGCGGCGGGAATCACGCTCTTGCCGTCCAGGTGGCCGCAGCGCTTGGGAAAGGTCTGGTCCTCAAGCTGGATCATCGCGGCGCCCGCGCGCTCGAAGCCACGCACGGTGCGCTGGGTGTTCAGCGCGTTGCCGAAGCCCGTGTCCGCGTCCACGATCACCGCGGCCGACACGCGTTCGGCGATACGGGCTAGCGTGTCTTCGACTTCGGTGTAGGTGGTCAGACCGATGTCCGAGCGGCCGAGCCGCGTGTAGGCGATGGACGCGCCCGACAGGTACAGCGCGGTAAAGCCCGCCTGCTCGGCCACCAGCGCCGACAAAGCGTCGTAGACGCCGGGGGCCAGCACCGTGCCGGCCGCCAATTGCGCTTTCAAGTTCTGTGTTTGCATCTGGGGTTTCCTAATCCAGGCGGCGCCCGAGCAGCGCCGCCGCGGTGCCCGCGGCGATATGGCCGCCGGCCACCGCGCTGAGCAAGCCGTTGCCGGACAGATAGCCCGACACGTCGTTGCCCGATACGCCACGGGCGGCCCCGCCCGCAGCCAGCAGGTTGGGCAGCGCCCGGCCTGCGTTGTCCAGGACGCGGCATTGCGCGTCGATGTCCAATCCGCCTTGTGTGTGAAAGAGCGCGCCCGTCACCTTGATCGCGTGGTACGGCGCCTGCAGCGTGCGCTCGAAGCGTCGTCCCTGCGGGTCCGGCGCGCCGGGACGGACCGCGTCCAGCGTCTGGCCCAGCACGTCCGGATCGCAACCGATCAGCGCGGCCAGCGCCGCCACGTCGCCGCACGTCTTCAATGCCTGGCCTTGCTCGGCCTGCACGAAGTCGGGAAAGCCGCGCGCCAGGGCGAGTGTGCGGTCGTCAAAGACATTCCAGGCCACCGAATCCGGCTGCGCCAGCACGTGGACCGCGGCCTCGGAATAACCGTGCGTCTCGTCGTGAAAGCGGCGGCCCTCGCGATTGATCTGCACGCCGCCGTCCATCATCACCGCCCAGGAAATCAGCGCGCCCTGCGGCGTGGCCCAGGAGCCGTGGCCCTGGTAGCCGCCCAGGTCCGCAAGGCGCGCGCCCAGTTGCGTGCCCCACTGGATGGCGCTGCCGTCGTTGCCGACGTGGCCGCCATAGACGGCCTCGCGCATCGCGGGCAGGTACTCGCCGACCATCGCGGCGTTGCCGCCAAAGCCGTTGCAGGCCAGCAGCAGGACATCGCAGCCGATCACGTCGACCGAGCCGTCCGGGCGTTCGCAGCCGACGGCGGTCACGCGGCCGGCGTCGTCCGTCCAGATCTCGCGCGCCAGCGCGCGGGTCAGCAGATAGGCGCCGGCCTCGGTGGCGGCGCGTTCCAGGGCCGCGACCAGCGCCGCGCCGGTGCGCTCGGGCAGCGTGTGCATGCGCCGCGCGGTGTGGCCGGGGTACAGGAACCCGTCCAGCACTTCGAAACGCAGGCCATGCGAGGCAAGCCCGTCCATGGCCGCGGCGGCCGCGCCGGCGTAGGCAGCCACCAATTCAGGTGAGGCCGTGCCGTGCGCCTTGGCCTGGATGTCGGCGGCAAAGCGCGCCGCGTCATCCTCGATGCACGCTGCCCGCTGCACGGCAGAACCGGCCGCGGGAATGAAGCCCGACGACAGCGCAGTGGATCCGCTGGGCACGGCATCGCGTTCGATCAGCACCGTCTCGATCCCGGCGCTGGCCAGGCGCAGCGCGGCGGTCAGGCCGCAGGCGCCCGCGCCGATGATGGCGACCGGCACGTGCATGGCGTCTGCGCCGGGCGTAACGCCCCGTCTGACGATTGGCGCACTCACGACTTCAGCCTGTCCAGCACGTCCTGGCACGTCACCACGTCGGCCACCGTGCGCAGATCCGCCAGCGCAGCTTCGTGCATCGCAGGCGTGGGCGCGGCGCAGCCGTCGGCCAGCACCGTCACGTGATAGTCGCGCATGTGGGCGTCGCGCACCGTGCTGGCAACGCCGCCGTTGGTGACGATGCCCGCCACCACCACGCTGGAAATGCCCGCGCGCCGCAGCACCCAGTCCAGCTGCGTGTTGAAGAAAGCCGAATACGCGACCTTCCAGACCGACACGTCGACCAGCCCGTCCAGCTCGGCCACGTTGGCCTGCCCTGTTGAACCGGCCACGAAGTCGCCGCGGCGCAGGAACGGGCGCAATTGCTTGAGATGCGGCGAGATCATGGGCTCGCCGTGCGCGTCGGGCCACAGCGTGAACTGGCTGGCGGCCACGAAGCCGCCCTGCCCTTTCAGCGCGCGGGCCACGGGCGCCACGCGCGCCGGCAAGGCTCTGGCCTGCGGGCTGACCGCGCCGCCGCGGTCATAGGCGCCGCCCGGCGCCAGGAAGCCGTTCTGCAGGTCGATGATGACCAGCGCGGTCGTGCGGGGATCGAAGGCGTGCATGGCGGGCTCCTACGATGCGGTGCGGGCGAAGAGCATGTTGCCCAGGGAATCGACGCGGCCCGCGAAGCCGGGCTCGATCCAGATGGTGGTGTCGGGCTGCTCGAGGATGGCGGGTCCCGCCACCTCAGCGCCGACCGGCAGGTCCAGGCGTGCGTAGCGCACGGCGTCGTGCCATTGCCCGGCGTGAAAGACCCGCTGGGCGCCCAGTGCCTCGGGCATGGCCGTGCTGGTCGGCGCCAGCAAGGCCAGATCGAACTTGGGGCGCTGGCCGATGCGGGCATAGCGCAGATTCAGGATGCGGACCGGAATGCCGGTCAGGCTGCGGCCGAAAGCGGCCTGGTAGGCGCGGTCGAACGCGCAGGCGATGCCGTCGCGGGTGAGGTCCGCGCGGCCCACTTCCACGCGCACGGTGTGGCTCTGGCCTACATACAGCATGTCCAGTTCAATGCTTTCGCGGATGCCCTCGAAGGACACGCCCGCCGAATCCAGACGCGCCTGGCACGCGTGCGCCAGCCCGTCGATGCGGGCCAGCAGGTCGGCCGCATCAAGCGCGTTCAGCGCCACGTTCAGGGTCTGCACGCCGTCGTGGCGCATGTCGGCCATGACGCAGCCCAGCGCCGAGGTCACGCCCGGATAGCGCGGGACGATGCCGTGGGCGGCGTCCACCTCGTTCATCATGGCGCACACATGCAGCGCGCCGCCGCCGCCGAACGGCATGTAGGCGAACTTGCGCGGATCGTGGCCGCGTTCGATGGAGACGACGCGGATCGCGCCCGCCATCTTGGCGTTGGCCACGGTCAGGATGGCCTCCGCCGCGGCGTGGACGTCCAGGCCCAGCGGGCGCGCGACGTGCTCGTCAATGGCGGCGCGCGCCAGCTCGACGTCCATCTTGGCCAGAAGGCCGCCACCCAGCGGACGTTCCGCAGCGATGCGGCCCAGCAGCACGTTGGCGTCGGTAACCGTGGGGCGGGTGTTGCCGCGGCCGTAGCAGGCCGGGCCGGGGATGCTGCCCGCGGATTCCGGGCCGACCTGCAGCAGGCCGCCGGCGTCCACGCTGGCGATCGAGCCGCCGCCCGCGCCGATGGTCTCGATCTGGATCATCGGGGCGCGCACGACCATGCCGAAGTCGATGGCGGTCTGCGCCGACAGCGAGGCCTCGCCCTCGGCCACCAGCGACACGTCGAACGAGGTGCCGCCCATGTCGCCTGTGACCACGTTAGGAAAGCCTGCGGCGCGCGCAATGGCCGCGCAGGCGATGACGCCGGCTGCAGGACCCGACAACGCGGTGCGCACGGGCACGTCGCACGCCGTCTGGCGCGACATGACGCCGCCATTGCTCTGCACCACCAGCAGCTCGCCTTCGAAGCCGTGCTGCTGCAGGTCCGATTCCAGCCGGGTCAAGTAGCTGCCCACCACGGGCTGCAGCGCCGCGTTCAGCACAGCCGTCGAGCAGCGCTCGAATTCGCGGATCTCGGGCAGCACCTCGGTGGCGGCGGTGACGTTGCCGTTGGGCCAGATGGACCGCACGCGAGCCGCGGCCTGGGCCTCATTCACCGGATTGGCGTAGGCATTGACGAAGAAGACGCAGACCGCGTCGCAGCCCGCTTCCAGCAGCGCGCGCGCCGCGGCCTCGACCTGGTCCAGATCGACGGGCGTGTGCAGCGCGCCGTCGGCCAGCACGCGCTCGCGCACTTCCAGCCGCAGGTCGCGCGGCACCACGGGTTCATAGTTGCCGCGCAGGCCCCACGTTTGCGGCCGGTCGCGCCGGCGCATTTCCAGCACGTCGCGAAAGCCTTCGGTCGTGATGATGCCGGTGCGCGCCACCTTGCGCTCCAGCAGCGCGTTGGTGCCCACGGTGGTGCCGTGCACGATGGTCGCGATGTCGCTAGCGCCGTCAGCCACCCGCGCAATGCCGTTCATGAAGCCGCGCGCTTCCTCGCCGCGCGTGGACGGCACCTTGACCACGCGGGCGCTGCCGCCCGCCTCGTCCAGCACGAACAGATCCGTGAACGTGCCGCCCACGTCCACGCCCACCACCAAACCTTGCGCCGCGCTCATGCCGACTGCTCCTTCTGAATGTCGCTCACATAGCCCATCTTGCGGTCGTGCTCGCGCGCCGCGGCATCGCGCCGCGCGGGCTCGCCGTAGCCGCCGCCGCCCGGGGTTTCCAGGCGCACGCGGTCGCCGCGTTGCAACCGGATGCCCAGCATCTTCGAGCTCATGGGCGGGGACTGCCACTGGCCGTCCTGCTGATAGCGGAAGACGTTCAGCGCGGCCTGGCCGCCGCCCGCGATGCCCTTGGGCGCGCTGCGGCCGCGTTCGCCGAAGATGAAGGCTTCGGCGCTGTCTTCCAGCAATTCGATTTCATAGATGGCGCCCAGGCCGCCCCGGTGCGCGCCGTCGCCCGCCGAATCCGGCCGCAGCGCCCATTGCGTGAAGCGCACGGGATACGCAGCTTCCAGAATTTCCAGCGGCGGAATGGTGGCGGTGGAGATCGGCGCGTTGCCGTGGCTCAGGCCGTCGCCGTCCGAATGCCCGCCGTGGCCGCCGCCGAAGAAGCTGAACATGACCCAGCGCTGGCCTTTGCGGGCGGCGTCGCTGCGGTAGCCGGCGATCGACAGCGCATTGATCGTGCCGTAGGCCTGCGCCATCGCGCGGTCCGGCGCGGCCTGAGCCATGGCGCAGAAGATCACGTCGATCATGCGCAGGATGGTTTCGGTGTAGCCGCCCACCGGACGCGGGCGGTCGGCCGAGATCACCAGGCCGTCTGGCAGCGTCACGTCCACAGCGTCCAGCACGCCGGCGTTGGCCGGCACGTCCGGAAACAGGTGCTTGAGCGCCACGTAGCAGGCCGCGATGGCCGTGGCGCGCGAGATATTGACCGGACCCGCGCAGGCCGGCGACGTGCCGGTGAAGTCCAGCCCCAGCCGGTCGCCGGCGATGGTGAGCTTGAGCGCAATGCGCAGCGGCGCGTCGCGCACGCCGTCGTTGTCCAGCATGTCCTCAAAGGCGTATTCGCCATCCGGCAGGCGGGCGATGTGGTCGCGCATCAGGCGGCGCGCGCGTTCGCGCAGCGTGTCCAGGGACTCCAGCACCGTGGCGTCGCCGTATTCGTCGAGCAGGCCGTCCAGACGCCGCGCACCCAGTTCCAGCGCGGCCAGCTGGCCGTTCAGGTCGCCCCACAGGCTGTCGGGCAGACGCGTGTTCGCCTTCAGGATGGCCAGCACGTCCTGGTCCAGCACGCCGGCGCGCACGATCCGCACGGGCGGGATCTGCACGGCTTCCTGCCAGCACTCGGTGGCGGCCGGGTTGTAGTTGCCGGGCACCGCGCCGCCCACGTCGTGCCAGTGGGCCGCGGACGCCAGAAAGCAGAACAGCTTGCCGCCGCGGAACACCGGCTTGACCAGCTTGAAGTCGTTGGCGTGCGTGCCACCCTCGTACGGATCGTTGAACAGCCACACGTCGCCGTCCGTCATGCCGCCGCGCTCGGCCGCAGTCTTGGCCGCCGCCTTTACCGCGAACGCCATCGCGCCCACGAAGACGGGCAGGCCCGACTTGCCCTGGATCAGCGTGGCGCCGGTGGCGGCGTCGTACATGCCGTGGCAGGCGTCATGGGCCTCGGCAATGATGGGGTTGAACGCGCTGCGGTACAGCGTCGCGTCCATTTCGTCGGCGATCTGTTCCAGGCGGCCCTTCAGGACCGCCAGGGTAACGGGGTCAAGCATGATGTTGTTCCTAAGAGGTTTGACGCTGTTTCAGCAGATTCAGCAGTCCGCCGGCCTGCACCATGTCAAGCAGAAAGCCGGGCACGGTCTCGCACTGCAACTCGTCGGGCGTGCTCCCGGGGCGGCCGATGCGGCCGGCGACCGGGTCGAACGTGATGCCCTCGCCCTCGGCCAGAGACTCGGCCTGGCTGCACGTCAGCAGCAGGAGGCCCACGTTAAAGGCGTTGCGGAAATACAGCCCGTTGAAGGACGGCGCGATCACGGCAGCCACGCCCAGGCGCACGAGGGCGGCCGCGGCCTGCTCGCGCGACGAGCCGATGCCGAAGTTGGGGCCGGCCACCAGCACGTCGCCCGGCTGCACCTGCCCGGCGAAGTCCGGACGGACGCGTTGCAGGCAGTGGCGCGCGATTTCGTCGATGCCGAATTTCATGTAAGCGCCCGGCGCCAGCGCATCGGTGTCGATGTCCGCGCCCACGCGCCAGACGCGATGCGTCGTGGTGTCTGCATTCATGCCAGGAACTCCCGGGGGTCGGCAACGCGCCCCGCCACGGCCGAGGCCGCCACCGTGTACGGCGAGGCCAGGTAGACCTGTGCGGTCTCCGACCCCATGCGCCCCTTGAAATTGCGCGCGGTGGTGGCGATGACGCTGGCGCCGTCCGGAATGGACCCGCCATAGCCCGCACAGGCGCCGCACGACGTGGCCAGCACCTGGGCGCCGGCGTCGCGCAGCACCTGCATGACGCCTTCGCGGTCGGCCTGATCCTGATCCTGCCGGCTGGCCGGCGCGACCATCAGTTGCATGCCGTCCGCCAGACGGCGGCCGCGCAGCACGGTGGCTGCGGCGCGCAGGTCTTCCAGCTTGGCGCCGGTGCATGCGCCGATGTAGGCCACCTGCACCGGCACGTCGCTATAGGTGTCCACGCCGCGCGCGTTGGCCGGGCTGTGCGGCGCGGCAACCTGCGGGGCCAGCGCGGCGGCATCGAACTCGTGCCACTCGGCATCGGCGTCGCGGTCGCTCTGCCAGCGGGCCAGATCCAGTTCCTCGGTCACGCCCGCCTCCCGCAGCCAGGCTGCGGTGGTCTCGTCCGGCGCGATGAGCCCCACTTGCGAACCGAGTTCCGCGCTCATGTTCGACAGCGTCATGCGCTCCTGCATGGACAGCGCGCGCACGGCCTCGCCGCAGAATTCCACCGCCTGATAGCGCCCGCCGTTCATGCCGTAGCGGCCGATCATGTGCAGCATCATGTCCTTGGCCGTGACGCCGGCGGCCAGTTGGCCGCGCCAATGCATCATCAGCGTCTTGGGCACCTTGACCCAAATCTGGCCGGTGACCGCCACGCCCAGCATCTCGGTGCTGCCGATGCCGAACATGTAGGCCCCGAACGCGCCGCCGGTCGGCGAATGCGAATCGCCGCCCACGCAGAACATGCCGGGCCGGATGTGTCCGTGCTGTGGCACCACCACGTGGCAGATACCGACGGAGTCATACACGTTGGGTAGTTGCTGCTCCGCCGCCCAGTCGCGTGCAATGCGCACGATGCGGCGCGATTCGTCGTCGGATTCCGGCACGTAGTGGTCAATGACCAGCACGATCCGCGACGGGTCCCACAGCGTGGCGCCCAGCTCTTCCAGCATGGGCTTCAAGCGCCGCGGACCGCTGGAATCGTGGAACATCGCCAGATCAACCGCACAGGTCACGATTTCGCCCTCGGCCACCGTCTCACGCCCGCAGGCGGCGGCGATCAGCTTCTGGGCCAGGGTTTGAGGCTGGGCCATGATTACATCCCCAGATAGGCGCGGCGCACGTCGTCGCTGGCCAGCAGGTCGGGACAGCTGCCGCTGTACCGCACGGCGCCGTTTTCCAGCACATAGGCCCGCTGTCCCGTTTCCAGGGACTGACCCACGTTCTGCTCGACCAGCAGAATCGCCAGTCCGTCGCCGTGCAACCGCTTGATGAGGCCGAACAATTCCTCGACCATCAGCGGCGACAGGCCAAGCGAGGGTTCGTCGAGGATCAACAGGCGCGGCTCGGCCATGAGGCCGCGGCCGATTGCCAGCATTTGCTGTTCCCCGCCCGACATCGTGCCGGCCAACTGGTCCAGGCGTTCCCGCAGGCGCGGGAAAATGTCGAGCACCTTGTCCAGATTCTGCGCACGGCGTTCGCGCGCCCGGGTGAAGGAGCCCAGCTCCAGGTTTTCGCGCACGCTCAGGTTCGGGAAAACGCGGCGGCCCTCGGGCACCTGGATCAGGCCGGCCTGCACCACCTGACGGTAATGGCGGCCGGTCAGATCCTGGCCCTCGAAGCGCACCGTACCGCCCCACGGCCTGCACAGGCCGCATACCGTGTTGTTCAGCGTGGATTTGCCCGCGCCATTGCTGCCCAGCAGCACCACGATCTCGCCGGCCTGCACGTCCAGGTCCACGCCGCGCAGCACTTCCATGCGACCGTAGCCTGCCCGCAGGCCCTTGACCTCCAGCAGCGCGCTCATGCCGGGGCTCCCTGCGCGGCCAGCCGGGCCGCCGCGCCGTGGCCCAGATAGGCCTCGACCACCTTGGGATCGCGCGTGACCTCGCCGGGTGTGCCCGCCGCGATCAACCGGCCCTGCGCCAGCACCCACACGTGCTCGGCCAGGCTCATCACGGCGCGCATCACGTGTTCGATCATCAATACGGTGACGCCATCGTCCACCAGTTTCTTCACCACCGGAATCATCTCGTCGATCTCACTGGGATTCAGGCCCGCCAGCACCTCGTCCAGCAGCAAGAGGCGCGGCCGGGTGGCCAGCGCGCGCGCCAGTTCCAGGCGCTTGCGTCCGGCCACCGTCAGGTCGGCCGCCGGCTTGTCCAGCGAAGCCTGCAGGTTGACGCGCGCGGCCACGGCCTCGGCCGCGGCCAGCGCCTCGTCGCGATCCGCCAGACGCAGGTGCGCGCCCACGGCAATGTTCTGGCGCACCGTCTGCGCGCCGAACGGCTGCACGATCTGGAAGGTGCGGGTCAGGCCAAGCCGCGCGGATTCGTGCGGCGCCTGGCCCGTGATGTCCTGCCCGGCAAAGTGCACGGAGCCGGAACCGGGTTTCAGAAAGCCCGACAGCAGGCCGAACAGCGTGGTCTTGCCCGCGCCGTTGGGGCCGACCAGCGCGGTGAGCGAACCTTGCGGCACGTCCAGGCTGACGTCCTGCACGGCCTTCAGGCCGCCGAAGGTGATGGAGAGGTTGCGCGCTTGCAGCAGGATCTCAGACACGGGCGCGCTCCTTCATTTTGAACAGGCGGCCCAGCGACTGACCGCCGCCGGTAATGCCGCGCGGCATGAACATCACGATGAGGATCAGCACCACGCCGTAGATGACCATGCTGATGCCCGGCAGCTCGCCGAACAGGTTGCGGGTCAGGTCGGCCAGCGCATGCAGCGTCACCGCGCCCAGCAAAGGGCCCCACAGCGTGCCCATGCCCCCGACGATGGCGCCGACCAGCGCCTCCACCGACACGGCCGAGCCGAAAGCAATGCCCGGATCGATGTATTGGAAGACCTGCACGTAGAAGGCGCCGGCCACGCTCATGAAGGCCGCCGACAGCGCGATGCCGCCCAGCTTCACGCGCAGCGGATTCACGCCGATGGCGCGCGCCGCGTCCTCGTTGTCGCGCACGGCCTGCAAGTAGGCGCCGAAGCACGAATGGCGCAGCCACGCGGTCACCAGCAGCGCCAGCAGCACGAAGGCGAGCAGCAGATAGATGTAGCCGCGGCGCGAGCCGAACTGCATGTTGGCCACGCCTTCCTGCAGCGGCACCATCAGTCCCACGCCGCCGCCCGTGAACGACGCCGACAACGCCAGAATGCGGAAGACTTCAGCGAATGCCAGCGTGACCAGCGCGAAGTACGAGCCCTTCAGCCCGTAACGGAACGTCAGCCCGCCCACCGCCACGCCGACCAGCGCGCCCAGCGCGATGGCCCCGGGCAGCACCAGCCACGGATTCAGGCCCAGGTTGAGCTGGCCCAGCGCCTGCGCATACGCGCCGACACCGAAGAACAGCGCATGGCCGAACGACAACTGACCGCCATACCCGCCCAGAATGTTCCAGGCCTGCGACAGCAGGGCCGCGTACAGCGACATCATCACGAACGTCAGCAGCACGCCCGACTGGGACAGCGCGGCCACGGCCACCAGCACCACCCCGAACAGCGCGATTGCGCAAAGATCCCGTTTCATCCTCAGCCCCTCGCCCCGAACAGCCCCTGCGGGCGAAACAGCAGCACCGCGATGAAGATCGCGAAGATGCCCATCTGGCCCAGCGAGTCGCCCAGGAACAGGCCTCCGATGGACTCCACCACGCCGATCAGCAGTCCGCCAACCAGCGCCCCCACGAAACTGCCCATGCCGCCCAGCACCACGATGGTGAAGGCGACCAGCACGAAACCGCTGCCCACCTGCGGATTGACGTAGTACGCGGGCAAGAGGAAACACGCCGCCGCGCCCAGGCACGCCATGCCGATGCCGAACGACAGGGCGTAGACCTTTTCAACGTCGATGCCCATGAGCTTGGCGCCCTGCTTTTCCCGGGCGACGGCGCGGATCGCGCGGCCCAGGTCGGTGCTGCGGATGATCCAGAACAGCACCGCCGCCACCGCCAGCGCGCCGCAGAACGCGATGACCTTGGGCAGCGCAATCATGGCCGGGCCAATCTCTACCGTGGACAGCGTGTACGCCGTGTCGATGCTGCGCGTGTCGGACTTGAACCAGACCAGCGCCAGGTTCTCCAGCACGATCGCCAGGCCCAGCGTGACCAGCAGGATGTTCTCGTCCTTGCCGTGGCTGGCGCGATTGATGACGAGGCGCTGCAAGGCGTAGCCCAGCACGAACATGCCGGCCACCACCAGCGGCAAGGCGGCGTAGGGGTCGATGCCCAGCCGGTCCTTGAGCAGGTAGACGGCGTACAGCGCCACCATGAGCGCCGCGCCGTGGGCGAAGTTGATGATGTGCAGCACCCCGTAGATCAGGGTCAGGCCCAGCGCGATGAGCGCGTAGACCGCGCCCGTCGTCAGGCCGTTCAGCACCGAGGAAAAGAGGATGGCGGGATCGAGCATGGGTCTGGTCAGGCCTTCAGCGGAAACACGGCGTCGGCCTGGCGGTATTCGGCCGGGAAGATCACCTTGATGTCGCCCCCGATCACCTGCGTCAGCAGCGGCTGCGCGCCGGTGTTCTGGCCGTTGACGAACTTGGTCGGGCCGTAGGGCATCAGGTTGTCCTGGAAGGTGCTGGCCGCCAGCGCGTCGATGATCGCGGCGCGGTCGGCGGACTTGGCGCGTTCCAGCGCGTCGGCCAGCAGCAGCATCGCGGTGTAGGTCATGAAGACCTCGTAGCTGAAGTACGCGCCCTTCTCTTCCACGCGGGCCTTCAGCGGCGCGACGCGCGCGTCCTTGGGGTTGAACCAGTGGTTGCAGTCGATGATGCCGTTGGCGATGTCCGGGAATTCCTTCAGGAACTTGTAGCTGGACGCCGCCCCGCCCAGGACCGAGTAGATGGCCTTGGGCTGCACCTTCTGCTGCTTCATCGCGCGCAGCAGCAAGGCGTATTCGTTGTAGTAGTTGGCCGGAATCACGATGTCCGGGTTCACCGACCGCATGCGCAGCACGATGTTGTTGAAGTCGCGCGTGGGGTTCGGGTGCTTGACGATCTCTTTGACCTCGAAGCCGTGCTGCGGCAGCGACTTGGCCAGCAGCGCCGCCGTGCCCGTGCCGAACAGCGAGTCCTCGTGCACGATCATGACGGTCTTGGCCGGCTTGCCGGCGGCGTCGTTCAGCGCGGCCAGGTCCAGGATGGCGCGTTCGCTACAGGCGCGATAGCCCGGGCCAAAGCGGAACGTGTTCTTCAGGCCGCGCTCGACGATCTGGTCGGCCACGCCCACGTCCACCACGTGCGGCAGGTTGTACTTGGCCGCGGTCTGCGTCGTCGCCAGGCAGATCGCCGACGCATACGCGCCCACGATGGCCGACACGCCCGCCTCGTTCATCTTTTCCACTTCGGCCGAACCTGCCTCGGGACGCGATTGCGCATCGCCCAGCACTGCCTGCAGCGGCGCGCCGCCCAGCGACTTGATGCCGCCCGCCTTGTTGATGTCCTCGATGGCCAGCAGCGCGCCCAGGCGGCATTGCTGGCCCGAATACGCCAGCGCACCGGTCACCGGATGCAGCACGCCGACCTTGATGGGCGTGGCGCCCTGCGACCGGGCCACCCACGGGGCGGACACGAGGGCCGCGGCGGCGGCGGATTGGTAGAGGAAAGTGCGGCGCGAATTCATGGGCGAATCTCCGAAGGGTTCAATGGAATTGGGCCGACAGCTCTTCGCTGACCCAGACCTTGGCGTCGATGCTGCCGACGCGCGATAGCTGCAACTGATATTGGTAGCGGTCGGGCCGGTACAGGCCCTGCAGCAATTGCACGGGCCGGTCGCCGACGTCGCGCACCAGGCGCGTCACCGCCAGCAAGGCAGAGCCCACCGACACGTCCAGATGGCGCGCGACCTGCGCATCTGCCAGGCGTGCGGAAATGGTCTGCGTGGCGCCGCCAAACTCCACGCCGGCCGCTTCCAGCAGCATCAGCAGCGGCTCGCGCTCGAGGTCTTCACGCGTGAAATCGGCCACGGACTGCGGCACGTAGGTGGTGATGTGGGACAGCGGCCCCGCGTCGGTGCTGCGCACCCGCAGGCTCTTGTGCACGGGCGTGCCGGACGGAATGTGCAGCGCCTCGGCCACCGTGGGCGGCGCAAACACCAGCGTGCTGTCCAGCACCTGCACGGACGTGCGCAGGCCCATGTTGACGATGTTCTCCAGAAGACCGGTCAGGTGCGCCTTCTGTTGCGCGCTGGGGGCCGCCGCGGCGTGGGCGCTGGGTGCGCCGCGCAGGGGCCAGGTGCCCAGGCCGGGCCGGCGCGTCACCAGCCCGTCCGCGACCAGCATCTCCATTGCCTTGCGGATGGTGATGCGCGCCACGTCGAACTGGTCCGCCAGCGCATGCTCTCCGGGCACGCCGTCCTGATCGAACCGCCCCTCCTGCAATTGCTCGCGCAGGACGAGATAGATCTGGTGGTACTTCGGAAGTGGTAATGAGGTTCCCATGACGGGAACTCTAGGGGTGTCCTAATGTACGGTCAATGGAACAAATGGCTGGACGGGTTGTTCTATCGGGAAAACACCGACTCGATCCGATTGCGTCCCCGCTGCTTGGCGTAATACAGCGCGCGGTCGCTGCGGCTGAGCGCCAGCTCGGCATCGTCGTCCTTGGTGTGGAGGGCGGAAATCCCGATGCTGACGGTCAGCGGAATGTGCCGCCCTTCCGACAGATAGGGCGTATCGGCGATGCGGCGCTGCACGTTGCGGGCAAAGACGCGGGCGCGTTCGATGTCGGTATCGGGCAGCACAACGGCAAATTCTTCTCCGCCGATGCGCCCCACCAGGTCGATCTCGCGCAACTGCGTGCGCAGCATGCTCGCAAAATGCTGCAGCACACCATCACCGATGGCGTGGCCCCAGGTGTCGTTGATGTGCTTGAAATGATCCAGGTCGCACATCAGTACGGCCGATCCCAGCCCGCCGTGACCCTTGATCCGCGCCAGCTCCGCGGCGATGCGCGACATGAAATGGCGGCGGTTGGGCAGGGTTGTCAGCGCGTCGGTCGCGGCCAGCTCGCGCAGTTCGAGTTCGGCCCGCTTGCGGTCGGTGATGTCGGTGACGAAGCCGTGCCAGACCACGCCGCTGTCTGCGTCCCGCCTTGGACTCGCGTCGCCCTGCCGCCAGCGCACGCCCTGCAGCGGCAGGCACACGCGGAACTCCACATGCCAGGGGGTTCGCGCCGCCGCCGCGGCCTGCAGGGATGCGCGGTAGACAGGCAAGTCTTCCGGATGGATCCGCTGTTCGACGGCGGTAGTGCTGGCCCGCACGTCGTCTGCGGTGAGTTCGAACATGTCCCAGATGCCCGCGCTGACGTACGAGAAACGCGATCCGCCCTCGGGCAACGGCCGGCATTGGAAGACCAGACCGGGCACCGCGTCGGTCAGGTTGACGACAAGGTCCGCCGTGCGCTGGAGCCTTTCGGACATGGCGCGCACGGCGCTGATGTCGGTCGTGGTGCCCACCATGCGCAGCGCCCTGCCCGATTCGTCGCGGCTGACCACCTTGCCGCGGCTGCAAATCCATTTGTAGCTGCCATCCTTGCACCGGATGCGGTGTTCGACTTCGTAGCTGTCGGTCTTGCCGTCGAAGTGATCCTGCATCGCGGCCCGCACATAGACCAGGTCGTCCGGGTGCAAGCGGGTATAGGCGTCCTCGATGCGTGTGGTGAGTTCGGATTCGCCATAGCCCAGCAAAGCCTTCCAGCCGGGCGAATAAGTGATCTCCCCGGTCACCACATTGCGGTCCCACACCCCCGTGCCGCTGCCCGCGATAGCCAGCGACAGCTTGCGGGCCTCATCGCGCCAGGTGTCTTCGTCGGCGCGTTCGCACGCCAGCGCGTGGCGCTTTTCGACGGCCGTGGCCGCCAGGCTGGCGAAGTCCTGCAGAGCCTTGCGGTCTTCATCTGAGAATTCGCGCGCCTGCCCGTGCCCGAGACGGAATACGCCGAGGAGGCGCCCATCTGCGGCGCGCACCGGAAGTTCGAAGGACCACGAACTTCGGCCACCGGCGCAGGCCGGGCCGGCTGCCGCCTGCCACACGCCATCCGCATCGGTGCAAACGATGGCTGCCAGATCCACGTCAAACATCCGGCAGGCCAGGCGCGCCAGCTTGTCCAGCGGGCCGTCCGGATCGCGCTGCGCGACGCCGGCGGCATCGACCGGCGATGGGATTGGGGACACATCACCGGTAGCGGGCATGTCAGAACCTGATCAATACGGCATTCATCGATACAGCTTGGCGCAACGTGGCTGACATTCTGTCACGGTTCGCACCAAAAATGCATCATTTCGGCAGATATGATCGCGGGCCTATGAGACCCCTTATTTCCGTAACGTTGCCGTGCTGGCGACCTCGCTGGAAGGCCGCGCTGACGTATCCGCTCTGGCTTGCCGCCGCAGCGGCGCTGATGGCTTTCCAGTCCGCCATCGCGGCTGCGCAGCCCTTCGATCGCCACGCGGAAAACGTGCGCTACCAGCAATGGCTGAGCGAATTCCGGGAAGATCTGCGCCGGCTTCGGCCATCGGCCGGTGGGCAGCCGGGGGACATCGACGCCCTGTTTGCCGGAACGGTCGTGCCCGGTTCGCGCGCCGCGGCGTTGCTGGAAAAACTGGCGGCAGCCCAGCCGGGCGGCACATCCGGCGAAATCCATTTCGTGGGCATCCGGCGCGTCTTCCTCGCCGCGCTGTCCGACGCCGTCGTGGCGGGCGACGGCGGGATCTATCCCGAAACGCAACCGGCGTTTCAGCACCCTGCGCTACGCGTACGGTACGTACATGTGGACGGTGGCGGGCGCCTGGAACGCTACTTCAACGACCCCGAGGTCTTCAAGCCCTACCGGCTGCCGGCACCGGGCGTATTCGCCCGCAACGCGTATCCGTTCCTGCTGTTCGAGGAACGCGATGGAAAACTGCGCCTGGGCGGCGTATCCAGGGAATTCTGGGATCTCGTGACGTTCATGGACGCGCTGCAATATGCGTGATCGTCTTGGCCGCATCGCATTTGGCGCGGCGTTGGCCTCGGCCTCGGTGATGCACGCCGACCCGGCCCTGGCGGCCTGCGGTCCTGCGGACGCGGGGTTTTCCGAATCCGGCGCTTTGACCGCGGTTCGCGTTTCCGTCGATGTGACGCAATCGCGCGTCCTGCTGGGCCGTCAGGGCGAACGCGTCGCCACGCAGCCGCAACCGGTCTGGCTGACCGCGTCCGGCGATCCGCACCCGCGCACCTGGATGGACAAGGTGGACTGGACCGCCTATCGCGTGGGTGACGGCGAGGGTGCGGCCCACGCGCAACTGCTTTTCGACGCCGACGGCCGGCTTTGCCGGGTCCAGCACCTGGACCCGCGGGCTTTGGGAACGCCCACGGTATCCGGCGGCCATGCGTTCGAGTACGGCGCTGACGGGTCCCTGTTGCGCGTGGCCGAGTACACGCGCACGCAGGGCGCGGCCTACACGCTCGTCGGACAGGTCTGCCTGCAGCACGATGCGCACGGCGCACTGCAGGCATTTATCGCCGGGTCTTGCGGCGAGGCGATGGACGCGGCCCCCGGGCGGCGCTACGTACGCGAGGCATCCGGCAGGCTGCTGCGTGTCATCGACGCCACCGCCAACGAATCCGTCGCGGTGCAAACCTACGATGAACAAGGCCGGCCCGCCGCGCGCTATGTGCGGCGGCAGTCTCCATTCACGTCGCCGGATGGCCACGACGATCCCGGGGCGTATGCGGAACCCGGGGCCCTGCGGGACCGCCTGCACGTAATCGAGCGCGACGCGCTGTCGCGGTTGTCGACCGACGTGGCCGGCAATGCATGGCGCATCGTGCGCCTTCAGGAAGACATCGCTTTGGACGACGATGACATGGTGTCTTGGGATCCGGGCAGCCAGACGGTGCTGGCCGAGGGCGTAACCGGCGACCAGGGTCAATGTGCGCTCGATCCCGCCGCGCAGCAGAAGGTCTGGAAGGCCATGCAGGACGAGCCCGGGCGGATTCTCTGGTACACCGACCCGATGAGCCGGTTGGTGCTGGTGCCGGCCATGCCGGCCGCGACGTGGCGGGCATGCACGGACCCCGCGAACGTGTCGCGGAACGCCTGCCTGTAAACCGCAGGCGCGGAGCGTCCGTCACGGAACGCTGGCCGCGCCTGCCTGGCGCCATCGCGCGTTACGCGGACCTGGGCCGGGTATCCACTGGCAGGCACAGCAGCGCCGTCAACAGCGCCAGCCCCACGTGCGCGGTGTAGATCGGCGAGAAATCCGCGTGACTGGCGACGCCGTGCCCCAGCAGCAGCACCGTGATCGCCACGCCCAGCACGCCGCCCACCTGGCGCGTCGCCTGGTTCACCGCGCTGCCCACCGCGTAATGCTGCGCCGGCAGCCGGTTCACCGCCGCTCCCGACAGCGACGGCAGCACCATGCCCACGCCGATGCCGCTCAGCAGCAGACCGGGCAGCCATTCGGTCAGATAGGCGGGCTCCGCGCCCGGCACCAGCAGAAACCACAACCCGCTTGCCGCGTACACCAGCGCGCCGCCCACCAGAAACGGCCGATGCCCCATCCGCGCCGCCAGCCGGCCGGTGATGATCGCCGTCGGCATCACGAGCAGCGGACCCGGCGTCACCGCCAGCCCGGCGCGCGGCAGGCTGTAATGCCACACGCCCGTCATGTAGAAGAAGAACGCGAAGAACATCATGGCAAAAGCAATGCCGAAGCTCAGCGTCGCCAGGTTCACGTAGCGGTAGGTCCGGTGCTTGAACAGGGCCAGATCCACCAGCGGATGCGGCGTCACGCGCGCCCAGGCCACGAAGGCGATCAGCGCCATCACACCCACCGCCGCCGCGATCGCCAGTTCGCTGCGCTGCCACGTCGGCGATTCCGATTGCACGATGGCCAGGGCCACTGCCCCGACGCCCACCATCAGCAGCGCCATGCCCACGCCGTCCACCCGGCGGCGCGCGTCCGGTTTCACCGACTCCTTCAGCATCCCCGCGCCGAACCACAGTGACACCGCGCCCAGCGGCAGGTTGATGTAGAACGCCCACGGCCATCCCGCCACATCCACCACGAACGCGCCCAGGCTGGGACCCACCGCCGCCGCCAATCCGCCCACCGCGCCCCACAGGCTGACCGCGACCGACCGCTTCGACGCCGGAAAGGCTGCCAACACGATCGACAGCGACGCCGGCGTCAAGAGTGCCGCGCCCACCGCCTGCAGCACCCGCGCGGCGATCAGCCACTGTTCCGTCGCCGCCAGCCCGCAGGCCGCCGACGCCGCCAGAAACAGCAGCACCCCGCCCATGAACATGCGCTTGCGGCCATGCGTGTCTGCCAGTCCGCCTGACGGGATCAGCATGGCGGCAAAGACCACCGTGTAGGCATTGAGCACCCAGGACATGTCCGCGGCCGAGGCCGCCGGGAATCCTTCGCGCAGCGCGCCGAACGCCGCGAACAGCATCGTGCTGTCCAGCGACACCAGGAAGACGGCGATGCTGGCGATCCAGAAAATTGGCCAGGGGGATGCGTGCGGGGCGCTGGCGGCGTGCCCGGGCGCGGTCGCCGGGACGGGGCCGGTTGCGGCGTGGCCGGACGCGGTCGCCGGGGCGGGGCCGGTTGCGGCGTGCCCGGGCTCGGTCGCCGGGACGGGGACGGTTGCGACAGCCGCGCCGGCGTTAACGGCGTCAGCTCGCAAGGCTGCACCGCCCAATGCGGCGCCCGAGCCTGCTTCGGAAGCGCGGGCTGAAGTGGAGTGGTTACGCATGTCGGCCTGGCCCTCGCGCTTACAGATAGACCGCCGGGGTGGCGGTCAGCCCCTGCTTGACCTGGCGGGTCCGCTCGTCGGCCAGCACTTCCTGCTCGCCGGCTTCCAGCGCATCAAACGCCTGGCTCACGATGGCCTGCGGCGTGGACTTGGGGGCATCGATGCCCTTGGTCAGGTCGGTGTCCACGAACCCCATGTGCAGTCCGAGCACCTGCGTGTTCTGGCCCCGCAGCTCCTGGCGCAGCCCGTTCGTCAGCGCCCAGGCCGCGGACTTGCTCATCCCGTACACCCCCAGCACCGGGTTGTTCACCCAGCTCGCGATCGACAGGACATTCAGGATCGCCCCGCCGCCATTCGCGGCCAGCGCCGGTGCAAACGCCTGCGACACCAACAGCGGCCCAAACAGATTCACGTCCAGATGCCGGCGCGCCGACTCCACGCTGCCCGGCGCCAGAAACCCGCCGAAGTCCGCGATACCCGCATTGTTGATCACCAGCGTCACGTCCTTCGCCAACTCCGCCGCAGCCGCCACGTCTTGCGCGCGCGTCACGTCCAGCTTGACCGGCACCACGCCTTCCAGCGTGATCGAAGACGGATCACGCGCGGCGGCGTACACCTTGCGGGCCCCGCGGGCCAGCGCCTCGCGGGCAAAAGTCAGACCCAGGCCGCGATTGGCCCCGGTGATGAAAACAACGGCGTTCTTGAGTTCCATGATCGGTATTCCTAAAAGTGATGTGTGGGTATGAGTCAGCTTTGGCACGACTAAATATGATGACCATCATATTTAAGGACAGCAAAATGGCCGCGCAACGCGGCCAGAAAAATCATTCAGTGAGAGACTGCGGCGCCCTCGTGGTCGTACTGCGCCAGAACGGCGTGACGGGCAGACGCCAGGACTGCGCGTCCGCTCGGGTTATCGCCCAACGCCCGGGCCAGCTGCAACGCGCCCACGAGCGTACTGAGCACCGCCGCCGCCGCGTGTTCATCCACCTGAGCCGGCAGCACCTGTTGCACCGCTTCCAGCAACCGCTGCACCCGGCCGGCGGCCGCCTCGCGCACATCATCCGACTGGCGGGGAATCTCTGACGCCAACGCCGCCACCGGGCACCCCCGTTCGCAGCCGGTCAGATGCGCATCGCTGAGATAGGCTTCCACCCAGGCGCGCAACGGACTGGCGCCCTCGGCGCGGCGCCGCGCCATGCTCTGAGACAACCGCGCCGCGCCATCCTGCCCCGCACGCTCCATCGCCGCCGCCAGCAACGCGTCGCGCGACGGGAAATGCGCATAGAAGCCGCCGTGCGTCAGCCCGGCTTCTTTCATGATGTCCGCGACGCCCACCCCCGAATACCCCGCGCGCCGGATCGCGCGGGCAGCTGCATCAACAATGCGTTCGTGGGATTGTTCCTTGCGGGAGGCGGACATGATCGCAACACCGAAATATGATGGTCGTCATATTACGCCCGCAATATTCCAGGGTGCAAGCCCCGGCCCCGTTTTCAGCGCCAAGCTTCCGGCTCGATGGTCACTTCGCCCTTTTCCGCCGAGAAATACACCACGCCGTCCGAGATATTGGCGTTCAGCTGCATCGTGCGCTCGGCCAGCTTGCCCAACGCCTTCGACTGTTCCGAAGGCAGATTCACCACCTTCAGATTGCGCGTGCGCTCCAGCTTATTGCGTACCCCATCCCACCAGATCTTGCTGGCCGACCCGCCATAGCAATACACGATCACCTCATCGGCGCGGCCACAGGCACGCAGAATCCGGCGCTCTTCAGGCTGGCCCACTTCGATCCACAGCTTGATCTCCCCGGTCAGATCCTTCACCCAAAGATCCGGCTCATCCGTCTCGCTGAGCCCCTTCGTGAACGCCAGTTCCTCCTGCGCGTGCATCGCAAACGCCAAGAGCCGAACCATCATGCGCTCGTCCGTCTCGGACGGATGACGCGCCACGGTAAGCCCGTGGCTGCCGTAATAGTGGCGATCGGTATCGGCGACGTTCAGGTCGGCCTTGTAGATGGTGGCGCGCAGGGCCATGGCGTAAGTCCGTTCAAAAGCGAATTGCAGGAAGGCCGCCATGATAACCGGGCGGTGCGGGCGTCAAGGCGGCTGTGCCGAGTCGGCATCCCCCCGACCTCATAGCAGTCAGGCGCCGCGACCGGCGTTACACTTGCCGGGCGCCCGCAACCCCAGCCGGCAACGCCCTCAAGACCCGCCCGCCATGACCGCCACAGCCGCCCTCCTAGCCTTCACCCTGGCCGCCGCCATCCTGACCATCACCCCCGGCCTGGACAACGCCCTCGTGCTACGCACCGCCGCCGTCGAAGGCAGCCGCCGCGCGCTCATGGCCGGATTGGGCATCAGCGCCGGCTGCCTGCTATGGGGCGCCATCGCGGCATTCGGACTCGGCTCGCTGCTGGCCGTGTCCACGTTGGCTTACGACACCTTGCGCATCTGCGCTGCGATCTACCTGTTCTATCTGGGCGTCAAGCTGCTGTGGAGCACGCGTTCCCGCCGCAAAGCCGCGACGGCGTCGCCCTCCGGCATCCTGGCCACCCCCGCCCGCCCCAGCACATCCGCCACCGGCTGGTTCGTGCGCGGCTGCCTTACCAACGCCCTGAACCCCAAGGTCGGCGTCTTCTACATCACGTTCCTGCCGCAATTCATCCCCGCTGGCGCCGACGTGCTGCGCTTCAGCCTGCTGCTCGCCACGGTCCACGCGATCGTCGGAATGCTGTGGTTCGTCCTTCTGGTAGCCGCCACCCGGCCTCTGGCGCGCTGGCTTTCCCGCCCCGCAGTCACCCGCGGCCTGGACCGTGTGACCGGGGCGGTGTTCATTGCGTTTGGGTTGAGGTTGGCGCTGGAGAAACGCTGATTCAAAGGCTTGAAGCGACGCTGGCGCTTCGATGGGTGTCAGACACCCGGGAAGGCCAGCTGCAATACCACACCCATCTCGTAGGGGTGTCAGACACCCGAGAGCGGCGCGGGCGCGCACAGGCGTCTAACGGCAAACACCCCCCCACCAGCGCGCAGCGTCATCACCACGACGCAAGACACCCAAACGCCAAAGAAGGCCGCCCGCGCGGCCGATTTTGGCGACCCCGCAAGACCTTCGCCCCACCCCTCCCGAGGCAAGAACGCAAGAACCCAACTCGCCCCGCCACCCGACGCCAGCAACTCACGGAGCGGCTGGTGACGGGACGGGTGCGAGCGAGGGGCGTCGATGCGCCCAAGGGAATCCGAAGGCAGGCGCCGAAGGGCGCCAACGAGGATGACGCAGGGGCCGTCCGGAGCGAAGGCTCCAGACCGCAATCGTGGCCCCTCGCTCGCACCCGGCCCGGCGCCGGCCGCGTCTCAAGAACCCCGACCGCCGCAAGCAGCAACAGCAATAACAGCAGCAGCAGCAAAAACCGCCGCCTCAATAAACCCCAATCGCATGCCGAGCCACAAAATGCCCATCCCCCACGGCAACCAACGGCTCCACCAACGGCTCATCCCCAATCTTGCGCATCGGACTAGGAATCTCATCCACCAGCAGCGACCGCTCCCGATGCCGCCGCTGCGGATCCGCGATCGGCACCGCCGCCATCAGCTTCTTCGTATAAGGATGCTGCGGATTTTCAAAGATAGCCCGCCGAGGCCCGATCTCAACGATCTGCCCCAGATACATCACCGCGACCCGATGGCTGACCCGCTCCACCACCGCCATGTCATGCGAGATAAACAAAAACGAAACACCCAACTCACGCTGCAAATCCAGCAGCAGATTCACGATCTGCGCCTGAATCGACACATCCAGCGCCGACACCGACTCATCCGCAATCACCACCTTCGGATTCAACGCCAACGCCCGCGCGATGCAGATCCGCTGACGCTGCCCGCCCGAGAACTCGTGCGGATAGCGATCGATCATCTCAGGCAGCAGCCCGCATTTATCCATCAGCCAGCGCACCCGCTCCTGCGCCTCTTTACCGCGCGCCACCTTGTGGATCAGCAACGGCTCCATGATCGAATAGCCCACCGTCATCCGCGGATCCAGAGACGCAAACGGATCCTGGAAGATGAACTGGATATGCTGGCGCAGCGTCTGCATCGCACTGCCCCGCAACGCCCCGATATTCTTGCCGTCGAATTCAATGGACCCGCTCTTGCTCTTGACCAGCTGCAGCAAAGAACGGCCAGTCGTCGTCTTCCCGCACCCAGACTCGCCCACCAGCGACAGCGTCTCGCCCGGATACAGGTCGAAGCTGACCTTCTCGACCGCATGCACCCGCTTCTGCACCCGGCCCAGAATGCCGCCGGTAATGTCGAAGCTGGTCGTCAGATCCCGCACCTTCAGCACAGGACCATTCTCGCGCCGCACCGTAGACGGCGCCGCCACCGGCGTGTCCACCAGCCGCGCCGGATCCGGCACCCGCACCGCCTCGTCCACCTTCAACAGCGGAAACGGCGCCGGCTCGTCCGTGCCCTGCATCGCCCCCAGCCGCGGCACCGCCGACAGCAGCGCCCGCGTGTAGGCATGCTGCGGACGCGCAAAGATCTCGTCCGAACCGCCCTCTTCCACCTTGTCGCCCCGGTACATCACCAGCACCCGGTCCGCCACTTCCGCCACCACGCCCATGTCGTGCGTGATGAAGATCACGCCCATGTCCATTTCTTCCTGGAGCTGGCGGATCAGTTGCAGGATCTGCGCCTGGATGGTGACGTCGAGCGCGGTCGTCGGCTCGTCGGCGATCAGCAATTGCGGCTTGCACGACAGCGCCATCGCGATCATCACGCGCTGGCGCATCCCGCCCGACAACTGGTGCGGATAGCGGTCCAGAATGGCGCGCGCCTCCGGGATGCGCACCCGTTCCAGCATGCGCAGCGTTTCCGCCCGCGCCGCCGCCGCGTCCAGCCCCTGATGCAGCTGCAGGGCCTCGGCGATCTGATTGCCCGCCGTAAAGCTGGGGTTCAGCGACGTCATCGGCTCCTGGAAGATCATCGCCACGTCCGCGCCGCGCACGCGCTGCAGCGTCGAATCGGGCGCGCTGACC
This sequence comes from Achromobacter sp. GQ309, assembly GCF_059759315.1. Taxonomy (NCBI): domain Bacteria; kingdom Pseudomonadati; phylum Pseudomonadota; class Betaproteobacteria; order Burkholderiales; family Alcaligenaceae; genus Achromobacter; species Achromobacter sp. GQ309. Next base: position 796,459 of record NZ_JCAXDP010000002.1, read on the forward strand.
AGATCCAGCACCTCGCCGCTACGCCGGCGCAGCAGCATTCCGCCATTGGCGATGTGCCCGCCGCCATACTCGACCAGCCGCATCAGCGCCAGCGACGTCACCGACTTGCCGGAGCCCGACTCGCCCACGATGGCCAGCGTCTCGCCGCGGTTCACGTGAAAGGAAACATTGCGCACCGCTTCCACGGTGCGTTCGGGCGTTTTGAACCGCACCGTCAGGTCATTGACCTGTACGACACGGTTGGAATCCATGGTTGCCATATCGATTACTTTTCCTGACGCGGATCGAGCGCGTCACGCAGCCCGTCACCCAGCAGATTGAAGCCCAGCACCACCAGGAAAATGGCCGATCCGGGGAAGATCGACATCCAGGGCGCCTGGGTCATGAAGTTCTTGGCCGTGTTCAGCATCGAGCCCCACGACGGCGTCGGCGGCTGCAGGCCCAGGCCCAGGAAGGACAGGCTGGCCTCGGCGATGATGGCCGTGGCGATCGTGATGGTGGCCTGCACGATCAGCGGCGGCATCACGTTGGGGAACACGTGCCGACCGATGATGCGCAGGTCGGACGCGCCCAGCGCGCGGGCGCTCTGCACGTAGTCCTCGTTCTTGACCGCCAGCACCTGCCCGCGCGTCAGCCGGATGAACTTGGGCGCGGCGGACACGCCGATGGCGATCATCGCGTTGGTCAGGCTGGGTCCCAAAAAGGCGGCCAGCGCAATCGCCAGGATCAGGAAGGGAATGGCCAGGAGCGCCTCGGTGGCGCGGGAGATGAAGCTGTCCGTCCAGCCGCCGAAGTAGCCCGCGGCCAGGCCGAACGGCACGCCCACGATCAGCGCGATCAGCACCGACACCAGGCCCGCCATCAGCGAGGCGCGTGCGCCGTACACCATGCGGCTGTAGATGTCGCGGCCCAGCTCGTCCGTACCCAGCCAATGCGCCGCGGACGGCGCCTTGCGGATGGTGGTGAAGCTGGTCTGCAGGGGATCCTGACTGACGATGAACGGGGCCAGAATGGCCACCACCACGAAGAACAGCACGATGCCCAGGCCGAGCATCGCGATGCGGTTGCGTTTGAATTTGGCCCACGCGCGATTGCGGCTGCGGGGCGGCGTGACGGCTGCGGCCGTTGCAGGAATTGCGCTCATGAGTGCCTCAGGCGGGGATTGACCAGGATGTACAGGATGTCGGCCAGCAGGTTCATCAGGATGAAGCCCACCGCCACGCAGAGCACCACGCCCTGCACCACCGCGTAGTCGCGGGTGAACACCGCATCGACCACCAGCTTGCCGAAGCCCGGAATCGTGAAGACCTGCTCGGTCAGCACGGCGCCCGCCAGCAGTTCGCCGAACAGCAGCGTCACCAGCGTGACGATCGGCATCAGCGCATTGCGCAGCGCATGGCGCAGCACCACGCTGCGCGGCGACACGCCCTTGGCGCGGGCGGTGCGCACGTAATCCGCCGACAGCGCTTCCAGCATGGAAGACCGCGTATGCCGCATCAGATACGCCGCGATCGCCGTGGACAGCACCAGCGACGGCATCAGCATCGTCTTGATCGACAGCCAGAAGTCTTCAGACGGCGACACGTAGCCCGAGGCCGGCAGCAACTTCCACTGCACCGACACCACCATGATGAGGATGATGCCCAGCCAGAAGTTGGGAATGGACATGCCGGATAACGCCGCGATGTTGGCGCCCATTTCGACGGGCTTGCCTTTACGCACCGCGGCGATGATGCCCATGGGGATGCCCACCAGCAGCGCGAAGAACATCGCCATGGCCGCCAGTTGCAGGGTAACGGGCAGCTTTTGCGCGATCAGCGTCGTGACGGGCACGTCGGTGCGCAGGGACTTGCCCAGATCGCCTTGCAGGACCTGCCCGGCCCAGGCCGCGTACTGCATCGGCAACGGGTCGTTCAGGCGGTATTTGTCGCGCAGGTAGTCCAGGACGGCCGGGTCGCGCTCTTCGCCGGCCAGGGTCAGCACCGGATCGCCGGGCAGGATTTTCTGCAGCATGAACACGATCATCGACACCAATATCAGTGTCGGGATCGCGACGATCACGCGGCGCAAGATGAGTTTAAGCATGTGGGAAACCGTAAGACAGGAACGACGGACGGCGCCGGCCGGACAGGGCCCGATGCGCGTCCGCCGCAAACGACAACCGGACGCGCAAGGCGCGTCCGGCGGGCGCGGCGGGCATTCGCCGCCCCAACATTACTTCTGCGCGAACGTCACGCCCTTGAGCCGGATCATACCGTCCGGATAGGGCGTGAAGCCCTGGACCTTCTTGCCCATCACGAAGGGCCACGGCTGGTAGTAGTTGTACACGCCGGGCAGTTCGTCCTGGATGATGGCCTGCGCCTGGTCGTAAATGGCCTTGCGCTTGGCTTCGTCCGGGACTGTGCGAGCCTGGTTCAGCAGCTTGTCGACTTCCGGATTGCAGTAGTGACCGTCGTTCAGTGCGCCCTTGCAGGTGACGAACGCGTGGATGTTGCCGTCGGGATCGACCCGGCCGGACCACCCCAGCATCACGATCTGGAAGTTGCCGCCCGAGGCTTCCTTTTGGAGCGCCGCGTATTCGGTCGGGCGCAGCGACAGGTCAAAGCCCGCCTCGGCAGCCATGGCCTGGACGATTTCGGCGATGGACGAGGTGGTGGTGTTGTTGCCAAACACCAGCTCGGCCTTCACGCGGTCAACGCCCGCCTGCTTGAGCAGGCTCTTGGCCTTGGCCACGTCGCGCTGGGTGACCGGGAATTTGTCGCTGTGATAGGGGCTGGCGGGCGGGAACGGCTGCTGCGCGGGTTCGAAGATGCCGCCGCCGGCCACTTCGTTGATGGCGTTGCGATCGATGGCGTACTGGAACGCCTGGCGCACCAGCTTGTTCTTGAACGGGTTGTCTTCGGCGCGCTTGCCGTTGCCCACGTTGAACATGAACTGCTGGAAGCCCAGGCCCGCAACCGGCGCGAACGTCAGGCTGGCGTCGTTCTTGACCTGCGGCGCGTCGGACGGATTCAGGCGTTCGAGCATGTCCAGGTCGCCGGCGCGCAGGTTGGACAGGCGCACGGTGGTGTCCGGGATGGGCAGGAAGGTCACGCGCTTGAACGCGTAGTCCTTGGCGCCGTAGTACTGGTCGAATTTTTCCAGGACGATGCGGTCGTTCTGGATGCGCTCGACGAATTTGTACGGGCCCGAGCAGATGGGCTTGCGGCCCACGGCGGCGACGTCGTCCGAGAAGGTCTTGGGCGACAGCATCATGCCGGCGCGGTCGGACAGTTGCGCGAGCAGCGTGGCGTCCGGTTCCTTCAGGGTCAGCACCAGCGTGGTGGCGTCGGGCGCGTCGACCTTGGCCACCGAGCGCAGTTCGCCCTTGCGCAGGCTGTCCGGCAGGCTCATGGCGCGGTCCAGGTTGGCCTTGGCCGCGGCCGCGTCAAACTTGGTGCCGTCGTGGAACAGCGCGTCGTCGCGCAGCTTGAAGGTCAGCACCTTGTTGTCGTCGCTGAACGACCACGAGGTGGCCAGTTGCGGCACGAAGTGCAGTTTGGGATCGATGTCCACCAGCTTGTCGCACAGCGACGTGAACACGATGCGGCCCACGTAGGTGCGGGCGCGGTGCGGATCCAGGACATCGGGATCTTCCTGCAGGCCGATCCGGATGTTCTGGGCGCTGGCGGCGCCGGCGGCCAGCGCCAGCAGGCTGGCGCCGAAGGTCATGGTCAAGCGTTTCATTGTGTTTATTCCCCTTGTTGCTGCATTTGCCGGTATCAGGAACCGCTTTAGAAACCCACCGCCTGGCCGTCGCGACGGCTGTCGCTGGCGGCGACGTAGCCCAGTTCGTTGTCGCTTTCGGCCATGCGCCAGATGAACTGGCCAGCGCCGAAGTCCATGTAGGGATCGTCAACGGATTTCAGAGCATGGCCCAGATCCTTCAGACCTGCAATCGTCGAGGCCTTCATATTGGTCTCGATATCCAGCGTGAAGTCGCGGTTGACCTTCCAGCGCGGGGCGCAGCACGCGGCTTGCGGGTTCTGGTGGTAGTCGATCATGCGGACGACCGTCTGCATGTGGCCCTGGGGCTGCATGTCGCCGCCCATGACGCCAAAGCTCATGACCGGCTTGCCGCCGCGCGTCAGGAAGCCCGGGATGATGGTGTGGAACGGGCGCTTGCCGCCTTCGACCACGTTGGCCGACTTGGGATCCATCGAGAAACCCACGCCGCGGTTCTGCATGCTGATGCCGGTGCCCGGCACGACCACGCCCGATCCGAAGCCCATGTAGTTGGACTGGATGAACGAGATCATCATGCCGTTTTCGTCGGCGGCGGTCAGGTAGATGGTGCCGCCCGCGTGCGGACGGCCGGCTTCGAAATGGGTGGCCTGGTCCAGACGGATCAGCTTGGCGCGGCTGTCCAGGTAGGCGTCCGACAGCATCTGTTCGGGCGTGACCTGCATGGCGCGCGGGTCGGCCACGTACTTGTACAGGTCGGCGAAGGCCAGCTTCATGGCTTCGATCTGGATGTGCTGCGATTGCACCGAATCCACGGGGATATGGGCCATGTCAAAGCGTTCGACGATGCCCAGCGCGATCAGCGCGGCGATGCCCTGCCCGTTCGGCGGGATTTCGTGCAGCTCGTAGCCGCGATACGACTTGGAGATGGGCTTGACCCATTCCGGGCGGTAGCCGCGCAGGTCTTCCAGCGTCATTGCGCCGCCGCATTCCTTGCTGAAGGCGGCGATGCGCTCGGCCAGCTCGCCTTCGTAGAAGTCGCGGCCCTTGGATTCGGCGATGCGGCGCAGCGTGTTGGCGGCGTCGGGGAAACGGAAGTGCTCGCCGACCTTGGGCGCGCGGCCTTCGGGCAGGAAGGCCTGGGCGTAGCCGGGCTGCGACTTCAGTTCTTCGGCGGCGGCAGCCCACTTGTGCGCCACCACGGGCGGCACGGCGTAGCCGCGCTCGGCGATCTCGATGGCGGGTTCAAACAGCTGTTCGAACGGCAGCTTGCCCAGCTTTTCATGCAGCGCGGCCCAGCCGGCCACCACGCCGGGGACCGTGACCGAGTCCCAGCCGCGCTTGGGCTGGATGGCCAGGCCGTTGTCGCCGGTGCCGTATTTGCGCTTGAAGTATTCAGTGTTCCAGGCGGCGGGCGCGACGCCCGACGAGTTCAGGCCGTGCAGCTCCTTGCCGTCCCACACGATGGCAAAGCAGTCGCCGCCCAGGCCGCACGAGACCGGTTCGACCAGGACGATCGTGGCTGCGGCCGCGATGGCGGCGTCCACGGCGTTGCCGCCCTTGAGCAGCATGCGCAGCCCCGCCTGGGCCGCCAGCGGGTGCGACGTGGAGACCACGTTGCGGGCGAACAGCGGGATGCGAACGGAAGGATACGGGTTGGCCCAGTCGAAGGTTTTCATGTGGCGGGTCTCTTAACGGTTAAGCGGGCGAAGTTACTCTCGTGCTTTAATTAAATCAATTTGATTTTTTGTTCCGTCATAAAAGAATTTTTTATGAGTACGATCCGATTTCTGCGCACGTTTCTGGCGGTCGCGCACCACGGTTCCTTCTCCGAGGCCGCCGAGCAGGTCGCCCTGACGCAGGCAGCCGTGAGCTTTCAGATGCGGTCGCTTGAAGCCGAGCTGGGACGAGAACTCTTCGACCGCAGCGGGCGCCTGGCCATCCTGAACGCGGCCGGGCGCGAATTGCTGCCCGAAATCAAGCACTTGCTGGATTTATACGACAGACTCAGGCGTCCGAGCACCGCGCCCGGCGAATTGGCCGGATCGGTGTCGGTGGGCAGCATCGTGTCCTGCATGGGCACGCTGTCCAAGGTCATCTCGGGGCTGAAGAAGGCCCACCCCAAGCTGGACGTGCGCATTCTGTCGGGCAAGGCCAGCGAACTGGCGGGCAAGGTGGAGGACGGCGAGCTGGACGCCGCGTTCCTGGTGGAAGCCGGCCGCAAGATGGCCAGCACGCGCTGGACGCCGCTATATGAAGAACAGATGGTGGTGATCGCGCCGCGTTCTGCAGCCGGCCAGGACGCACGCGAGGTGCTGGCGGGCAATCCATTCCTGCGCTTTGACCGGACCCAGCGCACCGGGCTGCAGATCGACCGCCTGCTGCGGCGCATGGCGGTGCCGGTCAACGACTTCCTGGAACTGAACGCCATCGAGACGCTGGTGGAACTGGTGCGCCAGGAGGTCGGTGTGACGCTGCTGCCGCTGATCAACGGCGCGAACTGGCAGCACAGCCCGGAACTGCGGATTTTTTATCTGCCTGAGGACCTGGGGCCCCTGTCGCGCTCCATCGGGATGCTGGAACGCCGCGAGCATGCCCGCCACGGCATCACGGCGGCGATCTGCGAAGCGTGCGCGCAGGCTTTCCGCGCACGCGAACCGCAAACCGCCGCGTGAGGCTTACTCGGCCATGGCCGGGTCGGTCACGGACGCCTTGCCCGTTTCGATGCGGCCGGCAAAGCGGCGCAGCCACGACGGATCCTCGGCCAATCGCACCGTGAAGTCGTACCAGGCATGGCTGCCGGCCAGCGCCCAGTGCTGCTCGACCTGCCCGCCCGCCGGGACCGTGAACGTCCAGCGTTCGTGGTTGGCGTAATAGGCGTTGGGCGTCACCTCGAACGTGCACGTCGTCTTGCCGGCGTTGATGAAGCTGACGTAGACGTCGCCGTTGGCGATGTCGTAGCAGACGCGGATCTCGGCATCCTGCTGCGCCGTGCGGTCATGCGCCAGGTCGCCCGCGAAATGGCGGTGCCAGCCGTTGGGGCCCAGCACCCACAGGTCGTACTTGCCGCCATCGGCGGCCGTGTCCCAGCTGCCTTCCAACTGCTTGTCCGGCTCGACCGTGTAGCGGCGCGGCAGGCGATCCAGATGCAGGCGGTCGTAGACGTGGAACACCGCGGCCTGCTTTCCCGTGTTCGAGAACACCAGCCACATGTTGCCGGTGCCCGGCTGGCTGCGGCCGCTGGTGTGCAGTTCGTACGGCAAGGCGCGGGAGTTGCGCACGCCCTTTTCCTGGATGCCCTTGGCCTGCGTGGACGGATCCGGCAGCGGCACGGCCGTCAACGCCTGCTGGGCGGCGCGCTCCTGGTCTGCCTCCGAGCGGGTCAGGATGTCGAGGCCCGACAGCTTCTCGTCGTTGGGCGTCGCGAAGTTGAAAGCCGAGGTCAGGTCGCCCAGCACGGCGCGGCGCCACGGGCTGATGTTCTCTTCCTTGACGCCGAAGCGGGCTTCCAGAAAGCGCAGCACGGACGTGTGGTCGAACGCCTGGGAATTGACCCAGCCGCCACGGCTCCACGGCGACACGACGTACATCGGCACGCGCGGGCCGGGGCCGTAGACGCGATTGTCGGCGGCGTCCTGGGCGGACGCGTGCGTGTGGCGTTCCAGGTCGGTGTTGACCGTGGAAGCGCCGGCCATCGAGCCGTCGGCGTTCAGCGACGGCGCAGCGGGCGGCGGCACGTGGTCGAAGTAGCCGTCGTTCTCGTCGAAGTTGATGAGCAGGACGGTCTTGCTCCAGACGTCCGGATTGGCGGTCAGCGCGTCCAGCGTTTCCTGGATGTACCAGGCGCCCTGCACGGGGCTGGACGGGCCGGGGTGTTCTGAATAATTGGCAGGCGCGACGATCCAGGAAACCTGCGGCAGCGTGCCGTTCAGGGCGTCATCGCGCAGGGCCTGCAGGAAGCCGCCGTCGGGCATGGTGTTGGCCGTGCCCTTGTAGAGCGGGTTGGCCGCGTCCATGCTGGGCGTCCAGGCCGGGTACGGCGCACCGTTGCTGCCGTTGCCGGCCAGTTCGTTTGCGCGGCGGTACTGCTGAAAACCGGCCAGGGGGTTGTCGCCGAAGTTTTCGGGCAGGTTCTGATAGACCTTCCAGGTGACGCCGTTTTCCTGCAGGCGTTCGGGATACGTCTTCCAGGTCCAGCCGATGTTCGAGGCGCCCAGGCTGTCCCACTGGTTGCGGGTGGACGGGCCATTGCCCTGCGCCAGCGGGTCGTTGGTGCCGGTCCAGTGGAACAGGCGGTTGGTGTTGGTGCCGCCGTGCGTCGAACAGTGGTAGGCATCGCACAGGGTGAAGGCGTCGGCCAGCGCAAACTGGAACTCCACTTCCTTTTCGCGGTAGTAGCCCATGGACTGGTTCTGCTTGTAGCGCGGCCATTGGTCCATGCGGCCGCCGTCCCAGGCCATCTGGGCGTCGACATAGTCGTGGGGCGTGCCGGCCACGCGCTGGGCGTTGCCCTGGGTGCTGTCCAGGTGATACGGCATGACGACGCGCGTGCCGTTGGTCTGTTCCCAGACGGAGCGGTTCTGCGGCAGCGGAATGGTGATGCGGTCGCCAAAGCCGCGCACGCCCTTGAACGTGCCGAAGTACATGTCGAACGAGCGGTTTTCCTGCATGAGGATGACCACGTGCTCGACGTCGTTGATGGTGCCGGTGCGGTTGTTGGCGGGGATGGCCAGCGCGCGGCGGATGGCGGGCGGGAACATCGACAGCGCGGTCAGCCCGGCAGTGGAGGCGGCGGCGTTGCGCAGGAACCGGCGCTTGCCGGCGTGGATCGTGTCTTTTTCGGACTTCACGGATGCTTTTCCTATGGGTCTACAAGAAGCGCGGCTCAGGGCGCGCAACGCAGTTCGGGCTTGGCGGGCGGCGGCGGCGCGGGCGTCTCGGGCTGGGTGGGAGTGCCCGGGTCGGTGGGGGTGCCGGCGTCGTCATCGTCGTCGCCGCCACCGCAGGCGGCCAGGGTGGCGGTCAGCATCAGCACCGCGCCGGCGCGCAGGAAACCGCGCAAAATCATGGACTTGCTCATGGGGTATCTATCCTTGGGACATCAGGGAAACAGTTCGGAGACGGACTTGCCGGACAGGGCGAGGGATTTCACTTCTTCCTCGGTCAACGCGCGCGACCAGAAAGCGAGGTCGTCAAAAATCATGGTGTACGGGCCCTTGGTGCCGGCGCAGCAGATGCCGTAGGTGCCCTTGCCGTCTTCGTTCAGGCCGATATGCGGCCCGAAGATGCCGGCGATCTGGGTCAGGTCGACGCCCGGGTTGGCGGTGGACGTGACGTTGCGCACGAAACCCAGTTCGCTGTCGTAGCGGTAGGCGGTCATCGTGCGGGCCGTCTTGTCGATGGTCATGGCGATGTAGACGGGTTTGTTGGCCGTGAACTTGACGCCGTTGATGTCGGCGCGTTTGCCGCCGCCGGCGACGTTGAAGCGCAGCTCGGGGCCGGCCCATTGGGCGATGGTGATGCCGGGGTTGCCGCCGGAGTTGTAGTCTTTGTTGCCTACGATGGATCGGTCGTTGGCGGTGCCGTCGGACTGATACCAGAAGCCGATGGTGAAGGCCTGGACGCTGTCCATGAGGCCTGCGGGGTAGTCGAGCTTGAAGGCGCCCAGGGCCGCCGTGCCGCGTTCGTTCCGGAAGCTTTTGCCGTACACGCCGGGGTCGGCGTAGGCCGGGGCCTGCGCACCGTCGAACGGGGTGATTGCGCCGCCGCCCGCGGCCTTGTCGGTCACGTCGCCTTCGAAGGGGAAGAACATGGTCAGGCCGGTGCGCAGCGAGGCGAGCAGCGGAACCGGTTTGGCGTAGACGACCGAGGCGCGCGCGGCGCTGACGGCGCGGCCGGCGGAGACGCTGTATGCCAGCTCGTGCACGCCTTCGGTGTCGAAGGTGAAGCCGGTGTCGACGTATTCGGTGGCGGTGCCGGGCAGGCGCGCGACTTCTTTGCCGTCGCGGCTGACGACGATGTCGCCGGCGGGTTCGCCGACGCGCACCCAGCTGACGGTGACGCTCTTGTTGTCCATGGCGGTGCGGGTGGCGACGCGGCGCAGCGCAAGCGGTTCGGAGAGCGCGGTGCCGGCCATGTCGTAGGCGTCCGCTTGGGGCAATGCAGCCAGGTGCGAGAGGACGGTGGGCGCGACGTCGGCGGCGCTGGGCAGCGCGTACCAATTGGTGTCCCAGACGCCGTCAAACGAAGCGTCATCGGCGCTGCCGCCGAGCAGGGACGGTTGATTGGCGGCGAGGAGGATGGTTTTGTTGGAGGAGAACGGCAGGCCGTCGCTGCCGCCGGTTTTGTCGAGGCCGTGGCTGGACGCGACGACCATGAGCCAGTTTTCGTTGGGATGGGCGGCGCGGCGGTCGGCCAGTTGCTTGGTCAGCACACCCAGGGCGGCGTCGGTCTGGCGAATGACGGCTTCGTAGGTGGTGCCGAAGCCGTCTTCGGCGGCGGCGCGTTCGGGCGCGGCGAATTGGGCGACGACGAGGTCGTAGCCTTCGGCGATGCGGTCGCGGGTTTGGGAGGCGACGCAGTCGTCTTGGCCGGCGCAGTCGGTCAGCGTCTGGACGTAGCCGGCGTCGCGGTCGGTGCTTAAGAGGCCGGCCAGCAGCGGCGAGTTGAAGGCGCCGGCGGTGCGCGCTTCTGGCTGCGCGGTCTTGATGCGTTGGAAGAGGCTGGGGGCTTTCATGCCCTGGCCTTGTGCGTTGGAGCGCACGCCGTGGACGTCGGCCCATTGCCCGGTAAGCAAGGTGGCCCAGCCGGGCGCGGTCAGCGTGGGCTGTTGGGTCACGGTGCCGGTGACGCCGCCGGTCCAGGCGCGGGTGACGGTCAGTTGGCTCAGGTTGGGGAGCGTGTTGTCGGCGGCGCCGCGGCGCAGCGCGTCGTAGGTGAGGCCGTCTACGCCGACGAACAGCACTTTGTCGACGCGCGCCTCGCCGGGCGTTGTCACGGGGGGCTGGGTCGGAGGTTCCACTGGGGCCTCGTCGTCATCGTCATCGCCGCCTCCACAGCCGGCCAATACGCTGGTCGCCAGCAACATGGCGCACCATCTTCTCCAATTCAATGTCTGCATTGCTTCTCTTCTCTTTTTCATGAAGGGGGTCTTACGCTGGGCGACATGGTGGCGATCGAACGTGAAAGACCCGTGAAGCAAAGGAGAGAAACGTTGATTGCTGAATCAGGATTCTTTTGCGTATGGGGCAATGCCGGGGGGCTTTTTGGATGGGTCGGTTGCTTGTTGGGCAAGGGAGGGGGTGGATTTTTGGCGGCCGGAGGCGCGGTGATGCTGGGTGTCTGACGCCGGTGAGGCGTCTGGGTCGGTGGGGCCCGGGCGTTGAGTTCTTGAGGCGTCCGGCACGGTGGCGGCCCGGGGCGCGCGGGGCCACGATTGCGGTCCGGAGCCTTCGCTCCGGACTGCCCCGTCGTCATCGTCGTTGTCGCCTTCGGCGCCTGCCTTCCGATTCCCTCGGGCTTATCGACGCCCCGCGCACCCCGGGCCGCCACCGCACCGGACTCGAGCAGTTCAAGCTTGCCGGGCGGCGGGACGGTCAGCGTGCTTGGCGTTCTGTTGGAGATGTGCCCGGGTTAGAAGCGGCTTGCGGGGCCCGTCCACGTTCGGCCGCGCGGGCGGCCTCCGGGGACTTACGCTGCGTCTTGCGTCGTGGCGATGACGCTTCGCGTGTGGCGGGAGATTCACGGGTGTCTGGCGACGTTGGCGGTGATCACCGCGCCTGGTGTCTGACACCCGCTGAGACGTCGCGGCAAGCCAACGAGCATTTGCCGCGGGAGTCTCCCCAGGTGTCTGACACCGTCGTATTGCTACCGTCTGGTTGCTGCTATTGCATTGCTGTCATGAAACGCCGCTATAGTCGGCCGCGTCTTGTTGCCCTTGCCTGAATGCCATGCCTTTGTCCTTGCGCCTGCCCCTGCCCTCCGCGCCAGCCGCGCTGCGCGTCCTCGCCGTGCTGGCCTTTGCCGCGGGGCTTGGGGTGTGGGCGTCGATCCTGCTTGCGCCGCAGCCCGGCCCCCTGCCCCCGGCCGTCTCCGCGGCTGCGCCGCGCGCGGCCGATAACACGCCGGTGGCGTTGTGGTTCGGCAAGGATGAGGCTATGCGTACGCAGATAACCGTGCTGGGCGTGATCGCGGCCGGCCCCGACGGCGCGGCGGTGTTGAGCGTGGACGGCGGACCGCCGCTGGCGTGGCGGGCCGGCGCGGAAGTGGCGCCGGGGATCGTGCTGCGCGACATTGCGGCGGATGCCGTGACGGTCGAACAGTCGGGCCGCGCAAGCCGACTGGCGGCGCCGGCGGCCCAGGATGCGCCGGGCGGGATCACGCGGGAAAAGTAGGCGTGGGACGGGTCCGCGACGCATGAGCCAATGACAGACGGCAGGCTGGCAACGCTGCGCGTCCTGACGAACGTTCTATGGAATCGGCGGTTCTTGAACCTGCATCTCGTGAACTAGCAGCCCGTGAATGTTCGGCTTGCGACTTAGCAGCTTGTGACTTAGCAGCTTGTGACTTAGCACCTTGTGACTTAGCAGCTTGTAACTCAGCAGCTTGTGACTCAGCAGCTCGTGAATCAGCATCTAGTAATTCAGCAGCTAGTGACAAAGTCGCGCAAGACGAACGGGGCGATCTCCCGGCGTGCGCATTACTGTCATATTTCATGTCCACAATCCCGGGCTTCAACAGATAGACCGGAGTTGCAAAGTGCGTCAGTTACCGCGCGGGCTTGCCCGCCAGCAGGGCTTCACCCTCATCGAGATCATGGTGGTGATTGTGATCATGGGGATTCTGGCCGCGCTGGTGGTGCCGCGTGTCCTCGATCGCCCCGACCAGGCGCGCCAGGCCGCTGCCCGTCAGGACATCGGCGGCATCATGCAGGCGCTGAAGCTGTATCGCCTGGACAATGGCCGCTATCCCACTACTGCGCAGGGCCTGCGGGCGCTGGCGCAAAAGCCTGATGGCGTGGCCAACTGGCGCGGTTATCTGGACAAGCTGCCCAACGATCCGTGGGGCCACCCCTATCAATACCTGAGCCCCGGCGTCAAAGGCGACGTCGACGTCTTCTCGTTTGGCGCCGACAACAAGCCCGGCGGAGAAAGCGGCGATGCCGACATCGGTTCCTGGGACCTCTGAGCGCGGTTTCACGCTGGTCGAAGTTTTGGTAGTGCTGGTGATCGTGGCCATTGCCGCGAGCATGGTGAGCCTGTCTGTCGGCCGGGGCGACAACCGCTTGCGGGCTGATGCCGAGCGTCTGGCCGATGCGTTTACGGTGGCGCAGAGCGAAGCGCGCAGCGATGGACGCAACATACGCTGGCTGGCGAACGGCCAGGGCTGGTCGTTCGAGCGCGCGGGCCGTTCGGTGGGCCCCACGGCGCAGGACGATATTTCCGTGCCTGTCGACCGATTGGAAAGCGATGAGGTGCTGCGGCCGCAGTCGTGGTCGGCCGCGCCGGTGCAATGGCGGTTGGATCCGGACCGCCCGCTGATCTTCAATACCGAATGGGTTGCCGCGCCGATGACGCTGACACTGAGCGCAGCGGATGCGCACGTGACGCTGCAACGCGACGCTGCGGGGCGCTATGAGATTCGCTGAGATGGCTTCCGAGGTGGCCGCGGGTGAAGTCGTCAATGAGGCTGTTGATGATGCTGTCGATGACACTTTCGGTCTGCCTGTTAATGAAGCCGTCGATGAAGCGGTCGTTGAAGCGGTCGATGAAGCCGTCGATGACGCCGTCGACAAAGCCAGCAATGCCGCCGCCGGTGACGCCCGCCACGGCAACGCCGGGGACTCTGCCCCAGGCGCCAGCGGCCAAGCTCACCCAAGCGTGGCGGGCGCCGCGTTTCGCCGTCCGCGCAACCGCGAGCGCGGTTTCACGCTGATCGAAGTGCTGGTCGCGCTGGCGATCATCGCCGTGGCGATGGGCGCGGCGCTGCGCGCCACCGGCGTGATGGCGGCGAACAACCGCGCGCTGCAGGACAAGACGCTGGCGTTGCTGGCCGCGCAGAATGCGCTGACGCAATTGCGACTGGAACAGGCCCTGCCGCGCGCCGGCACGCAGATGGTGCCGTGTCCGCAAGGCGGCCTGGCGCTGCAATGTGAACTGGTGTTCACCAATTCCATGAACCGAAGCTTCCGGCAGGTGGCGGTGAAGGTCCACGACACCGCGTCTCCCCGCGATGGCGCGATCCTGCTGCAGCTCGACGGGCTGTTGTCCAGCCTGCGATGACGATGCGCCGTTCTCCACAATCGCAGGCCGGCTTCACGCTGATCGAGGTGCTGGTCGCCCTGGCGCTGATGGCGCTTGTCAGCCTGATGGCTTGGCGCGGACTGGCCAGCGTGTCGGGCGCGCGCGATCTGATCGCTGCGCAGGCCGAGGACACGGATGCGATTGTGCGCACGCTGGGTCAGATGGCACGGGACGTGGAGTTGTCGTACACGGGTCCCGCCTTTGATTCGCCGGGACTGGACGCGGTGGCGTTCACGACGGGCTTGCGGCTGCTGCCGCGCGCGGCGGGCGGGCAGACGCTGGAGATTTTGCGTCCCGATCCGGATGGCAACGGATTGTGGCAGCGCATTCAATGGCAGGTGCGCCGCGACGGTTTGTGGCGGGTGGGCGGACCGTCCGCGCAGCGCAGCCCGTTGCCTGCGGCGAATGACGGCGTGCTGTTGCTGCCGGGCGTGCGGTCGCTCGCGCTGCGCGCTTGGGTGCCGGGCGTGGGCTGGGCGGACGCCAACGCCTCGTTTGCCGCCGCGCCTAGCGGTCTGGAGATCGCGTTTGAACGCGGGGTGCCGGGCGACCTGCGGCGCTATACGCGCGTCCTGGAGCTGCCATGAGCCGGGTGGTCATTCATGGAACTGGCAGAGGTGGCGCGCGCGGCGCAAGGGGCGCAATGGGCGCAATTGGCGCATCTGGCGCATCTGGCGCATCTGCTGCATCTGCTGCATCTGCTGCATCTGCTGCATCCGCTACATCTGCTGCATCCGCGGCATCTGCTGCATCTGCCGCATCTGCTGCCTCTGCTGCATCTGCTGCATCTGGCGCACGCAACGCACAAGACCCAGCCGCCGCGCGCTACACCCCCACCGCGCTCCGCCAACGCGGCGCGGCGGTCGTCAGCGCGCTCATCGTTGTCGCAATCGTGGCCGCGCTGACGACCAGTCTGTTTCAGCGGCAGACTGCCAGCACACGCCGCGTGGAAAATGAACTGGCGCGGGTGCAGGCGCGCGCGATGCTGGCGGGCGGGATCGACTGGGCGCGCCTAGTGATACGCGACCACGGCCGGCGCGAGCCCACCACCCGCGGCGACCAGATCTGGGCCACGCCGGTGCTGGACACCCGCATCGAACGTCCGGGCGACGATCGCGTGGCGGTGTTTTCTGGCGGTGTGCAGGACGAACAGGGTAAGTACAACCTCTACAACCTGGCGCGCAACGGCGTGCCGCAACCGGAGCAGGAAGAAATCCTGCGGCGTCTGCTGGGCGTGCTGGAACTGCCCGATACGCTGGCCGCGCGGATCGTCGACATCGTCGCGTCGGCGCAGCCGCCCGCGCTGGCGGCGAATGCCTCGAACACCGGCCCTGACGCCGCCCCTAACTCCACCCCTAACGCCACCCCAGACACCGCCCCGAACACCGCCGCGCGGCCCGGCCCGCAGGCGCGCGCGCCGCTGCCGCGCGGGGTCGACGAAGTGGCCGCCCTGCTGGGGCTGGAGCCGCCGATGCGCAATGCGCTGCGGCGCACGATGACGCTGCTGCCTTCGGCCACCACGGTCAACGTCAACACCGCGCCCGCCGAGGTTATCGCGGCGCTGGTGCCGGGGCTGTCGCTGGCGCAGGCGCGCGCAATGGCGGGCGAGCGCGATCGCGGCAACTGGTTCAACAACACGGGCGATTTCGCCAATCGGCTGGCGGGCACGGGCGTGAAGACGCCCGCCCCGTCGGTCTCCACCAACAGCGGCTGGTTCCTGGCCAGCGGCACCGTGGTCTACGAACGGGCGCGCGTCTCCATGCAGGCGCTGATGCGCAGCGCCCCGCCGGCCGCGCCCGAAACCATCTGGACGAGAGAAACACCTTGAAGAACACCCTGCGCATCGCCCTGCCCGCGCTGGAGGAATTTGGCGCCGATTCGCCGCTGCCCTACGCGTGGTTCGACCGGCGCGGCCGCTGCGTGCGGCAAGGCGAGCTGGCGCTGCGCGCGCTCGGAAACGCCTGGCCACAGGCCATGTGCGAAGCCGTGCTGCATCCTGCCGACGTCATCGCCGCGACGGTGCAGATCCCTGCGGTGGCGCGCGCGCATTTTGGCGCGGCCGTGCGCGGTGCGCTGGAACCGCTGGTGCTGAGCGATCTGGATAGTCTGGCGATCGGGTACGGCACACGTGCCACGGACGGCTCCGTGCCGCTGGCGTGGTCGCCGCGTGAACCGGTTCGTCGTGCTTGGGGACTGCTCAGCCAGCAAGGGCTGCGCGTGCGCGCGCTGATCGCGCCGCAGGCGCTGGCGCCGGCCACGGATGCGCCCTTGCGCGATCCCGCGGATCCGCGCTGGCACGCGCCCTCGCCCGCATGGTCGCTGGCGATGCCACAGCTTGCCCCGGTCAGCGTGTCGCGCTGGCAGCCGGTGTGGCGCTGGGGCGCGCTGGCCGCCGTGGTGTGGATTGCGGGACTGAATATCTACGCGGCGCAGTTGCGCGGCGAGGCCGACGCCTTGCAGCGCGGCATGCACGATCAGGTGCTGGCGGCCTTTCCCAACGTACCGGTCGTGCTGGACCCGGCGCGTCAGGCGCAGCAAGGGCTGGACGCGTTGCAGGCCAACCGCGGCGCCGCCAGCGCGGGCGACTTCCTGCCGCTGGCGCGCGCAGCCGCGCAGGCCCTGCCCTTTGCGGCCGACAAGGTCGCGCACCTGACCTACGCCGATCAGGCGCTGACGTTGCAGCTGGCGGACGCTGGCCCGCAGGCACAACGCGTCGCCGAAACCCCCGCACTGATCCAGCAGGCCGCCGCTTTGGGGCTGAAGCTGGAACGCGGCGACACCGACAACACCTGGCGCATCGTGCGCAGCCAACCATGAAACCGCTTTACCGACTTCAAGCCGCGTGGCAGGCCGCGCGCAAACCCGTGGACCCGGCGCTCGCGCGCGCCCGCCAACGCTATCAGGCGCTGGCCCCGCGCGAACGGCGCCTCGTCACCGGAGCCGCCTTGCTGCTGGGCGCGGCGATCGGCTTCGTCACCCTGATCGAACCCGCCCTGAACACCGTGCGCAAGCTGCAGGCCGAGCTGCCGGGGCTGCGCACCCAGGCCGCCACCGTCGCCGACCTGACCGCGCAAGCCGCCGCCCTGCGCCAGCGCAGCGCCGCGCCTGCGGGCGCGATGCCCAGCACGGCGGAACTGGCGGCAAGCCTGGAACGCGCCGGCCTGCCCGCGGGGCCATGGAAGCTGGCGGATGCGGAAGGCGGTGGCGTGGAACTGTCGCTGGACCAGGCGCCGTCGTCGGCGCTGATGCGCTGGCTGGACGGTGCGGGACGCGACTGGGGGCTGGCGATCTCGCAAGTGGACCTGACGCGCGCCGCGAACGCCAATGGACGGCCGCTGCCGGGCCTGGTCAACGGCAAGGTCGTGCTGCTGCCGCCGCAGGCGGCGGGGAGCCGGTGATGGTCGTGAAGATTCTCTTGGACCGCGCGGCAGGCCTGCAGAGGGTTGGCACGGTGTGCGCCGCAATCGGGAGCGACTCATGCCTGTGAAGCTTCCCTCGCGCCGCGTCGCAGGACTGTGCTTCGCCGGCGTCCTATGCGCCGCCGCCGCGGGCGCCGCTGTGCTGCCCGCGCGCTGGGTGTTGGCGTTCTTGCCAGACGACGCGCCGGTCACACTGGCCGACGCCAGCGGGACGCTGTGGCGCGGCAGCGCCTGGGTCGCACTGGGCGCCCAAGGCGCGCGCCGCGTGCTGCCGCAACCGGTGCAATGGCAATGGCGCTGGGACACGCTGGCGCTCGACATCTCGCATCCCTGGCTGCAGGGCACCTTACGCGCGCGCCCCGGGTGGAACGGCCTGGCGCTGCCTGCGTCGTCCCTGCGCGTGCCCGCGACGGTCCTGCCCGCGCTCGGCGCGCCTTGGAATACGTTGTCGCCGCAAGGCATGCTGGAGATCAGCTGGCAGCCCCTGAGCCTGGGCGCCCCGCTTCCCCCCGGCCCGGCCGTTGACCTGCGCTGGCGCAACGCGGCAACTGCGCTCTCGCCCATCACACCGGTGGGCACCTACTTGTTGCGCGCGCAAGGCGGAAAGAGCGGCGCGACGCTGGTCCTCAGCACGGAAAGCGGCCTGCTCGACGTGAAGGGCCAGGGCGGCACGGGCCCGCGCGGTTTGAACTTTCAGGGTGAGGTCACGTTCGCTCGATCGGCCAGCGAAGCCGACCGCGCCGCGCTGGACGGCCTGATGTCGACGCTAGGCCGCCGATCAGGCGACACGGTGACGTTCAGCGTGGGGAAATCGGCGCGTTAAATGTCGAAGTTCATTGAACTGGGTAGCTGATCGAGTCCATCACATCACGATGCTCTCCAATCCCAGCCCCCTCGCGCACCCTAAAACGGCGGTGAGCCAGACCCGGGCGACCAACGACCACTACCGGTCAGGAACGGAATTTCCCAGTGCTCGGCCATTCCTCCAAATTTGGCCGTCGATAAGCCTATCAGCGGGCCCGCTCACCGCGATCATTAAATTAATGAGTTTTCAGCCAGCGACTGATGACGACGGCGGTCGCCGCCGCAATCGTTGCCGCAGAGGCACCCACGACCGCAATACTAGCGACGCCCCACCATGCGATGCTGGCTCCACCAAGAACTGCGCCCAGGGCGATGCCGCCGTTGGCGGCGGAGACGTTAATTGTTCCCGCCAGCGCCTGCGCGTGGGGAGCTGACTTCATGACTCGGATCTGGCAAATGGGATAAAGGGCCGTGTTTGCAATGCCCCAAACCCCCAACGCGATTGCCAAGCAGACGTTCTGCCTGGCAAAAAACATAGTGGCTAGCATACCGATGGCAAGAACGACGCTAAAAATTGCGGTGCTGGCGAGCGGCTTGCGGTCCACCCACAAGCCGCCCAGCCAGTTCCCCACGAGGCCCACGGCACCAAAGCCCATCAACCACCACCCAACGTTGGCCGAAGGCACAAGCGCCACCTTCTCCAACAGTTCGGCCAAGTAGGTGTAGCCCGTAAACATCGCGGTGAAGACGGCAATCGACAGCGCCACATTTGCCAAGAAGGCGGGATCACGAAGGATCCGAGCCTGCTGAGCAAGCGCGACTCGTTTGCCCGCAGCCAGCGCAGGCATGAGGAAATGCAGCAGCACCGCAATCAGCGCCGATAAGAGTGCCAAGGCCCAGAAGGCGCCTCGCCACCCGATAGCATCGCCCGCGACAGTACCCAGCGGAATGCCCAATAGCATGGCCGCGGAAATACCCAGGTAAACGGTAGAAACTGCTCTCCCCGCTCGTTCCGGCCCCGCCAACTGGGCTGCGGTTTCACTGGCCGTGCCCCAGAACACGGGTAATGCAAGCGCCGGCACGACGCGGGCGATGGCCAATATCCAGACATTCGGCGCCAACGCCGCCACGGCGTTGGATACAGCGAAAAGAACGAGCACCGCCATAAACATGCGCTTGCGTTCTACGTGTGCAAGCCATGCGGTTAGCGGCGGGCCAAAGAGCATTACGACGACCGCGAATAGAGTAACAAGCTGACCAGCCGTGGCGACGGAGATTGAAAGGTCGCGCGCCAAGGCCGGCAATAGCCCCACCATCAAAAACTCGGTTGTGACGATTACGAACGCTGCGATCGCGAGGATATATGTGGATGCGGCGCCAGCTCGCGCAGCGTGTCCCGGTTGTTGTGGGACCGTGGTGGATGAAGATGACATTTTTCGGCCAGAGGGGTTTTCAAGCCTTGCATCTTATTAAGTCCTAGATTTCTCATGTTGGACACTTATTCCACCTATTTCATCCCTTAAGTCCGAAATCAGATCCGCAGCCTATCCCCGAAGTAAGTCAGCAAGGCATCCACTTTGGGCAACAACTGTCGACTCCTCTGCCACAGAAGGTATAGAGGCAAGCCATCCACAGCCATTGACGGAAAAACCTGCACCAATTCGCCACGGGCTAACCGATCCTCAATGAGCCATGTGGATAGTTGGGCCACGCCAAATCCCTGGACCACCGCTTCGACCCACGAGTCAGCGCTACCGACCTCAAGCTTTGCCGCTGGATGGCAGTGTTCGACAGGTGCATCACCCTGCTGAAGGAACCATGGGCTGGGCGTGCCATCCGGCCGCCGGTAAAGCACGGCATCGAGCCTCTCCAGGGCACTGACGTCGTTCGCCATCTCTCCCACCCGCTCCAGATATTTCGGCGCGCAGCAGAATATGCGCCGCTCCCGACCAAGGTAGCGGTACCCGACCGGCGTCGGCCACGTCTCTGCGCCGCCGATACGCACGGCGACGTCGACGCCATCTTCCACCAGATCCACAAATCGATCGGTAAACGAAACCTGCGGCTGGACGTTGGGAAACGCGCGCATGAAGTCAAAAATGACGGGCATCACAGCCAGGCGGCCGTAAGTTGCCGGCAGGTCGATCCGCAGCTTTCCTACAGGATCCGTATCGTCGGCTTTGAGCACGTGCTCAGCCTCTTCAAGCTCCCCGAGCACCCTCTGACATGTTCTATAGAACGCCTGGCCGGCGTCGGTCAAAGAGAGACTGCGCGTGGTGCGCTCAAACAATCGGACTCCAAGCCGCGATTCCAGGCGAGCCACCGCCTTTCCCACGGCAGAGTTTGTCAAGTTCAAACGATCAGCTGCAGCCGTAAAGCTGCCTGCATTTGCAACCGACACGAAAACGTCTATGCCTTTCAGGCGTTCAGAGGAATACATGTTTATGGAAATTGGTTCCGAAGAATAGGTAAATACTATCCGTATTCGTCTGCGATTTCCTCAATAAGATTTGGCTTCGCCCCTCGACGGCTTAAAGCACTAAAGCCTTCTTTCCGCGCCTATCCAATCGCGCAACGGCACTTAGGAATCAACATGACCAGAATCTTTGAACCCTATGACATGGGCCCAATCAAACTACGCAACCGCATTGTGATGGCGCCGCTGACGCGATCACGTGCACCCGAGGACATTGCCGATGAGCGGGTAGCGCTGTATTACGCCCAACGGGCCACGGCAGGACTGATCGTCAGCGAGGGAACACCGATTTCGAGAGAAGGCCAAGGCTACCTCTTCAATCCCGGCATCTTCACCGAAGAACAGATTGCCGGGTGGCGCTTGGTGACAAACTCGGTCCGCGCAAACGGCGGCCGAATGTTCGCGCAGATCTGGCACGTCGGCCGGGTATCTCACCCGTCCATTCAGAATGACGGCGCCTTGCCGGTCAGCGCGAGTTCCAAGACACCGGTCGGCGCAAAGGCTTTCGGCTATGACGAGTTCGGGGCACCTGGCCTAGTCGATCCGCCAGCCCCGCGCCAGCTCGCGACCTCCGAGATTCCTCGCATCGTGCAGCAGTTCGCTCAGGCTGCGGCCAATGCCGTAAACGCCGGCTTTGACGGAGTCGAAATTCATGGCGCGAACGGGTATCTGTTTGAGCAATTCCTAAACCCTTTGGTCAACGACCGCACCGACGCGTACTCGGCTGCGTCCATGGATAACCGCCTACGCTTCACGTTGGACGTGATAGACGCCGTAGTAGAGCGCATCGGTGCGCAGCGAGTGGGCATCCGAATCTCGCCCTACGGCCAATTGTTCGATATGCCGTTGTATCCGGAGATTGATGCAACTTACACCCGTCTGATTCAGGAAATCGGCAAGCGAAAATTGGCATACGTTCACTTGATGGATCAAAGCGGCTTCGCCGTCGGAGACACCACTATTGACGACGGCGCCGCGACGGGGTTCAGATCGCTGCTAAGCACTTTCAAGTCATATCTGCCCCAAACCAGCCTGATCCTGGCTGGGGGCATGACCCGGGACCGGGCGGAGTTCCTCATCGCTAATGGCGTCATAGACCTCGCAGCGTTCGGCACCCCCTTCATCAGCAATCCCGACTTGGTCGCGCGTCTGCAAAACGGTTGGCCACTCACGCCGCCTGACCGCGCGACCTTCTACGGTGGTGGAGCAGAAGGCTACGTGGACTATGAAGCCTACTCTCCCGATGACGCCTAGGACGTTAAAGCGAAACCTCGGTTTTGGGCCGAAAGCTGTCGGCCGCTCAACCGACATTCCGCCCACTTACAGGCCAAGTTCGGTGAACCAATCTCAAGTTGGATGAACTTCGACATCAAGGGCGGCGACGGGCAGGAGAAGGTGTCAGACACCCGGGGAAGGCCTGCACAATAGGAAGGCCAACTCACCCGGGTGTCTGACACCGGGCAGAGTTTGTAGAACGAAGTGAGGTGTCCGACGCCAAGCAACTGCCAGCGTTACGCGTCCCGCGTCACCCGCAAAATTTCCTCCGGCGACGTCTGCCCCGCATCAACCCACCGCTGTCCGTCCTCGCGCATGCTGCGCATCCCCGACGCAGCCGCGGCGCGGCGCAGTTCGCGTTCGTCGCGACCTTCGTGGATCAAACGGCGGGCCTCGTCGTCAACCGTGAACAGCTCGTGGATGCCCGAACGGCCGCTGTAGCCGGTATGGTTGCAGGCCTCGCAGCCCACGGGGTGGAACATCTGCACGCCGTCCAGCATTGACGGCGCCTTGCAAGCGGGACATAGCTTGCGCACCAGGCGTTGCGCCAGCACGCCCAGCAACGACGACGCCAGCAGAAACGGTTCTACGCCCATGTCCGTCAGGCGGGTGACCGCCGACACGGAGTCGTTGGTGTGCAGCGTGGCCAGCACCAGGTGGCCCGTCAGCGACGCCTGCACCGCAATCTGCGCAGTTTCCAGGTCGCGGATTTCGCCGATCATGATGACGTCCGGGTCCTGGCGCAGGATGGCGCGTAAGGCCAGCGCGAAGCTCATGTCGATCTTGGCGTTGACCTGCGTCTGGCTGATGCCGGCCAGGTCGTATTCGATGGGGTCTTCCACCGTCAGGATGTTGCTGGTGGAAGCGTCCAGACGGCTCAGCGCCGCGTACAAGGTGGTGGTCTTGCCGCTGCCGGTCGGGCCAGTCACCAGCACGATGCCGTGCGGCTGGCGGATCAGGCGGTCCAGCTGTGACAGCACGCCGGGGCTCATGCCCAGCTTTTCCAGTTGCAGGCGTCCCGCTTCCTTGTCCAGCAGACGCAGCACGGCGCGTTCGCCATGGCCGGTCGGCAGCGTGGACACGCGCACGTCGATCGGCCGGCCGCCCACGCGCAGCGCGATGCGGCCGTCCTGCGGCAGGCGTTTTTCGGCGATGTCCAGGTGCGCCATGATCTTGATGCGCGAGATCAGCGCGGCATGCAGCGCCTTGCGCGGGGACACCACATCGCGCAACGTTCCGTCGACGCGGTAGCGGACCACGGAATGCGTTTCGAAGGGTTCGATGTGAATGTCGCTGGCGCCGTCGCGCGCGGCCTGCGCGAACAGCGCGTTGATCATGCGGATCACGGGCGCGTCGTCCTGCGCTTCGAGCAGGTCCGCCACCTCGGGCATGTCCTGCATCAGGCGGTCCAGGTCGATCTCGTTTTCCGCCACGCCCATGACCGACGCCGCGTCTTCCGAGTGGCTGTAGGCCGCGGTCAGCAGCGTCTCCAGCGCTTCGTCGTCGATCTGCGTGAGGCCGATATCGCCGTGGCAGCGCCGGATTTCGCGCACGGCCCATTCGGGCGTGCGCGGACTGACCGTCAGTTGCGCCTGCCCACCGCGCAGCGAGAGCACCGCGCGCTGCGCGCGAGCCCAGGCGTAGGGCAAGGGGTGCGCGCTCATAGCAGCTTCTCGGGGTCCACCGCCACCGTCATCATGACCGGCCGCGGCGCGCGGATGGGCTGCTGCGCGGGCGCGGGCGGCGCGCCGGGATACTGGCGCACCGCAAAGGTCTCCACCGTGGTGGGCGGCGGGCGGCGCAGCGTTTGCGCCTGCTGTTCAGGACGAAGATCGTAGGCGTTGTTCGACACCGACGGCGCGGAACCCGGCAGCGGCAGGATCGGCGCCTGCATGTCCGGCAGCGCCCAATGATCGCGCGGCTGCACGGCGCCCTGCGCGCGGCGCATGTAGTCGTAGCGGTCCATCGTGACGCTGGCGCTGCGGTTGGCGTCGCGCACCACGTAGGGACGCAGGAACACCATCAGGTTGGTCTTGGTGCGCTTGCGCGTGTCGTAGCGGAACAGCGAACCGATCACGGGCAGCGAGCCCAGGCCCGGCACGCTGTTGGACGTCAGCGTCACGTTGTCTTCCAGCAGGCCGCCCAGCACGATGATCTGGCCGTCGTCGATCAGCACGCTGGTGTCGATGGCGCGTTTGTTGGTGACGATGCCGGTCGTGGGGGTCGAGCGGCTTTCGTCGATGCTGCTGACTTCCTGGTAGATGTCGAGCTTGACCGCGCCGCCTTCGGAGATCTGAGGTCGGATGTTGAGCTTGAGGCCCACGTCCTCGCGTTCGATCGTCTGGAACGGGTTCGAGCTGCCGTTGCTGCCCGAGGTCACGTACTGCCCCGTCACGAACGGCACCGTCTTGCCCACCAGGATGCTGGCCGACTGGTTGTCCAGCGTCAGCAAGTTGGGCGTGGACAGGATGTTGGCTTCGCCGGTGTTCTGCATGGCGCGCGCCAGCACGCCCAGGTTGATGACTTCGTTGCCCAGCACATCCACAGTCCCCTTCACCACGCCCAGGCTCAGACCGCCGCCCAGCGCGTCGATGGACGTCGGGCCGTTGCCGGTGATGCCGCTGCCGCCCAGGTTCGTGCCGCCGATGAAGCTGGTGCCATTACCGTTGATGTTGCCGGCGCCGGTCATCCACTGGATGCCGAATTCCGCGGCCTTTTCCTCGCTGACTTCGACGATCAGGCTTTCCACCAGCACCTGCGCGCGGCGCTGGTCCAACTGGTCGATCACTTCACGCAGGCTGCGGTACAGCGGCTCAGGCGCGGAGATGATGAGCGAGTTGGTGGCGGGGTCCGCCTGGATGGTGGCCCCGCCCGCGGAATACGACACGGCTTGCGACGAGTTGTCTTCGCGCGCGATGCGCTCCTGTTCGCCGGACAGGCCGCCGCGGGATGAGCCCGACTGGCTGGACATGCCCAGCCCGGCCTGGTTGGATGTGCTGCTGGCGGTGTTCTGCGTGCGCGCGCCGCCCTGCGAGCCGCCGGTGCTGCTGCTGGCGCCGGGGGCCGCGCCGGGCGCGGAATTGGCCTGGCCCGTCAGCAGTCCGCCCAGCACCTCGGCGATGCGCGTGGCCTGCGCGTTGCGCATGTAGACCACGTGCAGGTTGCCCGCGCGGTTCTGCTGCGCATCCAGCTTCTGGATCAGCTCGCGCGCAAGACGTGTGCGGGCCGGGCTGCCCGAGCGCACCAGCACGCTGTTGCTGCGCGGATCCGCCACGATGGCGATGCGCTGCGTCGGATCGCTGCTCTGCGTGTCCAGCAACTGCGAGGCCAGGATGGCGATGTCGGTGGCGATGGCCGACTGCACCGGCACGACGTCGGTGTCCATCGAACTGGGCACGTCGATGCGCGCGATGACGGCGGCAATGCGTTCCAGGTTGTCGGCGTAGTCCGTCACGACCAGCGTGTTGTTGCCGGGGTACGCGTTGATCGGGTTGTTGGGCGGCACCATGGGGCGCAGCACCGGCACGAGGTTCGCGGCGTTCTCGTACTTGAGCGGAAACACGCGCGTCAGCATTTCGCCGCTGTTGCCGCCGCTTTTGGCAAAGGCCGACACGGGCACGGGCGCCCTGCCGCTCGCAGCGGTCGCGGCGCCCGCCGGACGGGCACCGCCCACGCCCGGGCCACCCACGACAGCGCTGCCTTGCAGCTTGGCGTCGGCCTCGGGCACCACGCGCGTCACGCCGTCGACATCGACGATGGCAAAGCCCTGCAACCGCAGCGCGCCCGTCAGCATGGAGAGCGCCTGCGCGCTATCCACGGGCCGGTCCGACACCAGCGTGAGCTTGCCCTTGACGCGAGGGTCCACCAGGAAGTTGCGCTGCGTGAACAGGGACAGCGCGCGCAACACTGCGGGGATGTCCGTGTCGACGAAGTTCAGGCTGACGCGGTTGTCCGCCTGTTGTGCATGAGCCGTGCTGGCGGCGGGTCCGAGTTGGCTTGCGGCAAGCAGGAAGGCGAGGCTGAATTGCGCGATGTGACGCATGACGAAATAGTTGCCCGAGACGTGAAATCGTTTGAGAAAACGGGAAAGCGCGTCGGAGTATACGGGGTGTGACTGCAACACTACGGTCATATTTCCAAGGCAAGGTAACGGGCTGGAAACCCTTTAAATTCGGGGCTCTTGGCGATTTCGGCAGGTGCTTCCGCTTTATTACAGTCATGCCTTCCTTTCGCTATGAAGCCACCGACGCGCTCGGCAAAATCGTGCGCGGCACGATCGACGCCGACTCCGAGCGCGGCGCCCGCAACCAGTTGCGCGGGCGTGGTCTGTTGCCGCTGTCGACCTCGCTGGCGGCGCGCGCCGAAGGCATGGGCGCGGCGCTGCGCACGCGCCTGTCGGACGCGGACCTTGCGTGGCTGACACGCCAGCTCGCCAGCCTGCTGGCCGCGCGGCTGCCGCTGGATGCGGCGCTCAGCGCCACGCTCGAACAGGCCGAAAAAAAGCACATCGCCGCCACGTTAGGCGGCGTGCGCGACGACGTACGCGCCGGCCATCGCCTGTCGGCCGCATTGGCCTCGCGGCCGCGCGACTTTCCCGAGATCTACCGCGCGCTGATCGGCGCGGGCGAGGAATCGGGCGACCTGGCGCAGGTGATGGAAAAGCTGGCCGACTACATCGAGGAACGCAACACCCTGCGCAGCAAGGTCATGACGGCGTTCATCTACCCGGCGGTGGTGGCCAGCGTGTCGGTGGTCATCGTCATCTTCCTGCTGGGCTATGTGGTGCCGCAGGTGGTGTCGGCCTTCAGCCAGGCCAAGCAGGAACTGCCGCTGCTGACGCGCGTGATGCTGGGCCTTTCGGACTACGTGCGCGAATGGGGCGCCGTGACCGGCATCGCCATCGTCGCGGTCATCGCGTTGTGGCGCTACACGCTGCGCGCGCCGGCCGCGCGGCGGGCCTGGCATGCGCGCGTGCTGCGGCTGCCGCTGGCCGGTCGATTCGTGCTGGGCGTGAATGCCGCGCGCTTCGCGTCCACGCTTGCCATCCTGTCGGGCAGCGGCGTGGCCCTGCTGACCGCGCTGGAGGCGGCGCGCCGCACGCTCAGCAACGATGTGCTGCGCCTGGCGGTGGACGAAGCCGCCGCGCGGGTGCGCGAAGGCGCTGCGCTGTCGTCATCGCTCGGCGCGCAGAAGGTCTTTCCGTCGCTGCTGGTGCACCTGATCGCCAGCGGCGAAAAGACCGGCCGCCTGCCCGAGCTGTTGGACCGCGGCGCGCAGAACCTGTCGCGCGACCTGGAACGGCGCGCGATGGCGATGACGGCGCTGTTGGAGCCGGCGCTGATATTGCTGATGGGGGGATTTGTCCTGCTGATCGTGCTGGCGGTGATGATGCCGATCCTGGAGATGAACCAGTTGATCAGGTAGGGATGCGGGCCGCGGAAATACGGGCGGCAGGGGTACGGGTCAAATCGATGCGACCCGAATGGATACGGGCCGCACCATGGCGCGGCCCGCGAAATACAGGAATCAGAGCGCCTCTTCGTCGCTCTCGCCGGTGCGGATGCGGATGGCCTGCTCCACCGGGGTCACGAAGATTTTGCCGTCGCCGATCTTGCCGGTGCGCGCGGCCTTGACGACCGCTTCGATGGCGGCTTCGACCTGGTCGTCCGGCAAGACGACCTCAACGCGGATCTTGGGCAGGAAGTCGACCACGTATTCGGCGCCGCGATAGAGTTCGGTGTGGCCCTTCTGGCGGCCGAATCCCTTGACTTCGGTGACGGTCAGCCCGCTGACGCCGACTTCCGCCAGCGCCTCGCGGACTTCGTCGAGCTTGAAGGGTTTGATGATGGCGGTGACTTGTTTCACGTTGGTCGTCCTGGGTTTTTGATGTGTTGCGTCGCCCTGCCGCGCTGCCGATCGTCTTGTCGGGCGGGCGCCGGGCGCAATGGTTAAGAGAATAACACCGGGCAGGCGCGGCTGCGGCTCCGGAGAAACGCGCGCTGGCCCTGCCCCGCAGCGCGCCCCGCTTGCCGCCGCCCCAACTTGGTGCGCGGCAACGCCGTCAGCCCTTGGGCGTCTCGTCGGGAATGGTGTCGGCCTCGCGCATCCAGACCACCGATTCCGAGTCACTGGGCGCGCGCCAGTCGCCGCGCGGCGACAGCGAACCGCCGGAACCCACCTTCGGCGCGTTCGGGATGCAGGTGCGCTTGAACTGGCTGGTCCGGAAGAATTTGTCCAGGAAGATCTTCAAGTTGCGCTTGATAGCGGCCAGATCGTACTGGTTGCGGGCCACGTGCCCGGCTTCGGGCCAGGCGCCGGCCTCGCGGTCGCGCCAGGCCGTCCACGACAGGAACGCGACCTTGGTCGGCGCAAAGCCGTAGCGCAGCGTGTAGTACAGGTTGAAATCCTGCAATTCATAAGGACCGATGGACGCTTCGCTCTTTTGCTCGGGCTTGTCGTCCGCGCCCCCCGGCACCAGCTCGGGGCTGACGTCCGTGCCCAGCACGTCCAGCAGCACCTGCGCGCCGTCGTCGCCCAGACGACCCGATTCGGCGACCCAGCGCACCAGGTGCGTGATCAGCGTCTTGGGCACGCTGGCGTTCACGCTGTAGTGCGACATGTGATCGCCCACGCCGTACGTGCACCAACCCAGGGCAAGCTCGCTCAGGTCGCCGGTGCCAATGACGATGGCGTTGCTGAAGTTGGCCAGGCGGAACAGGTGGTTGGTGCGCTCGCCCGCCTGCACGTTCTCGAACGTGATGTCGTAGACCGGTTCGCCGTTGGCATAGGGATGGCCCAGGTCTTTGAGCATCTGCAGGCAGCTGGGGCGGATATCGATTTCGGACGCCGTGCAGCCCACCACCGCCATCAGGCGGCGCGCCTGCTGCAGCGTGCGGGTGCTGGTGGCAAAGCCCGGCATCGTGACGGCTAGGATGTTTGAGCGCGGCAGGTCCAGCGCGTCCATGGCCTTGGCGCAGACCAGCAGCGCGTGCGTGGAATCCAGCCCGCCCGAAATGCCGATGACCACCTTCTTCATGCCGCTGGCGGACAGCCGCTGCGCCAGCGCCTGCACCTGGATGTTGTAGACCTCCTGGCAGCGCGCGTCGCGGCGCTGTGGGTCGGCCGGCACATACGGGAAGCGCGCCACGCGGCGTTCGAGCGGCAGTTCGGTGTCTTCCAGCGGCGGATTCACCGGCACCGCCACGCGGCGGAACTTGCGCACCTCGTCCTGATGGCGGCGCACCGACTGGCCGAAGGTGCTCTGGCGCATGCGCTCGCGCGACAGGCGTTCCAGGTCGACGTCCGAGAACAGCAGATGGGAATGGTTCAGGAAGCGTTCGGATTCGGCCAGCAGTTCGCCGTTTTCATAGATGAGCGCCTGGCCGTCCCACGCCAGATCCGTCGAGGATTCGCCCCGCCCGGCCGACGTGTACATATAGGCCGACAGGCAGCGCGCCGACTGCTGCGAGACCAACTGGTGGCGGTATGCGGACTTGCCGACGACGATGTTGGAGGCCGACAGGTTGACCAGCACCGTGGCGCCGGCCAGCGCGGCAAACGACGACGGGGGAATCGGCACCCAGACGTCTTCGCAGATTTCGACGTGGAACTGGAACAGCGGCAGCTTTTCCATTTGGAACAGCAGTTCGGCGCCAAACGGGACCGTCTGGCCCAGCAGGTCGATCTGCGCGTCGATGGCGCAATCGGCGGCGCTGAACTGGCGGGCTTCGTAGAACTCGCCGTAATTGGGCAGATAGGTCTTGGGCACCACCCCGAGAATGCGTCCGCCGGCCGCCACCACGGCGCAGTTGAACAACTGGTGGGCAACACGCAACGGCGCGCCGACGACGATGGCGATATCCAGATCGGCCGTGGCCTCGACCACTTGCGCCAGCGCGGCTTCGCAGGCGTCCAGCAGGGCCTTCTGGTGAAAGAGGTCGTCGCAGGTGTAGGCCGACAGGCCCAGTTCGGGAAACGCCGCCAGCACCGCGCCGCCCTGGGCGGCCTGCTGCGCCAGCGCAATCGTCTGCGCGGCGTTGAAGGCGGGATCGGCGACCCGGCACTCGGGCACGCCGACCGCGACCCGGGCGAAGCCGTGGGAATACAGGTTGAAGAACGGGTTCGACATCGGGGATTTCGCCTGGAGTTTCGCTGGGGGTTTTGCCTGGGGCCCGGGAGTTCGTAGGCCCTGGAAACAACCGCCGGATTATCTCACGGCCCTCTGGCGGCGGCGTGCCTCCGCACCCTTGTCCCTAGCGCGGCATCTTGCCGTCCGTCAGCCCCCGCTCGAACGGCAGGGCCGCGTCGCCGTCCACGACAGGCCCCTGCCGGTCGCGCTCGGCGGACAGCGCCGCCTGGATGGCGCTGTCGCGCAGGTAACTGCCCATCGCGCCGATGTCCGCCCCGGACGGCTGCTGGTACAGGCGCAGGCCCAGTTCCGGCAGGATCGCCAGGAGATGGTCGAAGACGTCGCCCTGGATGCGTTCGTATTCGACCCAGGCGGTCACGGCGGTAAAGCAATAGACCTCTACCGGAATGCCCTCGGACGTGGGCTCCATCATGCGCACCATCATCGCCATGTCCTGGCGGATCTCGGGATTCTGCTTCAGGTAAGCCAGCGCGTAGGCGCGCAGCGTGCCGATGTTGGTCAGCCGGCGCCGGTTGGCCGGCACGCTGGCCAGTTCGCCCAGCGTCTGGTTGGCCTGGACGATGTCCTGGGTCTTGGTCTGCAGGTAGTCGTGCAGCAGCCGGAACTTCATCAGGCGCTGCGGCTCGTCGTCGGCCAGGAATCGCACGCTGGCGGCGTCGATGCGGATGGTGCGCTTGATGCGCCGGCCGCCCGATTCGAACATATGCCGGTAGTTGCGGTAGCTTTCCGAGAACAGCTTGTAGGTCGGCACCGTGGTGACGGTGTTGTCCCAGTTCTGCACCTTGACGGTATGCAGGGCGATGTCCTTGACGAAGCCGTCGGCGTTGCATTGCGGCATCTCGATCCAGTCGCCGATGCGCAGCATGTCGTTGCTGGTGAGCTGCGTGCTGGCCACCAGCGACAGCAGCGTGTCCTTGAACACCAGCAGCAGTACCGCGGACAGCGCGCCCAGGCCCGAGATCATCCACAACGGCGACCGGTCGATCAGGATGGAAAGCACCAGAACGGTGCATACCGCCGCAAGAATCAGCTTGCCAATCTGGATGTAGCCCTTGATGGAGCGGGTCTGCGCGCGGGTCGTGGCCGAATAGGTGTCCTGCCAGGCGCTCAGCACGCCCGAAAACGCAATGAACACGCAGATCCAGGCGCCCGCGTGCGCCAGCCGGCCGACGATGCTGACCGCCCGTTCGGCATGGGGCACCAGGTCGATGCCCACGGACACCACTGCAAACGGCACGGCGTACCAAAGGTTCTGATACGCCCGGCGGCGCTGCAGCGCCTTGTCCCAGTCGACGCGGCCGCTGGCGACCAGCAGCCGGTGGGCCAGCAAGAGGACGACGCGGGCGACGACCCACTGCACGAACAACGCGGTCAGGATAAGCACGCCGATCCCGATCAGCGTCTGCGCCCAGATCTCCCGCGGCATGTGGGTATCAAGTTGGGTGACTAGCTCTTCCCATTCCAGGGGCATGGATCCGTACTCGCTTTTCAGGTCTTGAAACTAACCGGGGATTATCCGACAACTCGCCCTGTCCGCGGGTTCCGGCCCCGCATATCCGGCCCCGGCATTACCCGGCGCGGCGCGAGGCCCTATAATCCCGGCCATCATGGCAAAGACTCCCTCCCCCGATCAAAACCAGTTCGCCAACAAGGCGCAGGCCTGGTCCGCCCGGTTCTCCGAGCCGGTTTCCGAACTCGTCAAACGCTACACGGCGTCCGTGGATTTCGACAAGCGCCTGGCGCGCCACGACATCCAGGGCTCGCTCGCGCACGCGGACATGCTGGCCGCCCAGGGCATCATCGGCGCCCAGGATCTGGCCGACATCCAGCGCGGCATGACCCAGATCCTGTCCGAAATCGACGCCGGCTCGTTCCAGTGGCTGCTCGACCTGGAAGACGTCCACCTGAACATCGAAAAGCGCCTGGTGGAACTGGTGGGCGACGCGGGCAAGCGCCTGCACACCGGCCGTTCGCGCAACGACCAGGTCGCCACCGACATCCGTCTGTGGCTCCGTGACGAAATCGACACGCTGCAGATCTTGCTGCGCCAGCTGCGCCACGCGCTGGCCACGGTCGCGCTGGAAAACGCCGGCACCATCATGCCGGGCTTCACGCACCTGCAAGTGGCCCAGCCCGTCACCTTCGGCCATCACCTGCTGGCGTACGCCGAAATGTTCGGCCGTGACGCCGAGCGCCTGGCCGATTGCCGCCGCCGCGTGAACCGCCTGCCGCTGGGCGCCGCCGCCCTGGCCGGCACGTCGTTCCCCATCGACCGCGAACGCGTCGCCAAGACCCTGGGTTTTGAAGGCGTGTGCCGCAATTCGCTGGACGCCGTCTCCGACCGCGACTTCGCCATCGAATTCTGCGCCGCCGGCGCGCTGATCATGACGCACGTCTCGCGCCTGTCCGAAGAGCTGGTGCTCTGGATGAGCCCGCGCGTGGGCTTCATCGACCTGGCCGACCGCTTCTGCACCGGCAGTTCGATCATGCCGCAGAAAAAGAACCCCGACGTGCCTGAGCTTGCCCGCGGCAAGACCGGCCGCGTCAACGGCAATCTGGTCGCCCTGCTGACCCTGATGAAGGGCCAGCCCCTGGCCTACAACAAGGACAACCAGGAAGACAAGGAAGGCCTGTTCGACACCGCCGACACGCTGCGCGACACGCTGACGATCTTCGCGGACATGGCCGGCGGCATCAAGGTCAAGGCCGACAACATGCGCGCCGCTGCGCTGCAAGGCTTTGCCACCGCCACCGATCTGGCCGACTACCTGGTCAAGCGCGGGGTGCCCTTCCGCGACGCCCACGAAGTCGTGGCCCACGCCGTGCGGGATTGCGAACAGCGCGGCTGCGATCTGGCCGACCTGTCCACCGCCGAACTCACGGCCTACCACCCCAGCATCAGCGAAGACGTGCATCAGGTGCTGACGCTGGAAGGTTCGGTTGCCGCGCGCAAGCATGTGGGCGGCACCGCTCCGGAGCGCGTGGCTGAAGAAGCCCAGCGCGTTCTGGCGGAAACGGCGGAAGGCTGATTGCCGCTGCGGGTAGTAGCTTGACTGCAAGGCCCCCTTTTTTGGGGGCCTTGTTGTTTTCTGCAGCGCGGCGAGCCGATATGATGGCGCCTTCGCCGTTCTGTCCCCCAGACCATGTCCCTCGCGCGCGTGCCGCTCAAGCCTTTTGCTCCGCTACGCATGTCCGTGGCTGTACTGGCCGCTTCCGCGCTGCTGGCTGGCGTCGGTGTGCCGCCAGCCCACGCCCAAACCGCCCGCAAACCCTCCCCCTACGAAAACGGCCGCCCCCTGCGCCCCGACGAGGTCGAGGCGCGCAAGGCGGAGGACGCGCGTTGGGGAGGCCCGCGGTTCCTGGGGAAGATCCAGACCCGGACCGAATTCGATCAACTGGCGCGGGTCTACAACGCCGGCACGCCGCTTGAGATTCCGCATGTGCTTTTTGTCATCGACCGCCAGCGCGCGGATCGCATCTATTACCTGCACACGCCCCGGTATGGGCTGCACGAGACGTTCGCGCGTGAGCGGCGTCTGCTGTCCGACAAGGCCAAGCTGATCGCGCAGTACAAGGATCCGAACCGGCGTCTGCTGTTCGGCACGCTGAGCTGGCAGAACGGCCTGCCGGGCTACACGTTTGAATTCTGGGAAGGCGATCTGCTGACGCCGGAACTGCTGACCCTGACCGCGCAGCGGCTGGCGGCCACGTTCTACGAACCGCTGCGTTTCAAGAGCAACTCCACCTTGCAGGAGCAGACGGCGCAGCGCGCCGGGATGGATGTTGTCACGCAAGAGGCGCTGCTGCGCGAGCAGACCTTCCTGCCGCTGAATACGGGGCGCGCGCAGGGCCGGCTGCGCATCGTCAAATCCGTGGACGAGACGCCTGACCTGTCGCCCACCGACATTGTGGTGCTGGACGAGGTGCCCGTCGCGCTGACGCCCGTGGCCGGACTGGTCACGCAGCGGCCGTCGACCCTGCTCTCGCACGTGAACCTGCTGGCCAAGGGCTGGCGCATTCCCAATGCCTATGTGCGGGACGCCGTGGCGGCGTTGCACGAGCATGACGGCCAGTGGGTCGAGCTGACCGTGGAAAACAACGGCTATAGGGTGCAACGCATTGCACAGCCTGCGGTCAATGCCAACCAAGCGGCAACGACGCCCGCAAAAGCCGCCACGCCGCTACCCAAACCCGATCTGTCGGTGCGCGCCGTCAAGCCGCTGTCTGGCATGACCACGCGCGACAGCCGCTATTGCGGCGTCAAGGCGGCGAACCTGGGCGCGTTGAAGTCCGTGCTGCCGCCCGCGGCCAGCGTGCCGGACGGCTTCTGCATTCCATTTGCCCAGTACGCGGCGTTCATGGACAAGCTGGGCGTGCCTGCCCGCTTGGCGGCGCTGGAACAACGGGCCGACTTCGCGTCCGACGCCAATGTGCGGCGCGCGGAACTGGCCAAGCTGCGCCAGGACATCGCCGACGCACCGCCCGATGCGCTGTCCGCCGACTGGCTCGCCCGCTGGAAAAAGCAGCTGGGCGGCCGCGGCGTCTTCGTGCGCAGCTCGTCCAATTCCGAAGACCTGCCGGGCTTCAGCGGTGCGGGCCTGTACACCACCGTGCCGAACGTCACGCAGGCCGACGCGCTGGCCCGGGCCGTGCAGACGGTGTGGGCGTCGGTCTACAACTTCGAGGCCTACGAAGCGCGCCGCGCCGCGGGCTTCAACCAGGACGCGGTGGTCATGGCCGTGCTGGTGCAACTGGCCGCGGCGTCGGACAGTTCGGGCGTCATGATCACGCGCGATCCCTTCGACGCCTCACGCCGCCATGTCACGTACTTGTCCGCCAAGCGCGGGCTGGGCATCAAGGTGGTGGAAGGCAAGCGCCAGGCCGAGCAGGTCATGTATTCAAGCTGGTCCAAGGCCGTACAGGTGCTGAGCCGATCGGCCGAGGACACGCAGCTCGTGGCCGCTGCAAGTGGCGGCGTACGAGAAGTGCCCATCGAGGGCGCCAGGCAGGTGCTGAATGACGCGCTGGTCGCGCGCCTGGCCGCCGTGGGACGGCAGGTGAAGAAGTGGCTGGGAAATGCGGACCAGGACATCGAATGGGCCGTGCAAGGCGATGAGATCCTGATCCTGCAGGCGCGGCCGTACATTGACGGCGGCCGGTAATGCATCACAAATACCAGATCAGTCCGGCGCGGCGCCCGACGCCTGCACAATCTGCTTCCATTGCATGAATTCAGCCTGTTGGCGAGCGGCCAGCTCCGCCGGGCCGTCGTGCATCATCGTGACCCCCAACTGATCGAATTTCGTTTTCAGAGCGGGATCGGCCATGACCTTGCGGATCGCCTGATGTAGCCGGGCGACTGCGCTCTCGGGCACATCCTTCGCGCCATAGAATGCCACCCACAGGTCACCCGTAAAACCGGGAATGAACTCATTGATGGCGGGGACATCGGGCAACAGCGGGTTTCTTGCGGCGCTGCTGACGCCCAGCGCGCGCAGCTTGCCGGCTTTGATGCTCTCCAATGCGGACGGCAGGCTGGCGAAAAGCATTGGCACCTGGTTGCCCATGACGTCGGCCATCGCGGGCGACACGCCGCGGTACGGAACATGCTGCATGCGCAGTCCGCCAAGTTCGTTCAGCATGACGCCCAGCAGGTGATTCAAGGTGCCCGCCCCCGCCGAGGCGTACGGGTACGTATCCGGACTGGCCTTGACCAGCGCCATGAATTCATTCATGTCCTTCGCCGGAAACGCCGGATTCACGCACAGGACATTGGGCACTTCGCCCACGGCCGCGATCGGCGCGAAATCCTTGATGGGGTCAAACTTTGCGTCTTTATAGACCCAGGGAACGATCAGCTGGTTGCTGTTCGCGGTGAACAGCACGGTGTAGCCATCTTGAGGCTCACGCAGAAACGCCTGGGTGCCCACCACCCCGCCCGCGCCGGGCTTGTTGATCACGATCACTGGCTGGCCCAGTTCCGGGCCCAGTTTTTCGGCCATGATGCGGGCCACGATATCCACGGTGCCGCCCGCCGCTGTGGGCACGACGATATTGACCGGCCGGTTGGGGTATTCACCCGCGGCCCGCGCGGCGCCCGAGACGGCTGCGGCCGCGCACAGCGCCACCAGCGCTTGCTTCAGTAACTTGAACCCCATGTCATTCCCCTTGCTGTGTCAGCAGATGATGTAGTTGTCGGCCCATGGCGAGCAACCTGCGGTCGTCTCCCCAATTGCCGACCAGTTGCATGCCAATGGGCAAACCTGCCCGGTTGAAAGCGGTCGGCAGGTGCAGGCATGGCCATCCCAACACCGACCAGATCTTGTTGAAGACGCCATCGCCTGTATGGCTCAGCCCCTTGGGCGCTGGCCCCGGCGTGCTGGGCGTCAGGATCAGATCCGCGCCGCCATAGCGCGCACGCCAGCCATGCCGCAGCGACGCCTGCACCGCGAGCATTTCGCGGTACTCCCCGGCGCCGATGGCCAGGCCGTGCGCCACGGCCTGCCGCAGGGCCGAACTCACGCGATCCCCAATTTGCGCCACCACCGGCATCAGGCTGCGCGCAAACTCGTAGTGCATGATGATGTCGTGCGCTCGCAGCAGCAGGACCGTTTCCGCGGCCGATTCCACGGGTTCACAGTGCACGCCATGCGCATGCCACGCTTTGCATGCGCGGGCGATTTCCCGCTGGCTTTCCGGGCACAGCGCGGCATTGGGATTGTCCAGTTGCACCGCGATCGTCAGCGACCGCGCCGGCGCCTCGTCAGCGTGCCCGTCGGCGATCAGCACTTGGGCGATCGCCTCCGCATCCTCGACGGAGTTCGAATACCAGCCGATGGTGTCCAGCGATTCGCATGTCAGCTTCATGCCATCCCGGAACACCTGGCCGAAGCCGGGTTTGAAGCCCACCACGCCGCAGAATGCCGCAGGCCGGATCATCGACCCGCCGGTCTGCGTGCCCAGCGCTGCGGGCACCATGCCGGCGGCGACCGCAGCCGCCGAGCCGCTGGAGGAACCGCCCGGTGTATGTCCCAGCGCATGCGGGTTGCGTGTGGGCCCCGGCGTCCTGAAGGCGAACTCCGCCGTCACCGTCTTGCCCACCGGCACGGCCCCTGCAGCGCGCAGCATCCCCACACAGCACGCGTCGAACCGGGCAGCGCCGCCGGCCAGGTCTGGCACGCCGAAGCCGGTGGGCATGCCCGCCACGTCGATCACGTCCTTGACCCCGATCGGCACGCCAGCCAACACGCCCTCTATACCAGCCGGCGCTTCAAGCGCTTCCGGGTCCGCCGTATGGCACCAGGCGCGGATGGCGCTGTCCTGCTCGCCGATAGCCCTCAAGCTGGCGCGCGCGGCCGCCAGCGGTGCCACCTCGCCCGCGCGGACGCGACGAGATAGCGCTTGGACAGAAGGGGAATAAGGTGCGACAGGCATGGTGTATTCCAGCAAACGGCTGAACAGCTTCGATGCCGAATCTTAGGAATACAATTAATCCATGTCCAATATGTAATTTGGCATCAATTATGTCGAAATCAGAATTAATCTTCCTGGACGGCCGATTGCTGGTCCTGTTTTGCACGCTGGCCGAGGAACTGCATTTCGCCCGGGCTGCGGCGCGCCTGTTCATGACACAGCCGCCGCTCACCCAGCAGATCAAACGGCTGGAAACGCTGGTCGGCGTGGCCTTGTTCGAACGGACGACGCGCTCGGTCAAATTGACGCCCGCCGGCGAGATCATGTACGAGCGAGCGCGGCGGATTTCCGCTGATACCCAGTTGATGTTGCGCCAGGCGCGCCGTACGGCGCGCGGCGAGACCGGCTCGCTCGTCATTGGCATCACGCCCAGCGCCGCCAGTTCGCCCCTGGTGTCGGCGCTTAGCCACTACCGCGACGCGCACCCGGAAGTCCGGATCGACCTGCGCGAAATGAACTCGGTGGACATGGACCCCGCACTGCGTTCGCGAATCGTGGATGTCGCCCTGATGCGTCCGCACCCGCTGGACGCCGATATCCAGACCGCGGTCGTTCACGAAGAGCCCCTGTGCGTGGCGCTGCGTCACGACCACCTGCTGGCAAACCAGCGCGACGTATCGCTGCAGGAGCTTCTGGAGTTCCCCATGGTGGGCTATCGGCAGGACATCTCACCCTACTTCCGCAGCATGATCCAACGGCTTTTTGCACGCGCGCAACTCAAGCCATTGATCGCGCAGGAAAGCGTCATCCCCACCCTGCTGACGCTGGTGGAGGCCGGCGTCGGACCGGCGATCGTGCCCCAATCCTTGAGCCGGATGCGCCCGGATTCGCTGCGTTTTTTGCCGCTGCGCGATATCGCAGGCGAAAAAGCGCAGATCGTGCTCGCCGCGATGCGGGACCAAAGCAATCCGGCCCTGGAGGGATTTGCAGCGGCGCTGGCGCATTCCGGCTCACGCCGCTAAGCGCCAGCCCTTCCGGCGGGCGCTAGATATGCAACGCGTGCCCCAGCGCCTTGAGCGCGGCCTCCTGCACTGCCTCGCCCAACGTGGGATGCGCGTGGATCGTGCCCGCCACGTCTTCCAGCGTCGCGCCCATTTCCAGCGACTGCCCGAACGCCGTCGACAGCTCCGACACCGCGCGCCCCACCGCCTGCCAGCCAACAATCAGATGGTTGTCGCGCCGGGCCACCACGCGCACGAAGCCGTCGGTGGATTCCAGCGTCATGGCGCGGCCGTTGGCGGCAAAGGGGAATGCCGCCGTCACGCAATCCAGCCCGGCGCTTTCGGCCTCCTGCGGCGACAGGCCTGCGACCACGACCTCGGGGTCCGTGAAGCACACGGCAGGAATGGACGCCGGCTGGAAGTGGCGGCGCTTGCCCGCCACCAGTTCGGCCACCATCTCGCCCTGCGCCATCGCGCGGTGCGCCAGCATGGGCTCGCCTGCGATGTCGCCAATGGCCCAGACATCGCGCATCGACGTGCGGCACTGGTCGTCGATGCGCAACGCGTTGCCTTTGCGATCGAGCTGCAGGCTTTCCAGTCCCCAGCCTTGCGTGCGCGGGCGGCGTCCCACCGAGATCAGCACGCGGTCGGCGGGCAACAGCGTTTCGGCGCCGCTGGCGTCCTGCACGCGCACCGCGTCGCCCTTGCCGTTCAGGCCTAGCACCTTGCGACCCAGATGCAGCGCCACGCCCATCTTGCCTAGCGCGGCCGCGACGGGCTTGGTGAGTTCGGCGTCGTAGGTCGGCAGGATGCGGTCCTGCGCCTCGACGACGGCGACTTCTGCGCCCAGCTTGCGGTACACGGTGCCGAGTTCCAGCCCAATGTAGCCGCCGCCCACCACGACCAGTTG
Source organism: Achromobacter sp. GQ309 (assembly GCF_059759315.1). NCBI lineage: Bacteria > Pseudomonadati > Pseudomonadota > Betaproteobacteria > Burkholderiales > Alcaligenaceae > Achromobacter > Achromobacter sp. GQ309. The sequence continues at coordinate 835,930 of NZ_JCAXDP010000002.1, forward strand.
CTTCGGGATGCTGGTGGGCGACAGCGCCTCGGTGGATGACACCACCATTCCGCCGAATGGCATGGACGGCAGCGGCGTGGGTTCGGATCCCGCCGCCAGCAGCAGGTGTTCGCACTGGATGCGGATGCGGCCCGCCTCAGGCGTTTCGACTTCGGCGGTCTTGCCATCCAGCAGCGTGGCCCAGCCGCGCACCACTTCCACGCCGTTCTTCTTGAGCAGCGCGCCGACGCCGCCCGTCAGCTTGCCGACGATGCCGTCTTTCCAGGCCACGGTCTTGGCGATGTCGATGCGTGGCGCGTCGACCGCGATGCCCAGCGCCGATTCGCCGGCGTAGTGACGCGCCTTGTCGAATTCCTCGGCTGCGTGGATCAGGGCCTTGGACGGGATGCAGCCGATGTTCAGGCAGGTGCCGCCCAACTGCGCGCCCTCGACCAGGATGGTGGGCACGCCCAGTTGCCCGGCGCGGATGGCGGCCACGTAGCCGCCGGGGCCGCCGCCGATCACCAGCAATGTCGTTGTCTTTGTGATATGGCTCATGCTTACTCCACGAAAAGCAGCGCGGGTTGTTCCAGCAGCGCGCGCACGGCCTGGATGAAGCGCGCCGCGTCCATGCCGTCCACCACGCGGTGGTCGAAGGACGACGACAGGTTCATCAGCTTGCGCGCCACCACGGCGCCATTGCGGAAGGCGGGGCGTTCGACGATGCGGTTCACGCCCACGATGCCGACCTCGGGATGATTGATCACCGGCGTGGTGACGATGCCGCCCAAGGGACCGAGGCTGGTGATGGTGATGGTCGAGCCTGACAGTTCGTCGCGCCCGGCCGAGCCGCTGCGCACCGCCTGCGCCAGCCGCGTGATCTCGGCCGCCATGGACCAGAGATCGCGAGCCTCGGCATGACGCATCACCGGCACCATCAGGCCGCCGTCGCTTTGCGTGGCGATGCCGATGTGCACCGCGCCGTAGCGCGTCACGACGCCGGCCTCGTCGTCGTAGCGCGCGTTGATCTGCGGAAAATCGCGCAGCGCCACGACCATTGCGCGGGCCAGAAGCGGCAGCAGCGTCAGTTTGCCGCGCTGCTCGCCCCATTTGGCGTTGAGCTGCACGCGCAGGTCTTCGAGCTCGGTCACGTCGATTTCCTCGACGTAGCTGAAGTGCGGGATGCGGCGCTTGGATTCGGCCATCTTCTGCGCGATCTTCCTGCGCAGCCCGATGACGGGCACGGCGTCTTCGTCGTTGCGTTCGGCGTAGGCCGAGCCGGCGCGGGCGTTGCTGGCCGAGCCCTGCCCTTGCAGCCAGGCGTCCAGGTCTTCATGCAGGATGCGGCCGGCCGGGCCGCTGCCTTGCACGTAGCGCAGTTCGACGCCCAGATCCCACGCGCGCTTGCGCACGGCGGGTGAGGCCAGCGGCTTTTCGCCGGGCTGGCGGATGGTCGCGGGCGCGCCGCCGGGTTGACGTGCTGCCGGCGACTTGGCCGACGCCGACGTGGAGCCGGATGCGGATGCGGACGCGGATGTGGATGCGGACGCGGATGCCGATGCCGATGACGGGGTCGACGACTTGGCCGGCGTGGAAGTTGCGGGCGTCGCTACGCCGGGCGTCGTTACGCCAGACGCCGCAGCGCCACTTTCCACCAAACTCGGACCGCCTGCCCGCTGCGCCCCGTCCGCAGCAATCCCCTCACCCGCAGGCACAGCCGCCTTCGCCGCCGGCGCCGCCGCAGCGCCCGCCTTCACATTCCCTTCGCCTTCGACTTCCAGCCGGATCAGCTCGCCGCCCACGGCCATCACCTGGCCAACATCCCCGCCCAGCGAAATCACCTTGCCGACCACCGGCGACGGAATTTCGACCGTGGCCTTGTCCGTCATGACGTCGGCCAGCGGCTGGTCCTCGGCGACGGTGTCGCCCACCTTGACGTGCCAGCCCACCAGCTCGACCTCTGCGATGCCTTCGCCGATGTCGGGCATCTTGATGATATGAATCCCCATGTCATGCCTCCATCGCGCGTTTGAACGCTTCGCCGACCCGGCGCGGGCCGGGGAAGTACGCCCACTCCTGCGCGTGCGGATAGGGAGTGTCCCAACCGGTCACGCGCTCGACGGGCGCCTCCAGATGATGGAAGCAGTGTTCCTGCACCAGGGAAATCAGTTCCGCGCCAAAGCCGCAGGTGCGCGTGGCTTCGTGCACGACCACGCAGCGCCCGGTCTTCTTGACCGAGTTGACGATGGCGTCCAGATCCAGGGGCCAGAGGCTGCGCAGGTCGATGACCTCGGCGTCGATGCCGGTCTCTTCGGCCGCGGTCAGCGACACGTGCACGGTGGTGCCGTAGGTCAGCACCGTCAGTTCCGAACCCGGACGCACGATGGCGGCCGATTCCAGCGGCACGGTGTAGTAGCCGGTGGGCACGACGCTGCCCGGGCGGCCGGTCCACGGCGTAACCGGGCGGTCATGGTGCCCGTCGAACGGGCCGTTGTAGAGGCGCTTGGGTTCCAGGAAGATCACCGGATCGTCGTTCTCGATGGCGGCGATCAGCAGGCCTTTCGCGTCGTACGGATTGGACGGCATCACCGTGCGCAGCCCGCAGACCTGCGTAAACATGGCCTCGGGGCTCTGGCTGTGCGTTTGCCCGCCGTAGATGCCGCCGCCGCAAGGCATGCGGATGGTCATGGGCGCAATGAACTCGCCCACCGAGCGGTAGCGCAGGCGCGCGGCTTCAGACACGATCTGGTCCGAGGCCGGATAGAAGTAGTCGGCGAACTGGATCTCGCACACGGGCCGCAGCCCGTACGCGCCCATGCCCACCGCCACGCCGACGATGCCGCCTTCGGAGATGGGGGTGTCGAACACGCGCGAGCTGCCGTACTTGGCCTGCAGTCCTTCGGTGCAGCGGAACACGCCGCCAAAGTAGCCCACGTCCTGCCCGAACACCACGACGTTGTTGTCGCGCTCAAGCATGACATCCATGGCCGAGCGCAAAGCCTGGATCATGGTCATCGGCGCCGAGGCCGGACCAGCGTTGTTATCGATTGCCATGGTCAGACTCCGAGCTGCTGGCGCTGCCGGCGCAGATGCTCCGGCATGTCCTTGTACACGTCTTCAAAAATGCTGGCGGCGCTGGGGACGTGGCCGTCCACCAAAGTGCCGTAGCTCTCGGCTTCCTTCTGGGCCGCCAGGATCTCGGCGTCGAGTTCGGCGCGGACCGCGTCGTGCTCGGCGTCGGACCAGATGCCCAACAGGATGAGGTGTTTCTTGAAGCGCTCGATCGGGTCGCCCAGGGGGAAGTGGCTCCAGTCGTCACCAGGACGGTACTTGGTGGGATCGTCGGAGGTGGAGTGCGGACCGGCCCGGTAGGTCACCCACTCGATCAGCGTCGGGCCGAGATTGCGGCGCGCGCGTTCGGCGGCCCAGATCGACGCGGAATAGACCGCCAGGAAATCGTTGCCGTCCACCCGCAGCGACGCGATGCCGCAGCCCACGCCGCGGCCCGCGAAGGTCGCGCCCTCGCCGCCGGCGATCGCCTGGAAGGTGGAGATGGCCCACTGGTTGTTGACCACGTTCAGGATGACGGGCGCGCGGTAGACGTGCGCGAAGGTCAGCGCGGTATGGAAGTCGGCTTCGGCGGTGGCGCCGTCGCCGATCCAGGCCGAGGCAATGCGGGTGTCGCCCTTGATGGCCGAGGCCATGGCCCAGCCCACCGCCTGGATGAACTGCGTGGCCAGGTTGCCCGAAATCGTGAAGAAGCCGTTTTCGCGGTCGGAATACATGACCGGAAGCTGGCGGCCCTTGAGCGGGTCGCGCTCGTTGGACATGAGCTGGCACATCATCGTCACCAGCGACACGTCGCGCGACAACAGGATGCTTTGCTGGCGATAGGTGGGAAAGCACATATCCCCCTTTTCCAGCGCCATGGCGTGGGCGGTGCCGATGGCCTCTTCGCCCAGGCTCTGCATGTAGAACGAGATCTTCTTCTTGCGCTGCGCGGTCAGCATGCGCCCATCGAAGATGCGCGTCTTGAGCATCGCCCGCATGCCGGCGCGCAGCAGGTCGTGGCTGATCTCAGGCGCCCACGGGCCGACGGCGCGGCCGTGCTCGTCGATGACGCGGACCAGGCTGTAGGCCAGTGGACCGGTGTCGACCGCGGCAACATCAATGGGGGGTTTGGGCACCTCGCCCGGTGGCGAAAGATGCAGATAGGAGAAGTCTGTCTTGCAACCCGGTCGCCCTGTCGGCTCGGGGACGTGCAACTTCAGCGGCCCATATTGGCTCATGTATTGTCTCCACGCTTGATCGTGTCATGCGTTTTCTTCCTACCAAGGCGTTGCCAGAGGCGTGTGACCTCGGACTCTGCCGTCGACGGCTTGCGCCCGGGGATACTTGGGCAAAGCCGTTGACGAGATTAGCACAGGGGACAGGGCCGATGAGCGGGCCGCGCGGCCTTTTGGGGCCGCATTGGACTGAGGGTTTTCCTCAGGCGGCGCCGGTCCATTCCGTGACGAATTCACGGTAGTCCGGACGCTTGGCGGACGGCACCGCGCACGCGGGCGTGCCGACGGCCAAAAAGCCCAGGAAGCGGTAATCCAGCGAGTCCAGGCCCAGCGCGTCCTGCACGTCTTCAACGTACGTGCCCAGGCCGGTGCTCCAGAACGCGGCGTAGCCCAGCATGTGGACGGCGTTCAGGATGTTCATCACCGAGCAGCCAGCGGCCAGCAGCTGTTCCTGTTCAGGGATCTTGGTGTTGCCGTGGGCGATTTTCTGAGCCACGGCGATGAACAGCGGCACGCTGGCCATCCATTCGCGGACCGACTTTTCCTTTTCGGGCGTCATGCGCGGGTCGCCGCTGCGCTTGACGGCGTCAAGCGCCATGTCCGCCAGCTTGCCGATGGCCTCGCCCTGGATCACGACATAGCGCCACGGACGCAGCGCGCCGTGATCGGGCGCAGACATGGCGGCCTGCAGGATCTGTTCGAGTTCGTCGGGTTTGGGCGCCGGCGCCCGCAGGAACTTGAAGGAGCGGCGCGAGGTCAGGGCGTGGAGCGGCGTGGCGGTCTGGTTTACGGTCATTGATCGATGCGCAAATGGGAAAGAAACAGATTCTCATAGTACGCGATGACGTCTGACCGGTCGCTGATCCCCCGGACTGCAACAAGGACATCCCGGCGGTGCGCTCAGCCCAGGTGGGTGTGCCGCTCCTGCCGCTCTTCGACCTGCATTTCGCTCAGCCCGTGCAGGATGCCGCAATCGTCCGAGTCGGGCCTCGCCGACACGCAGCGCTGGCGCAAGTCGCTCAATTGGGCTTTCAGCTGCATCAGTTCGGCGATGCGCTCGTCGACATGCGAGATGTGCTCGTCGAACAGCTTGTTGATGGGGCCGCAACCGGTGCGATGGTTGTCGGCCACGGACAGGATGGCGCGGATTTCGTCCTGCGTCATGTCCAGCGCGCGGCAGTTGCGGATGAGGCGCAGGCGCTCCAGATGCATCTGGCCATAGGTGCGGTAGTTGTTCAACCCGCGCTCCGGGGCGGGCAGCAGCCCCTCTTTTTCGTAATACCTGACGGTTTCGACCGTGGTGCCGGCCGCCGTGGCCAATTCGCCGATACGCATCGCTGCCTCCCGGATCCGATCCGATGATTAGGGGTTGACCCTATAGTAACTCCAAGGTGTGGAATTGCGTCATCAGCTTATTTGAAGGGTCAAGCGGATGTCTTTACCTCCGGTCAAAGAACACAAACATCAGTCGGGCAAGCACGGCGGCGCCTGCTGCGGTGGCGGACACTCGCCTGCGCCGGTCGCCGTCGCGCAAATTGAGACGCCAGGCGATGACGCCTGCTGCGGCCACGAACATCCGAAGGCGGCGGGCGAGGCCCCCTCGCGTGGGCATGATGCGCACGCGGGTCACGACCACAGCCACGGGCACGATGCCCACACCGGCCACGATCACGGTCACCGCCACGGCCATGGCAGCGAACATGGCGCCGACGCCTGCTGCGCGCCCGCTGCCGCAGCCCTGGCTGCCCAGGACGATTCCTGCTGCGGCCACGCGCATGGCGATGCCGTTCTGCAGCCGGCCGCCGCCGCGACGCTCACCGCCGGCCCCGGCCAGCTGCTGGCGCGCCTGCGCATCGGCCAGATGGATTGCCCCACCGAGGAAACGCTGATCCGCAAGAAGCTCGCCGGCGTGGACGGCGTGCATGCGCTGGACTTCAACCTGATGCAGCGCATCCTGACCGTGGTTCACGCCGACGGCGCGCTGGACCGCATCATCGCAGCCATCAAATCGCTGGACATGACGCCCGAGCCCCTGGCCGACGGCGCGGCGGCCGCGCCCGCCCCCGCCGCCAAGGCGGTGAACTGGTGGCTGATCGGCGGCGCGGGCGTGCTGGCGGCGCTGTCCGAGTTCTCGCATTTTGCCGGCGGCCCGTTGCTGCTGACCGCGGCACTGGCCGTGGCCGCCATCCTGGCCTGCGGGGTCAGCACCTATCGCAAGGGCTGGATTGCCGTGCGCAACGGCAACCTGAACATCAACGCGCTGATGAGCATCGCCGTCACCGGCGCCGTGCTGATCGGCCAATGGCCCGAAGCGGCCATGGTGATGTTCCTGTTCAACGTGGCCGAACTGATCGAAGCCCGCTCGCTGGACCGCGCGCGCAACGCCGTGCGCGGCCTCCTGGACCTGGCGCCCGACACCGCTACCCTGCGCCAGCCGGACGGCACTTGGGCGGAAGTGCCCGCCGCGTCGCTGCAGCCGGGCGGCATCGTGCGCGTGCGGCCGGGCGAGCGCATTGCCGCAGACGGCATCGTCGTGAACGGCACATCGGCCGTGGACCAGTCGCCCATTACGGGCGAAAGCCTGCCCGTCGAAAAAGCCCAGGACGATCCGGTGTTCGCGGCCACCATCAATACCTCCGGGTCCTTTGAATACCGCGTGACCGCCGCGGCCGGCAACACGACGCTGGCGCGCATCATCCACGCGGTGGAACAGGCGCAGGGCGCGCGCGCGCCCACGCAGCGCTTCATCGACCGGTTCTCGCGCATCTACACGCCTGCCGTCGTGGCCGTCGCGGCGGCCGTGGCCGTGCTGCCGCCGCTGCTGTGGGGCCAGCCGTGGTTCGACGCCATCTACCGCGCGCTGGCGCTGTTGATCATCGCCTGCCCATGCGCGCTGGTGATTTCCACACCCGTCAGCATCGTCAGCGGCCTGACCGCCGCCTCGCGCCGCGGCATCCTCATCAAGGGCGGCGTCTATCTTGAAGAAGGGCGCAACCTGAAATGGCTGGCGCTGGACAAGACCGGCACGCTGACGCACGGCAAGCCGGTGCAGACCGATCTGCAGGACTGGGACGCCCCGGCGCAGAATCCCCACCCCGCCGCCCTGATCGCCGCCAGCCTGGCCGCCCGCTCTGACCACCCCGTGTCGCTGGCCGTGGCCAACGCTGCGCGCGACGCCGGCAGCGCGCTGCTCGAGGTCGACGCCTTCACCGCCCTGCCCGGCCGCGGCGTCAGCGGTCAGGTCGACGGCCAGACATATCACCTGGGCAACCGCCGCCTGATGCGCGAGCTGGGCGTTTCCAGCGATGCGCTCGATGCCCGCTTTGATGAACTGGAAAGCCAGGGCAAGAGCGTCATCGCGCTGTCCGACGGCAGCCGCGTGCTGGCGCTGGCGGCCGTGGCCGATACGGTCAAGCCCACCAGCGCCCAGGCCATCGCCGACCTGCACGGGCTGGGCGTGCGTACGCTGATGCTGACCGGCGACAACACGCCGACCGCGCAAGCCATCGCGCGTCAGGTCGGCATCGACGAAGCGCGCGGCGACCAGCTGCCCGAGGACAAGCTGAGCGCCATTGAAGGCAAGCTTGCGCCGGACGTGCGGGTCGGCATGGTGGGCGACGGCATCAACGACGCGCCCGCGCTGGCCCGCGCCGACATCGGCTTTGCGATGGGCGCGGCCGGCACCGGCACGGCCATCGAGACCGCCGACGTGGCGCTGATGGACGACGACCTGCGCAAGATCGGCACCTTCCTGCGCCTGTCTCGTGCAACGCATCGTGTGCTGGTTCAGAACATCGCGCTGGCGCTGGGCATCAAGGTGGTGTTCCTGGCGCTGGCCGTGACAGGCCACGCGACGCTGTGGATGGCGGTGTTTGCCGACGTGGGCGCGAGCCTGCTGGTGGTGGCCAACGGCCTGCGGCTGCTGCGCGCCTCTCCGGCCAGCCGCTGAACGGAACGGCGGGCGGCGCCGAGGCCGGCCAACGCGCTGGCTGCGGCGGGCAGCGCCGAACTGGCACCGCCGCGCCGCAGCCTCCACCGCGATTGCCCGTATGATGGCGAAAAACAGAGCCGCCCCGCGCGCCATCAAGGAGACTCCCGCTTGTCCGCAGGTTCGCATTCGCCCATCCCGGAAACGTTTCCCACCTTTGAATCATCGGATTTCTCGGGAGAGGGATCTTTTTATTTCGACCTCGTGCGCCTGCAGGATCACGACGACATTCCGCGCGGTTTCCTGCACCGGCACCGCTATTACCATCTGCTGTGGATGACCGAGGCGCAGGGCACCCACCTGCTCGACTTCGAGCAGCACGCGGTGCGCGACCACTCGGTCTTCTTCCTGTCCCCGGGCCAGATTCACGCGTGGACGTCGTCGGTGAAACCCAGCGGCTACGTCATGAACATCAGCACCGAATTCTTCGCGCAGATGTTCCCGCGCGCGGACGACATCGCCAAGTTTCCGTTCTTTCACCTGGCGGGCGGCCCGCCCGTGATCTACCTGACCCGCGAGCAGCACGACGCCATGCTGCCGCTGCTGGCCGAGATCGAACGCGAAACGCGCGACCGGCAGACGGGCCGGTTTGACGTGGTGCGCTCGTACCTGCTGATCCTCCTGACGCAGCTTCGCCGCCTGTATCCGGCCGACGAACGCGAGACCGCCGCCGGTCCCAGTTACTCGCTGGCCAAGCGCTTCACCATGCTGATCGAAGAGCATTACCTGGACTTCTCGGCTATCCGCCAGTACGCCGACGCCCTGTGCGTCAGCGAGCGCCAGCTCAACGACGCGGTCAAGCGCAGCGTGGGGCGCACCGCCAGCCAGCTCGTGCAGGAGCGCATTGCGCTGGAGGCCAAGCGGCTGCTGTGCAACACGGACTTGAGCATCGCCGAGATCGGATTCCAGCTGAACATCGAGGACCCGGCTTACTTCACGCGCTTTTTCAAGAAGCACACGGCCTGCACCCCGGGCGACTTCCGCAAGAAGTACTACCGCCCCATCGAATGACGACCCCGTCGGATGGCAGCCGTAATGAATGACGGCGCCGTCGGATGACGGCCATACCGAATGGCGGCCGCGTCGCCCGCCCCGCAAAAAAGTGCAAAACAAGCTCTGATCTGTCCTAACGCGCCCTGACCCGGGCTGCGTAAAGTTCATCCGGACTCAACCCGCCGCGCTGCGGCCAGATTGAAACTGCGATGAATGACACTTCGACATTGATGACGGGCGGCCAGCATGTGGTGCGGGCCTTGCTGGAACACGGCGTGGACACCGTATTCGGCGTGCCCGGCGAGAGCTATTTGGACGTCCTGGACGCACTGTATGCGCACCGCGAGCAGATCCGCCTGGTGTCCTGCCGGCATGAAGGCGCGGCGGCATTCATGGCCGAAGCGCACGGCAAGCTGACCGGCCGGCCCGGCATCTGCATGGTGACGCGCGGCCCCGGCGCCACCAACGCCAGCATCGGCGTGCAGACCGCGTTCCAGGATTCCACCCCGATGATCGTGCTGGTGGGCCAGGTCGGCAACGACATGGTCGAGCGCGAGGCCTTCCAGGAAATCGACTACCGCCGCATGTTCGGCCAGTTCACGAAGTGGGTGGCGCAGATCGACAGCGCCGCGCGCGTCACTGAATACCTGAACCGCGCCTTTTCCGTCGCCACGTCCGGCCGCCCCGGCCCCGTGGTGCTGGCGCTGCCCGAGGACATGCTGACGGACGTCGCCCCGGCCCTGTCCTGCGGCGCGATCCAGGTGCCGCAGGCCTACCCGGCGCCCGACGCGATGGCCGGCATGCGCACGCTGCTTGCCAACGCGCAGCGTCCCCTGCTGATCGCCGGCGGTTCCGGCTGGACGGACGCGGGGCTGGCAAGCCTGACCCGCTTTGCCGAACTGAACGGCCTGCCGGTCGCGTGCTCGTTCCGCCGCCAGGACCTGTTCGACAACCACCACGCGCAGTACGTCGGCGAAGTCGGCATCGGCGTGAACCCGGAACTGGCCGAGGCCGTGCGCCAGGCCGACGTCATCCTGGCCGTGGGCGCGCGGCTGGGTGAGATGGTGACGGGCGGCTATACCCTGCTGCAATCGCCGGTGCCCAGCCAGACGCTGATCCATGTGCTGGCCAGCGCCGAAGAGCTGGGCCGCGTGTATCAACCCGCCCTCAAGATCCAGTCCGGCATGGATGCCTTTGCGGCGTCGGCGGCGGAACTGACGCCCGTGGATGCGACGCCGTGGCGCGACTGGACGCAGACGCTGCGCGGCAACTACCTGCGCTACACCGAGCTGCCCGCCGCGCGCGGAGACATGGACCCGGCGCGCGTCATTGCCACGCTGCGCGACCAGCTCGACCCGAGCGCCATTCTGACCAACGGCGCGGGCAACTACAGCGCCTGGGCGCATCGCTACTACCGCTTCAGCCAACCGCGCACGCAATTGGCGCCCACCAGCGGCGCCATGGGTTACGGCGTGCCCGCGGCCATCGCGGCCAAGCTACGACACCCCGAGCGCCAGGTGATCTGCCTGGCGGGCGACGGCTGCTTCCTGATGACCTCGCAGGAACTGGCCACCGTGAAGCAGCACCAGCTGGGCATCGTCTTCATCGTGTTCAACAACGGCATGTACGGCACGATCCGCATGCACCAGGAGGTGCACTACCCCGGCCGCACCATCGGCACGGACCTGTGCAACCCGGACTTCGTGGCCTACGCCCAATCGTTCGGCGTGACGGCCGAACGCGTGGACACCCATGAAGCGTTCGGCCCCGCGTTGGCGCGTGCGCTGGACAGCGGTTCCCCCTATCTGATCGAACTCAGTCTGGACCCCGAGGTGATCACGCCCCGGGCCACGTTGACGAGCCTGCGCGAAAAGGCGCGCACCGCCGGCGCCTGACAGATCAGGCGCGGCGTTTACATAAAAAAATCCAACACTGGAGAGAGACATGACCACAACCCTGACCCCACGCCGCCTGGCGGCCGCCTTCCTGATGACCGCCGCCTCGCTGGGCGCGGCCGCAACGGCTGCCGCGGCTGATTTCCCCGAGCGCCCCCTGCGCATCATCGTGCCGTTCGCCGCAGGCGGCGCCACCGACGTCATCGCCCGCACCGTGGCGCAGTCCATGTCCACCCGGCTGGGCCAGCCCGTCGTGGTGGAAAACAAGGCCGGCGCCAACGGCAACATCGGCGCCGTCATGGCGGCCCGTTCCGAAGCCGACGGCTACACGCTGCTGATGGCCACGTCCAGCCACGCCATCAACGCCTCGCTCTATCACAAGCTGGACTACAACCTGACGCGTGACTTCGCCGGCCTGTCGAACCTGGCCTCGGTGCCGCTGGTGCTGGTGGTGAACCCGTCCGTGCCGGCCAAGACGCCGCAGGAACTGGCCGACTACGCCAAGGCCAACGGCAACCGCGTGAACTACGCGTCCGGCGGCACCGGCACGGCTTCGCACCTGGCGGGCGCGCAATTCAATTCGCTGGCCGGCGCGCAGATGACGCACGTGCCGTACAAGGGCGGCGCGCAGGCGCTCAACGACCTCATGGGCGGACAGGTCCAGATCATGTTCGCCAACCTGCCCGAGGTGCTGTCGCAGGTGCAGGCAGGCCGCCTCACCCCCATCGCCGTTACCGGCACGCAGCGCCACGCCGCCCTGCCCAACGTGCCCGCGTTTTCCGAGACGGCCTACACGGCCATGAACGCGCGCTCGTGGTTCGGCCTGTTCGTGCCGGCCGCCACGCCCGCGCCCGTGGTGGAAAAACTGTCCAAGGCCATCACCGACGGCATCGCCGATCCGTCCGTGCAGGACAAGCTCAAGGGCCTGGGCGCCGACCCGGTGGGCGATGGTCACACCGCCTTCCAGAAATACGTCAACACGGAAGTGGAACGCTGGAGCGTGCTGGTCAAGCAGTCCGGCGCCACCGCCGACTGACACCCGTTTTTGCAACCGCCATCAAGGATTCATCATGCTTTACGACGTACGTACCTACACCTGCCGCGCCGGCACCATCAAGAAGCACCTGGCGCTGTATGCCGAACACGGCTACGAGGTGCAGAGCCGCCATCTAGGCAAGCCGCTCGCCTACATGCAGACCGAGACGGGCAATGTCAACACCTACATGCACATCTGGGTCTATGACAGCGCCGCCGACCGCGAAGCCAAGCGCCAGGCGCTGCAGAAGGATCCGGCCTGGGCGACCTATCTGACCAAAAGCGCCGAGGCCGGCTACCTGATCAGCCAGGAAAACCGCCTGATGACGCCGACGGCATTCTTCAAGCCCTGATGTAAAACGCCGCCCCGCGCATGAAGCGCGGGGCGGCGCGATGGTTCAAAATTCGTTCGGCGAAGGCCGCGGCGTGTGATGCCGCGGCCTTCGCCTTTGCAGGCGGCGTCAGCCCGCCTGGTCTTCCTGCGGCCAGTCCCGCAGCACGGGCGCGTCCGGCGCGCCCGGTCCCACGTCGCGCAGATGGTCGTGCTGCAACAGCGCCATGCGGTAGGCATCGCGGTACGCGCCGTTGGAAAAGAACTCTTCCTTGAGCAGGCCTTCGATCTGGAAGCCGCAGCGCTCGTACACGTGGACGGCAGCGGTATTGTCCTTGTCCACCACCAGATACACCTTATGCAGGTTCAGCACGCGGAACGCGTAGCCCACCGCAATGCGCGTAGCGGCCTTGGCGTAGCCGCGGCCCTGGTAGCTGGGCGCGATGATGATCTGGAATTCGGCGCGGCGGTGGATGTAGTCGATCTCGACCAGTTCGACCAGCCCGGCCGGCTGCCCGGTGTCGTGCTCGATGATGAAACGCCGCTCGTTCTGGTCATGCAGGTGGCGGTCGTACAGAGCCACGAGTTCGTCATAGGCCTCGTAGGGCTCTTCGAACCAGTAGCGCATGATGACGTCGTTATTGTTGATCTTGTGCACAAAGTGCAGGTCGCCGCGTTCGAGCGGGCGTAGTTTGATATCGGATGCGACCGACATAGATACCTCGAAATGACCGCTGGGGTGCGGCCATTCTATGTCAAGCCCACGGGTCCTGCGTTCAGGAAACCGTTGCCGGTTTGCGAGCACATAAGTATCTCTAGGAAATACCTAAGAATCTTTATAAAATCCCTGATTTCCCCGCCCGCCGCGGACGCCCACCGCCCACTTTTCTGCGAGTCCCATGAGCCGTCCCGACCCTCTCTTCGTTCAATCCCTGGCCAAAGGCTTCGAACTGCTGGAAGCCTTTGCCCAACGCCCGTCCACCATGAGCATGAACGAACTCATGGAAATCACGGGATTCGACCGCAGCACCACGCAGCGCATGACGCACACGCTGGTCACGTTGGGGTATCTGGAACGCGGCGCCGGTGGCAAGGGCTATACGCCGGGCAAGAAGATCCTGCAGCGCAGCTTTGACTACATGCGCAGCGTGCCGCTGCTGGAACGCGCCACCCCGCTCATCGCCGAGATGCAGCGCGAAACCAATGAGCGCGTGGAACTGAGCCTGTTCGACGACCTGTACATCATTTTTGCGCTGCGCCGCCAGACCAAGCGTCAGACTTTCAGCAGCACGCTGGCCGGCCGCGCCCTGCCGATGGTGCAGACGGCCGGGGGCCGGGCCATCATGTCCCACCTGCCCGAAGAGGAAGTCGAGGACATCCTGGCGCGGTCCAAGGACATGCCGCTTGCCACGATTCCAAGCACCCCAAAGACCGACAACGATCCGGACCGCATCCGGGGCCTGGTTCAGCAGGCGCGCCAGGACGGCTATGCCACCGCGATCGAAGAAAGCATGCTGGGCGAGCTGAACCTGGCCGCCGCCATCCTGGATCATCGCCACCGGCCGGTGGCAGCCATCCAGATCGCGGGGCTGGTGTCCGAATGGGCCTCGCCGGCGGAATTTGCGCGGCGTTATTCGCCGCTGCTGCTGACTGCGGCGCGGGGGCTGAGCGGCAAGGTCGGCCTGTCCTGACCGCCCTGCCCGCCGCCCCAACCCGTTACTTGCCCCGCCAGAACAACGGCAACGGCGCGGCCACCATGCCGTCGAACTTCTTGTCGTAGGCCTTGAACTCCGAATAGCCGCCCAGCGGCACGAACATCACCTGTTCATAGGCGCGCTGCTGGATCTCGGCGGCGACACGCTTTTGCGCATCCAATCCCGTCACCGACTCGAACTCGGCGCGCAGGCGCTGGATGGTGTCGTCCCGGGTCCAGCCCGGATAACCGCCCTCGCCCCGCCCATCCAGATTGGCGTTCACGATGGGGTTGAGCAGGTCCATGCTGGTCAGGCTGGAATGGAAGATGCTCCAGCCGCCGTCGGCCAGCGGCGCGTCCTTGCTGCGCCGCGACAGCAGCGTGGCCCAGTCCATCGACTGCACTTCCACGTTCATGCCGATACTGCGCAGGGCCTGCGCGGTGACGGGCGCCAGCGTGGACAGGCTGCGCACGTCGGTGGGATGCAGGACGACGATCTTCTCGCCGGCATAGCCGCTGTCCTTGAGCAACGCCCGCGCCTGCGCCAGATTGGCGGGTTTGGTTTGCGTGGCGCCGGCTTCGGTCTGGTAGGCCGAGATGCAGCTCAACATGGCGCCGCACAGCTTGTAATAGGCGGGATCCCCCAGCGACGCATCCAGGTAGTCGGCCTGGTACAGCGCGGCCAGCACGGCGCGGCGCACCTTCACGTTGTCCAGCGGCGGCTGCTTCCAGTTCATGCGGAGCGTGTAGGTTTCCGAAGCGTCGCCATAGCTTTGCACTGTCAGGGTCTTCACGCCATCCAGTTGCGGCAGCAGGTCGGGCGCCACGTTCTCGACAAAGTCGATCTCGCCCTGGCGCAGCGCGTTCACCGCGGTCTGCGCGTCCGGCACGTTGACGACGTCGATCCGGTCGAACATGGCGACCTTGCCGCCGGCGAAGCGGCTGGCGGGCTCCTTGCGCGGCACGTAGTCCGCGTTTTTCACATACGCGGCCTTCACGCCCGCCTGGAACTCGGCCTGCACGAACTTGTACGGGCCGGAGCCGACGGTTTCCTTGATGGCTTCGGACGGCGGCGTCGCCGCGATGCGCCGCGGCATGATGAACGGCACCGGCGAACCCGGTTTGGCCAACGCGTCCAGCAGCAGTCCGTACGGCTTGGTGAGCACGATGCGGAAGGTGTCGGCGGACGGGCTGTCCATGCTTTGGGTGACGGCGGACAGGCGCGAACCGATGGGATCGCGCTGCGCCCAGCGCTTGAGCGACGCCACCACGTCTTCGCCGGTGACCGGCGCGCCGTCGTGGAACTTCAGGCCTGGCCGCAACGTGAACACGTAGGTCAGCTGGTCCGGCGAAACCGTCCACGATTCGACCATCTGCGGCTGCGGGCGCGAGGCCGCGTCCAGCGAAAACAGCGTGTCGTACACCATGTACCCGTGATTGCGCGTGATGTACGCATTGGTCAGGACGGGGTCCAGCACACGCAACGGCGCGTGCATGACCACCTTGGCATTGACCGGCTCGGCCTGGGCCGGGCAAAGGGGAACCGCCACCGCGAGGACGGCCAGGGCGGCCGCCGCAAAACCACGTTGTCTCATCGTCTTATCCCGATTCAAGGTGAAGAAGAAATGGCGGCCGCGTCCGGGCCGCGTCTGAAAGCCGTTTCAGGGTTTCGTATCAGTCTTGCGTTTCAGTCTGGTGTTTCAGTCGTGCGATTCCGTCCTGCGCTTCAGTCTTGCGATTCACTCCTGCAGCGCCTTCACGGCCCCCTGCAGCGCCCCGTCGCCCACGGGAATCCCGCACGCCCGCAGCGCGGCATCTACCCCGCCCAGCGCGCCCAGGATCATGGCGGGATGCACGTCGCCCAGGTGACCGATGCGGAACATCCGTCCTGCAAGCGGCCCCAGCCCGCCCGCCACCGCAACGTGGAAGCGTTCGCGCGCAACGGTTCGCATCGCCTCGACGTCCACGCCGTCGGCGACCGAAATGGTCGTGACCGACACCGCGCGCGCCGCGGGGTCTTCAACGAACAGCTTCAACGCGCCGCCTTGCGACCACGCATTCACCGCCGCATGCACCGCATTCGCCACGCGCCGATGCCGGGCAAACACGGCCTCCTCGCCTTCGGCCGCAATCAGATCCAGCGCTGCCCGCATGCCTGCCAGCAAACTTTGCGGCGGCGTGCCGCAAAACTTGCGGTAGAGCAGATCGCTCTTGCGCTTGGCCCAGTCCCAATAGGCGCGCGGCGTGGGATTGGCCTGCGCGGCCCGCATCGCGCGCGCGTCCACTGCGGTGAAGGACAGCCCCGGCGGTCCCATCAGCGCCTTCTGCGACGCGCCGATCGCCACGTTGACGCCCCACTCGTCCATGCGGAACGGCGTGGCGCCCAAGGATGCGATTACATCGGCCACCAGCAGCGCCGGATGGCCGCTGGCGTCCATGGCCCGGCGCACCGCCGCAATGTCGCTGGTCACGCCGCTGGCCGTGTCGGTGTGCACGGCAAAGACGGCGGCAATGCGGTGCGCCGTGTCGGCGCGCAGCGCCGCCTCGATCGCGGCCGGATCCAGCGCCTGTCCCGGGCGGGTCGGCGTGCGCAGGGCCGTGGCGCCCATCGCCTCGGCATGCACGGCCCACGCTTCCGCGAAATGGCCGCTCCCCGCCACCAGCACCTGCGCGCCGGGCGCGACCAGATTGGCAATGGTGGCTTCCCAGGCGCCGTGGCCGTTGGCGGCATACATCAGGACGTCCGCGTGCCGGGTGCCCAGCAGGCGGGCAAGGCCCGCCTCGCAATCTGCGACCAGCTCGGCCAGCCGCGGATCGGACAGATCCATGCATTGGCGGCCCATGGCCTCGCGCACCGCATCCGGCACATGCGTCGGGCCGGGTGTATGCAGGAATTGCGGACCGGCCAATGCGGCGCGGGGTGTCGTCAGGCTGTCTTTCATTCGATTGTCTCCAGGTCCGGCTCCAGCAGGCGCCGCGCGGCGGTCCATACCCGCTGCGTGTAGATCGGGGCGGTGGGCCGTTCAAACTGGCTCGCGGTGCGTTCGCACACCGCCTCCGACGGGAATACCAGCGGCGCGCCGGCCGATTGGGCCTTGACCTGCGCCTGGCAGGCGCGCTCCAGGTAATAGATGTTGACGAAGGCCTCCGCCACCGACGATCCGGCCGCCAGCAGGCCGTGGTTGCGCAGGATCATGGCCTTGTGCCGGCCAAGGCTGGCGACCAGGCTTTCGCGCTCTTCCAGGTCCAGCGCGATGCCCTGGTAATCGTGATAGCCCAGCCGGTTGTAGAAGCGCAGCGCATGCTGCGTGATCGGCAACAGGCCATCGCGCTGGCACGCCACGGCGATGCCGTCGGCGGTATGCGTATGCACCACGCACGCCAGATCGTGGCGCGCGGCATGCACCGCCGAATGAATGGTGAAGCCGGCCGCGTTGACCAGCTGGCTGTCGGCGTCACCGGGATCGACCGGATTGCCGTCCAGGTCGATCTTCACCAGGTCCTGCGGGCGCATTTCGTGAAACAGCACGCCGTAGCGGTTGATGAGGAAATGGTGTTTGGTGCCCGGCACCCGCGCGCTGATGTGGGTGTCGATCAGATCGGTCATGCGAAAGTGCGCGACTAGACGGTACAAGGCCGCCAGTTCGTCGCGCACGCGGGCTTCGGTAGGTTCTTGCATGATGAGGCTCCGGTTTCTTCAGGCGTTGTTCGGCGCGTGACCGGCGACGTGGGTCGCCACATCAGCCGGCAAATCCGATGCGAGATCCGACGCAAGATCCGCTGCCAGATCGGGCTGCGCGCGAATCAACCGGGCTATCGCCACGCTCCCCGCGTCGCCGCGCCGTTCCAGCTGGCGGATCACGCCCACGCGGTCGGCCACCGATTTGTCCTGGTTCAGCTTCATCTTTCCTTCCAGCCCGGCAATCGGAATCTCCAGCGCCGCGATCGCCTTCAGGCGCGGGGCCGTCAGGGTCTCGGGCATGTCCGGAAAGCGCCACGCGCCGCCCAGCGGCGTGTCGTAGCACGCCACCGTCTCCGTCAGCACCGCGCGGATGGCCTCGGGCGCCTCGATCAGCCGCGGCGTGCCGCGCGCGTGAACGGCGGTGTAGTTCCACGTCGGGAAGGTCTGCTGGTTGACATACCAGCTGGGCGAAATGAACGCGTGCGGGCCCTGGAACAGCACCAGCGCTTGCGCGCCGTCCTGCAGGTCGCGCCACTGCGGATTCGCGCGCGCCAGATGGGTGACCAGCGTTCCGCGCCCGCCATCGTCGCGCAGCAGGAACGGCAGGTGCGTGGCGTTCGCGCCGGCCGCGCCCACAGTCACCAGGGTGGCGAAACTGTGCGCGCGCATGAACGCGTGCAGGACGCCGATATCGGCTTCGGCATAGGCCGGCGGGGTATACATGTCGCCCCCTAGGCCTTGGCGTGCAGCCAGCGCGCCGTGTCGTCGAAGGCTTCGCCCGCGACCGCGGCAATAGAGACCGCCTCCAGGAAGCTGTGCGCGGTGCCGGGATACACCTTCGACGCGACGTCCACGCCGGCCTCGCGCAGCTTGCGCTCCAGTTCGATGCTGTCGTCATGCAGCGGATCGCACTCGGTGACCACCAGCCACGCCGGCGGCAGGCCTTTCAGGTCGGCGCGCAGGATGTCCACGCGCGGATCGAAGAAGTCCTTGCCGTGGCGGATGTGCATGCCGCGGAACCAGATCATCATGTGCAGCGACAGGCCGTATTCGCCGGCGCCGTAGCGCACGACCGAATTGCGGAACAGGTTGCTGCCAAAGCCGCCGTAGTTCAGCACCAGCCCCTTGATGAGCGGCAAGCCTTCATCGCGCAGCGTCAGCGCCGTGCCCATCGACAGGTTGGCGCCGGCCGAATCGCCGCCCACGAAGATCTGGCCGGCATCGATGTCCAGCTCGCCCGCCGACGCGGCAACCCAGCGCAGCACGTCCACGCATTCTTCCAGCGGCTGCGGGAACTTGGCTTCGGGCGCGCGGGTGTAGTCCACCCCCACCACCACGACCCCGGCGCGTTCGGCGTATTCGCGCATCACGCGGTCATGCGTGTCGATGCTGAACAGCACGAAGCCGCCGCCGTGGATGTACATGAACGCGCCCGGCAGCCGGCGCTGCGCGGGGTAATAGACCCGCACGCGCACGGGCCCGTGACGCGTGGCCACCTGATGTTCCATCGTGCGCGCCATCTGCGGGCCGCCCTGGGCCCACGGCAGGCGCACCTTCTCGGCATTGGCGCGGCCCTGTTCGATGGACAGGGTGTCGCGGCGCGGATACTGCGACGCGTCCGCCGCCATGCGCCGCAGGAATTCGGCGATCTGCGGGTCCAGAGGCGCAGGCGTGCCGGTCGGAATGGTGAACGCGGGATCTTCGAAATGCATGGAATGTCTCGTCTTGGGTTGGCAATCGGAAAACGGGGTATCGCGGCGTCAATAACCGCGCGACAGGTCGACTGTGTGGGCCAGGGACTCGCCCTGCCCCAGCCGGCGGATGTTGGCCACGACCTGCTCGGCCACGGTGCCCGGCGACGGCATGGTCGCCATGTGCGGGGTGACGATCACGCCGGGCGTGGACCACAGCGGATCAGCGGGATCCAGCGGTTCCTGCGCGAACACGTCAAGCACGGCCCCGCGCAGTTGCCCGCGCGCCAGGGCGTCGATCAGGTCGGCCGCGACCAGGTGTTCGCCCCGGCCGCAATTGACCACCGCCGCGCCTTGCGGCAGCGCGTCGAAGGTGCGGCGGTTCAGGATGCCGCGCGTAGCGTCGGTCAGCGGCACCAGGCACACCAGCACGTCGGTGTTGGCCAGGAAATCGTCAAAGGCGTCCTCGCCGGCATAAACGCGCACCCCGTCGATGTCCCGCGGGGTGCGCGACCAGCCGTTGACCGGATAGCCCATTCCGGGCAGCACGGCGGCAATGGCGCCGCCCAGTTCGCCCAGGCCCATCAGGCCGATCCGGCACTGCGACGCCGGCGTCTGCGGCGGCCGGCTCCAGCGCGCGGCACGCTGGTTGGACAGCGCCAGGTCCAGCTTGCGGTGAAACGTCAGCACGCACCACAGCACGTACTGCAGCATGCCTTGGGCCAACTGCGGATCGACCACGCGGCAGACCGGCAGCCCGCGCGTGCGCTGGCCGTCCAGCAGGTTGTCCACGCCGGCGGCGATGCTGTGGATCAGTTTCAGGTTGGGCATGTCGTCGTACACGCCCACGGGCGGGTTCCAGCAGACCGCCACGTCGGCATGCAGGCTGCGCGGGTCCGGCCAGACGGCGACGTCCAGCTCGGGCGCCAGTCCCTGCAACAAAGGCTGAAAGTAGGAAAGATTGGCCGATCGGCTCAACAAGGCAACGCGTGTCATCGGGGTTTCCTTCAAGCGCCGGCCAATGCCAGTCCGGCCGGGGGCCGGCTGCCCAACCCGTCCTTGCCGGGAATGGCGGCCAGCAGTTCCTGGGTATAGCTGCTTCCGGGCCGCGTGAAGATCTGCTCGGCAGGGCCGATCTCCATGACGCGGCCACGCTGCATGACGGCGATGCGATGGCACAGCCGGGCGGCCACGCGCAGGTCGTGGGTGATGAAGATCATGCTCAGGTTCAGTTGCGCGCGGATCCGCTCGAGCAGATCCAGAATCTGCGCCTGCACGGACACGTCCAGCGCCGACACCGCCTCGTCCGCGATCAGGATCTCCGGCTCCATCATCAGCGCCCGCGCGATCGAAATCCGCTGGCGCTGTCCGCCGGAAAACTCATGCGGATAGCGCTTGAGCGCGCTGGCATCGATGCTGACCAGCGCCAGCATGTCGCGCATCCGCGCCTGCACGCGGGCCGGGTCTTCGCCATAGTTCAGCGGCCCTTCGGACAGCGTGGCCTCGATGGTCAGGCGCGGGTTGAAGGACCGATAAGGGTCCTGGAACACCATCTGAATCCGCTTGCACCACTGGCGCCACGCTGCGCGCGACAGGTTCGACACGTCCTCGCCATTCATGACGATGCGGCCAGACGTGGGACGCGCGAAGTGCGCCAGACACCGGCCCAGCGTCGTCTTGCCCGAGCCGGACTCGCCGACGATGCCCAGCGTTTCGCCGCGCGCCAGCGACAGCGACACGCCGTCCAGTGCGTTGACCTCGCGCCGCTTGGACCGGAACAGGCTGGACGTCACGAAGCGCATGCCCAGGTTTTCGACCGAAATGACCGGGTCGCCCTCGGCCAGCGGCGCACCGGCGCCGAACTTGCCCTTGGGCACCGCGTCGATCAGCTTGCGGGTATAGGGATGCTGCGGATTCGCCAGCACGTCGGCGGCGGCGCCGGCCTCCACGATGCGGCCGTGCTGCATCACGATCACGCGGTCCGCGATCTCGGCCACCACGTCGAAGTCGTGCGTGATGAACAGGATGCCGGTGTCGTGGCGCTCGCGCAGGCCGTGCAGCAGCCGCAGCACCTGCGCCTGCGACGTCACGTCCAGCGCGGTGGTCGGCTCGTCGGCGATGATCAGCGCCGGCTCCATCGCCAGTGCCATCGCGATCATCACCCGCTGGCGCTGCCCGCCCGACAACTGGTGCGGAAAGGCGTGGCGCAGGGTTTCGGGAGCAGGCAGCCGCATGTCGGTCAGCAACGCCAGCACGCGCTGGTCGACCTCGCGGCGCGACAGCGACGGGCCATGGAACTGGAAGATCTCGGCGATCTGATCGCCTACCTGCATCAGCGGGTTCAGGGCTGTCATGGGCTCCTGAAAGATCATGGCCATCCGGTCGCCGCGCAGCGCGCGCAGCTCAGCCAACGAGGCGTGCGTAATGTCGCGGCCGGACAGCAGAATCTGCCCGCTCTCCAGCTTGAGCACGTTCTTGGGCAAGAGGCCCATCACCGCGCTGGCCGTGACGGACTTGCCTGAGCCCGATTCGCCGACGATGCACACGATTTCGCGCGGGCTGACGGTGAGCGCGATGCCCTCGGCGGCGTAACGCCGGTCGCCGGCGCCGGGCAGGCTGACCTTCAGGTCGCGGATTTCCAGAATGGGAGGTGAGGACATCGGCTTCAACCCTTGCGTTGGCGCGCCATGCGCGGGTCCAGGCGATCACGCAGCGCGTCGCCGAACAGGTTCACGGACAGGATCAGCAGCGCCAGGAAGACGCCCGGAAACAGGACGATCCACGGCGCGCGCTGGAAGAACGGGCGGCCCTCGGAAATGATGCTGCCCAGGCTGGGGATCTCGGGCGGAAAGCCCAGGCCCAGGAAGCCCAGCACGGCTTCGATCAGAATGGCCGAGGCGCAGATGAACGTGGCCTGCACCACCAGCGGGTTGATCGTGCTGGGCAGGACATGGCGCCACAGCACGCGCCAGGTCGCCGTGCCCATGCCCAGCGACGCTTCGACGTAAGGTTCTTCGCGCACCGACAGCACCACGCTGCGCACCAGCCGCGCCACACGCGGAATCTCGGGGATGGCGATGGCCGTCACCATCGTGGGAATGGTCGCGCCGCCCAGCGCCACCATGGCGATGGCCAGCAGCAGGCCTGGGATGGCCATGATGCCGTCGATGATGCGCATCACCACCGCGTCCAGCTGGCGGAAATAGCCTGCCAGAAGGCCCAGCAGCAGCCCGGCGCACACCGAGATCACGCTGACCAGCGCCGCCAGCGTGATCGACAGCCGTCCGCCGTACAGCACGCGGGAGAACAGGTCGCGGCCCAGCGAATCGGTGCCCAGCCAGTATTCGGCGCTGACCGGCTTGAGCCGCATGCGGGGCGCCAG
Organism: Achromobacter sp. GQ309; assembly: GCF_059759315.1. Classification (NCBI taxonomy): domain Bacteria; kingdom Pseudomonadati; phylum Pseudomonadota; class Betaproteobacteria; order Burkholderiales; family Alcaligenaceae; genus Achromobacter; species Achromobacter sp. GQ309. The sequence continues at coordinate 858,885 of NZ_JCAXDP010000002.1, forward strand.
CGCGGCGGGGTCATGCCAGGTGATCAGCGGCGCCAGCATGGCCAGCCCCACCAGCGCCACCAGCAGCGCCAACCCGGTGAACATCATGGGATCGCGCGTCAGCGCGGGCCAGAAGGAACGGGGACGATCCAGAGCAGTTGTGGTCATGTCCGGCCTCAGTAGCGGATGCGCGGATCGAGCACGACATACAGCAGGTCGATCGCCAGGTTGATGAAGACATACACGAACGAGAAGAACAGGATCGTGCCCTGCACCACCGGATAGTCGCGCGCCAGCACGGCGTCGACGATCAGGCGTCCCACGCCGGGGATGTTGAAGATGGTCTCGGTGACGACCACCCCGCTGATCAGCGTGGTGAGCGCCAGCCCGATGACGGTGACGATGGGCACCGCGGCGTTGCGCAGGGCGTGGCGGTACAGCACGTAGCGTTCGGGCACACCCTTGGCGCGTGCCGTGCGCACGAAGTCTTCGCCCAGCACTTCCAGCATGCTGCCGCGCGTGATGCGGGTGATCAGCGCCACGAACACCGTTGCCAGCGTGATGGTGGGCAACGCCATGTGGTACAGAAACGTCCCGAACCCCGACGCCAACCCCGCGTAGCCCTGCACCGGAAACCAGTTCAGCTTCACCGAGAACGCCAGGATCAGCAGATAGCCCACCACGAACGCCGGCACCGAAAACGCCAGCACCGTGACCGCCAGCGTGACGCGGTCGAACAGCCCCTTGTGCCACCACGCCGAAAACACGCCCAGCGGAATCGCGGCAAAGATGGTGAGCAGGATCGCGCAGATGGCCAGCGCCATCGTCGGCCCCAGCCGCTGGCCGATCAGCGTGGTCACCGGGTCCTTAGAAATGATCGAGGAACCCAGGTCGCCTTGGAGCAGCGCGCCCATCGCCAGGGCGTATTGCGTGGGCAGCGGGCGGTCCAGGCCCATCTCGGCGCGGACCTGCGCCACGGCTTCCTCGCTGGCCATGTCGCCGGCGATGACGCGGGCGGGGTCGCCCGGCGCCAGCCGCAACAGCAGGAACACCACGGTGGCCACCACCAGCATCACGGGGATGGCGGCCAGCACGCGCTTGAAGATCAGATTGAGCATGATGGAGATCCCTTCCCGCTACTTGGGCGAGGTCCAGAAGAGCGGAATCGGCGCATCGACCATGTCCGCGAACTTGGCGTTGTAGCCCTTGAACTTGGAGTACCCGCCCAGCGGCACGTACATCACCTGTTCATAGTTGCGGCGCTGGATGGCCTGGGCCAGTTCGCGGCGTTCGTCCTCGGTGCGCGCGGCGGCGAAGCGGCTGCGCAGCTCGTCCATGACGGCGTCGTGCGTCCAGCCGGGGTACGTGGAATCCGCGCGCCCGTCCAGGTTGGGATTGCCCACCGCAGAGATCAGATCCAGGCTGGACATGTTGGACTGGAAGATGCTCCAGCCGCCCTGATCCACGCCCTCTTTCTTGCTGCGGCGGCTGAGCAGCGTGGCCCAGTCCATCGACTGGATCTCGACGTTCATGCCGATGCTGCGCAGCGCCTGCGCCGTGACGGGCGCGATGTTGGCGAAGATGGGCAGGTCGGTCGGATGCAGCACCACCACCTTTTCGCCGGCGTAGCCGCTTTCCTTCAGCAGCTTGCGGGCGTTTGCCAGGTCCGGCGGGTTGATCTGCGTGGCGCCTTCTTCGGACGCGTAGGGCGACACGCAGGTCAGCACCGCCCCGCACACCTGGTAGACGTCCGGATCGCCGATCTGCGCGTCCAGGTAGTCCGCTTCATACAGGGCGGCCAGCGCCGCGCGGCGCACCTTCACGTTATTGAACGGCGCCTGCAGCCAGTTCATCCGCAAGGTGAACATGTTGGAGTTCTTGCCGTAGGACTTGAGCGCGATGCCCTTGGCGTCCTTCAACTGCGGCATCAGGTCGGGCGGCACGTCCTCCAGGAAGTCGATCTCGCCGTTGCGCAGCGCGTTCACCGCGGTCTGGCTGTCGGGGATGTTCAGGAGTTCCAGCCGGTCCACCGTGACGACCTTGCCGCCCGCGAACGCACTGGCCGGCTCTTTGCGCGGCACGTAGCCGTCGAACTTTATATAGGTGGCTTTCACGCCGGCCTGGAAATCAGCCTGCACGAACTTGTAGGGGCCCGATCCGATCGTCTCGCTGATCGCCTGCGAGGCCGGCGCGGAGGCGATGCGCTTGGGCATGATGAACGGCACCGGCGAGCTTTCCTTGGCCAGCGATTCCAGCACCAGTCCGTAGGGCGCCTTGAGCTTGAGCGTGAAGGTGTCGGCGCCCGTCGCGGCGAGTTCGGCGGTGGCGTTCTTCAGGCGGTTGCCGATCGTCGCGTCGCCCGCCTGCCAGCGCTGCAGGGACGCGACCACGTCTTCAGCCGTGACCGGCGCGCCGTCATGGAACACCAGTCCGGGGCGCAATTTGAAGACATAGTTCATGCCGTCTTCGGACACCGTCCACGACTCCACCATCTGCGGCTGCGGATGGCCTGACGCGTCCATCGAGAACAACGTGTCGTAGACCAGATAGCCGTGGTTGCGGGTGACGTAGGCCGACGTGAGGATCGGGTCCAGCACGCGCAGCGGCGCGTGCATCACGAACCTGGCGGTGGTCTCGGCCTGGCTGGCGGCGGGCACGGCGGCCAGCGGCGCGGCTGCGGCCAGGAACAGTGCTGCGGAAAACAGAAAGGATCGCTTCATTACTTCCCCTTTATGGTTTGGTCCGGCGCCGGCGGCGTGCCGGCGGGCCTTGATGCGGATCAGGGCAGCAGGATCTGCCGCCCCGTCCAGGGCGCGGCGCGTTCCAGCTCGGCCGCCAGGCGCAGGATCTGGTCCTCGCGTCCGAAGTGCCCGATGAGCTGGCTGGCCACCGGTACCCCTGATTCCGTCCAGTCCAGCGGCAGGCTGGCCGCCGGCTGGCCCGAGGCGTTGATCACCGCCAGGAAGGTCGCATAGCGCGACACCTTTTCGCGGAACGCCCAGAATTCGCCCTCTAGCGCCAGGTCGCCCAGCTTGGCGGGCAGTTGCGCCAGCGTGGGCGTCAGCACCAGATCGACGTCCGTCATGGCCGACTCGATCGCGCGGCCGATCGCATGGAAGCGGTTGATCGAATCCACGTATTGCGTGGCGGTCAGTTCGCGGCCCACCGACAGGCCGTCGCGGATGACCGGCTCCAGGTCGTCGTCGCGCAGCTCGCGGCCGCGGATTGCCAGGCGTGCCTGCACGGCCAGCACGATGTTCGTGGCCAGCACGGTGCCGTGGGCACGGACGAATCCCGAATAGTCCAGGTCCGGCAACGGCGCGTCGACGACCTCGTGTCCCAGTTCCCGGCACAGGCGGGCCGTGCGTTCGACGGCGGCCAGGCATTCCGGCGCGATGGGGATGCCGTTCCAGGCCTGGCGCCACACGGCGATGCGCAGGGGCTCGCGGCGTTGCTCGCGCACCGAATCCAGATACGAGCCCGGCGCGGGCGGCGCGGCGTAGGGCGACCCCGGCGCATAGCCGCTGATCCCGTCCATCGCCGCCGCCGTATCGCGCACGCTGCGCGTCAGCACGCCTTCGCAGGCCATGCCGCCCCATCCTTCGCCGCGCGCCGGACCCATCGGCACGCGGCCACGGCTGGGCTTTAAGCCAAACACGCCGCAGCAGGCAGCCGGGATGCGGATCGACCCGCCACCATCGCTGCCGTGTGCCACCGGCACGATGCCTGCCGCCACTGCGACCGCGGCGCCGCCGCTGGAACCGCCGACCGACCGGTCCAGCGCCCGCGGGTTCAGCGTGGCGCCGCCGTTGCGGCGCGCCTCGGTGGACGGTCCCATGCACAGTTCCGATACCGTGGTCCGTGCGAACGGGATCAGTCCCGACGCTTCGAAGCGCTGGGCCAACGTCGCGTCGAACGCGTATTCCGTGTCGTCAAACAGTGCCGAACCCAGGCTGGACGGAAAGCGCACGCTCGGCAGACCCGAATCCTTGAGCAGAAACGGGATGCCGCGGAACAGGCCGCGCTCGGTCCAGCCGCCGGCCAATTTACGGCCCGTTTCAGGCTGCACGTAGGTCAGCGCGTTCAATGGCGCGCCGCGTTCTTCAGCCAACTGCAATGCGCATTCCATCAGCTCGGCCGGCGTCACCTGTCCGCGCGCCAGCAGCCCCGCCAACGCCAATCCGTCCTGCCCTTCGTACTCGTCTGTCCGCATGACTTCCCTGCAACCTTGATGCGCCTGGGTGGCCGGCGCGATAGCCCGCATCCGATTCGATGCCCTGCTTTTGCCGCCTACTTTTAGGTATTGTTTAGCAATACCGATGTAGTTCATAAAAATATTCTAAGCGAGCAACTTCGGGGCACGCAACGCGCGATGCATCAGGGATTTCCCGCGATGGCGGGCTTGTCGAGACGTTGGCGCGATGTGCCGCGGACATCGGTATTGCCGATCGCAGCGCCGCCCCCAATAATTTCCGCACGCTCGAATTCCCCTCCTCTCATCGGCAAGGAAATACGCTCATGCACATCCTGGTTGCTGGCTTCCAGCACGAGACCAACACCTTCGCGCCCTCCAAGGCGGGCTACGACAACTTCGTGCGCGGCGAAGGATTTCCCGCGATGGTGCGGGGCGCGGACATGCTGGCGCTGCGCGAGGTCAACATTCCGGCCGGCGGCTTTATCAACGAGGTGGCCGCGGAAGGCCACACCGTGCAGACCGTGATCTGGGCAGGCGCCAGCCCGTCTGCCCATGTGACGCGCGACGCTTACGAACGCATCGCCGGCGAGATCCTGGACGCGGTGCGGGCGGGCGGCTTTGACGCCGTCTATCTGGACCTGCACGGCGCCATGGTCACGGAACATCTGGACGATGGCGAAGGCGAACTGCTTGCCGGCGTGCGCGAGATCGTGGGATCGGACGTGCCGGTGGTCGCCAGCCTGGATCTGCACGCGAATGTCACCGCGCAGATGCTGCAAAGCGCCGACGGCCTGGTGGCATTCCGCACCTATCCGCACGTGGACATGGCCGACACCGGCGTGCTGGCCGCGCGGCTGCTCATGGCGCGCATGCAGGCCGGCGGCAAATGGACCCGCAGCGAACGCCGCCTGCCCTTCCTGATTCCCATCAACGGCATGTGCACGATGCTCGAACCCTCGCAGGGCGTGTATGCCTTACTGGGTGAACTGGAACAGACGCCCGGCGTCGCCTCCGTCTCCTTCGCGCCGGGCTTTCCCGCCGCGGATTTCCCGGAGTGCGGGCCGGTGGTGTGGGCCTACGGCACGGACGCCGCCGCGGTCGAGCAGGTCACGGAATCGCTGTATGCGCGCGTGCTGGCGCTGGAACCCGAGTGGTCGCCGGACTTTCTGGAACCGGCCGAGGCGGTGCGCCGCGCGCAGGCCCTGGCCGCGGAAGCGACGCGGCCCATCGTCATTGCGGACACGCAGGACAACCCCGGCGCGGGCGGTGACGCCAACACCACCGGCATGCTGCGCGCGCTGGTGGAAGCGGACGCGCAGAACGCCGCACTGGGCTTGCTGTACGACCCCGACGTGGTGCGTCAGGCAACAGCGGCAGGCGTCGGCGCGACCGTCGCGCTCAAGCTGGGCGGTCAGTCCGGCGTCACGGGCGACGCGGCCTTTGAAGGCGAATTCGTGGTCGAGGCGCTATCCGATGGCAAGCTGCGCTTTGACGGACCGATGATGAACGGCATGGACGTCGACCTGGGCGGGACGGCCACACTGCGGATCGGCGGCGTGCGGGTGGTGGTCAGCGCCGGCAAGGCGCAGATGCTGGACCGCAACCTGTTCCGCGTCGGCGGCGTGCAGCCTGAGGAAACGGGGATATTGGTGGTGAAAAGCTCGGTGCATTTCCGGGCCGACTTCCAACCCATCGCGCACGAGGTGCTGGTGGCCAAGGCGCCCGGCCCGATGCAGGCCGATCCCGCGGATCTGCCATGGACGCGTCTGGCGCCCGGGATGCGGGTGCGGCCGCAGGGGCGGCCGTTTGCGGCAGCGTGAAAACGGCATGGCCGGCGCAAAGGCGCCGGCCATGCTGACGAAGGCGGCCATCGTGGCCGCTATCAATCGGTATTACTTCAGCTTGCCCTGCGGGCTGACGAAGTCTTCCAGCGTCAGTCCCTTTTCCTTCAGGATCGCCTCCAGTAGCGGTTGCAGCTTGCCCAGGCTTTCCTGAACGGTCTCGCGCACGGTGTCGACGATGACCTGCGTGCTGCGCTCGATCTCGATGTTGACCGCGTCGCCCACCTGTTTGTCCTCGAAGACCGTCATGCGGCGCGTCTCGGGAATCAGCCAGACCTCGAACCAGCCTTCGGCGCGGTTCACTTCCGACACGGTCAGGCTGGCGCCGTTGATGGCGATGTAGCCCTTGGCGAACACGTATTTGCGGAAGGCCTCGGGAATGCTGAAGCGCATCAGGCGATTGGTGTCCGACGACTTCACCATCAGCACCTGCGACGTGAAGTCCACGTGGCCCGACAACGGATGGCCGCCGATCTCGGCGCCGTCCTTGGCCGCGCGCTCTACATTCGCGCTGTCGCCCTCGCCATAACTGCCCAGCGTGGTGATCGCCAGGCTTTGCAGCATGACGTCGAACGTGGCCTGGTTTTCGGACAGGATTTCCGTGACGGTCAGGCAGACGCCGTCCGTCGACACGCTGGCGCCGATGGCCAAGTCAGTGCAGAAACCAGGGGGGAAATCCAGCGTGAAGGTGCGCAGGCCTTCGCGATCCGCGATCTTTGCGATCTTCGCGGTGCCTTGAACAATACCGGTGAACATACGGATCCTGAATGCGGGGCGGCAGGCCCCGGAAGCAAAACATCAACGTTAACCGATATTTTGTCCGGGTCCTTGCTGGGGGCCGCTGCCCGGGCCATTGCCCGGGTCATTGCGCGGACGCGCCGCCCGCCGCGCCGGGATCAGTGGCGGATCGCGATGGTCTTCAGGCTGGTGAAGCCGTACAGCGCCTCAAAGCCCTTCTCGCGGCCGTAGCCCGACTGGCGCGAACCGCCGAACGGCAGTTCCACGCCGCCGCCCGCGCCGTAGTTGTTGACGAACACCTGGCCGGCGCGCAGCTTGCGGGCCAAGCGCATCTGGCGACCGCCGTCGCGCGTCCACACGCCCGCCACCAGGCCATACAGCGTGCCGTTGGCGATTTCCAGGGCTTCTTCCTCGGTGTCGAACACCATGGCGGCCAGCACCGGGCCGAAGACTTCTTCCTGCGCCAGGCGGCTGTCGGGCGGCACATCGCGGAACAGCACGGGCGTCTGATAGAAGCCGGCCTCGGGCGTGCCGTCCTTCAGCTTGCCGCGCGCGGCGACCTTCATGCCTTGCGCCTCGGCTTCGGCCAGGAAGCCGCGCACGCGGTCCTGCTGGCGCGCGTTGATCAGCGGACCGACATCCAGGTCCGCCGCCGCCGGTCCGGTCACCGTCGCGGAAAACGCGTCCGACAGGCGCTTGAGCACGGTTTCGTACACGCCGCGCTGGATCAGCACGCGGCTGCCGGCCGAGCACGTCTGGCCGGCGTTCTGGATGATCGCGCCCAGCAGCACCGGCATCGCGGCGTCCAGGTCGGCGTCGTCGAACACGATCTGCGGCGACTTGCCGCCCAGTTCCAGCGTGACGGGCACGTGGTTCTCGGCAGCGGCGTGCGCGACCATCTTGCCGGTCTGCGGCGAGCCCGTGAACGAGATGTGGTCGATGCCCGGATGCGCGGACAGCGCAGCGCCGGCCTCATGGCCGTAGCCCGTGACGATGTTCAGCGCGCCGGCGGGCAGGCCGACTTCGGCGGCGATCTCGGCCAGCTTCAGGAGCGACAGGCAGGCATCTTCAGCCGGCTTGACCACGCACGCGTTGCCCGCCGCCAGCGCCGCGCCGACGCTGCGGCCGAAGATCTGCAGGGGGTAGTTCCACGGCACGATGTGGCCGGTGACGCCATGCGGCTCGCGCACCGTCAGCACGGTGAATCCCGGCGTGTACGGAATGGTCTCGCCATGCAGCTTGTCGACCGCGCCGGCATAGAACTCGAAATAGCGCGCCACGGCGGCGGCATCGGCGCGCGCCTGCTTGATGGGCTTGCCCGTGTCGGCCGATTCCAGCTGCGCCAGTTCCTCCTGGCGGTCCAGCAGCGCAAAGGCAATCTTCATCAGCAGGCGGCTGCGGACGGCGGGCGCCATCTGGCCCCACTCGCCTTCGAACGCCTGGCGCGCGGCCTGCACGGCACGGTCCACGTCGGCCTCGTTCGAGCGGGCCAGTTCCTCGAAAGGCTTGCCATCGGACGGGTTCAGGACGGGAATGGTTTCACCGGTGGCCGCGGCCACCCATTGGTTGGCGATAAAGTTCTTCTGAGTCACGATGTGCGGAGTAAAGTAGCGGCCGAACGGCCGGTTGGGGGAAGCTGCATGTCTCGGTGCGCTTGCCGGCAGCTGGGCCGGCCGCGCCGCCGGCGCGTCGTGCGCGCGGGCGTTGTGGTTTGAATGGCAAGGTACGGGAGGCCTCCGCAACTTGTCAATTGAAATGACAGCTTTAATCCCAACCTTCAGGATATTTTTCTGGATGATCGGGTTATCCCTAATATTTCAGGGGCTTAGCGGCCCACCGGTTAGTCATGCCGCATGACAACCTGTCCCTACTTGAAGGAGCGCCCGATGAGCAACGTACGTGACCCGCAGCTTGAATCGCTGCTGGCCGCGGCTACCCGCCCCCGTCCCGAACTGGACGTGCTGGCCGAGGTGGCGTCAGGCCTGGGCTATGTCCGCGCCGAGCGCTTTGCCGAGCGCGTCTACGAAAGCCTGTTCTACGCGATCGCCACCGGCAAGATCGCCCCCGGCAACAAGCTGCCCACCGAACTGGAACTGGCCGCGCTCTTTGAAGTGTCGCGGCCCGTCGTGCGCCAGGCGCTGGACCGGCTGCGTGATGACCAGCTTGTGGACTCGATCCGCGGATCGGGCTCCTACGTGAAGTCCAAACCGGACCTGATGGGCGGCATGCCCGCCGTGGACCCCGCGCGCCGCGTGGGCCACATCCTGGAAGGCCTGGAACTGCGCATGGTGATCGAGCCCGAATGCGCGCACCTGGCCGCACTGCGCCGCACACCCGAAGACCTGCAGGAAATGGACCGCATGCTGACCGGCTACGAAGAGGCCGACGCGTCCGGCGCCATCGCGCACCATCACGACTATGGCTTTCACCGCGCCATTGCCACGGCCACGGGCAACCAGCGCTTCGTGCAGGTGCTCAAGTCCCTGGAATACGACGTGAGCCACGCCGTGAACGTCATGCGCCATCTGGTCCACAGCGAACCCTGGAAGCGCACGCGCGCCGCCATCGACGAACACCGCCACATCTACAAACTGATCCGCGATCAGGATGCCGAGGGCGCGCGCAACGTCATGCGCGCGCATATCGAAAAAGCCCGCAGCCGCATGCTCAACAGCGGCTCGGAACATTGAGCAGGAAGCCGTACCCCATGTCATCGCAACGCCCGCAACTGAACCTGAACCAGCAACTCGTCATCGTCACCGGCGCCAGCCGCGGCTTGGGCGCCGCCATCGCGCAGGCCTTCCTGCGTGAAGGCGCCAAGGTCGTCATCAACTATCTGAACAGCACAGAGCGCGCCGAGGCGCTGGCGGCTTCCGCCCCGGACCGCGCCCTGGCCGTGCAGGCCGACGTGCGCGACCCCGCCGCCGTCGCCGCCCTGGTCGCCCGCGCCAGCCAGCACTTTGGCCAGCCGGTCAGCACCATCGTCAACAACGCCCTGCCCGCTTTCCAGTTCAACGGCGACGCCCGCCCCCACGCCGACACGCTGGACTGGGCGCAGATGAACGCCCAGATCGAAGGCAGCGTGCGCGCGGCGCTCAACACCACGCAGGCCGCCCTGCCCGGCATGCGCGCCGCCGGCGGCGGCCGCATCATCAACGTCGGCACCAACCTGGTCCAGAACCCGGTCGTGCCGTACCACGACTACACCGCTGCCAAGGCCGCACTGCTCGCCTTCACCCGCACGCTGTCCCACGAACTGGGCGCGGACGGCATCACCGTCAACATGGTGTCCGGCGGCCTGCTGCGCACCACCGACGCCTCGGCCGCCACCCCCGACGCCGTCTTCGACATGATCGCCGCCGGCACCCCGCTGCGCGAAGTCACCACGCCAGAGCAATTTGCGGATGCCGTGCTGTTCTTCGCCAGCCCCTGGTCGCGTGCGGTGACCGGGCAGAACCTGATTGTCGACGGCGGATTGGTGAAGGGTTGATCGGCTCGAGGGCTGGCAGGTGTAAGAACCGGCCGGCATAAAGGGCTGACCGTCACTCCGGGTTGCCCCTTGGATGGCCCCAAAGCGTCGTGTGTTACGGTGGACCGGCAAATCCACCGCAACCCAGGAGGCAAGATGAAGACACAGATCAGTTATCGAAAGCTCGACGGCAGCGACGGCGTGGCGCTGGTCAATGGCGGGATTTCCGACAGCCAGCAGGCGAAGCAGGAGCTGGCGAATTGGCTGGACCTGCCGGCGGCGGACGCGGCGGGCGGAAATCCGGACGATGTCGACGGCCGGCTGCGGCGCGGGGGAATCGAGCCGGGATCGGTTGAGTTCAATCACATCAGCGAATAGCAAAAGCCAAAACCCCGATTCGCAGGAATCGGGGTTTTTGTTTGTGCGTGTCTGACACCTTGCGGCGGCGGTGGAGCTTCGCTGGCCGGTGTCTGACACCCAATGAGACGCTGCCCCGAACTGGCGATCGCCTCCCGCGGGTGTCAGACACCCAATATGCGCAGGCCGGGCAAAAAAGCGCGTCATGGCGGCGCGGTATCATTCCGCATCTGCATGGGGCGGCCTCGCCCCCCCCCCGAATTGCTCTCGTTTCAACGACGCCATCGAAGCCGGATTTGAAGCCCTCGGCCCGTCACGCCGACGCGATGCCGCGAGAGCCGCGTAAACAAACATCTGAACAAAACATGAAACTCGCCACCTGGAACGTCAACTCCCTGAACGTGCGCCTGCAACAGGTCCTCGACTGGCTCGCCGCCAATCCCGTCGACGTGCTGTGCATCCAGGAGCTCAAGCTCACCGACGACAAGTTCCCCGAGGCGGCATTCAAGGAAGCCGGCTACCACGCCGTGTGGGCCGGCCAGAAAACCTATAACGGCGTCGCCATCATTTCCCGCGTGCCCGGCACGACGATGGTGCGCAACATCCCCGGCTTTGAAGACCCGCAGCAGCGCGTCCTGGCCCTGACCTTCCCCAGCCCCGAAGGCGACGTGCGCGTCGTCTGCGCCTACTGCCCCAACGGCCAGTCGGTTGGGTCAGACAAGTACGCGTACAAGCTGGAATGGTTTGAAGCCATGCGCAAATGGCTGGCTGAAGAGATCAAGCAATTTCCCCGCCTGGCCGTGCTGGGCGACTACAACGTCGCGCCCGCCGACGAAGACGTGCACAACCCCGAAAAGTGGGAAGGCCAGGTCCTGGTGTCCGAACCCGAACGTCAGGCGTTGCGCTCGCTGATCGACGTGGGCCTGACCGACTCGTTCCGCCTGTTCGAGCAGCCGGAAAAGTCGTTCACGTGGTGGGATTACCGCCAATTCGCGTTCCGCCGCAACGCCGGCCTGCGCATCGACCACGTGCTGCTGTCCGCCCCGCTGGTCAAGCGTTGCACCGCCTGCGTGATCGACAAGGAACCGCGCCGCAACGAGCAACCGTCGGACCACGCGCCGGTCATCGCCACGCTCGCATTTGTCTGAAAAATATCGGCGCCGGCGCGTGTTGCGCAGCCGGGGGGAATTCCTGTATATTTCTGGTCTTGCTTGATTTGGGGCGGTAGCTCAGCTGGGAGAGCGTCGCGTTCGCAATGCGAAGGTCGGGAGTTCGATCCTCCTCCGCTCCACCAAATTCCAGACGGAAAAGCCTTGGACACTTTTGTGTGCCAAGGCTTTTTTGTTTCTGCAGGCTGGATGTCTACGGCCCGTAGGTGGAACCTACAGCCCGCCTATGGAACGGCAATATTTGTACGGCAAGTGCGACGGCGCTAGGCCGTTTCACCGGCAAGGCTTCAACGTGTGCAGATCCAGCAGCGTGAACCGCCCCCCGTCCTGCCAACCTCCCGTGTCGATGTAATACACATTGCCCAACTGCGCCGGCTTGCGCAGCGTCATGTGCCCGTGGACCACCGCACGGACGTTTCGGACAGGTTTGGCATATTGCATTCGATAGCGGTCGATGGACCACAGGCACGCGTGTTCATCATCCAGACTGAAACCGGCGCCGTGAATGGCTTGCCAATCGTCATAGGGAAAATCGGCATGCACCAGACCGACGACACCGCCCGGCGTTTCCACCTCGATGGCCAACGGCAAGGCATTCAGGCATGTAGCGATGCGGACCTGGGTGTCGCCATCGCACGCGTCCAGCCATTCGCCGCCATGGAGGCGATGATCCACGTCGGGAATGGGGTTGTTCATGGCGCGCCGCCACGTCATGAGGTCGTGATTCCCGCAGATCGCGTGAAACCAGGGGCGCTCCAGCCAAGCCAGCACCTCGGCGGACTCTGGCCCGCGATCGACGAGATCGCCGACGGCGAACAAGCGGTCATGCTCGGGGGAAAACCGGGCTGCGGCAAGCGCGGCTTCAAGCCGGCCGAAATGGCCGTGTATGTCGCCGACGGCAAGGTCGCGGCCTTTGGTGTTTAGACCAAAGCGCTCTACACGCAGATTTCCGGACCTTTGAGCTGCTTCCATGCGGCTTTTCACCCTTACCCTTCCCTGGCGTTGAGGCGCTGTTCCAGCGCCCCAATGGATTGCAACACATCTTGGATCTCGGGCAGCGCACCGAAGACCATTCCTCCCATCGCCACGTAATCGCGCGCTAGCGATTCGCTCATGGGCTGCGACGGGGCCAAAGTGAAAGAGCCGCGCTGCGCCAGGTCCAGCCCCAGATCGCCACTGCCGAAGAACATCCGCGCGTGCAGCGCGCAGTCCTGAGCCAAATCCTGGCCGGCCAACCACGCACTGATGTCCGGGTGCTGCAATAGGCGGTGGATGTCGTAAAAGTGACGCGAGACCCGCTGCCCGCCCTGGCGTAACTCCCCCCGGCGGTCATGCCATTGGCGCGCCCCGTGCAAGATGATGATCTTGTCCCAAAACGTGCGCTCGGGCTTAACGGTTGTGACGTCGCGCACCGCCATGTCCAGATCGGCCAAATCGTCAGCGATATAAGGAATGACGGTGGCCGACTCGTGCGGGTCCAACGCCGACTTGGCGCCTGCCTCAATCTTTACAGCGGAACGAATGTAGTCGCCCTCCGCAGACGTCACGGCGGGATACCAGAACAGCAACGTCTGCCGGTCGGGATCTTCAAGGTCCAGCTCGACACGGAATTGGTCGGTGGGCATGATCCGATTTGCAATCTCGCCCAAATGCACTGCCATCACCTCGGCAATGTACTGCCGGCAGGCGTCGCGGATGCGATTGAGACGGACGCGGCGTTGTTTGCCGCTCAAGGCGTGGAGGTCCGACACCTCGATCGGCTCGCCGATATCCTGGCGAAACACCGTAATGTCTATGTCCTCGGAAAAGCGCGAAATCAGTCCGAATGATTTGGATAGGGACGTGCCGCCCTTGAACAGCAAACGCGGCCCATTGGACGGCAAGCCGTTGAACAGGGCATCCAGAACCCAGCACACCCAGAAGTCTTTTTCGACATGTTGAACGGCGGTGCCCAAACGCGCGGCCGTGGTCAGAAACAAGCCGCGACGCTCTGCGCCGCTCGCCTGAATGACCGTCTGGAAATTCAAATTCATGCCGAGGTCCCACTGCGCGATTGGCGCTATCTGGAGACCGTCATTGTCTCCTCGTGCGCACCTACCTGTGGAGCGCAACCGGGCAATTCTCGGACCAAATCCTGCATCCACGCGGGCAAGGTGCTGAATCCCGCCGATATGTCTTGGCGAATGGCAGCTCCTTGAGGAGAGTCTGCCAGGATGGCAGACAGCCGTTTGAGGATGTTGGGTTTGTTGGCGGGCAAAGTGTCTTTGAGCCAGTGCAACGCCTGCACAACGCGCATTGCAGGCCTTCCGGCCCAAAACAAACGGCTTGGAGCAGTGAGCTTGAACTGAATCACCAGATTGTCGAACCGGATGGCCCGCCGGCGAGCATCGGTATGAATCGTGACGTGCGCGGGCACGGCATGAGTCAGTCCCAGATCGTTCGCGGCGGTCATGCCATCGACCAGCAAACGCAACTGATCCCGACGGGCGATCGCATCCAGCACCGCGCGATAGTCCGGGACTGCGGCCTTTTTCGTCAGGCTGTTTACTCTGGGCCGGTCATACAACCCACGGTCGATCCGGCGCAATTTCCCCGCGGCAGCAAGGCGCTGCAGCGCCTTGTCCACCGCGTCGCGGCCACCCAGGTGGGCGAAGTCAGCCGCGCCCCAGACATGGCCGGGCCTGGCGGCCTCCATGCTGGCCACAATCTGAGTCTTGATATCGTTCATAGGGCATCCTTGTCCGATATTTGTATATCTTTTTCGGACAGACGGCAAATCTGTCCGAAATTTGTAGGCCAATTTCGGACGGTGTGATTACTACGCCCCCCTCAAACCGTCTCCTTATCCAACCGCCGCACCGCCGCGCTCAGCGTCGAGAAATCAAACTCCTTCCGTCCGCGCATCACCCGCCGGATCAGCACGGTCGTTACCACCGGCACAAACGCCGCCAGCAGGAACGATTCCAGCAGGAAGGTCGGCTTATCCCCCGGCGCGGGGAAGAAGAAAAGGCCGGCGATCAGCCCCGTGATGGTGGCCGTGGTCGCCGTGAATCCATCGTGCTTGCGGCTGAAAAGCCCGTAAAACACCGGGAAGGCGGCGGCCGAGCACAGCAGGTCGGCCAGCAGGAACAGGTACAGCACGCTGTAGCCTTGCGACGCCACGATCATCACGGGGATCGCCATCAGCAGCACCAGCCACCGCGCCAGGCGCTTCATGGTGGCGCCGCCGGCGTTGGGCATCAGGCGGCGCAGGTCGACCGCAATGATGCTGGACACCGCGCTGATGGCGGTGTCGGCGGTGCTCATGACCAGGGACAGGCCCAGCGGAATCAGGGCAATGACGAACCACGCCGGGGCGTGCGGCATGATGACGCTGAACAGCGCGATCGAGCTGTCGCCCTCGGGCGCCAACCCGACAAACGCCAGGCCGAACAGGCCCATCAAAAAGATGAAAGGCGCCACCAGCACGCCGCCCAGCAGAAAGCCGTTGCGCATCGTGCGGGTGTCGCGGGCGGCGTAGATGCGTTGCCAGTTGCCCTGGTGGAAGATGCCGGTCAGCAGGATCGCGACAAAGAAGGTCAGCCCGGCCTTCACGCCCACCGGATCGGTCAGGTCCAGCAGTTGCGGGGCCTTGGCCTGCAGCGCTTCGATGGTCGGCAATGCGCCGCCAGCCGCCTGCCAGCCGACCACGCACAGCACCACCAGCAGCGGCACGATGATCATCATCTGCACCTGATCGGTAAAGATGGACGAGCGCAGGCCGCCGTAGGTCGTGTAGAGCAAAGTCGTCCCCATCACGATGGCCGCGGTGGCCCACAGGGGCACGGGCGCCAGCATCGCGACCAGCTTGGCAATCGCCGTGACCTCGGCCGACAGTGCGATGAACAGGTAGAACAGCATGATGAAGAGCGCCAGGCCGTACATGGGCCGGCCGTAGCGCGCCATCAGGAACTCGGTCAGCGTGTGGCCGTGCGGAATCAGTTCGCGCATGCGCCGGCCCAGCGGAATCATGACCAGGCGCGGCGACATCGACCCGAGCGCGTAGCCGATCACGGCGGCCAGCCCGCCCCAGGTTGCGGCCTGCGCCGGCGAAAAGAGAATCCATGCGCCCAGCGTGGACGCCATCAGCGTCAGGATCGTGCCAAACGACCCCTGGCTGTTGCGCGCGACGATGTAGTCTTCCAGGGTGCCGCGCTTGCGCCGGGTGTACAGCACGCTGGCCACGGCGAAGCCGCCCGAGAACAGCAGCAGCCATACCAGGGCGGTGGTTTGGGTCAACATGAAGGTCGGTCCTCCCGCGGGCGGCCTGAGGCCGGACGCGTAACGCGGCGGCCCGCCGTCAGGGAGGCCGCGAGATGAATGGAATCAGGGAGGGCGCGCGAGAGACTTGCGGAGTCCTTCCCTTCGCCGGCATTACCCGGATCAGGTTCAAAGGGTTACCGCATAGACGCGGAATCTCAGCCCGTACAGGGCTCCCCCAGGAATTGCCGCAAGGTTAGGAGAGCAGCGCGGCGATGTCAACGCGCGGCGTGAGAAACGTTGGGCCGGGTATGCCGGGCAGGCGCCGCGGCCGCGCAAGCCCCGCCGACCGCAACGGCGCCCGCCCGCCGTTTTATGCTAAGTTCGCCCGCTTGCGGCACCCGCGGGCGTGCCGGACGCGGCAATCAATGACGCAATTGATGACGCAACTGATGAAGCAATCGACGAGCTGATCGCCATGATGCACCTGAACCTGTTCATTTTCGGCTGCGGCCACCATCGCGCGGCCTGGCGCCACCCGGACTCGGCGGCCGAGCGGCTGGGCGACATCAGCTACTACGAAAGCCTGGCCCGCACGGCCGAGCGCGGCAAGCTCGACGCCATTTTCTTTGCCGACGGCCAGTCGATGGACAACATCGGCGACGGGCCACGCTGGTATCTTGAACCGCTCACCACGATGGCCGCGATCGCCCGCGCCACCACCCGCATCGGCCTGATCAGCACGGTGTCCAGCACGTTCTTCACGCCCTTTCATGCGGCGCGCATGGTGGCCTCGCTGGATCACATTTCCGGCGGCCGCATGGGCTGGAACGTGGTGACCTCGATGTTCGATGCCGAGGCGCGCAATCACGGTTACGAAGCCATGCCCGGCCACGACTGGCGCTACGCGCGCGCCGAGGAATTTGTCGACGTTGCGCTGAGGCTGTTCGACTCGTGGGACGACGACGCGCTGGTCATCGACCGCAACGGCCACTTCGGCGTGCCGGACCGCCTGCACAAGATAGATCACCATGGCGAACACTTTCTGGTGGACGGCCCGCTTACCGTGCCGCGACCGCCGCAGGGGCATCCGGTGCTGTTCCAGGCGGGCGCCTCGGATCAGGGCCGCGATCTGGCGGCGCGCCGCGCGGAAGCCATCTATGCCGTGGCCTACGACTTGCCCGCCGCGCAGTCCTATTACCGCGACATCAAGCAACGTGTCCGGGCCGCTGGCCGCGACGCGTTCGTGCCCATCATGCCGGGCCTCGTGACCTATGTCGGCTCGACCGAAGCCGAGGCCCGCGCCAAGCAGCGCGAATTGGACGAACTCCTGCCCGCGGACGCCTCATTGCGCCAACTTGGCACGTTCGTCCTGCAGGATTGTTCGGGCTGGGAACTGGACGCGCCCGTGCCGCCCCTGCCCCCGCTGTCCGAGTTCACCGGCCCCAAAGGCCGTTACGGCACCATCCTGCGCATCATCGAAACCGAGCAGCCCACCGTGCGCCAGTTGCTCGGCCGGCTGGCCGCGGGCGGCGGGCACTGCACGATGGTGGGCACACCGGAGCAGATCGCGGACCGGATGGAACATTGGTTCAGGAACGAAGGCGCCGACGGCTTCAACCTGATGCCCCCGTCACTGCCGGGCGGCATCGACGACTTTGTGGAGCAGGTGGTGCCGGTGCTGCAACAGCGCGGGCTGTTCCGTAAGGACTACGAACACGCCACGCTGCGCGGACATCTGGGCCTGGAACGACCGGGCCGCTGAGAGGGCAGACGCCGGACCGATACGCGTGGCGATCAGCTTGTCTGGGTCAATGGTTCGCGTTCGGTTTCGGGGACACGCGGCCGGGCAGCCGGTTGCGGCCGGCGAGCACGGGTGGCGATCCAGTCGTAAAGGTGAACGCCCGGCTCGCGCATCAAGGCGGTGACTACGCCGCTGACCACCAGCCCCAACACGATCAAGGGTAGCCAGGCCATCATGACGCACGCTTGCAGATTGCGGCGGCCGTACCGCAGGAGCTTGATCGGCACTTCGGCGCGCCGACCACGATGGATTCGCGGGCTACCGCGCACTGCCTGATCTTGTCTTCAATGATGTTGCACATACAAAAACTGCCGTCGCGGGCAAGCATGACTGCCCACGGCGAAAAATCAAAAATGTAATGTAGCGTAGATTATGTTTCTACAAGCTTCACGAAACGGGGTGAAATCAAAATCCGCGTGACTTTATGAACTGCCCGGCGCAGCGCAGGCATGCATGGACGGAACGCCTGACCCTATGCCCGCTACACGTTGGGAAACTTCTCCACGATCTCCAACACGCCGTTGATGACGAACTGCACGCCCATGCAGACCAGCAGGAATCCCATCACGCGTGAGATCGCCTCGACACCGCTCTTGCCGATGACGGCGACGATGCGACCCGCGAAATGCAGGCAGACCCAGAACAAGAGCCCCAGCAGCGCAAACACGATGACCGGGGCCACGCCCACCACCCAACGCGCATAGTCCGGTGCAATGGCCGAATCGACCGACGACGCGCCACTGATGATCATGGCGATCGTGCCGGGTCCCGCCGTGCCGGGCAGCGCAAGGGGCACGAATGCGATGTTGGGGCTCTGGCGCTCCTGCGCGTCGGCCGCGGCCTCGGCCTCCAGGGCGCGCGGCTGGTCCGACGGAAACAGCATGCTGAAGCCGATGCTGACCACGATCAGTCCGCCCGCAATGCGCAGGCCGGGGATGGAAATGCCGAAGGTGTGCATCAGCAGCGCGCCGGCGTAGTAGGTCACCAGCATGATCCCGACCACGTAGAACGCCGCCTGGGTCACCTGCTTCTGCCGTTCCTTGAACGGTATCTGCTGGCCAAGCGACAGCAGCAGCGTCATGGACGTCAGCGGATTGGCCAGCGGCAGCATCAGCGCCAGACCCAGGCTGACGAGCTTGCCCAGTTGAATCAGTTCATCAATCATGTCCGCTCGCTAGAGTGTGCGCGCCGTCTACTCTACCTCACGCGGCCCCGCAGCTCGGTCCACGAGCCGCGGCTGACCAGCGCGACCCAGAACGCCCCTCACCGTGACCACGCCGCGGCCATCGCCATGAGCATCGGCGCGGCTAATCATCAGCATCCATTAAACTGATGCAATTCCCGCAGCGGGCCGTGCTGCCTAGCATACAAGCGCCCGTTGCCTGCGGCTCTGCCGCGGCGCATTGCCATTGCCACCCGGAGTTTCCTCTTGACCGACCTCTTCCAATTCAGCCGCGGCACCGCCCCGCTGCTGATCTCCATTCCCCACCTCGGCAGCCAGATTCCCGACGCGCAGCGTCCGCACATGACGGACGTTGCCCTGCAATCCGGCGACACCGACTGGCATCTGGACACCCTGTACCAGTTCGCCCAGGCGTTGGGCGCGTCCGTGCTGGGCGCGCGCTATTCGCGTTACGTGGTCGACCTGAACCGCCCGCCCAACGACGAAAGCCTGTATCCCGGGCAGACCAAGACCGGCCTGTGCCCCACCCAGGCCTTTCGCGGCGATGCGCTTTACCAGAACGACGCTGTGCTGACCGACGCGGAACGCGCCCAGCGCCTGGAGGCGTACTGGAAGCCCTATCACGCCAAGCTGCAAGAAGAAATCGACCGCATAAAGGCCGAGCACGGCACGGTGCTGCTATGGGAAGCCCACTCTATCGCCAGCGTGCTGCCGCGCCTTTTTGAGGGCAAGCTGCCCGACCTCAACATCGGCACGTCCGACGGCGCTTCCTGCGCGCCCGATATCCTGGCCGCCGTGCATGAACAGTTGAACGGCTGCAAGGATTACACCTGGGCCGTCAATGGCCGTTTCAAGGGCGGCTACATCACGCGCCACTACGGTTCGCCGGCTGACAACGTGCACGCCATCCAGCTCGAGATGTGCCAGTCCACCTACATGGACGAAACATACCCGTACGGCTATCGCCCCGATCTGGCCGACAAGGTCATTCCGGTGGTCGAAGGCATGGTGACTGCCGCGCTGCGCCAGACCACCGCGCGCCAGCGCTAAGCCTTGTTGAAACGCCGCCGGACGCCCACGCCATGAACCGCTTTTCGTTCACCAGCACGGAAAACTATCCGGAATGGAGCCTGCTGTTGACGTGGGTGGCGGTGGTGGAAGCGGCGTCGGTCTCGGGCGCGGCGCGGCTGTTGGGTTTTTCGCAGGCGGCCGTGTCGCAGCGGATCAAGCAGCTTGAAGCCGCCATGTCGACCGAACTGCTGGACCGCAGCACCCGCCCTGCCCGGCCCACGCCGGCTGGCGAACTGCTGTTCGAACACGCCGCGCGGCTGCTGGCGCAGGCCGGCGACATGACGGAAAGCGTGCGCAACCTTAGCCGGGCCAAGCGCAACTTCGTGCGCTTCGGCTGCGTGGACTCGTTTGCCGGCACGCTGGGACCGACCCTGATCCACGGCCTGTCCGGCGCGTCGCGCCAGATCCGGCTGTGGTCGGGCATCACGCCCGTACTGGACAAGCAGCTGGAAGACCGGCAGCTAGACCTCGTCGTCACCACCAGCGCATCGGCAGGAAAGCCCACCATCCGCAAGTACAGTCTGTTCAGCGAGCCCTACGTGCTGATCGTGCCGCGCTCGATGAGCATGGACAGGATCAACACACTGAAGGAGCTGGGCCAGCGCGCCCAGTTCATCCGCTATAGCGCGCGTTCGTTCATCGGCGCCGAGATCGACCGGCTGGTCGAGTCGCACGGCGTGATGATCGAGCGTACCTACGAATTCGACAATACCGATCCGCTGCTCAGCCTGGTCACGGCCGGGCTGGGCTTTGGCATCAGCACGCCGCTGTGCATCTGGCAGTCGCGCCATTTTTTGGACCAGTTGCGCGTCCTGCCGCTGGCGCCCTTCCTGGGCGCGGCGCGAGCCGACGATCCCGCGCTGTCGCGCACGCTGTATCTGGCCGCGCGCCAGCAGGAGGTGGGCAAGCTGCCCGCCGAGGCGCGCGACGTGATCCTGATGGCGATGGAGCGCCTGATCCAGAAAGAACTGGCCCCGGCGCTGGGGCTGCCGCCGGCCACGCTGTGGCGCAGCCTGCGGCGTTGACGTAAAGCCCGCGGCGCCCCGAACGCGGTGTTCGGCAGCGAAGGGCTGCCTGCGGCGTTGGCGCGTTCTGCGGCGCCAACGCCGCTTCCATCACGGCAGCGAGGACGTCAGCGCCGGCACGGCTTCGAACAGGTCGCCCACCAGCCCGTAATCCGCCACGCCGAAGATCGGCGCGTCGCCGTCCTTGTTGATGGCGACGATGACCTTGGAATCCTTCATGCCCGCCAGATGCTGGATCGCGCCCGAAATCCCGACGGCCACGTACAGGTCCGGCGCGACGATCTTGCCGGTCTGGCCGACCTGCCAGTCGTTCGGCGCATAACCCGCGTCGACAGCGGCGCGCGAGGCGCCCAGCGCCGCGCCCAGCTTTTCGGCCAGGGGATCGAGCAGCTTGAAGTTTTCCGCGCTACCCAGGCCGCGTCCGCCCGACACCACGGCGCGCGCGCCGCCCAGGTCGGGGCGTTCTGACACCGCGATCTCGCGGCTGATGAATCGCGACAAGCCCGCCGCCGTCACGGCCTCGACCGCTTCCACCGTGGCGCTGCCGCCGTCGCCAGACACCGGATCAAATGCCGTGGGACGGATCGTGGCCACGACCACCGGATAACCGCTCTTGACCGTCGCGATCGCGTTGCCGGCGTAGATCGGACGCTTGAACGTGTCCGGCGCCAGCACGTCGATGACGTCCGACACCTGCGCCACGTCGAGCAAGGCGGCGATGCGCGGCGCCACGCTCTTGCCCTGCGCCGTCGCGGCCAGGAAGACGTGCGAGTAGCCGGCGGCCGCCGCCACGGCCTGCGCGGCCACGGCTTCCGGCAGGCCATCGGCAAGCTGCGGCGCCTGCGCCAGCAGCACCTTTGCCACCCCGGCGACCCGTGCAGCCGCCTCGGCCACCGGCTGCGCGCCCTCGCCCGCGACCAGTACGTGGACCGGCATGTCCAGCCTGCCCGCGGCAGAAATGGCGTTGAGCGTGGCGCCATTCAGCGCCCGATTATCGTGTTCGGCAATAACAAGGACAGTCATCAGATCACCTTGGCTTCGTTCTTCAGTTTGTCGACCAGCGCGGCCACGTCGGCAACCTTGATGCCGGGTGCGCGCGCTGCCGGCTCTTCGACGCGCAGCGTCTGCAGGCGGGAAACCGGGTCCACGCCCAGCGCGTCCGGCGTTTCCACATCCAGCGGCTTCTTCTTGGCCTTCATGATGTTGGGCAACGTGACATAGCGCGGCTCGTTCAGGCGCAGGTCTGCCGTCACAATGGCAGGCAGCGTCAGTTCCACCACTTCCAGGCCGCCGTCCACCTCGCGCGTCACGCGCGCCGTGCCGTCGCCGATGGCGATGGCGCTGGCGTTGGTGGCCTGCGGCCAGCCCAGCAGGGCCGCCAGCATCTGGCCGGTCTGGCACGCGTCGTCGTCGATGGCCTGCTTGCCCAGGATCACCAGCGCAGGCGCTTCCTTGACCACGACGGCGCGCAGCAGCTTGGCGACTTCCAGCGGCTGCAAGGCGGCATCCGTCTGCACCAGCACGCCGCGGTCGGCGCCGATGGCCAGCGCGGTGCGCAACGTCTCCTGCGACTGCGCCGTGCCGCACGACACGGCCACGACTTCAGCCGCCGCGCCCTGCTCTTTCAGGCGCACGGCCGCCTCGACGGCGATTTCATCGAACGGGTTCATCGACATCTTCACGTTGCCGATGTCCACGCCGCTCTGGTCGGCCTTGACGCGCACGTTGACGTTGTAGTCAACCACGCGCTTGACCGCGGCAAGTACCTTCATGGAAACACTCCTGAGTGAAAGGAATCAACGGACGCCCCGGGTTGTGACTGGGACGGCTGTAGTTTGGTCAGTCCGGGAAGCTTTTCTGGACGGTGATGTCCAGGATCACGGTGAAGTCGGTTTGCGTGGCTGGGGCGCCGGGGGTGGCGACGCCCGGCGTGTCGACGCCCGGCATTTCCACGCCGCGCGTCATCTCGTATGCCTCCGCCGTCACCCGCACCCGCGTAACCTCGAGTCCGTCCGAGCCGGCCGGCAACGCGCCGACCTCGCAGCAACCGGACGCCGACCCCGAACAGGTCACCGACGCCCTCGCTCCGCCGCGCAAGACAAAGAGATTCAGCACCTGCACCGGTCCGCCCACCAACGTGGATTGCCGCAACGCATCGCCGCCAAACACCGCCGGTTCACGCAGCCGCAATGGCACGGCCACACCCTCGCCTTGCAGCATCACGCCCTCGCCCGCCAGCACGACCGACACGCGGTCATACCCGGGAAACCGTGAATAAGGCCCGTCACGTTCGATATCGGCGATGCTGACGCGCCAGCGCCCGGCCGGATCCGCCGCCAGCGTGCGCGTGACACCCCCGCCGTTCTTCCACGGCTCGGGCGGCAGCGCCAACCAGCTGGCTTGCACCGGACCGCGCGGATCAGGAGACTGCGCCAAGGCCGTACTTCCCGGTCAACAGTGCGCCGCGCTGAAAGCGCCCCAATTCGTAAGGCGTGAGCGACACGTCGGTCGCCAGACCCAGCGCTTCTTGGGCCAGCACGCGGCCCACGGTGGGCGACAGCTTGAAGCCGTGGCCTGAAAACCCAAAGCCCACGATCAGCCCTTCGACCCCCGGCACACGGCCCAGCACGGGGTTCCAGTCGGGCGTCACGTCGTAGACACCGGTCCACGACGATGCCAGTCCGGCGGCCTCATACGCGGGGAAGCGGTCCGCCACCTGCGCGCCCACCTCGGCCACGTAATCCAGCGGAATGTCGCCCTGCTCGGCGTCGCTCTTTTGCAGCGCCTCGCCGACGATGCCTTCGCTGACCAGCATCTGGTTGCCGCCATAGCTACGGCAATACAGCATGCCGGGCGAGGCCAGGTCCTTGAAGACCGGCATCGAATACGTATAGGGCGCCGCGTCGCACTCCAGCGCCAGCACGGCGTGGCGCTCCGGCACGACGGGCATGGTCACGCCGGTCCAGCCGGCAAGTTCCGGCGTCCAGATGTTCTGCGTGCTGATGACGAGCGGCGCGCTGTAGTCGCCTTCGGACGTCACCACGCCCGTTACGCGCCCGTTGTCGATGATCAGGCGCTGGACGTTGACGTTTTCGCGGATGGTGACGCCGCGGCGGCGGGCGCCGCGCGCAAAGCTGGTGGCCACCAGATACGCGTCCGCAAAGCCCGCCTCGGGCTCATAGCCGATCAGCGCGGCGTTGTCGAAGGACGCAATGGGCAGCAGCTCACGCGCCTGCGCGGCATTCAGCAATTCCAGCGCGATGCCCTGCGCCTGCTGCTGCGCCAGCGCGCCGCGTAGCGGTTCCAGCTTGTCGTCGTCGGCGGCGGTGATCAGGTAGCCGCACTTGACCAGGCCGCACGAGGCCTCTTCGTCGCCCAGATAGCTGGCGAAATTGTTGAACACGCTCCACGAACGCTGGGCCAGCTCCACGTTCTCGCGCACGGAATAATGCGTGCGCAGGATGCCGGACGACTGCGACGTGGTGCCCGCGCCGATGGTCTCGCGGTCCAGCACCAGCACGTTCTTCGCGCCGAGTTCGGCCAGGTGAAACGCCACCGAACTGCCGATCACGCCGGCACCAATCACGATCACGTCAAAACTTTTCACGACAAGGCTCCAAGGACAAGTGCGGCGAGTGTGGACCCGCCGTTTCGGAGCTGAAGAAATTTAAGCGCCGCTGATGTTGACCATCGCCGCTCCTTATATTCATGCCGCCGCCAGGCGCTCGGGCGAAAGTCTCGTCTGCCGCACCCCAGAGTGCCGGCGACATGGAATCTATCGGTCAATCTACATTCAAAGTAGGGGAAAAATATGAACATGAATCGCCGCGCCATGCTGGTGCGCACCGCTGCACTTGCGGGCGCAAGCGCCCTGGGATTTCCGATGATCGGCCGCGCCGCCGGCGCGTCCTACACCTATGGCGGCTCGGCCTGGCTGGGCCATTACTCCGCCTACATCGCGATGAAGACGGGGCTGTTCGCCAAGCAGGGTCTGGACATCAAGTGGCAGAGCTTTGCCACGTCGTCGGACCGCATGAGCGCGGTGATGGCGGGCAACGTCGATCTGGCGGGCACCGGCGTGGTGTCGTCGCTGGCGCTGATGGCCGCGGGCGCGCGCCAGTTTCAGGTCATCGCCACCCCCAACAACTTCGGCCGTGCCGAAGGCGTGCTGGTGCGCGACAACGTCAAATCCGTTGCCGACCTGAAGGGCAAGAAGATCGGCGTCACGTACGCCTCCAGCGCCCACGTGCTGCTGCTGGACGTGCTGCGCCAGGCCGGCCTGAATCCCGATCGCGATGTCTCAATCATCAACCTGCCCGCGACCAACCTGCTGTCTGCCTACCAGGGCAACCAGATCGACGCGGCCGTGGCCTGGACGCCGGCGTTTGACCGCATCAAGGCCGTGCCGGGCACGCATGTGCTGCTGGACGACACCGCGTTCTCGCTCTACAAGCAATACGCCATCACCCCCGGACCCGACGTGCTGCTGACGCACGCCAAGCTGGGCAAGGAAAATCCGGACGCCGTGCGCAAGTTCCTGCAGGCGGTGTTCCAGGCCAACGCCATGCTGACGAACCAGCCCGAGGAAGCGGCCGGCGTGCTGCTGGAACTGACCGGGCTGTCTAAGGACGAGCAGCTGGCCGTCATCAAGCAGACGCAGTGGTATTCGGCTGAAGACCAGAAAGCGCTGATGATCGAGCCCGGCAACTTCGTGAACGGCATGCAGAAGCTGGCCGAGATGCTGGTGTCGCTCAAGCAGATCGAC
The DNA here is from genome assembly GCF_059759315.1 of Achromobacter sp. GQ309. Lineage (NCBI taxonomy): Bacteria > Pseudomonadati > Pseudomonadota > Betaproteobacteria > Burkholderiales > Alcaligenaceae > Achromobacter > Achromobacter sp. GQ309. The sequence goes on from NZ_JCAXDP010000002.1 coordinate 884,720, forward strand.
CGCGCGCCCACCGTCAAGGACTGGGTCCAGTCCTCGTACCTCTAAGCTCGGGACAGTCTGCCTATGTCCACACGTTCGTCATCCCGCGAAACGCGCCTGCTCTGGGTCAGCGTGTTTTCGCTGCTGGGTTTTCTGCTGATGTGGGAAGGCCTGTGCCGTGCCGGCGCGGTCGACCCCATCTTCCTGCCCGCGCCGTCCCAGGTCTTGGCGCGCGCGCTTTCCATGTCCGACCAGGGCACGCTGTTCTACAACGTGCTGGCCTCCACGCGCCGCGTCATGGTGGGCTTTCTGGCTGCCGTGATCGTGGCGATTCCCCTGGGCATCCTGCTGGGCACGTCGAAGGTGGCGCGCGCCGTCTTCGATCCCATCATCTCGTTCCTGCGCCCCCTGCCATCCATGAGCTGGATTCCGCTGTCGCTGCTGTGGTTCGGCATCACCGAAACGCAGAAGTACAGCATCGTGTTCATGGGATCCTTCGTGCCCGCGTTGCTGTACGTGATGGAGGCCTCGCGCAGCATCGACCCCGTGTTGGTGCGCGCCGCGCGCAACCTGGGCGCCAACCGCTGGCAGGTCATGCGCGAGGTGCTGTTTCCGGGCTGTCTGCCGCAGATCCTGTCGGGCATGAAGATCATCCTGGGCCTGTCCTGGACCTGCGTGATCTCGGCCGAGCTGGTGGCGTCCAAGGAAGGCCTGGGCTTCATGATCATGAACGGCAAGGAATTCTTCCAGACCGACACCGTAGTGCTGGGCATGGTACTGATCAGTTTCACCGTGCTGGTGACCGATCTGTGTTTGCGGCTTCTTGAACGATGGGTGCTGGCATGGCAGCGATGAACGACACGATGATCCGGCTGACGGACGTCTCCAAGGCCTACGGCGAAGTGCCGGTGCTGGACAAGGTCAACCTGGAGGTCAAACGCGGAGAATTCCTGGTGCTGCTGGGCGCCTCGGGCTGCGGCAAATCGACACTGCTGAACCTGATGGCAGGCTTCATCACGCCCAACACCGGGTCGGTGGAGATCAACGGCAAAAAGGTCACCGACGTGACCGCCGCCTGCGGCATGGTGTTCCAGCAGTACGCGCTGTTTCCGTGGCGCACGGTGCAGGAGAACGTGGAGTTCGGCCTGAAGATGCGCGGCATGTCGCGCCAGGAGCGCGCGCCGATCGCCCGCAAGTTCATCGAGATGGTGGGCCTGAAGCACGCGGCGGACAAGTATCCGCACGCGCTGTCGGGCGGGATGAAGCAGCGCGTGTCGATTGCGCGCGTGCTGGCCAACGACCCGGACGTGATGCTGTTCGACGAGCCGTTCGCGGCGCTTGATGCGATGACCCGGCAGGTGCTGCAGGACCAATTGCTGTCGATCTACGAGCAGAGCGGCAAGACCATCGTCTTCATCACGCACTCCATCGACGAGGCGCTGACCCTGTCGACGCGCATGGCCGTCATGGGTTCCAAGCCCGGCCGCATCGTGCAGGACATCCAGAACGACCTGCCGCATCCGCGCAGCGCGGACGTGCAGTTGTCGCCGCGATTCGTGGAACTGAAGCGGGCGATCTGGGAGCGCGTGCAGGAGGAAGTAACGCGCAGCATGGAGTTGACGGCCGATTAACCGCGCCGCGTGCGCGATCCGGCTGGACGATCTTGATGCTCGGCGTGAACGTCAGGCGGGGCAAGGCTGCCGAATAGGCCGTCGAGGCTTTGCCACGCGCCTGTGCTGCGGCCTTCCTCGGCCAGAAACTCCACCAGCGCAGGCAATGACGGATCCATCGGCCGGTTGGCGTGGATGCGCATGACATAGCCCCACGAGCCCGGCATGCGCAGATGCGGCATCAGCGGCACCAGCCGGCCGCTCGCCAGATCTTCGTCGATCAGCGGCGCGCGGCCCAGCGCGATACCCACCCCTGCCGCCGCGGCGGCCACCACGGTGCTCAAGCCGCTCAGCACCATCGGATCCTGCCAATCATCCGGCGCAATCCCCAGCCGGGGTCCCCACGTGCGCCAATCGGTCTCCGGGCTGTCGATGTGCTTTTCTTCCAGCCAGCGGTGGCGCAGGAACACGCGCGGGTCATTGCGGTCGGCCTCGGGCACCAGCGCCGGACTGCATACCGGCACCACGGTCTCGGTCATGAGCGGAATGTCGCCCGGCGCCGCAATGTGCGGCCCCATCGCGCGCACGTGCAGGAAGGCCAGGTCGATGTCCTGGGTTTTCCAGGCTGGATCCTGGCTGGCGTGCAGATACACCTGGATGTCGATGTCCGGATGCAGTTCGATGAAGCGGCCGATGCGCGGCGCCAGCCACAGCGCGGCCAGCGACGGGTTGGCGGACACGTTCAGGGTGTAGCGCCGCTTGCCGCGGGCGCTGGCCCGGACATTGCGGCAGGCGGTTTCCAATAGGGTCAAGGCCTGTTGTACGGAAGCCAGCAACGCAGCACCCGCCTCGGTGGTTTCAGCGCGCCGCACGGTGCCGCCCCGGCGCAGCAGCGAGGTTCCCAAGTCGGCTTCCAGCGCCCGCAACTGATGGCTGACTGCGCTTTTCGTGACGTTGAGCTCGGCAGCCGCGCGGCTCAGGCTGCCCAGGCGGGCCACGGCTTCGAAGGCGCGCAACGCGGCCAGCGGCGGCGTGCGGGTAGAGGAATCGGACATCGGTTGAGTTTATCTCAACCCTTGATTGAAAATTCATCGCTTTCGCGCGCGCGCCGGATCGGGGACGATGCAGGCTCTGGATGGAGTAATGCTATGTATTTCGATTCGAGGCTGTGGCGTCTGACCGAGGGTCTGCGTGCCGGCATGGCAGGCGGCATCTTTCTGGGCCTGTTGGCGCTGGCGGCCGGGATTGCGCGGTACGTGTTCCTGGGACAGTTGCTCGCACGCGTGTTCGACGGGGCGCCGTGGCAGGAATGGGCAATGCCGGCGCTATGCGTGGCGGCCATGGTGCTGCTGCGGGCGTTGCTGGACGACTGGCGCACGGTGCAGGCCAACCGCACATCCGCTGCCATCCAGCACACGCTGCGCGCGAAGCTGTATGACCGCATCGTCGCGTTGGGACCGGCATGGTTCGCCAACCAGCGCACGGGCGGCGTCATGCTGACCGTGGTGGACGGCGTCGAACAGTTGCAGACCTTCTTCGGACAGTATCTGCCGCAGGTCGCCATCGCGGCCGCCGCACCCTTTGCCATCTTTGCCGTCATCGCGTTCTGGGACGTGCCGACCGCCCTCGTCTTCCTGGCCGCCGCGCTTTTCGCGCTGTTCGGGCCGATGGCGGTGCACATGCTGGACCGCCGTGCCAGCCTGGCGCGCAGCCGGTCGCTCAACGAATTCGGTGAAGAGTTCCTGGACGCGGTCCAGGGCCTGCCCACGCTCAAGTCGTATGGCCAGGGCAAGGCCTGGGGCGAGCGGCTTGCCGCCCGCGCGCGCAGTCTGTCCGACAACACGTTCTGGGTGCTGTCCGTCAGCCTGCTGACGCGCGGCATCAGCGACCTGGGCGTGGCGCTGGGCGCCGCGCTGGCGCTGACGCTGGGCGCCTGGCGCGTGACCGCCGGCGACATGAGCGTCGAGGCGCTCTTGATCGTGCTGATGGCGGGCACCGAGATTTTCCGCCCGCTGCGCGATCTGCGCGCGGTGCTGCACCGGGGCATGCTGGGCCAGTCGGCCGCCGCCAGCATTCACGCGTTGATGGATGCACAGCCGCTGACGCCCGCCCCCGACGCGCGCGCCGCGCAAGCGGGCCCTGCGCGCCTGGCGCCGACCATCGAGTTCGACGACGTCGCCTTTTCGTACACGCCCGAACGCGCCGCCCACCGCGGCCTGGCGTTCCGCATTGCGGCGGGCGAACGGGTCGGCGTGGTCGGCCCCAGCGGCGCGGGTAAATCCACCATCGTGCGGCTTCTGCTGCGCGAATGCGTGCCGCAATCCGGCGCGGTCCGCGTGGGCGGGCACGACGTCAACGCGCTGGACACGCAGTTCCTCTTGTCACACATCGCGCTGGTCAGCCAGGACATCACGCTATTTCACGGCACCATCGACGACAACCTGCGGCTGGGCCGCCCCGACGCAACGCTTGATGAGGTGCGCGCCGCCGCCCGCGCCGCCAACATCGACGACTTCATCATGGCGCTGCCGGACGGCTACGCCACGCGCATTGGCGAGCGCGGCCTGCAATTGTCGGGCGGCCAGCGCCAGCGCGTGGCGATCGCCCGCGCCCTGCTGCGCGACGCGCCCATCCTGATCCTGGACGAGGCGCTTTCGTCGGTCGACACCGAGAACGAGGCGCTGATCCAGCAGGCGCTGGACCGCCTCATGGCCGGCCGCACGACGCTGATCCTGGCGCACCGGCTGGCCAGCGTAATCGGCGCGGACCGCATCCTGGTGCTGGACCAGGGCCGCGTGGCCGAAGCCGGACCGCATGCCGACCTGATGCGCGAGAAAGGGCTGTACTACCGCCTGATGCACGAACAGGCGGCCGCGCACCGCAACCCGGCCGCCGGCTCCCTGCCCTCGGCACAGCAGGCGGCGGGCGATCCCGCCGCTGAGCCCGACGACGGCAACGCGCCCGGTCCGGCCCTGCGGTCGCTGGACGCGGATGCCGGTCACGTCGGCTGGCGCGCCACACTGGGCACCCTGCTGTCGGTGGTGCGCCCATGGCGCGGCACGCTCATCGCGACCATTCTGCTGGGCGTGGCGCGTGTCGCCGCCTTCATCGGCGTGGGCGTGTTCAGCGCCCTGATCGTGGCCGCCATCCGCGACGGCGGCGATACCACCGCGCTGATCGTCGGCCTGCTGATCGCCGCGCCGCTGGCCGCGCTATTCCACTGGCTGGAATCGTGGCTGGCGCATGCGATGGCCTATCAGCTTCTGGCCGACATGCGCGTCAAGCTCTACGACAAGCTGGAACGGCTGGCGCCCGCGTATCTGCTGCAACGCCGCTCTGGCGATCTGGTCGCGCTGGCCACGCAGGACGTGGAGATGGTCGAGTATTTCTACGCCCACACCATCGCGCCGGCCATCGTGTCCGTGCTGGTGCCGTTGTCCGTGCTGGGTTTCCTGGGGTTCTACAGTTGGCCGGTGGCGCTGGCGCTGCTGCCGTTCCTGGCCTATGCGCTGGTCTCTCCCGTGCGCGGCCGGCGCCGCGTCGATGCGTTGGGCGACAAGGCTCGCGAGGCGCTGGGTGAAATGAGCGCTCACACCACCGACACCATCCAGGGCCTGGCCGACCTGACCGCCTTCCAGGCGACGGGCCGGCGCCGCGATCAGTTCTTGAAGGTCGCCGATCACTATCGGGCGCGGCGCTTAGCCATCCTGCGCGACCTGTCCCGCCAGACGGCCTGGTTTGAAATTGCGATGGGCTTGGGCGGACTTGCGGTGGCTGTCGTGGGCGCGCTGCAGGTGCAGGCCGGTACGCTGGCGGCCGGCATGCTGCCGCTGCTGGTGCTGATCGCGCTGGCGACGTTCCTGCCGGTGTCCGAGATCTCGCAGGTCAGCCGGCAACTGGCCGACACCATCGCCGCCACGCGCCGCCTGCACGTGGTGGCCAACGAACCCGAACCGGTCGTGGATGGCCCCCTGCCCGCGCCGGTGGCGCCGCATGGCCTGTCGCTCGCGTTCGAGCGCGTCAGCTTCGCCTACCCCGGCAAGCGCCAGGACACGCTGCGGCAGCTTAGCTTCACCGCGCCCGCCGGCGCCACGGTGGCGATCGTCGGCGCCTCGGGCGCGGGCAAGAGCACGGTGGCGAGCCTGTTGCTGCGCTTCTGGGATCCCCGCGAAGGCGCAGTCAAGCTGGACGGCGTGGACGTGCGCCAACTCCAGCTCGACGGCCTGCGCGAGCGCGTGGCGCTGGTCACACAAGATACGTATCTGTTCAACGACACGCTCGAAGGCAACATCCGGCTGGCGCGTCCCGAGGCCAGCCGCGAAGATCTGATGCGTGCACTGGAACAGGCGGCGCTGGCCGACTTCTTGCAGCGTCTGCCCGAGGGGCTGGCGACGCGCGTGGGCGAACGCGGCATGCAGTTGTCGGGCGGTCAGCGGCAGCGCATCTCGATTGCGCGCGCCTTCTTGAAGAACGCGCCGGTGCTGATCCTGGACGAAGCCACGTCGCATCTGGACACGCTGTCGGAAATGCAGGTCCGCGGCGCGCTCGACGTGCTGATGCGCCACCGCACGACGCTGGTGATTGCGCATCGCCTGTCCACCATTCGCGACGCCGACCTGATCCTGGTGCTGGACCGCGGCACGCTGGCCGAGTCCGGCACGCACGACCAACTGCTGCGCAAGCAAGGCGTGTATGCGCGGCTGGCAAGCCATCAGGGCGGGTATACCGCTGCGGGCGCGGCATCGCTGCCCGGCTAGCACGGCGGTCGCGCCGCTCGTTGTGCCCGCTGATCCGCTGCGATCGTCTTGATCGCAGCGTTTGCGGCGCATGCAGCGTCGGGCGCATTTGCCCCATCCGCCGCGTTGAAAAAAACCGACATCGCATTCTGTCCCCACGCGCGGCCCGTTGATTCGCCTACATCACTTGGATAGAATCGGCAATTCGGGCCTCGCGCCCATTTCCTTTTTTCCCCTCACCCACCGACAGGGAGGCCGCATGATGTACCCCATGCCGAACGCCGTCCCGCGCGTGTCCCCGCGACGCCATTAAGTCGTCGCCCGCGCGGCACCATCGCCAGTTCCGTACTTGGCGACCGGTCCGCCGTGCCCATTTGAACCCTTAACGCAGTTGCCAGCGCCCCTTCCGGCGCACGGCGTGTTTTTCCTCTTTCCTTACAAGGAACCTGGCGTGTGCTTTGCCGCCAGGCCATGGCAATGGCTAGAAAAAAAATCGATTTTCGAGGACAAGCCTTCAAGGATGTCCTGGGCTTTACCTTCCGCTATTGGGGCCGGCAGCCGCTGCGCATCGTCGTGATCGTGGCGCTGGCGCTGCTGTCCGCCGTGGCCGACGTGCTGACCCCGATGTACGCCGGCCGCCTGGTCGACGCCGTGGCATCGGGCGCGGCCGGCGACCAGCTTGCCTGGACCGCCGCCATCACCGCCTTCTGGCTACTGGTTGCGCTAGGCGTAGGCGGGACGCTGCTGCGCCAGGCGGTGTTCCAGAACATCATCACCTTCACGCTGAAGATGATGAACGGCATCGCCTCGAATGCCTTCTATCGCGTACAGCGCTTTTCGACCGACTGGCATGCCAACAGCTTCGCGGGCTCGACAGTGCGCAAAATCACGCGCGGCATGTGGGCGGTGGACCTGCTCAATGACACGTTGCTGGTGGCGCTGCTGCCGTCGGTCGTCATGCTGGTGGGCGCCACCGCGCTGCTGGGCGCGCACTGGCCGCTGATGGGGCTGGTCGTGGGCCTGGGTTCGGTGCTCTACATCGCCGTCACCGCTACGCTGTCGCTGGCGTACGTGGCGCCCGCGGCGCGCCTGGGCAATGCCTGGGATACGCGCATGGGCGGCGCGCTGGCCGATGCGGTCAGCTGCAACGCCGTGGTCAAGGCCTTTGGCGCGGAGACGCGTGAAGAAGCGCGGCTGGACCGCGTCATCGACAAGTGGCGCCGCCGCACGCGCCGCACCTGGATCCGCGCCACGTTCAACGGCGGCATCCAGGGCGCGATGCTCGTCGCCATGCAGGCCTCGATCCTGGGCGCATCGCTGCTGCTGTGGTCGCGCAACCAGGCCAGCGTGGGCGACATCACGTTCACGCTGACCATGTTCTTTGTGCTCCAAGGCTATCTGCGGGACGTGGGCATGCACATCCGCAACCTGCAGCGCTCGGTCAACGACATGGAGGAACTGGTATCGCTGGAAAAGCAGCCGCTGGGCGTGGAAGACCGGCCGGGCGCGGGCGACATTGCGGTGACGGCAGGCGAGATCCGCTTCGAAGACGTGACGTTCCGCTACGGCGCGCACAACGTCGCGCTGTACGACCGGTTCTCGGTGCGCATCGCGCCGGGCGAACGGGTGGGCCTGGTCGGCCACTCGGGTTCGGGCAAGACGACGTTCATCAAGCTGATCCAGCGCCTGTACGACGTGAACGGCGGCCGCATCACCATCGACGGGCAGGACATCGCCCAGGTGAAGCAGGCGTCGCTGCGCGGGCAGATCGCGATCGTGCAGCAGGAGCCCGTGCTGTTTCACCGGACGCTGGCGGAAAACATCGCCTATGCCCGCCCCGGCGCGTCGCAGGCCGACATCGAGCAGGCGGCCCGGCTGGCCAGTGCGCATGACTTCATCATGGCGCTGCCCAAGGGCTACGAGACGCTGGTCGGTGAACGCGGCGTGAAGCTGTCCGGCGGCGAACGCCAACGCGTGGCGATTGCGCGGGCGTTCCTGGCGGACGCGCCGATCCTCATCCTGGACGAAGCCACGTCCAGCCTGGACAGCGAAAGCGAGGTGCTGATCCAGCGCGCGATGGACCGCCTGATGGAAGGCCGCACGACGCTGGTCGTAGCGCACCGCCTGTCGACAGTCCGGGCCCTGGACCGCCTGCTGGTGATGGACCATGGCCGCGTGATCGAAGAAGGCAGCCACGACGCGCTGATCCGCCTGAAGGGCGGCCTGTACCGGCGCCTGTTCGAGCGCCAGGCGCTGGAGCTGACCAAGGGACTGGATCCCGCGGAACTGCTGGAAGACGGCGCCGTCCCGCCGCCCGCCAAGGCTGACGAGGTCGACGCAGCGTCGTTCGCCTTCGGCAAGTAACGCAGGTGCGGTGCTAAGCAATAAGGCCCGGTGCAATAAGGCCCGGCGCGATTGCGCGCCGGGCCTTATTTTGTTGCGGATTTCGACGCATAGGGCCGGTGTCTGACACCTCATTTGGTCTTACAAAACCATGGATGTCCGACTCCCCACAAGGTGCCGCGCACCTCAGGCCGGGCGATTGGCGAAGGTCAGGCGCAGGCCGAAGCCGATCAGGGCGGTGCCGAAGACCAAGCTCTGGATCTTTTGTGCGCGCGGGCTGGCGGACATCCAGCGGCCTACCGCGCCGCCCGCCAGCGCGCACAACACGTCGAACGTCAGGCCCAATCCGACGAGGATGACGCCCAGCACCGCAAACTGCTGGCCAATCGGGCCGCGCTCCGGCGACACAAACTGCGGCAGGAGCACCGAGCAGAACAGCAAGGCCTTGGGGTTGAGCACATTGGTGAGCACGCCGCTCATCAGCGCGGGTCCCCAGCCTGCATGTCGCGGCGCGGCCTCCCCGTCCAAGGGCGGAACGGCAAGCGGCGCGCGCAAGAGACGGATCCCCAGCCAAACCAGATAGCAGCCGCCCACCGTGCGCGCCGCGTCGAACGCCCACGGGTGCGTCTTGAACAAGGCCGCCAGACCCAGCGCGGCCAGCGACACGTGCGCCGCACGTGCAATAGCCAAGCCCGCCGCCACCGCCAGCGCCTGCCCGCGACCGCGCAGCAGACCGGTTTCCAGCAGAAGGATCATGTCCGGCCCGGGCACCACGTACACAATCAGCAAGGCTCCCAGAAACAACGCCATATCGGCCATGACCGCGCTCCACCGCAAGATTTCAATGGCGAGATTCTAGAAAAAAGGGGCTGGCATGTGCTTGCCATTCTTGCCAAGTCGGATACCATTCCTGGCACAACCCACCAACCCAAGCCTGAATTCCACACATCTATGCCAAAACGCCAACTCGACGCCTACGACCGCCGGATTCTGGAGGCGCTGCAGAAGAACGGCCGGCTCACTAACGTGGAGCTGGCGGACCAGATCGGCCTGTCGCCCTCGCCCTGCTTGCGGCGCGTGCGGATGATGGAAGAAGCCGGCGTCATCCAGGGCTACGAAGCGCGGCTGGATCCGCACGAGGTCGGATTAGGACTGACGGTATTCGTGGGCGTGAAGGTCGAGCGCCACCACGAGCGCGACGCCGAAATGTTCCGCAACGAGGTCAGCGCGCTGCCGGAAGTGATCGCCGCGCATCTGGTGTCCGGCGAGTCCGACTTCCTGTTGCAGGTCGTGGTGCCCGACCTGCGCGGATACGAGCAGTTCCTGCTGCATACCCTGCTGAAACTGCCCGGCGTTAAGGACATCCGCAGCAACTTCGCGATCCAGACGGTCAAGCCGCAGAGCCCGCTGCCGCTGGACCATCTGGGGCGGTGAGCGGCGCAGCGATAAAGGCTGTGCCCCCCCCTCTTCAAAGGCAGGGCCACCGCTGTGACGGCATGAACTTCGCCGCCACGGCATCGCCATCGTCGCGCCACCTCACCCCCGCGGCATGGCCGCCGCCGATACGGCCGAATCGCCGCCCTCTTGCCATGTTCACCGCCTCACCGCATGGCCGCCGCCGCCCGATCCACGGCCGCGCTGCGTCGCTCGAAACGCGCCTGCGACATCGCCAGATAGCGCTCCCCAATCGCTGGCTCGGACGTCTTGGGCGTGCCGCCCGGAAACGGCGGCTTCGGATCGTATTCGATCTGCAACTGGATCAGCTTGGCGACATCCTCGCCGCACAGCGACGCCACCACCTTCAGCCCCATGTCGATCCCCGACGTCACGCCGCCGGCCGTGAACACATTGCCGTCCACACACAGGCGCTCGTCGCTCGGCGTGGCCCCAAAGCGCGCCAGCAGTTCCCGCGCCCGCCAGTGGCTGGACGCCCGCTTGCCCCGCAGCAGCCCGGCCGCGCCCAGCAGCAGCGATCCCGTGCAGATACCGAACAGGTATTTGGCGCCCTGCCCCTGCCTGCGGGTGAAATCCACCCACGCCGGATCGACGATGGCGTCGTCCGTGCCAGGTCCGCCCGGCACGACCAGCAGGTCGCAAGGCGGCGCCGAGTCGATCGTTTGCGTAGGCACGAAGCGCAAGCCCCGGTCGCAGCGCACCGGCTCCATCGTTTTTGCGACAAAATCCACGGTAAATCCCGGCGCGTTCGCCAGCACTTCGTACGGCCCGGTCATATCCAGCTGAGTCAGCCCTTCGAACAAAACGATATTCACCTTCATGACGTTGCTCCCATGAAAACGCCAGAACCCAGCATAGGCGAACGCGCGCCGCGCGGTGCGCCAGAAAACGCGCCAATCGCGCCACAACGCGTGCTGTTCGTGCTGTATGACGGCTTCCAGCCGCTGGACCTGGCCGGACCGTGGCAGGCGTTCAGCTCGGCCAACGAAGAATCGGGCCGCCAGCTATATGCCTTGAACACGATCGCGGCATCGCCGGTGGTGACCACCTGGGAACAAGGGCTGCGCATGCAAGTGGACGGCACCTTCGAAGCGGACGACGACGCGCCCATCGACATGCTGCTGGTGCCCGGCGGCCCCGGCGTGGATCGCGCCGCGACGCACGGTGAAACCCGCGCCTGGCTACGCCGCCGCGACGCCGGCACACGCCGCACCAGCAGCGTCTGCACGGGCGCATTCGTCCTGGCCGCCGCCGGCCTGCTCGATGGCCGCGCCGTCACCACGCACTGGCGCTCCGCCGACCGGCTGCGCAAGCTTTACCCGGGACTGCGCGTCGACGACGACCGCATCTTCATCGAAAGCGGCAAATACTGGACCTCCGCGGGCGTCACAGCCGGCATCGACCTGGCGCTGGCGCTGATCGAACGCGACTTCGGCGCCGCGCTGTCCCAGCAGGTCGCGCGGCGGCTGGTGGTCTTCATGCGCCGCAACGGGGACCAACGCCAGTACAGCCAGACGCTGCGGCTGCAGGACCGCGTGGCCGCCCCATTCCGCGAACTGGTCGAAAAAATGGAAGCACGCCTGTCGGCCCGCTGGTCGGTGGACGACATGGCCGACGCCTGCGGCATGTCGCGGCGCACCTTCCAGCGCAAGTTCGCAGCACACTTCGGCGTCGCGCCGACCGAAGTGCTGCGGCGTCTGCGCGAAGAGCGCGCCGGTGCCTTGGAGGGCGCGGGGAAGATGACGAGGAAGGCCGTCGAGCAACACGTGGGTCCGGTGTTCAAGCGTCCGCGGCAGTAGTGGCAAGGCCGCGTGTCAGCAGCTATGACGGCAAGGCTGTGTTCGATCTTCGTAGGTCGCCCGACGCCGCGGTCCCGGTGGGCACGAGCGCCCACGATTGCGGTCCGGAGCCTTCGCTCGGGACGTGCCTAGGCGGCCCCCCCCTTCGTCATCTTCGTCCGCCTTTGGATCCCTTCAGATTCCCTCGGGCGCATCGACGGCGCTCGTGCCCACCGGGACCGCGACGCCGTGCTGCGAGGGTCTTTGGTTTGGGGCGCTTCAAGACCTGTGGTCAGGGCAGGAGATCTGCGAGGCCGCCGGGTTGCTGCCGCCCGGACGGCGGCAACCCGGCATTGGGTCGGTGGGACGTCGTGGCGGTGTGCGCTTGCGCGCTGGTGGGGGTTGGTTTGCTAGCGGCTCGTCGTCACGGCGGGAGGGGCTGTGATGGGCGGCGCCGCTTGAAGTAGCGAGACCGTCCGCCGC